>CAVOIO010000022.1:0-142403 GCA_963695915.1 uncultured beta proteobacterium
ACGGCAACCGGGGCACGGCGTCGGCAGCGGCACTGGTCATCGGTGTCTTCGCCGGATCGGCACTCTGGTGGCTGATCTTGACCGGCGGGACGGGGATGCTGCGGGGCTGGTTGACCGCCGCCCGGTTGACCTGGATCAACCGCGTCTCCGGCGCGGTCATCGGTGTGTTTGGCGTTCTCGCGCTCGCCAGCTACGTTCGATAACCTCGTCTGGACCACCAGGGACCCGGCGCCCTGGCACGACGTGTGCGGCAGCCGCCGCAGCGGCCAGAAGAGGCGATCTCCGGGGGGATCACGACCCGGGTCGGTGCGGGCGAGACGTGATCTAATTGCGCGAGCCTGTTGGACGCTCGTGGGGAGACGACGATGGAGATACCGGACGCGCGGCGAAGTAAATACGGTCTCGACCACCTTGGGCTGCGCGGCCTCGGCAACGTCTACTGGAATCTCTCGAGGCCGATGCTCTATGAGGAGGCGATCCGGCGTCAGGAGGCCGGATGGCGGAGATGGGGTCGCTGGTGGTCCGCACCGGCAGCACACCGGCCGCTCGCCCAACGACAAGTTCATCGTCCGCGAGCCGTCGAGCGAAGACAAGATCTGGTGGGGCAAGGTCAACCGGCCGATCGACGCCGGAGACACTTCGAGCGGCCTGCACCAGCGGATGCTCGCCTACCTGCAGGGGCGCGAGCTGTTCGTGCAGGACTGCTACGCCGGCGCCGACCCGGCCTACCGCCTGCCGGTCCGCGTCATCACCGAGAACGCCTGGCACAGCCTGTTCGCGCGGCAACATGTTCATCCGCCGCGACCCCGAGCAGCCAGCCGCAGCCACGTGCCGGAGTTCACCGTCATCGCACGCGCCCGAGTTTCCACGCCGACCCGGCGATCGACGGCACGCGACTCCGAGGTCTTCATCGTCCTCAACTTCGCCAAGACGCGTCGTCCTGATCGGCGGCACCAGCTACGCCGGCGAGATCAAGAAGTCGATCTTCACCGTCCTGAACTACCTGCTGCCGCAGCAGCGGCGTGCTGCTCGATGCACTGCTCGGCCAACGTCGGCGCCGGACGGCGACGTCGGCGCTGTTCTTCGGGCTGTCCGGCACCGGCAAGACCACGCTCTCGGCCGACCCCGAGCGCGGCGCTGATCGGCGACGACGAGCACGGCTGGAGCGACGACGGCGTCTTCAACTTCGAGGGCGGCTGCTACGCCAAGGTGATCCGCCTGTCGGCGGAGGCCGAGCCGCAGATCTACGCGACCACGCGCCGCTTCGGCACCGTGCTGGAGAACGTCGCGATCGACCCGGACACCGCGCGGCTCGACCTCGACGACGACATCGCTGACCGAGAACACGCGCGCCGCCTACCCGCTCGGCTTCATCGCCAACGCCGTGCCGTCCGGGCAGCGGCGGCCACCCGACGAACGTCATCTTCCTGACCGCCGACGCCTTCGGCGTGCTGCCGCCGATCGCGCGGCTGACGCCGGAGCAGGCGATGTATCACTTCCTCTCCGGCTACACGGCCAAGGTCGCCGGCACCGAGACGCGGCGTGACCGAGCCGCAGGCCACCTTCAGCACCTGCTTCGGCGCGCCGTTCCTGGCGCTGCACCCGACCGTCTACGCCAAGCTGCTGGGCGAGAAGATCGCCACGCCACAAGGCCACGGTCTGGCTGGTCAACACCGGCTGGACCGGCGGACCGCCGCGGCGTCGGGAAGCGGATGACGATCGCCCACACGCGGGCGATGATCCGCGCCGCGCTGGCTGGTCAACTCGACGACATACCGATGCAACGCGACCCGGTCTTCGGCATCGACGTTCCGCAATCGTGTCCAGGCGTTCCACAAGAGGTGCTGACACCGCGGGCGACATGGCACGACCCCGCCGAGTACGACGAGCAGGCGAAGAAACTGGCGGGTATGTTCGCGGCAAACTTTGCGCAGTTCGCGCCACAGGTGCCACCGGCGGTGCGAGACGCGGGGCCGGCGTTGGAATCAGGCTGATGACGAATCCCGGTCCAGTCCGCGACGACGTCTGGAAGAGCGGCACGCTGGTCGCCAACTTCCTCTCGGGCGTCCGCGGCGGCATCCCCTACGCGGCGGACCAGATCGAGATCATGCTGCGGATCGCCGCCGCCGGGAACCGACAGGTCGGGCGGTTCCTCGATCTCGGGAGCGGGGACGGGACGCTGGCCGCGGCGGTCCTGACTCGCTGCCCCGATGCCGAGGCGACGCTGGTCGATTTTTCGGCACCGATGATGGAAGCGGCGTGGGCGCGTCTCGATGGAGCGAACTCGCCGCACCGCTTCATCCTGGCGGATTTTGGACAGCGCGGTTGGACCGACGCCGTCGGCGCCACGGTACCGTTCGACCTCGTCGTCTCCGGTTATGCAATCCATCACCAACCGGACGAGGGGAAGCGACGGGTTTACCAGGAGGTCTACGATCTGCTCGCGCCGGGCGCCTTTTCATCAACGTCGAGCACGTGCGACCGGCGACACCGTGGCTGGAGTGGGTGGCGGACGAGTTGATGATCGACTCGATCCACGCCTTTCACACCCGGACGGGAACCGGCGAGAGCTGGGATGAGGTCGCCCGCGACCACGTCCACCGTCCGGACAAAGCGGCGAACATCCTGACGCCGGTCGAGGACCAGTGTGACTGGCTTCGGGAGATCGGCTATCAGGACGTCAACTGCTATTTCAAGGTGTTGGAGCTGGCGGTATTCGGCGGGCGGAAGTCAACCTAGGTTGGATTAGTCCGGGTGCTCGTCGCCACGATTCGTCGTGCCGAGCCTGTCGGGACAGGCTCGGCACGACGACGGGTTAATGGCTGATTAGGGCATGAGTTCCTCTTCCTCGACCTCTTCGACCTCGTCGAGTTCCTCTTCCACGGCCTGCATCGCGACTTCGTCGATCGTCTGCTGGATGGCGTCGCGCAGGTCGATCAGGTCGTAGAGGCTGAGGTTGGCCAGCACGGCGTTGTTTTCGGGATCGCCCTCGTCGGTGCTGTTCGCCGCGACGCGGAACTGGACCTCGTAGCTGCCGCCCTCGCCATCAAGTTCGGCGCCGGTGGTCAGCTCGTCCATATAGATATTGTAGGTGTCCATCCTGCCCCGTTTCCTCCCGGACGCCCATCTCCTGCCGCCGCAGCCCGGTGGCGCGGTCAGGGTACCGTTAGCCGGGCAAAGCCGCAAGCCTCGGTCACGGTGCCGGCGTTGCCTCCGGCGGGCCGCAGTCTTCGTCGTCAGAGGTGACGCTGAACGAGCCGCGGACGGCGTGGTCTTCCTCCATGTCGTGATTGGTCACGACGAGCCAGAAGAGCGAGATGGCGTCCTCTTTGATATTTCGGCAAAAGGTGATCGGCTGGCTGGGATCGAGTTTGCGCCGCTCCCACCCCTGCTGGCGGACCTTCGTGATCAGGTCGACGTCGACGGCGTCGCTCGGTGTCAGCCCCGTGAAGTCAAACGTGATGCGCTTGACCGGCGACAGCGTATTGAACGAGAAATAGTGGGCGCTGAGGGAGGGGATGGGGTCGTCGAAGACCCACGGTTTATTGCGGCCGATCCCGAGTTCGATACGGCTGGTCGGGCTCTCGCCGACGTGGGTCACGGGACCGAATCCCTCGGGAAACGTCTTGTCAAAGTCGCGGTAACTCGGTGAGATCGGATCGCCGGGGAGGAGATCCATGTTGAGATTGCGAACGGTGAACTCGCGGAAGTTCTCCTCGAACGGCAGGATGTCGTTGATGATCTCGGTGGTGCGCTCGAAGTCGTCCGGCGCCACGTCCTCCAGGTCTCGCCACATCTGGGCAATCGCATCTGCCCCCACCTCCTGTTCGAGAAACAGGAAGTAGATGTAGGCACCGTAGACGTGGAGAAAGCGCTGTGACCACTGCTGCGGCGAGTAGTAGAGGGGAGCGTCGTACCCCTGGAAGCCGGAGACGAATACCGAGTGCAGTCCGACGAACATGGTCTCAAAGTCGACCGTGTCCCGGTAGAGGTGGGAGATCACCCAGTCCGCCGTGGCCTCGACGAACCAAAACTCCGAGTAGGAGATCGTCTCGAACTCCGCGTTGTACGGAGCCGTGATGTAGCCGAAGGCGATCTGGTAGTTGTGGGCGTCCTGAAGGATGTGGAAGAACTCGTGCGACATCGTCAGCACCAGCTTCGGATCGCCGATGTTCGGGCGCCGGGCGACGATGTAGCCACTCGATTTCCGTCCGTCGATCGGCTGGTCCGGCGCCGCGTGCGCCAGGGCTTCCTCGCTGATATAGTCGCCGCCCTTTCGGTGGACGCGGTCGGCCTCGTCGTTGACGAAGTAGATGTCGATCCGGGTGTCGCCGCCTTGCTCTTCCGACCCGGTGTCGAGGATCGGCGGCCCCATGAAGGCAACTTCGCGCTGCCAGAAGTCGTCGGTGATGCGGACCGCCTCGGCCAGGTCTGCCTCGTAGTCGCCGGTGCAGTGGGTCCAGACCTTGAAATCGTGGGCCGCGCTGTCCATCGACGCCCAGTTGTCGGAGCAGTCTCCCTGGGCGTAGGTCGGCGCGGCCTCGGGGTCGGGCAGGGCGCGCGGCCCCTCGGCGAGCGACTTGTAGTAGATACTCTGCGAGTCGGTCGGGCGGGTGACATAGGGCGTCAGGATCGTCTGCGTCTCGGGGGAGAGTTGGTCCCAGTAGTACTTCACCTGACCGAAGAAGCCGTTGTCCTCGCCGAACGACCCGCCACCGGCAAGATCGGCGGGGAGCCGGGGGTCGTCGAACATCGCATAGGCGCGATAGACGAGGCTGGTCTCGTAGTCGATCTTGCCCTCCTCTAACTCCTGGGCGATCAGCGCCTGCGCCGGAACGACGTCCTCGGTCAAGTCCACGGCCTCGCCATCATGTTGGCGAGCGCCGGCCTGGGCGGCGGGTACCGCGAGCACGGCGGCCACGAAAAGGATCGATAGCATTCTGTCCAGGGCACGGTTCGTTCGACGGCATCGGATCACGGCACGGTTCTCCATTCGCTTATCGCTCGCGGTAGATTGACAAAGATAGCAAAGCGCGCTCGTGATCGCCCAGTTGGGAAACCAATCGTGCTATGAGCGTCTTTCAGCATGCCGGGGACGCCGCCCTTGCGCGGGCGCCAAGCGCCCAGCAGGCTAAACGGAGCCAGTTGACGGAGCCGGTTGAAGCCGGCTGAGACGAACAGGTTGCCGGATGGTTTTGCGTGACGCTCTCAACAGACTTGGAGGTTATGCGAAGCGAAGAGGGGCAGTTGATTTCCGACCGCGCCCAGTTCAGGTATGCCGTCCGTTGGACCGACATCCAAAGCTGCATACCCTGGGCGAATGACCAGTGCCTCCTTCATTTCGTTCCGAAGCGACTCGGTTGGGCCAACGTGATAGAAGTGACGCTGGATTCGCATCGTGAGGCCCTGCCAGCATTCGTCAAGATGCGTATTGCGACGGTGGCGATTTTCAAACCACATTGACAGCGCGAAGCCGCAAGGCAGGAGGCGGGTCACTTCCGCGAGTTGCGTGGCTTCGGCTTCGCTCCATGAGCTGTAGTAGTCCGTGTGTCGTCCAATGTAAGGTGGATCTAGGTAGATGAAGTCGAATTCGCTGACGTCTGCCAAGACGTCCCGCCAACGAACTTACTTTGAATTCCCAATCCTTGCCCTGCATCTGCTTTGCTACCCACGAGACTTGATTGCTAATCTTGGTAATGTATGACTGTGCAAATCGTTCTGGTTTGTGACTGAATGGGACATTGAATTGCCCACGACGATTGAAACGCATTACTCCGTTGAAGCAAGATCTGTTCAAAAACAAGAAGTCCAGGACGTCTCCCTGCTGGTTGAATCGATCTCTGACTTCATAAAAATAGTCCGCGCCGCGCGTCGCGAGCTTCCTCCCCTCGATCTTCAGGTGCTCGCGAACTAGCGAGCTCAACACCTCGCCCCTTTGTATGGCGGCATAGAGATTGATGATATGCACGTTGGTGTCGACGAGAAGCGCACGTTGTGGAGCCAGGTTAAGCGCCACGACGCCGAATCCCATGAATGGCTCAATCCATCGTCCGGATCCGTGATCGTCCCACTGAATATTGCCGAGGATGAATGGGACGAGCTTCGTCTTGATTCCCTGGCACTTGATCGGCGGTACTCCGACCCAGGCGGTCTCCCGAGGCAAACTGGTCATCGGTTTTCACCCGTTTCTTGGAGCGCCATCTTGTAAGCGACGTACGCAGTGAGATTTTGAATGGGGAGGCTTCTTCAGTTCGACCGCGCGAGCCATGTCGGAAGTGAGGTAGTCATCCAGTAGTCGTCGAAGACGTCTTCACCGAGTGCGGCGAACGGGCCGTTGCCGGAAATAAGATCGCTGAGCCGATTGATCGCTCCAATATTCTTTGTGTTCCCGCTTCCGGGTTGGTCTTTGGCAATCCGATACTTGGGCTGGGCGAAGAACTGAATGTCTTTCACCACAGACGGAATAAGCTCCAAATCATCGACGGTGTGAACCACGAACTCGTCGGACTTTGTGTCGGCTCGGGAATAGACGACGCCAAGCACAAAGTGCCCAGCGTAACTGCCGTACGGAAACGTCGTATTCTTGGTGGAGTCACGACTTCGGAAATAGCCTGTAAATGCTCCAAGTGTCATCGTGTTCACCGTGTCGGCGCCTGTCCGGTACGTGCTCTTGAGGTCGAGCGCATACCTATTGCCGGACGCGTCCACAAACGTCATATCAGGATAGTGATTCTGCTCTCGCGACGGGACGATCTTGTAATCGTATTTCGCGGCAAGAGCAACAAACTGGGGAAAGAGCATTAACTCTATGAGCTTCGAGACCACCTTGGTGTCGCCAGAGATTGTATAGACATTGCGAAAGATGTCTATGAAGCCCTTGACGATCCAGTCTCCATCAGAAGTCGAGATGCGCCGGTTGAATCCTTCCGCCTCTGCCTGTAGCCGCGCAAGAAACTCGTCGCCTGGAGACCTTTGGTCCACAGTGTTCATCCTTCGAGACCTGCTTTTTCCAGTAGCTACCCGAGTCGAGGCGAACCTAGGCTTCAATGCAGTTCTAGTCTAACCCCTTGGAGTTAGTTCCTCCACTCGCTGTCAGTCAACCTCTTCTGACCTCTCGTTCATCGTGTCGTGGAAGCGGCCGTCAACTCGCTGGCTCGCATCAGGTGGCCAGGTTGGGCGGGGAAGCCGAGGATAGAAGAGACGGCAGAGATCGGTGTCCGTCAAGCCCGGCGTGGCGACTTCCATGATTCAGGAGGCCAACATCGTGAACGAACCAGCGATTGCCTTCGAACCCACCCAGGTGTTCAGGGTGCGGGCGTCGCCTCCGACTCACCGCAGGGTTCCGTGTCGTAGCTGACAGTGAAGGAGCCGCGAACCAGGTTCGCTTCGACCATGTCGTGGTTGGTGACGATGAGGTAGGCGTTCCTGATCGCGTCCGCTTTGTTATCCCGGCAGATAACGATCGGCTGGCTAGGATCGAGTTTTCGCCGTTCCCAGGGTCTCGATGACGTCCTTCGCGATCAGGTCAACGTCAACGTCTTCGAGCGAGGTGAGCCCGGTGAAGTCCAACGTCACGCGGGTGACCGGCTCCATGAAGAGCAGATCGAAGTAGTGGGCGCTCAGCGAGGGGATCGGGTCGTCGAAGACCCAGGGTCCGGGGTGACTGGGTCCGACGAGGATCTTGCTGGTCGGGCTGTCGCCGACGTGGAACGGGCAGCAGCCCTCCGGAAACGACCGGTCGATGTCGCGGTAGCTCGGCGTGATCGGGTCGCCGCAGGTCGAGGTTAACGACTTCCGCGTCCGGCAACTCTCTTTCCAGGACTGAGGCCGGCCGTCCTTGTCTGCCGGCCGATCAGCTCGTGCCCGAGGCCTTCCAGGAATTTGCGCAAGCCGAGTTCGCCGGAGACGCAGCCGAACAACTCCCCTGGCTTGAAGTCAATTTACTCGGTGTCGGCAGCGTCTGCCACCGGGATAACGTCGAGCTTCGGTACATCGTCGCGAGCATAGGTTTTGGATAGCCGTCGACGGGGTCGTCGTACAACACGCAAACTACTTTGGCCATTTGTGTCTCCTTTTCGCCAAACGCCTGAACAGGTGTTGCCGTTCCAGCCCAGGATGCTGTCCGGGTTGCGCGAGAGGTTCGAGACGGCGTTCGGATGCTGCGATAGAACAATCCATCGTTCAGCGGGGCGTTGCGTCCAGCCGCGGCGCCAGACGGCGGGCTTCCGTGACCAGCGCGGCGGTCAGCGGTGTCATCGGTTCGCGATCGGGAACGACCAAGCCGATTCATGCACCGCCTCGGGTTCCACGATCCGGATCGCGCGGATCGTGTCGATCAGGCCCAGCGTCAGCGCGAGTTGCTCCGGCATCACGCTGGCCCAGCGCCGCTACGCACATGTGTAAACAGAACGATCATCGAGTCCGACTCAAGCGTTGGCGCCGGTTCGACGCCGGACGACCTCAACAATTGATCGATGATGCGGCGGTTCTGCATGTTGGCGTCAGCAGGCACAGCGGGATCTGCGAACCTCCGCCCAGGTCACCTGCTCGCGATCGCCGAGCAGGCTGTCCGCCGCTGTCAGCAGGCGATAGTGCTCCTGGGTATAACGGTACGGTTTTGACGTGCCCGAGCGGTTCGTTGTCGAGATAGGTGAGCCCGGCGTCGATCTCGAAATTTTCCAGCAGCGTGAATACCTGGATCGAGGTTCGCGACAGCACGGAAAAGCGCACGTTCGGATGCAGCGCGCGAAACGGCGTCGTCAGCGCGGATACCATCGCGAGCGCCGTAGGAATCGCGGCGATGCGCAAGTGCCTGACCAAAGCCGTGCTTGAGTGCGTCGATTTCCTCGCACATCTGCGTGCGTATCGCCGACGATGCGCCGCGCCCAGTCGACGACGCGCTCGCCCTCGGCGTCAAACTGTGAAATCGTGAGCGCCGGTGAACCAGCAGCACGCCAAGCGTATCCTCAAGCTGCTTGATGCCCGCGGACAGCGTGGGTTGAGTGACACCGCAGGCCTCGGCCGCGCGCCCAAAATGTCTTTCACGCGCCACGGCGAGCAGAAATTCAAGCTTATCGTTCATGCCCGGGAGAAGCAGCCCCTCTTGTATGAACCGAGATCTGATGCGAGCTATGGTCTCACTTAGTCGACACTAATACGCAATAAAAAATGGCTCAAAACGGCCTGGACCGGACATTCAGGTGACTACCAGCGGGTTGTCGATGTCCCAAGCGTAATAGGGAACTTGCCATGACCAACGCCGATTTCTTACTTAGGGTTTGACGTTGGCGGCGCAGCGAGCCGACATGCTCTAAACACGACTACGCCGGTCTGCCGATGGTCGGAGTTCGCGTCGGTCCGCGTGCGGAACGAGCCGTTTTCATTCCCGATTTCCGCAACCACCATCGGGCAATCCAATCCATCCCGTCCCCGTGGCTGAAACCGGACATCGATCTATTTACTCGATCGTCATCAGCCAGGTGATCAGGTCGCCCTTTTCCGCTGGCGTGCATTCGCGCTTGAGCAGCAGCTTGCAGTTCCAGTTGAACCAGGCCTCGACGTTCCACCCGCGGGTGAACCGGTCGGGATTGGCCGAAGGCGCAAATGGGGGAATCTGGCGCTTGATCGCGGAACGACCGTCCGAGGGTTTGTGCAGGGTGATGTGGCAGGCACGGCAGGGAATCGCCCGCGGTGCGCGATGGTTTCCGTGCGCGGATCGGCGTGGTGGCAGGAAGCGCAGGAAAGCTCGGAACCGTCGTCGATCCTGTGCTTACGAAAGTAGAACGCGCGCCCGCGCTTCGCGGAGAACCCCGTGAACGCGGGATCGGCCTGTTTCGCCTGTTCCGCGTAGGCGGCGAGGAAGTCCTCCGGCTCGGTCGCCGCGCCGATGCCCGCGTAGAAGGCACAGACCACCAGCAGGACAGTCCTCATTTTCGACCTCCGGGTACGGCCGGATTTCATAGCCATACGGGGATGCTAACGAAATCAGGGCGCGGTGTCAGCAATCGGTCGTCGAGAACAAAGGAAAAGGCGTTAGGGCGACTGTCGGGTTCTCCGGGTGGATTCAACTTCCAAGTGCACCACTGAGGGCCTTGTGGACGAACTCGAAAGGTGTTCGATAGCCGAGGCACTTGCAAAATCGGCGACGCTTGTGGCCTTGTTCTCGAACCGGAGCCTGTCATGCAATTCAATATCCTGTCCGGCACCGACATGAAGGTTTCGCGGGTCTGCCTCGGCACCATGACCTGGGCGAACAGAATACCGAGGCCGAGGCGCACGCGCAGCTCGACTATGCGATCGGTGAGGGCATCAACTTCATCGATACAGCGGAGATGTATCCGGTGCCGCCGAACGCCAAGACCCAGGGGCGCACCGAAAAGTATCTCGGCACCTGGCTCGCGCGCCAGCGGCGGGATCGTTCTGTTCATCGCGACGAAGGTCGCCGGACCGGCTGCCGCGACTGGATCCGCGACGGGCGCACCGACCTGACGCCGGACGTGATCGCCGATGCGGTGGACACCAGCCTCGAACGCCTGCAGACCGATTACATCGACCTGTACCAGATCCACTGGCCGCAACGCAACGATACCGAATTTCGGCGCGACCGCATTCGACCGCCAAGGAAAAGGACGGTCCCTCGATTCACGAGCAGGCGCAGGCATGGCCGCGATGATCAAGGCCGGGAAGATTCGCTACTACGGCCTGTCCAACGAGACGGCATGGGGGGCGTGCGAATTTCGCCGTGCCGCTAGGAAGCTGGGCGTTCCCGGCCCGGTCACGCTCCAGAACAGCTACAGCCTGCTCTCGCGCAATGTGGACAATGACCTCGCAGAGACGCTGTTTCGGGAGAACATGTCGCTGCTCGCCTACAGCCCGCTCGCGGCCGGCATTCTGTCCGGGAAATACATGGGCGGGGCGAAGCCGGCGGGGACGCGCTTCACGCTGTTCGATTCGCTCGGCCTGCGCTTCCGCAAGCCGATGGTCTCCGAGGCGGTGGATGCCTACGCGGCACTCGCCAAGCGACGCCGACTGACGCTGGTGCAATTGGCTCTTGGATATGTGGCAAGCCGCTGGTTCATGGGCGCATCGATCATCGGCGCAACCACGATGGCGCAACTCGAAGAAGACATCGCCGCGGCGCAACTTGCGCTCGACACCGAGACGCTGGATGAGATCAAACAGATTCAGTTGCGCTACCCGAATCCGGCCGGCCTGAGCGAAGAGAAGGTACAACGTCACACGAGAAAACGGGCACCTGTTGGTGCCCGAATTACTTATGCAATATCGCAGGCCTGAGCCGAATCCGGTCCGAAACCTGTCCAAATGGTATTCGTGGCTCCTGAAGGCTCCGAATCTTCGCGTCGCCAAACGTATTGTTGTCGCGGTCATTGGCGGGACCGTGACTCTTATCGGGATTGCATTGATCGTTTTGCCGGGGCCGGCGTTTATAGTCATCCCCATTGGCCTTTCCATACTTGCGACGGAGTTCCTGTGGGCCAAACGCTGGTTACGAAAGGCTCGTAAGATGGCTGCTCCTTTCACATCAGTACCACCGCATGACGACTGAACATGCGATGCAGCCGGCAGTTCCGCGCATGCACGCCTGCGGCTGGCGCAGGAGCCATGCCGTCGCTCCGCTGTAGCTGATCTTGATCAGAGCTTCCCCAGTCAGGTGGTTGCTCACCTCAAAGGCGTTCGTCCTCAAAGGAGTCTCTCAATGAAAGTGACCAAGAACCTCGGAATGCTGTTGTTGGGCATCTGGCTCATTGCCACCGGACTGATTCCCCTGCTTAATCTCAGTTTTTCGGGACTGGGTACTCTCATGGCTATCCTTGCCATTGCAGCCGGTGCCTTGATCATCGCGGGCCGGTAAATGCGGCAGCCGCCTGACTAGCGCCCGAAGCTGGCGGCGCGCCCGAACCAGGGAATGACTGCCTTTTCTTCAATCCGCCGCAGCCAGGGGGCATTCCTATGGGCTTGATTGCTGCATCGGGGTTCGACAATGGCGGACGTCCGCTTTCACAATCGCCGCCCGATTGGGAAGGTTGCTATGACGCCGAAGCTGCTCGCCGTTCATTTGTTTGCAGGGATATTCGTTGCAGGCCCTATGCTCGCCCTTGCTGCAGACTTGCCCAAGACCGGCAATTTCGAGTTCATCGCGTGCCTGGCTGGTAAACTAACCTCGATTACGCACGGTCCAAATCATATTATTGGGACTGTGGACATCTTGGGGACTCAGCGCTCAGAACCGCCAGGGTCGCTCTTCGACTTGACGGCTAGCCGCTGCGTTTACAGCTATAGCTACATCGACGGCAAGTATGCTGCGGATGGATACTGCGAGTTTCTCGACTCGCAAGGAGACACCTACCTGCTGAAGGTCAATCGACCGCCAGGGCAAACCGGAGCACTGGACGGACTACACGGGACAGGCAAGTACTCCGGGATGCGGCTGCGCGGAGAATACGACGGTATTGCCTCGTTTCCTGACACGCCTGGAGACGTCAACACGTGCGTCAAGGCGACCGGCGACTTCAGCTTTCAGTGATTGTTCCTGAACACGTGGGCCCAACAAGTGCATGCACCGCACCGTTCAACAGCGTAGTTCCGCGCCGCCGTTGCCCGGCCGGCAATCCTCAACTCACACGCAGTTCACTCACCAAGGAGTACACACGATGAACAAGCGATTCCATTTGGCAATGGCATTATTTGCAACCTGCCTGTCCCTCGCCAATTTCGGCACGGTCGATGCCGCAGACAAACTTGAAGGCATCCCGATGGTCTGGAGCCCGACTGCTCCGATGTCCGAGAGGCTGCCGGTCGATGTGAACGGTCTCGAAGGCATCAAGCTGCAGATCGATGCATTTACCGACAAGCGCGAGGATCCCGCCTTTATAGGCAACAGTATGAACAAGGTCCCGTATCGCAAGGTCACCACGAACGAGGATGTCGCGCGCTTCGTGACTTATCAGTTCAAATTGCTCATGTCCGCGCTGGGCATCAAAGTGGTGGAAAGAGATGGAGACGTGATCCTGAAGACCGATATCAGGAAATTCTTCGTCGAGGAGACCAGCCGCTACAATGCCGAAGTCGAATTGCAGGCCATTTTCACCGATCCGGACGGCAAGATTCTGTGGGCGGTTGCGACCACCGGCACTTCGAGCCGCTTCGGAATGGCGTACAAGGCGGACAACTACTTCGAAGTGCTGAGCGATGCACTGATCGGGGCGACGCATCAACTGGTTCAGAACCCCGGCTTCCGCAAGGCGTTGACGGCGAAATAGGGATTCAGTATGGGTAAAGAGGGGCGGTGCGAAAAAGGCGATCGCATCGAAAGGACGCATTCAGAACAGAAACATCCGGCACTCCCGTCAAAAATGCCAAATTGACCTTCGACCATCGCGGTTGACCACGAAGGACATGGCAGGCCACGCTGAGCTAGCCCCGATTCAGTGGAGCGTGATTCAGGATACTGCGGCACGACGTTCGAACTCAGCGGGCGACAGATTGCCGAGTGTGTGACGTTGGCGGCCCGCCTCGGGCAGATCGATGCGCTCGGTGAAGATGCCAGCGAGCGCGGGCAATATGCAGGGTGTTCCGTCATGCGGCCGTGCCGGGAGGTTTCGCAATGAGGATCGGCTCGAAACCGTGGATTGCTAGTTTCATCATGGCGCTGCTGGTTGCAGGCTGTGGCGGCCGAGGTGATGACACCATTCCGGCATCGAATCAGGCGCCGGTAGCCAGCATTGCCAGTCCGCTCACAGGCGCGACGTTCAGGGCGGGCGACACCGTGGATTTCAGCGGCAGCGGCAGCGATCCGGAAGACGGAGCATTGACGGCAGACCGGCTGACCTGGTGGGCCGAACTGCACCACAATTCGCACACGCACCCGTTCCAGCCGGAAACCGTGGGCAACATCGGCAGCGTTTTGATTCCGACCCGGGGCGAAACCTCGGACAACATCTTCTACCGGTTCCATCTTCGCGCGACTGACAGCGCCGGCCTCACGAGTGAAGTGGCGCGCGACATCCAGCCGCAGAAATCACAGATCACGCTCGCGACTGTGCCGGCTGGCCTGGCGTTGACGCTCGACGGCCAACCCGTGACTGCGCCATTGACCCTGACAGGCGTGGTCGGCATCGAACGCGACATCGGCGCTGCAGACCAGAACCTCAACGGCCGCAGGTACGGCTTCGCGAACTGGAACGATGGCGGTGCCGCGTCGCACACTATCCCGACCCCACCGGCCAATACCACCTACACCGCAACCTTTTCTGACAACGGCCCGGTCAACAATCAGGCGCCGACCGTCTCGCTGACAGCGCCGGCCAACGGTGCCACCGGCACGGTGGGTACGCAAATCACGCTGAGCGCGACGGCGGCCGACAGCGACGGTAGCGTGACCAAGGTCGAATTCTTCGACGGCGCGATCGGGCTCGGCGAGGACACCATCTCGCCCTACGGTTGGCTGTGGACGCCAACGACCACGGGGGCGCACAGCCTGACCGCGCGCGCCACCGACGATATCGGCACCGTCACTATAAGTGCAGCGATCGGAGTCACGATCAACCCGGCCACTGCCGACTCGCTGCCGCCGACCGTGACCATCACCGAGCCGGCCAACTTCGCCAGCGGCATGATGGGCACGCTGGTGTTCAACGCCAATGCGACCGACGACGTCGGCGTGACCAGCGTCGAGTTCCAGGTCGACGGCATATCCGCCGGTGCGGCTCAAACGACTGCACCGTACTCGGTCAACGTGGACACCAACGCCTATGCGTCGGGCCAGCATATCTTGCGTGTGCGTGCACGCGATGCGGCGGGTAACCAGTCGGAGTGGATCACAGCGACCGTCAGCTTCGGAGGCAGCCGCTCGCAACCGGCCGGCTTCACACGCAACGCTATCACCGGCCTGACCAGCGCGACGGCCATTGCGCAGACACCGGATGGACGACTCTTGGTTGCGCAACAGGGCGGTGCATTGCGCGTCGTCAAGAACGGTGTCTTGCTCGGAACATCGATGCTCAATGTCGCCGTCGACTTCAACGGTGAACGTGGTTTGATCGGGGTGGCGGTACACCCGGACTTTGCCAACAACGGCTATGTGTACGTGTGCTACACGACTTCCGCTAACGGGCCTCACAACCGTGTCAGCCGGTTCATCGCGACCGGAGATGTGGCGGGTGGCGAGCAGGTGCTGGTCGACCTGCCCGCGTTGTCGGACGCCACCAACCATAACGGCGGCGCCATGCACTTCGGCATCGATGGCAAGCTCTACGTGGCGGTGGGCGACAACGCCTTCGGCGCGAATGCGCAGGACCTGACCAGCCCGCTGGGCAAGATGCTGCGTTTCAACGACGATGGCACAATTCCGACCGACAATCCGTTCTATGACGACCCAGTCGGGCCTCGCCCGAGCGATCTGGGCGTACGGCTTGCGCAACCCGTATACCTTCGCCGTGCAGCCCGATACCGGCCGCATCCACATCAATGACGTGGGGCAAGACACTTGGGAGGAAATCAATTTGGGCGCGCCTGGCGCGAACTACGGCTGGCCGACTTCCGAGGGGCCGCACGACGTGGGCGCTGGTGTTACCGGCCCGCTGTTTGCTTACAGGCACGGCGCAGCGTCGCCAGCCGGGTCGGGACCGGGCGGTTTCTTCGTGGGCTTTGCAATTGTAGGTGGGAGTTTCTACCCGGATGCGGCGCCGTTTCCCGTGGGGTACCGCAACAGCTACTACTTCGCCGATTACGTGAGCCAGTTCGTCGGCCGGTTCGACTGGCTCAACAACGCCGCTTATGCATTCGGAACCGTGGCCGGCTCTCCGGTGGACCTGCTGGCCGGGAGTGACGGGGCGCTGTACGTGCTGACGCGCACTGAGATTATGAGGTTCAGCGCGCCGTGATGTACCAGTCCCATCCCGCTTGAACCACATCGCGGCCGGCATTTTTTTTCCATCATTCAAGGAATTGTTAGCAAGAAGCCTTCCTGCAGTTGCAACGAATCAGGCGTGGAGCGAGGCGCGTCAACGACGCACAGGCCGTGCACGCCCACCCCCAGCAGCCGCACGGGGCGCTTCGATGCGTCGGTGCGCTCAAGCAGCGCGAGCGCCCGCTCGACGATCCTCGCCGCGTCGTGGGTGGCAGGTTCCTCGGTATGGCTGCGCGTGACGGTGGTGAAGTTCGCGTAGCGCACTTTGATATGTCACCGTGCGCGCCAGCAATCCCTTTTTCTGCAACGAACCCGCCACTCGCCGCGCCAGCCTTTCGATTTCCGCTCGCATCTCCTTGACGTCTTCCAGATCCGTTGCATAGGTATCCTCGGCAGAAATCGACTTCCACGGGCGGTCCGGCGTCACTTTGCGCGGATCGTTCCCATGCGACAACCTGCAGCAGCCACTCCGCCAGGCTGCCCACTGTCCGTGTCAGCAGTGCACGATCGGCGGCGCGCACATCCACCAGCCGGATCACGCCGATGCCGTGCAGCTTTCTCGCCGTAACCGGCCCGACACCCCACAGAGCCTCCACCGGCAGTTTCTGCAGAAACGTTTCAACGCGCTCGGGCGCGATCACCGTCAGGCCGTCGGGCTTCTTCCAGCCGGAGGCGATCTTGGCCAGGAACTTGTTCGGCGCCACGCCGGCGGAGGCGGTGAGCGATAGTTCGTCGCGGATACGTGCCTTCAGGTACTTGGCGACTTCCATCGCGAGGGGCTCGTTCAGAAGGTTCTCGGTCACGTCCAGGTAAGCCTCGTCGAGCGACAAGGGCTCCACCAGCGGAGTGGCGGAGCGAAGAATGCTCATCACCTGCTGCGAAACCTCCTTGTAGAGGGTGAAGTTGGGCCGAACCAACACCAGGTCCGGGCACTGCCGCAGCGCGCGGGCCATCGGCATCGCCGAGCGCACGCCGAACCTGCGCGCTTCGTAATTGCAGGCGGCGACCACGCCGCGCGATTGGGGAGAGCCGCCTACCGCGACCGGTTTGCCGCGCAATGACGGGTCCTCGCGTTGCTCGACCGACGCATAGAACGCGTCCATGTCGAGGTGGATGATCTTGCGCGGGGGATCGGACACAAGTGCCAGTTTAGCGCGGCGCGCTCCGGCATCGTCCGCCGCTCCCGATTTTCCTTTGCCCACCCCTCAAAGAGGTCTTGAAATGAATACTTTGCGTTCCTTTGCGGCCTTTGCGTTGAAGGCATATCAGGTTTGAACTGCATGTCCGAAAATGGCTAGCGCCGGCGCGAGAGTGGGGGCAAGATGCGCGCATGCAACTCGATCAGGAAAGCTGTTACCAGGCGCTGGTGAGCCGCGATGCCCGTTTCGACGGACTGATGTTCGTAGGCGTTTCCTCCACCGGAATCTACTGCCGCCTCATCTGCAATTCGCGGCGGCCGTTGCGCCGCAACTGCAGCTTCTATCCGAACGCTGCTGCGGCCGAGCAGGCGGGTTTCCGTCCCTGCCTGCGCTGTCGTCCAGAGCTTGCACCCGGTAACGCGCTGGTCGATTCGCACAACCTGCTGGCGGTGGCGCTGGGACGGCGCATCGAGGACGGCGCGCTCAATGAAATCAGCGTTCCGGAACTGGCGGCGGAGATGGGGATCAGCGACCGCCACCTGCGGCGCGTGATCCAGGAAGAGTTCGGCGTATCGCCGAACAAGCTCCTGGAAACCCAGAGACTGCTCACCGCCAAGTTGTTGCTCACCGACACCTCACTGCCGGTCATCGACGTGGCCTTTGCCAGCGGCTTCTCGAGCCTGCGGCGATTCAACGACGCTTTCAAGACCAGTTATCGCCTCAGTCCGACCGGTTTCCGCCGCGGCGCCGCTTCCGCAGGCAGCGGCCGGTTCGTTTGCGAACTGGCATACCGGCCGCCGCTGGACTGGGATTGCCTGCTGGATTTCCTGTCGAAGCGGCTGTACGACGGTGTCGAGGCGATCCGCGACTCGAGCTACCTGCGCACCGTGAACCTCGGCGGGCGCACCGGCTGGATCCGCGTGCGGCCGAGTCTTCACCGGCATGCGCTGACGGTGGAGCTGGCGCCGGAACTCGGGCGCGCGATTCCCGCGGTGCTCACCAGGGTTCGGCGGCTGTTCGATCTGGGCGCGGAACCGCAGCGCATCGCGCAGCGCCTTGGCAAGCTCGCGGCCCGGCAACCGGGGCTGCGGTTGCCGGGCGCGTTCGACGGTTTCGAGGTGGCGGTACGCGCGGTGCTCGGGCAACAGATCAGCGTGAAGGCGGCCACCACGCTCGCCGGTCGCTTTGCCGCAGCTTTCGGCGAGCAGGTTGCGATGCCGTTTCCGGAATTGCGGCTGCTCATGCCCACCGCGCAGCGCGTCGCCTCCGCCACGCCCGCCGCGCTTGCGAAAATCGGCGTGACCTCGGCGCGGGCACGAACGCTTTCCAACGTCGCCAGGGCGATGGCTGCAAATCCAAACCTGCTCGACCCCGGCGCCGATGTCGGGGCGGCGCTGTCGCGCATCAAGGAAATTCCGGGAATCGGCGAATGGACTGCGCAGTACCTGGCAATGCGCGCTCTTTCCTGGCCGGACGCGTTTCCGGCCACCGACCTCGGCATCCGCAAGGCGCTGGGTACCGACGACGAACGCAAAATTTTGGCGCGCGCCGAGGCCTGGCGGCCCTGGCGCGGCTACGCTGCAATGCACCTCTGGAGAACGCTGACATGACTACTTTTTTTACCACATTCGAAAGCCCGATCGGTCCGCTGCTGCTGATGTCCGACGGACAGTCGCTCACCGGCCTGCACACCGACAGCGACAAGCACCGTCCGGCGATGCGGCCGGAATGGATCGAGGATGCTGCTGCTGCGCCATTTTCCGAAATGAAAGCGCAACTGCGCGCATACTTCGCGGGCCGGTTGACCGAATTCGATTTGCCGCTGGCGCCGCAGGGCACCGAATTCCAATTATGCGTCTGGCAGGAATTGCGCGGCATTCCCTACGGCGAGACCATTTCCTACGCCGAGCTGGCGCGCCGGATCGGCAAACCTAACGCATCACGAGCGGTGGGCATGGCCAATTCGCGCAATCCGATTTCCATCATCGTGCCCTGCCATCGCGTGATCGGTGCCGACAACTCGCTGACCGGTTACGCCGGCGGCCTGGAGCGCAAGCGCATGCTGCTCGCGCATGAAGCGAAGAATGCAGGGACGAGGGGCGAGGGGGAGGGACGAGGGGAGATAAGTAAAGGGCAGCTCACCCTTAGGCGGGATGTAGTCCCGATCGGCCGCGTTTGTGCCCGCTCTTGTCCGCACCGGAAACCATGTCACGCGGTTCACGCCGGCGTACAATCTGATGAGGTCTCGTCGCGCGTAGCCGATTCACCGGTATCGGACGCGCCTTCACTCACGTAACAGACTGACGGAATCACGATCATGGGATGCTTGCTCAAACAAGGCGGCGGGCTGTACCCGAGGTTGCGCATCGGTGCGGTGCTGCTGGCTGCCGGTGAAGGCCGGCGCATGGGTGGTGTGGCCAAGCCGCTGATACGGCTTCAGGGCGTGCCGCTGATCAGCCGGCAACTGGTCGCCCTCAGCGGCGCCGGTGTCGACGAGGTGGTCGTGGTGACAGGCCACGCGCGCAACGCGGTCGAGGAGCAGGTGCGGAGCTTTTCGGTGACGCTGGCGCACAACGAGGCGCATGCCCAGGGACAGGAAGGCTCGGTGCGGGTCGGGCTGGCCGCGCTCAGCGGACAGCTTCGATGCGGTCATTCATCGTGCCCTGCCGACCAGCCGTTGATCGCGGCGGGCGATTTGACCGAGCTGATCGGAGCGTTCAAGAAGCGCCCGGCGGGCCATGTCGTGGTGCCGGTTGTGAATGGCCAACGCGGCAACCCCATCCTGCTCGACGAGGTGGCGCACGCGCAGATTCTCGCCAGCGGCACGAACCTGGGTTGCCGCCACCTGATCGAGCGCCAACCCGAACTCGTGCACGCGCACGAAACCGCCAACACCCGCTTCATCACCGACCTGGACACGGTGGAGGACGTGCAGGCGCTTGCACAACGCACCGGCTGGCGGCTCGAATTGCCGGCGCTGGAGGCCGTCGAGTAATCCCGCTGCGCGCAGCTGCACCCGTTTGCGGTAGTCACCCTGCCTTCGGCGGGCATGATCCGGCAATCGTCGCAAGCAGCACTTGCATTGTTGCGGTGCGTTAGCCCAGTATTTGCCATCGAACAATGACTCTGGAGGAGCAACCGATGATTCCCCGCGAATTCGAATATCACGCGCCGAAGTCCATTCCCGACGCGCTCGGCCTGCTCAAGCAGTTCGGCGACGAGGCCAAGCTGCTCGCCGGCGGCCACAGCCTGCTGCCGATGATGAAGATGCGCTTCGCCCAGCCCGGCGCATCTGATCGATCTGGGCAAGATCCGCGAGCTCAAGGGCATACGCGAGGACGGCGGCACGCTGCGCATCGGCGCGATGACCACGGAGAACGAGCTGATCTGGTCGAAGCTGCTGCAGGACAAGTGTCCGTTGCTGGTCGAGGGCGCGCGGCTCATCTCCGATCCGCAGGTGCGCTACAAGGGCACGATCGGCGGCGACATCTGCGCACGGCGACCCGGCCAACGACCATCCGGCGCTGATGCTGGCGCTGGGCGCGTCCTTCGTGCTCAAGGCGTCGACGGGCGAGCGCGTCGTTCCCGCGGACGGCTTCTTCGTCGGAACCTACGCCACGCTGATGAAGCCGGACGAGATCATGACCGAGATCCGCATCCCCGTCCCCGCGCCGGGTACCGGCTATTGCTACGCCAAGCTCAAGCGCAAGGTCGGCGATTTCGCCACCGCCGCGGCCGCGGTCACGCTGCGCATGAAAGGCGAAACGGTCCAGGAAGTCGCGATCGCGCTGACCAACGTCGGCGCCACGCGCGCTCAAGGCGCGCGCGGCCGAAGACTTCGCTGCGCGGCAAGGCGATGAACGACGCTTCGATCGCAGAGGCCGCCAGGCTCGCGATGAGCATCTGCGATCCGGCCGCGGATCAGCGCGGCGATGCGGAGTACAAGACGGCGATGGCCGGCGAAATGACGCAGCGGGCGTTGCGCACGGCCCGCTCGCGCGCCACCCACTGAATTCGACTGGGAGGAAAAGAACATGGCCAAGAAACAGGCGGTGTCGTTCAAGCTCAACGGCAAGCCGGTCGACGTGCTGGTCGAGCCGCGCGAATTGCTGATCCACACCCTGCGCGAGAAGCTCCAGCATACCGGTCCGCACATCGGCTGCGAGACCTCGCACTGCGGCGCATGCACCGTCGATCTCGACGGCATGTCGGTCAAGTCCTGCACGGTGCTGACCGTGCAATGCCAGGACGCCGAGGTGCTGACGATCGAGGGCTTCGAGCAGGCCGGCGCACTGCACGCGCTGCAGGAAGGCTTTACGCAGGAGCACGGACTGCAGTGCGGCTACTGCACGCCCGGCATGATCACGCGCGCCTACCGGCTGCTCAAGGAAAACCCCAGCCCGTCGGAAGAGGAGATCCGCTACTGGATGGCGGGCAACCTGTGCCGCTGCACGGGCTACCAGAACATCGTCAAGGCGGTGCAGTACGCGGCGAAGAAACTGTCGTCGGCGCGCGCCTGACCCATACCCACCTTACACGGGAGATTTCGCCATGGCTGCTTCAACCGACGCGCTCGAGCGCGAGACCAAGCTTCAGGGACTGGGCAGTTCCAGGTTGCGCAAGGAGGACGCCCGCTTCATCCGCGGCAAGGGAACCTACGTCGACGACATCAAGCTGCCGGGCATGCTGTTCGGGGCGATCGTGCGCAGCCCCTACGCCCATGCCCGCATCAAGTCGATCAACAAGGCCAAGGCGCTGGCCGTGCCGGGCGTCGTGGCGGTGCTGACCGCGGACGATCTGAAGCCGGTGAAGCTGCACTGGATGCCCACGCTCGGCGGCGACGTGCAGGCGGTGCTGGCGGACAAGAAGGTCTGCTTCCAGATGCAGGAAGTGGCGATGGTGATCGCCAGCGATCGCTACAGCGCCGCGGATGGCGCGGACATGGTGGAGGTCGACTACGAGGAGCTGCCGGCCATCGTCGACCCGCACAAGTCGATGGCGCCCGGCGCGCCGATCATTCGCGAGGACATCGCCGACAAGGACGACGTCGGTCACGGCAAGCGCACGCACCCCAACCACATCTTCACCTGGGAAGCGGGCGACAAGGACGGCACCGATGCGGTCTTCGCCAGCGCCGCGGTGACCGTCCGCGAAGAGATCCTGAATCCGCGCGTGCATCCCTGTCCGCTGGAGACCTGCGGCTGCGTGGCCTCGTTCGACAAGGTCACGGGCCAGCTGACGGTCTACATGACGTCGCAGGCGCCGCACCTGGTGCGCACCGTGGTCGCGATGCTCTCCGGCATCCCCGAGAGCAAGATCCGCATCATCGGCGGCGACATCGGCGGCGGCTTCGGCAACAAGGTGCCCGGTCTATCCGGGCTACGTCGTCGCCATCGTGGCGTCGATCGTGACGGGCGTGCCGATCAAGTGGATCGAGTCGCGCATCGACAACATCTCCACGACCGGCTTCGCGCGCGACTATCACGGCGTCGGCGAACTGGCGGCCGACAAGGACGGCCGCATCAAGGCGCTGCGCTTTACCGCGCTGGCCGATCACGGCGCGTTCAATTCGCACGTGTCGGCCACCAAGCTGCCGGCCGGCCTGTTCAGCATCTGCACCGGCTCCTACGACATTCCCAAGGCCTATTGCCGGGTCGATGCGGTCTATACCAACAAGGCGCCCGGCGGCGTCGCCTATCGCTGTTCGCTGCGGGTCACCGAGGCGGTGTACCTGATCGAGCGCATGATCGACGTGCTGGCGCAGAAGCTCGGGCTCGACAAGGCCGAGATCCGCCGGCGCAACTTCGTCAAGGCGGAGCAAGTTTCCGTACACCACGGCGCTCGGCTGGACGCTCGACAGCGGCAACTATCACGCCGCGCTGGAGAAGGTGTTGAAGGCGGTGGACTACGACGGCCTGCGCAGGGAGCAGGCCGAAAAGCGGGCCAAAGGCGAGCTGATGGGCATCGGGATCTCCACCTTCACCGAGATCGTGGGCGCGGGACCCACCAAGGTCTGCGACATCCTCGGCATCGGACTGTTCGACAGCTGCGACATCCGCGTCAATCCGACCGGCAGCGCGATCGCGCGGCTCGGCACGATGAGCCAGGGCCAGGGCCACGCGACGACCTACGCGCAGATCATCGCCACCGAGCTGGGCCTGTCGTCGGACGAGATCCAGATCGAGGAAGGCGACACCGACAAGGCGCCCTACGGCGCGGGCACCTGGGGCTCGCGCTCGACGCCGGTCGGCGGCGCCGCGGCCGCGATGGCGGCGCGCAAGATCCGCGCGAAGGCGCAGAAGATCGCCGCGCACCTGCTGGAGGTCGGCGAAGGCGATCTCGAATGGGAGGTCGACCGGTTCAAGGTCAAGGGCAACCCGGCGCCAGGCCAAGACGATGAAGGAGATCGCCATGGCGGCGCACACGAGCAACCTGCCGGACGGCATGGAGAAGGGGCTCGACGCGACCGAATACTACGATCCGCCCAACATGACGTTCCCGTTCGGCGCCTATGTCTGCGTCGTCGACATCGACCGCTTCACCGGCGAGACCAAGGTCCGGCGCTTCTACGCGCTCGACGATTGCGGCACGCGCATCAACCCGATGATCATCGAAGGCCAGATCCACGGCGGCCTGACGGAAGCCTTTGCCGTCGCCTTCGGCCAGGCCATCCCGTTCGACGAGAACGGCAACCATCTCGGCAACAGCCTCATGGATTACTTCCTGCCGACGGCCGTGGAGACGCCGCATTGGGAAACCGATCACACGGTCACGCCGTCGCCGCACCATCCGATCGGCGCCAAGGGCGTGGCGGAATCGCCGCACGTCGGCGGCATCCCGTGCTTCACCAATGCGGTGGTGGATGCCTTTGCGCATCTGGGCGTGACGCACATGGACATGCCGCACACCGCGTACCGCGTGTGGCAGCAGTGCAAGGCGCTCGGCATCAACAAGAGGTAGCGCGCCATGGCACCGGACGATCGGCATGAAGGTCGAGCTCGAGAAGACGTTTCCGATGCCGTGCTCGGCGGAGGTCGCGTGGGAATTCCTGCAGAACATCGAGGCGGTGGCCGCGTGCATGCCCGGGGCGAAGATCACCGAACGCCTCGACGCGGGCCGCTACAAGGGAACGGTGACGGTAAAGGTCGGTCCGGCGACGATGTCCTTCCGCGGCGAGGTCGAGGTGAGGGACGTCGATCCGGCCGCGCGGTCGCTGCGTCTGCTGGGCAAGGGCACCGACAGCACCGGGAGCTCCGGCGCCTCCATGGATCTGACTGCGCGTATCGAGGCCGCCGAAGGAGGCCTCTGCAATCTGGTGGGCACGAGCGAAGTGTCGATGAGCGGCAAGGCGGCCGCCTTCGGCGGACGCATGATGAACTCGGTCGCCGACCAGATCCTGAAGCAGTTCGCCGACAACTTCGCGGCGCAGGTCAGCGCGCTCCAGGCGCAACGAGCGGCTCCCGCGGCAGCGGGCAGCGGCGCCGCCGGCGGCTGCGCTGCCGCTCCCTCCGCCGGCCGCCGGCGAACTGAACGGCCTCGCGCTCGCTGTGGACGATTTTCAAGGACTGGCTGCGCGGCCTGTTTTCCAGGAAGACGGCGTGAATCCTGCCGCCCAACGCATGAACGAGGTCGTCGAGCCTGCAGCGCCAGCTGCAGGGCGCCGGCTACGTCGCCGAGCCAGCGCTCGCGGCGGCGCTGCTGCTGATGCTCGATCTCGGCCGTCCGCTGCTGCTGGAGGGCGACGCCGGCGTGGGCAAGACCGAAGTCGCCAAGGCGCTCGCCACGGTGCGCGGCGCGAGGCTCATCCGCCTGCAGTGCTACGAAGGGCTCGACGTGCACGCCGCGATGTACGAATGGAACTACCAGCGGCAGTTGCTGGCGATCAAGCTGCTCGAGCACGACGAGCGCCCGGTCGCCGTCAAGGAGCAGGACATCTTCTCCGAGCGCTATCTGCTGAAGCGCCCGCTGCTCGAGGCGATCAGTTGCGCCGAGCCGCCGGTGCTGCTGATCGACGAAGTCGACCGCGCCGACGAGGCGTTCGAAGCCTACCTGCTCGAGCTGCTGTCGGACTTCCAGATGTCGATCCCGGAACTGGGCACCGTGCGCGCCGTTACGCGACCGCTGGTCGTCATCACCTCGAACGGCACGCGCGAGCTCTCCGACGCGCTGCGCCGCCGCTGCCTGTATCAGTACATCGACTATCCCGCCTTCGAGAAGGAACTGGCGATCGTCGAGATCAAGGCGCCGGAGGCGGCCGGGCAGTTTGCGCGCCAGCTGGTCGAGTTCGTGCAGAGCGTGCGCCGCATGGACCTGCAGAAGAAGCCGGGCATCGCGGAGACGCTCGACTGGACGGCGGCGCTGCTGCGGCTGGGAATTTCCGCGATCGACGACGACGGGGCGGAGCGCATCCTCGAAACGCTGAGCGCTCTCATCAAGACCCGTGACGACCGCGCCGGATTCACGCGCGAGGTCGTCGCCCGCATTGCGGCCGCATGCTGATCGTCGCGCCGTCCCCGGCCGTTGACCCCGGCGCCGCCTTGCGGGCGCGGTCTGACGGGCTTTGCCGGGTTCCTGCGCGCCAACGGCTACGGCGTAGGCGGCGCGGATTCGATCCGCGTGCTCGAAACGGCGTGCAGACCGGCATTCTCGATCAGCAGATCCTGCGCTGGAGCCTCAAGGCGCTGCTGTGCGGCCGCGGCGACGAATGGCGGCGCTTCGATGCGCTGTTCGACGCCTACTTCCTGCCGCCGAACAAGAAGGTATTCGCGGAAAGCGACGCGGTGCCGCCGGGCGCGCGGGAGTCGGCCGGCGCGGTGGGCGACGGCGAGCGAAGGCGAGCCTGCCGACGGCGCGGGCGTCACGCGGTCGCCGGCGACGACGACGCCGGCGCCGCGAGGCACGGCGCGAGCCGCGAGGAATCTCTGGCGTCCACGGATTTCCGCGATCTGAATCAGGCCGAGCACGCGCGCGACATCGAGGCGCTGATGCGCCGTTTCGCCAGACGCCTGAAGCACCTGCAGCTGCGCCGCGAAGCGCGCTTTCATCATGGCCGCCGTCTCGACCTGCAGGGCACGATACGGCGCAGCGTGGCCAGCGGCGGCACGCCGTTGCGGCTCGCCTGGAAGGAACGCCGTCGCGTGCGCCCGCGCCTGCGTGCTGCTGCTGGACGTCAGCCGTTCGATGAGCCTGTACAGCTTCTTCTACCTGCGCCTCGCCCGCGCGCTGTGCGCCGAGCTGGCCGACGTGCATTGCTTCATCTTCCACACGCGCATCACCGGCGTGGCGGAGGCGCTGCGCGACCCGGACCCGTGGCGATCGCAGGAACGCCTGCACCTGCTTGCCGCCGGCTGGGCCGGCGGCACGCGCATCGGCGAATGCCTGCGGGATTTCAATCGCGACCACGCGGCGCGCCTGGTGCATTCGCGCACCGGCGTGATCATCGTCAGCGACGGTTACGACACCGGCGAGCCGGAGCTTCTGGCGCAGGCGCTCGCCACGCTGCGGCGGCGGTCGCGGCGCATGGTCTGGCTCAACCCGCTGTTGAACCAGCCCGGTTTCAGTCCCGAGAGCCGCGGGATGCAGGCGGCCATGCCGCACCTCGATCTGCTCGCGCCGGGCGCCGATCTTGCGAGCATCGAGCACGTATTGCCGCAGATCATCGAGGCGCTGCGATGACGAACGACGAACTCCTGGACATGGCGCGCGAACTGAACGGCCGCGGCGAGGCCTACGCGCTCGTCACGGTGGTTCGGGCGGTCGCGCCCACGTCGGCCTACCTCGGCGCGCAGGCGATCGTCCTCGCCGACGGGACATTGCACGGCTGGATCGGCGGCGGGTGCGCGAAGGGCGTGGTCATCGGCGCCGCGCAAAGCGCCATCGAGAACGGCGAGCCGAAGCTCGTGCGCATCAGCAACGACCGGATTTATCCCGAAGAGGATGTCGAGCACTACACGATGTCCTGCGCCAGCAACGGCAGCATCGAACTCTTCATCCAGCCCTACAGCGCTCGCAGCGCGCTGTGCGTGCTCGGGAGCACGCCCGCCGCCGACGAGGCGCGGTTCCTGGCGGAACGGCTCAGGATCAGGCTCGCCGATACGCCGGATGAGGCGCCCGTCGTCCTGGTCGCGACGCAGGGGCAGGGCGACGAGGAAGCGCTCGAGGCCGCCTTGCGCAGCCCGGCAAAGCACGTGCTGATGATCGCAAGCCGGCGCAAGAGCGGAAAGGCTGCGCGACGTGATGCGGATGCGCGGCATCGACGAATCACAGCTTGCGCGCTTGCAGGCGCCCGCGGGCCCGGATGCCGGTGCCAAGACACCGGGCGAGATTGCGCTGGTTGCGATCGTCGGCGTGCTGGCGTTGTTGCGCGGTCGTGGCCAGGTACCCGTGAGCGCCGGGCAGGTTCAGCAGGAGATCGCCGAAGGTGCCGGGCAGGTCGGGCGCCAGCCGGATTCGCGCACCGCGCCTGGCACAGCGGCGGCGGAAGGCAAGTTCATCAACCCCGTTTGCGGTATGGCCGTGAGCACCGCCAATCCGATGCACATCGAGAAGTACGAAGGCGTGTCTTACTACTTCTGCTGTGACGGCTGCTGGACGACGTTCCGGCAAGAACCCGCAAAGTATGCGGCGATTCACCGCGCTTCCATGGGCAGGGTTTCGGCATGAGAAGGTCCGCCGTGCTGCTTGCCCTTCGCTCAGGTTTCCCGGTCAGCGGTGCCTGTGCAACCCGATTTCCATCATGAATGTTCAGTGTCGGACGCGGGCGTGCGCAGTCCAGTCCACGTCGGCGCAAACAACCACCGGCTTGCGTTGCACGGTCGTCGCCACCGAGAAAGTCACGCAGTGGGTGTGTCCGCCGAGCGAGCAGTACTGCCGGGTGACCTGGGCGATTTCGGGCTCGTTGCGCGCGCGGCCGAAGAAATCGCGTCGTGACCAGTCCGCCTCGGCGGGTGCGGCCAGCGCGTTGAAATCCACCCCGTGCGGGATAGGAGGTTGGCGGGAAATTACGTCGGTACCGATCTGCTTGCCGTCCGCGTCGAGCATATAGCAGCGGATCGAACCCGGCAGCGGCAGGAATGCGCTGCACGCGGTGTCGAAGTCGTCGCCGGATTTCACCAGAGCCGCGATGCGCTGGATCGCCGCGATGAACGGCCGCCGTTCTTCGCGGTATCGGCTGATCTCGGCGGGAGATGCATTGTGCAGTTTCCTGATTTCCGAAGAGTGCAGGGGTTCGTCCTGCAGCGACGCCCGGGCCGAGGTTTCTTTGGTCCGGCTGGGCGCGCGTTTCTTGTACGTGTTCCACAGCGCGTCCAATAAGGCGTCTGGTTCGGCGTATTCTCCGAGGTCTTTGAAGGGAGCGCCGAAATAGAAGCCGGTGGCGAAGTCCGCATCAGCGTCGATTGCCACCAGCGCCTCCATTTCGGTTTCGACGCCCTCCATGACGACCAGTGTTCCCATCTCGTGAAGCAGGGAGACCGCGCGCGGAAGCGCCTGCCGGGCTCTCCGGTCCCCGGTCGCGTCGGCGATTACCGAACGTCCCATCTTCACCACCGCCGGTGCCGTGTGCCACACCGTGTCCAGGTTTGAGTTGTCGACACCGAAATCGTCCACCGAAATCAGGCAGCCGAGCTTCCTGTAACGATCCAGCGGTGTGCTGAGCCGTTCGTCCTGCAGTACGGAACCGGGAATGTCGATTGCAAGGCTGCCTTCAGGCACCCGGTAATGGCGCACCAGCTCGGCGATGAAATCCGCCGTGTGCTCCGAGTCCAGGAACACTTCGGGATGCAGATTGACGAATAGCAGGCCTCGCGGCGGCTTAGGTGTGAAGAAGTTGTGAACGTGCGTCGTGATGGACAGCAGATCCAACAGGGAGGTCTCGGAGTAGTTCACCACCGGGCCGAACAGCGACTCGGCGGACACCGGCTTGCCTTGGGAATTGGTGCTGCGCAGGCTGGCGTCGAAGCCGATCGCACGCTTGTGCGGCAGGCTGAAGATCGGCTGAAAGGCGGTTTCCAGTTCCATTTCCTTGAACCATCCCGATGCTCTACCCGATTTTTCGGTGAGCATGCTCTGGATGAAACCCAGCGTATACCCGTACGTGGGAGCATTCATCGAACTGTCCTTTCCATGATCTAATCTCGCGGCTGCAAGGAAGCCGGTTCCGGGTCGACTTGCGGGACCTATTATGCGGCATCGACATGCAGTTGCGATATTGCAGCTCGCCTGCCGCCGGCCGGGAATCGATCGGCGGCGGGATGCGGTTGCTGCGCCGCAATGGCCGGTATTTACATCCAGTCACCCGTGTTCTGTCGCTTTCGGGGATGCCGGATCGGCGCGTCCCCGATACTATGTCGCCTCTGCAGCGGAGCGGGCGGCTGACCGGGCGGTCATGAAGGCGCCGCCGCCCCCACACGCAAATTGAATTGACGGGGGAGGATACCAATGGAACACGAAACATTTGGATTCGTCGGGGTGGGGAAAATGGGGTCGCTCATGTCCACCCGGCTGCTCAACGCGGGACACCGCGTGTGCGTGTTCGATACCGATGACAAGGCCGTTGCTGCGCTGGGGAAGGCTGGCGCGCAAAGGGCCGGCTCGGCGGCGGAAGTGGCCAGCATCGCGCAGACCGTCTTCCTCAGTCTTCCGAATCCGGAGATCGTGCAGAACGTGGCGCTGGGACGCGGCGGCGTGATCGAGGGAACGCGCGTCAAGCATGTTGCGGATTTTTCCACCATCGGCCCGCGTACCGCGGGCATCGTTGCCAGGGCGCTCGCCGAGCGCAAGATCATCTACGTTGACGCACCGGTCAGCGGTGGTCTCAAGGGCGCGCGCGAAGGCACGCTGGCGGTCATGGTGTCGTGCCCGAAGAACGCTTACGCGGAACTGGAACCGGTGCTCAAGACTTTCGGCAAGCCCTTCCATCTCGGCGAGGTTGCTGGACAGGCACAGACCATGAAGCTCGCCAATAATCTGTTGGCCGCCGCCGCGATTGCGGTATCTTCCGAAGCGATGGTGATGGGCGTCAAAGCGGGGCTGGATCCAAAAATGATGCTCGACATCCTCAACGCCGGAACCGGACGCAACAGCGCGACCCTGGACAAGTTCCCGCGCGCGATTCTGCCGGGCACCTTCGATTTCGGCTTCGCCACCGGGTTATCGTACAAGGACGTGCGGCTATGCATCGACGAGGCCGAGTCGCTCGGCGTGCCGATGGTGGTCGGCGCCGCCGTGCGCCAGATGCTGGCGGTCACCAACGCGGTGTACGGCGCCGATTCGGATTTCACTTCGATTTGCAGGGTCGTCGAGTCGTGGGCCGGTGTTGAAGTGCGCAGCAAGTGACGGGGAGAACTCAATGGCAACCGTACATCCTGTAAAAGTGAGTCCGGCAGCCCGGACAGGCGAGCCGCTCGCAGCGCGCATCGCGCACTCGGTCGTCTCGATGTCGATGAACGACCTGCCGGCCGAAGTGACCGACAAGGTAAAGATTTGTCTGTTCGACATCATCGGCTGCGCTTTCGAGTCGCGCGCTCTGCCCTGGAGTCGGCAGGCGGTCGCACTGGCTGAAGGAACGGGCGGCGCCGCGACGGTGATCGGGGCGGCGCACGCCGCGTCCCACGCCGATGCGGCGTTCGCGAACGCGGTGATGGGCCACGGCCTGGTGCGCGAAGACATGCACTCCGGCAGCATCAGCCACCTTGGCATCGTGGTGCTGCCTACGCTGCTGGCGCTTTCCGAGTTACGCCATGTTCGCGGGCGCAACTTCATTGCCGCCGCGGTGGCCGGCTACGAAGTCGGCGGACAAATCGGGCGCGCGGTCATGGATGCCGAAGTGGCGCGCATCCACCGTCCCACCGGAATCACCGGGCCGGTCGCCGCTGCTGCCGCGGGAGCGCGTCTGCTGGGCTTGAGCACCGACGCGGTAACCAGCGCGATCGCGCTCGGCGCCAACACCACGGTCGGTTTCAACCAGTGGGCGCACACCGGCGGAAGCGAAATGTTCTTCCACGCCGGCTACGCCGCCCGTGACGCAGTGACCGCGGCTCGCCTGGCCGAAATGGGCGCGTTCGCGTCGCCCTCCGCGCTCGACGGCGAAGCCGGGCTGTTCGCCGCGTTGGGCAAACGCCCGGCCGCGGAGAGGGTCGCGCTGTTCCACGGCCAGCCGGAAATCCTGTCCGTCTATCACAAGCCGGTGCCCGCATGTAATTTTGCGCAGACCGCGAGCCAGGCGGCGCTCGCGATCGTGCGCGAACACAAATCCGCACCGGAGCGAATCGCCGCCATCACGGTGCGGGTGCCGCGCGCCGGAGCGCTCTATCCGGGCTGCGATTACACCGGACCGTTCGCGCATGTGCTGCAGGCGAAGATGAGCATCCAGTACAACGTGGCAGCGGCGCTGATCGAAGGCGGCGTGACCGAGCAGAACTTCGCGCGGCTGCGGGACCCGGCGTTGCAGCGGCTGATCGGCGTCATGAAGCTGGAGATAGACGACGCCATGACCAAGGCGTATCCCGGAAAGCAGGGCGGCGAAGTGGAAGTGCGCGAGAGCGGCGGCGCCACACACCGCATCCGTCTGGAGGACGTCGTCAACGCCAGCGCCACGGACGTGCGCGCGAGATTCCGGACTGCGGCCGAAAGCGTGCTCGGCGCCGCGCGTGCGCGCGAAATAGAGTCCTTCATAGACGAACTCGAAATCCGCAAGGACGTCGCGCCACTCTGCGCGCTGCTGCGCGCCCCGGCCGCGTGACGAGCACCTCCACCTCATCCCCCGGGCGCGTGGACACGTTCGCGACGAAGTCGCCCGTTTGCGGGTAGCGCGCCATGCTCCGCCTCCCGCTCCAGATCGCTTCACGAACACCGTGTCGGCGGAGTTCCTCCCCGGAGCGGAGAAGGTGCGCTGCGCGGGCTCTTGCTATTTCACCCTCTCCGCCCTCGAGGGGGGAGAGGGCCGGGGTGAGGTGGGTGTGAACGCTGCACAATTGCTGGAAAACTTCCTCCAGGCCTTGACCGCGGGCCTGTTGACCGGGGCCATCTACGGCCTGATGTGCGTGGGCTTGAGCGTGATCTTCGGCGTCATGCGCGTCATCAATTTCGCGCAGGGCGACTTCATGATGCTCGGCATGTATGTTGCGCTATTACGCGTTCGGTATGTTCGGCGCGCACGCGGTGTCCGGCACGGCGATGGATCCGTACATCGCGGCGCTGCTCGCCGGGCCGGTGATCTTCGTCGCCGGCATCATCGTGCACAAGCTGCTGGTGAGCCGGGTGACCGGTATCCGCGGCAGTGCGCTCGAGTCCGAAGGGCACTACGCGCAGTTGATCCTTACCCTCGGGGTGGCATTGATCCTGCAGAACGGCGGGCTGTATGTGTTCGGCTCGACGCCGGTCTCGATCGCCACGCCGCTCTCATCCAGCGCGTGGGCGCTGGGTCCGCTTTATGGCGACGCGACCATTTTCGTGAATCAGGGACAGACCGTCGCCGCGGTGATCGCGATGGTGACGGTGCTCGTATTCGTGTTGTTCATGGCCAGGTCGCGGCTCGGCAAGTCCCTGCGTGCGGCCGCCGACAATGCCGAGGCCGCGATCTACATGGGCATCGACGTCGACCGGGCGCACCGACTCGCTTTCGGCTTCGGCGTGGGCATGACCGCGATCGGCGGCGGGCTGCTCGCTTCCGGTGGTCCGTTCCAGCCGTATGTCGGTCTCGAGTACGTGATCGTCATGTACGCCGGGGTCGTACTCGGCGGACTGGGTAGCGTGACGGGCGCCTTTTTCGGCGGTCTGACGATCGGTCTGGTCCAGCAACTCTCGACGCTTTTCCTGCCCAACCAGTTGCAGAACACCGCGATTTTCGTGGTGTTCCTGGTCATCGTGCTGCTGCGGCCGCAAGGCCTGTTCGGCAGGGCGGCGCGCAGGACATGATGGGACGGACCTGAAGATGCTGGGGACGAACCTGCGCCGCCAGGCGCTGCTGATCGCGGCATTCGGCATCGTCTATGCCGTTGCGACTGCATTCGCGCAGAACTCCTACTACCAGTTGATCATGACGCTGGTACCGGTGTGGGCGGTGATGGGGCTGGCGTGGAACGTGTTGAGCGGCTACAGCGGCTTTGTGTCATTCGGCCACGCGGCGTTCTTCGGCCTCGGCGCGTATTCAGTCGCGCTGGCGCAGATCCACTGGGGCCTGTCACCCTGGCTGGGGATTCCGCTGGCCGGGGTGGTGGGCGCGCTGGCCGGGCTGGTGGTCGGCTTCCCGACTTTCCGCCTGCGCGGCCATTACTTCGCGCTGGCGATGCTCGCCTATCCGCTGGCGCTGCTTTACGTATTCGAGTGGCTGGGCTACCAGGAGCTGACGCTGCCGATGCAGCGTGAGGAGGCGCTCAGGTACATGCAGTTCGAAGACCATCGCATCTACGCGTGGCTGGCGCTGGCGCTGATGCTCGGCGCGATGGTGCTGACCGGTCTCATCGAGCGTTCGCGCTTCGGCATGTCGCTGCTCGCGATCAAGCAGGACGAGGCGGCGGCAGAGGCCGCCGGGATCAGGACGCTGGCGTGGAAGCTCAAGGCGATCACGCTGAGCGGCGCGATGGCCGGCACGATCGGCGGCTTCTACGCCGTGGTGCTGCTGGTGGTGACGCCGCCCGCGGTGTTCGGCATGCTGGTGTCGGCGCAGGCGCTGATCGTCGCCATGTTCGGCGGTGTGGGCACCTTGTGGGGGCCGGTGATCGGCGCGGTGACCCTGGTGCCGCTGAGCGAGCTGCTGCATGCGAAGCTGGGCAACGTCATACCCGGCATCCAGGGCGTGGTCTACGGGATCGCGATCGTTGCCGTCATCCTGCTTGCTCCCGAGGGCATTTTCTGGAAAGTGAAGGACCTGATGCAGCGCCGGCGCGCGAGGAAACACGTTGCACAGCCGCAGTCCGCCGGGCCGGCATCGGCGGTCGTCGCGGAACTGCCGCCGCGCAAGAAAAGTGGCAACGGAGCAGCAGTGTTCGAGGTGCGCAACGTTTCGAAAGCGTTCGGCGGCCTCCAGGCAGTGCGCGACGTCAGCATGAAAGTCGTGAGCGGGGAGATTCTCGGCATAATCGGCCCGAACGGCGCAGGCAAGACCACGTTCTTCAATCTGTTGAACGGATTTATTCGCCCCGACCAAGGGCAGATCCTGCTCGAGGGCAAAGATATCGTCGGCGCACGGCCGTACGAAATCTGCGCTGCGGGAGTCGGCCGCACGTTCCAGGTAGTCAGGCCGTTCCGGCGCATGACCGTGCTGGAGAACGTAGTCGTCGGCGCCTATGTGCACTCAGGCGCGGACCGGGAGGCGCACGCCAATGCCGAGGCCGCGCTTGCCCAGGTCGGGCTCGAGCGCGACGCGCAGCTTCTCGCCGGCAGCCTGTCGAACAAGCAGTTGCGCCAGCTTGAACTCGCCCGTGCGCTCGCCGGCAAGCCGAAGGTGCTGCTGCTCGACGAAACGCTTGCTGGACTGGGCGGCAACGAGGTCGAGGAAGTGATCGCGCTGGTACGCAAGCTTGCCGCGCGCGGCGTTACCATCGTCATCATCGAACACACCATGCAGGCGATGGTGCGCCTCGTGGACCGATTCGTGGTGCTCAACGATGGCGCTGTGCTGGCCGAGGGGCAACCCGCAGAAATCACCCGGAACCCGGCGGTGATAGACGCGTACCTGGGAAAGCGCTGGAGGGTCGCCAATGCTTGAGATCGAGGCGCTCGGCGCAGGTTACGGCGCGGTCCCCGTGCTGAACGGTGTCACAATTAGAGTAGGTGACGGGGAGTTCGTCGCGATCGTCGGGCCCAACGGCGCCGGCAAGACCACGCTGTTCAAGACCATTTCGGGTATCGTGCCGCCGATGTCCGGCGCCATTCGCTTCGAGGGCAACGATCTTCTGGCGATTGCGCCTTCCGCGCGGCCGCACCTGGGCATCGCCCATGTTCCCGAGGGGCGGCAGGTGTTTCCGTCGCTGACGGTGTTCGAGAATCTTGAAATGGGCGCTGCCACCGAGGCCGGACGCCGCAACTGGGGGGAGAACCTGGAGAAGGTGTACACCTGGTTTCCGGTGCTGGCGGAGCGGTCAAAGACTCAGGCAGGGGCGTTGTCGGGCGGACAGCAGCAGATGCTCGCCATCGCCAGGGGGCTGGCATCGTCGCCCAAGCTGCTGATGCTCGACGAGCCGTCGCTGGGGTTGGCGCCGACAATTGCCGATGAAATCTTCGAGCGCATCGTCGCCATCCACGCCGGGTCAGGGCTCACCGTGCTGATGGTCGAGCAACGCGTCGCGGAGGCGCTGCACTTCGCCACCCGCGGCTATGTTCTCGAGGCCGGGCGCGTGGTGCTCGAGGGCAGCCACGACGAATTGAAAAGCAATGACCGGATCCGGCAGGCGTATCTTGGAATGTAACGGCGTCGTTTTTGCTGGAAGTCGAACAGAGCAGGAGGAGGATGTGATGCACAACATGAGAATCAACGCGTTCGGAAAGCAGGCGGTCCGCGCGCTGCTCGCTGCGGCGATGGCGGCCGCCGCGTTCGCCGCGGCCGCGCAGACGAAAGAAGTAGAGGTTGGGCTGATCGCGCCGATGTCGGGGCCCTACGCCCGGCAGGGGCAGGTAATGAAGATGGCCGCCGACATGGCGATCGAAACCATCAACCAGCAAGGCGGCATCAAGTCCATGGGCGGGGCGAAACTCAAGCTCTCGGTGTTCGACGCGGGCGATTCGGTCGAAAGGGCGAAGAATGCGGCACAGCGCATGGTGGCCAATTCGCCTAACCTGGTGGTCGCGACAGGCGCGTATCTCAGTTCCTTCACCCTGGCGGTCACCGAAGTCACCGAGCGTGCCGAATTGCCGGTGGTCACGTTCTCGTATTCGGACCTGATCACCTCGCGCGGCTTCAAGTACGTGTTCCAGACTTCCGCAACCGGCGTGCAGCAGGCGGAGGGGTCGCTGCCGGCGCTGATGGAGATGGCGGAGAAGGCTTCCGGCAAACGGCCGCAGACCATCGGCATCGTCATGGACAACACCGCCGCGTCGGTGTCCTTCGTCAAGCCGATGCGCGACCACCAGTTCGCCAAGCTCGGATTGAAATTAGTGGTGGACGAGACCTTCACGCCGCCGCTGGCGAACGCCACTCCGCTGATCCAGAAGGTGCGCTCGGCGCGGCCGGACATCCTCATCCTGCTGCCTACGGTGATTTCAGACGCCAAGCTGCTGCTGGAAAAAATGAACGAGTTCGGACTCGGGCGCGGCAAACTGCCGACCATCGCGAATGGCGCCGCGATCCTCGACCCGGACCTGCGCACTAACATGAACATCGAGCAGCTCGAAGGCGTCATGGCAGTGGTCGCCAACTGGACCACCAGCGCGCAGAAGGATTTCGTCGCCGAGGTGAAGGCCAAGACCAATGAGCCATGGCCGACCCAGCATTTCGTGACGACCTATGGCGACATGTTGATCTTCAAGGCGGCCCTCGAAGCTGCCGGCAAGGCCGACCGGCAGGCAGTGGCCCAGGCGCTGCGGACGATGAACCTCAGCGGCGGCGCAGCAAGTTTCTTCCCGGGAAACGGCAAGCTGCGGTTCGAGGAAAATGGCCGGCGCGCGGACGCGAGCCTGCTGATCGTGCAATGGCAGAAGGGCGTGCCGATCACCGTCTATCCGCCCAAGGACGCCCTCGCCGGCCCGGTCTGGCCGAAGCAGTAGCACCTCATCCCCCGCCTTCTCCCCAGAGCGGAGAAAGTGCGCTGCGCGGGCTTTGGGTCACTCATCCTCTCCGCCCGCGTTCGGTGGGAGAGCAACGGGGTAAGGTGGGTGTCCTCTGTGGTTAAGTTTGAATTTGGTAAGACTAACAGGAGAAGAAGCATGAATGACGAATTGTTCGAAACGCGGTCTGAAGATCCGCAAGTCCGTACTCGGCGCCGAGTTCGTGGAGAAGTCCATCGCCTCGGCGGACGACTTCAACATGCCGATGCAAAGACTGACGACCGAGTATTGCTGGGGCGCGGTGTGGGGCCGGGAGGAATTGCCGAAGAAGACCCGCAGCATGCTGAACCTCGCGATGCTGTCGGCGCTGAACCGTCCGCACGAACTGAAGATGCACATTGGCGGCGCACTGCGCAACGGGGTTACCAAGGCCGAGATCCGCGAGGTGCTGCTGCAGGTCGCGATCTACTGCGGCATTCCCGCGGGAGTGGATGCGTTCAGGGTGGCCAGGGAAACCTTTGCCGAGTTGGACAAGGCGGAGAAGAAATAGGCGTCCAGGAAACCGCGCGCCGGGGCTGGTCGCGCGCATGCGACCGGAGTGCGGTCATGCGCCAGGTACGCAGTGATCGCTGGCATTTGACGGTGGGTCCTTCTATCCTGAATGCAAGAACATGAGCCGATCAGTGAATTCACTCTTGCGCCGATGAAAAAATTCCTGCATGCCTGCGCACTGCTCGCCGCAACGATCGGTCTCGCACTGACGCCGGTTGCCCATGGGCAGGAGCAGGGCGGGCGCGACAGCCCGTCGGTGGACGATCGCTGTCCGGAGTGCGGCGTCATCTACGAAATTCGCGAAATCAAGCGCGAGCGCGAGTCGGCGCGCAACCCTCCGAAGGGTCCCGTTTCGGTCGAGCCGATCATCCGCTTTTCGCTCGGCGACAAGGCCGACCGCGGTCCGCATATAGACGTATACGGCAGTCCGTCAATGCGGGAAGCCATGATCGAGAGGTACTACGAAGTGGTGATTTCATTCGACGACGGTCGCTGGGGAAGGCATCGAAGTGCCGGACGTGTCACGACTGAAGGTCGGAGACCGCATCCACGTCCACAACAATCGCATCGAGCCGGACGACAGCGACATTCAGTGATCGACGAACCGAGACGGCCCCGATTCATCGTGTGCGAGTTTGACGTGAGGTCCCGGTCTGCATGCGCAAACTTTTCGATCGTGTCCGTTCAGGCGGCGGCCTGAGGTACGCCCGCCTGGGCCTCGTGGTGATTGGCATGGCCTTGGTCGCGTGGCAGGCAATCGCCGCGGACTCAGAACAAGCGGGCGGGCCCTACAGCGAAGTCCAGGCCGCGCGGGGTGAAGGTCTCTACCAGCAGCATTGCTCCGCGTGTCACGGTGCGCGGCTCCAGGGCAGTCCTGCGGCCCCTCTCACTGGTGAAGTGTTCCGCGCGCGTTGGGAGGACGGCCGGCACACGCTCGACGATCTGTACTACATCATCCGCAGCCTGATGCCGAACAACGCCCCGGGGTCACTGAGCAAGGCGCAATATACCGATGTGGTAGCGTACATTCTCAAAGTGAACGGTTATCCGGCGGGTGCGGCGGAGCTGGTTCCCAACGCCGCGGCGATGAAGACGGTCACATTACAGCCTCATTGAAACTTGCCAGGCGAAGCATTCGAGGGAGGAGAGATGAAAGAGTCTATGTGTCTGTGTCGCGACGGGGATGCTCCTGACTGTGTGTGCGCCAGTGCTGGCGCAGTCCGGTCCCACCCAGGAAGAACTGAACCAGGCCGCTCGCAGCACCGAGTGGCTGCTGCCCAATCACGACTACGCCGGCGTGCGCTACGTCGATCTCAAGCAGATCACGCCGGCGAACGCCGGCGTCGCTGCGGCCGGTGTGCATGTTCCAGGGCGCGGACCTGAGCCGGGCGCTGAACAATCCGCTGGTATACGGGGGCGTGATGTACGTCACCACGCTTCTTGCGACCGTCGCGCTGGACCCGGCCACCTGCAAGGTGAAATGGCGGCACGACTGGAAGCCGAAGGCCAAGGACGGCAACTCCTCGATCAAGAACCGCGGGGTGGCGATCAAGGACGGCAAGGTGGTGCGCGGCACGCAGGACGGCTATCTGTTCGCGCTCGATGCCGCAGACCGGCAAGCTGCTGTGGGAGGTGAAGGCGGCGGACCCGGAGAAATTCGAGGCGCTCTCCATCAATCCGCTGATCTACGACGACCTCGTCATCATCGGACCGTCGGGCTCCGAGTATGGCCTCAAGGGATGGATCGGCGCGTTTCGCGCTCGCCGACGGGCAGCCGGTGTGGAAGTTCAACACCGTCCCGGACGACGGCGAACCCGGCGCCGACACCTGGGGCACGAGCCGACGCGCGGCTCAAAGGCGGCGGCGGAATCTGGACCACGCCTTCGCTGGACACGGCACGGGGACTGATCTATGTCGCGGTCGGCAATCCGGCGCCGGACTTCATCGCCAGCCCGCGACCCGGCGCCAATCTCTACACCAATTCGATGGCGGTGCTGGATGCGCGCACCGGAAAACTGAAGTGGTACCTGCAGGCGGTGCCGCACGATACCCACGACTGGGATCTGCCGGTCACCAGTCCGCTGTTCACCGCCATCGTCGGCGGCAAGAAGCGGGACGTAGTGACCGTTGGTGCGAAGGACGGGCTGCTGCGGCTGGTGGACCGCGAGACCCACGAGGTGCTCTACTCGGTGCCAGTGACGACCCTCAAGAATGCCGAGATCGATCCGACCGAAGAAGGCGTTTACACCTGCCCCGGCGTTGCCGGCGGCGTGGAGTGGAGCGTGCCGGCGTACAGCCCGAAGCTCGATCTGCTGGTGGTGCCGACGGTGGACTGGTGCGGCGTCTTCAAGCGGGACGAAGAACCGCGGTTCATCGCCGGCCAGCTGTACTTCGGCGGCTCGTTCACCTGGGACCCGGTGGAAAAATCCCGCGGCTGGCTGACTGCGGTGAAAGCCTCGACCGGCGAGGTGCTGTGGAGATATCAGTCGAGCCGGCCGATGCTCGCGGCCGTGACCGCGACCTCCGCCGACATGCTGTTCACCGGCGAACTGACCGGAGACTTCCTCGCCATGGACGCGCGCAACGGCAACGTCGTCTATCGCTTCGGCGGCGGCGGCGCGATCGTCGGCGGCGTGATCAGCTACGCGGTCAACGGCAAGCAGTACGTCGCGGTGGTTTCCGGAATGGCGGCGGGATTCTGGCAGGCGCAACCGGGCTCGATGACGCTGACAGTGTTTGCGCTGCCGTGAGGGCGGGATTTCAAGGATCGGGACTGCCAATCAAGGCAAAAGGCGGCGTGCGCAACGCGGGAGGACAGTTCGATGAATGACGACGCTTACGAAGTCTATGCGATCAAGTACGCGCGGCTGATGCGCCGTTCGCCCGAGAACTTCATCGGCGGCGACCCGCACGATACCGAGATGCCGCTCAATTACTACGTGTGGGTGATCGCGGGAAAGAGCCGCACCATCGTGGTGGACACCGGGTTCGACGACTCGATGGCCAAAAAGCGCGGCCGGCAGATCATCCATCCGGTCGCCGAGGGCATTGCGGCGCTCGGCATCGCGCCGGAAAAAGTCGAGGACGTGATCATTACCCATATGCATTACGACCACGCCGGAAATCTGCCGTTGTTTTCGCGGGCGCGCTATCACCTGCAGGACAAGGAGATGGACTTTGCCACCGGCCGCTGCATGTGCCATTCGATGCTCAGGCACGGCTACGAAGCCGAGGACGTCGCAACCATGGTGCGCTGCGTGTTCGACGAACGCGTGCAGTTCCACGACGGGCCGGCCGAGATCGCGCCGGGAATCGAAGTGCATCACATCGGCGGGCACACCAAGGGCATGCAGTCGGTGCGCGTGCGCACGCGCCGCGGTTGGGTGGTGCTGGCTTCAGATGCCAGCCACTTCTACGCGCACATGGAGCAGGGCCGCGCTTTTCCGATCCTCTACAACCTCGGCGACATGTTGGCCGGATACGAGACTCTGCGCCGGCTCGCGACCTCGCGCAATCACATCGTGCCGGGGCATGACCCGCTGGTGATGGACCGCTACCCCGCCGCCCGCCCCGGGATGGAAGACTGGATCGTCCGGCTCGATGCCGATCCGCATCTCTGAACTACGAACCCACTTTGCCACAGAGAACACAGAGGACACGGAGGAGATCAAATTCAAGAGCGTTGACGCAAAGGGCGCAAAGGGAAAAAGAAAGGGCGCAAAGGAAAACTTGGTGGGAATACTGTTCTTACGATATTCACTGCCTTTGCCGCTCCTTCGACTTACTTCGTCACGCCGTCACGACCGTCACATCGTCACGGCATCAATAAATCGCCACGATGAATCCCGCGACCATCGCCGCTAACACGCACCAGCCCAGAAGCCGCAGTTCGGGGTCGTGCCAGAATCGCGTAAGGATCGTCGGCGGGTCCGGCGCGCGGATAAGCCTGGCGTGATCTTTCGGGTCCGGTTCGGCGAGGCGCATGATCGCCGCGGATGAATCGAAAATGTGCGACAGCGCGAGCCGTGTGTTCGCATCCACCATGACGTTCTGCAACCGCGTGCCGCGCGTCTTCGTTCCCCCTTCGGCGGCGGTGGAGTCTTCGTCTTCGGCGCCGATCCGCATCGTCTTCGTGCGTCCATCGTCTTCCTGCGCTGCGCCGCCCTTTCCCGCCTTGCCCATGCGCACGGTGGTTTCCGGTTCGACGCGATGGCCTCCGAGTTCACTCAGACAGGCCTGCAGGTCAGCGGCGAACTGGTGGGCATCCTGATAGCGCTCCTCGGCGTCTTTCTCCAGCGCTTTGGCCACCACCAGGTCGAGCACCGCCGGCACCTGTCGGTTGATGCGGCCCGGCGGAACCGGCCGCAGGTGGGAGACGTTGTACATGATCTCGGAAGGATCCGAGCCCGCGAACAGTTTGGTGCCGGTCAGCATTTCGTACAGCACCGTGCCTAGCGAGAAAATGTCCGAGCGGTGATCCATCGGGCGGCCGCTCACCTGTTCCGGCGACATGTAACGCGGTGTGCCGAGCATCATGCCGGTCTCGGTTTTCAGGTCCGACTGGCGCATCCGCGCGATGCCGAAGTCCATGATCTTTACCCGCCCACCGGGGACGATCATGATATTGGGCGGCTTGATGTCGCGGTGAACAACGCCGCGATCGTGTGCGAAGGCCAGCGCCTCGGCGACCTGTTCGACAATGCGCACGGCCTCAGGCACCTTGAAGCGCCGCTTCTCCGCCATGCTTGCCAGATCGGTGCCTTCGAGCAGTTCCATCGTCATGTACACCATCTCGCCTTCGTGGCCGACGTCGTAGATGGTCACGATGCTCGGATGCGCGAGCCGTCCCGCCGCCCGGGCCTCCTGGGTGAAGCGGGCTTCGTACTCCTTGCGGTCGGTATCGTCCGCAGGAATGACGATGGTCTTGATGGCGAGCGGCCGGTCGAGCACCGGGTCTTCGGCCTTGTACACGACGCCCATCGCCCCCCGTCCGAGTTCGCCGAGGATCCGGTAGCGTCCTATCTCTTGCAACTTCTTCGCTGCCATGATGTCGGGATGATCGGCTCAGGACTTGACCATCAGCGAATCCCAGATGCGGCGGAAGAAGCCGCGTTCGTCGACGGGGGTGAAGGCTAATGCAACATTCGTTACCCTTCCCGGGCGGAGTTCCACCTCGTATCGGTGGGAGGAGTAGCCCTTCTTTCGCACTTCGACGATATGCCGGCCGGGATCGAGGCGAAGTTCCGCGAGCGGCGGGCTCTTTCCCCGCGGCATGCCGTCCACGAATACATCGCCGTCCGGGTAAATGTCGAACGCGAGCACGCCGGGATAGCCCGCGTACACTTCGCGGCGAATGTCTTCGCGGAAAACCACCGCGCTGGCAGCGAAACCGACCATCGCGATCGCGCCGACGGCGGCGAGGATCTTGCGGCGTCGGCCCGGAATGGTCGAGTCCGGGGAAAGAACTTCGTGCGTGCGCACGTTGGCGTCGGTGAATACGCCCGCCGGCCGCAGGCACACCGCGCGATGCGGCGCTGCCGCGGCAAGCGCGTCCCGGAACGTGCGCGAAACGATGAGGCGTCCGGCGCCGGCGAAGTGCGCGATTGCGGCAGCGGTACCGATCGCGTCGCCGATCAGGCCCTGCAGGCCTTCGTCGTCCGGCGCAGGCCGAACCGCGCCATGATTGATGGCGATCGCAATCGGGACGCCCGCCGCCGTTACGCGCGAGCAGCGCTGCGCGATGTCGAGGGCTGCCGCCGGATCGTCGAGGACCACGACCGCAACGCCGTCCGGCGCGTCAAGAACGACGCGGCTTTTGGCCGGGAATTCGTCGAGCGACACCGCCAGAGCGGCTTCGAGCTGCGCGCGCAGGCGCGCCTGCTCGGCCACCGGCCGGCGCACAAACTCGGTGATCCTGGCAAATATGACGCTTGCCAGCGAAGGTAAAGTACTGGGTTCGTTCACGTTACGGGCAGGAGTGGAAAACGTACCGGAATTCTACACGTTGGAAAGGCCGTGACGAACGTGACGATCGTGACGACGTGACGAAGTAAAGGCGACGACTCGGGATGCGGAAAGTCCGCGATTGCCACAAATGTCGTGAAAACAACGTAGGACGTTTCAGTGCAGGCTAACCTTCAGGTTATGCCGGAGCTAATATCGTGAATGTCGCAAGAACAATCTCGTTCCCGGTTTCCTTTGCGTTATACGCGCTTGACGGCGGGCCACGGCCGTTCCGTGCTACTGCGTCCGGAGTATGCGGACTACGTCCGCGAGCGATGGAATTGTGGTTTCGGCATGACCCTGATCTGCGCATCGCTCAGCCAAGGGTTAGCCTACGCCGCAACAAGCTCGCTGTGCGAGCGTGTTGTCACAATCGTCACGTTCGTCACGGCCCTCTGAGAACCCTCATCGGCTTGCCGTCCAGAAACGCCAGCACGTTTTCGACCGAATCTCCATAGAACTGCGAATACACCTCGCGGGCGCAGTAGCCGAGGTGCGGGGTCAGCACGGTATTGGGCAGGCTGCGTAGCGGATGTTCGGCGGGCAGCGGCTCCTGCGCGTACACGTCCAGCGCCGCGATCAGCTTCCCGGTACTGAGAGTTGCCACCAGCGCGGTTTCGTCCACCAGCGGGCCGCGCGAGGTGTTCACCAGGATCGCGCCCGGCTTCATCCGCGCGAGGTCCTGCGGGCCGATGATGCCGCGGGTGCGGTCCGACAGCACCAGGTGCAGCGAAATTGCGTCCGACTCGGACAGGAGCGTGACCTTGTCCGCCAGCTTCGCACCAGCGGCGGCCGCTTTCTCTTCGGTCATGTTCTGGCTCCAGGCCAGCACCTGCATGCCCAGCGCCTGACCGTAACGCGCCATCTTCGTGCCAATCTTGCCCAGACCGATGACGCCGAGCGTCTTGCCTTCGAGCACCTGGCCCGCAGCCACGCCGCCCTGGAATCCGCCTTTATGCATTGACGCATCGGCGCTTGGAATGTGCCGTGCCGCGCACAGCAGCAGTCCCAGCGCCAGTTCGGCGGTCGCGGCGGTGGAGTGGGTACCGCCGGTGTGCGAGACGACAATGCCGCGCGCGTTGAGTGCACCGAAGTCCATGGTCCAGGTGCGCCCGCCCGTCAGCGCGATCATGCGCAGCTTCGGCAGGCGCTCGATCAGCTCCTTCGGGAACCTGGTGCGCTCGCGCATCGCGATGATGATCTCGAAACCGGCCAACGCCTTTGCGATCGCATCGGCATTCTTGAACGGCTCCTCGAAGAAGACGACTTCCACGCGCGCTGCCAGACGCGACCAGTCCGCGCTGCTTCTCGCCACACCCTGCCAGTCGTCAAGAACCGCAATTTTGGTCATGTTCATTCCCGTCGCTCAGAGGACGGAGAAAAGAGGACAGAGAAAAGAGGAAAGTGACGGCATAGTACCGTCTCGATCGTAACGAGGCCCGATTCCTGAATCCGCGGTTTTGCCTTTAGCCCTTCCTCTTTTCTCTTTTCTCTCGTCTCTTTTCTCTTGCCCGGAGCGGGCATAATGCGTCCTTCCCGAAGAACTCACAATAACAAGCATGGCGACCGTCTCCCAACCCTCTTTTCTGGTCGGCCTGATCGGCGCCGGCATTCAGGCCTCCCGCACTCCGGCGATGCACGAGCGCGAGGGAGCCGAGCAGGGACTGCGCTTTCTGTACAAGTTGATTGATCTCGAGAAGCTCGATCTTGGTGGCGACGCGCTTCCGGAACTGCTTACTGCGGCGGAGCGCATGGGCTTTGCCGGCCTCAACATCACCTACCCGTGCAAGCAGTCGGTCATTCCACTGCTGACCGACCTGTCCGACGATGCGCGCGCATTGGGAGCGGTGAATACCGTGATATTGCGGAACGGTCAGCGTATCGGCCACAACACCGACTGGTGGGGTTTCGTGGAAAGCTTCCGCCGCGGATTGCCGGACGTGAAGCTGGATCGTGTGGTGCAACTCGGCGCCGGCGGTGCCGGCGCGGCGGTGGCGCACGCGGCGCTGACGCTGGGAGTCAAGAAGCTCACTGTGTTCGATCTCGACTTGAGCCGCTCGCAACAGCTCGCCACGGAACTTGCCAGCCGATTCGGAAATGGGCGGGCAATAGCCGGCGCCGATCTCGGCGGCGCGATGGCCGAGGCCGATGGGCTGATCCATGCAACACCGACCGGCATGGCGAGGCATCCGGGCCTGCCCTTGCCTGCAAAGTTTCTGGAGCCGCAGCTATGGGTCGCCGAGATCGTCTATTTCCCGCTGGAGACCGAGCTGCTGCGCACCGCGAAAGGAATCGGCTGCCGCACGCTGAACGGCGGCGGCATGGCGGTGTTTCAGGCGGCCGCGGCGTTCCGCTTGTTCACCGGCGTTGCGCCCAATACCGATAGAATGCTGCGTCACTTCGCTTCGATGGGCAAGGGCTGAGACACTAACCACCGGCCACTTACCTGTCGTTACGGTCTTCTCTCTGCTGCCGGCTTTTGCCCCGCGCCGCTCGCCCCTCACACCTGCTTTTTTTAGTCCTTCAGACCTAACAACCGCGCGGGGTTCTTTTTCACCATCAGGTCGATGTCCGCCTGCGACACGCCCTCTTTAAGCAGGCCGGTGATCATGTCCTCCATTCCGTCGGGATGGGTCATATTGCCATGCTGGCCCAGGTCGGTGGACAGGACCAGGCTCTTCGCGCCAATCTCAGCGACCACGCGCGCTACGTCCTTCAGGGATACCTTGCTCCAGTGCTTCATCCAGGCATGTTGCGCGTCCGGCCCGGACATCGACTGCAGAAAGCAGTACTCGATGTAGGCGCCCATCTGCGTCACCTGCTTTGCCTGCTCCATGGACAAACCCGGTATGTTGGCAAGGGCATGGGTGATCAGGATGTTCTTCACGCCGAGTTCCTTCGCACGCTTGACCACGGCCACCACTTCCGCCGCGTGGATGTGCCCGGTTGCCAGCACCAGGTTCTCTCGTGCAATGATCTTCAGCACTTCTTCGACTTGCGGCATTACCACGCCGTCGGGCGCCACCACGATGCCGGAGCCCTTCGGGTCCACCAGCGTCTTGATGTGCTTGTCGGAATCGAAGGTCGGCAGCCACACCACCTTGCCGCGTCCGCCCGACATCCTGTGCATCCATTCCACGGCAGCGGGGTTGATGCCGCCCACCGCGTTGTTGAGCACGATACCGCCATAGATCTCGATGCCGGGCACGGCTTTCATGACCAGCATCGCGCGGTCCGCGGTCATGGTGACGTGGTTCTTCAACACCAGCGCGCGCATGCCCTTGCGTTTCGCCAGCACGGCAACGTCGATGTCGTCCATGCTGCGGCCGAAAACGTCCGGATCGGAATGCACGTGAAAGTCTATCGCGCCCTGCGCGGGGCTCACCAGCGGCGGCGCGGGCGGGAAACCCACGGGTTGCGCCAACAGTGCAGAGGAACCTACAAAGTTCAGCGCGGCCAGGGCGAAGGCAAACAATCTGTTGATCATGGCGGCTCTCCTCGTGATCCTGGCATCCGGGAACGGATGCGCCGTGTCCGCCAATAATGCCAGAAGCCACTCGTCACTTGCCACCCGCGCGGCCTTTTCGAGCTTGTCGGAAGATAATAGGATGTGATATGCCCTGCAGGGTTGCTTCGGTTTCCGGGCTGCTTAAGGATGTCGAATCCGACGCAAGAGACGGTAAACATCAACAAAAAGGGAGCGCAAGGTGAGGCTAAAGAACAAGATCGCGCTGATAACCGGCGCCGCGTCGGGGATGGGGGAGAGCGCTGCGCTGATCTTTGCGCGCGAAGGCGCGAAGGTCGTGCTGACCGACGTATTGGAGAAGGAAGGTCACACAGTCGCCTCCTCGATCGTCTCGGCGGACGGGGAGGCGATTTACTTGCACCTGGATGTTTCCGACGAAGAGCAGTGGCGCGAGACGGTGCGCGAGACCGTCGAACGTTACGGCCGGCTCGATGTCCTGGTCAACAACGCCGGCATCAGCGGCGCGGTGCCCGACCGGATGAACACCGAGTACTTCGACAAGCTGATGGCAGTCGAACGCGCGCGGGACTTTTCTGGGGATGAAGTACGCCATCCCGGAGATGCAGAAGGCGGGTGGCGGCGCGATCGTCAATCTATCGTCGATCTCGGGTTTCGTCGGACAGGAATTCGTACACATGGGCTACAACGGCGCGAAAGCCGCGATCCGCATGATGACGAAATCTGCCGCGGTGCAGTACGCGAAGGACGGCATCCGTGTGAATTCGGTTCACCCCGGTCTGATGCCGCCGATGCGGACTTCGGTGACCGCGGCCGATCCCAAACTGCGCGCAAAGTTGCTGGAATCGGTGCCGATGGGCCGCCACGGGCACGTCGAAGAAGCGGCTTACGCGATCCTGTTCCTTGCCTCCGACGAAGCGTCGTACATCACCGGCACCGAACTGGTGGTGGATGGCGGGTTTCTGGCGGCTTGAAACGCCTGAACCCGACATCCGCGCGCGGGAGCGACCAGCATGCCCACCGTGAAGACCGACGACGGCGTTAAGCTTTATTACGAGGAGACTGGTTCGGGCGTGCCGATCGTCTTCGTGCACGAGTTCGCAGGTGACTACCGGACTTGGGAGCCGCAGGTGCGGCACTTCTCGCGCCGCTACCGTTGCATCACCTACAACGCGCGCGGCTATCCGCCGTCGGAAGTGCCTGCCGACGTGGAGCGCTACTCGCAGCAGCGTGCGCGCGACGATATACGCAGCGTGATGGACGAGCTCGGTATCCAGCGGGCGCATGTGGTAGGCAATTCGATGGGCGGCTTCGCCTCACTGCATTTCGGCATTGCCCATTCCGATCGCGCGCTGTCTTGTGTCGTCGCCGGCTGCGGCTACGGCGCCCATCCGGCGCAATATGCCCAGTTCCAGGCGCAGTCGCGCGCGCTCGCCAAGACCATGCTCGAGGAGGGCATGGCCAAGGTAGCGGCAACTTACGGCCATGGTCCCGCGCGCCTGCAGTTGCAGGCCAAGGACCCGCGCGCCTTTGCCGAATTCATCCGCAATTTCTCCGAGCATTCCGCGCAAGGCTCGGCCAATACCATGCTTGGCTACCAGGCGCGGCGGCCGTCGCTCTACGACCTGACCGCCGAAATGGCCAGGATCGCTGCGCCGGTGTTGATCGTTGCCGGCGACGAAGACGACCCGACGCTCGAACCTTCGCTGCTGATGAAGCGCACCATTCCCGGGGCGGCGTTAGCCGTGCTACCCGCCAGCGGACACATGACCAATCTGGAAGAGCCGGCGCTGTTCAACCGCCTGCTGGAGGATTTCTTCCATCAGGTCGAGTCCGGCCGCTGGACAAAACGCGGAAAGCCGGTTTAGTTGTCCTAGTCCCCATTCGCCATCACTCGTCCCTCGTCCCTCGCCCCTGTATTTGTCATGGACGCCCTTTCCCACCTCCGTGTAATAGACCTGACACGCGTGCGCGCGGGACCGACCTGCACCAAACAGTTCGCCGACTGGGGCGCCGACGTCATCAAGATCGAGATGCCGGACGCCGAGGACATGCTGGGCGAGCGCCAGGGCTCGGACTTCCAGAATCTGCATCGCAACAAGCGTTCGCTCACGCTGAACTTGAAGGATCCGCGTGGCGTCGAGGTGCTCAAACGCCTGGCAAAAACCGCAGACATATTGGTGGAGAACTTCCGGCCGGATGTGAAACATAAGCTGGGCATCGACTACAAAACGCTGGCCGCGGAGAACCCCGGGCTGATCTACGCGAGCATTTCAGGCTTCGGCCAGGACGGCCCCTATCGCGAGCGCGCCGGATTCGACCAGGTTGCGCAGGGCATGGGCGGCTTGATGTGGGTGACCGGATTGCCGGGAGGCGGGCCGGTTCGCGCCGGAATCCCGGTCGCCGACCTGAGCGCGGGCTTGTTCGCTGCGCTGGGCGTGCTGATCGCGCTGCAGGAACGGAGCCGCTCCGGAAAGGGCCAGTGGGTGCAAAGCTCGCTGCTGTCGGCGATGGTGACGATGATGGATTTCCAGGCCGCGCGCTGGCTGGTTGAGGGCGAGGTGCCAGGGCAGGCCGGAAACGATCATCCGACTTCCATGCCCACCAGCGTCTATCCGACCGCAGACGGTTTCGTGAACGTCGCGGCGTCAGGCAATCCGATTTTCGGGCGCATGTGCGAGGCCTTCGGCGATCCCGCACTGGCCCGTAACCCGGACTACGCGACCGCGAAACTGCGTTCGAAGAATCGCGTTGCGCTGAATCAGGCAATCGCACGGCATACGGGGCGGTACACCTCGGCGGCGCTGATCGAGCTGCTGGCGGGCGCCGGGGTGCCTTGCGGGCCCATCTACAAGATGGACCAGGTGTTCGCCGATCCGCAGGTGCAACACCTCGGCATGGCGGTGCCGGTGCCGAAACCCGACGGCGGTGAACTCAGGCTTGTCAGCACGGCGATCGCGCTATCCCGCACCCCGGCGCGCATGAAACGGACAATCGGGCCGGCGGGCGAGCACAATGACATCATCCTGCGCGAGCTCGGCTATACCGAAACGGAGATTTCCGGCCTGCGCGCGGGCGAAGTGATCTAGCGGATCTGGTCTAGCGTCCTGATCCGCTAATTCGTGGCTGAAAACCCGACGAGCATCGGCGCCATGCGGTGTTACGAGTCCTTGCCGTGGGGCCCGCCACTGCCAAGGGCTCGCGCCTAGCCTGACGCCGATATCGCGGGATTTCCGGTCGATGATGGATTGCTGTCAAAATATTCTTAGGGCTTGCTACGAAGATTGGAGACTTATCCTACGAATTAGCGGAACAGGACACTAGGAGAGGGTATGAGCGAAGGAAAACTGCGCGTCGAGCGCGACGGACCGATCGGCCGCCTGGTGCTGGATAACCCGGCGCGCCGCAACGCGATCGGCGGGGATATGTGGCGCGCGATTCCCAAGGCCATGGCGGAACTTGATGCCGATCCCGCGATCCGCTGCGTCGTGCTGCGTGGCGAGGGCACGGCCGCCTTTGCGGCGGGCGCCGATATTTCCGAATTCGAACAGCGCCGCTCCAGCGAAGCCGACGTCAAGGCGTACGAGACCCTGGTCGATGCTGCGCATCATTCGATCGAGAACTCGCCCAAACCGGTGATCGCGCTGATTCATGGATTCTGTGTGGGTGGCGGAATGGCCGTGGCGCTTTCCTGCGACCTGCGCTACGCGGACGCTTCCAGCCGCTTCGCGATTCCCGCCGCGCGCCTGGGTCTCGGCTATGGCGTGCCCGGCACCAACCGGCTGATTGCAACTGTTGGCCACGCCGCCGCGCGCGAGATCATGTTCAGTGCCCGCCGCTTCAGCGCCGACGAAGCGCGCGCGATGGGCCTGGTCAACCGCGTTTTGCCCGACGCCGAGCTTGACGACTATGTACGCAAGGTTGCCCTCGAACTAGCGGCGAATGCACCGCTGACGATAGCCGCGTCCAAGTCGGTCATCAATGCCCTGATCGCAGCCAAGGGCGATTACTCTGAAGCAAACAAGATGGTGGCGCGCTGCATGAACAGCGAAGACTACGTCGAAGGCCGGCGGGCATTCATGGAGAAGCGCTCGCCGCAGTTCAAGGGAAGATAAGGCGCATCGAGATAGTTGCAGGTTGCAAGGAGGGCCGCAGCACTTTCAATTTACGAATGCACAAGCCAGTCCCCGTATCCGCTCAAGCCAGACCCCTTGTCCCACCATCCTGTCCGTTGTGCGGAAAGCCGACGGAAGCGTCTGAATGCCTGATGCCGAAGCCGCAGATCGCTCATACCGGAGCAAATTCTGTCGATAACTGTCAGCAATTCCGCCATCGAGAGCAGCCGAAATCCCCGGCTCGATTGGAAATCGCCCCACGAGGGGAGTGCTGACCAGGGTCCGGGCGGCTGACCAGGCGTGCTGGCTTCCCGACGGTGAATGCGGTCGCCCGGCTTGAACGCCCTTGAGAACTTTGCGGCTACACCATCACAAGGTGGAGCGCCTTTTGCTATGGGTTGTGTCAGGCAAATGAAGTTGCTTTTGGTTTGGCTTGATGTGAGCAATGACAGCAGGAAGCTGAACGCCAAAGTGTCCCGGAGGGAAGCATTTTTTGCCCGCCCCGAGGGGGCTTCGAACGCAGGATCGGGTCCTAACTATCTAGGTGCATCGAATTTTCCTGAACACGCTTACCCAATGAACAAGACCCCGTTCGACCGCGTAGCCAGCGACTGCATGGCCAAGAAAATCGAGTTTCCGAAGCAACTGGCCAGGCAGTATGTGCGCATCCTCCAGAAAATTAACGAACTTTGGGGATTACCCGCAACGATCACGTACCTGGATGAGCTGATCATGCCAAGCCGCCTTGACAGGCAGCGTTTCTCACCCGAAGTTGCCCTGGAGCTGGCTACGCTGAAGCAACTTCATGAATACACCTATCCGGTAAGAAATTTGAACACCTGGGATCCCTACTATTACGTAAACCGGGAGCGCTTCAAGGGCCTTGATGAACCGCCCGCAGCTGCCGAAACCCTGGCGCGTGGCGAAATTTCGGCGACAGGCAAGCCCGCCGGCAAGCCTCGTCCGTCCGTGTACAAGTCATGGTTCGCGACCAAGGGCAGCCGGCAATTCCGAAATTCCCCGATTGGCAGCCTGTACCCGGCGAAAGGCTTCACTGAGCGCACCACCAATCCAAGCGCCGACGCTTCATCGAACGCCGCTATCGAGGAAATTCTGATGGACGCCGAGGATCTGCTCGGCATTCGCCGCATCCACAGCGCGATTGCTCTGTATGAGCAAGCGATTGCCCGGTATCCGCACTATTCCGCGTATCCGCACCTGCGTTTGTTAGAACTCTACTACGACCTGGATCACCGGGAGGAATTCGAGCACGTCGCCAGACAATTCTCGGGACACTTCTCGGTCGGCCCGATTCGCTGGGTTCTGATCAAGGCGGAATTCTGGGCACAACTCGACCGGATCGCGGCGGCACTGTTGCAAAAAACGATGGCCTGATACCGAACAAGACAGAAGGCGGATTCGCGTATCGAGAGCGTCTGGCCTGGACCTTCCATTTTCTCCGTACGAGGTATGGGCATGACCTTTTTGGGTGGGCCCGCCGCTCATCAAGACGGCAGCTTCGATCGGTAGGCAACTCGGTAACACCGCTCACGGCGGAGGTGTTAACGGAAACCGTTTTCTCCGTAGCAAACTTCTAAAGCGCGCTTGACGATCGCCAGTCCCTGCCCGACCGTGGACTCCCTCCAGCTTCGCGACCTGGGACAGAACGCATCCATCACCAGTCGCTTGGCCCACTCGTAATCCGCCGAACCGGGCCGGCTGAATCGGTGCGCCTGGTGCTCGGCACGCAGCGCCCGCAGAACCGGCGTCGCCGAATACGTGCCGAACTCTGCGGTAAGGCAGAGATAGCGCCGGTCCCCGAACACCGAGGCGAAATGTGTGGCCATGAGGCCACGCGCGCGGTAAGCGGTACCCCGGCCCCAAGGCTCGACGTTCGCCGCGCCGAACCACGTTGCCGCTTGCCGTGCCGGTTCCGAGTTTTCCTCGTCGCCGACGAAAAGCTTGTATTTCCCGCGCCGGCCAAGGCCGGTGTGGAGGTCAACGTGAATAATTTTGCGGGCCTGGCCGACCCAACCAGGGAGCGTCTCCCGCATGTATTGAGTCGTGCACTCTGCCTGAGTGCCCCCGAAGAAAAGTCCTTCCGGGTACTCGTATTGTCCGACCGGAATGGTCTTGCGCAGTTGCGCGAGCCCGAGACCGAGTATTGCGCCAATTGCAACCGGCGGAGGACGTTGGTCCCGCGGCAAGCGCGCGCGCTCCGCCCAACCCTGCGAGAAAATCGCCGCAAGCGCCTTGAGTGCGTAAGGTTCCATTCGCGACGGGGGGCATGCGGGATTGAGCAGTGGGTACAAGCGAGCGTAAGCATTGCGGCTCTCGTCGTAATCGGGATCCCGATCAAGGAAGGAGTAATCCGCCAGGAAATTGCGATTCAGGTCGACGTTGTGTTCGTTCCATCGGCGTCGCCAGGCAATGCCGAACGGATTGAGGGCGTGAACCAGGATCATTGCGGCATTGGAGGGCAGCGCAAGCCGTGCCGCCTGCTGCTCGAGAAAAGCAAGTTGCACGGCGGAACCGAAAAATCCTTCGACTCCGTGCAACCCGGACGAGACGACTACAACAATCTCGGGAGACGCGTTGCCGAGCAACGCTGTGTCGATGGACAGGGACTCACCTGCCGGACCGCAAACGCCAATATCGTGCACTTCGCGCCGCCAGCCGAGCCGGTCCGCGGCCTCTATAAAACGCGCCCTTGCAGAAGGGTAATCAGCGGAAAAGAATTTTGCGAGAGCCATAGCCTGCATTGGAGACCCAAGAGATTTTGTCAGGTTTAATCGGAAAGCAACTCGGTAACACCACCGACCGCCGCGAGGAAGAATCTTACCCGGGTCGTCGTCAACGACGCTGCCGTCAATGCGGGCGGCGGTCCGACACTCACGCCGCAGGGACTCGCCATGAATGCCGATGGCCGGCCGACAGGTTTTGATCCAATTGAGTACCTTGTCAATCGGGTAGGACAGGAGTAGAAGAAAATTGCCTCGCGGCGTTTACGAGAGTCCGGGTGCCGACCCCGGGGAGACCCTCAGGTGCGGGGAAGAGTATCGGTAACAGTGTCCGCCTGATGTCGGTCAACGAAGACTGGTATCAGGCGATACGGGGCGCGAATGCAATCTTGACTCTGGTAGGAGGTGTTCCCATGCGGACCTACAGGCTGGGAATTGCGCGCGGACTGTCATCGCTGGCTGTCCTGCTGCTGTTGGCTGCTTGCGGTGGTGGCGGCGGTGGCGGGGGTGGCGGTGGCGGACCGGCTCCCGTGGTTTACGGCGGCAATACCAGTGCTGCGACCGTTACCGCGACCAACGCGTCCAAGCTTACCGCTAATGTCGTTGGCAGCAACGACACCGCCACGATCATCCTTGGCGTCTCGATCGAGAGCGGTGATGCCACGCAGAATCTGGGCAGCGGGCTTATGGATCTTGCACTGCGACCTCAATCGAATCTTCCGTGACACCGTGGTACGCGCGGAACAGGCGAGATCCGCTCAGCGAGCAGTGACTGCGGCTCTTGTCAGCGGTGTCTGCCAAAGTGGTTCGATAAGCACGACCGGGACGCTTGATAGCGATGGCACTGGAACCGTGATGGTCAGCTTCAATGATTGCCTCCTCGATGGTACTACGTTGAACGGATCGGCAACGCTACGTGTGGACGTGTTCGATCTGGGCGCTCTTGAGCCAACCGACTTCACTATCAGCTTTTCAAGACTAATGCTTCGCGGATCTGGTCTCAGTATCGATGCGGGTGGATCTCTGCGCGCACAGCTGGACCTCGGATCCAACACGGAAACGATCACGGCAAGCTTCGTTTCTCTCGATAACAACACGGGCGAGATGTCAAAAGCTGAAAATCTCGAGATCGTGAACGTGTACAACAATATCTTTGCCCCAACGTTTTTCACCGCGAGTATTAGCGGGCGAGTTTTCGATCAGGTCCACGGATACGTCGACGTCACTACGGTCCAACCACTTGTTTTCGGGACCCTGAGTCAGCTCTTTCCGGATAGCGGTCAGATGTTACTGACGGGAGCGGGCAGCAGCATCCGCGTTACGGCGCTTTCTGCCACATTGGCGACGTTGGCTTTGGATCTCGACGGTAATGGTGTTCCTGAAAACACGGCCACGTTGAAATGGACTGACCTATCCAGTCCGGTTGGCGCCGACTTGGGCGACACAGACGGCGACCTCATGCACAACAGCTGGGAAACGGTTAACGGGCTGGATAAACTTGTTGACGATGCGGCTGGCGACAAGGACGGAGACTTCGTTTCTAATATTAACGAGTACCTGGCTGGAACAGACCCGTAAGACACCGGCTTCACACCACCGGCCGTTGGCATCTCAATCTTTCTGGATCGAGCTTTAGGCGCCTCAGATTCCATAGAGCGCGTTGCGCTCCACACCTCGCAAAGAGTGCCATAGGGGCAGGCCCATGCTTAATAGTTCGGCAGCTTTCCTGCAGCTACACGTCACGAGCTGCACCAGCACGCGGCGGTTTCCTTGATTGTCGGCAGTGGTCTTCGCTGCGGAGACGAGCGGCTTCGACCAGCCCGCCCGCGTGGCTGTGAGTGCGGAGCACGCAGGCTTTGCGCGTTTCCGGATTAGCCGATGCCGATCTCCTATATCGCCTGATACGCTGTTTGCCGAATGCGAGTAGGGTTCGAGTCGGCTATGAAGAATCCGGAACGCGAAGAGCACGCATGGTAGACCTGAACGCAGTCAAGGCGCAGCAACTGAAAACCTGGGCAACCGGCGACTTCGCGATGATCGCCTGGAATACCGTGTTTCCCTGCGAGCTGCTGTGCGAAGCCGTGGAGCTGCGTGCCGGGCAAAAGGTTCTGGATGTCGCAACCGGCAGCGGCAATGCGGCCTTGTCTGCGGCGCGGCGTGGGTGCGAGGCGACCGGGATCGATTACGTTCCGGCGTTGATCGAGAGGGCGCGGGAGCGCGCCGCGGTTGAACGTCTGCCGGCACGGTTCGAGGTCGGGGACTGCGAGGAGATTCCATGTCCGGACGGGTCGTTCGACGCGGTGCTGTCGGTGTACGGCTCGATGTTCGCGCCGAACCAGGAGAAGGCTGCCCAGGAATTGATTCGCGTCTGCCGCTCGGGCGGCAGGATCGGAATGGCCAACTGGACGCCCGCCGGATTCTGGGGACGAACATTCGGTTTGGTGGCAAAGTACCTTCCGCCTCCGGAGGGCCTTCGCCCGCCCCCGCAATGGGGAACGGAAAAGCGCCTCCGGGAACTGTTCGGCAGCGCGACTTCCTCAATCCACATCGGCGAGCGCAGCGCGCTATTCCGCTACCGCGACAGCGCACACTGGATCGAAGTCTTCCGCACCTATTTCGGCCCGATCATGCGTGTACTGGAAACGCTGGACGCAAAACAACGGAGCGAATTCCTGACAGAACTCGACGACACGCTCAACCGATTCAACCGGTCGGGCGACGATACACTGGTGGTATCGGCGGATTATCTCGAAGTCGTCATGACGAAGAGGTAAGCGCTTTTTTTGCTGACGATCGTTTTCAGGTGATTGGCGGACGCGCGCTGCAGCTCGATCGGCTCCGCGCGCCAAGTTGCACTTCGCAGCGCAAAGCGGCATGATTTGCGCAACATTTTCCGGCTGCCATGAAGAAGACTCTCTATCAGATTCTCGGCGTCGATCCCAAGGCTACCGCGGAGGACATCGCGGCGGCCTTCATCAAGCGCGTCGAGGAGTACAACGTAGCGACCATTGTTGACCCCAACAAGCTGGTGGTGCTGCAACAGGCGAAGGAAATCCTTTCGGACCCCAACCAGCGCGCCGCGTACGACGGGTCGTTAGCCGGCCGCGCCCCGCGCGCTCCGGTCAAGACGGTTGACGAGCCGGAATCTGCATTCCTTCAAGATTGGGGAAAGTGGATCGTTGTCGGTGTGGCCCTGATCGGTGTCGGAGTTTGGTGGGCGCAGCGGGACGCGTCCCCTCCGGTTCAGAACACCCCCCCGCCCCAGGTCGCTGCCCCGACACCCGAACCTGCCCCCGAACCCGTTCAGCCCGAGGACGAGCCCGCCAATCCGGGAGAAGCGAAAGAAACCGCGCCTCCGCTGGCGGCCGTGCAGCCGCAGAGCGATTCTTCCGCGAGCCCCATTCTGGGCCAGTGGCCCTGTCACGATTCGATCTCGGGACGAACCAGCCAGTACAGCTTCCAGCCGGACGGCACGCTCAACATAGCCACAGCCGACGGCAAAGTGCTCACGCACAACTACGTGGTCTCCGGAAAAGTCCTGAAGCTTACCGACCCCAATCAAGCAAGCACGTTCATGATCGAGGAGTTGACCGCCCGGAAGATGATCCTTCATACGGACGTCGAGGGCCGGCGCGAGGTGTGCGAGCGATAAGCCGGGAGACACGGAGTCCCATGTCCTTGTACCTGACCCCGGATCGGAACCGAGGGAATGACGGCTAAATCGACTCTGACACAGGATGGCTCCCATGTACTGACGATCAACGGCGGCTCGTCGAGCATCAAATTCGCGCTGTACCAGAGGGGCGACCCGCCCAAGAGGAAACTGCAGGGAACAATCGATCGCATTGGCCTGTCCGGAACTTCGCTCGCATTCCATGATCAGGTCCGGGATCGGCGCGAGAGCCAGGCGATCGGTGAAAGGGATCATGCGGCAGCGGCGCACTTTCTGTGCGACTGGCTGGCGCAGCGAATCGGTTTCGATGCGATCGGGGCGGTAGGTCATCGCATCGTAAACGGCGGCGCCCGCTACTATAAACCACAACCTGTCACCAGAGCGCTGCTTGACGAGTTGCGCCGCATCGTCGCCTACGCTCCGGAGCATCTGCCCGCCGAGATAGCAATGATCGACCTGTTCAGCGAGCGGCTGCCGGGCCTGCCGCAGGTGGCGTGTTTCGATACGGCGTTTCATCGCGACATGCCGCGGGTGGCAAGGATTATTCCCATTCCGCGGCGCTTTCAGGCGGACGGAGTCGAGCGCTATGGGTTTCACGGTTTGTCCTACGCCTATCTCATGGAAGAACTCGCGCGCGTGGCCGGCGCCGAAGCGGCGCTCGGAAAGGTGGTGCTGGCCCACCTGGGAAACGGAGCAAGCCTCGCGGCGGTTCGCGACGGCAACGGCATCGACACCAGCATGGGGTTCACCCCGGCTGCAGGCATGCCCATGAGCACCCGCTCCGGCGATCTGGATCCCGGACTGGCCTGGTATTTCACGCAAGCCGAGCACATGACTGCCCTGCAGTTTCATCAGATGGTCAATCATGAGTCCGGACTGCTCGGCATTTCCGAAACAAGCTCGGATCTACGCGATCTGCTCGAGAGGGAAAGCGGCGACATCCGCGCCGCCGAAGCAGTGGCGCTGTTTTGTTACCAGGTCAAGAAGTGGATCGGTGCGTTTGCCGCCGCCCTCGGCGGGCTCGACATACTCGTGTTTGCGGGCGGTATCGGCGAGAACTCGTCCGTGGTCCGATCGCGAATCTGTGAAGGCCTGGATTTCCTCGGCATTCAGCTCGACCAATGCCGCAACGCAGCCAGTGAGCCGGTCATCTCCGCTGATGCGAGCCGTGCCAAGGTGCGAGTCATCCGTACCGACGAAGACATGGTCATCGCCAAGGCGGTTTTCCGGATCCTCGGCGCAACGGAAACCATGCAACACACCCAAAGCCCATGAAATAAGCAACGGGCGTTGATGGCGTAGGCCGCAAAAAACTTGGTGGATGTGGCGTACGCGACATTATGGAAGCCCCGCATCCGCGGGGCTTCCTTTGCTGCAACCGCTGAATCGCCGGCGGAATTACCGGATCGTGCGGGTTATGGTGAGGTTGGCGGGAGAGCTCCCGGCCGGAAACGGACTACCCACGACTTCCGACAACGCCCCGGTGCTTGCGTCGATGGTGTAGGCGGAAACGTTGCCGGAGCCGGAATTCGCCACGTAGGCGAACTTGCCCGAGGGGTCGACCCTGACGGATTCGGGAAAGGTTCCTGCCGCAAATGGACTGCCCGCGACGTCCGATAACACTCCGGTGTCGGCGTTGATGGTGTAGGCCGAGACGTTGGCGGAAAGGCGATTGGCAACGTAGGCGAACTTGCCCGAGGGGTCGACGGTGACGGCCTGAGGAAAGGTTCGCGCCGTAAAGGGACTGCCGGCGACTTCCGACAACGCTCCGGTACTGGCGTTGAGCGCGTAGGCCGCGACAGTATTTGTACTGTGGTTAGGGGCGTTGTCACTCACCACGTAAGCGAACCGGCCCAGGGGGTCGAAGCTGACGTGCAAGCCGGGGGAGTTGGGAAAGGTCGCCACCGCAAAAGGACTGCCTGCGACTTCGGACAACGCCCCGGTCGTGCCGTTGATGGTGTAAGCCAAGAGGCTAGGGGCGCCGCCAATATGCACCGCGTAGGCGAACCGGCCCAAGGGTTCGAAGGTCACATGGATGGGGTTGGACCCAGCCCCCGTCGCAAACGGATTGCCCGCGATTTCCGACAACGCCCCGGTGCTGGCGTTGAAGGCGTAGGCCCAGATGCTGTCGCCCTCGCTCGCGACGTAAGCGAATCTTCCCGAGGGCTCGACCCTGACGTCGACACCCCCGAGGTCCTCCCCGACCGCCAGGCCCACCGCAAACGGACTGCCCGCGATTTCCGACAACGCCCCCGTGCTGGCGTCGATGGCGTAGGCCGAGACGGATCTAAGGTTCGCCACGTAGGCGAACTTGCCCGAGGGGTCGACGGTAAGAAAGGTGCTGGTGAACGGTTGGGTTCCCGCCCCAAATGGACTACCCGCAATTTCCGAGAACGCCCCGGTCGCGGCGTCGATGGAGTAGGCTGAAACTTTGCCGGAGGCGAAATTCACCACGTAGGCGAACTTGCCCGAGGGGTCGACGGAGTTGGGGGTGGTAAAAACCCCCACCGCAATCTTACTGCCCGCGGCTTGCGACAATGCCCCGGTGCTGGCGTCGATGGTGTAGGCCGAGACATCGCCGCTGCTTGAATCCGTTACGTAGGCGAAGCCTGCCACGTTGTTGGGCGGCGGTGCGGAGGCTGAACCGCCCCCGTCTCCACTGCCGCCGCACGCGGCCAGCGTAGCAAGAACAAACAGCACGGAAACACCGGTCAATCCCGGTTTACTATTCACGTTCTTACCTTCGCTGGAGATAAATCGTAACTGTCGCGCCCTACCCGTCGTGACCTTTTGCCCTTGGGCGCGTCGCGTGTTTTTGCGCGCGCTATCAACATTGATCAAACTTGCAAACGGTGCGGACCGCTGCTCAGCCGACTGCCACTGTTTGTTGTGAGTCACGAAGCGGGCGGTGTGCGGTTGATTCAATGAGACCGCGGATTCCTGCGTACGGCACCGAGGTCTTGGCCCCGAGCGTCGTAGCGGCGACTATGACCTCCAGTTTCAAGACGTTCTGTGCGTTTGCGCACACAACACGAAAAACGGTCGCACGCATAACGATTCACCTCGAGGAATAAGCACCTTCAAGGATATAAGAGGACCAGTCGTGACGAACGTAACGATCGTTACGACGGGACGGGGTAAATGCGGCAAATCAGGACTCAGAAAGTTCGTGAATGTCGAAAGATCAATGCTCCCTGCAGTTTTTCGTTGGCGGCCATTGCCACGCTCTTTTGCTGGACTCCGGCCAGCGTCATAGTGACGTCATCGCGGGCGACGTACGATAGATGCAGTTCGCCCTCAAAGTTATGATGAAGATGCTGTGATGGGCCGATCGGACCACGCACCTGGCACAGACCAATCAACAGGAAGGAACGCGCATGAGCAAGCAGTTATATTTCTTACTGGCACTTCTTGTCGGCTGCGCGACCACGGCACTGGAAAACATCCCGTTGCTTTGGATGCCGACCATCGGCATGTTCTCGATCGGTTCGGCCGATCTGGCCGAACTGCAGAACGCCAGGCTGCAGATCGATCCGGTCACCGACAGACGCGAGAATACTGAGCTGATCGGTCGGAACCGCGAGAAGCAGGCGCCGCGGCAGGTGACCACGGCCGACGACGTCCCGGCTTTCGTTGCCAATCGAATGAAGGCGCTGATTTCCATAGCCGGAATCAAAGTCGTGGACAGCGATGGCACCGCCATTCTTAAAACCGAACTCACGCAGTTCTTCGTTGACGAGGCCAATACCTACCAGGCGGATGTCATTCTGCGTGTCACCCTCACCGACCCGGACGGTAACGTCTTGTGGTCCGGCCTGACCAGCGGCGCAGCCGCCCGATTCGGTCTCTCATTCAAGGCGGACAACTATTACCAGACCCTGAGCGATTCTCTGGTTGGCGCGGTTCAACAACTGTTGCACAACCGAAGTTTTCGCCAGGCGCTTGCCGAGTTAAAGCAATAGACGCGGTCAACGCAAAGGCCGCAAAGGTACGCAACGGAAATACGAGAATAAATGGTGGAATATCGGCGCGGCACCAAATGCGCAGCGTTCAGCACGCACCACGCAGTACTCGCCGCCACTCGGTTTCGAGTTCTCGCATTGTCCGCGTCACGATCGTCACGTCGTCACGGCCTTTTCTCGTCCCTCGTACCTCGTACCTCCGCCCTGTTTTTAGCCAAAGTCCATCGGTGCCGCGGTCTCCATCATCACGCGCTCCGGCACGCGCAACGCTTCCGCGCGGCGGCGCTCTTCTTTCGATTTCAATTGGGCTTCCATATAGGATCCGAGGTATCGGCCACGCGCGACGATTGCGCGGTCGACATGCAGGCGTCGCGCTTCGAAACGCTCGAGGCCGGCCAGGGGGTCGCGGCCGCCCAGTCTGATTGCCTCCATCAGCGCGAGCGCATCACCGGCCCCCTTTGGTACGCCCATCGCCACGTGCGGCCGGGCAGTGAATGCGGCGTCGCCGATGATGACTACACGCCCGAAAACCAGACGCGGCAATTCCAGATCCACGATCGGTTGGAAGAAATGAAGCCTGGCGCGCCGGATGGCTTCCGCGAACTGTGGTGCCAACACCTGTTGTGCCTTGTCCACCATCTCTTGCTGAACCCGGGCGCTGATCAACGCCGGCGGAATTCCGTTCGGGTGGTAACGACCCCTATCGTCGGTCATCAGGGAACGCAGGCCGTCTTCGGGCACCGGGAAATACCAGACGACGTTGAATTGCCTGCGGCCAGGCTCCACGTTGTGCCCCGGCCCCGGCACCGCGTAGCCGATGCCCTGCTGACCCGGCGCGACGCAGACCGTGTATCGGTTGAACACTGCCGCGTGGGTCGGCGCAGACAGATCGCCTTCGTCCACCAGGCAACGCCAGGCAATGTAGCCGGCGTAATGCGGCTGTAGTTGGGGCAGGAACTGGTTGCGCACCGTGGAACGCAACCCGTCGGCGGCGATGAGCAGATCGCCCTCGAGGCGATCCCCGCCGGCGAAGCACGCGGTGACCCTGGAGTCGTCCTGCTCGACGTGCTCGAGGGTCACGCCTGCGTGATAGCGCTCGTCCGGGAATACATCCTTCAGAGCATCGTACAAGCGTTTCCACGACGTCATCACTTGCCGGAAGGGGCGCTCGGCGACGATCCTGCCCGCCTTGTCGAGCGCGATGCGCGCCGGAAGCTCGACGCCGAGGGATTGCTCGGATACGTCCGCACCGGCTGCGCGAAATCCGTCGACGAGGCCGGGAAGGATGGTGATCCCTGCACCGCGGCCCTCGACATTGCCGGTCACGCGCTCGAAGACATCGACGTCCCAACCGAGCCGGTGAAACAGATTGCCCGCAATCAGACCGACCAGCGAGCCGCCAATGACGATGACTCGTCCGCGGTGGATCCCGGCGTCGGTTGCCATTTTTTGTGTTGCCCCCGGATTCAATCGGTGATATCGGTGCCCAGCCCCGACCGTTTCTCGGCCAGCTTGACTGCCGCCATGTAGTCTTCCTCGCCGTAACCCTCGCTGACCAGTCCCTGCCAAAGTTCGCGTGTCAGCGACGTCAGGGGCATGGCCACGTCGTTGGCGCGGGCGGCGGCGAGCATCAGGTCGATATCCTTGAGGATCAGCCGAGGTGTCATCGTCGCCGTGAAGTCACGCGGCTTCAGCAGCGCAATCTTCGCCTTGAGCCAGGGTGAGGCAATGGTGCTGTGCGCGATGGTATCGAGCATGAGGTTCCAGTCGAGCCCGGCTTTGCGGCCCAGCGTAAGCGCTTCCGCCATTGCCTGCGCGGTGCTGACGACGACTGCGTTGATCACGAGCTTCATGTAGCGCGCCTGCTCCCCGGCGCCCAGGTACGCCTGCGCCTTGCTGAACGTCTCGACGATGGGCTTCACGCTGCGCCAGGCTGCTTCCGGTCCCGACACGAGTACGGTGATGTCGCCGCTCCGGGCAGAGGCTGCATTGCCTGAAATGGGCATGCGCAGATAGGCCACGCCGTTTGCCGCCGCATCGCGAGCGATTTCGGCGGAAACCTCCGGCGACACCGTACTGGTGTCCGCGAAGATCGCGCCCGGCCCGGCGTTGGCGAGCACCCCCTGCGGTCCGAGCGCAACTTCACGCAACGCGGCGTCGTCCGGGACGGCAGCGAATATCACATCCGCAGCGCGCGCGCAATCCGCCGTGCTCAGGGCCTCCCGGGCCCCGAGGGTGGCAAGCTTATGCCGGCTTGCCGGCGTGCGCGAATAAACACTCAACGGATAACCGGCCTTCAGGATGAAACCGGCCATGGACACGCCCATGCGGCCGGCACCGATCCAACCTATGCGTGGCAATGATGCCATTGTCGTTCTCCTGTGTTCGTCTGCGGTCGCGCACGTGGAACTCGATCAGAGCTTCCCTAGGTAATAGCTTTTCACCAGTTCGCTGCTTTGCAGTTCCAGCAGGTTCCTGCCTTCGAACGCGATCTCGCCGTGAACGATGATGTAGCCCCGGTCCGCAATGCGGCTCGCCTGGTGGAAATTCTGCTCGGCCATCAGCACGGTCAGGCCGAAACGCTGCTTGAGCGCCGCGATCGTGTCGATCGTCTGCTTCACCAGCACCGGTGACAGGCCCACCGACGGTTCGTCGACCAGGAGGAGTCTTGGTGCGGACATGATTGCGCGCGCAATCGCGAGCATCTGCTGCTGACCTCCGCTCATGCTCCCCGCCAACTGGGAGGCTCGTTCCTGCAGCACCGGGAAGGCCTCGTGGCAGAGCGCAAGATTTTGCTCGATCTCGCCGCGTGCCCCGCGCCGGAATGCGCCGAGCAGAAGATTCTCCCTGACGGTGAGCTTCGGGAAAAGCCGGCGACCCTCCGGAACCAATGCCACGCCCAGCGCGACGATTTCATGAGGGTTTTTCCCGGTCAGCTCGACGCGTTCGCTATCCGTTTCCATAACGATCGAGCCGCGGGAAGGTTTAAGCAGCCCCATGACGCATTTCATCAGCGTGCTCTTGCCGTTGCCGTTGGTTCCGAGCAAGACCACCGTCTCGCCCTGACGAACCTGGATAGACACGCCGTGCAGCGCTGTCACGGCTCCGTATCCGGCCTCGAGATCATCGATGACAAGTCTAATCACCGAGGTAGATCCTCTGCACGTCGGGGTCCTGGACGATTTGATCCGGCGACCCCTCAGCCATCACGCGACCCGCATCCATGCACACCACGCGCGTGGAGAAACGCATGATCGCACGCATGATGTGCTCGATCATCATGATGGTGACGCCCTGCCGGCTCAGGCCGAGAATGATCTCGATCATTTCGTCGACTTCGACGGAGGACAGCCCGGCCATCACTTCGTCCAGGATCAGTAGGCGCGGGCGGGCCGCCAACGCGCGCGCCAGCTCCAGCTTGCGCAGATCGACTTGAGTCAGGCTGCTGGTCGGCGCGTCGGCCCTGTCGGCCAGGCCCATCTGCGCCAGAATGGACCGTGCTTCTGCGGCAACATCCGCGCGGTGCAACGAACGCCGGTGCGCGACGTATTCCAGCGGCACCGCGATGTTTTCGGCCAGCGTCATGCTCGAAAACGGGCGCGGAATCTGAAAACTGCGCGCGATGCCGAGGCGCGTGCGTCGATAGCAGGCAAGCCGGGTAACGTCGATGTCGTCGAATCCGATCGATCCGCTGTCGCTGGAGAGCGATCCGCAGATGCAGTTGATGAGCGTAGTCTTACCCGAGCCGTTGGGCCCGATGATGCCAAGCCGCTCCCCGGATCGCACGGTCAGGCTCACTTCCGAGAGCGCGACATATCCGCCAAAACGCTTGGTGACCGCGCGGACTTCGAGCAGGGCCCCGGTCATCGGGCGCCTGCCTTCCCGAACAGCCTTCGCGCCAGTCCGAGGATTCCTTCGGGTGCCGCTACGACGAACGCGACCAGCAGCAGCCCCAGGACAAGCACGTTAAGTTCCGAGGACATTGTCACGGTAACGATCTGCTGCACGGAACCCAGCAATATTGCGCCGATCACCGGCCCGGCCCAGCTCGCGGTGCCGCCGATGATGGGCATTGCAAGCGCGGAAACCGCGTAGTTGAGGCTGAATGCCGAAGTGGGCTCGATGAAGTTCATGTAGAGCGGAAACGGTGCGCCTGCAATGCCCATCATTGCGCCGGAAACGGTCGCGGCGAAGAGCTTCAGTTTCAGGGTGGGAACGCCGACGGATTCGGCTGCCTCCTCGTTATCGCGGATCGCGCGCAAGCCGCGGCCTATCCACGAAGTCTCGATATAGCGCGCCATCGCGACGGCCAGCACGGCGAGCAGGGTCATCGCCACGAACAGCATCCGGGTGTAGGACGCGAAAAAGGCGGGCGCGGCCGGCTGCAGTACCGTGGCGCCCCGGGCGCCGCCGACGAAGCCCCAGTTGAGTACGATGGTCTCGCAGATAACGGCGATTGCAACGGTGGCAATCGAAAAGAAGATTCCGCGAAGGCGCAAGGTCATTGCGCCGATCGCGAAACCCATCAGGCCCGTCACCATCGCCGCGGCGATGAGCTGAACGAGCAACGGCGCTGCGACGGCTTTGATCAGCGCCACGGCGGTATAGGCGCCTACGGCGAAGAATGCGCCCGAGCCGAAGTTCACGTAACCGGCGTAACCGCCGAGGATATTCCAGGCGGTTGCCAGCACGATGAACTGCAGCACCACGTAGCCTGCGAAGAAAAAGTACTCGTTGCCGACAACCTGCGCCAGGAGCAGCGCGACGAGAAGAATCGCGAATGCCCAGAAAATGAAACCGGCCCAGCGCTTCACGGCGAGACGGGCAGGGCGTTCGATCATCAGCGTTGCCCGAACAGCCCGGCCGGCCGCACGGCCAGCACGAGCAGAAGTAGCCCGAAGGCCACCGCGGGCGCCCAGGACGCACCGAGCGAGGTGAGCACGATGCTCTCCGCGACGCCAAGGATGATGCCTGCAACGAGAGTGCCCGGCATGCTGCCCAACCCGGCGAGCACGGCAACGCAAAATGTCCGACCGATGTAAAGTCGTCCCAGCCCGGGCTCGACAGGGGTGACGATGATCAGCAGGGCCCCGGCGAGCGCGCAGGTTCCGGTGGCGATGCCGAATGCCCATTGCTTGATGCGCACTGGATCGGCGCCCATCAGCGCCAGCGCGGTCTGGTCTTGTGCCACGGCCTTGATCGCGCGGCCGGTGAACGTGCCGGAAAGATACAGCGAGAGTCCGGTGATCAGCACCAGCGCCACGCCGAAAGCGACCAGCATCCGAATGGGTATGCGCACGTCGCCCAGCGCAACGCTTTTGCCTATGTAAGCGGCCTCCACCATGCGCTGGTCCACGCCGAAGCTCAGGATCAGCACCACCTCCACGATGAACGCGATGCCGAAAAACAGGGCAAGCCCGCGCAGGCCTTGGTCGGTACCACGGCTTTCGAAGGCAGCGTGATAGAAGCGGTAGACGGCGAGACCGGCCAGGAAGAAGACGGGCGTGAGAAGGACTCCTGCGAGCAATGGATCCAGACCGAAGCTGCCGAGAAAATACGCGCCGTACGCGCCGAGAACCAGAAAGGCCGGATGTGCGATCTGCGGCACGTCCAGAAGCCCGAAGGCAACCGAAAGGCCCACGCTCACTGCGGCATAGAAGCAACCGAGCAGCACGCCGGCGATGATGGCTTCGCCAAGAAGCTCGAACGACATCGTTGACTCCTGGTTGGTGTGGCGTTCGGCCGCGCTCGCCGCTGCTGTCTAGTTGCGCGCCTGACTGAAGGGAATTACCTCTCCGGATTTGAATGCGTCCGGGGCGACGATCACCTGTTTGCCGGTGGCGCGGAATTGCTCGAGGTTCTTGTCCGCGATCCCCCGAAACTGCACGTAGACAATGCGCGGGCTCGCCCATTCTCCGGTTGGACCGTAGCGAATGCTGCCGACGATCGTCTTCATCGCGTGCTCCCTGATGTACTTTGCAAGCACCTTGTGATCCAGGCTCCCGGTTGCGATCACCGCCTGCTCCAGGATCTGCCCGATCGCATAATCGAACGGAGGCAGGTAGAACCCAAGCGCGTCTACGTTCGCCTGTTTTGCCTTCGCCTGATAGCGGATCAGAAAATCCCGAATTCCCGGGAAATCCATCGTCTTCTCCGGTGCCCAGGTGTTGTAGTTCACCACACCGTTTAGCATGGAACCCAGAGATTCCATGATGGAGGCGTATTGCAGTCCGACCATGCCGCCGCCGAACAGCATGACCTTGTCTCCGATGCCAATCTCGTTCACCGAACGGATGATCGCGGTGGAATCGGACGGATACGAGGCGACGAATACCGCATCCGGTTTCTTCGCACGAATGGCACGGATCATGGAAGAAAATTCCACGGTGTTGGGTGGGTAATTCTGGTCGTAAACCGTCTGCAGTTCGTAGGCCTTCAGCCCTGTGCGCACGCCGCTGGCAAATTTTTGCGCGAACTCGGCGTCGGCCGCGAGAATGGCGATGGTCTTCGCGCCGAGTTTGCGGCACAGCGCCAGGTAGGGAGTGGCCCCGTCCCTGGCCGAGGCCCAGGGCTGGTTGTTGAAGTACTTGTCGTGCCGGATCTGCTCATTGACCTCGAGCGCGAAGTTGCCGATCAGCAACCGGTCGCGTTGCTTGACCAGCGGCATGATCGGGGCAGTCGGGTTGGTCCCGTAGGGAGCAATGAGCAGATCGACCTTGTCCACGTCCAGGAGCTTGGTGTAGATTCCCGGCGTCATCGACGGATTGCCTTGGTCGTCGTACACGACCAGTTCTACCGGACGTCCGAGTAATCCGCCGCGCGCATTGACATCGTCGCGCCAGATTTCCAGCGCGACCAATCCGGATTTTCCCCCGCTACTCAACGGGCCGGTTTGTGCAATGGACAGGCCGATCTTGATCGGGTGCTGGGCGTGGGTGCTTTCCGAAAAAAGGCCGCCGAGCGCGAGCCCTCCCGTGACGCCTAAGGCCCCGAGTCTCGATATCCACTTGCGCCTGGAAACAGCGTGCATGACCATGCCTCCCTCGTATGATGGGTGTGGCGGCCGGTCTTACGCCGATGATTGCCGTAACGCCAGCGCCCCGTGCGGCGCTTGCGTTGAACGAGAGTATCAGTCGCCGCCGGAATCCTCAATGCATTATGAGCCCGTAAGCGAATAGAGGTGTTGCCACGGGCTTGACGCTATACCTCCCAAAAGTTTACAAGTACAGACGCTGACTGAATATCAAGCGAGGAGGACAGGATCATGGGCGAATGGCGAAATCTTCGCGTATGGACGCGGGAGGAGATGATCAAGCGCATAGCACGCTTCAAGGACCTGAAAGGCTCCGACGGCGGGCTGCCGGACAGCGATGTGCCCGAATGCCGGCGAACGCTTTTTGCCGTCATCGGCTTCCAGCCGCCCGAAACCGACAGTGACGCCATCACCTCGCCGGTGGGCGATGACGCCTCGACCATACCGGCGATCGCCGTCTCCGAGGGCTTCAACCTCGGCTACGCCAAAGCGAAGCCCGGCAAGGGGCCTTTGATGCACAACCACGACACCAACGAAACCTTCGTTCCCATGACGGGCCGCTGGCGCTGCGAATGGAACGAGGGCCCGGCGATTGAATACGTCGACCTCGAGCCGCTCGACGTGATCTCGTTCCCGGTCGGCGTCGCGCGGCGCTTCATGAACGTGACGTACGACGAGCCTCAGAAGGAGCATATCCTGATGTTCATCATCGGCGGCAACGAGCCGCAGGCCGAGTTCACGCCCGATGCGATGAAGCGCTGCGAGCAGTGGCAGAAACAGAAGACGCAACCGAACACGCAGAAAACGGAGCAGGCCGCAGAGCGCGCTTAAGGCGGCGCTAGCGCAGACAGCAGTCTCAGAATGTCAGGCAATTGCTCCGCCGGGAAGCCGGTCGCGATTCTGCCGCTCAAACATCCAACCCGGATACTCGGGAGGCAGTTTGCTGACATTGTTCAGGGTTTGCAGATCGGACTCGGACAGGCGCAAGTCGGTGGCACCGATGTTGTCTGCGAGCTGTTCGTTGGTCTTTGCGCCGATGATCACGCTCGCCACTCCCGGCTGGTGCAACAGCCAGGCCAGCGCAACGCGCGCGATCGAGACGCCGTGTGCGTGGGCGATCGGCCGCATCGCGTCCACGCACTTGAATGCTCGAGTCCGGTCCACCGGCGGAAAGTCGAAATTGGTGCGCCGCGCACCCTCAGGACCTTTCTCTTTCTCGCTGAATTTCCCCGACAGCAGCCCGCCCGCCAGCGGACTCCACACCAGGATTCCCAGCCCCTGGTCCAGGACCACCGGAACGATCTCGCGCTCGAGGTCGCGGCTGGCAAGCGAATAGTAGGCCTGGATGCTTTCGAAGCGATTCCAGCCGCGCCTTTCCGAAATCGCGACACCTTTCATGACCTGCCACGCCGCATGGTTGCTCAGCCCGAGATAACGCACCTTGCCGGAACGCACCAGGTCTTCCAGCGCGCGCAGCGTTTCCTCCATAGGTGTCACCAGGTCCTGGCCGTGGATCTGATAGAGGTCGATGTGATCCAATTGCAGCCGGCGCAGGCTCGCATCCACCGCGTCCATGATATGACCGCGCGACAGGCCCACCCGGTTCGGCCCCGGGCCCATGCGGATCCGTACCTTGGTGGCAATGACCAATTCTTCGCGCGGCAGTTTGAGTTTTTTCAACGCCTGGCCGAGCAGCACCTCCGCGTCTCCATCCGAGTACACATCGGCGGTATCGATGAAATTGACACCGGCGTCGAACGCTGCTTTGACCTGCGCTTCCACTTCGGCGAGTCCGAGTTGCCCGATAGGCTGCCATCGTCCCTTGCCGCCATAGGTCATGGTGCCGAGACAGATTTCCGAGACCAGCAGGCCGGAACGGCCGAGAAGACGATATTGCATAGACCCCCCAAAATAGAGTGCTACGTACCCCTCGAGGGGGTATTTGAAAGAATGCTGAGTACTGAGTGCTGTGACAACGCGCGCGCCCGCGGTAACTTGCGGCGTATGGCGGTGCCGCGTACCGTGAGTGTTTTCGATGATACAACCGACGCGTCAACCGAACCAAAGGGACGATGAGACCAAACGGCGTGAAAAGCAGGGTCCGGAATCTCTCGTCGGTGGATAATGTGGATGAGGGAGGAAACCCCCCGACCAACTTCTGGAGAAGAATATGCGCGTCTTCAAGACTGTCGTCGTTTTTTTTCTTTGTGCAGCCGCACAATCGCAGGCCGCAGCCGATGATCCCACGAGACCCGGCGGGCCGTTGGATACCTGCATCGCGGCGGTGTTGAATGAGCATCCGGGCATCGTGACCTCCTGGCGTCTGGCTGGCGGCGGTCCCCAACCGCCCTTCGTGATCACCGTGCTGGATAAGGAAGGCAAGAGGGGCGAGACCAACTGCAATTCGGCGAATCCGAAGAATTTCGAATTCAAGAGCAAGACTGGGCTTTACCGCTATAGCATGTACGAGAGCGCGACTCTTCCAGAGGCAAAGGCGCGCGAAGCTGCGCCGCTGATCTTCGTGGGCCCGGTTAGGTTCCTGGTAATGGATTTGTCGGTTGGCTTCACCGGCAGACCCCAGTACAAGTACCAGATGTTTCTGCCCAGCGGCCACAAGGCGACCGTGGAGATGGATGCGGTCGTCGGCCGGCTGAACGAAGCCGAGGTGAAATGAAAAAGCAACGGATGACACCCCTCCGGGTGCATGTGAGGGTGAAGGGTGAAACAAAATCAAAAGCGTGGCCGCGGAATCAGAGATCAGCGCTGAATACTGAGGACTGAGAAGAGCGGAGAACCTCAACTACGAGCCACCAGCCACTTCCGTTCCGGCTGATGGCCGAAAAAAAAGGTGAACCTGTGCATTTCGCCATATCTTCTACCTGGGGGCCGACCGATCCGACGCGGGCGGCGCTTCCCTTCATCTTCGCCGCGTCGGCCCTGCAGGCGGGCGACACGGTGACGCTGATGCTGTTTCACGACGCTGTCCATATTGCGACCCAAGGGACCGCCGAGAAACTCGTTCCCTTCGGGCCGCCGCCGCGCTTCGAGGAAGTCCTCTCCCACGCCGGCGCCAAAGTTCTGGCGTGCAAGCCGTGCGCACAGGTGCGTCACATCACCGAGGCGAACCTCGACAAGCGCATTGCGATGGCGGGGATGAACGAATTTTACGCTGCCGCCGCGCGCAACGATGCCAGGGTGGTGAGTTTCTAGGAATCGAAACCACGGACGGAATGTTTTCCAGCAGTTGCTTTACTGCCGGTTCCACAACTTCCTGCCGCCGCCATCGTAGGTAATGCGCTTGGTGCTGCCGTCGTCGGTCATGCCGTAGGCGCCGACTCGGGCCCACTGGCCGTTCTGGCCGTGGACGAACAGCACGCATTGTCAAAACAGCGCGGCCGTGAAGCCCTCGCGAGGTTCAGACCGGACTCCGGCGTGTGGTCGTGGCACAATCGCGGCCGGTAAAGGAGGCCGCATCGCGGCGAGCGCATGACGCAGTCAGGCACCGGCCGGCAGGCAGCCGGAAAAAAGAACAACGACAGAGAGGTGCCCTGCGGCGAGGCCGAGTCCGCGTACGCCTGGACCCGTCTCGTGTTGGCGTTGCTGCTGTCCACGATCGGCGGCGTCGGCATGTGGTCGGTGGTCGTGGCGCTGCCGCCGGTGCAGGCGGAGTTCGGCGTCGCGCGCGCCGATGCGTCGCTGCCCTACACGCTGACCATGATCGGTTACGGGCTGAGCGGCATACTCATGGGACGGCTCTCCGATCGCTTCGGAATCGTATTGCCGGTCATGGGCGGCACGATCGCGCTGGCGATCGGCTACGTCCTGGCGGGCTCGGCCAGCAGCCTCTGGCAGTTCACGCTGGTGCAAGGCCTGCTGATCGGTGTGGGTAGTTCTGCGACGTTTGCGCCGTTGCTTGCCGACACTTCGATGTGGTTCACACGCCGCCGCGGTATCGCCGTTGCAATCTTCGCCAGCGGCAACTACCTGGCGGGCACGGTCTGGCCGCCGATCGTTCAGCATTTCATCGAAACCGCCGGCTGGCGCCAGACCTACGTCGGCATCGGTGTGTTCTGCGTCGCGACCATGTTGCCACTGGCGCTGCTGCTGAAAAGAAAGGTGCCCGCGACGGTGCAGACAGCGGCGGGTGCGCCGGTGGCCACGTGGTTGCCACGCCCGCTGGGGCTCTCGCCCGGCACGTTGCAGGTGCTGCTTGTCATCGCGCCGCTGAGTTGTTGCGTCGCGATGTCGATGCCTCAGGTTCACCTCGTCGCCTACTGCGGCGACCTCGGCTACGGCGCTGCTCGTGGCACACAGATGCTGTCGCTGATGCTGGCCTGCGGAATCGTGAGCCGACTCGCCTTCGGCTTGATCTGCGACCGCATCGGCGGAGTACGCACGCTGTTGGTGGGCTCGAGCCTGCAGGGACTCGCGCTGTTGCTGTTCCTGCCCTTCGATGGCGTTGTCTCGCTTTTCGTGATCTCGGCGATGTTCGGCCTCTTTCAGGGCGGCATCGTGCCGTCGTACGCGATCATCGTGCGCGAGCACTTTCCGCCGAACGAGGCCGGGGCGCGCGTCGGCACCGTGATGATGGCGTCGCTGTTCGGCATGGCACTGGGTGGCTGGATGTCGGGCGCGATCTTCGACTGGACTGGTTCCTACGACGCCGCATTCGTCAACGGCATCCTCTGGAACCTGCTGAACATGGCGATTGCCTTCTGGCTGCTCAGGCGCCAGCAGAAATCGGGACTTCCCTGAACGCTTGCCCAATCCGCCGAGAGATTTTTGCGGTGCAATGACTTCTTGCCAGCCTCCTGCTTGAGTCGAGTCCCGATGAAGGGCATTATCGGCGGTGTGCGGCAGATCCTTGGCCGTACGCCTTTATGGGAGACGGCGGCCGCATCCTCGCGACACGCCGACGAGAGTAAGCGGTTCGATCGGGATGGAGGAGACAACCATGCGCGGGCGAAACATTCGCAATTGCGTGCTGATGGCGACGCTCGTAGTCGCGGGCATAGGGGTGTTCACGACGGCTCCGGTCGGGGCGAAAGAAGTCAAGATCGGCGTCATCTACGACTACACCGGACCGTTCGCTGCCGGCGGTTCGCAGGCCGCGGCGATCGGCACCAAGATCGCGATCGATATGATCAACGAACGCGGCGGAGTCGAAGGCTACCAGATCAACGCCATCTACGCCGACGCTCAGTCCAAAGCGGAGGTCGCGATCAACGAGGCCATTCGACTGCTCGACCAGCAGAAGGTAAACCTCATTATGGGTGTCTACTCCAGCGCACACTGCGTGCCGATGGCGCAGAAAGTGGACGCGGCCAAGAAATTCATGTGGGCCAACGTCTGCACTGCATCGAGCGTATTCAAGGGCAAGAACCTGCAGTACGTGTTTCGCCCGCAGGTGCACACCGACCAGTTCGGCGCTGCCTCGTGCAGCCTGTTGAATGAAACAGCCAAGACCCGGTTCAACAAGGACCCGAAAGACCTGAAGATCGCGATCATCTACGAAGACGGCCCCTACGGTTCTGGCGTTGCCGCCGCCAACGAGGAGACGTGCAAGAAATTCGGCATGCAGATCGTACTGAAGGAGGGCTACTCGGCAACGGCACCGGATCTGTCGAGCTTGGTTACGAAGCTGCGCCGCGCGCGCCCTGACGTCATCCTGCACTCCGGCTACAACCCGGACATCACGCTGTTCTGGCGCCAGGCGCGCGAGCAGGGATTGAGATGGGCTGCGCTGATTGGGCACGGCGCCGGCTACAGTCAATACGACAAGCTGCGCGAGGGCTTGGGTAACGATTCCGAGTACATCGCCAGCGTGGACCCGGTCGCCGCGCAACTGCTCGACCCCAAGAGCCTCGCCCCGGGGCTGGACAAGCTGATCCGGGAGATGGTCAAGCGCTACAAGGCGGAGACCCATGCCGACCAGGTGCCGCCGCACGTCTCGATGGGTTTCAACCAGACCTGGATCTTCCTCACCGATGTGCTGCCGCGCGCGATCAAGAAATACGGCGGGATCGATCCGGACGCCCTGCGCAAGGCCGCGCTAGACACCGACATCCCTGAAGGCGGCACGATCCAGGGCTATGGAGTGAAATTCCATCGGCCGGGCCACGAAATGTCCGGCCAGAACGAGCGCTCCTCGCCGGTGGTGGTGCAATACATCAACGGCAAGAGCGAGGTCGTCTGGCCGGCGAATCTGCGCACCGCCGAACCGGTGCTGCCCTGGCCGAAGACGCACAGCTACTCAAACCAGTAACACAGTGACAAATGACGAGTGACAAATGACGGGTAATTGCTGACCGTAAAAACGTGCGTCACTCGTCACCCGTCACTCGTCACCGACTTTGATGTTAGCGGTCAGCGGATTGACCAAGGTCTTTGGCGGCTTCACAGCCGTCAACAGCGTTTCCTTCGAGGTGAAGGAAGGCGAGATCCTGGGATTGATCGGCCCGAACGGCTCGGGCAAGAGCACCACGTTCAATCTCATTGCCGGCGCGCTTGCACCGACCGCGGGATCGATCCGCTTTCTCGGCCGCGAGCTCGCCGGTTGGCCGGCTTACCGCGTCGCTCACGTCGGGATCGGGCGGACCTTCCAGATCCCGCGCCCCTTCCGCCGCCTGTCGATCATCGAAAACGTGGCGATCGCCGCCTGTTACGGACAGGCGGATCGCCCGACGCGCGAACAGGCGTTCTCCCAGGCCAAAGAGATCCTCGATCTGGTGCGCCTTCGCGCCGAACCCGGCGCGCGCGTCGAAGGTCTGGGCGCCGCGGGGCTGAAGAAACTGGAACTGGCGCGCGCGCTCGCCACCAAGCCCAAGTTGCTTCTTGCGGACGAATCGCTCGGCGGCCTCGACGAACAGGAGATGAATCAGGCTGCAGACCTGCTCGCGGAGATCCGGTTGAAACGCGGCATCACCATCGTCTGGGTCGAGCACATCATGGGCGCGCTGATGCGGGTGGTGGACCGCTGCGTGGTGCTCGACCACGGCGAAGTGATCGCGCACGGAAAACCCGAGGCGGTGGCGCACGACCCGAGGGTGATCGAGGTGTATCTGGGCACCGACGCCAAGGACGTGCAGGCAACTGTGGCCGCCAGGAGCAACTGATGCTCGCGCTGCGCAACATTTCCGCTGGCTACGCCGGTTTCCAGGCGCTCTTCGACGTGAGCCTCGAGGTCAAGGCGGGCGAAACGGTCGCGGTGATCGGGCCGAACGGCGCCGGCAAGACCACGCTGCTGAGAGTTGTATCGCGGCTGATCGATGCGACCGCGGGCGAAATGACGATGGAAGGCAGGAGGCTGAACGGCGTGGCCTCATACGAAGTGGTCAGCCACGGGATCGCGCACGTGCCTGAGAACCGGCGGCTGTTCCCGAAGCTCACAGTCGAGGAGAACCTGCGAATGGGGGCGTTCATGCCGCAGGCGCGCGCACATTTCGAAGAGCGTCTCGCACGTGTGTACCAGGTATTTCCGCGAATGGAGGAGCGCCGCCACCAGCCGGCCGGCACGCTTTCCGGCGGCGAACAGCAGATGTGCGCAATCGGCCGCGCGCTCATGTCCGGGCCGAAGTTGCTGCTGCTCGACGAACCCTCCGCCGGACTGGCGCCCGTGGTCGTCCAGTCGATCTTCGAAGTGGTGCGGCGGATGAGCGCAGAGGGCTACACCGTTCTGATCGTCGAGCAGAACATCCGCCAGGTGCTCAAGGTCGCGAGCCGCGGTTATTTGCTGGAAACCGGCCGCATCCGCGCCGCTGGCACAGCAGCAGAACTGCTCGAAACCGACGCGATCAAGAAGGCTTACCTCGGAATCTAGGCGATGGAATACTTCGACATCTTTCTTCTGGAAGCCGTCGTCAATGGCGTGCTGCTGGGCGGCATCCTGGCACTGCTGGCGCTCGGGTTGAACCTGATCTTCGGCGTGATCGACGTGGTGTGGATCTGTTACGCCGAACTGATCATGATCGGCATGTACACCGCCTTTTACCTGCACGTGGACTACGGCTGGCCGCTGTGGCTTGCCTTCCCGGCATGCGTCGTGGCCGTTTCGGCGCTGGGCGTGGCGTTGCACCACTTCGTGATCCGCCCTGTGCTTGCCGCCGAGCCGATCAACCAGCTGCTGGTCACCGGTGGCGTGCTGTTTTTTCTGCAGGGCGCGGCCACGCTGGCCTTCGGTGTCGAGTTCAGGAACATCGGCGTGAAGCTGCCGGTCTTCGAGGTCGGCGGCATGTTCCTGAGCCTGGCGCGGCTTACTGCGTTCCTGATCGCGCTCGCAGCCATGATCGGCGTTTATCTGTTCCTCAAGCGCACTTACCTCGGCACCGCGATCCGCGCCATCTCGCAGGACCGCACCATCATGCCGCTGATGGGTGTGAATCCGAGCCGCATCTTCCTGATCACCTCCGCGCTGGGCGGTGCGCTTGCCGGAGTCGCCGCTTGCCTGCTGGTTCTGCAGTACGACATCCACCCGGCAATCGGATTGTCGTTCGGACCGATCGCCTTCCTGGTTTGCGTGCTCGGCGGGCTGGGCAACATGATCGGCGGATTCGTCGCGGCGTTCATCTTCGCGCAGTTCATCTCGGTGGGCGGTTACTTTTTCCACCTTGAATGGGGTTACGTGCTGGCCTTCCTGTTCTTCATCGCCTTCATGTTTTGGCGGCCCCAGGGCCTGCTGGGAGGCAAGTCATGAGGCGCGCCTTTCCCTGGACCGGTGTCGCATTGCTGGCGATCGCGCCGCTCGCGGGGATGGGCAACTACCCGCTGCACCTGATGATCATGTGCCTGCTGTGGGCGTTCGTGTATACCAGCTGGGCATTGATGGGGCGACTCGGACTGACCAGCCTCGGCCACGGCGCCTTTCTCGCCATCGGTGCGTACGGAGTGGTGATGGCATGGAATCTTTTTGGGCTCTCGCCCTGGCTGTCCCTGCCGGTTCTGTTGTTGTTCGCCGCACTGATCGCGTTCCTGATCGGTTACCCGTGTTTTCGCCTCAAGATCGTCGGCCACTATTTCGCGCTGGTGACGCTGGCCCTCGGGGAGATTGCGCGCATGGTCATCGTCGCGCTGCGCGACCAGACCGGCGGCTCGCTCGGGGCCACGCCCAACACCGCGCTCGCCGACGCGTCCTGGTCGCTCACCGCGGTGCAGTTCTCCTCCAAGCTGGTGTGGTTCTACATCATTCTGGGCTTCTGGCTGTTCGGGCTGTGGGTGTGGACGCGGCTGGACCGCTCGATGGCGCGGCTTGCGCTGGAGGCAATTAGCCAGGAGGAAGACGCCGCCGCCTCGATCGGCATCAACGTCACCCGGCTCAAACTCGGCGTGACGGTGATCTCGGCGCTGATGACCTGCCTGGGCGGCGCGCTGTACGCGCAGTACCAGCTCTACGTGAATCCCGAGACGGTCTCGGGAATCGGAGTGAGCCTGCAGATGGTATTCGGAGCAATCGCCGGCGGGATGTTCGTGCGCCTCGGACCGACGGTCGGCGCGGTATTCACGCTGCTGCTCGCCGAAGTATTGCGGCTCGCGCTTGGCAACGATATCCACGGCCTGGACACCACGCTCTACGGCCTGATGCTGGTGCTGTTCATCATCTTCATGCCGAAGGGCATTCTCGGCGCGGCGACGGACGCCTGGAACAAGCGCCGCGCGAAGCCCACCGTCGCCGCGGCCACCTGAAAATCAGAATAACTCTCAACGCTGAGGACGCAAAGGACGCGGATATCCTCGCGATAGCGTGGAGTACCCTTTTAGGAAGAACAAAGGAGAGGAAAAACGAATGGGGGATAAGAGCGAGGTCACTTTTCGCGATCTTCGGCCGCAGATTTCGCCTTTGCAGGAGCACCCGTAACTGGAACTTCTTACGCTCGTTTTCTTTGTGCTCGTGCCCTTTCTCTGCGTCCTAAAAGGGTACTCCACGTATCGCGAGGGTATCCGCGTCCTCTGCGGTGAGTGCTTCTAATAAATGTCGAGGAGACGTTCGAGTGCAACGCCGCGGAGGTCCATTTCAAAATCGAGTTCCTCGATCGGCGGCCGGCAGTAGTGCCAGGTCAGTCCCGCACCGTTGCCGGCACGCGGGAGAATTTCCCCGGGGAGGATCGAATGAATATCGTGCACCGTGTACACCTGTAGCGCGGTCGCTTCACGCCAGCAAGCGTCCAGGCCGGCGAGGCGATCTTCCATCTTTCGCAGCACGAAACGTGCTTTCTCTTCCAGCCCCGCAGGCGAACTGTCGCCGCGTGCCACGATGTCTTCGGGAAACGTTCCGCCTTCCGGCCACTCAGCACTGCCGGCGACGACGAAGTTCCTGCCGGCGTTCTTCGTGGAAACGGTGTAGCAGAAGGCGTAGAAGCAGGGCCCGGAAGGCGGAGCGAATTGCGGAGCAACGTTTGAGCGCGCGACCGGATTGAGCCCGTCGCGGAAAAGGTTCCAGCGCTTCAGCACTTCGACATAGCCTTCGTTGAAGGTCTTGAAGCCGGACATGGAGAGGGGAGCGGGGGACCGCAACTCGGCAGCGCACAGCGCTGTGCGTGGCCGGCCGAGCGCCGCGAGATGCGCCTCGATCGCGGCGAATCCCTGCATAACGGGCGCCGGTTGCGCGAAGCGCACCCGCTCGATTGCGTAATCCTGCAGCGCCTTTACGCCCTGAGAGTAGGGGAAACCACCTTTCAGAAACGCGTATCCGCCGTCGGGAAAATGTATCAGTTCACTCATTCCGTCTCCGCATGGTCTCGGATGCATATGGAACTTGATCAGAGCTTCCTTAACTTTACCGCGTGTCGCGGCGACGCGGATCGATCTTTCAGAAGATCTTTCCCATCAGCCTCTTCCTCGGGTATTGTCTGTCATCAAGCGCAGTCGGTGAATGCGGGTCGAATCACCGGGATATTCTGGAGCAGTTCATGCATGCCAGTCGTGTCGTGCAGCGCGTAGCAATTGCCGGGCTCGGCGCGATCGGCAAGGCGGTCGCGCGAAAGCTCGATGAGGGCATTGCAGGTCTGTCGCTGAGCGCTGTCGCGGTACGCGATCCCGCCGTTGCCGGCGCGTTTCTCGAAACCCTTTCGCGCCGTCCCGCGGTGGTCGCCCTGGATGAACTTGCCGGTCACGCAGACTTCGTGGTCGAGTGTGCGCCGGCGCAATTGCTCGTCGCGATTGCCGAACCTGTCCTGAGGAAGGGGAAGAAGCTGGTCGTGCTGTCGGTCGGCGCGTTGCTTTCAAATCCTCAACTCGTGCAGATTGCCGAGCGTTACAACGCGCAGATTCTGGTGCCCACCGGCGCGCTGATCGGGCTGGATGCGGTGCTGGCTGCGGCCGAGGGCAGGATCCAATCGGTTCGCATGGTCACTCGCAAGCCGGTGAAAGGCCTGGCGGGCGCGCCCTTTCTCGTCGAGCACGGTATCGGGCTGGACGATCTTCGCGAGCCGCGGAGAATCTTCGCGGGAACCGCGCGCGAGGCGGCCAACGGTTTTCCTGCGAACCTGAACGTTGCCGCGGCGTTATCGCTGGCGGGAATCGGTCCGGACAGGACGCTGGTGGAGGTGTGGGCCGATCCGTCGGTTACACGCAATACTCACCACATCGAGGTGGAGTCGGACTCGGCGAGCTTCAGCATGACCATCGAAAACATTCCTTCGGAGAACCCCCGGACGGGTCGCATCACCGCGCACAGCGTGATCGCGCTGCTGCGCAAGCTGACATCGCCCATACGCGTCGGCACCTGACCGGCGCCATCCTATCCGGGCAGCCGGGAATTCGCGTCCTCAATCAGGTCCCGGTACGCGTGCCACGTTGCGTGCCCCAGCACCGGCAGCACGATCACCAGGCCGAGCAGGAAGGTGCCGAAGCCAATCGCGGTGAGCCCGGCGATCAGTGCCGCCCATACGATCATCGACGAAGGGTTGGTGCCGATCGCCTTGATGCTGGTCAGTATCGCGGTCCTGGTGTCGGCCGCACGGTCGAAGATCATCGGCGCCGAGACCGCAGATACGATGAACGCAACCATCGCAAATACGGCACCGGTACTCAAATAGGTGGCGAGGAACTCGTAATAGTCCCAGTCGATGATGGTCTGATAGAAAGTATCGCGAATCGACGGCAGGGTACCGCCCAAGGCCTGCACGAACAGCAACCGCGAAATCAGCACCCATCCGATCGTCAGGATCGCGAGCAGCAACCCCAGGCGCGCGAGCAATTTCCCGTTTCTCAGCGCGCCGTCGAGGGACGCGTCGAAGGTCGCGCGCTGGCCGGCGGCGCGCAGCCGCGACAGCTCGTAAAATCCGGCGCCGAATACCGGCCCCATCAGCAGAAAGCCGGACACCGCCGCCGCGAACAGATCGATCTGCGTGCTGCACATCAATAGGATCAACCATCCCAGCGAGACCAGAATCAATCCGTGCGCGACACTGGGTCCGGGATTGGTCGTGAAATCCTTCCATCCGCGCGCGAGCCAGTGCAGGGGTTGCAGCGTACCGACGCGCGCCACTCGCGGCAATCCCGGAGAGTGAGCAGATGCATTCATCGGCTTGTCCATGATGCGCTCCTCTTTTCGATGACGCGGCGATGTCTACTGCGAAGCCGCGCGCGGCCAGACCCCGGGCCGGTGCCGACGGGTTGCCGCGTTGGCACAACAGTTTCCTCCATTTTCGTCGGTGGCGGTCACGTGCAGTGCGGTATCGGATGCAAATGGCCGACGGTATTGGCCTGTTCCTTGCGGTTACAGTCGTTGCGCGGCACTCGATGTCTCCGCACGTGACCGCAGAAAAATCCGCATGAGTTTCGCCGATCCGGCGCATCGCGCAATAGTCATCCGAACTCTGCCGGAAAGTGGCGATCTACGGTGAATACGCAGGCAAGCCCGTCCGGCAAAACGGCCGTCCGGAACGGCCCGATTCTTGCGTCAATTAGCGGCAACGGCACTGCATGGCGCGAGGATGGTATGCAACGCGCCAACCATCCTTCCCGAAAAATATTGCGAAAACTCCTTTACATGCGACGTTCCGCGCGCCGCGTTCCACTGTTGTCCGGATGGTGGAACGATGCGCGCTTTTTCTGGCACACCGGAAACAAGGCCCCGTGGATCGCCGCTCTGATTGTCGGGGCGGCCGTCACGACGTTCGGTTTCTTCACGTACTGGCTCGAGTCGAACACCTCGGAGAAGCGCGAACTGACGTGTCTTGCGCTGAACGTTTACTACGAAGCCCGGGGAGAACCCCTTGCGGGGAAATACGCGGTGGCGGAAGTCACGATGAATCGAGTGGCCTCGCGCCGTTACCCGGGAACGGTCTGCGAAGTTGTCTACGAAAGAAGATGGGACCGCCTGCGCAAGCGTCACGTGGGCGCATTCTCATGGACGGAATTCGACGTCATTCCGCACCCGGAAGGCGAGCAATGGCATCAGGCCAGGGAAGTTGCCGAGGCCGCCTACTTCGGGCGGCGGCAGCCGCAGCTGAAAGGCGCACTGCACTATCATGCGACTTACATCAGACCGAGCTGGTCGCGAGGCATGCAACCCGTTGCGCGCATCGGCGGGCATATCTTCTACAAGGGATCGGCCCGCGAGAGGCGGGAGGAGATCAGCACTCAGTGACGAACGGTAACTGGTGACCGATGCCTAGAAAAACGAAAACCCGGGACACCGTGAAAAATGGTAACGAGTGACTGGTGACGTGACAGACCGGGACTCGGGACGCAGAACTCAGAAAATGCGTTGACGCAAAGGATTCTCTTTAATGCCCCTTGCGCGGTACGCAAAGAGGGAAAGTAACAACGCGAAGAAAAACTGAATGCGAAAAATTGGACCAGACTTTACCCGCCTCACGCCTCACGCCTCCAGAACTACGCGCGCGATCCGCCGTTCCATCTGACCAGGTTGAGGAATTCGCGCCGCGTCCTGGGACCGTAGGTGAGGTAATGGGGCTCGGGATTTGCGAGGTAGGCAAGGCGCGCGCGCGCTACAAGGTCATTGCGGGCGCGTTTCTTTACTTCTTCCGCGCTGATCCTGTAGGGCCGGGTCGCATTCAACCCGAATATCCTGGCGCGAAGCTGGGGCGTGATTTCCGCGTAGCCGTACTTGTCGCGAAACTCCGCCGAAATCTGAAAGGCGCGGAACGCCTGGATCTGGTCCTGTGGCGAGCCATACCAGATCGAGTCGGTCCCCCATAACACGTTGTCCGGCCCGCAATACTTCAGCAGCTTGCCGAGGGCGTGTGCGGCTTGCTGCGGTTCGCGCATGAGGAAGCGCCAGGTGCTGCCGAGTTCAGCGTAGACATTGGCTCCAGGCTTGATGCCGTTCTCGATCAGCGAGCGAATCAGCGTGTCGATTCCATCGCCTGCGCCGTTGCCGACAAACGGGCCCTCGGCTATGCCGGGGACAAATCCCGAGTGATAGACCAGGAAACTCACGTCGGGGAAGCGCTTCGCGACCACGCCGATGTCGCTGCACTGGCTGTGCTCGTAAGACTTCTTCCCGAACGGCAATCCCTTGTGCACGCAGATCACCTTTACGCCGAGCGCGCGCGCCTTTTCAATGAAACGGATGCCGACGTCGTCCGACAGGAAGAATCCGTTGCCGTCGAGGCCCCACTGGGTGTAGGTCTTCCAGGCGCTTACACCCCAGCGGTCCCGCAGTTCCGCCATGTCCTCGACATCGCCGGGCTGGTTCGGGTTGACGCGCCCATGGATCATCAGGCGATGATTGCCTTCCATGCGGTCCACGATCCGGCGTACCGCGTCCGCCGATTCGATGGTGAGCGGCGAAGCATCGCGCCGGGCCGGCACGAAGGACAGCACCATCATGTCGGTGTCGCTGTCGAGGAACACATCTTTCAGGAATTCGTCGGGGGTCAGGCACGCGAGGTGGCTGCGTGGCCCCGAATTGTCGTTCAGAGCACAGCCGCCCTTCGCCGCAAACCTGAATGCGGACTCCGGAGCGGTCTTCAGCCAGGCGCTGGTGGGGTCGACGAAGTGGCCCTGCACGTCGAAAATGAACTCGGCTTTTTCAAGGCTGGCCTGCGCGAGCTGTGGTTCGAGCGCCGCCTCGGTAAGGAGATCGAAGAAACCGCCGGTCTTTCCGGCCGCCGCGTTGGCGGCATTGAACGCGAGCAGGGTACTCGCCGCGCCACAGGCCGACAGCAGGAAGTCGCGCCGGCCGAGGCCTGACCGTCTGGCGTTGACAGTCGCCGCTTGCTGTGCAAGTAGATTCGCCGCGCGGTTCACGGGAGAGAGCGGCACCGGCATGAATTCGCCGTTGGACGTGGTATCCAGTTTGATCGGCAACCGTTGACCGAGGGGATCGATGTCGTGTTTCATACGCGTCAGTCTGTACCGTCAAAACGAATGTTGCGTTAGCCGGCCACTAGTCGGCCACCGGGTGCCGCACTCTCCGGCGGCGCAGAGTCGTTACAAGGCGTCGCCGTCACTGCTGTAACGGTGTGTGGGCATTCCCGGCGCCGGTGTTCGAAAATGTGGCCGTTTGCGGATGCGGTAGACCGACGCGGGCGGCATGTTGGCCAGTGCGCCGCCGATACGGACCGCTTTGAGTCCTAGACGATCGAGAATGGAGCGGCGAACGGGGCAGCGCGGGCCGTAGGTGAACTGGTAGAACGCCCCATCGGGGCGCATGTGCGCGAACGCACCGTCCAGGATGGCGAATATCTCATTCAGTGGCAACGACAGCAGCGGCAGCCCGCTGACCACCGCGCCGACGGGTTCGCCGCCGAACAGTTCGACCGCCCGCAGGCGCGTCGCATCCATCCGCAGGACGTGAGCGCGCGGATAACGGGACTGGAGCATGCGTGCGAAGTCGGGTCCGTATTCGATCAGCGCCAGCTTTTCTTCGGGGACTCCGCGCGCAAGCAGTGCTCTGGTGAACACCCCGGTACCCGGCCCAAGTTCGATGACGGGGGCGGAAAACGGCGTGATTTCCGCCGTAATGGCATTGGCCAGCGCCGGGCTTGATGGCGCGATGGCCGCGACACGCCGTGGATCGGCAATCAGGGAGCGGAAGAATGTGAGGGCATTGGTCATTTCGTATAGGTATCGGCGTCAAGCTCAAAGTGGATCGCGTTCGCAATGTACTTCAAATCGGGCGGGTGTGCGCAGCCAAAAGAATGAGGGGTGTGCGGCTGACGGCCGCCAGGTGGAGGCGTAGGATTCATAGCCGTCGGGGAGTTTTTGCCGACAACTGTCAAGAAGGAGGTTCGCCATGTATTACAAGAATGTGTATGCAATAACCACAGCGGCCCTGGGATTGGCGCTGGTCTTCGGAGTGGGGGTTGCGATCGGTCAGAACGCGCCTACCGAAACCAAGGGGGCGAAAATCAGTCCGCCTACGACGCTCGATCTGGGTGGGGAAATCGACGGAGTCGAGGGCCGTCAACTGCGGCTGCGTGTGGTAACGCTGGAACCTGGCGGTGTCGTTGGGATCCATAGTCACAACGGTCGGCCCGCTGTGGCCTACGTCCTGCAAGGTACGCTCACCGAGCACGTCGAAGGCGGCGGCATGCATGAACGCCGCCAGGGCGAAAGTTGGGTTGAGGGTAAGGCCATCACGCACTGGGCGGAAAACAAGGGTGGCAACCCGGTCGTGGTCGTTGCCGTGGATGTGTTCAAGCCGTAAAGAAGGCGGTACCGGGTGACGAGTGTCTTGTGGAATGTGGCTGGAAAATCCCAGTCACCGGGGTTTTGCGGTTCCGTGGCGCAATCTGCGACGCTTGCGTTGATCGCTTGCATGGCTGACTTCCGGTCAGCCACGTCGGTCGCAGCACACAGCACTTAGCACCGAGCACCGGTTCTGCGGGCACGACGGTTACGTCGGCGCGTCGTCGTCGCTGAGCGTGAAAGCAATCGAGGGCCGACAGTCTTGACTCGGCGGATGCGGCAGGCGCAATCTGGTGTTGCAGCCGCTGTTGCAGGCAGGGCGAGGCAACGCACTGTCACTATAACGGCTGCCATTGTCCTGGAGGCGCGCTCGATCGAAGGGAGACTTGGCCATGAAGACCATGACGCTGGTACCCGCATTTGTTTTTTTCGTGTTTCTTGGCGCCGTCATGCCTGCTGCATGGGCTCACGAGGACGACGCTGCGCCACAGGTAGCCCCACCTGAGAAACTCGGCGAAGTGAACTTTCCCGTCTCCTGCAACGCTACTGCGCAGAAGGAATTCAATCGCGCGATGGCGCTGTTCCACTCGTTCTGGTTCGATCCCGCGAAAAAGTCCTTCGCCAGGGTGCTGGAGCTTGATCCGCGGTGCGCGATGGCGCAGTGGGGTATCGCGTTCATGTCCATGGGTAATCCGTTTGCCTGGCCCGCCAACCCGAATGCAATGAAAGCGGCAGCTGCCGCTGGGGACGAGGCGCAGCGCATCGGCGCCAACAGCGAACGCGAGCGCGACTACATCGCCGCACTGGCCGTATTTCTGAAGGACTGGGACAGCATTGACCACCGGACCCGGGTAGTGGCGTTCGAGAAGGCGATGGAAGGCGTTGCGCGGCGCCATCCGCAGGATATCGAGGCGCAGATCCTGTACGCGCTGGTGCTCGACGCCACCGCGCTGCCCACCGACAAGTCCTTTGCCAACCAGCTCAAGGCGGCGGGGATTCTGGAGCCGCTGTTCGTGAAATACCCAGAGCACCCGGGTGTGCCGCACTATCTGATCCACACCTACGACTACGCAGAGCTGGCGAACAAGGGCCTTCCGGCGGCGCGCGTCTACGCCGGAATTGCGCCTTCGGTGCCGCACGCGCTGCACATGCCGTCGCATATTTTTTCGCGGGTCGGACTGTGGGAAGAATTGGTGGACGGCAACCGCGCCTCGTATCGCACCGCGATGGGCGAGCTGTCCGAGAAAACACTGGGGGTCGGCGCCTACGATGCGCTGCACGCAATGGATTACATGGTGTTCGGTCATTTGCAGCAGGCGCAGGACAAGGCGGCGCAGCAGATCGCGGACGAGGTCGCCGCGATCCGCAAGGTGAATGTCGAGAATTTTGTTGCCGCGTATGCATTTGCCTCGATTCCGTCCCGCATCGCGCTGGAACATCGCGACTGGGCGCTGGCGGCAGCGCTCCAATTGTCGCCGCCTGATCTGGCGTGGAACAAATTCCCGCAGGCGGAAGCGATCCTGGTATTCGCCCGCGGATTGGGTGCTGCCCGCACCGGCGATATCGTCGCCGCGCGCCGCGACCTGCAACGCCTACAGGCGCTCCAGGACGCGATGACCGCCGCGAAGATCGGTTACTGGGCCGGGCAGGCGGATTTTCAGATCAAAACGGTCAACGCGTGGATCGCGCTCGCGGAAAAGCGCAATGACGAGGCGTTGCAGTCGATGCGCGCCGCCGCCGAAGCGGAAGAAGCGAGCGACAAACATCCGGTGACGCCGGGAAACATCGTGCCTTCACGCGAATTGCTCGCGGAGATGCTGATGGAGACAGGTCAGCCGGCGCAGGCATTGGCCGAGTACGAACGCTCGTTGAAGCGCGACACCAACCGGTATCGAAGCGTTTACGGTGCCGCGCGCGCAGCGGAAGCCGCCGGCCGTTCCGGTGTTGCCCGCGACTACTATACGAAACTGCAGAGTCTGACCGCGAATCACGATACCGAGCGTCCGGAGCTGGCGCGTGCGCGGGAGTTTCTGGCGAAGCGCTGAGTAAGCGGTTTCGCGAGCACCGGGAAAATTCGAAGCGTCTGCCGCCGACCGGTGGGGGCCTGTCAGTGCAGTTGGGGTTTTCTGAGGAAATCGTTGCGATCGGCCGAACGCAGCCGTGCGCGCACCAGATCGCCGTCTCGTCCCAGAGTGAGCGGAATTTCGGTGCCCGCGGGTCCCAGGCTCCACACCTTGCGAAACAGATCAGCAAGCGTGGTGACGCGGCTACCCGCCACTTCGAGCACCAGATCGCGCTGGCGCACGCCGGCACGGGCCGCTGGACCGTTGTCGGCGATTCCGGCAACCACGAGTTGCCCATTGGCTTCCATCGTGTACATTCCCAGCCACGGACGCGGCGGGCGATTGGCGCGGCCGAACTTGAGCAGGTCCTCGAGAATCGGTTCCAGCAGATCGATCGGCACGGCCATGTTGCCCTGAATCTTGCGGCCGTCGTGGATTTCCTCAGTCACAAGGGAACCGATGCCCAGCATCCGTCCATCGCTGCCGACAATTGCCGCACCGCCCCATTGCGGGTGCGCCGGCGCAGTAAACAGCGCTTCGTCGAGCACGTACTCCCAGTAACCGGCGAACTCACGCTTGGCCATGACTTTTGCTTTCAGTGCGTGCGCCCGCCCGCCGTGTCCGATCACGACCACGTCGTCACCGGCCACGCATGACGCCGTTGAGCCGCGCCGCAGAAACGGTGCGTCGAGCCGGCCGAGCGGCTGCACCAGTCCGAAACCGGTTACCTGGTCGTAGGCCAGCGGATAGCCGGCGACGGCGGCGCCGTGATTGGTCGTCAGCCATACCGCACGGGCCTCGGTGATCAGATAGCCGATGGTGAGCACCAGTCCGTCCTCGCGGATGACAACGCCGTTGCCGATGCGCTCGGTACCGAGGATCGAGGCGGTGAACGCGTCTTCCGGAACCTCCGCCCGCAACATGACCACGGCGTCCAGCGCTGCATCGAGGTCGAAGCGGATCTCTGCGGAGTTCGGTTGCGCAGCCTCGGGAAAGGCCCAGTCGCCCTGTTCTGCCATGTCTGATTGAAATGATGCAATGCGCGCCGGTAAATGACGGCGGCGTCAGGTCAATGGTACGCGATTGGCGCGCTACCGCAGCAGCCGCCCCGGAAGCGCGCCGGTATGCTCGTCCTTGCACAGTGTTTCGGTGCCCGCGACGAAGGTGTGCCGGTAGCCGCGCGCCCGCTGCGTGAGGCGCCGTCCGCCGGCAGGCAGGTCGTAGACCACTTCGGGCTTGCACAACTGCAAACGTTCGAAGTCGATGACGTTGAGGTCGGCGCGGTAGCCCGGTGCGAGGACGCCACGGTCATGCAGGCCGTAGGCCATCGCAGTGTCGCGGGTCTGCTTGCGCACCAGAAATTCAAGCTGTAACTGCGGGCCGCGGGTGCGGTCGCGGGCCCAATGGGTGAGAAGGAAGGTGGGCGAACTCGAATCGCAGATGGTGCAGACGTGTGCGCCGCCATCACCAAGTCCCATGATGGTGGCCTCGTCCTCCAGCATTTCCCGAATCACTTCGAGGCTGCCCTCGGTGTAGTTCTCGAAGGTGTGCGTAAGCAGGCCCTTGCCTTCATTTGCCATCATCCCCTCGAGTGCCAGCAACCATGGACTGCGGTTCTGCGCCTGAGCCCTGGCAGCGAGGCTGTTCGAAGTTTGCGGTTCATAGTCGTACTCGTCGTCCAGGACGTAGGTGCGCGCGAATGCCTGCCCGATAGTGCGGGTATGCTCGTCGTCGGGAAGCTCCTCCACCAGCACGCGCCGGAACTGCGCATCGCGTTTGAGCCGTTCGACGCGCGCGGCGGGCGATCGTCCATCCATTGCGGCCCAGGCCGGATGAGTGGAAAACGGATGCGCCGTCGTTTCCAGTCCCATCATCACGCCGATCGGCCTGCACCCAACCTGGCCGTTTACTGCCAGGCCGGACTTGCGCGCTTCGTGAATCTGCGCGCGGGTTTCGCGCCACAGGTCCGGTGCGTTGTTGACTTGCAGCAGCAGCACCGAAAGCGGTCGGTTGGCGACCGCCGCCGCCGCACGCAACGCATCGAACTCGCCAGGGCCGAAATCGGAGTTGACTTCGATGACGCCGCGGCCGGCACGCTTCATCGCCGTCGCCAGACCGAACAGTTCCGGCTTGCTGGCAGAAAGTCCCGGCGTGAGCCGGCCGTCGCGTGCGCGGTGCTTGACGGTGCGCGAGGTGGTCAGTCCGAGTGCCCCGGCGTTCAGCGCCTCCTCGAGCAGCTCGCCCATGCGGGCGATCTCCCCGTCGGTCGGCGCTTCAGCATGATCGGCTCCGCGATCGCCCATTACGTAGTAGCGCAGCACCCCGTGTGGCATTTGCGCGCCGACGTCCATTACTTTCGGTGCCGCGGCCAGAACGTTGAGGTAATCCGGAAACGACTCCCATTCAAAACTCACGCCCTCGGCCAGGACTGTGCCGGGAATGTCTTCGACACCCTCCATGAGGTTGATCAGATAGGGTGCGGCTCCCGGTCGCACCGGGGCAAAACCAACGCCGCAGTTGCCGAATATGACCGTGGTCACGCCGTGCCATGACGATGGCGTGAGATAGGGATCCCAGGTGGCCTGGCCGTCGTAGTGGGTGTGGATGTCGACGAAGCCCGGGGTGACCAGCATTCCCCTGGCGTCGATTTCGCGGCGGCCGCGCCCTATCCCTGTGCCGATCCCGATGATGGTTTCGCCATCGACCGCGACGTCCGCGATGCGCCGCCGTGCGCCGGTGCCGTCGACGACGGTGCCACCGCGAATGAGCAGATCATGCATGCCGGATTCCCCTTGAGATCCAGGCATTAGTGTAGGGCGATTGCAGCGTCATATCAAAGATGGTGACCGATGGCGGCCTTGACCGCGGCATTCGGAATCGGCCAGATTCTTGTCCCGGTGCTGGTGAGGATCGTCGACGGCGTTCCGCGTGGCATGAATCTGACACTGATCGCGGCATCGTTCGTTCTGATCCTCGGCGCGGTTGTGCTGATAAAGCTGGAAAAATGACCCAAGCATTCTTGCAGAAATGCTTTGACCCTGCCGAATTTAGGGTGTATAAATGCCGCGCAGGATTCTCCAAGCGTTGATATTGCTGGTCCGTTGTATCCGTTTCCGGTACCCCTCAGATCTCCTTAATTTCTCCTCTTGAAGTATCCGCAATCGGGCAAACCGCCCATTTTTAATTTTTATTAGGAAAGTACATTTATGGCTACAGGTACCGTCAAGTGGTTCAACGACGCGAAGGGTTTCGGTTTCATAACTCCGGATGGTGGCGGCAAGGATCTTTTTGCCCATTTCTCCGCGATCCAGGGCAACGGCTTCAAGTCACTTCAGGAAAACCAGAAGGTCACGTTCGACGTGACCACCGGTCCCAAGGGTGATCAAGCCTCGAACATCCGTCCCGCGTAAGCCTGACGGCGGTGTCGGCTGACTGGCGGAATTCGACCAGTTCAGCCCGGCACTCAAAGAGAGAAGCCCGGGAGACCGGGCTTCTTTCTTTTACACCAGAATTTTTGACTGGTCGCACGTAACCAGTTACGTGCGATCACTACGGCTTCGCCGCATTCCAACCCGAAATATCGGCGATTTTCATGTCGAATTCCTGATTCTTTGGCAGGCTGGGCGCCTTGATTTCCACGCCCACACGCTGGAATGTCTCGGCCAGTTTGAAACTGATTCTGGCGAGGCTCTCCGGGTTGGATTTGATCTGGGCGGCGTTCTCGGTGACGACGACGTTGCGACAGATCAGCTCAATGTAGATCTTTGCTGCCAGGTCTCTTAAGGGATCGCTGTTCGGGGATGAAGCGGGAGCGGCCATGGGTTTGCCTTGAAGTAGCGGTAAGGTGCATCCTACGCCAATCGAGGCCGTGCCTCCTCTTCTCATGTCGTCGGACCGAGACATGCGGCAGGCAGCGCGCACCTCGTTCTCCGGGAAGATAGAGAACTATGGAACCCCAGGCCTGTTAATTGCTGCTGTGCACTCATGACAACCGATCTGGCAAACACAGAACTTACGCCGGCGGACGTGCCTGCGGTCGGCGAGCCGTGGACGCGAATCGAACCGTTCGCCCTGACTTTCGATGGCTTCCGCTACTGGGGGTCCGTCGAGAAGTGCGCCGAGGTTGCAGGCAAAACGCCGGGAACGCTGACGGATCTGCGAACCTGCCTGTTCTTCGAGGCCCGGCGCTGGAAGAACCTTGGACGCGAACCGGATACCGCAGCGATGAAACGCATACGCGCGTTGATTTCCGTGATTCAGCAGAAAATCAAAACGGGTGATATGCGCTGATCGACTGCCCTGACTACTCTGAATGTCGCGGTTAGATATTCGTAACGTTTGGCATCTGTCCCGCAACCACAGCTGCGAAACCTGGGCAGCATACGTTGCCAACAAGGTCACCTTCCTGAGTTCACGTTTCGTCGCTGTAATCATCACACGGCAGTTCTTGATCGAATTCTTGCTTACGAGTCGTTCCTCTCCAATACGTCAACGCCTTTCCTTTGTTGCGGGCGTGGAGACGAACAGGAAGAAACCGATCACGAACAGCGCCAGCGCGATCGGCAGGCTGTAGTCGCCACCGATGATCCCGGAAACGATTCCCCCGGCCCACAGCGCGATTCCGATGACGCGGCGCACCATCCGCATCTTGGATACAGGGTCGCGTTGCACCACTCTCCCTTTCCCCATCACGCACCTCTCCTGCGCCGACAGTACCACTTGCGCACCCGATCAATCAGCAGGTTACCCTCACTCAGGTGGTGTTCCTAAATTTGGCACCCCGAGTCGCTGGCCGGCGACAATTGCCCCCGATCCTCGAGCGGTTTCCCGGCCTCCCGGGCGCCGATTTATTCGCGCAATAACATAGGGGTAAGCGCGCCGGCTGGCGAACCATACCGATATGGCGGAGTGGCCGCAATTCTGGCCCGCCGGTTGCAGATAACAGAGGGTTCAGGCACGCGAACGCTGCTTTGCGTGTCGTTCTGTTGCCGAATCCAAAGTCACAAAACAAGGGGGAACCATGTCACTCCTGGAATCGCTGTTCATCTGGCCGGATCGCACGTTACCGTCGCTGCTTGTCCTGCTGGTCCTGCTCATGCCATTTCTGTATGCGGCGCGAGAGCCAATGCATGCACTGCTCAGAAGCTTGTGCCGGTCGATCGCCAATCCGCTGCGGCTGGGCGCGCGCTGGCTGGCCGATGCCGGTGTGCGCCTGCGCAACCGCAACCGCGAAGTGCTGTTCGCGCATGGCAGCCATGAAGTGAAGCTGACGATCGAGCGCGAGTTCGAGCACGTTACCACGCTGGTGCAGCGTGACCTCGAGGGCTACCCCGTGCTGCAACGCAAGTTGATGGACGAGATCACGCGCATCGAGGAGGACTACAAGAAGAGCGGCGACGTGCCGCCGCCGCCCCCGGAGTGGGTCAAGGCGATCGAGGCAATCGCCAAGATCAAGGCCAGCGGCGACGGTGTGGTGGAGCGCATACTCTCCGACATCCGCGACTCACTCGGCGATATCTATCAGAAGATCGTGGCAGAATACCGCGGCGCTTTCCAAGAGCGGCATCACATATTGAAGGGTTTCCTGCCGTTCTGGCGCTCGGTAAGCCAGACGTTGACCCAGGTGGACCGCAACATCACCAGCTTGCAGAACAGCGCGGCGAAGATCGACGCCAACGTACTGAAACTCGAAAACATCGCTGCCCGCGGCAATGACGCTGCAAACGTGCTTGCGGCATCGGCCACAACGCAGTTCTTCATCGCCGGTCTGGTGATGCTGATTGCCTTCGGCGGAGCCTACGTCAACTTCAAGCTGATCGCGCTGCCGATGTCGGCGATGGTCGGCGGCGGGGACTACATCACCGAGAGCCTGCAGGCTTCGGAAGTTGCGGCGCTGGTGATCATCCTCTTCGAGACCCTGATGGGCCTGTTCCTGATGGAGACGCTCCGCTTCACCAGCCTGTTCCCGCTCGGCAACATCACGGAAAAGATGCGGCACCGGCTGATGTGGGCATCACTCACGATTCTTCTGGTATTGGCGGGTGTTGAAGTGGCGCTGGCGGTAATGCGCGACATGATCATCGCTGCCGATGTGGCACTGAAACAGCAACTCGGCGCCGCCGCCGGTGTGGTGCAGGCCGAGGCCGGTTGGGTCACAAGGATCCCGACGTTCGGCCAGATGATCCTGGGTTTCACGCTTCCGTTTGCGCTGGCGTTCGTGGCGATCCCGCTCGAGTACTTCATCAATTCCGGCCGTACAGTGGTCGGTGCGGGCCTGGAGATGGGGTTACGTGGAGTGGCGTTCGTGCTGCGCCTTGCCGCAAATCTGATCAGGGGGGCGGGCAAGCTGGCAATCATGCTTTATGACGTGTTCATCTTCGTGCCGCTTGCGATCGAACGCTGGATCGTAAGCTATCGCGAGGGTGATTCCCGCCGCAACAAGCTGCGCCCGGTGCCACCGCTCAAGCGTGCGTCCGGATCCGAGGAGGCGCTATGAAAGGGGCATCCGGTCTTGCGGCACTTGGAGTACTGCTGTTCATCGTTGCCTGCGGACCCGAGACCAATCATAACCAGGCGGTGTACATGCTGATCGATACCTCCGGCACCTACGCCAAGGAAACAGGCAAGGCGCAACTGGTCGTGAACTACCTGCTGGGCTCGCTCAATCCCGGCGACGCGCTTGCAGTCGGGCGGGTCAAGAGCCGCAGTTTCAGCGAGAAGGACATCGTGGCCAAAGTGAGCCTGGGCAAGGATCCGCTTGCTGCCAACGCGCAAAAGCGCGCGTTCAGCGAGCAGATTGCCGACTTCGCCAAGACCACGAAGGACGCAAAAGGCAGTCGCTACACCGACATCACCGGCGGCATGTTGCAGGCCGCCGAATTCCTGAACGAATCCCAGGCCGGGCGCAAGACCATCGTGATCTTCTCGGACATGCAGGAAGAGCTCGACTACAAGACAGTGCGGGACTTTCCGATCAGGCTCGACGGCATTCGCGTGGTCGCCCTCAACGTCACCAAGCTCGACACCGACAACGTGGATCCGCGCCGCTATATCGACCGCCTTGAGTGGTGGGAAAGACGAGCCCGTACCGCCGGCGCGTCGGACTGGAAAGTCGTCAATGACATGGAGCACCTGGACCGCATCTTCAAGAACAAGGGCTGAACAGTCGGATACACAAGCCAACGGCCGGGACGTCCCGGCCGTTTTTTTGGCAGCCTGCATCTTCACGATCGCCGGCTATCTTGTTTATGCGTACTGCCGGTCCCTATGCCGGCTCGTTCGCGTTCTATTTTCCGATGACGTTGAGTACCTCGTAGCAGGCGCCCATCGTGTGGTAGTCGGTCTTGCCGGCGGGGCTTTTCTCGTCGCTGTACTTCTCTGTTGTCGCGGGTGAGGATGCGGTACCAGGCGCCATACCTGTGGTCGACGAAGTGCTCCCAGCTGTAGGCCCAGATCGTTTCGTACCACTGCCAGTACTCCGCATCGCCGGTTCTTGCGGCTAGCAGCGCCGCGGCGGCCAGCGACTCTGCCTGGACCCAGAAGTACTTGTCGCCGTCGCAGATGCTGCCGTCCGGCGCGAAGCCATAAGGCGATTCCGCCGTATCTCGCGTCCCACGCCCTGCTCCAGTGCGGCGTCGAACAGTTCGGCTGCGCGCGGCACCAGCCAGTCCGGCGGCGACTTCGCAGTCTGCTCCGGTGCCGTTCCAGGATCAGCAGCAGCTTCGCCCACTCGGTGAGATGCCCGGGCTGGTAGCCCCAGGGACGGAAGATGTTGGTCTTGTCGTCCTTGTTGTAGTCCCAGTCCACCGACCAGTCGGCGTGGTAGTGCTCCCAGACCAGTCCGTGCGCCAGCGCTGCCTGTCGTACCGTGATGTTTCGCGCCAGGTAGCTGCGCGCGATCGAGATAGCGCGCTCTCGCCGGTCGCGTCGAACGCCGCCAGCATGCGCTTCGCAGGCGTGCATGTTGGCGTTCTGGCCGCGGTAGGGAAAGACCGTCGACCAGTCCGCGGCGGCTTCGTCGGCGTACAGGCCGGTAGCCGGCGACCAGAAGTGCTCGCTCCATCAGATCGAACGTCTCGCCGATCCACGCGCGTGCCGCGTTCGACGCCGGCCATCGATGCGTGCGCATACGCCAGCAGGACGAACGCGAGGCCGTAGCAGTGATTGGTCGCGTCTGCGACACGCTCGCCGTCGAGCAGCCAGGCGTAGCCGCTGGTCGACGCATTGCGATGCCGTTCGCGCAGGAAAGCCGTGCCATGCTCCACGGCCCGCAGGTAGGCCGCGTCGCCGAACCGGCGATACGCCATCGCATAGTTGAAGACGAAACGTGTGCTGCTGACCAGGTGGCGGGTATTGGGGTCGTAGACGCTGCCGTCGTCGCGGAAGAAATGAAAGAATCCGCCGCGCGGATCGATTGCGCGCGGATGGTAGAACGCCATCGTGTGGCGGATATGATCGAGCAGGAAATCGCGGTTGCGGAAGTCGGGCATGTTCTTCATTCCATTTTTGCCAGAACTTTCTCGACCGCTGCAAGTGCCGGCGGCGCGGCACCAGGCTGTAGACAGGCGGCCGTCCCGGCGGCGACTGCGCGGCGCAAATGCACCGGCCAGCCGGCATCGGGTCGGTGCATCAGACTATAGAGCAAGCCGCCGATGCTGGCGTCGCCCGCGCCGACGGAATCGGCGATTTCAACTGACGGGGAGGCTTGGTGCAAACGCTTTCCGTGCACATGCAGTTCCGCGCCTTCGGCGCCGAGCGTCAGCAGAATGGCCGCCTGTGGATTGAGTGTCTTGAGCTGCGCCAATGCGCTCTGCGGATCCCGTGTGCGGAACAGGCCGCGCAAATCCTCATCGGAAACCTTGATCACATCCGCCAGGCGCGCGACGCGGACAAGAGTCGCATCGTAAGCAGGGGTCATGAGGTTACGGAAGTTCGGGTCGAAGCTCACTCGCGCGCCCGCCGCCTTCACGCCTTCCAGCAATCCGATCAGGCGGCTGCACAGCGGTTCGCGCGCAAGGCTGATGCCACCGCAGTGCACCCATTCGACCGATCGGATCCAATCCCCGGGGAGCAGTTGCGGATCGAAGGCGAGGTCGGCGCTGTCCGCGCCGATGAAGTAATACTGCGGCGGGGAGGTTTCATGAACGATCGCCATCAGCGAAGGTTTGTCGTGCTGTTGCAGGAAGCGCATGTCCAGTCCGGCCTCGCGGCTGAGCGCGGCAATCTCGTCGCCGAAGTTGTCGCGGCTGACGCTGCCGGCAAACGCGCTCGAAATGCCGAAGCCCGCGACGACGCGCGCCACATTCCATGGAGCGCCGCCGGCGCGCGCCAGCCAATATCCGTCTGCCTGGCGGATTAAATCGGTGAGTGCTTCGCCAGCACTGACGAAACGCGATGCGGGCTGCGCTGCCGTCATGAGATGCCCGCGTGAACTTGCAGGAAGCCGCGCATGCGCGAAACCGCGAGTTCGGGATCGATGAGTGCGCCACAGCGGTCCGCGAACTCGAAAACTTTTGCGTAGTGCCGCACGGAGCGCGCCGATTGCAGCCCCCCGGCGGCGACGAAATGCGACTGGTGGCCGTTCAGCCAGGCGATGAAGATCACCCCGGCCTTGTAGTGCCGGGTAGGCGCGCGAAAGATTTCGCGCGACAGCGGAATTGTCGGTGCAATGATTCTTTTGTAGGCTTCGGGATCGCCGCTGGCGAGCCTGGCCAGCGCCACCGCGGCCACCGGTGCAATCGGATCGAAGATGCCGAGCAGCGCGTGCGAATGATGGATGCCGTCGCCGGCGATCAGGGTGTCGTAGTTGAAGTCGTCGCCGGTGAACATGATGACGCCGGCAGGGAGCCTCGGACGCATTGCGACCTCCCACTGGGCGTCGAGCAGAGAAATCTTGATGCCTTCGATTTTCTGCGCATGCGCCCGCACGATGTCGAGCGCCGTGTTCATTGCCGCCGCAATGTCGTTTGTGCCCCAGTAACCCTTCAGGGCCGGGTCGAACATCTCACCCAGCCAGTGCAGGATGACTTTGTCCTTGCATTGGCGCAGCAGCTCACCGTAAACGCGTTTGTAGTCGTCCGCGCTTTTTGCCACGGCAGCCATTGCTCGGCTCGCCATGAGAATAATGCGTCCACCGGCCGCTTCCACCGCTTCGATCTGCTCCTGGTAGGCGTGCATCACCTCGGCGATCGTGGTGCGTTCATTCGCTACCAGCTGGTCGGTGCCGACGCCGCAGGCGAGATCCGCGCCGGGAATGGTCCTGGCATGCGCGATGCTTCGGCGGATCAACTCGCGCGCGCCAGGCCAATCCAGACCCATGCCGCGCTGTGCGGTGTCCATTGCCTCAGCGATCTTGAAGCCCAGCCGCCACAGATGCTCGCGGAAGCGCAGTGTCGCCTCCCAATCGATCACCGGGGGACCGTCCCATGGATCGCAGGGCTGAAGCGGATCGACCACCACATGTGCCGCCGCGTAAGCGCTGCGGTTCCATCGCACTGGCGCCACACGGGCGAACGGAGAGGACGCGTGGGTGAGCCTGTACGGCCGCAATGCGCCGTCTTCATGGGGGAGGGTCAGTTGCATGACGGTTCCCTAAGCAAGGCGGCCGAGAATATGATCGGCGGCTTTTTCCGCGACCATGATGGTGGGCGCGTTGGTATTGCACGATGGGATGAAGGGCATCACCGACGCGTCGGCCACGCGCAGGCCTTCGAGGCCGATGACGCGAAGGTCCGGCGTCACCACGTTTGTCCTGTCGCTCGCCGGTCCGATGCGGCACGTGCCCACCGGATGATGGTCCGTCTTGGCGTGCGCGCAGGCGTAGTCGAAAAGCTCCGCGTCGGTCTTCAATGCATCGCCGGGCAACCGTTCGGCCAGGACAAAGCGTTTCAGCGCGGGTTGGCGCAGGATCTCGCGCGCCAGGCGCAGACCCTCGATCGCAAGATCGCGGTCACGCGGTTCTGCCCAGTAGTCGGGGTCGATCAGCGGTGCCGCGGCGGGATCGGCACTGGCCAGCCGTACGGTACCGCGCGAGCGCGGGCGCAGATACGCACTGTTCAGCGTAACGCCGGGATTGTTCATCTTCGCCACCCCGGCTTCGATGCCGGAGCCCAGACCCAAATGAAACTGGATGTCGGGCGAGCGCGCTCCTTTTTCCGCGTACCAGAAGCCTCCGGTTTCGAACAAGCTGGAGGCCACCGGCCCCTTCTTCCACAGCAGATATTGAAGGCCGGCCCACGCCGCGTGGTGCGGCTGGTTGTACTTGTCGTAGGTATGGTCCCCGGTGCACTCTGCGATGACGAAAAGGTCGAGATGGTCCTGCAGATTGCCGCCGACGCCCGGCAGGTCGTGCACAACATTCACGCCGACCGAACGCAGATGGTCGGCAGGTCCGATGCCCGACTGCATCAGGAGTTTGGGTGAGCCCATCGCGCCAGACGTCACGATCACTTCGCGCCCGGCACGCACGAGTTGCGGCGAGGCGGAGCCTGCGCCGGCGACCTCGACGCCGGTCGCCCGTCCATTTTCCACAAATACGCGCAAGGCCTGAGTTCCCAACCGCACGGTCAGATTGCGCCGGTCGCGGATCGGGTTCAGGTATGCCACCGATGTCGATGAACGGCGTGCATTCAACTGTGTGAGCTGGTAGTAGCCGAGCCCGTCCTGATGTGCTCCGTTGAAGTCCGGGTTGAAGGGGATGCCCAGTTCCTGTCCGGCCTGGAAGAAGGCCTCGCAGATCGGCAGCGGGCTGATCGGATTCGATACTCCCAGGGGCCCTCCGTAACCGTGGTACTCGTTGGCGTAACGCTGATTGTTCTCGGCTCGCTTGAAGTACGGCAGCACGTCGCGGTAGGACCAGCCGTGCGCACCGGCGTCGCGAACCCACGCGTCGTAGTCGGCCGCCGCGCCGCGGGTATAGATCTGCGCGTTGATCGACGAGCCGCCGCCGATAACCTTGGCCTGCGTATAACGCAGGACGCGGTTCTTGAGATGCTTCTGCGCTACCGTGGACCAACCCCACGAACCGATGCCCTTGGTCATCTTCGCGAAGCCCGCCGGCAGGTGAAAGAACGGATGGCGGTCGGAACCGCCGGCTTCCAGCAGCAACACTTTCACCGCCGGATCCGCGCTCAGTCGATGCGCCAGCACGCAACCGGCCGTGCCGCCGCCAGTGATGATGTAGTCGAAGATGCCGTCCGGCATTTTTGGTCAGCGCCCGCGGAAATTTCCCGACTCGAATAGATTGGATGCGGCCGGCCTCAAAGCCTGGGCAACGACAACCCGCCGTCCAGATTGATTACCGAGCCGGTGGCGAACTGGATATGTCCGCTCGCAAGCGCTGCCACGGCGGCGCCGATGCCACGACGCGCGCCGGTGACGAGGGCAACGGGACGAGGATGGGCCATGTCAGCAATCGTGCAGGCGTGCCTTCAGGTGGCTACCCACGCGTAGCGCCTGAGCCGCAATCGTCAGTGCCGGGTTGAGCGCGGCAGAGGAAGGAAAGAAGCTCGCGTCCACCACATAGAGATTGTCGTGATCCCAGGCGCGGCAATACGGATCCAGGGCGGAAGCCGCCGGGTCGGTGCCAAAGCGAGCAGTGCCGCACTGGTGCGAGGGCGTGTCGGTACCAAACGGCTTCGACAGCACGATCGGGAAGCCAATGTCCTTCAGCAGCTTCTTCGCGACTTCGACAAAGCGGCGGTGTGCATGCAGATTGCTGCGCTTCCAGCGCAACTCGATCGCTCCGTCATTGCGTACCCTGACTTCGCTGTCGCGCTGCGCCAGGTCTTCTGACATCACGTACCAATCCACGCTGTGGCGCGCGAGCCAGGTACGCAGCCATTTCGGCGTGCGCGGCAATGCGCCGCGCAGCATCGGCTCCTGGATCTTGCCCAGCAACTGCAGGTTGCCCAGCGGTCTGTCGCTCTCGCCGCTGGCGAAGTAGAAATCGTTCAACGACAGCGTCTTGGGAAAGCGCGTGCCGTTCACATGCAACGGTGTCAACGCCATGATCCCGGTGCAATTGTGGTTCATATAGTAGCGGCCGACCACACCCGAGGAATTGGCCAGGCCCTGGGGGTTGCGCGCGTCGGCCGAACGCAACAGCAACGCCGCGCTATTGATTGCGCCGGCGGACAGCACAAACAGACGTGCGCTGACAGTCAATAATTTGCCGCCGCACCGGTATTCCGCCGCAACTATGCGCTGACCCCTGTCGTCGGCGATAAGCCGGGTGACTTCGCTGCCGGTCTGCAACGCAACGTTCGAATGCTGCAATGCCGGGTTGATCAATCGGGTCTCGGCGTCGCCCTTGGCGCCGACTTGGCACGGGAAAGCATCGCAAGTGCCGCAGCGGATGCACGTGCCGCCGGGACGGAGGTCTACCGCCGAGGGCATGTGAAAGGGGTGCAGGCCGAGCGCACCCATGCGTTCGAATGCTTTGCCGATGATCGGCTCGTGCGGAATCGGCGGATGCGGGTAGGGCGTCGAGCGTGGCGGCTCGGTCGGATCGTCTCCTGCCTTGCCGTGCACGCCGAACAGCCGTTCGGCCTCGCCGTACCAGGGTTCGAGGTCTTCATAGCGAATGGGCCACGGCATGGTCTTGCCATCGGCATGCTCGATGCCCTCGAAATCGCGTTCGCGAAAGCGGAACATGGCCGTGCCGTACACCTTGGTATGGCCGCCGACGAAGTAGAACTGCCCCGGACGGAATGGCTTGCCGTTGGCGTCGTACCAAATCTCGCGCGTACGGTAGCGCTGTTCTACGAACACCGCCTCCGGACTCCAGTTCTCGGCTTCCCTGGGCAGGCGTTCTCCGCGCTCGAGGATCAGGATGCGCGCGCCGGTGCCGGCAAGCGTAAGCGCGACCGCCCCGCCTCCGACCCCGGAGCCGATGATGACCATGTCGTAGGATTCATTTACCCCAACGGTCACGCGATCAGTCTCTCGGTCTTGGCGTCGAAGCACACCAGCTTGGCGAGGTCGACGAAGAAGCGCGCATCCTGTCCCGGCTTCAGCGAGACGTCGGGTTCCAGTCGTACTGTGAATTCGTTGCCGCCGAGATCGAGCACCACCAGCGTGTCGGCCCCGGTGGGTTCGATCACTTCAACGCGGGCATCGAAGGCACGCTCTGTCTGGCCTGCAACCATGCCTGGGCGCGCCAGTTTGACTGCCTCGGCGCGGATACCTGCGATCACATCGCTCCCGATGTGGGCGCTCATTGCGGCCGGCATGTTGGGCAAATCGATCCGCACAGGCTGGCGCGTGCCGGTCTGGATGTCCAGCGCCAATCCAGCGCCGTCCTGCGTCAGTCGCGCATTGATCAAATTCATGCGCGGCGAGCCCATGAAACCCGCGACAAAAGTGTTGGCGGGGCGGTTGTAGACCTCGTAGGGCGTGCCGAGTTGCTGCAACACACCGCCTTTCATGACTGCAATGCGCGTGGCCAGGGTCATGGCTTCGATCTGGTCGTGCGTGACATAGACGATAGTCGCGCCCAGACGCTGGTGAAGTTTCTTGATTTCGGTACGCATGTCCAGCCGCAACTGGGCGTCGAGGTTGGACAAGGGTTCGTCGAACAGATACAGCCGTGGTTCGCGCGCAAGGGCTCGTCCGATCGCGACGCGCTGGCGCTGGCCGCCCGATAGCTGGCGCGGCTTGCGTTCGAGCAGGTGCTCGATCTGCAGCAGCTTGGCGACGCTTTTGACACGCTCCGCGCGCTTGCTCTTTTCGACCTTGCGCATCGCGAGCGGGAATTCGATGTTCTTGGCCACCGTCATATTCGGGTAAAGCGCGTAGGACTGGAACACCATCGAGATGTTGCGATCTGCAGGCGGCAACGGCGTGATGTCGCGGCCGTCCAGTTGCAGTTCGCCCGCGGACGGTTCCTCCAGGCCGGCAATTATGTTCATCAGCGTACTCTTCCCGCAGCCCGACGGACCGACGAGCACAAGGAATTCGCCGTCGGCGAGGCTGATGGAAATGTCCTGGAGGATCTTTGTTGGGCCGAAGCTCTTCTGCACATTGATCAGATCCAGCGTAGCCATGAAATCACCCTTTGACCGAACCCGCCATCAAGCCGCGGACGAAATATTTGCCGGAGACCAGGTAGACGATCAGCGTCGGAACGGCCGCGATGAAAGCGCCGGCGAAATGAACGTTGTACTCCTTGACCCCGGTGGAACTGTTGACCAGATTATTCAACGCCACGGTGATCGGAAACGAGCTGAAATCGCTGAACGAAGCGCCGAACAGGAACTCGTTCCAGATGTTGGTGAACTGCCAGATGACCGTGACCACGATGATCGGTCCGCTGCTGGGCAAAAGGATCCGATAGAGCACGCCGAAGAAATCCGCCCCGTCCATTCGCGCCGAACTGATCAGCTCGTGGGGGAACGCGGCGTAATAGTTGCGGAAGAACAGCGTCGTGAACCCGATGCCATAGACCACGTTGACGAACACCAGGCCTTTGACGGTGCCGGCCAGACCGAGGATGCCAAGCGTCTTGGCCATCGGGATGAGCACGATCTGGAACGGGATGAAGACGGAGAACAGCATGGCTGCGAACAGCAGGTTGGAGCCGCGGAACTTGAATTGGGTCAATATGTAGCCGTTGAGTGCGCCGATCAGCGTCGAAATCGCGACCGCCGGCACGACCAGCAGGAACGAGTTGTAAAAGTAGGGCTTCAGCCCGGTGGGCTGCACGCCGATCTGCGCCGTGCTCCAGGCGGTTAGCCAGGGCTCGATGGTCCAGGCAATCGGTAGAGCCATGAGATTGCCGCTGCGGATTTCGTCCAGCGGCTTGAATGAGTTCGACACCATTACGTAAACCGGCAACAAGAACAGAGCCGCAAGGGACAGCAGGACTGCGTAGAGAATGATTCGATCGGGTCCCAGGCCCGTCGACCGACGCTCAGCCATGTTTCACCTTGCGCATCTCGCTGAAAAGATAGGGCAGCACGACCAACCCGATTGCCGCGAGCATCATGACCGCGCTTGCAGCGCCGACAGACATTTCGTTGCGGGTGAAGCTGTACTGATACATGAAGACGGAAGGCAGCCAGGTCGAGCGTCCGGGCCCGCCGTTGGTCAGCGCGATTACCAGGTCATACGACTTGATCGCCATGTGCGCCAGAATAACGAAGGCCGAGACGAATACCGGACCAAGCTGAGGAATGATGACGTGCAGGTAGATCTGCCAGGTACGCGCGCCATCGACGCGCGCCGCACTGATCTGTTCGGCATCCACGCCCCGCAGCCCAGCAAGGAAAAGCGCCATCACGAAGCCTGTGGTCTGCCATACCGCGGCGATGACCACGCAGTAGATCGCCATGTCGCTGTCCTTGATCCAGCCGAAGGCGAAGCTCTCCCAGCCAAGGTTGCGCATCGTATGTTCGAGGCCGACGCCCGGGTCGAGAAGCCATTTCCACGCCGTGCCGGTGACGATGAACGAAAGCGCCATCGGGTAGAGGAAGATCGAGCGGAACATGCCTTCTGCCCGGATGTGCTGATCGATCAGAATTGCGAACCCAAGCCCGAGCACTACGGCCACGCCGATATACAGACTCGCGAACACCCAGAGATTGTTCAGCGCCACGTACCAGTTCTCCTGGGCAAAAAGACGCTGGTAGCTTGCTGTACCCGTCCATTCGTACAACGGCATTATCATCGACGAAGTGAACGACAGATAAATCGTAAACATGATGTAGCCGTAGACACAGACCAGCACGAGCAAAACGCTGGGACTGAGCAGCAGTTTGGGCAGGGCACCGGCTCTCATGAGTCGAACTCCGTTTGCCCCGGGCGGCGGATTACGGCCGCCCGGGGAATTACACGGTAATTGCCTGGTTGGTCGCGACCTTACTGCTTCAGCGCAGACGCCAAAGCGGCCACCGCTTTCTTGTCATCGAGCTGGCCGTTGAAGTGACGGGTCACGACGTCATAGATGGCGTTCTTCAGCGAGGCCGGGACGGCGTGGCCATGTGCGATCGAACCGACCAGAGTGTTGTTCTTGTTGGCTTCTGCCAGGTCCTTCATGCCCTTCTTGCCGCAGGCATCAAAGGCCGTGTCGGGCACATCGGTGCGGGCCGGTACCGAACCCTTGACGACGTTGAACGCCGATTGGAAGCCCGGGTCCATGATCGCCGATGCCAGTTTCGCCTGGGCGGCAGCCTTGTCGCTGCCCACTTTGAACATCACGAACTGGTCCGAATTGAACGACACCGTGCCCTGGGTCCCCGGCATGCGGAAGCACAGGAAGTCCTTGCCCGGCACTTTCTTGGCGTTCAGGAATTCGCCCTTGGCCCAGTCACCCATGATCTGAAAGCCTGCCTTGCCGCTGATCACCATGCCGGAAGCCAAGTTCCAGTCACGACCGGAAAAATCCTTGTCGACCAGTTTGCGGATCTGCGACATGCGCTGGAACACCTTCTCGGTGGTGGGCGAGTTGATCGTCTTGGCATCCAGGTCGATAAAGGCCTTGCGGTAATAGTCGACGCCGCCGGTGGACATCACCACGCCGTCGAATATCGTCGCATCCTGCCATGGCTGGCCGCCGTGAGCGATGGCGATGAAGCCGGCCTTCTTCACTTTTTCGGCGTCGGCGATGAATTCGTCCCAGTTCTTGGGCTCGCTGGTTACGCCGGCCTTGGCCAGGACTTCCTTGTTGGCCCATATCCAGTTGGTGGAATGGACGTTGACCGGCGCGGCGATCCATTTTCCGCCGTACTTGGAGAATTTTTGCAGCGCGGAGGGCACCGTCTTGTCCCAGCCTTCCTTGGCGGCCACCTCGTTCAGGTCGGCAACCACGCCCTGCTTGCCCCAGTCCAGAATGTCGAAACCGAGCATCTGCACCGCGGTAGGCGGATTGCCTGCCGTGACGCGGGCGCGCACTGCGGTCATTGCCGCTTCGCCGCCGCCGCCGGCGACCGGCATGTCGTTCCACTTTATTCCCTGCTTTTCCAGGTTGCCCTTGAGGACGTTCAAGGCTGCGGCTTCACCGCCCGAGGTCCACCAGTGCAGCACCTCGACAGAATTGTCAGCCGCGAACGAGCTGCCGGCGAATCCAAATGCACCCGCAAGAACCGTGGCAATCAAATTCCTACGCATGTTCTCCTCCTGCTATCAGTATTGAATGCCCGATTTCGGCCGGACAATTACCGTTCTGCAAACTGCAAATGATTCGAGTGTGCCAACTTATCGTGGCAGCCACCATCCGGTACGCGGCCCGACATGCATCTGGACTGTCTTGGTCTCGGTGTAATCTTCCAACGCCATCCGACCAAGTTCGCGACCGATTCCGCTTTCGCGGTAGCCTCCGAACGGCAACTCCGGATAGCCGTCCATGAAGCTGTTTATCCATATCGTACCCGCCTTGACGCGGCGGGCCGTAGTCAAGCAGATGTCAATGTTCCGGCTCCAGACGGCCGCCGACAGCCCGTACAGCGTTTCGTTGGCGATCGCGACCGCTTCCTCCGCCGTCTCGAAGGTCAGCACCGACAGTACCGGGCCGAAGATCTCCTCCCGGGCCACGCGCATTTCCCGGGTCACCCCGCTAAGTACAGTCGGTTGCATGAACAATCCCGCCACGCCGGAGATCGGTTCACCTCCCAGGCGCACCTGCGCACCCGCGGATTTTGCCTCCGCCAGATACTTGCCGATCATATCCATCTGGTTGCCGTTGATGATGGCGCCAACCTTGGTACGGGCGTTGAGCGGCTCGCCCACGGGAACGCGCCTGGCGCGCTCGATTACGGCCTCGGTAAACCGTTCTGCGATATCTGCATGAACCAGCAGCCGGCTGCCGCTGTTGCAGCATTCGCCGGCGTTGAAGTACACGCCGAAAACCACTGCGTCTAGCGCAGCCTCCCAATCGCAATCGGGAAAAACGATTTGCGGGTTCTTGCCGCCCAGTTCCAGCGCGACCTTCTTGAGTTCGCCCGCGGCGATCGCTGCGGCGGCTTTGCCGACGCGGGTCGAGCCGGTGAAGGAAAGCATGTCCACCTGCGGGTGGCTGACCATGTGGGCACCGCAATCCGGGCCGGTGCCGGTGACGATGTTGACGGCGCCCGAAGGGACGCCGGCGTCCATCAGGATTTCGCCCAGGATCAGCGTCGTGGCGGAGGTGAATTCGCTCGGCTTGACCAAGGCGGTGCAGCCGGCGGCGAGCGCGAACGGCAGCTTCTGGCTCAAGATCCACAGCGGAAAATTCCACGGCGTAATCAGGCTCACCACGCCGGTCGGTTCCTTGATTACCAACCCGAGCATGTCCTCGCCGAGCGTGTTGTAGCTCTCGCCGTGCAGGTCTCGGGCAAGCCCCGCGGCATACACCCAGAGATCGGTGCAGCCGGCAATCTCGTCGCGCGCCTGGCTGATCGGTTTACCCGACTCCAGGGTTTCAAGCAACGCGAGTTCGTCCTGGCGCCGCACAATGCCTTCGGCTACCCGATGCAAAATCGCTGCCCGTTGCGCGCCCTTGAGACGCGGCCATGCGCCATGATCGAAAGCTTTGCGTGCCACGGACACCGCGCGATCAACGTCGGCCGACTTTGCCGCCGGGTAACTCGAAACCGCGACCGCATGGGCCGGGCTTTCGCGGGTGATGCGCTCGCCGTCCGCAGCCTCTACCCAGGCCCCGTCGATCAGCATGCGGCCGCGAAACGGCTTCGCGGGTAGCGCGACATCGCAACCACCGGTGATGAAATCCATCGAATATGCACCCACTTTTCTAGTCCCCCCGGTACTCGGGTTTGCGCTTTTCGCGGAAGCTGGCGATGCCCTCGCGGGCGTCCGCGGTGGTCGCGGCCAGCGCGCCCGCCAATGTTTCCAGAGTGGCCGCAAGGCCATCGCCCCGGCCGGCGTCGATGATCTGCTTGATGAGCTGTACCGAAACCGGCGCCAGCCTGCATATGCCGGCGGCCAGTTCACGCGCACGCGCCAGCACATCCTTGGCGACCTGTTCGTGCAGGATGCCGATGCGCCATGCTTCCGTCGCATCGATGTGCATGCCGGTCAGGGCGAGATACTTGACCCGGCTGGCGCCGATTAGTGCGGCGAGCCGCTGCGTTCCCGACCAGCCCGGACAGGTTGCAATAGTCGCCTCAGTCAGTCCGAATTTCGCCGACGCGACGGTGATACGGATGTCGGCGACCGCGGCAAGTTCAAGCCCGCCGCCGAACGCATGACCATTGATCGCGGCTATGACCGGTACACGCAGCCGCGCCCATTGGTCGAAAATCTGGTGGCCGCGCCTGACCCAGTGGCGCCACATGTCGAGCGGCTCCAGCGCCGCCCAGGCATTGATGTCGGCACCGACGCAGAACGCCTTGTCGCCGGCGGCGGTCAGGATGACACATCGGATCCCGGTGTCGGCGTCGATCCGTGCGGCGACGTCCGCGAGCGCCTCCATCATTTCCGGCGTGAGCGCATGGAGCTTTTCTGTGCGGTCCAGGATGACAGTTGCGACCGCTCCGTCGATCTGCATCTTGATCTGGCTTGTCGGGGATTCAGGCATGAGCCGGGGCCTTGAGTTTCAGATTGAGCGGTGCGTTGTAGAACAGCGCGGCGTCCATGAGCTTGAGCTGCGGATCGACTTTCAGCGCAAATGCCGCCTGATCGAGCACGTCGCGCTTCAGGTCCACGCCCGGGGCGATTTCCCGCACCGTCAAGCCCTCGGCGAGAAGGTCGATCACGCAGCGTTCGGTGACGTAGCTGATTTTCTGTCCGCGCCGGCGTGCCATCCTGCCGCTGAAAGTGACGTGCTCGACCGCGTCGACCAGTTTCCTGCTCCTGCCTTCCTGGACAATCTTCAGTCTGCCGTCACCGACCTCGAGTTTGGCGCCGGCGGTGAAGAAACCGGAAAAGACAATGTGTTTCGCATGGGCGGTGATATCAACGAAGCCGCCGCAGCCCGCGGTCAGATAGGGCTTGGCGCCGAGCTTGGACACGTTGACGTTGCCATCGCGGTCGATCTGCAGAAAGGACAGTAACGCAACATCGAAGCCGCCGCCCTGGAAATAAGTGAACTGGTCGGGCGAGGGGACGATTGCGTCGGCATTCGCCGCGCAGCCGAAGGCAAACCCCAGCAACGGCACGCCGCCGACGGCGCCCTGCTCGATGACCCAGGTTACTTCGCCGTGCAGTCCCTCCTCGAGCAACACGCGGGGCACGTTGGCGGAAATGCCGAAGCCGAGGTTGACAACGGAACCAGTGGTGAGCTCCAGCGCCGCGCGCCGGGCGATCACTTTTTCCGTCCCCCATTCCTGCAGTTCGAAGCTGCTCTCGGGCAGGACGATTTCGCCGCTGATCGCCGGGTCGTATGGGGTCTGCGTGGTCTGCATCTGTTCCGGGTCGACCACGATGTAGTCCACCACCGTCCCGGGCACGTGCACCTGTTGCGGCTTGAGCGAACCGGCAAAAACCACGCGTTTGACTTGCGCGATGATCACGCCACCGTTGTTGCGGGCCGCGAGCGCCTGGTCCATTGCGCCAAGGAAAGCCCCTTCGTGTTCAAAGGAGAGATTGCCGCGCTCGTCCGCCGTGGTGGCGCGAAGGATGGCCACGCGCGGTGCAATCGCCGGGAAAAACAGCCATTCGTCGCCGGCGAAATCCACTTTTTTTACCACCGGTTCCGCCGCCGCGCGCTTGTTCATGGCGCCGCCCTGTCGCGCAGGATCGACGAAGGTATCGAGTCCCACCTTGGTGAGCACGCCGGGGCGTTTGGCTGCCGCATCGCGGTGCATGTCGAACAGAATGCCGCTGGGCAGGTTATATGCAGGGATTGCCTCTTCGACAATAAGGCGCCAGATTTCGGGCATCGGCAGCGACGATGGGCCGCTTGGGTAGGAACCCGCCAGGACTTTCTTCAGCATTCCGGGACGGGCCAGGTGATCGATGCCGCGGATGCCGTACATGTCGCCTGCCGCGATGGGATGTAGCGTGGTGAGATTGCGCGGGTGACCTTCCGCGGCGAAGCGGTTGCCGAGTGCGGCCAGCACCTTGTCGGGACAGCCGAGCCCGCTGGAAGAACTGATGGTGACGATGTCGTCATCGCGTACGAGCTGTGCGGCCTGTTCGGCAGAGATCACTTTGTTCATGTTTTATCGGGCCCTACTGAAATCGAACTGCAGTGCGACGGCCGGATCGGGTCGCCTCGAGCACAGCCAGCGCCGTTGCAAGTGAGCGAATGCCATCTTCGCCGGTAGCCGATGGCGAGCCTTCGCCGCGGATGGCGCCCACAAAGGCGCGCAACGCCCGTGCGTAAACGTTTTCGTGGTCGAGCGGAACTTCGGTTTCGCCTTGGGCGTTGCGAAGCGTGACCAGTCCGATGGGCCGCTGCGTCATGACGTCCCGGCCAAGGATCGAACCCTCCGAGCCGTGCACTTCCAGCCCGGTACCGGCAAACTTCACCGTGAAAGCGTCGTGGAGTTGCGCCAGCACGTTGTTGTCGAAGCGCAACACTGCCATCACCCCGTCTTCGAGCCCGCTTTCCGCCATACCCGCCTGTTGAGAGACGGCGACTGCCTCTACCGGCTCGGCATCGAGGACGAAACGCAAGGTATCGGCGTCGTGCACGGTGATGTCGAGGATCACCCCCGCGCCAGCCGACGGTTTGTTGAGACGCCAACCCTGCAGGTGTGGCGGTAGGTAAACAGCGTGAAATACCCGCGCATACAGGGGCGTGCCGATGGCGCCGGATTGAAGCAGCTCACGGATCTTGCGATGCGTGGCGGCGTTGCGCAAATGATGGTTGGTGCCCATCACCACCCCGGCCTTGGCGCAGGCAGCGACCATTTCCCTGGCATCGGCTAGCGTGACCGCCAGAGGCTTTTCGCACAGCACGTGCTTGCCGGCGGCAGCGCATGCCAGGGTCTGCGCCTTGTGCAATTCGTTTGTGGTGCTGATGTAGACCGCATCCACTTCCGGGTGCGCCAGCAAGGCTTCCAACGACGTGTAGCTCGCAGGAATCCGGTTCGCCTGGGCATAGTCCCTGGCACGAGCCGGATCGGCGCTCATCACCGCCACAACGTCGTTGCCGGGTTGGGCACGAATCGCATCGATCATCCATTCCCTGGCGATGGTGCTGGCACCAACCAATCCCCAGCCAATTTGCTGACGTGACATGGCCTTCCTCCGTTTGCCAGAGATCTCCGTAGTAACAGAGAGTTAGGGTATTTTAGGAGCTTTGGAACGTTCCAACAAAGAAATTGGAACGTTCCAATATTGGTGTAATATGGCGTCCCACGAGATTCTTGTCAATAATATTTGGGAAATCCTTGTTCGCAGAAACCATGACCCAGCCCCAAACCAACCCCAAGCGCGCGTCGGTCACGATAACTGATGTCGCACATGCGGCTGGTGTTTCCAAGTCGACCGTTTCCCTGGTTTTGCATGGTAGCCCCCTGATTGCATCCGAGACTGCCGAACGGGTTCGACGCAGCGCTGCTGCGCTCGGTTATGTGTACAACCGGCGGGCAGCCGACCTGCGGCGGGAATCGTCCAACATGGTTGGCATCGTGATCAATGATCTCGGTAACCCATTCTTTGCCGAAATGCTGGTCGGTATGGAGCGCCACCTGTTCGATGCGGGTTACATCAGCCTCATGGCCCATACCGACGAGAGGCTGGATGTTCAGGAGATAGTGCTTACTTCGATGCAGGAGTACCACGCTGCCGGACTCATACTATGTCCGGCATTCGATACGCCGGCAGAACTGCTGCAGCGGACCCAGCACGCCGGCATCCCACTGGTGATCGTGGTGCGGGAACCGGGGACCGGCAGCTACGACTTCGTCGGCGCTAATCACGAGAGCGGCACTTTCGAGGTGACCCGCCATCTGATCGGGCAGGGGCATCGCCGGATTGCGTTCCTGGGCCGAATCGGCGGCGGGCCGGTCTACGAGCAGCGGCGCACGGGATATCAGCGGGCGATGACGGAAAACGGGATTGCCGTCATGCCCGAATGGATCGTCGACATTCCTCCCACCCGCGAAGGCGGCCGCGAGGGCATCCGGCAGGTGCTGGCGATGCCGGTCCGACCGACCGCAGCAGTCTGCTACAACGACGTCGTGGCGTTCGGCACCTTGGGCGAACTGGGCGAGCACGGGTTGGTCGTCGGCCGGGATTTCGCGATCACCGGATTCGACGGCGTCGCGGCGACCGCGCATTCCAACCCGCCGCTTACCACCATCGACATGCGGCCGGCCGAGCAAGGCGCCGTGGCGGCTGACATGCTGCTCAAGCGGCTCGCCGATCCGGCAGCGCCGCCGAGGCGGTATATTCTCGAACCGCGACTGGTGGTGCGCCAGTCGTCCGGACCGCCGTCCGCGTGAAGCGGCGAATCAAAAATAATTACAAGTCAGGTACGGATCGCATGGATAACCAACAGCAGCTGCAGTTGCTCCTGCAGCAAGAATCCGAGCTGCAGTTCGCCGAGTTCACCAACGATACCGCGGTGGCGCTCGGGCTACAGCTCGTCGAAGCAGCGCGGGCGCGCAGCTGCTCAGTGACTGTCGACGTCTGCCGTAACGGCCAACAGCTGTTTCACTGCGCGCTTCCGGGCACGTCTGCGGACAACGACGATTGGATCAAGCGAAAGAACAACGTAGTCAACCGCTATGGACACAGCTCGCTCTACGTCGGCATGCAGTTCCGCGCCAAGGGTGCCACGTTCGAGGATTCGTCGCGGCTGGATCCCGGCCATTACGCAGCGCACGGCGGCGCGTTCCCGATCATTATCCGAAACGTCGGCGTGGTGGGAACCGTGACCGTCTCAGGCTTGCCGCAATTCAAAGACCACGAACTGGTTGTTGAAGTAATGCGCGAGTTTCTGGGCAGCGGTCGGCACTAAAGACGCTCCCTATCGGTATTGCGGCGGGTCGACGCTGAAAGCCAGGTCTGAAGGGGGGATGCCAAAGGCGATGATCCAGTAGCGACCGGCCCCGAACACATAGTCCCCGAGGACGGTCATGCCCAGGCCGTCCACGTGCGCGGCGAGCGAGCGCGAATTGGCCTTGGAAATGAAAGCCGCGGCCACATCGAACTGCCCGGCCAGTTCCGCCTTTATCCGGGCAATCAGTCCGCGCAGCACGCCACGTCCGCGCCAGGCCCGATCGACGCACACCGGCCCGTAAATGCATACGCGCGCATCGATCAAGGTCGTGCCCAGGTACGAGAGCCGCCCGAAGTTCGCGATCATGGCGTCGAGTATCGGGAATTGATGACTGAAATCCACGCTTGCCGAACAGGCGTAGCCGACGATACGCCCGTGGTCCTCCGCGACTACGACCGCCGCATCGCGATTCATCTGCGCAAATTGGTCCGCAGCGAAGCGCGCTGACAAGAATCCGTCCTTATGCTGTTCCGTCGGCAGATTCCCGAAAAGGTTGGCCTCCTGAAGTTCGAGAAGGCTGGGGAGGTCGCGGGGGACGAGACGCCGAAAAATCATTTCTCAGGGACGAGGGTTGAGGGGTGAGGGACGAGAGTTCAGAACAGGAATCAGGGCCAGTAGCTAAGAACCGCGAGAAGCAAATTCAGAACCGATGCAACATGCATACACTCACAGCAGGAGAGTCCTTCCCTCGCCCCTCTTCGCTCGCCCCTACTGAAGGTCAATTGCGTATTTCTTGAGGTCTTCGAGGGTCGCGTAGTCGAGCGTCCGCTCGTGGGTTGCGGTGAGGACCACCGACGGCGCCATTCCGGCGCGCAGCGCTTCGCACCAGCGCGCCGCGCACAGGCACCAGCGGTCGCCGGGTTTCAGTCCCGGGAATCCGAAATCTGGCATCGGCGTGCTGAGGTCGTTGCCGCGTGCGACCGAAAATTCCAGGAATTCCTTTGTGACCTGAACGCATACGACGTGCGCCCCGTGATCTTCCGGGCCGGTGTTGCAGCAGCCGTCGCGGAAGAAACCGGTCACCGGATTGTTGCAGCAATCGGCGAGCAGCCCGCCGAGCACGTTGCGGGCTCGATTGCCGCGCCGGGAGGTCGGATCAAATGGCATGGTCCTGATTATTTCGCCCGTACGAATTTCATGGTGCCGCCATCAGCCGGCAGATCGAGAAACAGGTTTTCGCCCCTGACCCGCTGGCCGATCGCCGTTTCCAGCGCCTTGAGGTAGCGGCCGGAGAGCGAGTCGCCCGGACAGGCGGCGCGCGTAACGCCGGTGATCCTGATGTTGAAGCTGCGACCGTCGAATGAATAGCTGGCCTGGCCACGGTTGCAATCCGCAAGCACCTGCGCCTTGCCGCCCGCCTGCAATTGCAGCTGGTAGCGCTCCGGCTGATTGACCGCGACTTTCCCAGCGGAGGAGATCAGACTTTCCCATTGCCAGGTCCCGATGGGTGAAACCGCTCCGGTCACTGGCGCAGCAATTGGCGGCGCCGTTACCTTGGCAAGCTTCAGCAGCAGGCCCTGGCTGCCGAATTCGGCAGCCGATGCCGCCGTGGTGCGCAGCGTATCCCCCTGCTTCAGCAGGCGAACGGCGGAAGGCTCGATCTGCTTGCCGTCACGGCGCTCGACAATGACCTCGATTTCTTCGACCGAGATTGCATTCCAGCGGCCTTCATCCGTGGTCGGCGGGCGATTGTTGCGGTAATCAGTGAGCCAGATCATTTTTCCGTCGGCCGAGAGCCGCAGCTCGACCCTTCGACCCGGCCCCGAGGCGGCAGATGCCTCGCCGCGATAGCTTGCCACAGCCGGCGCGGCGAATGCGGCACTGCGGGGCAGCAGTAGGAGCGCTGCGAAAACGACTGCCACGGCAATCGCGAGACGCGTCAATTGTGGAACGCGGGTCATCATGGTGTTTTCCGCCGGTCAGTTAAGGCCAATCTTCGCGCCACCTGACCCCTGTGACAAGACTACGTTTTGCCAAGAATCCGGGCAAACACGTCGCGGTCTACGTTCGCGCCGCAAAGGATCACTGCGGCCTTTCGCCCGGCCAGGCGGTCGCGCTCCTTGGTTGCGGCGGCAAGTGCTGCAGCACCTGCACCTTCGGCGACATTGTGGGTCGCCGAATACATCAGCCGCATTGCCTCCTCAACTTCATCGTCGGAAACCCGCACCGCGCGCGCCATCCCGTGCCAGAGAATCTCCAACGCCTCCGGTTCGGGAGTACGGCAGGCCATGCCGTCGGCGATGCGGGTGCTGACCGGGTGCTCGACCGCGCGCTTCTGTTCGAACGAAAGCGCGTATGCCGGTGCAAGTTCGGAGACGACGCCGACGATTTCCGTTTTCAGCTTCAGGGCTTCGCGTGCGGCAATCATCCCGCAGATCCCCGATCCCAATCCGATCGGCACGTACACCACGTCCAGGTCCGGCACGGCACGCAGCAGTTCCAGAGAGTACGAGGCCACGCCCTGCACCAGCAGCGGGTGGAACGAGGGCACCATGTGCAGACCGCGCTGTTGCGCAATCCACATCGCGCGCTCGCGGGCCGCCTGGAAATCCGCGCCATGCTCTACCAGTCCGACCCCGAGCGCCCGCATCGCCGCGTTCTTTTCGACACTGTTGCCGTAGGGCACGACCACAGTGGCGGACATGCCATATCGCCGGGCGGCGTAGCCGACTGACTGCCCGTGATTGCCGCGGGTGGCACTGATGACGCCGGCGGGCCGGTCTTTGTGTCTGGCGAGATCATGGAAGTAGGTGAGTCCGCCGCGCAGCTTGAAGGCGCCGGTGGGAGTGTGATTCTCATGCTTGACCCAGATTTCCGCGCCAATTTGCGCATTGAGCAGCGGCCAGGCGTATTGCGGAGTCGGCGCCATCGCCTCGTACACGATCGACGCTGCGTGCTCGAGTTGCTTCAGTTTGGGCAGAAAAGCGGACATGTGGTCAGCGAGTGAGCCGCAACGATCGCGCCGCCTAAGTGGCGGTACGGAACTCCGGCTGGACGCGCACCGGAAAATTCACCGAGTTGGCGATGAAGCATTTTTCGTGGGCCTCGTGGTGCAGTCCTCGCGCGGTATCGAGGTTCGACTGCGCCGTTACGGTAATGGTCGGATTCAGGGTGACTTCGACAAAGTGGCCGCCGCCGTCCGAGGATTCCTCCAGGATGCCCGACGCATTGTCCTCGTATTCGAGCACCACCACCTTGTTCACCGCACAAAGATGCAGGTACCAGAGCATGTGGCAGCCGGACAGCGAAGCGACCAGCAAGTCCTCAGGATTGTAGCGGCCCGCGTCCCCGTGAAACGCCGGGTCCGAGGAAGCCGGGATCACCGGCTTTCCATTCGCGACAATCTCGTGGTTCCGACTGTAGGCGCGATAAGCGGAGGTACCCGTACCCTTGTTGCCGGTCCAGCGGACCATGGTTCGATAAGTATGCGTCTTTGCGGCCACGCCATTCCTTTCCTGTTTCAACGATGCACCACAGCTTTCCTCAAGCGCTCGATGCCTTGCGCCAGTCGTTCCTCGTTTGCCGCGAAGCACCAGCGTAAGAAGCCTTCGCCCTCTGGACCGAAGGCGATACCCGGTGCCAGTCCCAGTCCCGCGTCGAAAACCAATTTCTTGCAGAACGCCAAGCTGTCGGTAACACCATGAACCTTGAAAAAGGAATACATCGCGCCGGGTGGCAGCGTCGCCTCGATTCCGGGAATCTCGCGCAGCCGCGCCGTCAGGAAGTCGCGGGCCTTTCGCAGGCGCGCGAGCGAGCGTGCGACCACCGGTTCACCCTGTTCGATCGCGACGATGCCGGCCCTTTGAACAAAGCGCGGTGCGCACGATGTGTTGTATTCCAGCAGCGTACCGAGGTTGGCGACGAGTTCTTTCGGCGCCATGATCCAGCCCAGCCGCCAGCCGGTCATCAGCCACGATTTCGAGAACGTGTTGGTGCTGACGATACGGTCGTGGGTGTCGGCGATGTCGAGGAAAGAGGGTGCCGAGCCGTCACCGTAGTAAAGCCTCTGGTAGGCATCGTCGCTGAAAATCCAGATGCCGTGGGTGCGGCAGTGTTCGAGGATCGCGCGCTGAGCTTCACGGTCGATGGTCCAGCCAGTCGGATTGTTCGGCGAGTTGATGTATACCGCGCGCGTTCCGGGCTCGAGCGTCGCCAGCAGGCGGTCAAGATCGAGCGTCCAGCCTTCGGGCATAGAGCTGAGCGGGAAGGTGACGGTTTCGGCGCTGAGGATCTTGGGTATTTCCACCAGGTTCGGCCACACCGGCGTGACGATGACGACACGGTCGCCCGGCCCCACCAGAGATTGAGTGGTCAGCATCAACGCCGACATGCCGGAACTGGTGACCGCAACGTTGTCGGAAGTGATCTGCCCGGTTCCGTCGCGGCGATGCAGGCGTGAAAGGTATTTGCCGATAGCGTCGCGCAATTTGGGAATGCCGAGGTTCTCGGTATAGAAAGTCTCGCCTCGTGTCAGAGCATCGATTCCGGCCTGGCGGATGAAATCCGGGGTGACCTCGTCGGGTTCGCCGAACCAGAAGGCGATCACATCTTTCTTGCCCATCCCTGCGTTGGCGACTTCGCGGATCTTCGACGAGCGAAGCTGCTGGACTGCGGGACGGGCGGCAAGAGAAAGCATGGGCATCTCATCAACTATCGGAAAGTAAGGCATCTTCTCATACCCACCTCACCCCGTCTGTTTGACTCCGACATCACGTTGCGCTCCGCGAAACATGAGTCTCCGCCGCAACAAGCTCGTCAAGCGAGCGTGTTGTCTCCCTCCCGCTGGGCGGAGAGGGTGAGGGACACGCCGTCAGAATGGCTACTGAAGTTGCTGCATTAAAGCGGTGACTGTGGGCTCGCAAAGAAATCCCGTGTCCTTAAATTCAGATATCGGCTATCTGAACATGCGATGCGAGCAAATTGACTGGTTCTGTTTCATTGCTCCCTCTCCGCCTCCTTCTGTGAGAGGGAGAGGGCCGGGGTGAGGTGGTGGGCGGGTAGTGGGCAAAAAAAAGCCGGCCACGCGATGTGACCGGCCGAAGCGGTGGAGGATCGCCCCCTCCCTTTTACCCTAGGGGCGTTCCCCATCCGCACAGGATCGTCACGACATGGTGCCGATCGCGTCCGGGTAAACACCAATCCGGCGCTGGATGATCTGATCGCACACCGTTGCGCTGTTGCGAAGCGCGGTTACCAGCAGCAGATCGGCGGTAACCCGCGGTTTCGGCGGGGTACTGGCAGGAATGCGGGTCAATGCGGCGGCGAGCGCGGTAGCCAGATTCTGGGTCTTCATCGTTCTCTCCCTTGCCTGCGTCGGTTGGTCGGCTGCGACATGAGACGGCGCCATCGTGGCGACTTGACCGGTGTAGGAAAAGCGCCGCAAAAGGTGTTGCTACCTGGTATTCGTTTGGTATCGCATAATTAGACTTTTGGGCATTCCAGGGGGAGCCATGTCCCATACCGCGCTGGTGGTGGAAGCGCTAAAGCGGGCGCTCAAGGCTAGAAAGCTCAATTACGCCCAGGTGGCCAAGACGCTGAAGCTCTCCGAAGCGAGCGTAAAGCGCATGTTTGCCGCCAATCACTTCACCCTGGGGCGCTTCGAGCAGGTCTGCCAGTTGGCCGGCATTGGCCTCACGGACCTGGCGCGCGAGGTGGACAGCGAACGCAATTACATTTCGCAGCTCACACTGGAGCAGGAACGCGAGATCGTCGGCAACCCGAAGCTGTTCCTGGCGGCGGTGAGCGCGCTCAACCACATGACGCTGGAGCAAATCACCGAGATCTACGAGATTCCCAAGTCCGAATGCATCCAGCTGTTGCTCAGGCTGGACCACATCAAGTTCCTCGAACTTCTTCCGAAGAACCGCATCAAGCTGCTGGTGACGCGCACTTTTTCCTGGCTGCCGAACGGGCCGATCCTGCAGTACTTCAAGACGCGCGCAGTACCCGAGTACTTCCGCTCGCGCTTCGATGCGCCGGGCGAGTTCATGATGGTGATCAACGGCATGCTGTCCCCGGCATCCGGCAGCCAAGTGATTGCAAGACTGCGCCGGCTCGCCGCCGAGTTCTCCGAACTGCACAACGACGACATGAACCTGCCGCTGGGGGTGCGCCGCCCGGCGAGCATCGTGCTGGCGCTGCGGCCGTGGGAACTCGATGCGTTCCACGCATTGCGGCGCAAGCGCAAGGCCGGCGCCGCGGCGTGAGGTGACCGGCTCCCGCGCGCCGTGCTAGTGTCCTGTTCCGCTGATTCTCGTCGGGTTTTCGGCCGCGAATCAGCAGAACAGGACACTAACATCGCCACCCTCAGGAGGACCTATGAGCACACAACAACTGCAGAATTACATCGCCGGCGAATGGATCGCGGGCGCCAACACTTCCAAGGACGTCAATCCCTCCGATACCAGCGACGTCATCGCCGAGTACGCGCAGGCCGACAAGGCGCAGACTGAACGCGCCATCGAAGCCGCGCGCGCCGCCTTCCCGGCCTGGGCCACTTTCAACGTCCAGGCGCGTGCCGACCTGCTCGACAAGGTGGGCAACGAAATCCTCGCGCGCAAGGAAGAATTCGGCAAACTGCTGTCGCGCGAAGAAGGCAAGACACAGCCGGAGGGCATCGGCGAAGTGGTGCGTGCGGCCAACGTCTTCAAGTTTTTTGCCGGCGAAGTGCTGCGTCGTTCCGGAGAGCTGCTGCCCTCGGTGCGTCCCGGCATCGACGTCGAACTCACCCGCGAGTCGATTGGCGTGGTCGGCATCATTTCGCCGTGGAACTTCCCGGCGGCAATCCCGGCTTGGAAAATCGCCCCGGCACTGGCGTACGGCAACACCGTGGTGTTCAAGCCCGCGGACCTGGTGCCCGGCATGGCGCACGCGATCGCGAAAACCATCGTGGACGCCGGCATGCCCAAGGGCGTGTTCAATTTCGTGATGGGGCGGGGGAGCGTGGTCGGCGAAACGCTGGTTAACGACAGGCGCGTGGATGCGATCACCTTCACCGGCTCGGTGGAAACCGGCAAGCAGGTGGCGGCGAAAGCGGTGGCGCGCATGGCCAAGTTCCAGCTCGAGATGGGCGGCAAGAATCCGCTGGTGGTACTGGACGATGCCGACCTGAAAACGGCGGTCGAATGCGCGGTCAACGGCGCCTTTTTCTCCACCGGCCAGCGCTGCACGGCGAGTTCGCGCCTGATCGTCACCAAGGGCATCCACGACAAGTTCGTTGGCGCGGTGGTCGAGCGCCTGAAGAACCTGAAGGTGGACAACGCGCTCAAGCAGGGCACCGAGATGGGCCCGGTGGTGGACAAAAACCAACTCAACCAGGACCTTTTCTATATAGAGGAGGCGAAGAAGGGGGGCGCCAAGCTCGCTTTCGGAGGCAACCTCCTCAAGCGCGACACCGACGGCTTCTATCTGGAGCCGGCGCTGTTCACCGATACCGTGAACAGCATGCGCATAAATCGCGAGGAAGTATTCGGCCCGGTGGCATCGGTGGTGATGGTCAAGGACTACGACGAGGCGTTGGCGGTCGCCAACGACACGCCGTTCGGGCTTTCCTCCGGCATCGTGACGACCTCGCTCAAGCACGCTTCGCATTACCGCAAGAACGCGCAGGCCGGGATGGTGATGGTGAACCTGCCGACGGCCGGTGTGGATTACCACGTGCCTTTCGGCGGACGCAAGGGCTCGAGTTACGGTCCGCGCGAGCAGGGCCGCTACGCGGTTGAGTTCTTTACCACTGTGAAAACCAGTTACGTGCTGGCTTGATGAAAAAGGGCACCGAAAGGTGCCCATTTTGTTTCTCCTGAAGGACGTTCAGAAGGAAAACAGGACGCCGGCCTCGGGGTAGAGCTGCGAACAATCGTTGTACGTGGACGGATTGCAATCCGAAATCTTCTCGTAGACCAGGCCGACGTTGAACGCTGCGTTCGAGCCGAACGGCATATAGATCCCGCCACGGGCGCCGTAGGTGTTCCGGTCCGGGAGGCCGTCATACATGGTGCGCGAGACGAACGCGCCGACGTAGGGTTTCACCGGAGCGACCCCGGTAAACGTGTAACGCACCTCCGGCGTGAGCTTGTAGATGTCGGGCTCGTTGCCGAACCACATTTCGGCACTCACGCCGAGCATCAGTCCCTCGGAGACCATGTAACCCAGCGTACCTCCCAAGGTCGTGTACTCCTGGTCGAGTGCGCGGCCGGCGCCGAGATAGATCGAGCCGGTGACGTTGCCGCGGCCAAAAGGCTCGGCAGCCCGGGTCTGTGTCGGAAAGCAGGTGAGGAGCGCGCCTATCAGCAGGGCCGTCGTAAATATCGCCAGTCGCACATTGAGTCGTGCGTCTGATTCGTAAATCCGGGTGCATGCTGTATTCATGATTCTTCCCTGTGGTTGATACAAGCGATTCGACGCCCTGGCAACGCGCAAGTTCCGGCAATGCGTTGCGAAAAACCTACCGTCCCCCGTCGCCGCCAGGCGACGCAGGCGTGAGTGTCCTGCGTGACGCATCGGCCCTCAGAATAGTGCGCGCTGCTGCGCGTTGGAGTCCACCACGCACAGGGCGGTCATGTTCACCAGCCGCCGCACCGTCGCGGTCGGCGTGAGGATGTGCACCGGCTTGGCCGCGCCCAGCAGGATCGGCCCCACGGTCACGCCTTCGCCGCCGGTCATTTTCAGCAGATTGAAGGAAATGTTCGCGGCGTCCAGATTGGGCATGATCAGCAGATTCGCTTCACCTTTCAGCCGGGATTCCGGATGCACGTGGTTGCGGATCGATTCCGAAAGCGCGGCATCGCCATGCATTTCGCCTTCGACTTCGAGGTCCGGCGCGATCTTCTCGATCCGCTCGCGGGCCCGGCTCATCTTCAGCGCGGAAGGTGAGTCGTCGCTGCCGAAGTTGGAATGGGAAAGCAGGGCGATCCTGGGCAACACCCCGAAACGCTTCACTTCCTCTGCGGCCATGATCGCTATCTCGGCCAGCTGTTCGACGCCCGGGTCCTCGTTGACATAGGTGTCGGAGATGAACAGCGTGCGCTTGGCTAACAGCAGCACGTTCATCGCGGCGAAAATGCTCGCGCCCTGTTTGAGGCCGATCACGTTGGCGATATGGCGCAGGTGGTCCTTGTGGCGTCCGAACGTTCCGCACAGCATCGCGTCGCCGTCGCCCCTGCGAAGCAGCATTGCGCCGATCAGGGTCGTGGACTGGCGAACGTGCGCCTTCGCGTCGTCGGGAGAAACGCCTTTGCGGTTCATCGCCTTGTAATATTCGGTCCACACTTCCCGGTAACGAGTGTCGCTCTCCGGGTTGACCAGTTCGAAATCCTTCCCCGGCTTGATGCGCAGCCCGAATCGTTTGAGCCGCACTTCCACCACTTCCGGCCGTCCGATCAGGATCGGATTGGCGAGGCGCTCGTCCACCACAACTTGTACGGCGCGCAGCACGCGTTCATCCTCGCCCTCCGCGTAGATCACCCGCCGCGGTGCGGCCTTCGCCGCCGCGAACACCGGCTTCATCACGAACCCGGAGTGGTAAACGAAGTTGTTGAGCTGCTGGCGGTAGGCGTCGAAATCCGTGATCGGGCGCGTTGCCACGCCGCTGTCCATCGCTGCCTTCGCCACCGCCGGCGCAATCCGGGTAATGAGCCGCGGATCGAAGGGCTTGGGAATGATGTACTCGGGCCCGAATGAAAGTTCCTGGCCTTCGTAGGCCATGGCCACCACGTCCGACTGCTCGGCTTGGGTAAGTTCCGCGATCGCCTTCACGCAAGCGAGCTTCATTTCCTCGTTGATCCTGGTCGCGCCGACGTCGAGCGCGCCGCGGAAGATGAACGGGAAGCACAGCACGTTGTTCACCTGGTTTGGATAATCGGAGCGGCCGGTGGCGATCACCGCATCGGGCCGCACCGCCTTCACTTCCTCGGGCAGGATCTCCGGTGTCGGGTTGGCGAGCGCAAGCACCAGCGGCTTCACCGCCATGGTCTTGATCCACTCCTGTTTCATCGCGCCCGGACCCGAGAGTCCGAGGAAGATGTCCGCGCCGGGCATCGCGTCGGCAAGCTTGCGCGCGTCGGTCTTGCGGGCGTAACGCGCCTTGTTCGATTCCATGCTCTTGTCGCGGCCCTCGTATATGACACCCTTCGAGTCGCAGACGATGATGTTCTCGCGTTTCAGTCCGAGTTTCACCAGCAGATCGAGGCAGGCGATCGCCGAAGCGCCGGCGCCGGAGCACACCAGTCTTACCTTCGCAATGTCCTTGCCCACGACCTTGAGCCCGTTGGTCACGGCCGCGCCGACGATGATCGCGGTGCCGTGCTGGTCATCATGGAAAACCGGTATCTTCATGCGCTCGCGCAGCTTGGCTTCGATATAGAAGCACTCGGGCGCCTTGATGTCTTCGAGATTGATGCCCCCCAAAGTGGGTTCGAGCGCGGCGATCATGTCGACCAGCTTGTCCGGGTCGTTCTCAGCCAGTTCAATGTCGAATACGTCGATGCCGGCGAACTTCTTGAACAGGCACGCCTTGCCTTCCATCACCGGCTTGCCGGCCAGCGGGCCGATGTTACCCAGGCCGAGCACTGCGGTGCCGTTGGTCACCACGCCGACCAGGTTGGCGCGCGAAGTCAGTTGTGCCGCGCGTGAAGGATCCGCCTCGATAGCCTTGCAGGCGAACGCCACGCCCGGCGAGTAGGCGAGCGCCAGGTCGCGCTGGTTGGTGAGGCCCTTGGTGGGGACGACGGAAATTTTCCCCGGGGTCGGCTGCTCGTGATACTCGATGGCGGCGATTTCGAGATCGTTGTCCATGTTGCGCTCCTCCGATTGGACGGCTTGTTATGAACGCAAATAATACCCGGAGCGGCTCCGTTTGCTACGATGCGGTCGTGGATTTCACAATGCGGGATTCCCGATCCCGCGACTCGGGGTGTGGAGATTGGGGCGCGTGATCGCGGGTATTAGACTGGCTGCGCCATTTTGCAAACTACGGCTTATGTGCTCGCCGTCCGCAATGACTGTCGAATTCTCATGACCTCCAATCGTGCCGACGCTGGCAATCCGCAACCTTTGCGTGGTGGCGCCCAATTGCGCGCGCTATCTGTGTTGTGGCGCTTTGCCACGCCGTATCGTGCGCGCATGCTCATCTTCGCGTTGGCGCTGGTGGTCGCGGCGGCATGCTTCTTGGTGATCGGTCAGGGACTCAAACAAGTCATCGACCGCGGTTTCTCTGGCGGCGATCCGCAGGCGCTCAATCAGGCGCTGTTCTTCCTGCTGGGCGTGATCGTGGTGATGTCGGTCGCGACCTGGGTGCGCTTCTATCTGATTTCATGGCTGGGCGAGCGTGTGATCGCCGACATCCGCCGCGAGGTCTTCTCGCGCCTGCTGAGCCTTTCTCCCGGCTGGTTCGAGCAGGCGCGCACCGGCGAGGTGATCTCGCGGCTCACCACCGATACCGCGCTGCTGGAGCAAGTGGTCGGCACCAGCGTGTCGATGGCGCTGCGCAACGGGCTGTTGGGTGTGGGCGCGCTGGCGATGCTGATGCTGACCAGCTGGAAGCTTACGGGTGCTGGTGCTGCTGATGGTGCCGGTGGTGATCGGGCCGATCGTGGTCTTCGGCCGGCGCGTGCGCAAACTCGCCCGGGCCAGCCAGGACCGCGTGGCGGACCTCGGAAGCTACGTGGACGAGGCGCTGCATGAAGTGCGCACGGTGCAGGCATACGGGCATGAAGACGAGGACCGGCGCCTGTTCGGCAGCCGCGCCGAAGCGGCGTTCGCTACGGCACGTAACCGCATCCGGGTGCGCGCTTCGCTGATCTCCGCGGTGATCGTGCTGGTGTTCACAGGCGTTGGCGTCATTCTCTGGATCGGCGGCCATGACGTACTGGCAGGCAACATCACGCCCGGCGAATTGTCGGCCTTCGTGTTTTACGCCGCGATGGTTGCGAGCGCGGCCGGGGCGTTGAGCGAGGTGATCGGCGACTTGCAGCGCGGCGCCGGCGCGGCCGAGCGGCTGATCGAGATCCTCGACACCCGTCCCGAGATCACCGCACCGGCCCAGCCGCTCGCATTGCCCGAGCCGCCGATACGGATCGGTGCAACTGCAGGCGGTCACTTTCCATTACCCGTCGCGTCCCAACCAGGCGGCGTTGCAGGATTTTTCGCTCGAGGTCCGGCCGGGAGAGAGTCTGGCGCTGGTCGGTCCTTCGGGGCAGGCAAGTCCACGGTGTACCAGCTCCTGCTGCGCTTCTACGATCCCGGGCGCGGCATTGTGCGAGTGGATGGCGTGGACGTGAAGCGCGTCGATCCTCTGGCATTGCGCAGGCGCATCGCGCTGGTGCCGCAGGAGCCGCGCCATCTTCGCGGCCAGCGTCGCCGAGAACGTGCGCTACGGCCGGCCGGGCGCCTCCGGCGAGGATGTCAGGCGTGCCTGCGATGCGGCGTTCGCGACGGAATTCGTCGAGAAGCTGCCGCAGGGGTTCGATACCTGGCTAGGCGAGCGCGGCGTGCGCCTGTCCGGTGGCCAGCGGCAGCGGCTGGCGATCGCCCGCGCGATCCTTTCCGGGCGGCCGATCCTGTTGTTGGACGAGGCTACCAGTGCACTCGATTCGGAGAGCGAGCGCATGGTGCAACTGGCGCTGGAGCGGCTGTTGAAAGCGCGCACTACACTGATCATCGCCCACCGTCTCTCCACGGTGAAAAGCGTCAACCGCATCGCGGTGATCGATCAGGGCCGCTTGGTCGGTCTTGGGTCGCACGATGAATTGCTGGCCGCTGACCCCCTTTACGCTCGGTTGGCCGAACTGCAGTTCGGGATTTAATTCTTGGAACCACGGAGAACGCGCAGGACACGGAAGAAAAACAAAACGACGAAAGCAAGTTGGGGATAAGAGCGAGTAGCTGTTCGCTAGCTTGTGCCGCCACCTTTCGCAGCAATGGATCATGAGCCACTGAAAAGTTTCCACCCGACCTATTTTCCTGCTAGTGCTTTTCCTCCGTGTCCTCCGTGGTTCAAAACTAACTGTTTCGGGCAGTGCGCCGCTCCCTGCGCCATTCCCACGGTGGTTCGGGTTCGCGGTCGCGCCACAGTCCGCGGCGTTCGCTTCTTGCCTGCCGCTCGGCATCGAGATAGAGCTTGCGGTCCTCGACCGGCAGTTCGCGCAGGTATTGCGTATACACCCAGGCCGAACCTTCCCGTATCTGTTTAAGATTGGCATCGACACCATCGACTTCGATTTTGCCGACGATACGGCCGTAGCGATCGGTTTTGAACCATTCGACCAGGACCGCGTGGCCGAATAGTTGGCGGGAGAGGGTTTCCTTGGCGTGCGCGCCGAAAGGCTGTTTTTTCTCGGGAGCGTCGATTCCCGACAGGCGGATCTTGAACTGGTGGTTCTCCGCGGTCAGTACCGTGACGGTATCGCCGTCGCTTATGCCGATCACGCGGCCCGCTAACGTGGCGGCTAGTGCGTCGCAGACGAACACTGCGAGCAGCATTGCTGCTGCAAGCGTGAACTTCTTCATTGTTTCCCGGCCTGTGCGTACCGGTGGATCTGTAGTTATATGCGCAGTTGGACATTGCTTCGGGTAACAAGTTGCCGCGTGTCGCGGAGGCCCATTTGCTGGTAGCCAGGTCCCTGCTGTTAGAATCCGGCTACTTTCCAACCTCGCAATTCAGACGAAACCTCCATGAGCGCCCAGCTTTTCACGCCCCTCTCAATGCGCGGCCTGACGTTGCCGAACCGCATCGTCGTGTCGCCGATGTGCCAGTACATGTCCGTCAACGGCTCGGCGAACGACTGGCACCTCATGCACCTCGGACAGTTCGCAATGGGGGCCGGCGGCTTGCTGATCACCGAGGCTACGCATGTGTCCGCGGTCGGGCGCATCACCCATCGCTGTCTTGGACTCTACAGCGACGAGAATGAGAACACGCTCAAACGCGTGGTGGATTTCTGCAGGAAACACGGCGTGGTGAAACTCGGCATCCAGCTTGCCCATGCCGGTCGCAAGGGTTCGGCGCATACCCCTTTCGAGGGTGGCAAGTCGCTGGCGCCGGATGAAAATCCCTGGACCACGGTGGCGCCTTCGGCACTGCCCTTCGGCCCAGGCTGGCATATTCCGGCAGCGCTGACGAAACCGGGTCTGCAGGAAGTGAAGCAGCAGTTCGTTGAATCCGCGAAGCGCGCACTGCGCATCGGCTTCGATCTCATCGAGCTGCATTCCGCGCACGGTTATCTGTTGCATGAATTCCTGTCGCCGATCTCGAACCATCGCAAAGATGAATACGGCGGGCCGCTCGAGAATCGCATGCGCTTCCCGCTCGAGGTTTTCGACTCGGTGCGTGCTGTCTGGCCCAACGAGCGGCCGCTCGGCGCGCGCGTGTCGGCGACCGACTGGATCGAAGGCGGCTGGACGCCGGATGAGGCCGTGGTGTTCGCGAAGGCGATGAAAGCGCGCGGCTGCGATTTCATCGACGTGAGTTCGGGCGCATTGGATCCGCGCCAGCAGATCCCGATGGCCCCGGGCTACAACGTGCCTTTTGCCGAGAAAATAAGAAAAGGCGCCGGCATCGCCACGATGTCGGTCGGCATGATCACGAAGCCTGCGCAGGCCGAAGAAATCATTGCCAGTGGCAAAGCGGATCTGATCGCGATCGCGCGCGCGGCAATGGACGATCCGCGCTGGGCATGGCGCGCCGCGCGCGAGCTCGGCGCCGAGGCGCCCTATGCGCCCAACTACGTGCGCTGCAGCCCGGCGGTGTGGAAGCCCTGACCGCACGAAGGAACCCCCCTCTCCCCGGCCCTCTCCCGCCAGGGGAGAGGGAGATTGAAATTGAAAGCCGAAGGGCATTGCAACCCTCTCTCCCCTAGCGGGAGAGAGTTGGAGAGAGGGAGTGCTTTCGAGTGAGACTGAAGGTGTAGTCCGTTCAGATCGGATGCCGATTTGTATACTTTTTGGATTCTTGAATGAGCGCGATCGCGCAAGTCGTAGAAAGCCGCAAGCGTGATCTCGGCGGATTCGAGGTCAGGCGCGTGCTGCCCTGGGGCGGCGGCCGCATGGTCGGCCCGTTCATTTTTCTCGATCAGATGGGACCGGTCGATTTTGCGCCGGGGCAGGGGATCGACGTGCGGCCGCATCCGCATATCGGGCTGGCCACGGTCACCTATCTGTTCGAAGGCGAGCTGGTGCACCGCGACAGCCTCGGCGTGGTTCAGACCATCCGTCCCGGCGACGTCAACTGGATGACCGCGGGCCGCGGCATCGTCCATTCGGAACGCACCAGTGTTGGGATGCGCGCCAGCGGCCAGCGCATGCACGGACTGCAATCCTGGGTGGCGCTGCCCGGCGAATATGAGGAAACCGAGCCCGCGTTCGAACACACTCCCGCCGCGAAGCTGCCGGAGGACGACAGGGATGGCGTGAAGCTGAGGGTGATCGCGGGACGCGCATTCGGGCTGGCTTCGCCAGTGCGGGTTTTTTCAGAAATGTTCTACGTCGATGCGGCGATGAACGCAGGTGCCGTGCTGGAAGTTCCGGCCGAGTACGCCGAACGTGCCGCGTATATCCTGCAGGGAACAGTTGCGGCGGAAGGGCAGGAATTCGGTTCTGGCACGTTGCTTCTTTTCACCGCCGGATCGAGGTCGCAGCTGGTGGCGAAAGGCACGAGCCGCGTTGCCCTGCTCGGCGGCGCCCCGCTCGAAGGCAACCGCCACATCTGGTGGAATTTCGTCTCGAGCTCCAGTGCGCGCATCGAGCAGGCCAGGCGGCAGTGGGCAGACGGCGCATTTCCGCCAGTGCCCGGCGAAAGCGAATTCATTCCACTACCCGAGCGCTGATCCTCAGGCCGGAGGCGGCACGACCACCTGGTTGTAGGGATGGCGCCTGCTGATCAGCCCCGAATGGGCGAATACATCGAGCGCTGTTTCATAGTCTGACCGGTCAATGCCGACATCGCCGGCCCAGCAACCGAGCCTCTGATAGCAGGCGATAGCAGTGACGAGCGCTTCGCGGTGAATGTCGGGGAAAAAGGACTGCTCGACTGCGGCGACTTCGTCGGGCGGTGCACTGTTTACCCATTCGCGCGCCTTGCGGTAGGCGCGCATGAAGCGTTGCGTGTCCGCTCCCGCGAGCCATGCCGGCGAAGCGGCCAGGCTGCTGAACGCCACCGGGCCGATCACCTCGCCGACCGACGCCACGACCTGTGCCACGCCTTCGTGCTCGAGTTGCTGGGGGAAAGGCGCCTGCTCGTGGAAGTAATCACCCTGGCCGGTGCGGAAAGCCGCCATCATCTTCACGGCGCTGCCGGCATCGAGCCCTTTCAGTGCGGCGATGTTCACGCCTTTCTTATGCAGGGCGTAAGCCAGCATCGCCCGCGGCTGCCCGCCGTGGACAAACATAAAGCGGCCGTTCGTCAGTTTTTCCCAGCGGAAGTCCGGATCGGACCAGCGCGAGGCGATCAGAAAGCCGTCGCGCTGGTTGATCTGGGCGAAGTGCACAAACGGCGGCGATTCGCCCTTCTCCAGGTAGGCCCAACTGCCCGAGACTGCTGTCTGCGAAACATGGATTTCGCCCGAGGCAATCATCTCTCCTACGCTGCGCTGCGGTGGCATGACGGCATACGTCGGCTCGAATCCTTCATGCGCCAGGAACCCGCCCGCGATCGCGCTCAGGATCGGGCTGTAGAACGCGGAGTGACGATAGACCATCAGATTGAGGATCGTCATGGCGGAGGATTATGAGTCCTTAGCCAAGCTCGAATTCAACCTGCGTTTACCCGCGAAGCGCTAGCAGAGAAAATCAAGCTCCGCCCTCGGCCCGGCTTACCAGGACTTTGTCCACTAAGCCATACTTGACGGCCTCGTCCGCACCGAAGAAGTTGTCGCGATCGGTATCACGCTCGATGGTCTTAATGTCCTGGCCCGTGTGCTTGGCCATGATTTCGTTGAGCCGCTGTCGCAGGTACAAGATCTCCTTGGCGTGGATCTCGATGTCACTGGCTTGGCCTTCAAACCCGCCCAAGGGCTGGTGGATCAGCATCCGCGAGTTGGGCAGGCAGAAGCGCTTGCCCTTGGCCCCCGCGCACAGCAAAAGCGCTCCCATGCTCGCTGCCTGGCCGGTGCACAGCGTGCTCACGTCTGGCTTGACAAACTGCATTGTGTCGTAAATTGCCAAACCGGCCGACACGACTCCGCCGGGGGAGTTGATGTAGAAGGAGATTTCCTTCTCCGGGTTCTCCGACTCCAGGAACAGCAACTGGGCGACGATCACGTTGGCTGACATCTCATCGATCGGCCCCACCAGGAATACAACGCGCTCCTTGAGCAGGCGCGAGTAGATGTCATAGGCGCGTTCGCCGCGCCCACTCTGCTCGACCACCATCGGAATCAGCCCGGTATCGCGGGGCCCGGTTCCACTCCGTTCCCAGATCATATGCGCTCACCCATTAGGTCGTTAGAGCTCACCCGCTACTTGTTTTTGCCGGGAATGGGAGCGGGCGGTTTGACCTGCGTTACGGCAACGGGCGAAGCCGGTACGGCGGACTTTAGTTTCGCTTGCTTGGGCTTTTTATATTCGCGATTGCCTCGTGGATGTCCCTTGGCCATTTTGTCCTCCTAAAAGGATGGATCTGGTGCAAGGATTTCCAAACCCTACGACAGGCTTTGGTTTGGGTGATCAGAAAACGCTATGGAGATCCAAACCAGCTTCGCACCAGGCCCGTACAGTCTCTGCCGAATAGGGTTCTGGCGCAACAAGTCCCAGAGGAGATCATCCTTCTCTGCGTCATTGCACCAAAACCGCATCAGTCACATCGCCTGTTACGCTTTCAATGATCAAGGCCATACGGCGGCAAGGTGGACAGGCGAGTGTCCTCGACATGGCCTCCGGTCGTGAAGTGATAGAGCGACTGAAAAATCGCGTCGTTGAATCCCAGTACCTGATGGACCGGGTCATCAAAAAAGCAGCCGATTCCCGTGGCACGGACTCCAATCGCCTCCGCCGCAAGATAAAGCACTTGGCCGATCACTCCGGTCTCCCAGAAAAGTCTCCGGTAAAACCACGGGCTCTGCCGTCGCAGGCTTGATTCGAATTCCGCGATCATCCCCAGGGAAAAAGCACTTTGGCCGGCGATTTTCTGACCGCAACTGACCTGGGCGGCCACACTCCGAAAAACAGCCAATCTGGCGACTCAGTCTACGCAGGAGGGTAAATACGCGCAAAATTAAGCCCAGAGCTTTGGCAGCCAGTACAGTCGCTTGACATATCGCTTCCGCAGTCTAGAGTTGGCGCCACACAGTGCGGCGCGTGCAACGGGAGTTCACGGCGGTGAAAGACAGAAGAAAGAGAAGGGGAATTTTTGCGATCATCCGCAGCCGCGACGATGCGCTTCACGTGGTAGCAGACGCGGCAATCGCATTCATTGCGTCTGCCGCCGTGCTGGTCGCGACGGCTTTCTCGCAAGGGTGGCAGGATTTGGCCGACGCGACGCTTTACGTCGTGCTCGGAATCCTGCTGTGGCGGTTCAGAAGTCCCGCTGCCGCCTTTGCACTATTGCTGGTCGCCATCATGCGGTTATTCGTCACCGTGGGGCAGACCATCGAGACCGGCGCGGTGAACCGGATTTATGTCCTCGTCACGATCGTCGTCCTGTTCGCATCGATCCGTGCGGTGGAAGCTACGCTTAAGCTGATCGGGCGATTTGCGACCTCGGAAAAGACCGACAGCTAGCGGCTGAAGATCCGGTTCGCGGTATTGCGCGCTACCTGATATTCATCGCACATTGACCAGATAGATTCCCGCGCCGACCATGGCTACCGCGCCGATGAAAGCGGGCGTGATCGGCTCGGACAGCACGGTCACACCGGCGATGACGCCGAACAGCGGCGTCAGGAAGGAAAATACCGAAAGTCGCGCGGCGAAGTAACGGGTCAGCAGCCAGAACCAGACCAGATAAGTGGCGAACGCCACCACCACGCCCTGGAAGAAAAGGCTGGCGACGACCACCGGCGTGATCGCAATGACGCCGGGTTCCCCCATCAGCGCCGAGGCGACCGGAAGCGTCAGCGCCGCGACCGCGAGCTGGTAGAACAGCGTCTTGCTGGCGCTGGCGGAACTGAGGCTGGTGGCGCGGATCACGACCGTGGTGGCGGCCCAAAGGACTGCGGCAATCACGCCGAACGCATCTCCCAGCAGCGAGCTGCGCGATGCCGCGAACCCGTCACCGAATGCAAGGGTGATCCCGGCGAACGCGCATAGCACGCCTGCCCACTGCAGCGGACGCAGCCGTTCGCTGGGCACGAACCAGTGCAGCCCCAAGGCGGCCAGGCACGGCGCAAGATAGATGAACACCACCATCCGCGCCGCGCCGGTGTAGGCCAGCCCGGCGAAAATGAACAGGAACTCGCCGGCGAACAAGGCGCCGGCGCCGACGCCCGGCCAGAACGTGCCGTCGCGCCGGAACAGCGGGGTGCCGCGAATCCGCGCCCAGGCCAGCAGGCAGGCGGCCGCAACCGCCGAGCGAACACCGCCTTGCATCACCAGCGACATGTCCGGCGCCGCCAGCTTGGCCGCGACCTGATTGAAGCCCCAGATGAAGCAGCACATCACCATTAGGGAAAGCGCGGTGCTGTCTACGGGTTTCCGATCCATTGCTTGAGGGGCGAGGGGCTAGGGATGAGGGGCGAGGGGCGAGGGGCGAGGGGCGAGGGGCGAGGGATAAGCGGAACCTGAAAATGGCGGAACGTTCAATCTGCGCACTCAGCACTCGGGACTCGGTGAAAGGCAGTGACTGGAACCTCCCGAATCCGGTGCGGTTTTCATGATTCTCCTTTGCGTTCCTTTGCAAACTTTGCGTTCAACGCTCTTCCTGCTGGCCACAGGCCAGTTGGTTCTTACTCTGTCCGGAATTCTCGGTGCCATATTTTTGCGCCCGCGCAGCATAATGCATCGCGCGCGGTCGCGCTTGACTGTATCCATCCCTGGTCGTGCATGTGCATGAGCGGGAAGACACAAAAAACTGAAGGCCGCATTACTGATAATCTTGGCATACCACGTTCGGGTATTTGCATTGAGGGGCATTCGGAAAAAGGGCGGCGATCCGGACCGCCGTGATCTGTCGTGGTTCGCCGACGCAGCAAAAATCGAAACGGAGGAGCAGCAACGATGACGGACTTTGCGGGCTATCGGCGTCCCACGCATGGAACGCAGCCCGAGTATCTCTATCCCCCATATGTGTCGACGCAGAAACGTGCGCCCACCAGGCCGCTGGTGCTGCTGCCGCACACGCTGTCGGAGGTGACCGGTCCGGTATTCGGTTACGACGATGTCGGCGCGGACGACGCGGACCTCACCGGTCAGCACGCTGGCGCGCCGCTGGGCGAGCGCATCATCGTCGGCGGGCGGGTGCTGGACGAAAACGGCCGACCGGTGCCGCAGGCACTGATTGAACTGTGGCAGTGCAACTCAGCGGGGCGTTACCGGCATCGTAACGACAATCACGATGCGCCGCTCGATTCCAACTTCAGCGGCTGCGGGCGCGTGCTCGCCGACAATGAGGGCCGTTACCGCTTCGTCACCATCAAGCCGGGTGCCTATCCCTGGCGTAATCACCCCAACGCCTGGCGTCCCTCGCATATCCATTTCTCACTGTTCGGCCGCGCGTTCCTGACGCGTCTGGTCACGCAGATGTATTTTCCCGGCGATCCGCTGCTGGCCTCCGATCCGATCTTCAACAGCATCGCCGACGAAAGGGCGCGCAAGCGCCTGATCGCGGACTTCGACTGGGACAGCACCGTTCCCGGGCACGCTCTGGGTTATCGCTTCGACATCGTTTTGCGCGGCCATGACGCCACGCCGATGGAGCGTTGACATGAACCTGCTCGCGACCGCATCGCAGACCGCCGGACCTTTTTTCCACATCGGGCTGGAGAAATTGTGCATTGCCGACCTGGCGAAATATGCGACAGGCAGCGAGAGAATCACAATCCAGGGCCGCGTCCTGGATGGCGACGACAAGCCGGTCAACGACGCGCTGATCGAGATCTGGCAGGCAAACGCTCAAGGAAAATACGCACATCCGGACGATGGGCAGGACAAACCGCTCGATACCGGCTTCAAGGGATTTGGCCGGGTCGCGACCGGCGACAACGGCGAGTTCCGCTTCTTTACCATAAAACCGGGGCGCGTGCCGGGACCGCGCGGCACGCTGCAGGCGCCGCATCTGGTCGTCGCGGTGTTCATGCGCGGGCTGCTGAAGCATCTGGTCACGCGCATGTATTTCCCCGGCGCGGCCGGCAACGACGAGGATGCGGTGCTGGCGCTGGTGCCGAAGGAGCGGCGCGCCACGTTGGTGGCGAAACCGGCAGGCGACGGCGCGCTCGAGTGGAATGTCATCCTGCAGGGGCAGCAAGAAACCGTGTTCTTCGATTGCTGAATTGTCCGCCGATGACTTCGAGGAGAGGAAACGCGGTTTGAGCGCCAGCAATCTTCCCGGTCTGCCAGCCGCGCATTTTTCCGCGGCCGAACTGGATCGCCTGTTCGATCCGGAAAACTATCTCGGCGTGGCCGAGCGACCGGTAGAGCGTGTGCTGGAGGCACGCGCCGGCAAAGGACTGTAACAGGAGGCGCAAGAAAATGGATGAGCGCGAGCGTTACAACAATGGAATGGCGGTGCGCCGCGAAGTGCTGGGCAACGCGCACGTGGACCGGACGCTGAAGAACAAGACCGCTTTCAACGGCGAGTTCCAGGACCTGATCACGCGCTACGCCTGGGGCGAGATCTGGACCCGGCCCAGGGCTGCCGCGCCATACCCGCAGCCTCGCCACGCTTGCCATGCTGGTAGCGCTCAACCGCGGCGACGAGCTGCGCCTGCACTTGCGGGCGTCGGTCAACAACGGCGTGACCCGCGACGAGATCAAGGAATTGCTGATGCAGTGCGCGATTTACTGCGGCGTACCGGCGGCGAATTCGGCTTTCCATCTGGCGCAAGAGACGTTCGCCGAGATGGACGCGGCAGGGTGATCGAAGGAATGCCGGCTTGCTGATCAATTTCGCCGGCATCCTGTTCGACGGCATCGCCTACGGCAGCCTGCTGTTCCTGATCGGCATCGGCCTGTCAGTGACCATGGGCCTGATGAATTTCGTCAATCTCGCCCACGGCGCTTTTGCGATGCTGGGCGGCTATGTGTGCGTAGCGGCGATGACGCGTCTCGGCCTGCCTTTCCTGGCGGCGCTTCCGATTGCGTTCATCGTCACCGCGCTGGCAGGCGTCATCCTCGAGCGCACCCTCTATCAGCGGCTGTACCAGACCGGCCATCTCGAGCAGGTGCTGTTCAGCATCGGTCTGACGTTCATGGCGATCGCGGCGGCCACTTATTTCTGGGGGCCGGGCCAGCAGCCGGTGCAACTCCCGGAATTCCTGCGTGGACAGGTGCGCGTGCTCGGCCTCGATCTGGGCGCGTATCGCCTGTTCCTCATCGCGCTGGTGATCGCCATCACCATGACGTTGGTCTGGCTGGTCGCGCACACGCGCTTCGGCGCACAGGTGCGCGCCGCTGTTGACAATCAACAGACTGCCGCAGGCATGGGCATCCACGTCAACAGAATCTTCGCACTGACCTTCGCGCTCGGTTCAGGTCTTGCGGGGCTGGGCGGTGCGCTCGGCATCGACGTGCTTGGCCTCGACCCGACCTTCCCGATCAAGTACATGGTGTACTTTCTGCTGGTCGTTTCCGTCGGAGGCGCCGGCAGCATCAAGGGCACACTGGTCGCGGCGCTGATCCTCGGTGTGTTCGACGTTGCGGGCAAGTATTACGTGCCCGAGATCGGTGCTTTTGTGATTTACGCACTGATGGTGTTGTTGCTGATTCTGTTCCCCGCCGGCTTGTACGGCAGGCAAGCGTGACGGTCGCAGCGTCTGCGCCGCCGCGGCAGGTGGCCAAATTGCACCGTCTTCCCGATGGCCGCTGGTATCGCATTGAAATCGTCTTCTGGCTGCTGCCGCTCGCCGCATTCTTCGTGCTGCCGGGTTTTCTGGTGCTCGGTAGCCAGATCCTGATCGTTGCGCTGTTTGCACTTTCTCTCGATCTCATCCTCGGCTACGCCGGCATCGTCTCTCTCGGACACGCCGCCTTCTTCGGCATCGGCGCCTATACCGCAGGATTGCTTGCCGTGCACGGTTGGGGCGAACCGCTGACCGGCTTGCTGCTGGCCGGCGCCATTGCGGCGGTCGTGGGTTTTCTCGTCAGTTTCCTGGTGGTGCGCGGCGAAGACCTCGCACGCCTGATGGTGACGCTCGGCATCGGCCTGCTACTGTACGAGGCGGCCAACAAGGCGGCATTCATCACCGGCGGCGTGGACGGGCTCTCCGGAGTCGTGATGTGGAAACTGCTGGGCGTGTTTCCGTTCGATCTCGGCGGCAAGGTCGCTTACGTGTACAGCCTGGCGGTGCTGTTTCTGCTGTTCGTGCTGATGCGCCGGCTGGTGAATTCGCCCTTCGGTCTGAGCCTGCGAGGTTTGCGCGAAGGCAGCAAGCGCATGCCCGCCATCGGCGCGCCGGTGCGCAGTCGCCAAGTCTTGATCTTTACCATAGCCGCGGGCGTGGCGGGCATCGCCGGCGGATTGCTGGCGCAGACTACGCAGTTCGTCGGCCTGGAAGTGCTCGGCTTCCCGCGCTCCGCGGAACTGCTGATCATGCTGGTGCTGGGCGGCGCCGGCCGCCTGTACGGCGCGATGATCGGTGCGGCGCTATTCATGGTCGCACAGGAAGTTCTCTCCGGCCTCAACCCGGTTTACTGGCAGTTCTGGATCGGGCTGCTGCTGGTGGTGGTGGTGCTGTTCGCGCGCGGCGGCATCATGGGCGCGGCGGAAGCGTTGACCATGCGGCTGTGGAGAAATGGATAATGAAAGTCGCGTTGCGCACTGAAGGCCTCTCGAAGCAGTGGGGCAGCTTCAGGGCCAACAGCGAGCTGACCATTGCGCTGCCGGTTGGAGCGCGCCATGCGCTGATCGGCCCCAACGGCGCGGGCAAGACCACGTTCATCAATCTGTTGACCGGAGTATTCGCGCCGACCTCGGGAAAGGTATACCTGGGCGAAGAGAACGTGACGCACCTGCCCCAGCATCAGCGGGTCAAGCGCGGCATGACCCGCACCTTTCAGATCAATACGCTATTCCCCGGGCTCACGGTGTTGGAATCGGTGGTGCTGGCGGTCTGCGAACGCAGGGGTACCGCCGGCAGATGGATGACCACCGTGGCGAATCAGCGCGAAGCCGTGGAGGAAGCGGAACATCTGCTCGAGTCGCTGCATCTATTGCAGGAAGCCAATGCGCTGACCCGCAATCTGCCCTACGGCAAGCAGCGCCTGGTCGAGATCGCGCTGGCGCTGGCGACCAGGCCGAGAATCCTGCTGCTCGATGAGCCCGGCGCCGGCATTCCGTCGGCGGAAAGCGCGGAACTATTTGGCGTCATCGCCGGGCTGCCGGAGCGAAGTGACCATACTTTTCATCGAACACGATATGGGCCTGGTGTTCCGTTTCGCAGAGCGCATCACCGTGCTGGTCGGCGGGCGGGTACTCACCGAAGGCACACCCGCCGAGATCGCGGCCGACGTGCGGGTGAAGGAAGTCTATCTCGGGGAGGCGCAGCATGGCTGAATTGCTGCGTCTGGACAACGTCAGCGCCGGTTATGGCGAAGCCGTGGTGCTGGAGGACATATCGCTTTCTGTGGCGGAGGGAGACAGCCTCGCATTGCTGGGCCGCAACGGCATGGGGAAGAGCACGTTGCTCATCACCTTGATGGGTCTCACGCGGCTGCACCGCGGCGCGATCCGCTTGCGCGGAACCGATATCGGCGCGCTACCCACGCACCGGCGCGTGCATTCCGGGCTGGGCTGGGTGCCGCAGGAGCGCTGCATGTTCGCTTCCCTCACTGTCGAGGAGCATCTCACCGCGGTGGCGAGGCCGGGGCAGTGGGACGTCGGGCGGGTGTTCCGGACATTTCCCAAGCTGGAGGAACGCCGGCGCAACCTGGGCAATCAACTCTCGGGCGGCGAGCAGCAGATGCTCGCCATTGCCCGCGCCCTCATGGTCAACCCGCGCCTGTTGCTGCTCGACGAGCCGATGGAGGGCCTCGCTCCGATCATCGTGCAGGAAATGATGGCAGTCATCCGGCAACTGGTGGCGGATGGCGGTATGGCGGTGATCCTGGTGGAGCAGCACGCCAAGCTCGCCTTGTCCCTCACCAGCCAGGTGATCGTGCTGGAACGCGGGCGCATCGCGCACCGCTCAGATAGCCGCAGCCTGTTGCGCGATGCCGAAGCACTTAACCGCCTGGTGGCAGTGGCATGATGCGACGACGGGGTCGCTGCCGACGCTGTTGAGGGTGGATAATGTCCGGACGGTCCGTGCGACGGAGAACCAAAATGCCGCATTGAAATCAAGAGAGATGAGTATTCCGGACACCAGGAGGAGGAATCATGGAGCGTGACAACGGCTATTTCGCGGTGCGGCGGCGATTTCTGCGGACGTGGGCAGCGCTGCCGCTGGCGCTCGCATCGAGCGGCGTGGCTTTGCCCGCATGGGCGCAGGCCGTGCCGACCCCGGAATGCGGCGACGAACACGATCCGACGCCGCGACAGATGGAGGGGCCGTTCTTCAAACCGCGCACCCCGCAACGGACCTCACTCCTGGAACCCGGGATCAACGGAACCAGCTTGGTCCTGACCGGGTTCGTGCTTTCGACCGCATGCAAGCCGGTCGCGGGTGCACTGCTGGATTTCTGGCAGGCCGACGACCATGGGGATTACGATAACCAGGGTTATCGCCTGCGCGGCCACCAGTTCAGCGACGGCGACGGGCGTTACCGTTTGGAAACGGTCGTTCCCGGGCGGTATCCGGGCCGCACCCGCCACATCCACGTCAAGGTCCAGGCACCCAACCGTCCGCCGCTCGCCACCCAGGTTTACTTTCCGGGCGATACGCAAAACGAAGACGACTTTCTTTTCCGTCCCGATCTGCTGATGAAAATTCGCAATGCCGGCGGCGCCAGAGACGGGCGCTTCGATTTCGTTCTCAAACTCTCCTGACGGTCAGGCCGCGGCCGTCCCACCGTGCGCGGCGCTCCATGGCAGCCCTTTTTCAGTCGCGAACGCTGAGCATTTCCATCGATTGTCGTCCGGACCGGGTGTACACGTTCGTGTCGAACCCCGAGAATCTTCCCGGATGGGCGGCGGGATTGTGCAAGTCCGTCAGCAAGGCTGATGCGGGATGGATCGTGGAGACAAGCCAGGGGCCGATGAACCTGCGGTTTGCCGAGAACAATAATCTCGGCGTGCTGGACCATTTCGTGAGTCCGGCGCCCGGGGTCGAGGTTTACGCACCCATGCGGGTTCTGCCCAACGGCTCCGGATCCACGCTACTCTTCACCCTGTTTCAGCTACCCGGGATGTCGGACGAGAAATTCACGGAGGACGCCAGATTGGTGGCGCGGGATCTCGAGACATTGAAAAGGCTGCTGGAGAGATGAACTCGCAGGGTCGGTTGGCTTACCGGGCACCGTAGAGCGCTGGTAACATTGCCGGCGACGCCCAGCCGCATGGGATGCACCGATGGCAGGGAAATCCGAAAGAGAAGAACAAATGATTATCGTCCACCATCTCAACAATTCGCGTTCGCAACGCATTCTTTGGCTGCTCGAGGAACTGGGCATCGAGTACGACATCAAGCGTTATCAGCGCGATCCGAAAACCATGCTGGCGCCGCCGGAGTTGCGTCAGGTGCATCCGCTCGGCAAGTCGCCGGTGATCACCGATGGTGCTCTTACTCTCGCCGAGTCCGGCGCGATCATCGAGTATCTGGTCGAGCGCTACGGCAACGGACGCCTGGTGCCGGCGGCCGGCACGCCGGAGAAACTGCGCTACACCTACTGGCTGCATTACGCCGAGGGCTCTATTCATTATGACGGTTGCCTCTACAACATTATCACCGGCGACACCTGGGATAATATATCAAGGATCTTTGAATATTAATGGCGGTACAGCGCCATTTTATTGGGCATTACAAAGCGGTTCTCTACCGGCAGGTTTATCTCTTGATACGGTAACCGGTATTATAAGCGGTATTCCAACCGGTGCTGCCGGCACCAGTAATTTTTCCATTCAGGTGACTGATGCTACCGGTTCAACAAAATCTCAGGCTTTAAGCATTACAGTTGCGTCATCTCTCCAGATTGTGTCAGCAGCTTCCCTTCCTCCATCTACGCTTAATTCCAGCTATTCTGTAACTGCCGCTGCAACCGGTGGCAGAGTTCCCTATACCTGGAGTGTCTCGACCGGTGTGTTGCCAACCGGATTAAGCCTTGCGCGGCTACCGGTATTATCAGCGGAACTGTCACAGCCCCTGGAATTTACAATTTTATTCTTCAGGTTATGGATGCCGATTCAAGAAGTGCTACAAAGACTTTTACAATTAATGTCGGCGGTGCCACAATCAGCGATGTGATAAATGTTCAGCTTAAAAGCGGAACAGGAACGGTGAGCTCATTTAATTCAATAGCAACTTCATCTTTATCTACTCAATACAAACCGGCCAGCTTATTGATGCGATCAGCGGCAGATTTTCTGTTAACAGGCGTAACGCCTGGCAGCACCGTCACCGTTTCCGTGACCTTTGGCACTATCCCTTTCGAACCGGTATTTTACAAGATTGACAAGAATAATCAGTGGATTCAGCTTACCGATGCAACGGTGTCCGGCAATACGGTTACTTTTAACATTACAGATGACAGCGCCCTGGACGCTAACGCGACCCCCGGCATTATCCAGGATCCGATAATTGTTGGGACTATGGCGACAACACAAGGTGGCACAACCGGCTCAGCCTCCGGTTCAGGCGGCGGCGGTGGCGGTGGCGGGTGCTTCATAGCCACTGCGGCCTATGGAAGCTACCTCGATCCGCACGTCATGGTTCTGCGCCACTTCCGCGATGATGTGCTGCTTCATAGTGAACTTGGAAATGCTGCTTTTGTGAAATTCTACTACGAACACAGTCCTCCAGTGGCCGACTTCATAGCCCAGCATGAAACTCTTCGCACTATTGTGAGGCTCGCTCTTACGCCGTTGATATTTGCCGCAGAGTATCCTCTTGTGTTCGTGCTGCTTATGCTGCTGGGCATCACAGCTCTGGCTGCTCATTCAATTCGCATCAGAATGCTTGAACCAGTGAAACATCACGAATAACGATACAGGATTACGGTGGCTCTACTCGAACAAACTTTAGCAAGGAGCAAGGGGCGCATGGAAATGCGCCCCTTGCTGTTTGGAAGATTGCAATAAATGTATTATCTGATAATATTGCGCCTGGATGATGAAGGTATAACATGGAAAATGTACAGATGAAAACTGACGAGAAATGGACCTACGCCGACTACATGAACTGGCCGGATGATGTACGGTGGGAGCTTATGGACGGAGTGGCGTATGCCATGAGTCCAGCCCCAAACCGATTGCACCAGAAGCTTTCGGCTGCATTGTTCAACCAGATATACAGTCATTTGTAGGGAAAACTCTGCGAAGCTTATTCAGCACCATTTGATGTACGCCTGCCAGTTTTTCCCGATCAACCGGATGATGAAATTGAAACCGTTGTCCAACCGGATATTATTGTTGTCTGCGACCCTATGAAGCTGGATGATAAAGGGTGCAAAGGCGCCCCTGACCTTGTTGTTGAAATTTCGTCGCCCAGCACGGCCGAGCATGACCTGAAGGACAAGTTCTATCTGTATCAACGTGCAGGCGTCAAGGAATATTGGGTTGTGCACCCCATCGACAGGACAACCATGATATTCAAGCTGAACAGCGCCGGGGAATATGGCAGGCCTGAGATATACGGTTCACATGACAACGTATCAGTACCGCTGCTGGGAGAACTGATAATTGATCTGGCAGAGGTGTTTGGGATTGTTTGAAAAGAGAAGGAGCAAGCATGTTGAACAAACCTAAACTGGCCATGTACTGGGCTGCTTCCTGCGGCGGCTGCGAGATTGCTCTGGTAAACCTGAACGAAAAGATCCTGGATGTTGACGCCGCTTTTGACTTCATGTTCTGCCCCTGCCTGCTGGACACCAAAAAATCCGATATTGAATCCATGCCGGACAAAAGCATTGCCATCACCCTGTTCAACGGTGCCATACGTACAACTGAAAACGAGGAGATGGCCCACATCCTGCGTAAAAAATCCAAGATTCTGATCGCCTTCGGCTCATGTGCCTATGAAGGATGCATACCCGGACTTGCCAATCTCAGCTCCAATCAGGATATGATGCGTACCGTCTACCTGGACAACGCCTCCATCGACAATCCAGACAATGTGGTACCAACTCCATCCAGCGAGGTTTCAGAGGGAACTCTTACCATCCCGGCCATGAGAGACCGCGTGAGCACTCTATCACAGATTACCGATGTTGATTACTTCATCCCTGGTTGCCCACCGGAACCGCACCAGAATCTGGGCCGTGGTCGAAGCGGTAGTAAGCGGCGCACAACTTCCTCCTCCCGGCAGCATCATCGGCGCAGGGCATCTTTCGGTCTGTGACGAATGCAAACGTATCAAGAAGGATAAACTGATATTCCGTTTTTACCGCAACTGGGAGATCACTCCGGAGCCGGAATACGCCTTCTAGAACAGGGGCTGATATGCATGGGCATAGCCACCAGGGACGGCTGCGGCGCCCCCTGTCCAGAGGCCAGCATGCCCTGCACCGGCTGCTACGGCCCGCCCGAAGGCATCAGCGACCAGGGGGCCAAGATGGTCTCGGCGCTGAGTTCGATTCTCGATCTCGGTGACTGCAGAGGGTAAAAGCGAGGGTGACATTGCCCGCCAGAGTTGAACTCCTTCTTGATTCCGTGCCCGACTATGCCGGCACTTTCTACAAATACAGCCTGCCGGCCTCCATTATCGGCGGGAGGATACATAAATGACCCGCATTTCAATCGATCCGATCACCAGACTGGAAGGGCACGGCAAGATCGACATATTCCTCAATGAGGACGGGGATGTGGCAAACGCCTATTTCCAGGTACCGGAACTGCGCGGATTCGAGCAATTCTGCGTCGGCAGGATGGCCGAGGATATGCCGGTCATCACCAACCGCATCTGTGGCGTCTGTCCCGAGGCTCACCATGTTGCTGCTACCAAGGCGCTGGACAACTGTTCAGCGCCGAACCGCCCGCAGCCGCCAAAAAAGTCCGGGAGCTGATGTACATGGCTTTCTTTGTTACCGACGACACCACCCACTTTTACGCCTTAGGCGGTCCCGATTTCATCATCGGCCCGGATGCACCGCCAGGCGAGCGCAACATACTCGGAGTTATCAGGAAAGTGGGACTGGATATCGGCAGACAGGTAATCGAATGCCGTGCCCGTAATCACCATGTTATAAATACAGTAGGCGGTCGCGCTATACATCCTGTTGCCGGCCTGCCGGGTGGATGGAGCAGACCGATAACGTCTGTCGAGCGGGACGAAATTGTTAGAACTCCAGCGATCTGG
>CAVOIO010000023.1:0-78130 GCA_963695915.1 uncultured beta proteobacterium
TCAACGGCGCGGGCACACTGGCGCCCTTCGCGGATCGCCCACACCACCAGCGACTGGCCGCGACGCATGTCACCCGCGGCAAACACCTTCGGTACCGAAGTCGCGTAGGCCTTCGGGCCTTCGGTGTCGGCCTTGACGTTGCTGCGCGCATCTTTTTCAACGCCAAATTCGTCGAGCATCGACTGCAGGGGCGAAACGAAGCCCATCGCCAGCAGCACCAGGTCGGCAGGCATTTCGAACTGCGAGCCCGGTACCTCGTGCGGCTTGCCGTCTTTCCATTCCAGCCGAACCGCCCTCAAGGCGGTAACGCGATTATCGCCCCCAATAAATTCCTTGGTCGCGACCGACCAGTCGCGGTTCACGCCCTCCTCGTGTGAGGAAGAGGTGCGCAGCCGCGTCGGCCAGTACGGCCACACCGGATTGCGCTCGACATCGGGAGGCATCGGCAGCAGCTCGAACTGCTTGACCGAACGCGCGCCGTGGCGGTTGGAGGTGCCGACGCAGTCCGATCCGGTGTCGCCGCCGCCGATGATTACAACATGCTTATTGGTCGCCCAAAGCTCGGGGACTGTCGCGTCGCCGGCGACGCGTTTGTTCTGCAGCGGCAGAAACTCCATCGCGAAATGAACGCCGTCGAGGTTGCGGCCCGGGATCGGCAGGTCGCGAGGCTGCTCGGCGCCGCCGGCAAGCACCACGGCATCGAACTCGGCCAACAGCTTCCCGGGCGCGATGCTTTCGCGCGCGTCGCTCACCACGCTCTTCCCGGGCGGCTGCACGCCGACAAATACTCTTGCGCGGAACTTGACACCCTCGGCACGTATCTGGTCGAGGCGCCGGTCGATGACGCCCTTGTCGAGCTTGAAGTCGGGGATACCATAGCGCAGCAGCCCGCCGATGCGGTCGCTCTTCTCGTATACCGTGACTTCGTGCCCGGCGCGCGCGAGCTGCTGCGCGCAAGCGAGCCCTGCGCCGCCCGAGCCGACCACCGCAACTTTTTTGCCGGTCTTGTGCGTCGCCGGTTGCGGTCGCACCCAGCCTTGTTCCCACGCTTTGTCGATGATCGCGTGCTCGATCGACTTGATGCTGACTGCATCGGCGTTGATGCGCAGCACGCAGGCTTCCTCGCACGGCGCGGGACAGATGCGGCCGGTGAACTCCGGGAAGTTGTTGGTCGAGTGCAGTACCTCTATCGCGTTCTTCCAGTCCTGGCGATAAACCAGATCGTTCCAGTCCGGAATGATGTTGTTGACCGGACAGCCCGACATGCAGAAGGGAATGCCGCAATCCATGCAGCGCGCGCCCTGAGTCGCGGCCGCCTCGTCCGACAGGCGTGCATAGAACTCGCGGTAGTGCTTCTTGCGGGCCTCTTTGGGCTCGTGCGGCTCCTCGAGGCGCTGGTACTCCATGAAACCGGTGATCTTCCCCATTCTTCAAGTCCCTTGCATCCGTGCAACAGAGACACAGAGGCCCCTGGAGAACACAGCGGTCTGTGTTCCCGGCGCCTCTGCGGTGAGTTCTTAGGCTGCCAGTTTGCGGCGCTTGGCCGCCAGTTCGCCAAGCGCGCGACGATACTCGGACGGAAACACCTTGACGAACTTGGCGCGGTAAGCGGCCCAGTTGGAAAGGATTTCCCTGGCGCGTGCGCTCGCGGTATAGCCGGCATGCTTCTCGATCGCGCCCTTGAGAATCGCTTCGTCGGCCCGATTCATGTGCCACACGTCCTGCGGCACCTTGGCCTCCTGCTCGGCTTCGGACAAAACCGGCTCGAGCTGCACCATCGACTGGTTGCAGCGGGTCTTGAAGCTGCCGTCCTCGTCCAGCACGTACGCGATCCCGCCCGACATGCCGGCACCGAAATTGCGCCCGGTCACGCCGAGAACCACCACCGTGCCGCCGGTCATGTACTCGCAGCCGTGGTCGCCGACGCCCTCCACCACCGCGTGCGCGCCCGAATTGCGAACCGCGAAGCGTTCACCCGCGACGCCGCGGAAGTAGGCCTCGCCGGCGATCGCGCCATACAGAACCACATTGCCGGTGATGATATTCTCGGTCGGTTCGCCGCGGAACTTGGGCGAGGGTTGTACCGAGATGCAACCACCCGAAAGTCCCTTGCCGCAGTAGTCATTGGTGTCGCCTATCAGATCCAGGGTGACGCCCTTCGCCAGGAACGCCCCGAAGCTCTGGCCCGCGGAGCCCGCGAACCGGATATGAATGGTATCGTCCGGCAAGCCGTCATGGCCGTAACGCTTGGCGATCTCACCCGAGAGCATGGTGCCGGCAGTGCGGTTAATGTTGCGGATGGGCATCTCGATCGTGACCTTCTCGCCGCGTTCCAGTGCCGGATTCGCCAGCTCGATCAAGCGGTGGTCGAGCGCCTTCTCCAGTCCGTGGTCCTGCTTCTCGGTGTTGTAGCGCGCCACATCAGCCGGCATCTGCGGCGTGCAGAAGATCTTCGAGAAGTCGAGCCCCTTTGCCTTCCAGTGCTCGATACCCTTCCTGATGTCCAGCAGGTCGGTGCGGCCGATGAGATCATTGAATGTCCGGATGCCGACCTTTGCCATCAGCTCGCGCGCCTCCTCGGCGACGAAGAAGAAGTAATTGATCACGTGCTCGGGCTTGCCTTCGAACTTCGCGCGCAGCACCGGGTCCTGCGTCGCGACCCCCACCGGGCAGGTGTTGAGGTGGCATTTGCGCATCATGATGCAGCCCTCGACCACCAGTGGCGCGGTGGAGAAGCCGAATCCGTCCGCTCCGAGTATGGCGCCGATCACCACATCGCGGCCAGTCTTCAGCTGGCCGTCGACCTGGACCGCGATGCGGCCGCGCAGGCGATTGAGCACCAACGTCTGCTGGGTCTCGGCGAGTCCGAGCTCCCACGGGGTGCCCGCGTGCATGATCGACGACCACGGGGAGGCGCCGGTGCCACCGTCGTGGCCGGCAATGGTGACGTGATCGGCCTTTGCCTTGGACACGCCCGCGGCCACTGTGCCGACACCTACTTCGGACACGAGTTTTACGCTGATCGCAGCATCGGAGTTGGCGTTTTTCAGATCGTGGATAAGCTGTGCGATGTCTTCGATGGAGTAAATGTCGTGGTGCGGCGGCGGCGAGATAAGTTCGACTCCCGGAGTCGCGTAGCGCAGCTCGGCGATGTACGAGGACACTTTGCGGCCAGGCAACTGCCCGCCCTCGCCAGGTTTCGCCCCCTGCGCGATCTTGATCTGGAGCATCTCGGCGGACACCAGATACTCTGCGGTGACACCGAAGCGACCGGAGGCAACCTGCTTGATCTTCGACTTGAGGGAGTCCCCCGCGACCAACGGAATGTCCACTTCCACGCGTTCGCGCCCGAGCCGTGACATCAGGCTCTCGCCGGCCTTCACCGGCTCGTAGCGCCTGAAATCCTCGCCCCCTTCGCCGGTGTTGGATTTGCCGCCGATGCGGTTCATGGCGATGGCAAGCGTGGTGTGCGCCTCCGTAGAAATCGAGCCCAGCGACATGGCACCTGTGGCGAAGCGCTTGACGATCTCCCCAGCGGATTCGACCTCCTCAATAGGCACCGGCACGCACTGGTCGAACTTGAACTCGAACAGCCCACGGAACGTCATGTGACGCTTCGACTGATCGTTGATGATCTGCGCGTACTCCCTGTAAGTCGTATAGCTGTTGCTGCGCGTGGATCGCTGGAGCGTTGCGATCGCGTCGGGCGTCCACATGTGCTCTTCGCCGCGCACGCGCCAGGCGTACTCGCCGCCCGCATCGAGCGAGTTGGCCAGCACCGGGTCGTCGCCGAACGCGACGCGATGTTGCCGTATCGCCTCCTCCGCAACCCCGAACACGCCGATGCCCTCGACACTGGAAGTGGTGCCGGTGAAATACTTGTCCACCAGGACTTTCGACAGGCCCACCGCTTCGAAAATCTGCGCGCCGGTATAGGACATGTACGTGGAGATGCCCATCTTCGACATGACCTTGAGCAGGCCTTTACCGATTGCCTTGACGTAGTTGGCGACTCCCTTCTCGCCGCGGTAGTCGTTGGGAATCGATTCGTCCGCATGGAGGATGCTCTCGATCGCCAGGCAGGGGTGCACCGCTTCCGCGCCGTAACCCGCGAGCAGCGCGAAGTGATGCACCTCGCGCGCGGACCCGGTTTCGACCACCAGACCGGCGGACGTGCGCAAGCCCTTGACTACCAGGTGCTGATGAATCGCGGACAAAGCCAGCAGCGCCGGGATCGCAACATGCGTTGCGTCCAGCTTGCGATCCGACACGACCAGGATGCTGTAGCCGGAGCGAACCGCGTCCTCCGCCTGCGCGCACAGGCTCGCCAGCCTTGCTTCGATCGCCTGGTTGCCCCAGGCGACCGGGTAGGTGATGTCGATCTCGAAGGACTTGAACTTGCCGCCCGTGTAGTAATCGATGTGCCGGATGGTTTCCATCTGGTTGAAGTCCAGAACCGGCTGGCTGACCTCGAGTCGCATCGGCGGATTCGATTCGTCGACGCCGAGCAGGTTGGGCTTGGGCCCGATGAAAGAGACGAGCGAAGTCACGAGCTCCTCGCGGATCGGGTCGATCGGCGGATTGGTGACCTGGGCGAACAACTGCTTGAAATAGTGGTAAAGCGTCTTGTTCTTGTGGGACAGCACCGCGAGCGGCAAGTCGTTGCCCATCGAGCCGATCGCCTCTTCGCCCTGCTGTGCCATCGGACTGAGGATGAACTTCAGGTCTTCCTGGGTGTAGCCGAAAGCCTGCTGGCGGTCCAGCAAGGGCACCTTGCTCTGATCCACTACCTTGGTGGAGACCGGCAGGTCGTCGAGCTTGATACGAATGCGGTCGATCCACGCCTTGTAGGGCTTGGCGTTGGCAAGCGTGTCCTTGAGTTCCTTGTCGTCGATGATGCGGCCGGCCTCGAGATCGATCAGGAACATCTTGCCGGGCTGCAACCGCCACTTCTTGATGATTTTCTCTTCCGGCACCGGCAGCACGCCAGTTTCGGAAGCCATCACTACCATGTCGTCGCTGGTCACCAGGTAACGCGCCGGCCGCAGGCCGTTACGGTCGAGCGTGGCGCCAATCTGGCGGCCATCGGTGAACGCCACCGCCGCCGGGCCATCCCAGGGCTCCATCATCGGCGCGTGGTACTCGTAGAACGCGCGCCGGCTCGGGTCCATGTGAGTGTGCTTCTCCCAAGCCTCCGGAATCAGCAACATCATCGCGTGCGCGATCGAATAGCCGCTCATGGTGAGCAGTTCCAGCGCATTGTCGAACGATGCAGAGTCGGACTGGCCGTCATAGATCAACGGCCAGAGCTTGTCGAGATCACGCCCGAGAATCGGACTGGAAATGGCGCCCTGGCGCGCGCGGATCCAGTTGACGTTGCCGCGCAAGGTATTGATCTCGCCGTTGTGGGCGATCATCCGGAACGGATGCGCCAGATCCCAGGTCGGGAAAGTATTGGTCGAGAAGCGCTGGTGTACCAGCGCCAGGGCGGAAACGACGCGCGCATCCTGAAGATCCTTGTAATAGCTGCCGACCTGTCCCGCCAGCAACATGCCCTTGTAAAGGACGGTTCGGGCCGACATCGAGGGCACGTAGAACTCCTTGCCGTGCTCGAGCCTGAGCGCCTGGATGGCATGCCCGGAAACCTTGCGGATGATGTAAAGCTTGCGCTCGAGCGCATCGGTGACGGTGACGCCGGGGCCACGGCCGATGAACACCTGGCGGATGACCGGCTCGATTTTTTTCACCGACTCGCCGAGGCTGGAGCCGTCGCGCGGCACGTCGCGCCAGCCGAGCAATACCTGGCCCTCGTCCTTGATGGCGCGCTCGATCTCGTACTCGCAAGCAAGACGCGAGGCCGGCTCCTGCGGCAGGAAAACCATGCCTACACCGTATTCGCCGAGTGGCGGCAGATTGATCCCCTGCCTGGCCAGTTCCTCGCGGAAGAACAGGTCCGGAATCTGGATCAGGATTCCGGCGCCGTCGCCGGCCTTGGGATCCGCGCCCACTGCGCCGCGATGGGTCAGATTCTTGAGAATCTGCAGGCCCTGTTCGATGAGCGTGTGACTCTTCGCGCCTTTGATGTGCGCAATGAACCCTACGCCGCACGCGTCGTGTTCATTGGCGGGGTCGTAAAGTCCCTGTCGCGCTGGCAAAGCCGGGTTGGTCATGACGTTCCTCAGTACTTTTGCAGTCGCCGCCCACCGCGTCGCCCCAGACCGGCAGCCTGAGCCGACAAGGCCGGAACGCGCAATATTTCGAGCGAGTCGTAAATGTTACCGCGATTGCAGTCGACCAATCAATAAACAGGCCTAAACCTGGGCCCATGCACCCCAAGACGGGCTGTTCAGGACTCCTCGACAGCGAACAGGCGCTGGTGCTCGCGGATTGCGTAGCGGTCGGTCATTCCGGCAACGTAGTCGGCAATCGCCCTGGCCAGATCCGCCTCGGCGCGGGACTGGAACTCCGGGGGCAGGAGACGCGAGTCGGCCATGAAGGCCTGAAACAGGTCGCGGATGATGCGCTTGGCCTTGCCGCTCATGCGCGCAACCCGATAGTGCTGATACAGATGCTTCCTGAGAAAGTCCTTGAGCTCGTGCTGCTCTTCGCGGATCGCCGGACTGAACGCGATCAGCGTCGGCGCCAGCCGCACCTCTTCTAAGCTTGCTGGACGATGCTCGGCGATCAGGGCCCGGCTTCGCTCTGTCAGATCCGAAACCAGCGTATTGATCATGCGACGAACCGTCTCGTGGATCAGCCTCCGGTTCACGAGGCCTGGGTACTGACGACGCACGGCCTCGAGGTGACGCTCGAAGATTTGCACCGAAGACAGCTGTTCGACCGAGATCAGTGCGGAGCGCAGGCCGTCGTCGACGTCGTGATTGTTGTAGGCGATCTCGTCGGCAAGGTTGGCAAGCTGCGCCTCCATCGAAGGCCTGTGGTTGCGCAGAAATCGCTCGCCGACCTCGCCCAGTTTTTCGGCATTCTTGATCGCGCAATGCTTGAGAATTCCTTCGCGGGTCTCGAAACAAAGATTCAGTCCGTCGAATGCGCCATAGCGCTGTTCCAGCAGGTCGACCACACGCAGCGACTGCAGGTTGTGCTCGAAGCCGCCATGGTCCTTCATGCACTCGTTGAGCGCGTCCTGGCCGGCGTGTCCGAACGGCGTGTGGCCAAGGTCGTGCGCCAGTGAAATCGCCTCGACCAGGTCCTCGTTCAGCCTGAGGTTCCGTGCCACCGAGCGGCCGATTTGCGCCACTTCGATGCTGTGGGTCAGCCGCGTGCGAAACAGGTCACCTTCATGGTTGACGAAAACCTGGGTCTTGTACTCGAGCCGGCGGAAGGCGGCGGAATGGATTATGCGATCGCGGTCTCGCTGAAATTCTGTTCGCCCCGTCGGAGCGGCTTCCGCAATGTGCCGGCCGTGCGAGGCTGCTGGATCGGCAGCGTAGGCTGCCAGCTCAGGCATGCGCGGCGGCTCCTGCAAGAACCTGGCGCAGTTCCCCGGGACGGAAATCCGACGTAACAAATGCCTTGCCAAGAGCTTCAAGCAGCACCAGACGCAATCTGCCATCCTCCACCTTCTTGTCGTGACCCATCAGCTCCAGGTAACGGGCCTCGCCCAGGTCGGGCGCCTCGGTTGGCAGGCCGGCGCGGCTCATCAGCAGGGCCACACGTTCTACCTCCGCGGGTTTGAGCAGGCCCATGCGCTCGGACAGCCGCGCAGCGAGAATGGTGCCGGCAGCGACCGCCTCGCCGTGCAACCAGGTACCGAATCCCAGGCCGGCTTCGATGGCGTGGCCGAAAGTATGCCCGAGGTTGAGCAGTGCGCGCTCGCCGGCCTCGCGTTCGTCCGCCGCAACCACCAGAGCCTTGTTCTCGCAGGATCGCGCAATCGCATAAGCGAGGGCCTCGGCATCGCGTGCGCGCAATTTCTCCATGTTGACCTCGAGCCACGCGAGGAAAGGCGCGTCCATGCATAAACCGTACTTGATCACTTCAGCAAGCCCCGCCGAGAGTTCGCGTTCCGGCAAAGTATCAAGAGTCGCGGTATCGGCGACCACCTGTCGCGGCTGGTGGAAGGCGCCGATCATGTTCTTACCGTGGGGATGGTTGATCGCGGTCTTGCCTCCCACCGAAGAGTCCACCTGCGCGAGCAGAGTGGTGGGCATCTGGATGAATGGCACGCCGCGTTGATATGTGGCTGCGGCAAATCCGGCGAGATCACCGACAACGCCGCCCCCCAACGCGATGATGGTGGTCTTGCGTTCGCAGCGGTGCATCAACAGCAGATCGAAAATGGAATTGAGCGTCTGCCAGTTCTTGTGATCTTCGCCGTCGGCAATGACGATTGGCACGACCTCGACTGCGGCGGTGCGCAGCGCAGAGGCCAGCGGTTCCAGGTAAAGTGGGGCGATCGTCGAATTGGTCACGATCGCGGCTTTGCGCTGTTCCAGTTGCGGCAGCAGCAGATCCGTGCGTGCGAGCAACCCCCTGTCGATGTGAATCGGGTAGGAACGTTCGCCGAGTCCTACAGTGATGGTTCGCATGCCTGCTAGACCTGCGGCGCCTGAGTCTGCTGTTCGGATCGCATTTCGAGCAGGAGCTGACATAGCCGGTTGACGAGCGAGGTAAGGCTCTGGCTTCCGGTGTCGACGGTGAGATGCGCGACCTCGCGATAGAGCGGGTCGCGTTTCTCGTACAGTTCGGTAAGGCGCGCGCGCGGATCTGCGGCAAGCAGCAGCGGGCGATTCTTGTCGTGGCGGGTGCGGTTGAGCAGGTCTCTCACGGAGGCGCGCAGGTACACCACCGTGCCCCTGGTTCTCAGCCTGTCGCGGTTTTTTTCGCTCAAGACGGCGCCGCCACCGGTGGCGAGTACGATGTCACGCAGCGCAGTGAGTTCGTCCACCACCGCAGATTCGCGGACGCGAAAACCGGCCTCGCCTTCAATCTCGAAAATCACCGGTATCTTCACGCCCGTCCGATCCTCGATGACGTGATCCGAGTCGTAGAACATTTTCAGCAGGCGTTTCGCCAATACTCGTCCGACCGAGGTCTTGCCCGCACCCATCATTCCCACCAGGAAGATGCTGCCCGGCACGTCGACCCGCGCTTTCGTCTGATTCTCCAGGGTTGCCTCGTGCATACGGCCATTCTAGCGAAACCGGTCGTGCACGGTCAGGTAGGAAAAAACAAAACGGCCGCAATCGATGCGGCCGTTCCGGGAGCGCTTTGGGTTCAGCGGACGGTCAGCGTGTCCTTGACCACCCTCGGCGTCACGAAAATCAGCAACTCGCGCTTGTCGTTGCGCCTGAGGTCCTGGCGGAACAGGATACCGATGACCGGTATGTCGCCCAGCATCGGCACCTTGGTCCTGGTGTTGGACTCCTCCTGTTCGAAAATGCCGCCGATGCCGACCGTGCCGCCGTTTTCCACCAGAACTTCGGTGGCAATCTGTTTAGTGTCAATCGACGGTCCCGCGCTGGTATTGGCGCCGACGCTGTCCTTGTTTACGTTCAGCTTCATGATGATGTTGTCGTTGGGCGTAATCTGCGGCTTCACCTTCAGGCTCAGGGTGGCCTTGCGGAATGACACGCTGGTCGCGCCACTGCTGGTCGCCTGCTGGTACGGGATTTCGGTGCCTTGCTCGATGGTTGCCTCCACGTTGTCCGCCGTAATTACCCGCGGGCTGGATATGATTTTGCCCTTGCCGTCTGCCTGCAGCGCCGTGATCTCGAGGTTGAGGAACTTCGACATGACGTCATTCATCAGGATCAGCGAAAACTGCCCCGCCGGCACGCCGCCGAGACCTGGCGCCGGCATGTTGCTGGAAAGCGCATCCGTGAAGAAATCGGGCGTGTCACTAATCTGGCCGGTAAGGGCACCGGTGCTCGCCAATCCGGCGCCAGCGGTGATTCGGCCAGTGGTGCCCGGTATCTGTGCGCCGCGGCCGGTCAAATCGACGAAACCGAGCCTCGCGCCGAGGTTGCGGCTGAAGGTATCGCTGGCCTCGACAATGCGCGCTTCGATCAATACCTGGCGGGAAGGAATGTCCGTTATCTTGATAAGCTGCCGAACTTCGTCAAGCTTTGTGGGGATGTCCTGAATGAAAAGAATGTTCGTCCGTGGATCGATGACGGCACTGCCACGTTTCGACAGCATTTTCTGTGTTGAGTCCGTCAGGATTTTCTTGAAATCATCGGCCTTTTGATAGTTGAGTTGAAATGACTCCGTGCGCATCGGCTCGAGGTCTGCGATCTGCTGTTGCGCCTCAAGGGCGAGCTTCTCCTTGGTCGCGAGCTCGTCGCGCGGGGCGATCCAGACGACGTTGCCGGTCTTGCGCATGTCCAGGCCCTTGGCCTGGAGAATGATGTCCAGTGCCTGGTCCCATGGTACGTCCTTCAAGCGCAACGTCAGGTTCCCACTCACCGTGTCGCTGGTAATGACGTTCAGGTTTGTGAAATCCGCGATCACCTGCAGCACGGCACGCACTTCGATGTTCTGGAAGTTCAGCGAGAGTTTCTCGCCGGTATAACCTTTGCCTTCCTTCGGCCGGCCGGCTTCCTCGACCACAGGCTTGATTTCGATGATGAAGCGCTTGTCCGTCTGGTATGCCGACTGCTCCCAGCGCCCCTTCGGGGTGACGGTAATGCGGGTATTGTTGCCCTGCCGGGCAACCTCGAAGAAATCGACCTGGGTACCGAAGTCGGTAACGTCAAAACGTCGCTCCAGCGCCGGCGGCAGCATGGTTTGGAGAAAGTCGACGAGGACGGTGCGGCCTTGCTGGCGCAAATCGATACCGGTTGCCGTATCGGAGAGGTCGACGATGATCTGCGCCTCCCCATTCTTGCCGCGGCGGAAGTCGACATCCTGGACGCTGTGCGCTTCGCTTGTAGGCTTGGTCTCGGCAAACTGCGTGGTCGCCGCCGCTGCAGAGGTTGCGCCGGCGGTCTGCAGCGTAACGACGACGGTGTTGCCCTCCATCCGCGTGTCGTACTTGACCAGCTTGGCCAGGTTGAATACCACCCGCGTGCGCCCGCCCGACTGGCCCAATCGTATCGTGCGCAGGTCGCCCTGGTTGACGTCCTGGGTGCTCTTGCCGAGGCCGTTTGCCGTGTTCGGAAAATCGAGCGCTACCCTGGGCGGGTTATTCACAGTGAAGGCGGCGGGAGGATTCGGCATGGCCTCCTTGAGGCCGAGCCTGACGGTAACCGTACCAGCCTGTTCGGAAACGTCGATCGACTGTATGACGTTGCCGGTACCGCCGTTACCCGTCTTGGCGTCCTCGCCGTGCGCCGCGAAACTACTCAGCACCAGCAACAGGCAGAACGGGGCGGCAACCACATTAATCGAACGACCGAAGCGTTTCATATTCGCGTGCTCCTTGTTTATTACTCGAGCAGCTGCAAACTGCTGGTGCGCTCTGTCCAGGAACCCGAGGATGGATCCTGGATGACCTCCTTGAGGGTCACAGCGGAATCGCTGACAGTGGTAATCACGCCGAAATTCTGTCCGACGTAGTTGCCAATCTTGACACGGTAAAGATTCTTGTCCGGCGTCTTGATCAGTGCATAGTTGACCCGCTTCTGTTCAAGCGTTCCGACCATCTGCAGGCTCTCGAGGGGGAACGCCTCCAGCGCTTCCTTGCGGCGGTTCAGGTCCGGCTGCGGCCCCCCGCCGGGAATGCGGCTATCGGCTACCGTCGTGCGCGGCTTGAAGGGGTCGGGGAGATCGAATGCGTTGTAAGCAAAAGGCTCGAATTGCTTGACTTCCGGTATCGGCTCGACGCGGCCGCGCAGTCCTGCGCCGGACTCCTTGACGAACTCCCTGAGGTCGGAGAACTCGTCGCCGCCGCAACCGGCGACCAGCAACGCGGCGACCGCTGGGACAATCAGGCAACGCATCACTTCTTACCGGCCTTCCTCGCGGCAGCGTCACGGGCGGCTTTGCGCTGCGCGGAAATTTCACCCTCATCCAGATATCGGAAAGTCTTGGCCACCGCATCCAGGACCACGTCGCCTTCCTTGTTGGGGATCAGCGCAATGTCGTTCAGGGTTACGATGCGCGATAGTTGGGAAACGTCGCTCGCGAACGCGCCAATATCGTGGTATTTGCCGGTAAGCTTGATGGTGATCGGTAACTCCGCGTAGAACTCCGACGTGTTTTCCTTCTGAGCCGGGCGAAACAACTCGAACTGCAATCCGCGACCCAGCCCCGCCTGATTGATGTCGGTAAGCAATGCTTCCATCTCCGACTTGTTAGGCAGTTGCTTGAGCATTTCTCCGAAGGATTCTTCGATTTCCGCAAGTTGTTTGCGATAAGCCTCGAGATTCACCGCCTGTTTCTGCTTGTCGAGGAATGCGGTACGCAGCTCCTGTTCCTTGTTGCGCGCCTGAGCCAGCTCCTCGAGCTGGTTTTTCCAGTCGAACCAGTAACCGGCAAACACGATGAGCAGAAGCAGAATGAACAGCGCTCCCAGCTTGGGCACCACCGGCCAGCTGCCGATGTCCCTAGGGTCCAGTCGTCTCAGGTCGTCGAACGTCATGATCGTCAGGTCTTCGGCACGGCCGCGGCGCCCGGCGTGGCGGGGGTGCCCGGTTTAGTTCCCACTGCCTCTTCCTTCGGCCGTGAGATGGTCACGTTGAGAATGAACTCGTTGAGGATGATGTTGTCCTTGCCCATTTTGGTGGCCTTGACCTCAACCAGGGACGGGGTTTCCAGCCATGGCGAAGCCTCGAGATTGCGCATCAGCGTCGATACCCTCGCATTCGAGGTGGCGTAGCCGACGACATTGACCTTCTGTCCTGTCTGCTTCAACGTTTTCAGATGTACGCCATCCGGCAGTTGCCGCACCATCTGGTCGAGTAGCCGCACGGTCTCCGTGCGGTTGGTCTGCAGGGTTTCGACAACGCGTTTGCGCGCCAGCAGCGCCTGCGTCTGCTCCTTGAGTTTCTTGATTTCGTCGATCTGCTTGTCGAGCGTTGCAATCTCGGTCTGCAGATATTTGTTCCGATCCAGCTGGTTCTCGATGCGGCCTGCGAACAGCGTATGAACCGCGCCGACGATCGCTCCCGCGAGAACCACCGTCATGACTGCCAGAACGGCGAACTGGCGCGTCTGCGCCTTGCGCCGCTCTGCGCGATGCGGCAGTAGGTTGATTGGGATCATTCGTCGAATCTCCTCAGTGCCAGTCCGCAGGCAACCAGCAGCGCGGGCGAATCCACCGCAAGCTGGGCCTGCCGAACTTTGGAGGAAACCTCCATTCCAACGAACGGATTGGCGACCAGTGTATTGACCTGGGTGCGCTCTGCCACCACTTCCGACAGACCGGGAATGGTCGCCGAGCCGCCGGAGATGAAAATGTGGTGAACCTGGTTGTACTGGGTGGAAGTAAAGAAGAACTGAAGTGCTCTGGCAACTTCGAGCGCCAGGGTGTCCATGAACGGCGCCAGGACTTCGGAGTCGTAGGTATCCGGCAGCCCGCCGTTGCGCTTGGCGGCCTCGGCTTCCTCGGGCGAGAGATTGTAGTGGCGCATGATCTCCTGGGTGAGCTGATTGCCGCCGAAAGGCTGCTCACGCATATAGACCGACTGGTTGTTGCGCAACACGTTGATGTTCATCATCGAGGCACCGATGTCCACCAGGGCGATGGTCTGATCGCGGCCGCCGTCGGGCAGCTGGCCCTGCATCAGTTCGAATGCATTTTGGGAGGCAAAGGAATCGATATCCATCACAACGGCCTTGAGACCGACCGACTCGGCCACAGCCACGCGGTCGTCGACTTTTTCCTTGCGCGAGGCAGCGATCAGGACCTCCACGTCCTCCGTGCTGTTGGGCGCCGGGCCGAGAATCTGGAAGTCGAGGTTGACTTCTTCGAGGGCAAACGGAATGTATTGATTGGCTTCGGTCTCGACCTGCGCTTCGAGTTGGTCGTCGGTCTGGCCTGCTGGAACGACGATCTTCTTGGTAATGACCGCCGCGGAGGGCAGGGCCATGGCCAGGTTCTTGACCCGGGTGCCCATGCGCTTCCAGCCGCGCCTCAGTGCGTCGCCCACTTCTTCGAGGTTCATGATGTTGCCGTCCACCACCGCGTCCTTCGGAAGCGGCTCGATGGAATAGCGCTCAAGGCGATAGCGGCCCCTTCCAGGACCGGTCAACTCGACCATTTTCACGGAAGAGGAACTGATATCGACCCCGACAAGAGGCGGCGACTTGGCTTTCAGCAGACCGCTGAGGAAGTCCGGATCGAACTCGAATTTTCCTTTGAGCATTGGCCGTTTAGGCGCGATACGTATAATCTACATTAAATGCTAGCAACAACTATTTTGCAAGTAAAGCGATTTAACGCCCCGTTCTGTCGGGACTTGGCAACATCTATATAATGCCCGCCGTTCCCCCTGTCAGTACCCCTCCTTAGCCTATCCCATGTCCTCCCGTTGGTGGTTTTATGGCCTGTTTGGGCTGGCCGCGATCGCGGCCGCGATCGTCCTGGTGGTCGGATATGCCATGGTGGTGGCCTATCCGAACCTGCCTTCCCTGGAGGCGCTGACCTCCTATCAGCCCAAGATTCCCCTGCAAATCTTCAGCGTCGAAGGCGACCTGATCGGGGAATTCGGCGAGGAGAAGCGAGCCTTCGTCAAGATCGAGCAGACGCCCGACATATTGCGCAAGGCAATCATTGCAGCCGAGGACGAGCGCTTTTACGAACACGGCGGGGTCGACTACATTGGCGTGGTACGCGCAGCACTGTCCAATTTCGCCGCCGCCAGCGCCCGGCAGGGTGCCAGCACCATCACCATGCAGGTGGCACGAAACTTCTTTCTCTCCACCGAGAAAACCTTCAGCCGCAAGTTCAATGAGGCGCTGCTCGCGTTCAAGATCGAACACAGTCTGACCAAAGACGAAATCCTGCAGCTTTACATCAACCAGATTTACCTCGGCCAGCGCGCCTACGGCTTCGGCGCCGCCGCGCTGGTGTACTTCGGCAAACCGCTGGACCAGTTGAACCTTGGCGAGATCGCCATGCTTGCCGGGCTGCCAAAGGCGCCGTCCCGTTACAACCCGGTCGATCAACATGAACCGCGCCAAGCAGCGGCAGCGCTACGTGCTGCGGCGCATGCTCGAGCTCAATCATATCGACGCCGAGCAGTTCAAGCAGGCGGATGCCCAGCCGATCATCGTCACCCGCCAGGTCCAGGAGTTCGCAACGCGGGCGGACCACTTCGCCGAAATGGTACGTCAGGCCATCTACGACGCCTACAAGGAGGAAGCCTATACCCGCGGCTTCCGGGTCTACACCACTCTGTCCAAAGTGCATCAGGACGCTGCTTATCGGGCGCTGCGCCAGGGGGTGCTGGAATACGATCAGCGCCAGAATTATCGCGGCGCGGAGGGCTACTTCGATCTCCCCAAGCAAGAAATCGGGGAAGAAGCACTTGAGGATGCGCTTCAGGACGAACTGGAAAGCGACGACATCTACCCGGCCATCGTGCTGGAGGTCGACGCCAAGGCGGTGAAGGCCTACCGCAAGGGCGGCGAATTCGTCAATATCACCGGCGACGGGCTGAAGTTCGCCAGCCGCATGATCGGCAACCGCGCGCCTGCCAAACTGAGGCTGCTCCGCGGCGCACTGATCAGGGTGCAACCCGACAGCGTAGGCGGGTGGAAAATCGTGCAGTTGCCGCAGGTCGAGGCCGCACTGGTGTCCGTGAACACCAACGACGGCGCGATCCGGGCCATGGTCGGTGGATTCGACTTCTACCGCAACAAATATAACCACGTCACTCAGGCGCGCCGGCAGCCCGGTTCGAGCTTCAAGCCCTTCATTTACTCCGCGGCGCTGGAAAAGGGTTTCACGCCGGCCACCATCATCAACGACGCGCCACTGACCATCGATGCCAGCGAAACCGGGTCGGTGAACTGGGAGCCAAGAAACTTCGACGGCACCTTCGATGGCCCGATTCGCATGCGCACGGCGCTGACCCGATCGAAGAACCTGGTGTCCATACGGATCCTGCAGGCGATCACTCCGCAGTACGCACAGGACTACATCTCGCGCTTCGGATTCGATCCGAAGCAACACCCGCCCTACCTGACCATGGCGTTGGGCGCCGGGTCGACTACGCCCCTGGAAATGGTGATGGGTTACTCGGTGTTCGCAAACGGTGGATTCCGTGTGACGCCATACTTCATCGAGCGCATCGAGGACGCGCAGGGCGAAATCCTCGGCAAGGCCAATCCCATCCAGGTCGGCAAGGGCGCGGAACGGGTGATCGATGCCGCGCAATGCGTTCATCATGGCAAACATGATGCAGGACGTGATCCGCGGTGGCACCGGAGCGCGCGCCATGGCTCTGGGCCGCGTGGATCTGGCCGGCAAGACCGGCACGACCAACGAGCAGATGGACGCGTGGTTTGCGGGTTTCCAGCGCAACCTGGCGACCGTGGTGTGGATGGGCTACGACATCCCGCGCACGCTGGGCGATCACGAAACCGGCGCGGTGGCGGCCCTGCCGATCTGGATGTCGTACATGGGAACCGTGCTTAAAGGCCAGTCGGAAGAACTCTGGGTGGCGCCCCAGGGCGTGGTCGCAGTCGCGATCAATCCGCAAACAGGGCTTCGCGACCGGTACGCGGCCACGCCGATGATCGAGTACTTCTATCACGAGAACGTACCGCCGGAGCAGGAGAGCAGCCCGGAAGAGGAGCTTGGTGACTCCGCCAAGCCGCCGGAGGAAGTCAGGGACCAGCTATACTGAACGCCGATGTCGAGGGACAACGGCAACAACCGACAGATGCGCGAGCGCATCGCGCAGCTTGCGGCGCGACTGATGGCCGTCGACGGGATCGATGATTTTGCGCTGGCCAAGCGCAAGGCGGCACGCCAGGCCGGGGCGCCCGACACCCGCAACCTGCCCAACAATGACGAAGTGGAGCAGGCTCTGCGCGCCTACCAGCAGCTCTACCAAGCCGACGAGCAGCAGGCGCGTCTGCGTGCACCTGCGGCAGAATGCCCGCGAGATGATGCAACTGCTCGCGCAATTCGATCCTCATCTGTCCGGTTCAGTGCTCTCCGGCAGCGCAGGCAAGTACTCCGACATCAATATCCACCTTTTCACCGATAGCGTGAAGGACGTGGAATTGTTTCTGCTCAACCGCCAGATTCCCTACCGCAGCCGCGAACGGCGTATTTACATCGGCGGGGAACCGCGCAGCGTTCCGAATTTCAGCGTCAGTACCGACGACGCCAATTTCGAGATCACCGTATTCGCGCCGCGCGATTTGCGCTATCAGCTACGTACTACCGCCGAGGGCAAACCCTTCGAACGCGCCCGTATCGACTGGCTGAACTCGGTGCTCGATAGCGGCGGAACAGCGGGCGCTAAGGCTAACCCTCTTTGAGCCAGGCGGCCGCTTCCAGGGCAAAATAAGTAAGTATGCCGTCGGCCCCGGCGCGCTTGAAGGCCAGCAACGACTCCAGAATGCACTTGCGACGGTCGATCCAGCCGTTGCCCCCCGCGGCCTGGAGCATCGCGTACTCGCCGCTGACCTGATACACGAAGGTCGGCGCGCCGAACTCGTCCTTCACCCTGCGCACGATGTCGAGGTAGGGCATCCCGGGCTTGATCATCACCATGTCAGCGCCCTCTTCGAGGTCCATTCCCACTTCCCAAAGCGCCTCGTCGCTGTTTGCCGGATCAATCTGGTATGTGAACTTATCGCCTTTGCCCAGGTTTGCCGCTGAGCCGACCGCGTCGCGAAACGGGCCATAGAAACTCGACGCGTATTTGGCTGCGTAGGCGAGAATGCGCGTGTAGATATGCCCGCTCTGATCCAGCGCCTGACGCAACGCCCCGACGCGCCCGTCCATCATGTCCGAGGGCGCGACGATATCCACCCCGGCTTCGGCATGCGTCAGCGACTGTTTGACCAGCGCCTCGATGGTCTCGTCGTTGAGCACGTAACCGTTGTCGTCGATCAGACCATCCTGGCCGTGGCTGGTATAGGGATCCAGGGCAATATCGGTGATGACCCCCAATTGCGGAAAGCGGCTTTTGAGCGCCCGGATGGCTCGGGGAGCGAGCCCGTCGGGGTTGAACGCTTCGCTGGCATCGGCGGTCCTGAGCTTGTTGTCCACGACCGGAAACAATGCGAGTGCGGGCACCCCAAGCTCGACGCAGTTCTCGGCCTGCCTGAGTAGCGCGTCCACGGTGACCCGTTCCACTCCTGGCATTGACTGAACCGCCTCGCTGCGGTTCTGTCCATCGATGACGAACACCGGGTAGATGAAATCGTCCGCAGACAGCCGATGTTCGCGCACCATGCGCCGGGAAAAATCGTCACGGCGCAGCCTGCGCATCCTGCGGATTGGAAACTTTCCGAGTACATGCATGATCGGTCCTTGGTTCCCCGCGCACCCGGGTATCCGGTTGGCAAGAGAGAAACTATCTTGTTGAATTCAATGATAAAGCCTTAATTGCGCAACACGGAACTTTTTTGTGATTCCTGCACTCTCAATGTGCAGACAGTGATGTCTCCCGCCTCTCCTCCCTGAGCGGGTGCCTTAATCCAATTGAGGCTTTGTTTCGCCCCCGGTTTTAGTCCCCTTTAACCGGGGGTTTTTTATTCTAGCTGCCCCTGCCGACCATACCCGGCATCGAACCATTTGGCCAACAGCGCCTCCGCTTCGTCGACGCCCTGCATGGTCATGGCCGAGAAGAGCTGAACGCTGCTGCCGTGGTACTCGGCGGCGAGCCTTTCGCCGACATCGCGCAATAGAATTGTCGCTTCCTGTTTCGACAATTTGTCTGCCTTTGTCAGCAGCACGTGCACCGGCCGGCCGGTCGGGGCGAACCAGTCCAGCAGCTGCCGGTCCAGCGGCGTCAACGCATGACGGGCATCCATTACCACCACCAGCCCGCGCAACTGGCCGCGAGTCTGCAAGTAGCCGGACAGCAGTTCCCGCCAGTGCCGTCTCATCGCCTCCGGGACCCGCGCATACCCGTATCCGGGCAAGTCCACCAGAAAGCGCCTTGCCCCCAGACTGAAAAAATTGATCTGCTGCGTGCGGCCTGGGGTCTTGCTCACGAACGCCAGGCGGTGGCGCCGGGCAAGGGCATTGAGCGCGCTCGATTTGCCCGCATTCGAGCGTCCAGCAAACGCCACTTCGACCGCAGACGAAGCCGGCAGGTCGCGCTCATGCGCGGCCGTGGTGAAGAAGGCGACGTCGTCGAACAAGCGGGTGCGGTTCATCACTTACGCTAAAATTGCGCCTCTCGCGGGAATCGGCGCAGGCCGTGGAATCGCCACGAAATCGAAGGAGTGTTCATGAACCGTTTCATCGCGGCGACCGTGGTCGCATTCATTTCCGTCACGCCGGCGGTTGCGGCTGATTTCGGCGATCCCGCCAAGGCCCAGCCCATTGCCAACCAGATCTGCGCCGCCTGCCACGGAGCCGACGGCAACAGCCCGCTGCCGATGAATCCGAGCCTCGCCGGCCAGCTTCCCGAGTATTTGTTCAAGCAATTGATCGAATTCAAATCGGGCAACCGCAACAACGCCGTGATGACAGGCATGGTAGCCGCCCTGTCTGCCGACGACATGCGCAACCTTGCCGCTTATTACGCCACGCAGAAACCCGGTGAACCTGCGGCGAAGGACAAGGATCTGGCCGCGCACGGACGCAAGCTGTTTCGCGGCGGCAACGTCGTCGCCGGCGTGGCGGCCTGTGCCGGCTGCCATTCGCCGAACGGCTGCCGGAATTCCGTCCCAGTATCCGCGACTTGCCGGTCAACATCGCGAGTACGTCGCCGCGCAATTGAAGGCATTCCGTGCCGGAGAGCGCGCCAACGACGCCAACAACATGATGCGCGCGGTCGCGGCCCGGCTCACCGACACGGAAATTGCCGCCGTCGCCGAGTACCTCTCCGGTTTGCGCTGACCGCGCGGCAGTTCACGCGGCCGCGCCTTTCGCGAACGCCGCCGCTGCCGCCTCGATGGTGGCGCTCGATTTCGGCTTCGCCATGAGCGGCGGAGACGAATCCTGCTTCGAATGCCGATGGCGCCAGATATACGCCTTGAGCCAGCATGGCATGGAAGAAACGGTTGAAGGCATTCTTGTCGCATTCCATGACTTGCGCGTAGCTCTCCGGCGATGCGGCTCGGAAGTACACGCCGAACATTCCGCCGACCGATTGCGCCGAAAACGCCAACCCGGCATCCCTGCCAGCCTTCTGCAGGCCCTGCACCAGCCTTGCAGTGGCGTTGCCAAGCCGCTCGAAGAAACCGGGCGCCTGTACAAGCTTGAGCGTGGCCAGCCCGGCGGCGACCGCGACCGGATTACCGGACAGCGTTCCGGCCTGGTACACCGGCCCAAGCGGGGCGATGCACTGCATGATGTCGCGCCGTCCGCCGAACGCGCCGACCGGCATGCCGCCGCCGATGACCTTGCCCAGCGTGGTCAGGTCGGGCGTGATGCGGTAAAGCCCCTGCGCTCCCTGGAGCCCGACGCGGAAACCGGTCATTACTTCATCGAAAATCAATACAGCGCCGTGCTTCGTGCAAAGGTCACGAAGCGCACGCAGGAATTCCGGCCTGGGCTTGACCAGATTCATGTTGCCCGCGACCGGCTCGACGATCACGGCGGCAATTTCATCGCCTTGCGCACCGAAACGCGCGCTCCAGCATGCCGGCGTCGTTGTAAGTCGAGCACCAGCGTGTGCGCCGTGATCTCCGCCGGCACGCCGGCGGAACTGGGCTGACCGAAAGTCAGCGCGCCGGAACCGGCCTTTACCAGCAACGAATCGGCATGGCCATGGTAACAGCCCTCGAACTTGACGATCTTCGCGCGTCCGGTAAAACCGCGCGCCAGGCGGATCGCGCTCATGGTGGCCTCGGTGCCGGAACTCACCAGACGCACCTGCTGCGATCGACGGCAGCAGGCGGGTGATCAGTTCCGCCATTTCCAGTTCGGCTTCCGTCGGGGCACCAAAGCTCAGGCCCCTGGAAGCAGCCTCCCGCACAGCTTCCACGACTTGCGGATGGGCGTGGCCAAGCACGAGCGGCCCCCAGGAACCGACGTAGTCGATGTAGCGCCTGCCGTCCGCGTCCCATACGCAGGCACCCTCCCCACGGCTCAAGAACAACGGCGTGCCGCCCACCGAGCGGAAGGCGCGCACCGGTGAGTTCACTCCGCCGGGAATCACCCGCTGTGATTTGTCGAAAAGAATCTCGTTTTTCGTTTGCATGCTTGCAGTTTCAGGACTCACAGTGTTCCGCGAACAGCCTGGCAATGCGGCGTGCCGCGATTTCAACATCGGGCGCATCGAAGACGGCGCTGACCACTGCCACCGCGTCGGCGCCGGCTTCGATCAGTCCCGCAGCGTTGTCCAGTGTGATTCCGCCGATCGCGACGATCGGGAGCGCGAACTTCTTTGCCGCACGCAACAGGTCGCGGCGCGCCGTGACCGCGCCGGGCTTGGTCGACGACGGGAAGAAACTGCCGAACGCGACGTAGTCCGCGCCCTGCCCAACAGCCTCGCGCGCGCGCCACAACTCGTTGTAGCACGACACGCCAATCAGCTTGCCGGGACCGAGCCGTGCACGCGCCGCGCCCACGCCGTTGTCTTCCTTGCCCAGGTGCACTCCGTCGGCTGCCACCGCGCGCGCGAGTTCGACACCGTCGTTGACAATGAAGCAGGCGCCCGCGTCGCGGCACAACCGCGCAATCTGAAGGGCCTGTTCGTGCCGCAACCGCTCGTCGGCGACCTTGTTGCGGTACTGGACCACACGCGCGCCGCCGCGCAACGCAGCCTCGACCTTGCTCGTCAACAGCACGGAATCGGCAAGGTCGGGCGTGACCGCATACAGCCCGCTAACTGTCTTGCGCATCCTCCGGCTCTTCCTCGCGCGCCCAGAACAGACGGTCCGGGATCAACTGACCCATTCCGGTCCGATACGCGAACTTGAGCGTTTGCCAGGTGTATTCCTGTGCATCGCGTACGGCCTCAGGTACGCCGAGGCCGTTGGCGATCGTCGCTGCGACCGCCGAGGCAAGCGTGCAGCCTGAGCCATGAAAAATACCGGGCAGGCGTTGCCAGGAGTCGGATCTCACCACGCCCTGCTGGTCGTAGAGTGTATTGACCACCTGCGCCGTATTCTCGTGGGTGCCGGTCACAAGGACGTACTCGCAGCCAAGATTGAGCAGGCGCTGCGCGCACTCTTCCAGGTCAGGGTCGTCGTTTTCGTTGCTGTCGTCCTGCGCCAGGCGCCGGGCCTCGAGGCTGTTGGGCGTGATCAACGTGGTCTGCGGGATCAGCAACTCGCGCATCGCCGAGATCATGTCCTCGGAAGCCAGTTCGTCGCCGCGGCCCGAGGCGAGCACCGGATCGAGCACCAGCGGGATATCGGGATAATCGGAAACCACTTCGGCAATGGCGGCAATCGCCTCGACGCTTCCGAGCAGGCCGACCTTGAACACCGTGACCGGCATGTCCTCGAGCACGCAGCGCGCCTGGTCGGCGACCCACTCTGCATCGATCGGCAGCACATCTTCCACGCCCATTGTGTCCTGGATGGTCACGGCGGTGATCACCGACAACGGATGGCAACCCATGCTCGACAGCGTAAGGATATCCGCCTGTATCCCCGCGCCACCGCTGGGATCAGTCGCCGCGAACACGAGCACGATCGGGAGAGAATCTGGCACGGCGATGTTTCGCAGCAGCGTTTCGACTTAAAATGGGATATTAACTGAAAAGTTCCGCCATTCCCCAAACCATGGCTGCAAGCGACAACGAAGAATACAAGACCCACATGTGCCTGATCTGCGGATTCATCTACGACGAGGCGGCCGGCCTGCCCGAAGAGGGCCTTCCCGCCGGCACACGCTGGGAGAATGTGCCGGTCAACTGGGTTTGCCCGGAATGCGGAGCGCGCAAGGAAGACTTCGAGCTGGTCGAAATCTGAGGAAAGCACGACATGCGAATTCTGCACACGATGCTGAGGGTGGGCGACCTGAAACGCTCGATCGACTTCTATACCAAGGTGCTTGGCATGAAGGTGCTGCGCCAGAAGGACTATCCGGAAGGCCGTTTCACCCTGGCGTTCGTCGGATACGGCGACGAAGACAAGGAAGCCGTGCTCGAACTGACCCACAACTGGGACACCACAAAGTACGACCTGGGCAACGGCTACGGTCATGTCGCGCTCGAGGTTGACGATGCCTACAAGGCCTGCGAGGACGTGAACAAGCGCGGGGGCAAAGTGACACGCGAGGCCGGTCCCATGAAGCACGGCTCCACCGTGATTGCCTTTGTCGAAGACCCGGACGGCTACAAGATCGAATTCATCCAGCGCCCCCGGGCCGCGAGATAGTTCGCGATGCGCACGAATTCCGGAACACCGAGGGTCTCGCCTCTGGCGCCCGGCTCGATTCCCAGTTGTTCCAGTTCCCCCGCTTCAATCATCATTCTCAACGCGTTGCGCAGCGTCTTGCGGCGCTGGCCGAACGCGCGCGTCACCACGTCGGCAAACAAGGACTCATCATTGGCGCGGTGGAGCAGGGTCGCGTAGGGCATCATCCGCACGACCGAGGACCAGACTTTGGGTTGAGGTTGAAATGCCGTCGGCGGCACGTCGAACAGAGACTCGATGGCCCACCGGTACTGCAACATCACCGACAGGCGGCCGTACGTCCGGAGAACCGGGTTCGGCCGCCATCCTCTCGACGACCTCGCGCTGGAGCATGAAATGGCAGTCACGCAACATCGCCACCTGCGCGGTCAGATGAAACAGGATCGGTGTCGAGATGTTGTAGGGAAGGTTGCCGACGACGCGGATGTCTGCGCCAAACGCGGAAAAATCGAACTCCAACACATCGCCCTGATGGACGTGCAGGCTCTCCGATGGGAAACGCGCACGCAGACCGCGGACGATATCGCGGTCGATTTCGATCACGTCAAGACGGGATACATGTTCGAGCAGCGGTGCAGTGAGTGCGCCCGGACCCGGGCCGATCTCTACGATGCGGTCGTCGCGCCGGGGGTCAATTACGGCGACGATCTGACGGACGATGCCGCGATCCTCCAGAAAGTTCTGGCTGAACCTCTTTCTGGAAGTATGCGCTGCCTGCAAGAGGGTCAACCCGGAGCTGGCAAGAGATCCTTCGATTCCGCTCAGCGCTCTTCGAGACGCAGTTCCACGTAGGCGCGGTCGCGCTGCAGTCGTACCCACTCCTGATAGGCTTCGTCGGATTTGCGCGCGCGGATTGCCTGGCGTGCCAGCAGCCGTTGACGCTCCTTTGACAAGTCTTCGCTGCGCCGCTCGAGCACCTGGATCAGATGCCAGCCGAATGGCGACCGTACCGGCTCGCTCACCTGTCCCGGCTCCAACGCGTTCATAGCGCGCTCGAACTCCGGCACCGTGTCACCCGGCGACAGCCAGCCGAGATCGCCGCCGCGGGAGGAACTCGCGTCCTCGGACTGCAGTCGCGCCAGTTCGGCGAAATCGGCGCCATTGTCGACTCGCTCCTTGAGATTGAACAGACGCTGTTTCGCATCGGTTTCGGAAACTACTTCATTGAGGCGCACCAGGATGTGGCGGGTGTGGGTCTGCTGGACAATCACCGGTGTTTCGTTGCCGCGCTTGTCGAGGAGCTTCAAAATGTGGAAGCCATTCGCGCTGCGCAGCACCGGGCTCAGGTCACCGACCTTCATGGTCGTCACCGAGGCTACGAAGATCTGCGGCAGGCGCGAAGCCGGGCGCCATCCCAGCGGGCCGCCTTCGAGCGCATTCGGCGCGTCGGATACGCCCGCCGACACCTGGCGGAAATCCGCACCACCCCTGAGTTGTACCAGCGCCTTCTGCGCCGCAGCGCGCTTGGCCTGGATTTGCTCCGGGCTGGCTTGCTCGGGAACCATCACCAGGATGTGTGCAAGGCTGTACTCGTCGTCCTTTCCGCCCAGATTCTGCTGGTTCTTGAGATAGTTATCGATCTCTGCATCGGTGATGAGGATCTTGCTGTCGACTTCGCGCTCCTTGAGTCGAGCGATCAGGATCTCGTTGCGCAACTCGTCGCGAAAGCGGTTGAAATTTACGCCGTCGCTTTCCAGCGCCTTGCGGAACGCTTCGGGCGTCAGTTTGTTCTCCTGGGCGATGCGTTCCAGCGAGCGCTGCAACTGGGTATCGTCCACCCGCAAACCAGTTTCCCTGGCAGTCTGCACCAGCACACGTGCGGTAACCAGCCGCTCCAGCAACTGGCGCTCCAGCACGTCCTGAGCGGGCAGCGGAGTGTTCTGGCGTCGCAGCTGCTGCAGCGCCACCTTCACTTGCTCATCGAGATCGAGACGGGTGATGACTTCGTTGTTGACCACCGCAACCACGCGATCGAGAAGGGCGGGCTCGCCGCGCGCACGCTCTCCCGGCGCCCCGCTGGCCATCGCGGCACCAAGCAATGCAAGAATCAGAACCAGAATTCGCATTATCGTTATCATGGCAAGACGACGCGGGCGCTGATGCTGGCGGCAATGGGCGTTAGCACCGGATGCTTACCGCGTTCAATACGCCGGGAACGGATTGCCTTCTCCCGGTGGCGGCTCGTTGGTCTTGGTGTAGCCGGTGACGTTCTGCCGCAGCAACTCAAGCGGGTTTGAGCCGATCTTTGAGACGCCGTTCAACTCGAGCTGAAAGAACATCGCGTTGACGTATTCCTGCGTCGCGCTGACAAACCGGTGCATCACGAAACGGGCCGCCCAGCAGCCGGCATTGTACTCGACCCCTGCGAGCCCCTCCAGAAGGCGTCTTGTCAAGCAAAGTGTAGCTCCAGCGCGCCAACCCGGTCCAGCGCCCGCCGATTGGCCACTGCGACGATAGATCCACCTGTTCCAGCGTATTGCGCGTGAAGCGGTAGCCGAAATTCAGTCACCTTGCCGATTGCCGGCTGATAGCGCAGCGCCACGTTGCTGCGTTCCATGCGGTTGGCATTGGCGCTGTACTGCAGGCCGACATCGGTCACCCAGTTGGTGGTGATCCTGCCGGTCATCGCCGCCAGAACGTCGGAACGATCGGAATCCCTCGCCGTGCTGTTAAGGGTAACCTGCTGCTCCTTGAAGTAGTAAGCGCTGGCCGAGGACGAAGCGAACCTGCTCTTCGCCGTTGGCCGGATCGATCAGCCGGCTCGACACCGCCGCGGTGAGCTGGTTGGCGTCGTTGATTCGGTCGCCGCCGGTGAACTGGTTTTCGGTGAAGATCTGCGCCAGGTTGAAGTCCGCTATGGCGGTGTCGAAGATCGGCAACTGGTCCTGCGGGCGAAATGGTATGTAAACGTAGTAAAGGCGCGGTTCCAGCGTCTGGATGAAATCGCGGCCCCACAGCCGGGCGTTGCGCTCGAAGGTTACCGCGCTGTCGATGCTGTAGATCGGCAATCCCCGTCGTTTCGTCAGGAAGATTCGAATCCTCGAAAGAATAGCGGGTGTCGTGATACCCGATCTTGGGCGTAACGTAGAAATACGACGTTTGCAGCGGCACGCTGATCGATGGATAGAGAATCTGGCGCCTGCCGTTCAGCAGGAAGGGATGATCGAAGTCGACATACTCGCCCTGCAGACCGAGATCGAGGTAAATAGTCGGTCTGGCGATTGACGTTAAGAGTAATCTGCGGCGCGCGCGCATACGGCGGCGTGACCGGGGCCAGTGGATCCTGAAGGGTCTGAAAGCGTTGCACGCGGGCGTTCAGATTCCACCAGTCACCGTCGTAGAACAGATTGCCTTCGCGAGGCAGGTTGGTCTGCGAAGTCGCCGCGATCTTGTCGCTCAGGTCTGTGAAATAGGTGTCGTCGGACACGCCTTGCAGGTTCAGCGCCCCGGAGAAACCTGTAACCGAACTGCTGCGGTGTGCTGCCAAGAGTAACCATAGCGCGTTTCCTGTTTCTCCCGGTCATCCGGAAGGTATTCCGCGCGTACTTCACCTCCCAAACTCGGCTCCAGATAGCGCAGTTCCGTGTTGAGCAGCACGCCACGCCTGGCAAGAACGCGCGGTGCGATGGTGGCGTCGCGATTCGGCGCGATGTTCCAGTAGAACGGCTGCGTGACCTCGAATCCGCTCTGCCCGGTGCTGCCAATGGTCGGCGGCAGCAAGCCGGTCTTTCGGCTACCGCTCAGCGAAAAGTCGAGATAGGGCGAGTACAGCACCGGCAAACCCTTGAATACCACGGTGGCGTTGTGCGCCACGCCGACATCGCGTTGCCGGTCCAGTTCCAGCGTGTCCACGCGCATGAACCAGTCGTCGTCGCCGACGTCGCAGTTGGTGTAGGTGGCCTTTTCCACCCGCGTTTTGGTACGGCTTTCCATCACCATCCGATCGGCGCTGCCGCGCGCGCGGATCCGCTGGAACCTGTATGTCGGCTTCTCGATGTAACCGCTATCGCTGTCGAGTTTGTAAAACAACTTCTCGCCGTTGACGACGTCGCCTTCTTTTTCGAAGCGGACATGGCCCGTGACGGTTAGCTCCTGATCTGGGAAAGGCGTAGTAGAGATAGTCCGAGAATACCGCGGCTCCGCGCTTGCGCAGGCTGACGTTGCCCTCGGCCTCCAGCTCGCGTTCCTGATGGCCCTGCAGCCGATCGGCTTCGAGAAACTTCGGCGTGGACTCGTCTCTGCCTTCGGAATACGGAATCAACGACGGCTGAATTCTCAGCTTTAGACCAGGTTCGTCGGCAGCGGCGCCGGGGGCGAGGAGGCAGATCAACAAGACAATCGGCGAGGCGAAGCGTGGTCGATGCATGCGGGCTGTTGATCAAGGCGAGGTGCTAAAATGTCACAAAACCACAGTCAAGGCAACGAAGCCGTTTGGACCGTTACGCCTCTCTTCAGGATTGGATCGCGTGCCAGTTTCCCGGTAAAGCGATCACCCTCTCGCCGGCTTCCGCCGACGCCAGCTTCCGCCGTTACTTTCGCGTCACTTTCCCGGATGCCACGCTGATTGCGATGGATGCGCCGCCGCCGCGGGAAGACTGCCGTCCTTTCGTTCGAGTGGCCGCATTGATGGCCGATGCGAAGGTTCACGTGCCCGCGGTGCTGGCGCAGGACCTGGCGCGCGGCTTCCTGTTGCTATCGGACCTGGGCACCACCACTTATCTCGCGGCGCTCAACGCCGGCAATGCGGACCAGCTTTTCGGCGATGCGATCGACACGCTGATTCGCTGGCAACTTGCCAGCCGCGAGGGTGTGCTTGCCCGCCTACAACGAGGCCTTGCTGAGGCGGGAACTCGACCTTTTTCCCGAGTGGTACCTCGGCCGCCACCTCGGCATCAAGCTGAACTCGCAGCAATCCGAGTTGCTCGAACAGATCTTCAGACTGATCCTTGCGAGCAATCTGGCGCAGCCGAAAGTCTATGTCCATCGCGACTACATGCCGCGCAATTTGATGGTGAGCAACCCTAACCCCGGCGTGCTCGATTTTCAGGACGCCGTATTCGGGCCGATAAGCTACGACGTGGCGTCGCTGTTCAAGGACGCGTTCCTGAGCTGGGAAGAGGAAAGGGTGCTGGACTGGACGGTGCGCTACTGGGAAAGGGCAAGACGCGCCGGATTGCCAGTGAATGCAGATTTCGGCGTGTTCTACCGCGACTTCGAATGGATGGGGCTGCAGCGACATCTCAAGGTGCTCGGCATCTTTGCGCGCATCTGCCACCGCGACGGCAAGCCCGGTTACGTCGAGGACACGCCGCGCTTCCTGGGCTACGTGCGTGCGGTGGCATTGCGCTACGCCGCGCTCGCACCGCTTTTGCGACTGCTCGATCAGCTCCAGGATCGTGAACCTGCCGCTGGTTACAGCTTCTGAGCGTGGCCGCGCCTTCCGCTCCCTCCGCAATGATTCTTGCCGCCGGCCGCGGCAACCGCATGCGCCCGCTGACCGATCTCACGCCCAAACCCCTGCTCGCGGTCGGCGGCAAGCCGCTTTTGTTCCGGCATCTGGAGAAACTTGCCCACGCCGGATTCGGAATGGTCACGATCAACCACGCCCATCTCGGCGGGCAAATCGAAGCGGCGGTGGGCGATGGAAGCCGCTGGAATCTCGAGGTGCGCTACTCTGCCGAACCCGAGGCGCTGGAAACAGCCGGCGGCATCCGCAATGCGTTGCCGCTGATTGGCAGACGCACTTTCGCCGTGGTCAACGGTGATGTGTATTGCGACTACGACTATTCGGGCCTCGCCGCTGCGGCTGAACGGCTGGCGGAATCGCGGGCACTCGCGCATCTGGTGCTGGTGGATAATCCGCCGCACCACTCGAACGGGGATTTCTGCCTCGAGGACGGACTGGTGCGCACCTCCGGCCGGCAACTGCTGACCTTCAGCGGCCTGGGCGCGTACCGCGCCGAGTTGTTCGAGCCACTCGCGCGCGGCGCCAAGCACGCGCTGGCGCCGCTGCTGCGCAGCCAACTGCCAATGGGCAAAGTCACCGGCGAGCATTACCACGGCCTGTGGACCGACGTGGGCACGCCCGGGCGCCTGGCAGAACTCGACGCCCGACTGCAACCGGGAGCACGAACATGATTCACATTCCCAGGCACTTTGCCGAGCACGACCTCGTTCGCCTGCAAGCTCTGGTCCGCGCCCACAATTTCGCCACGCTGGTTTCCGCACATCAGGGCGAGATCCAGGTTTCCCATCTGCCATTCCTGCTGGACGCGCAGGGCAAATTGCTGCGCGCCCACATGGCGCACGCCAATCCGCAGTGGCGGACATTGTCGCCTGATCGCGAAGTACTGGTGATCTTTCACGGTCCGCATCACTACGTTTCGCCTGCCTGGTACGCATCGCACCCGAGCGTGCCGACGTGGAACTACGCGGTGGTGCATGCGCAGGGACGGCCCGCGCTGATCGAAGACCGCGGGCAGCTGGCGGCGCTTCTGCGCGAGCTGGTCACGCGCCACGAAGCCGCTTCACCCGAACCCTGGAAAATGGCCTTGCCTCCCGACTATCAGGACAAAATGTTGTCGGCAATTGTCGGGTTCGAGATCGAGATCACCCGGCTGGAGGGCAAGTTCAAGCTGAGCCAGAACCGACCGGAAGGCGACCGGCCGCTGGTGATCGAGGCGCTGGAACAGGTGGGCAGCGACGACGCCCTCGGTGTCGCCGCGCTGATGCGCCAAAGTCTCGCGAAACGCTGAGCAGGGAGGAACTGCCGACGCGCAGGCCGTATAATCTGCGCTCGTTTCCCGATCATTCCGAAGATGGACAACCACAGACTGCAAACGCAACGCCGTGAACGGCTGGTTTCGACGATGAAGCAAGGCGTGGCCGTCGTTTGCACCGCGCCCGAGCGGGCACGCAACCGCGACTCCAGCTACCCGTACCGCTTCGACAGCTACTTCTACTACTTATCCGGTGTTCCCCGAGCCGGAGGCGGTGCTGGTCCTGGTAGCCGGCGCCAAGCCAAAGAGCATGCTGTTCTGCCGCGAGAAGAATCCCGAGCGGGAAATCTGGGATGGCTTCCGTTACGGTCCGGAACAGGCGCGCGAGATATTCGGATTCGACGAGGCGCATCCGATATCCGAGCTCGACGAATCTGATGCCGCAATTGCTCGCCAACCAGCCTTGCGGTTTTCTGCGACGTCGGGTCAGAGGCCGACATGGGACAGCCGCGTGATCGGCTGGATCAACAAGGTGCGGGCGCAGGTTCGCAGCGGCGTGAGCGCGCCCGCGGAGATCCGCGACATACGTGTTTTCCTCGATGACATGCGCCTGATCAAGGACCAGCACGAACTCGGCACGATGCGCCGCGCTGCGGACATTTCCACCGGAAGCGCATCGCCGCGCGATGCGCGCGACCCGGCCCGGACTGCGCGAGTACGAGATCGAGGCCGAGATCGTTCACGAGTTCCGTCGCCGTGGCGCGCAGGCCCCGGCCTACACGCCGATCGTCGCCGGCGGCGCCAATTCCTGCGTGCTGCACTACGTGCAGAACGACGCCATTCTCAAGGACGGCGAACTTCTGTTGATCGACGCCGGCTGCGAACTCGATGGTTACGCCTCGGACATCACCCGCACCTTTCCGGTCGGCGGCAAGTTCGCCGGAGCGCAGCGCGACATCTACGAAATGGTGCTCGCGGCACAGGCCGCGGCCATCGCCGAAGTCAAGCCCGGAGCCGAGTGGGAAGCCCCGCACAATGCCGCAGTGAAGGTGCTGGCGCAGGGCATGGTGGACCTCGGGCTGTGCAAAGGCACCGTGGACGCCGTCGATCGAGTCCGGCGATTACAAGCGCTTCTACATGCACCGCACCGGCCACTGGCTGGGCATGGATGTGCACGACGCCGGCGATTACAAGCGCAACGGCAAGTGGCTGGAACTCAAACCGGGAATGGTGCTGACGGTCGAGCCCGGCTGCTACGTGCGGCCGGGCGAGGGCGTGCCGGAAAAGTTCTGGAATATCGGCGTGCGCATCGAGGACGATGCGCTGGTCACCGGCGGCGGCTGCGAGATCATCACCGCGGCGGCACCAAAGGAAATCGAAGGACATCGAGGCCCTGATGCGGGACTGACACCGGCTTCGTCGTAACCATGAGGAACACGAACACGATCTCGTTATCGTCGGCGGCGGCCCGGTCGGCGCTGCTTTGGCGATCGCGCTTTGCAATGGCGGCTACGACGTGCTGCTGTCTGGAAGCGCGGCCTGAGCTGAGCACGGCCAGCGACGGGCGCACGCTCGCCATGTCCTACGGCAGCCGCCTCATACTCGCACGCCTTGATGCCTGGAACCGCATCGAATCGGCGACACCGATACACAGTATTCACATCTCGCAGCGAGGCGGATTCGGCCGCGCGCTGCTGGCCGCCGAAGATGCCGGTCTGCCGGCGCTCGGTTACGTTGTCGGCTATGCGCGGCTGCAAAAGGCGTTGGGCGAGGCGCTCGCCTCGAGCCAGACGATGCTGCGTCGCCGGTGCCAGCGTCGATGATCTCGAGTTCAGCGCTGATCGAGTCGCCATCCGATTCCGTCATGGCGATCAGGAACACTCAGTGCGCGCGCGCCTGCTGGTCATTGCCGACGGCGGCGCCAGCCTGGGAGAACGCGCCGGTGCGACCATCAAGGTTCGCGACTACCGACAGGACGCCATCGTTGCAACCGTCGCAACGTCGAGACCACACGGCCATCGCGCATTCGAACGCTTCACCGCCGACGGTCCCGTGGCCTTGCTGCCGTTCGAAGACCGCTATGCACTGGTCTGGATTGCGACGCCGGAAGCGGCGGCCCGACTCAGCGACATGAACGGCAGCAGCTTTCCTCGAGCACCTGCAGATGCACTTCGGCGACCGCGCCGGACGCTTCCTGTCGGTCGCAGCGCGCACCCGGTTTCCGCTAACGCTCAGGTACGCAGCCAATCCCGTCCTTCCTCGCAGCGTGCTGCTCGGCAATGCCGCGCAGGTGCTGCACCCGATCGCTGGTCAGGGATTCAATCTCGGCTTGCGCGATGCGTGGGAATTCGCCGACCTGCTGCTGCATCGCGACGATCGCTGATCCCGGAAGCGCGGTCTGCCTTGCGGCTTACCGGTCGGCCCGCAGACTGGACAGGCTGGCGAGGAATCGCCGTTACCGACTCGCTGGTCAGAATTTTTTCCAACGATTTCGCGCCTTTACGCGCTGCGCGCGGCGCCGGGCTGGCGCTGCTCGACATCGCGCCCCCGGTCAAACGCGCATTCATGCAACGGATGATCTTCGGCGCAAGCTTGTAACCAAGATTGTAACAACGGGTAGCAATTGCGCGCCCTCAACGCCGCATCCTTTACGCTAAAATGGCGCTCCTCTCACATTGGCCACGCAAATGCAAATCGGTCCGCATGCCCTCAAGAACAATCTGATCGTCGCACCCATGGCGGGCGTGACCGATCGGCCCTTCCGCCAATTGTGCAAGGCGATGGGTGCGGGAATGGCCGTCTCGGAGATGATTTCCGCCAATTCACAACTGTGGAACACGGCGAAATCGCAGCGGCGTTCCGATCATCAGGGTGAAGTCGAGCCGATTTCGGTACAGATCGCCGGCGCCGACCCGCAGATGATGGCCGACGCGGCGCGCCACAACGTGCAGCGCGGGGCGCAGATCATCGACATCAACATGGGTTGCCCGGCCAAGAAGGTCTGCAACGTTGCCGCCGGCTCGTCGTTGCTTCGCGACGAACCTCTGATCGGAAAAATTCTCGATTCGGTTGTCGCTGCGGTCGCAGTACCGGTAACGCTCAAGATCCGGACCGGCTGGGATGCGCATAACAGGAATGCGGTGCGAGTGGCAAAAATAGCGGAATCTGCCGGCATCCAGGCGCTCTCGGTCCACGGCCGCACCCGTGCCTGCGGTTTCTCCGGCAATGCCGAGTACGACACCATTGCGGCGGTGAAGTCTCAGGTCGCCATTCCGGTCATCGCCAATGGCGATATCGATTCACCCGAAAGGGCGCGCGAAGTTCTTTTCAGCACCCGGGCCGATGCAATCATGATCGGCCGCGCCGCCCAGGGCCGCCCGTGGATTTTCCGCGAGATCGAGCACTACCTCGCCAGCGGTGAGCAACTGCCCGCACCAGAAGTCGGCGAGATTCATGGCGTGCTGGTACAGCATTTGCATGCTCTGTACGCGCTTTACGGCGAGCTGTCCGGCGTGCGTGTCGCCCGCAAGCACATTTCCTGGTACACCAGCGAGCTTGCCGGCGCGGCCACCTTCCGCCAGACCATGAATCGACTGGAGACCGCACGCCAGCAACTGGCTGCGGTCGATGGCTTTTTCACCGAGACTTGCAGTGTTGGGAGAACGCCTGACCTATACTGAGGAACTTGCAGCATGATAAATGACAACGAAATTGCCCGCTGTGTACGCAAGGCAATGGACGGCTACTTCAGGGATCTCGACGGGGAGAAGCCCTGTGCGATTTACAACATGGTGATCAGTTCGGTGGAGAAGCCGCTGCTCGAGTTGGTTCTGTACAGGGTTGCCGGCAACCAGACCCAGGCTGCGCAGCTGCTTGGGCTCAACCGTAATACGCTGCGCAAGAAAATGAAGGAGTACGGAATCAAGTAACGCGCCGTGCCTTCCCGCACCAACCCGCCCGCGCGATCAACGCGGGCGGTTTTATTTTTTTGGTCCTGCCATGATTCGTAGACAAGCCCTGATCAGCGTTTCCGACAAGACCGGCGCGGCGGATTTCGGCCGCGCGCTGCAACACTTCGGTTTCGAAATCCTGTCCACCGGCGGTACTGCCAGGCTGCTGCGCGAGGCCGGCATCAACGTCGCCGAGATCGGCGATTACACCGGTTTCCCCGAGATGCTCGACGGTCGGGTGAAGACCCTGCATCCAAAAGTGCACGCCGGCATCCTCGCGCGGCGCGACTTTCCAGCACACGTCGAGGCGATGGCAAAGGCGGGCATCCCGACCATCGAACTGGTGGCAGTGAATCTATATCCATTCGTGGAAACCATCTCCAAGCCCGATTGCACCTTCGAGGAAGCCATCGAGAATATCGACATCGGCGGGCCCACGATGGTGCGTGCAGCCGCGAAGAACTGGCAGCATGTCACCGTGATCACTGATCCGGCGGATTACCCGGCGCTGATCGCGGAAATGGAATCCGCCAGCGGTGCGATCAGCGTGGAGACGCGATTTCGCCTTGCGCGCAAGGCCTTTTCACACACCGCGGCCTACGACGGTGCGATCAGCAACTACCTCACTGCCACCAACATTGACGGCAAGCACAGCCGATTCCCCGATCAGTTCAATTCGAGTAGCGTCAAAATCCAGGACCTGCGCTACGGTGAGAATCCGCACCAGCAGGCGGCGTTCTACCGTGACCTCAAGCCGGTGCCCGGCGCGCTGAGCAACTATGTGCAACGGCAGGGCAAGGAACTTTCCTACAACAACATCGCCGACGCCGACGCGGCCTGGGAATGCGTGAAGACCTTCGACCAGCCGGCGTGCGTGATCATCAAGCACGCCAATCCGTGCGGCGTGGCGGTGGCCACAAGCGCAGCCGAGGCCTATCGCCGGGCGTTCAAGACCGACCCGACTTCGGCTTTCGGGGGCATCATCGCCTTCAATCGCGAACTGGACGAGGAAACTGCGGCAGCGGTGTCGCAGCAGTTCGCCGAGGTATTGATTGCGCCGCGGGTGCTGGCGGGGGCCGCGGCGGTGTTGGCGCAGAAGAGCAACTTGCGGGTGCTGGAAGTCGCATCCGATACCCGAACCAACGATTACGATACCAAGCGCGTCGGCGGCGGCCTGCTGGTGCAGACACCCGATGCAATGAACGTCAAGGCGGGCGACCTGCGCATCGTCACCAGGAAACATCCGACTCCGCAGCAATTCGCCGACCTGTTGTTCGCGTGGCGCGTCGCCAAGTTCGTCAAATCCAACGCCATCGTGTTCTGCGCCGGGGGCATGACGCTGGGAGTCGGTGCCGGACAGATGAGCCGGGTGGACAGCGCACGCATCGCTTCGATCAAGGCGGAGAATGCCGGACTCTCGCTCAAGGGTTCGGTGGTCGCTTCAGATGCTTTTTTCCCGTTCCGCGACGGGGTGGACGTTGTTGCCAAAGCCGGGGCGGCGGCGATCGTCCAGCCCGGCGGCAGCGTGCGCGACGACGAGGTCATTGGCGCCGCAGACGAACACGGCATCGCCATGGCCTTCACCGGCGTGCGCCATTTCCGGCATTAGCATTCACCACAGAGGCACAGAGGCACAGAGGAAGCAAAGGAAAACAAGACGCAAGAGGTACAAGTGAGCAAGACGGGAATCCAAGGCCCCTTGCCCGCTCTTGGTATCTTAGTGTAAGCATTCGTTTTGGATTTTCTCCGTGCCTCTGTGTCTCTATGGTTAATTCAGACCCATGAACTTACTGGTAGTCGGTGGCGGCGGTCGCGAGCACGCGCTCGCCTGGCGGCTGGCCCAGTCGCCGCGCATCGGACGGGTTTACGTCGCGCCGGGCAATGCCGGCACGGCGCGCGAGGACGGGTTGTTCAACGTGCCGATCACCTCGATTCCGGAACTGGTGGATTTCGCCCGCAAGGAATCGATCGCGCTTACAGTGGTCGGCCCCGAGGCGCCGCTCTCGGAAGGCATCGTCGATGCGTTTCGCGCTGCTGGGTTGAAGATCTTCGGCCCAACGCGGCAGGCGGCACAACTCGAATCCTCGAAGAACTTTGCCAAGGCCTTCATGGTCGCGAACGGCATTCCGACGGCGGCGTATGCCACTTTCTCCGACGCCAGGGCGGCGCGCGATTACGTCAGGCAGCTCGGCGCGCCGATCGTCATCAAGGCCGATGGACTTGCCGCCGGCAAGGGCGTGGTGGTGGCAATGACGCTCGAGGAGGCTCACGCCGCCATCGACATGATGCTGATCGACAAGGGGATCGGGGCCGCTGGCGCGCGCGTGGTCATCGAGGAGTTTCTGGAAGGCGAGGAAGCCAGCTTCATCGTGATGGTGGACGGCAAGCACGTCCTGCCGCTGGCATCGAGCCAGGATCACAAGCGTCTGCTCGATGGCGACCATGGCCCGAACACCGGCGGAATGGGCGCGTACTCGCCAGCGCCGGTGCTGACCCCGACCATCCACGCGCGGGTCATGCGCGAAACCATCCAGCCGGTGGTTGCCGGGATGGAGAGGCAGGGCACGCCTTACAGCGGATTTCTTTACGCCGGCCTGATGATCCGACCGGACGGCGACACCAAGGTGCTCGAGTTCAACTGCCGTATGGGTGATCCGGAGACCCAGCCGATCATGATGCGGCTCAAAAGCGACCTGTTCACGCTCGTCGAGCACGCCGTCAACGGTACACTGAAAAACATCGAGGTCGAGTGGGACCGCCGCGTCGCGCTTGGCGTGGTGATGGCTGCGTCGGGCTATCCGGACAATCCACGCAAGGGGGATGAGATCACGGGGCTGCCGCGCGCCGGGGACGATTTCCATGTGTTTCACGCCGGCACCGCGCTCGCGGAGGGCAAGGTCGTGGTCAACGGCGGGCGGGTGCTGTGCGTGACCGCGCTTGGCGACACGGTGCGCGTGGCGCAGCGACGCGCCTACGAAATCGCCGAGAGCATTCAGTTCGAAGGGCGGCAAATGCGCCGCGACATCGGCTTCCGCGCAATAGGCGCCAGAAAAAGCACGCTATAGACCAGCATGGAAATCAAGATCATCAAGGAGTACCTGACCGGCCTGCAGGACTGGATCGTGGGCCGCCTGGAGGAGATGGACGGCAACGCCTTCCGCCGCGATTCGTGGGATCGTCCCGAAGGGGGCGGCGGCGGCGTAAGTTGCCTTATCGAAGAAGGAAACCTGTTCGAGCGCGGCGGGGTCAACTTCTCTCACGTCACTGGGTCGTCGCTTCCGCCTTCGGCCACCGTGTCGCGCTCCGATCTTGCCGGGCGCTCGTTCCAGGCGATGGGCGTGTCGCTGGTGTTGCACCCGCGCAATCCCTATGTACCCACGGTTCATATGAACGTGCGTTTCTCGTGGCCGAGAAAGACACGGCCGATCCGGTGTGGTGGTTCGGCGGCGGGATGGACCTGACGCCGTACTACGGATTCGAGGAGGACGCGGTCCACTTCCACCACACCTGCCAAGCCGCGCTCGATCCGTTCGGGCCGAAGCACATCCGAAATTCAAGAAGTGGTGCGACACCTACTTTTGTCCTCAGGCATCGCCAGGAACCGCGCGGGATCGGCGGCATTTTCTTCGACGACCTGTCTGAACCGGATTTCGATACCTGTTTCGCGCTCACCCGTAGCGTCGGCGACCATTTCGTCGACGCCTATGTCCCGATAGTCGAACGCCGCAAGGATCTGCCTTACGGCGATCGCGAACGCGATTTCCAGTCCTACCGGCGCGGACGTTACGTCGAGTTTAACCTGGTCTACGACCGTGGCACGCTGTTCGGACTGCAATCCGGTGGGCGCACCGAATCCATCCTGATGTCACTGCCGCCAATCGCGAAGTGGCGCTACGACTGGAAGCCCGAGCCCGGCACCGCCGAGGCGGCGTTATACGAAAAATTCCTGGTCGCGCGCGACTGGCTTCAGGATCCAGCGCTTACATCCTGAGCACGCACTTGTCGTACAGGTCGTGCAGCCTGCCTTGCGGATCGTACTTGTGCTTCAGTCGACGGTAGGCCGCTTCGCCGTAGATTGCCCAGAACGCTTCGCGCGGATAGTAACTTTCGGAATAGAGCGACTTGATTCCGCCAAGTTCGGTGACCTTGCGTTCGATGAGCCGATTGAAATGCCCGCTCGGGTGAGCGACCGGGGATTTCACCACGTCCCAGAAGCCGAAGTTGACATAAGTCCTGTCCGCGACCAGCGGATACAGGTCGAACCGCGCCTGCGGATTGCCTGCCCGGATCGGACAGGTCCATACCGGCAGGATGCCGATTTCGCGCCGGAAGAATTCGAGGAATTCGGGCGCGCGCTCGAGAGGGATGTCGACGTCCTGGATCACCGACTCGCGATGCAGCCCCGACAGCTTGTCGAGCCGGTGGGTGAGTTTCCAGCGGCTGTTCCAGCGCATGATCTTGGTGTAGGTGCGTGAGTTGAGGCGCGACCTGCCGAGCAGCCTGCGGATCAGCGGATTCTGCGCGCCCAGATTCTTCGAGCACCAGAACCAGTCGGTGTCCCAGCGCCAAAGGTAATCCCGCGCGGCGAGGTAATCGCTGGTCTTTTCGCGGATCGAGCGGTAATAGATGTGCTCGAAAGTGTAGTCGCTCGTAAACGGCGCCTCGTCCGTGAAGCTTCCTGTGGTCAGATACATCTCACCGGCGCCGAAGACCACGCCATCGACAAAATCGGCTGGTGATGCGCAGGCACGTTCCAGCGCCGCAAAGTAGCCTTTCGGTTCGCTGAAACGGGCATGGTCGATCCGAACGAACTTCTTCACCGGTAGCGTCTTTGCCCGCACTCGCAAGGCGTAGCCCAGCGTGCCGTAGGAATTGGGAAAACCGAAGAACAGGTCGCAGTGCTCGTTCGCTGGTGTACACAGGTAGATCCTGCCGTCGCCGGCCAGGATTTCCATCTCCAGCACCGTATCGTGCACCAGGCCGTAGCGGAACGACGTGGCCTCGATGCCCACGCCGGCCACCGCGCCACCCAGCGTGATGGTCTTCAGCTGCGGCACCACGGCCGGCATCGAGCCGTGCCCCAGCGTGGCCTCGACCAGTTCGTCGTAGCTGGTCATGCCCTCGGCATCTACCCAGCCTTCCCGCGCATTGACTTCCAGCACGTGGTTGAAATCGCGCACGTCGAGGCGTTGCGCCGCGGCAGGCGCACGGTCGCGGAACAAATTGGAAGTGTCCTTGTCGAGCGCGAGCTGACCCGCCCTGTCATGGAGCTGTGCGGCCAGGCTCGCCTTGCGCGCTGCGTAGTCCTGCATGCGCCGCTCCGCAGAAGGATGGATTGATTCCGTCCCGACCGCAGGCACGCTCAGTGCCGTTCGTAGAGGAAAGCGCGGCTCATCGGATAATTGTCCTTCGAGACATTACCCTTGCTGAACAAGATCTGGAACAGGTGCGTGCTGGCGTGGGCGAGCGGAACATTTCTCGCACAGGCATACAGATAGGTGCGCCAGACCCGGCGGAAGTGCTCGCTGAATTTCGCCGGATCGAGCGCCCGGATCTTGTCCCAGTTGCGGTCGAAGCGCTCGGCCCAGGCATCCAGCGTCAACGCATAGTGACGGCGCAGGTTCTCGACGTCCACCACCTCGAGCCCGCACTCCTCCATCGCCACGATGGTTTCGGCCAGGCTCGGGATCCAGCCACCGGGAAACACATGCTTGCGGATGTAGAACTCGGTGTCGCGCACGCCGACATGGCCGATGAAGTGGAGCATGCCGAGGCCGCCCGGCTTGAGGAAATCGGCATGGGCCTTGACCACCGCACGCAACTGGTCGCGCCCGGCATGCTCGAGCACCCCGATCGACACCACCTTATCGTATTGCCGGTCCACCTCGCGGAAGTCGGCCTCGCGCACTTCGATCCTGCCTTCCAACCCGCGGCGGCGGATTTCGTCCCGCACCGCCGTGACCTGCTCGGGGGTGGTGTTGACTCCAGTCGGCACCGCTCCATAGTGCTCCAGCGCATGAAACAGGAAGCCGCCGAAGCCACAACCGATGTCGACCACTGTCTCGCCGCGCGTCAGCCGAATCTTGCGGCAGACGTGATCGATCTTGTTGCGCTGCGCTTCTTCGACTGTCGCGGTGCCTTGCTTCCAGTACGCGCACGTGTACATCATCGACGGCAGAGTCGAGCCAATAGCGATAAAACTCCGTGCCCAGGCCGTAGTGGAAACGCGCGTTCTTTCTGGCCTGCGCAATCGAGCGGTTGGAGAAGCGCAACTCGTGCCAGTGGTTGCGAATGGCGATCAGGACGTTCGGGTGATGCGCGAAGCCGCCTTCGAGCCCGACCCGGAATGCCGCGCCGAGATCGCCCTCGATATCGACGTCGCCGTCGAAATAGGACTCCATGAAGCCGATGTGCCCGAACAGCGCGGTGCGCAGCTCCGCCGCGCGCGTGTGAATCACAATGGTGAATGCCGGCGTGCCGGCGCGGTTCTGGTAGTCCGAGCCGTTCGCAAACTCGACGCGAAAACGAATGCCGGTACGATCACCCAGTGCCGCCATTCTTCGCTTTGCCAGCGCAGTCGCCATTCCAGTGTCCTGTTGCCGTGTTCCGAGCGGGATACCAATGATTCTGTCGTCGCCTACTCTCCCAGGTATGCCTGCCGCACCTGCGGATTATCGAGCAAAGCGCGGGCGCTGTCGGCCACGGTGATCAGCACCGCTTTCCATCACGTAGCCCCGGTGACTGGCCTCCAGTGCAAGCTTTGCGTTCTGCTCCACCAGCAGCACCGTAACGCCTTCCTGCGAAATGGCGCGTACGGTCGAGAAAATCTTCTCTACCATCATCGGCGCCAGTCCCATGCTTGGCTCATCGAGCAACAGCAGCTTCGGACGGCTCATCAACGCTCGCCCGATGGCGAGCATCTGCTGTTCGCCGCCCGAAAGCGTGCCCGCGGTCTGGTTGCGGCGTTCGGCAAGTCGCGGGAACAGCGAGTAGATGCGATCGAGATCGGCGCGAATCGCGGCACGGTCGTTGCGCGTGTACGCACCCATTTCCAGGTTCTCGTGCACCGTCAGCCGGCCGAATACGCCGCGGCCTTCCGGCACCAGTGCCAGCCCGCGCTCGACCAGCTGGTAGGACAACAGCGCGCTGACCTCCTCGCCCCGGTAGTGCACCTTGCCGCCATGATGCAGCATCCCGCAGATCGCCTTCAACGTCGTCGTCTTGCCCGCCCCGTTGGCACCGATCAACGCCACCATCTCGCCTTCGCCCACGTTCAGGTCGATGCCCTTGACTGCGTTGATGCCGCCGTAGGCCACCTTCAGACCGGAGACCTCGAGAAGGGCGGTCAAGGCAACGCGCCGCCGAGATAGGCGCGAATCACTTCCGGATCGTTCTTCACCGCAACCGGCTCGCCTTCAGCGATCTTCTTGCCGTAGTCGAGCACCGCCACCCGGTCACACAAACCCATCACCAGCTTGACGTCGTGCTCGATCAGCAGGATGGTCACGCCGTCGCCGCGGATCCTGACGAGCAGACGGCGCAGATCCGCCGTTTCCGTCGCATTCATGCCGGCGGCCGGCTCGTCCAGTGCCAGCAGCTTCGGCTCGGTGGCGAGCGCCCTTGCGATCTCCAGACGCCGCTGGTCCCCGTAGGACAGATTCTTCGACAGCGCATGCGCGTGGCGCGCGATGCCGACATAGTCGAGCAGCTCGCGCGCGCGGCGGCGAATCGCCGATTCCTCCGCCAGGGTGCGCCGGCCGCGCAGGATCGCACCGAGAGCCCCGGCATGGGTGCGCACGTGACGCCCCACCATGACATTTTCCAGCGCCGTCATGTTGCCGAACAGGCGGATATTCTGGAACGTGCGCGCGATGCCCTGTCGCGACCACGCGATGCGGCTTGAGGCCGATCAGCTCAACACCGTCGAATTCGAAACGCCCGCCGTCCGGTTCGTACAGCCCGGTCAGCACGTTGAACAGCGTGGTCTTGCCTGCCCCGTTGGGGCCGATCAGGCCGTAGATCTCGTTGCGCCGGATCGTCAGGGACACACCGGCAAGCGCGGCAACGCCGCCGAAGTGCTTTTCGATGTGGCGCGCATCGAGCAACGCCGCGATCGCGGTTCCCATCCTGGTTCAGTCCTGTCCGGCGAATTCCCGTTTGCGCGTCTTGGACGGCCAGATCCCGGCCGGCCGGTACAGCATCATCAGCACCAGCGCCAGACCGAACAACAGCATCCTGATCACCTCCGGTTCGATCAGCATGCGGCCGAACACGACCCTCTGTACCGGTTCCACGGTGTAGCGCAGCACTTCCGGAACAAAGGAAAGCAACAACGCGCCGACGACCACACCGCCGATATTGCCCATCCCGCCGAGAACCACCATCGACAGCACCATGATGGATTCGACCACCACGAAGCTCTCCGGGCTGATGAAGCCCTGCATCGCCGAAAACATGCCGCCGGCGATGCCGCCGAAGCTCGCGCCCATCGCGAACGCGAGCAGCTTGATGTTGCGGGTGTTGATGCCCATCGCCTGGGCGGCGACCTCGTCCTCGCGGATCGCGATCCAGGCACGGCCGATGCGCGAATCCTCCAACCGCAGATTGATCACGATAACGGCGAGCAGCACCAGCATCAGCAGATAGTAATACTTGATCGGGCCGCTGAAGGTGAGCCCGAGCAAGGTTTCGCTGCGGGCGAAGCTGAAATTGCCGATCCGTGAACGGATCGATGAGCGTGACGCCCTGCGGTCCGTTGGTAAGGTTGACCGGTTGCGACAGATTGTTGAGGAAAATGCGCACGATCTCGCCGAAACCCAGCGTGACGATCGCAAGATAGTCGCCGCGCAACTTCAGCGTCGGCGCCCCCAGCAAAACCCCGAACACGCAGGCCACGCCGCACCGATCGGCAGGATGACCCAGAAAGGCAGGTGCAGGCCGAAATGCGGCGAGGCGAGCAATGCGTAGGTATAGGCCCCGACCGCGTAGAAGGCGATGTACCCGAGATCGAGCAGGCCGGCGAAGCCGACGACGATGTTCAGGCCCAGCGACAGCAATATGAACAGGATGGCGAGATTGGTGATGCGCACCCAGGCCGTGCCGACGGAGGCCAGCACGAACGGCAGCGCCAGCAGCGCGACCGCCACCAGCATGACCCCGACCCAGAACGCGGCAGGATGGCGCCGCATGCTCGCGAGAGCGTCAATCATCGGGCCACGGGCTCATGCCCGGTCTCCCACGCGTTCGCCCAGCAGGCCGGACGGCCGGAACACCAGCACGGCAATCAGAACCAGGAAAGCGAACACGTCCTGATAGTTGCTGCCGAACAGAACGAAGTGCTGGTTCTGCGCACAGTTCTCGGCAAGCACGTCCGCAAGCCACGCATAGCGGCACAGGTCGGTCAGTTCGCCGATGTATCCCGCGCCCAGCGCCTCCACTACTCCGAGCAGGATTCCGCCCAGCATCGCGCCCGCAAGATTTCCGATGCCGCCGAGGACGGCGGCGGCAAAGGCCTTCATCCCGAGCAGCGCGCCCATGGTGTAGTGGGCAACGCCGTAGTAAGTCCCGACCATGACGCCGGCAACCGCACCGAGCCCTGCGCCGACGATGAACGTGAATGCAATCACCCTGTTTACATTGATTCCCATCAGGCCGGCGATCTGGCGGATTTTCCGAGGTGGCACGCATCGCGATTCCCAGCCGGGTGCGGTACACCAGCGCGGTGAGGCCGCCCATCATTGCGATGGATGTCAGAATGATCGCGATCTGCACCGCGCTGATGTGCGCGCCACCCACCTCGAACAACGGATTGGCCACGACCTGCGGAAACGAAATCGGCGCGCGGCTCCAGATCATCAAGGGCGATGTTCTGCAGGATGATCGAGATGCCGATTGCGGTGATGAGGGGTGCCAGCCGCGGCGCCCCGCGCAACGGCCGGTAGGCCACGCGCTCCATCGCGTAGCCCACGCCCATGCACACCGGGATCGCGCACGCGGCTCCGGCCAGCACGATCAGCACCGGCGCCAGGCCGGTGTCGGCGCCGGCCAGCGTGCCGATTACGGTGAGTGCGATCATCGCGCCGATCATCACCACTTCGCCGTGCGCGAAGTTGATGAGCTGGATGATGCCGTAGACCATGGTGTAGCCCAGCGCCACGATGGCGTAGACGCTACCCAGAGTCAGCCCGTTGATGATCTGCTGGAGAAAGATTTCCACGGCGCGTACCGGGCCGGTGATTCGCGGGTCAGGTCAATGTGACGGGCAAGCCGGCGCAAGCGGCGCCCGCAAGTGCCGCCTGCGCGCCATCATGTTCGTTACGCTGCTTTGCTTCGCGCCCGCTGCCGCTACATTCCGTGCTCAGGTCGCGCCCTTGACGAAGTCCTCGAACTTGACGGACTTGCCGCCCTTGATGATCGCGATGGGCGTGATGGTGCCGCCTTTCATGGTGAATATCGTCATCTCGGCGTCCTTGCGATCGCCGTGCTGATCGAACTCGATCTTGCCGCTTGCGCCCTGGAAACTGAGTTTGGCAAGCTCGGGCAGGTACTTCGCCGGATCAACGGAGTCCGCTTTCTTCATCGCTGTGATGATGAGATTGGCGGCGTCGTAGGTGAACGGCGCATAAATCAGCGGATCGGCCTTGAACTTCGCCTTGAAGGCATTCAGAAAATCCTTGCTCGCAGCCTGCACCGGGATTCCCGCCTGGGAGCAGATCAGCCCCTCGGAGGCTTCACCCGCCAGTTCCTTCATCTTGTCCGTGCAGGCGCCGTCACCGAAGGCGAACACGGCCTTGATGCCGAGTTCGCGTCCCTGCCGCATCAGCGGACCGGCGCCCGAATCCATTCCGCCGTAGAACACCGCGTCCGGTTTCTTGCCTTTCAACTTGGTCAGGATTGCCTTCCAGTCGGTGGTCTTGTCTGTGCCCTTTTCGCGCGGCAGCACGACGATGCCTGCGGCCTTGAGCGTCTTCTCCACCTCGTTGGCGAGGCCTTCGCCGTAGGCGGTCGCGTCGTCGATGACAGCGACGGTCTTCGGCTTGTACTGGACATTGAGATAACTGGCGATCGCCGGGCCCTGCTGGTCGTCACGGCCGACGGTGCGAAAAACGTTGTTGAAGCCCTGCTCGGTAAGCTTCGGATTGGTGGCCGAACCCGGTGATCATCGGAATGCCCGCCTGGTTGTACACCGAGGACGCAGGTATGGTCACGCCGGAGTTCAGGTGTCCGACCACGCCGGCGACTTTTGCATCCACAAATTTTTGCGCGATGATCGGGCCCTTGTCCGGCTTGCCCTCGTCATCCTCGCTGAGCATCTCGAACACGATCTTCTCGCCGCCAATGGTCAGTGCCTTTGGCGTTGGCTTCATCAATTGCGAGCTTGGCGCCGTACTCGTTGTCCTTGCCCAGGTGGGCGATGCCACCGGTGAGCGGTGCGGCATGTCCGATCTTCACGACCCGCTCGAGTGACGAGCCGCTCTTGGCCTTGTCTTCCTGCTTGCCGCACGCACCCAGGCCCGCGGCGAGTGCAGCCGCGGCCGCTACCACGACGATATGCCGCAACATCCCAGAAATTTTGCTGTTCATGATTCCTGTCCCCCTCCATGTAAGCGCGCCGGAAAAAGCTCCCGCGATTATCGGCCACGCTTCGAAACATTGTCAATTTTGGCCCGTAATTCATTGGGTTGTCGCTGGCGGCCAAAAACAAAAAAGCCGGCGATTGCCGGCTTTTCCTGTGGTTCGCGATGAACCACCGATCTACAGCGACAGAATCCACTCCACCAGAAGCTTGGACTTCGTCTTCCTTGACCGGATTGGGCGGCATCGGGAATGGTACCCCAGACGCCCCCGCCGCCGTTGATGACCTTCTTGATCAGCATGTCCTCGGCATCCTTGTTGCCCTTGTACTTCTTGGCGATCTCCGTGTAAGCGGGACCCACCAGTTTCTTGTCCACGGCGTGACAGGCCAGGCAATTCTTCGACTGTGCCAGCGCCTTGGCCTTGGCAGCATCCGCCGCGTTCGCCCCGCCCGCAAGCGCTACACCAATTGCCGCCGCGATCACCATGAGGAATTTTTTCATTTGCTCGTGCCTTTCGTTACAGGTTGGATACAAGCGCCGCACATTTTATCGGGTTTTGCCCCGCCTTGGAAACTGTCAACCGGTTTGGATTATCGGCCTGCTTCGCAAATTCCCGAGCAACTCCTGGAGATCCCGGATCGGTGCGAGGCAATTAACGCCCCGGCACAAATAGGCGTTGACAGCCGTCCCCGCAGGTTTGTCCAGTACGGACCGGGCAGGGCCTTGACCGCCGAATCCAGCGCCAGGGTCAGCGTATCGGGCAGGTAGAGCCGGGATAACGCCTGTTGCCACTCGCGCAGGGGCTGGCTCGGGCCACGCAGCACCACCGTCTGCGTCGGCTCCAGAACCTCGGCGAGCACGGTGCAGAGCGTAGCGAATCCGGCCGGGTGTTGCGTCATTGACGGGTAGAACAGCGTCACCGTGGCCTCCGCCGCGCGCAGATAGCGGGTTTCGCCAAGCAAATGGCCAAGCCGGGTGAGCGCCAGCGCCGCAACGCCGTTTCCTGAGGGCGTGGCATTGTCGTGGCCGGGTTTCGGCCGCAGGATCAGTTGCTCGTGATCGTGACTGGTGAAGAAGAATCCGCCCGCGTCGCGATCTTCGAAATGCTCGAGCAGCGCATCGGCAACCGCGGTTGCGAATTCGAGATCCGGTTTGCGGAATTCCGCCTGCAGCATTTCCAGCGTCGCGGCAAGCAGGAAGGCGTAGTCGTCCACATAGGCATTGAGGTGCGCGCGGCCGTCCTTGTAGGTCGCCAGCAGCCGCCCCTCCTTCCACATTGCTGGTGCAAACAAAATCCAGCGCGCGCCGCGCCGAGGCCAGCCAGTCGTCGCGCCCGAACGCGCGCGCCGCATGCGCCATGCCCTCGATCATCAGCGCATTCCAGCTGGTGAGGATCTTGTCGTCCCGGCCCGGGCGCACTCGTTTCTCGCGCGCGGCGAGCAGCTTCCGGCGCGCGCTTTGCAGCAGGCGCTCGCAGTCGGCCGGTTCGCGCCCCAATTGTTCCGCCACCGCCTGGAGCGGCCGCGCAACGTACAGGTTCCAGGCATGGTTCTCGAAATTCGGCGGCCGCTCGAGCCCGTAGTGCGGGAACACCACCGCAATCTCGTCTTCGTTCAGCAGCGCACTCACCTCCTCGCGCGACCAGACGTAGTACTTGCCTTCCTCGTGCTCCGAATCGGCGTCGAGCGAAGAATAGTAGCCGCCCTCCGGAGATTGCATCTCGCGCATCACCCAGGCTGCGGTCTCCTCGCACACGCGCGCGAACAACGGATTGCCGGTAATCAGCCAGGCGTCCGCGTACAGCTTCAGCAGCGGTCCGTTGTCGTAAAGCATCTTCTCGAAGTGCGGGATCAGCCAGTACTGATCCACGCTGTAGCGGCAGAAACCGCCGCCGAGCTGGTCGTAGATTCCGCCCTGCGCCATTTTCTCGAGCGTGAGCAGCACCAGTTCGCGCAGCCGCGTGTCGCCGTTCGAGCCGGCCGCCCGCAGGCAGAAAGCGAGTTCGTAGGGATGCGGGAATTTCGGCGCGCCGCCCAGACCCCCATGCACTTCGTCGAAACTGGCGCGCAAATCCGCAGCCGCAGCGGCTATCGGCGCAGCGTTGAGCGCGACTTCGCCGTGCGGCGCCGGCAACGTGCGGCTCATGAACTCGAGCAGGGATTCGTTCTGCTGATCGATCTCCGCACGCTTGCTGCGATAGACCTGCGCGATCTGCTCGAGCAACGGCCCGAATCCCGGCAGGCCGTAACGAGAGGATTTCGGAAAGTAGGTGCCGCCGAAGAACGGCTTCTGCCCCGGGGTGAGAAACATCGTCAGCGGCCAGCCGCCGGCGCGCTGCGTCAGCATGTGATGCGCGGTCTGGTAGATCTGGTCGAGGTCGGGCCGCTCTTCGCGATCGACCTTGATGTTGACGAACAGCGCGGTTCATCGTGGCCGCGATCTGCGGGTCCTCGAAGGACTCGTGCGCCATGACATGGCACCAGTGGCAGGCGGAGTAGCCGACCGAAAGCAGGATCGGCTTGTCCTGCTCGCGCGCGAGTCTCAGCGCCTCCTCGCCCCAGGGATGCCAGTCCACCGGGTTGTCGGCATGTTGCTGCAGGTAGGGGCTGGTTTCCTCGGCAAGGCGATTGGGCATATCTATAGCCCGAGTTCCGACCACATCCGGTCGATGCGTTGCTTGACCTGCGCATCCATCGCGATCGGCTTGCCCCACGCGCGCGCAGTTTCACCCGGCCACTTGTTGGTGGCATCCAGTCCCAGTTTGGATCCCAGACCCGACACCGGACTGGCGAAGTCGAGATAGTCGATCGGCGTGTTCTCGGCGATCAGCAGGTCGCGCGCCGGATCCACCCGCGTGGTGACGGCCCAGATCACTTCCTTCCAGTCGCGCACGTCGATGTCGTCGTCCACCACGATGATGAACTTGGTGTACATGAACTGGCGCAGATAGGACCAGATGCCGAACATCACGCGCTTGGCATGCCCCGGGTACTGCTTGCGCATGCTCACCACCGCGATGCGGTACGAACAGCCCTCCGGCGGCAGATAGAAGTCCACGATCTCCGGAAACTGCTTGGTGAGCAGCGGCACGAACACTTCGTTCAGCGCCACGCCCAGGATCGCCGGCTCGTCCGGCGGCTTGCCGGTGTAGGTACTGTGATAGATCGGATCGCGGCGCATGGTGATGCGATCTATGGTCAACACCGGAAACTCTTCCTGCTCGTTGTAATAGCCGGTGTGATCGCCGAAAGGGCCTTCGAGCGCCTTATCTCCCGGATGGATGCAACCTTCCAGCACGATCTCCGCCGAGGCGGGCACCTGCAGATCGGAACCGATGCACTTGGTGAGTTCGGTCTTCGAGCCGCGCAACAGCCCGGCGAACTGGTACTCGGACAGCGTGTCCGGAACCGGCGTCACCGCGCCGAGAATGGTGGCCGGATCGGCGCCGAGCGCCACCGCCACCGGGAACGGCTGCCCCGGGTGGGCGAGGCCATGGTCACGAAAATCCAGCGCGCCGCCGCGATGCGCCAGCCAGCGCATGATCACCTTGTTGCGGGCAATCACCTGCTGGCGGTAGATGCCGAGGTTCTGCCGCGCCTTGTGCGGCCCGCGGGTGACGGTCAGGCCCCAGGTGATCAGCGGTCCCGCATCCCCCGGCCAGCAGGTCTGGACCGGCAGCCTGGAGAGATCGACTGCGGCGCCTTCCCAGACGATCTCCTGGCAGGGCGCGCCCGACACCACTTTCGGTGCCATGTTCAGGACCTGTTTCAGCACCGGCAGCTTGTCCCAGGCGTCCTTCAGTCCGCGTGGCGGGTCCGGCTCCTTGAGGTAGGCCAGCAGTTTGCCGATCTCCTTGCAGCGCCGCGACCGATTCCTCGCCCATTCCCATGGCCACTCGCCGGGGCGTGCCGAACAGGTTGCCCAGCACCGGAATGTCGAAGCCCTTTGGCTTCTCGAACAGGATCGCGGGACCCTGCGCCTTGAGAACGCGGTCGCAGATCTCGGTCATTTCCAGATTCGGCGAGACCTCGAGCGCAACGCGCTTGAGTTCACCCTGTTTTTCCAGTTGGGCGATGAAGTCGCGAAGATCGTGATAGTGCATGTCGGAACGCCGGCTCAGATGATCGGGTTGAGCCCGCCGTCCATCGGAATGATGACGCCGGTCACGTAGGCCGCAAGGTCGGAAGCGAGAAACAGCGCGACCCGCGCGATGTCCTCCGGATCGGCGTAGCGGCCCAGCGGCACCCGCGACTGTCCGTCTTCGAGCACCTTGTCGACTGAAACACCCCTCGCTTTCGCCTCGAGCGCCAGTGCTTCCGTGATCCGGCCGGTCATGGTCGCACCCGGGTTGATGGCGTTGATGCGCACCCCGAACTTTCCGTAGACGCTGGCGAGCCCCACTGAGGCGAGCATCAGCGCGGAGTTGGCCGCACCGCCGGGCAGGTGAATCGGCGTCGCCACCTTGCCGCCGGTGCCGATGATGTTGACGACCACTCCGCGCCGGCGGCTGCGCATCGACGACAGCACGGCATCCATCGCGTGGATGTAGGTGAAGTACTTGGCATCCATCGCCGCATGCCAGGCCTGCGCATTCAATTCGTCCGGCAAATAGCGCATGGCCGCGCCGGCCGAGTTCACCAGCACGTCGATCGGGCCGAGCGCACGTTCGGCTTCCTGCGCCATACGCGCCGCGTCCTCTGCGCGCGTGAGGTCGGCGACGATGGTCCTTCACTTGCGGCAACTGCACCGCCGCCGCGTCCAGATTTGCGCGATCGCGCGAAACGATCGCGACCTTTGCACCTTCGTCGAGAAATGCCCGCGCGCAGGCCAGGCCGATGCCCTTGCTGCCGCCGGTGACGAGCACCGCGCGTCCTTTCAGTGCCAGATCCATGATGAGTTCGAAGTGTTGAACAGCCATGGGCCACTATAGGCACGGCACGGGCGCACAACAACCCTCAGAAGGGCTTCGGGAACCGGAAACTCGCCACCAGGCCGGCAAAGACCATCGCGCCGATCCAGTTGTTGTGCAGAAACGCGCGGAAACACGACTCCGGATTGCGATCCCTGATCATCTGGTAATGCGTCGCCGCCAGTCCACGCCGCCATCAGCAGTCCGCCGAAGAAGTAGATTCCCAGCGCATAGCGCCAGCCGATCCAGGCAAGGATCAGAAGAAATATCGCGTGGCAGATCATCACCGCGATCACGTCGTGGCGGCCGAAGGTAATTGCGGATGTCTTGATGCCGATCCTTGCGATCATCCTCACGATCCACCATAGCGTACTCGGTGTCGTAGGCGACGGCCCAGAATACGTTGGCGAGCAGCAACAACCAGGCAACCGCCGGCACGCGGCCAGCATGCGCTGCGAATGCCATCGGGATGCCAAAACCAAAGGCGATGCCGAGGTATGCCTGCGGCAGGACGAAGAAACGCTTGGTAAACGGATAGGTCGCCGCAATGCCACCGCCGCCACCGACAACAGGATGGTGGGCCTGTTGAGTTGCAGCACCAGCGCGAACGCAGCAAGCGCCAGCATCGCCGCCACCACGAGCGCCTCCCACGGCTTGATCAGTCCGGCCGCCAGCGGACGCTCCCGCGTGCGCGCGACGTGACCATCGAAGTTCCGGTCGGCATAGTCGTTGATCGCGCAGCCTGCAGAGCGCATCAACACCGTTCCCAGGATGAAGATCCAGACCATCCTCCAGCTTGGCTCCCCGCGCGTAGACAGCCATAAAGCCCACAGCGTGGGCCAGAGCAGCAGCAGAATGCCGATCGGCTTGTCGAGCCGGATCAGCTTCTCGTAGGCATTGAGACGTTCGAGGATAGTCACCGCAGGGTCCGCATCACGTCGTAGTCTTCGTTCTCGATATTGCAGTCAGAATGCCCTGCATGATTGCAGCCGGCGAGGGCGGACACCCGGGTACGATAACGTCCACCGGGATCACGTTGGCGACGCGGCCGCAACTGGCGTAGCTCTCGCCGAAAATGCCGCCGCTGCAGCCGCAGTCACCGATCGCGACAACCAGTTTCGGATCGGGTGTAGCGTCGTAAGTGCGCTTGAGCGCCACCTCCATGTGCCGCGACACCGGTCCGGTCACCAGCAGCATGTCGGCATGGCGCGGACTCGCGACGAACTTGATGCCCAGCCCCTCAAGGTTGTAGTACGGATTGTTGAGCGAGTTGATCTCGAGCTCGCAGCCGTTGCACGAACCGGCATCCACGTGGCGAATGGTCAGCGCGCCGTCGAAGTAACGCAGGACATCCTCGTGCAGCCGGTGCGCTGTCACGCGCAAAGCCTCGTCAGCGCCCGGCGGCGCCTCGGTCTTGATGCCGGTGATCGCGATCTGTTTCAGTATTTGATACATATCAGTCCCGCCTCACCCCGGCCCTCTCCCCCTGACCACCAGAATGACCGTGCGTTCGATGCATGTCGAGATGCCATAAAGTCCTTTTGTTGGTCAGGCGGAGAGGGTGACGTGAATCACCGTGCGTGTGCGCCGGCCGACGCTCTTAGCACCCTCTCCGGCTTGCTGGAGAGGGCGGGGGGTGAGGTGCCTACAAATCATGGCCGCTGTAGGATAGATTGAACGATTTGTTGATCAGCGGGAAATCCGGAACGATGTTGCCGAGCACCGCGCGCTCGAGCACCGGCCAGTTCTGCCACGACGGATCGTGTGGATGCAGGCGGCGGATGCGGTTATTGGCGCCGGTTTCGAGCGCGATCAGCACTTCGCCGCGCCAGCCCTCGACCCAGCCGATGCCAAATGCGTCCTCGGGTGCATCCGGAACCCGCGCGGCGATGTCGCCGGCGGGCAAGCCGGCAAGGATCAGGCCGATCAGGCGCAGCGACTCGGCGATTTCCTCGAAGCGCACCGTCGCGCGCGCCGCCACGTCGCCGTTGCGGTGCGTCGCCATGCGCACCTCGAAGCCGTCGTACGGAATCGGCGGGAACTGCGCGCGCAGATCCCAGGCCATCCCGCTGGCGCGCCCCGCCAGCCCGGTAAGCCCCAGCCGGTCGGCCAGCTCGGGCTTGACGCGCCCGCAGCCAATGAAACGGTCCTGCAAGCCCGCGTGCTCGTCGTATATGCCCTTCAACAGCGCCACGGTCTTTCCGAGCGCATTGATTTCGCCGCGGATCCCGGCAATGCCTTCAGCATCGAGGTCGCGCGCCACGCCCCCGGGTACGATGGTGTCCATCAGGTAGCGGTGGCCGAACAGCGCGGCGTTGGTGCGCAGCATATCCTCCCGGAGGCAGGAAAACTGCGCCAGGCCGAACGCGAGCCCGGCGTCGCTGCCCATGAAACCCAGGTCCCACAGATGCTGGCCGACGCGCTCTCGCTCGAGCAGCAGCGCCCGCAACCACAGCGCGCGCGGCGGCGGTGTCATCGCCGCATGCGCTCTCGACCGCCATTGCATAAGCCCATGCATAGGCCACCGTGGAATCGCCGGAAATACGTCCGGCAAGCCGCGCGCCCTGCTTGAGGTCCATCTGCTCGAAACGCTTCTCGATCCCTTTGTGCTTGTAGCCGAGCCGCTCTTCGAGACGCAGGACGCCCTCGCCGACGATGGAGAAGCGGAAATGTCCCGGTTCGATCGTGCCGGCGTGGACCGGGCCGACCGGGATTTCATGGACGCCTTCACCTTCGACGCGGACGAAGGGGTATGCGTCCGCTTCCCCGTGATGGGTGATGGGTGATGGGTGATCCGTGGCGAAGTCCTTGCGGAGCGGGAATTCGTCCGCGCGCCAGGCGGCGTGGCGGAGCCACTTGCGGCGGTCGCTCGGCGCCCTCCGCCGGGATGCCCAGCAGATCGAAGGCCGCGCGCTGCATCCGGTTTGCCGCCGGAAAAATGTCGGAAATGTCGGGAAAGCCCTCGCCGTGAATCGGCAACGTGATCACCAGCAGCCCCGATTGCACGGTCAGCGCAGCGTGCACGGCGTAGCCCTGCCCCCGATCGTTGTTGTCGGCACCCCACAAGGCAACCAGCCGGCCGCCTTTGCCGCGCACCTGCTGGCAGGCCGCGCGCCATTGCTGGGCGTCGATGCGACCGTGCCATACCGGCATCGCGCCCGGTAGTGGTTTCAGCTCAATCTGGAAATCTTCTAGCTTCATCGCCAGTCACGTGCAGGAGGTGTATCAGCCTTTTGCCTCACCCGATCAATCTTGCCGCCTGGCGATACCAGTCGGCGAGATACGGCGGAATGTACAGACCGAGCAGCAGCACGATCGCAAGATGCACGAACACCGGTATCAACGCCGGCGGATGCGGCAAGCGCTTCGCGGTCGCCGTGCCAAATACCATCGGCTGCACTTTGCCGAAAATCGCGGCGAACGCCACGCCCAGCGCGGCAAGCAGGAACGGCGTGGCCCACGGCTGCTCGTGCATCGTCACCGTGAGGATCATGAATTCGCTCGCGAACACGCCGAACGGCGGCATGCCGAGGATGGCGAGGCTGCCGAGCATCAGCCCCCAGCCGATGGTCGGGTTGCTGTCGATCAGCCCCCGGATGTCGGCGATAATCTGCGTGCCGGATTTCTGCGCGGCATGGCCGACGGTAAAAAAGATCGCCGACTTGGTGAGCGAATGCACCGTCATGTGCAGCAATGCGGCGAAAGTCGCCAGCGCGCCGCCCATGCCGAAGGCAAAGGTCATCAGCCCCATGTGCTCGACCGACGAGTAGGCGAACAGGCGCTTGACGTCCTTCTGGCGCGACAGCAGGAACGCGGCCACCACCACCGACAGCAGGCCGAAGCCCATCATCAGGTTGCCGGCGAAATGGGTGCCGAGCGCGCCTTCGACCAGCACCTTGGTGCGCACTACCGCATACAGCGCGACGTTGAGCAGCAGCCCCGACAGCACCGCTGAGACCGGCGTCGGGCCTTCGGCATGCGCGTCGGGCAGCCAGTTGTGCAGCGGCGCCAGCCCGACCTTGGTGCCGTAGCCGACCAGCAGGAACACAAAAGCGAGCCCCAGCACGGTCGGTTCGAGCTGATCCTTCACCTCGTACAAATGCGTCCAGAGCAGCGCGTTGCCGCCCGCGCCCAGCACCTTTTCCGCCGCGAAATACAACAGGATGGTGCCGAACAACGCCTGCGCAAGTCCCACGCCGCACAGGATGAAGTACTTCCACGCCGCCTCCAGGCTCGCCGGCGTGCGGTACAGGCTCACCAGCAGCACGGTGGTGAGCGTGGCCGCCTCCATCGCCACCCACAGGATGCCGATATTATTGGTCAGCAGCACGAGCAGCATGGTGAAGGTGAACATCTGGAACATGCTGTGGTACAGCCGCAGCCGGTTCGGCGACAGCTTGCCAAGGTGCAGCTCGATGCGCATGTACGGCCGGCTGAACAACGAGGTGGTGAACGCGACGAACGCAGTCAGCGCCACCAGGAACACGTTGAACGAATCGACGAAGAACATCTCGTCCCACACCAGGATCGGCCCGTCGGCGATGATGCGAACCGTGAGCGCCGCCGCCGCCAGAAACGTCAACAGGCTCATGGCTGAGTTGAGTTCCGGCGCAAATTTGCGATGTCCCCAGAATCCGAGCAGGATGCCGCCGGCGAATGGAACGCCCAGTAACAGTAATAATTCCATCAGCGTTCCTTCAGTTTCTCGAGGTGGTGTATGTCGAGGCTCTCGAAGGTCTCGCGGATGTGGAAGAAGAACACGCCGAAAATCAGCGTGCCGACCAGCACGTCGAGCGCGATTCCGAGCTCTACCACCATCGGCATGCCATACGTAGCGGAAGTCGCCGCGAAGAACAGGCCGTTTTCCATCGCCAGGAAGCCGATCACCTGCGAGACCGCCTTGCGTCGAGTGATCATCATCAGGAATGCAAGCAGAATGCAGGCGGTGGCGATGCCGAGAGTACTCTTGGTGATGGTGCCGGCGAACTGCGAGATCGGGGTGGCCAGATTAAACGCGAAGATCACCAGCACGATGCCGATCAGCATCGTTGCCGGCATGTTGATCAGCGTCTCGACGTCCCAGCGCACATTCAACGCGCGGATCAGGCGGTGCATGATCCACGGCAGCAGCAGCACCTTGAGGACCAGCGTCAGCGTTGCGGAGTAATACAGATGGCTCTGGTGCGTCGAGTAGGCGACCACCAGCGTGGATAGCACCAGCACGAAGCCCTGCGCAGCAAACAGGTTGATCAGCGACAGGATGCGCCGCTGCGTGAGCATCGCGAACGCGAGCAGCAGCAGCAGTGCCGCGAACAGATTGATCAATTGTGCGTGGAACGGAATATCCATTTGTATCCAGTGTTGGGTGCCGAGTTTTGCGGGGACTTTCCGCTTGTCATCGTTCCAGCAGGAAATGGATGAGCATGCCGAGCGTGGCAAGCATGAAGGCGGTTCCGAGAAATTCAGGCGCGCGGAAGATGCGCATTTTGGCCGACACCGTCTCGAGCAATGCAAGCCCGGCACCGGCGCCGAGCAGCTTCAACACCAGCGCGGCGAGCGCGATGGGCAACCCAATCCAGTCGCCGGCTCCGGCGATGCCCCACGGCACGAATATGGCGATGCCGATCGCGACGTAGGCGGTGAGCTTGAGGCTCGCCGCCCATTCGATCAGCGCCAGATGGCGCGCCGAATACTCGAGGATCATCGCCTCATGGATCATGGTGAGCTCGAGGTGCGTGGACGGATTGTCGATCGGAATGCGCGCGTTTTCTGCCAGCAGCACCATCAGGAACGCGACCGCCGCGAACGCCATGCTCGGATAAATCACGAACTCGCGCTGGCCCAGCGTCTCGACGATGGTCGCCAGTGAGGTGGAGTGGCTGATGAGCGAGGCGGTAAACAGCGTCATCAGCATCGCCGGCTCGGCCAGGAAGCCGATCATCATCTCGCGGCGCGCGCCGAGCGTGCCGAACGAGGTGCCAACGTCCATGCCGGCAAGCGAAATGAACACGCGCGCCAGCGCGAACAGCCCGACCAGCGCGATCACGTCCGCGGCCGGCGCAAACGGCAGCGAGGTCGCCAGCACCGGCACGATGCCGACCGCGAGCCACATGCAACCGAACAGGATGTAAGGCGTGGCGCGGAACAACGGCGAGGCGTTGTGCGCGAGCACCGCATCCTTGTGGAACAATTTGTGCAGCACCTTGTACGGTTGCCAGATTCCCGCGCCGCTCTTGTTCTGCAGCCAGGCGCGGCACTGGTTGACCCAGCCCAGCATGAGCGGCGCGATCAGCACCACCAGCACCGACTGCAGCACCTGGAAAATGATTCCGCTCGTGACGTTCATTGCGCGAACACCAGCAGCGCGATCAGCGTCAGGAAGCTGTAAAGCAGGTACACCGAGATGCGCCCCTGCTGCAGCTTGCCGATGTGACCGGAAAGAAATTCGGTGAGGCGTGCGATCGGCAGATACATCCAGTGCCAGTGCCGGTCCTCCACCGACTGCTTGAACACCGGCTGCGGATCGTCCGCCCGCGGGATTTCACGATGGATCAGGTAGACCGGCGCAAAGATCTGGCGGATCGGCTGGCCGAACGCATCTGCGCTGTCCTGCATGCGCGAAGTCTGCGCCGGGAAGCCGCAATCCCACGGATCGGCGCGCCGCAGCCGCCCATGATAGACGTGGCGCACCGCGAGGAAGGTCAATCCGAACACCGCCGCGATCACCAGCAGGAAGACGACCGGGCTGTAGCTCGCCTGCGCGGTGGAAGTCGGCACCAGCCACAACCAGCCCGAGGACATCGTCTCCTCGCTCAGGCCGGTCTCGATCAGGGCGAGGCTGACCTTGTTGAGTTCGCCGATCATGAACACCGGAAACAGCCCGAGCGCAAAGCAGGCGAGCGCGAGCCACAGCATGCCCGCGCGCTCCCAGCCGCTCGCCTCGCGCGGCGGTTCCGCGAACTCGTGGCGCTGCTGGCCGAGGAAGGCGATGCCGTAGACCTTGACGAAGCACATGCCGGTCAGCGCCCCGGAGAGCGCGAGCACCGCGGCGACGATCGGCACCAGGCTCCTCACCACGCTGCTCTCCAGCAGCGGCGCCTGCAGCGAAGCCTGGAACGTGAGCCACTCGGACACGAAGCCGTTCAACGGCGGCAGCGCCGAGATCGCCAGCGCACCGACCAGGAAATAGAGCGCGGTATGCGGCATGTAGCGGATCAGCCCGCCCATCTCATTCAGGTTCCTCAACCCTGTCGACTTCAGGATCGCGCCGGCGCCGAGGAACAGCAGGCCCTTGAATACCGCGTGATTGAGCGTGTGATATAGCCCGGCGATCAGCCCGAGCGCGCCGGCGACCGGGTGGCCGCTGCCGATAAACACCATCGAGAGCCCGATGCCGATCAGGATGATGCCGATGTTTTCGACCGAATGGTACGCGAGCAGCCGCTTCAGATCGTGCTGCATCAGCGCGAACAGCACGCCGAACAGCGAGGTGGCCGCGCCGAACAGCAGCACGGTGAGCCCCCACTCCCAGCGGATGCCGCCGATCAGATCGAAGATGACGCGCACCATGCCGTAGATCGCGGTCTTCAGCATCACGCCGCTCATCAACGCGGACACCGGCGACGGCGCCGCCGGATGCGCTTCCGGCAACCATACGTGCAGCGGCAGCATGCCGGCCTTGGCGCCGAAGCCGAAAAACGCCAGCAGGAACGCCACCGTGGCCCAGAAGCCGTTCAGGTCCGCCGCGCGCAGCGCCTCGAACGTGTAGTCGCCGTGGCCGCCGTGCAAGTACGCCAAAGCACAACAGGATGCCGAGCGCGCCGATATGCGCGACCAGCAGATAGATGAAGCCGGCTTTGCGGTTCTGCTCCTCATGGTGTTCGGTGGTGACGAGGAAATACGATGAGAGCGCCATCGACTCCCAGGTGATCATGAACAGATAGGCATCGTCGGCGATCAGCACGAAGGCCATGCTGGCGAGAAAGACGTGGTACTGCATGCACAGCAGCCCGAGCATTCTGGCCGCCGTTGCCGCGGAAATAACCGGAGGAAAACAGCGAAATGCCGAACGAGACTCCGCCCAGCAGCAGCAGGAAAAACCCGGACAGCGCATCGATGCGAACGTGGAACGGCAGGTCGGGCAGGCCCGCCGGCAGAATCGCCGCGCTGGGCGGCGCGCCGATCGCCCACAACCCTGTCAGCCGCCAGCGCAGCGACACCAGCGCCCCGACGGGAAACGCGACGCCGGTGATGAGCCGCGGCGTGCGCATCAATGCCAGCCCAATCAACACCCAGCCCGATCCAGATCACTGCCAGCGTGACCACGGCCTCAATCGGCCGCCAGGAAACGAAGTCCATTGTTGATGTTTAGGCGATCGGTGGGCGGGCCTTCAAGATGCCCGGGATCATAGCACCCGCGTCAGCGCGCGCCCAAGCAGCACGAACGTTGTCAGACTTTCAGAAATTCCTGCCTGCCGCCCAGCCAGCGCTCAAGATGGCGCTCGGCGCTCCCGGCGTGATCACGCAGCAACTGCGGCGCGACATTGCGCGCCGCTTCCAGAAGATCGAGATCCTTTTCCAGATCCGCGAAGCGCAGCATCGGCACGCCGCTCTGGCGTGCGCCCAGCAACTCGCCCGGGCCGCGCAAACGCAGATCGTGGCGCGCGATCTCGAAGCCGTCGGCATTCTCGTAGATGATGCGCAGCCGCTCGCGCGCATTGTCCGAGAGCGGGTTCTGGTACAGCAGGATGCAGACGCTGGACTCGGCACCGCGGCCCACCCGGCCGCGCAACTGATGGAGCTGCGACAAGCCCATGCGCTCGGCATGCTCGATCACCATCAGTGATGCATTGGGTACGTCCACGCCGACCTCGATCACCGTGGTAGCGACCAGGAACTGGATCTGGTTGGACTGGAAAGCCGCCATCACCATCGCCTTTTCCTGGTTCGGCAGCCGCCCGTGCACCAGTCCGACTTTCAGATCCGGGAAAGTCTGCCGCAGGCCTTCATAGGTATCGATTGCCGTCTGCAACTGTAGCGCTTCGCTTTCCTCAATCAGCGGACACACCCAGTAGGCCTGCCTGCCGTCCAGGCAGGCGTCGCGCACCCGCCGGAGCACTTCGTCCCGCCGCGTTTCGGACAACAGCTTGGTTACCACCGGCGTCCGGCCTGGCGGCAACTCGTCGATCACCGAGACATCGAGGTCGGCGTAGAAACTCATTGCCAGCGTGCGCGGGATCGGCGTGGCGCTCATCATCAACTGGTGCGGCTGCAACGCCTGATCGGCGCGGCTGCCCTTCATGCGCAGCGCCAGGCGCTGGTGCACGCCGAAACGGTGCTGCTCGTCGACGATGGCGAGCCCCAGTTTTCTGAATACGACCTCGTCCTGGAACAGTGCATGGGTTCCAACCGCAAGCTGGGACTTTCCCGCTTCGATTGCCGCGAGCACCTTGTCGCGTTCCTTCTTTTTCAGGCTGCCCGTCAGCCACGCCGTTTCGATTCCCAACGGCTCAAGCCACAGCGAAAATTTCCGATAGTGCTGTTCGGCGAGAATCTCGGTGGGTGCCATCACCGCTGCCTGATAACCGCTTTCGATTGCCTGCAACGCCGCGAACGCGGCCACGATGGTCTTGCCGCTGCCGACATCACCCTGCAGCAAACGCTGCATCGGATGCGGGCGCGCAAGATCGGTGCGGATCTCGTTCAGCGTGCGCGACTGTGCGCGGGTGAGCCGGAACGGCAACGACGCCAGCAGGCGCTTCGACAAGCCCGAATGCTGCAACAGGGGATGCGCGCGCACGCGGTTGCGGCGATCGCGATGCAATGCGCATCGACAATTGCTGCGCCAGCAATTCGTCGAACTTCGACCCTGCGCCAGGCCGGATGTACGTGCTCGACCAGCGCCTGCGTATCGACGTCGGACGTCGGGATTATGCAACACGTGGACCGCTTCCGCGAACGGCGTGAGTTTGAGCTTTTTCCGCAACGGTTCCGGCAGCGTGTCCTCGAGGTCGGCACGCTCGAGCGCGCGCCCGGCAAGTTTGCGCAGCGTGTCCTGGCCCAGGCCCGCAGTGGTCGGATAGACGGGGGTCAGGGCCTGCGGCAACGGCATTTCCCCGCGCAGCACGCGGAAGCGGGGATGCACCATTTCCGCACCGAAGAAACCCTGGCGGATTTCTCCCATCACGCGTACGCGTGCACCCGGGGCGAGCGCCTTCTGCTGGCTCGGATAGAAATTGAAGAACCGCATCATCAGCCTGCCGCTGCCGTCGTCGACCTCGGAAATAAGCTGCCGGCCTGGACGGAATTTGACCTCGGTCTTCACCACCGTGCCCTCGATCTGCACCGTGTCCCCGGATAACGCCTCATGGATTGAAACGATCCGGGTCTCGTCCTCGTAGCGCAAAGGCAGGTGCAATACCAGATCGGAGAGTTGGGAGATGCCGAGCAGCGCCAGCCTGTCGCGCACCGCGGGAGTGGCGAATTGCAGTGAGGGGTGAGGGGCGAGGGGTGAGGCGCGAGGCGAGAGGCGTGAGGCGGAAGAACCGGCCGCTTCAGAAAGAGCGGTTTTGTCTGGCGGGCGTGAATCCACCGTCGTTTGACGAGCGGATTGCTTGTCTTTCTTCGGCACTACCCGTTTCACGCCACGCGCCTCCGTTGAGACCAGATTCTTGAGAGAGCGCTCTGATGTCGTTTCGCTTCTCGCCTCACCCCTCACCCCTCACGACTTCGCACTGATTACCTGTTTGGTCACGGCCCGCTCCGGGGTATAGAATGTTGCGCCACAACAAGGCCCGGTCCTTTCGCGGCCAGCCTTGAACAAACGTTTGGCGATGATAACCGATGGGCCTCAGCCTCCCGGCCCCCGGCGGACGAAAAAAAACGAAACCATGAGTCGCAAGCAGGCGCTGCCGGCGAACCATCTGAAGTTCTCGCTTTCCTGTTTCCTGCACCGATCCTTCCGATCAGGAACTTGATGAGATCCGCTTCCGCAAAAAACGGGAAACCCGATGTATTCACGCTGGCTGTGGCGGCCATCGGGGTCGTCTTCGGCGACATCGGCACCAGCCCACTGTACACAATGAAGGAGGCATTCAGCGGCACCCACCCTGTGGCCGCCAACTATGACAACGTGCTCGGTGTGCTGTCGCTGGTGTTCTGGGCGCTCGTCATCGTCGTCACGCTCAAGTATGTGGTGTTCATGATGCGCGCCGACAATCGCGGCGAAGGCGGCATCATGGCCCTGCTGGCCCTGGTTCTGCGTGCCACTTCCGCGGGTACCGGCGGCCGCTGGCTCCTGATGACGCTCGGGCTGTTCGGTGCCGCGCTGTTCTACGGGGACGGAATCATCACACCGGCAATCTCGGTACTGTCGGCGGTGGAGGGCCTGGAAGTTGCCACGCCCGCGTTGCAGCCGTTCGTCATCCCGATCACGATCGTGATCTTGATCGGACTGTTTCTGTTTCAGCAGAAAGGCACCGAGATGGTCGGGGCGTTGTTCGGTCCGATCACGGCCGTCTGGTTCGCGGTGCTGGCCGTGCTCGGCATCATCAACATCATTGAGTACCCGGGTGTTCTCGTTGCGGTTTCGCCCCTCTACGCAGTCCGGTTCTTTGCCGAGAATGCCTGGGGCGGCTTCCTGGTACTCGGCGCCGTCGTGCTGGCGATCACCGGCACTGAAGCGTTGTATGCGGACATGGGCCACTTCGGCAAGAAACCGATCCGCCTCGCCTGGAGTGCCTACGTCATGCCGGCGCTGTTGCTCAATTACTTCGGTCAGGGCGCATTGATCCTTCATGACCCGAACGCCCTCGCGCACCCGTTCTACCACATGGCCCCGGAGTGGGCGCTCTTCCCGATGGTGATACTGGCAACCATGGCGACCGTAATCGCGTCGCAGGCGGTCATATCGGGGACGTACTCGCTGACACGCCAGGCAATCCAGCTCGGATACTGCCCGCGCCTGGAAGTGACACACACGTCGGAAAGCGCAATCGGTCAGATTTATTTGCCCTGGATCAACTGGGTGCTGCTGGCGGCGGTGATCGGGTTGGTGCTCGGCTTCGGCTCATCGAGTAATCTCGCGGGGGCCTACGGTATAGCGGTCACCGGCACCATGGCCATCGACACCATCCTCGCCTTCGTCCTGGTACGCAAATTGTGGAAGTGGCCGCTATGGGTTGCACTGCCGCTTCTGTTGATCTTCCTTACCATCGATTTGTCATTCTTCAGCGCCAACGCAATCAAACTCTTTCATGGCGGCTGGTTCCCGATCGTCGTCGCAATCATGCTGTTCGCGCTGCTGTCCACCTGGAAGCGCGGTCGCCAACTCCTGATGGAACGCCTGGCTCCCGGAGCGATACCGATCGAACCATTCATTCAGAGCGTGACCGCACATCCGCCCACCCGGGTTCCCGGCACCTCGGTGTTCCTGACCGCCGCGGCCGAAGGCGTGCCGCACGCGCTGCTGCACAACCTCAACCATAACAAGGTGCTGCATGATCGCATTGTGCTGCTCACCGTGAACACGCGCGATATTCCTCACGTCCCCGACGAGGAGCGCATCGATATCGTGCCGCTTGGCGGCGATTTCTACCGGGTCATCGCGCACTATGGTTTCAAGGATGAACCGGACGTGCCGCGCGCGCTCGAGCTTGCCGCGGCGAAGGGGTTGAAGTTCGAGATGATGGAAACCTCATTCTTCCTGAGCCGGCAGACGTTGATCCCGACGGTCGGCCCTGGCATGGCGCTGTGGCGTGAGAAGCTTTTTGCCCTGATGTCGCGCAACGCTTCAAGCGCCACGACATTTTTCAGGATCCCCGCCAATCGCGTGGTTGAGCTCGGCACCCGAATAGAACTGTAGGGCCGTGGCGGGCTCGGAGAAATCCGCAGTGGACGGCAAAGCGATCATCGAGAATCTCGAGGCCCTGTTGAACCAGGGCAAGGAGTCCGCGTTGCTGCGCTTCAGCCTCGGCAGCGAGTATCTCAAGCAGGGCGAGACGTGGATCGCAATCTTCCAGTTGCGGCGCGCGCTCGAGATGGACCCGAATTATTCCGCCGCATGGAAGCTGCTGGGCAAGGCGCTGACCGATGCCGGTGTTCTGCGCGATGCTCTCGACGTTTATCGTCGCGGAATCGAAGTTGCGGAGCGGCGTGGCGACAAACAGGCCGCGAAGGAGATGACCGTATTCGCGCAACGCCTCGACAAGCAACTGCAATCCTGAGTGCTTCGACGTGACCGCCCGGTCCGGCTGGCCGATCTGCGGCGTGGATTTCACCAGCCGCCCCCGCAAGCAAAAGCCGATCACCGTCGCGACCGGACGAATGCGCAGTCGCGCATTCGAACTCGAGAGCATCGACGAGTACTGCGACTGGGGAGAGCTTACGAATCCTGGTTGAAACGCGACGGCCCCTGGGTCGCGGGTTTCGACTTTCCGTTCGGTCTACCGCGCGAGGCGACGCGCGATCTCGGCTGGCCGACAAGCTGGCCCGAACTCGTGCTGCATTGCCGCTCGCTGGGTCGCGAGAAGTTTCCGAACGGCGCTCGACCGATTACCGCGAAAGCCGTCCGGCGGGAAACCGCTATGCCCACCGCGCCACGGACCATCCGGCCGGTTCGCACAGCCCGCTCAAGCTGGTGAATCCTCCGGTCGGACTGATGTTCCTCGAGGGCGCGCCACGCTTGCTGGAGGCCGGCGTCACGGTACCCGGCTTGACGAAGGGCGATCCGCTGCGGATCGCGTTCGAGGCCTATCCGGGATTTGCGGCGCGGCAGATGGTGAAAGGCTCGTACAAGAACGACGCTCGCGCGAAACAGACGCCGCAACGGATGCGCGCGAGAAAAGCGATCGTCACGGCACTGGCTTCGACCGACAATCCATTCGGCTCTTGCCTTGAGCGCGTCCCCGCGCACGTTGCGCTCTCTGGTGCGTGACGCCACCGGCGATCGGCTCGACTCGGTGCTGTGCGCGATGCAGGCGGCGTGGGCGTGGCAGCGACGGTCGGACAATTACGGATTGCCTACAAAGATCGATCCACTGGAAGGGTGGATTGCGATGGTGGCGGAGAAATGAAGGGGCAGTACGCTGGGCGAAGTGTGCGCAGTTTGTCAAGCCGACTCGTTCCGACCAAAATGAAAAGGCCACACGAGATGGCCTTTTCATTGAATTGGTGGAGACGAGGAGGTTGTGACGTATGGCATTGCCTACTGCGATCCGCGCATCCCGAAACGCATGCGTGTTCGGGACCGCCGGTACGCTCAGGCGCACCGGCGTCCTGCGCGAGCAGTGCTCGCTGGTCGAACTCAAGGGAGTGCGATCTACCCCTGCATCTCGCCAAATACAAGAGCCACCTCATGAGGTGGCTTTTGTATTTGGTGGAGACGAGGAGGATCGAACTCCCGACCTTCGCATTGCGAACGCGACGCTCTCCCAGCTGAGCTACGTCCCCACAAATCTTTAGTACTGTTAAGCCCCCTCAAACAATATTTAGGGGAGCCGAGGAGGTTGTGCACGTATCGCATTGCCTCTGCGATCCACGGATCCCGCGCGAGCCGCTCGGTAGTTCCGACATAACGCGCCAAGGCGCATTAGTCTGCACTGAAACTCCCTGGCGTCGTTTTCAAACTCCCGACCTTCGCATTGCGAACGCGACGCTCTCCCAGCTGAGCTACGTCCCCTTCACGACCAGATCGGTGCCTGAGGCGCCGAAGTAGCTGCGCTATTATACTGGAATCGAATTTCGGCAAAACGACACCCCACCCCATGAAGATCGAGCCCCCGCTGGGCTACGAGCAGATCACGCCGCTGCGAAAGAACCACAAGGTGGTCTTGCCGCGCATGGGCGAGGAGACACCTGCGGTTTTTCACCGGCTGCACGCGATGCCGATCAGCCTGGCGGAATTCGGGCCGGCCAGCCGCGACTATCCAATCGTCTTCGTCAGCGCCGACAAAGGCAAGACGTTCAACGCAGTTGCCGTACTCGGCCTGCAGTCCATGCAGAATCTCTTCATCCTCACCGACGGAACCTGGGACCGGCGTGTCTATCTGCCCGCGTATGTGCGCCGTTATCCTTTTTGCATGGCCAAAGTGACGCTGGATGGTGAAGCCCAGAAGGAACGCATCGTGTGCGTGGAAGCGAGCTCCGTTCAGGACGGCGGCGAGCCGCTGTACGACGAGGCCGGCAACACGCTACCGCAATGGAGTGCGCTGGAAAAGCTGATCTTCGACTACGAGAGCGACCTGTTGCGCGCAGAGGAGTTATGCAAACTTCTGGCGCGGCTTGGACTGCTGGAGCCGTTCACGATGAAGGCGGAAGTGGAAGGGTTCACCATGCAAATGGAAGGCATGCACCGCATTGCGAGAAATGCGCTGGAATCGCTGGCGGACGACAAGCTGCGCCAACTGCTCGGTGCAGGCATGCTGGAAAAGATCTATTCGCACCTGCTTTCGCTGGACAACTTCCGGCGCCTGCTCACCCGCCGCAGCTTTTTTGCGGTCAGGCAGCCTACCAAACCGCGGGACCTCAACTAGATCTGGTTGGCTTGCGACGGTTGGACCAGGCAAGCAGCGCGATTCCGGCGAGCACCATCGGCAGGCTCAACCATTGGCCCATCGACATTTGCAGCGCGAGCAGCCCCAGGAAACCGTCCGGCTCGCGAGTGAACTCGACCAGAAATCGCAGCGTCCCGTAACCAATCAGGAACGCCCCGGACACTGCGCCAACGGGCCGCCACCGCCTGGAGAACCACCACAGCAACGCGAACAGCACCAGGCCCTCGAGAATGAATTCGTAGAGCTGCGACGGATGGCGCGGCAGATTGTCCACCTTCGGGAACACCATCGCCCACGGCGACGTTGGCGGGCCGTCCCCACAGTTCCGCATTGATGAAGTTGCCGATTCTTCCGGCGCCCAGCCCAAGCGGAATGAGCGGTGCGATGAAGTCCGTCACCGCCAGCCAGCTCTTGTGGCGCGATCGCGCGAACCACATCATCGCCACCAGCACGCCCAGGAAGCCGCCGTGAAAGGACATGCCGCCTTCCCACAGGAAGAGGATGCGCACCGGGTCGTACAGATATTCGGAGAACTTGTAGAACAGCACGTAGCCGAGCCGCCCGCCCAGCACCGCGCCAAGCACGCCAAGGAACAGGATGTCGTCGAGATCGCGTCTGGTCCAGCCAAGCCAGGGCTGGGTCCTGATGCGGTAACGTCCGAGCACGAGCACGATGACGAAGGCGAGCAGGTACATCAGTCCGTACCAGCGCACCGACAGCGGGCCGAGATGAAGGGCTACGGGATCGAACTGCGGATGGATGAGCATGGCGGCGCGCGAGAAGTTGGCGAATTATACGTGAGCGTCATTCCGGAACTGTGCTGAGCTTTGCTATGGAACATCCACGAAATACATGCGCTCCAGGATGATGCCGGTGCGCCGCTCCAGCAGCGGGGTATAGCGCACCCGGTCGTAGTAGCGCGGCTTCGGCACCATTGCGGCAAGTCGCGCCGCCTGCTCGGCGTCGAGATAGGCCGCGCTGGTGTCCGTAGTAGTAGCGTGCAGCAGCTTCGGCGCCAAACACGCCGTTTCCCCACTCGATGATGTTTAGATAGATCTCGAAAATGCGCCGCTTCGTCATCACGTACTCGATCATGACGGTAATCAGCGCTTCCTGTGCCTTGCGCCACGGCGTGCGCTTGCCGGACAGAAACAGGTTCTTGGCCAGTTGCTGGCTGATGGTCGAACCGCCGGCAACGATCTTTCCCTTGATGATGTTCTTCTCGTAGGCCTTCTGGATCGCCTCCCAGTCGAAGCCGTCGTGATCGAGAAACTTGGCGTCCTCGGCAGCTATCATTGCGCGCTTGAGATTAATCGAGATGCGCGCGTAGGGCACCCATTTGTGGCGCAGGGCGGCCCCCGGGTTGTCCTCCTGCAGGACTTCCAGCCGTCTTTCCATGAACGCGCTGGTGGAGGGATTGAACCAGACCCACCAGACCACGTTGCCGAAGATCCAGAACTGGTAGACGACGATCACGGCGAGCACGAGCGCGACGCTCCGCCAGGTCCAGCGCAGCAGGCGCTTCATTGGTTTCGGAGCAGTTCGATGACTGGAGCGGTTTCGGGGCGCACGCCGCGCCACAGGAAGAACGACTCTGCGGCCTGCTCGACCAGCATGCCGAGACCGTCGGCAAGGTGCGCCGCGCCTTGCGAGCGCGCAAACGCGAGAAAAGGCGTGAGTCGCCTTGCCGTACATCATGTCGTAGGCAAGCGAGCCCGCGGCAAACACTCCCGCCGGCAGCGGCGGCAATTCGCCGTGCAGGCTGCTGGAGGTGGCGTTGATCACCAGATCGAAATGATGTCCCGCCAGTTCATCGTAGCGCAATGCCGACAATACCGAAGACGCTGCCGCCGGATGGTAGCGAAACGCCTCGGCGAGACGCAGCGCTTTTTCGACGTGCGGTTGGCGATCGTCAGGATCGCCGGCTGCTGCGCCAGCAGCGGCTGCAGCGCGCCCCGCGCCGCGCCTCCCGCACCCATCAGCAGGACCCGCCGGCCGGCAATGCCGAAGCCGAGATTGCCGGCGATGTCGCGGGTGAGGCCGGCACCGTCGGTATTGTCGGCGCGGATGCGCCCGCTGTCGAAGCTCAGGAAGTTCGCCGCCTGCGCATCCTTGGCGCGCTGCGATACTTCGTCGGCCAGGTCGAAGGCTTCCAGCTTGAAAGGCACGGTGACGTTTGCGCCGCTGCCGCCCGCGGCGCGAAAGCTTTCCACGGTGACGCGAAAGCCGTCGAGCGGCGCCAGCAGCCGCTCGTATTCGATGTCCTGCCCGGTCTGGCGCGCAAATGCCGCGTGGATCTGCGGCGATTTGCTGTGGGCAATCGGATTGCCGATTACCGCATAGCGGTCGGTCATGGGGATGCGACGAGTTCGAGGTCGCTGCGGGTGAACATCCAGGTGCGCGAAATGCTCAGAATGTCCCAGTCCTTGCGCACCCCCGCCGGAAACGGCGGGAACGGGCCGGCAAGTTCGACGACGCGCCGGGCTGCCGTGTCGAGCAGGCGATGTCCGGATGAGCGGTCGATCTCGACTTTCTCCACGCTGCCGTCCGCCTTGATGTGCACGGTCATCAACAGCGAGCCGTAGATCCTGCGCTGCTTCGCTTCCTCCGGGTAGTTGCGGGTGCCAACCTGCTCGATGCGCCGGCGCCACTTGTCCACGTATTCGGCGTAAACGACACCCTCGGTGCGCGATCCGATGGCTTTGCGGCGCGGCAGCTCCTGGTATTCCCTCATTTCCTTCTCGATCCTCGCCTCGAGCTGCACGATCAGCAGGCGTTGCTGCTGCAAGGCCGGGTCTTCCAGGCGCGCCTGCTGCGCGGCCGTGGGCGCAGGCCGGGTGTCCGTGGCGGTCGGGTGACCGCCTTGGGCCAGACGCAGCAGCCGTTGCGCTTCCTCTTCGAGTCGCTGCACCTTTTTCGCCGCCAGCTGCACTTCCTGGGACGGTTCGACGTTGTCGACCTTCGGCAGATTGGTGCTCGCCCTGGCTTTTGCCTCGGTATTGCCGCCGCCATCGACGCTGGCCTGGGCCAGCGCATCGGCCTTGAGCGGCTTCGAGGATGACTTCGAGTTGACCAGCACCACCTCCAGCTGAGGAACAAAATTCCTTCCTGCAGAATTCGGCGGCGCGAAGGTGATCAGCAGCAAAACGGCGTGAAAGACGATGGAGAACGCCAGCGTGACCGGCAGGATGTCGCCGGTGGAGGGCGGCGGAGGGACCGAGAGGCTGGCGGCGAGGCTGCCTCGGGAGTCGAGCACGCTGATGGAGATATCCGGCAAATCCGCTGGGCAAAGTAGGGACGCTGCGCCAATTCTAAATAACTGCGAGGCAACTGTCAGCGCGCAATTTCATCCGTTTGCCGTTTGAACTCGCAATGCAGCGTCAGTTCGATCAGGTCGATGTCGGAAATCGCCAGTTCCACCCGCTTTCCTGGTGCAAGCGGCGGCATCGACGGCACCCGGACGACCAGCGGGATGCGATCGATTCTTACCAGTTCCTCCCTGAGCACCGCCGCTTCGACCGTTGTCGGCGCCTTCCTGCATCAGCCAGCGCAGGCACCAGTAGCGCTCCATGTTGCGCTGAAACTCCGCATAGGCTTCGTAGGCCAGCTCGAAGTCCCGCAGGATGACCAGCAGCCGCTCGTCCTTCGGCGGGTACGCCGGCCTCTCGTGGCGATACAGCGCCAGCAACTGCCGCTGGTTCACCAGGTCCGCGTAACGGCGCAGCGGCGAACTCGCCCAGATGTACTGGGAAACCCCCAGTCCCTGATGCGGCGCAGGTAGCGTCGACATCTTAACCTTGCCGTTTCCCTGCGCCCGGTACAGCGCCGGGATCTCGTTGAGCGCAAGCTGCCGGCCCCACTCGGTGTTCACCAGGATCATCAGTTCGGAGACGACCTTGTCGATGGGCGATCCGCGCTTGCGCTCGACGATGCTGACCCGGTCGTTGTCGACGTAGAAGTTGTAGTCCGCGCGCGCGAGTCCCGGCTCCTCTTTTCCGCGGCGTTGTTCCAGCCGGGTCGCAAGCCGCCACAGCAGCAGCAGTTCCGCGCCGAACGGGCAGTCCACTAGTCCCGCCGTCACCCGTTCCTGGTTGAACGCCTGCTCGAGCATGTCGTGGCGCAGGTTTGCGGCGATCATGACCCGTTCGACCGCGCTGCGGTTACCGACGATCTCCAGGTCGGGCGTCACTTCCAAGTACATCGACAGCGCCGGCCGATCGCGGCCCTCCAAGAGCGTGTACTGATCGATTACGGATTCCGGCAGCATGGTGATCTTGCTGCCCGGGAAATAGACAGTGGAAAGCCGCCTTGCCGCTTCGACATCCAATGGCGATCCGACCGTAAGCCCGAGCGCGGGCGCGGCAATGTGCACGCCGACCTGCCAATTGCCGTTTGCGAGCCTGGTTACCGAGAACGCATCGTCGATTTCCGTAGTGGCCGCATCGTCGATACTAAATGCCGCCACGTCCACGGTTTCCAGCGCGCCGGGATCAGCGGCCGTGAGCGCCGCATCGAAGCCGGTGCCCCTGGGAAAGTATTCGAACAGGAAGCGGCCGTAGTGATAGTCATGGCTGGACGGCAACGCACCGCATTTTTCCAGCAGCTTCGGAATTGTCAGCCGCGCCTGAACCGCGGCCTGTTCCAGCGCCTTGAACTCGATGGTGTTCCTGTCGGGCCGGTACAGCAGTTCCTTCAGTATCGGCCGGAGCTCATCCGGCAACTCGAACCGGCCAAGTTGCTCGAGATAGCATGTCTGCTGCGCCGCCTGTTTCTGCTTGCGCTCGATGCCGGCCAGTGCCGACTTCAGTGCCTCCGGCGGTGCGGCCTTGTAGCGGCCTTTGCCCTTCTTGTAGAAATGCGTCGGAGTAGCGTGCAGCCGCATCAGCAGCCCGGCGCTCTCCGGCGCCCTGGGCTCGCGCCCGAAGTACTCGCGCCCCAGCGTCTCGAACGAAAACTCCGCCTCGCCGCAGCATTCCCATAGAAACGCCGGGTCGATTTCCCCGGAAATCTTGTTCGCCTCCGTCATGAACTGCGACAGCGCCAGGTGCTCGAAGCGGATCAGCACCGCCGCGACCTTCACCTTGGTGCGCTTTCCGTGCAGGGTTTCGACCTGCAGCGAAGTATTGTTGTCGGCGAGCACGGTGCCGACCTTGAATCCACCGTCCTCTTCGAAGAAAACGTTCATATGCCGCGCTGGTGATGCGTGAGGGGTGAGGGGGAAAAGCGAGCGCGCGATTATACGGGAAGCGCACCCCTCATTTGGCGAATTCGAGAACGATATCGAGGTAGTCGTCGAATTCCTTGAACCCGTGATCGCTGCCCTGCACGATGACCTGCCGGCAGCCACTGTAGTAGTCGACTGCAACGCGCCAGTCGAGCAATTCGTCTCCGGTCGTGTGCATCAGCAGATAACGGTCGAGCCGCACCGGCTTCGGTACGTGCAACCCGGCAAGTTGGGTGAGGTGCTCCTCGGTGAGCATGTACTCCTCGCCCGAGTAAAGATTTTTTTGCGGGCCAAGGTAGGCGCGCAGGCCATCCTGCGGGGTGATCGCCGGATTCACCAGCACAGAGCGCGCGCCGGTTTTCTCGGTGAGGGCCGTGGCGTAGAAACCGCCGAGCGAACTGCCGACGAGCGTGACCTCCTCCGCCGGCACCCGCGCAACTTCGCGCTCCAGCAGCGCCACCGCCTGTTTTGGCCAGTGCGGCAACACCGGGCAGGAAAACTCCGCGCCGCGACCGAGCGCAGAAAGGCGATCGCGCAGTTGACTGGATTTGTGTGATGCGGGGGAACTGTTGAATCCGTGGATATAAACGATCATGACGTTGATGGAAGAGTACGCACCGGTATTGTGCCGGACGGCTACATCGTGCACAAAAAAACTGCCGGCGCAGGGGGTGCGTCGGGGCCGGCAATAGCAAGCTAACGCTTGAGCGCTTCCAAAAGCCTGGCGTGTATGCCGCCGAAGCTGCCGTTGCTCATCACCAGTACGTGGTCGCCTGGCCGGCTGGCGGCGGTGATCGCATCCGTCAGCTTTCCCAGATCATCGAAGCAGGCCGATTTCGCACCGAGAGGCGCGAGTACCGGCCCGGCGTCCCAGCCCAACCCGTTGGTGTAGCAGAACACCAGGTCGGCCCCCGCGAGACTTCCCGCCAACGCGTCCTTCATGACGCCCATTTTCATGGTGTTCGAGCGCGGTTCCAGGACGGCAAGGATGCGCGCGCCGTCAACCTTGCTGCGTAACCCGGCGATGGTGGTCTCGATCGCGGTCGGATGATGGGCAAAGTCGTCGTATACGGTGACGTCGTTAACGCTGCCCCGCACTTCCAGGCGGCGTTTCACGTTCCTGAATTCCGCCAGCGCCCCGATGCCTTTGGTGACCGGCACGCCCGCATGGCGGGCGGCGGCGAGCGCCGCCAGCGCGTTGTGGCGATTGTGCTCGCCAAGCAGACCCCAGTTGCACCGTGCCGCGCGGACCGCCCTCGAAGAACACGTCGAAGGCGTGCTCGTCGCGCGGCCTGGCGAACCATCCCCCGTCCACTCCCAGCAATTCCACCTTGCTCCAGACCCCGCGTGCGAGCACACGCTTCATACTCTGCTCGCGGCCGTTGGCGATGATCAGGCCGTTGCCCGGGATGGTGCGCACAAGGTGGTGAAACTGAATTTCGATTGCCGCCACGTCGGGAAAGATATCGGCATGATCGAACTCGAGGTTGTTCAGGATCGCCGTGCGCGGCATGTAGTGGATGAACTTGGAGCGTTTGTCGAAGAACGCGGTGTCGTATTCGTCCGCCTCGATGACAAAGAATGCCGAATCGGTGGCGCGCGCGGAAACCTCGAAATTGATCGGCACACCGCCGATCAGGAAGCCCGGATTGAGCCCGGCGTGCTCCAGGATCCACGCCAGCATCGACGTGGTGGTGGTCTTGCCGTGGGTGCCGGCGGCCGCCAGGATCCACTTTCCCCGCAGTACGTTCTCGTACAGCCACTGCGGCCCGGAAATGAACGCGAGCCCGCGGTCGAGGATTTCCTCCATGAGCGGATTGCCGCGCGCAGACCACGTTGCCGATCACGAACAGGTCGGGCCTGAGTTCGATCTGCGCCGGATCGAAGCCCTCGATCAGCTCGATGCCCTGCGCCTGCAACTGAGTGCTCATCGGCGGATAGACGTTGGCGTCGCAGCCGGTCACCTTGTGCCCCGCCTGCCTGGCGATCACCGCGATCCCGCCCATGAACGTACCGCAGATGCCCAGGATATGGATATGCACTTGTATCTACCCCGAAAATCGAAACGCGCCCAACACACAACACGCGGCGAAGCAGCTTGTTGCGATGGAGGCTAGTGTTCAGCCCACCGGAGACGAGATCAACATTACGCCGGAATCAAAGGGCACGAAGGTACACGAAGGAAAGGCAAAAGCAAGGGGAACAACAGAGCCGTGGGAAGCGAAGACGGAGTACTTAGCTGCCCTGAGCGTACAAGTCTCATTTGTCCGTCTTTGCCTTTTCTTCGTGTTCCTTTGTGTTGAAAGAGGTTTGCCTTTGGTAACCCAGAAAGTGGGCAAGCGCGTTAGCGGCGATGCGCTCGCCCCACTCGGGGGTGAAGTGGCCGGCCTCGGCTATTTCGAGCGGCGCCGGACAGCCTCGGATGCATTTACGCAGTTCGTTCATGACCGGCGCACCCAGAACCGGATCCTGCATGCCGATCGCCATGAAGCTCGTGCCCTTCCATTGTTTCGACCACCAGTCCCGCGCCGCCCTGGAGATTTCCGCGCCCGGCGCGTCGGGACGATCCGGGACGAGTTGGGGAAAGCGGCGCACGCCGGCCTTGTAACGCTCGTCGGGAAACGGCGCATCGTAAGCCGCGCGCTCCTCCGCGGTGAGATGCGGGCAGGCGCGCCCAAGCAGCTTGCCGACTTCCATATCCGGGTGCTCGGCCGCCCACTTGCGCCAGCCGAGAAATCCGGCGGGCAGCGGCGCATCTCCCGTCCCCAGTGTGGTGTTCATTACCAGCAGGCGGGTAAAGCGCTGCGGCATTTCCATCGGCAGCGTCAGCCCCAGCAGCCCGCCCCAATCCTGGCACACCAACGTGATGTTTCTGAGGTCGAGTTCATCGATCAACGCCCTGAGCGCGCCTCTGTGAAAATCGAACGTATAGGCCGCGTCATTCGCCGGTTTGTCGGAACGGCCGAAGCCGAACAGGTCCGGCGCGACCACGCGGAATCCGGCGGCGGTGAACACCGGGATCATGCGCCGGTAAAGAAACGACCAGGTCGGTTCGCCATGCAGGCAAAGGAACACTTTCGCATCGCGGGGGCCTTCGTCGACGTAATGCATCCGCAGGCCCGCGTAACCGTGAAGATCGTTCAAATAGCGCGGCTCCTGCCCGAAACCGGGCAGATTCGCGAATCGTTCTTCCGGCGTGCGCAGGATCTTCATTACGTCGGGTCCTCAGAGCAAACGGCTCTTGTCACCGGTCCTGAAACCGGCGAGCGGTGGCTGCATGCCGCGGCCGAGTGCGATCACCTTGAACAGTTCACCCATTTCCGCCGGCGATACCAGCTTCTGAACGCCAGCGGCAAGCGGCAGATACGCAGCGGTCTGCCCGGCGGGCGTGCGCGCGAGCAGGTCGGCGATTCCGCAGTTGATCAAGAATTGCGCCTGGGTGGTGTATCCGAGCAATTGCAGTCCGGCTTCGATGCCGGCTTCGGCCACCGAGGTAAAGTCCACGTGCGCGGTAATATCCTGCAAGCCGGGAAAATAAAAAGGGTTGTCGTGCGCGCGATGCCGATAATGGCACATGAGCGTTCCGCCGCTTCGCTGCGGATGGTAATACTCGCGGCGTCCGAAGCCGTAATCCACGCACAAAATCACGCCTCGGTCGAGCGCGCCGCCCAGCGTGCGTACCAGAGCCCTGACGGCGATGGATACTTCGCTCTGGTACGGAACTTCGATTTGCAACGCGGCTGCGGCATCGCCCAGCGGTCCCGGCGCCAGGCTGCGTTCCGCCCAGGCGAATCCTTCGCCATTCCAGGTCACGCCAAGCTCGCGCACACCACCCCCGCTCCACGCCAGCAGGTGAGCCGGCAGCGCATCCAGCACTTCGTTCGCCACCACCACCCCGGTGAAGCGCTGCGGCAATGACGTGATCCATTCGACCCTGTCGGCCAGGCCGGGCAGCCGCAACCGCAGCAACCGGCGTTGCCGCTGAACCAGCTGCGGGCTGACCTCGAGAATCCGATACCGTTCCGGAAGGCGGTTGCGCACTTGCAGTTCTTCCAGCAGGGACACTGCCAGCGCGCCCGATCCGGCCCCCAGTTCCAGCACCTCGCCTCCGGTGTGCGCGAGGATATCGGCGACCTGGACCGCAAGCGTCCCTCCGAATAACAGGGAAATTTCTGGCGCGGTTACGAAATCGCCCTCGTTTCCGAGTTTCGCGGCTCCGGCGACGTAATAACCCAGTCCCGGTGCGTACAACGCCATCTCCATATAACGGGTGAAGGAGATCCAGCCGCCTCGTTTTTCGATTTCCGCGCGAATCTCTTCGACCAGCCGATCGCTGTGCCGGCGTGCGTCATCGGATGGGACGGGCAGTTCGGCGGCATTTCGGTCGAGCGGAAGGGCTTGCACCGGGCGGGTTCGAGGGGTGGTTAAGCTACAATCGCTATTCAACAACGCGCCAGACAAGTATTCAAGATCGCACCGGGCGACCCGTACAACTTGGGACCAGGATGGCTCAGGTCAAACGCAAACAACAAGTGGCATTGGTGACCGGCTCCGGCCGGCGTATCGGCCGCGCGATCGCGATCGGACTGGCCGATGACGGCTGGGACATGGTGGTTCACTATCACCGGTCGAGGCATGACGCCGAGAAACTGGCGCACGAAATCACCGGGCGTGGCGTGAAGGCGGTAGCGATCGGCTGCGACCTCGAAGATGCGAATGCGTTGTCGGGATTGCTTCCCGAATGCGGCCGCCGGCTCGGGCCGGTCGGCTGCCTGGTGAACAACGCGGCGCTGTTCGAGTACGACAGTATCGAAAGCCTGGACGCGAGGAAGTGGGAACGGCACGTGAATGTGAACCTGCGTGCACCCTTGCTGTTGGCACGGGATTTCGCGAAGCAACTGCCCGAAAGCGCGGTGGGCTGTATCGTCAATATGCTGGATCAGAAAGTGTTCAACCTGAATCCCGATTTCCTGTCATACACGATTGCCAAGATCGGGCTTGAAGGAGCGACGCGGGTGTTGGCGATGTCGATGGCGCCTAGAGTGCGGGTGTGCGGCGTCGCCCCGGGCATCACGCTTGTAAGCGGCGAGCAAAGCGAGGAGGGCTTCCAACGCGCGCATCGCTTCGCACCTCTTGGCTGCAGCTCCGACGTGGAGGACGTCGTAAACGCGGTAAGGTTTGTCGTGAACGCGAAATCGCTGACGGGCGCAACCATCGTCGTGGACGGTGGCCAGCACCTGTGGCCGCGCCCGCGAGACGTCCAGTTCGAGGTGGGAAAAGGGCTGACATGACGGCGACTGCGCTGCACCCGCGTTCAGCGGTGGACATGGCGATGGCGGACAGATTGGGCCGGGCCCGCCGCATTTTCCTGAAGAACTTCGAGACCCGGATCTCGATGGGGATACACGACTTCGAGAAGAAAGCCAGGCAACGTGTCATGGTCAACGTGGATCTCTATCTCGAACCGGACGCCAGGATCGAGCGCGACCATATCAGCGAAACCGTGGACTACGATTTCCTGCGTCGCGAGATCGTCGCGCTGGCCGACAGCGGCCACTTCCACCTGCAGGAGACGTTTTGCGAGAGAATTCTGGCAATCTGCCTGGCAAAGCAGGGCGTGGTGGCGGTGCGAGTGTCCAGCGAGAAGCCGGATGTGTATCCCGACTGCGAATCGATCGGTTTCGAGATTTTCCACGCAAAGTAGAGACAAATGTCGATGCTGCAGAAGCAGATTTACGAAGGCAACAAGCTCGCCAAGCGGCTGCGCCGCCAGGTCGGCGAAGCTATTGCCGATTTCGACATGATCCGCGCCGGCGACAAGGTCATGGTCTGCTTATCGGGCGGCAAGGACAGCTACGCACTGCTCGACATCCTGCTGTCGCTCAAGCAACACGCGCCGATCGACTTCGAAATCATCGCAGTCAACCTCGATCAGAAGCACCCGGGATTCCCCACCGAGGTGCTGCCACAGTACCTGACCGCGACCGGCGTGCCGTTCCGGATCGTCGAGCAGGACACCTACAGCGTGGTCAAGCGCGTCATCCCCGAAGGCAAGACCATGTGCTCGTTATGCTCGCGGCTGCGCCGCGGCGCGCTCTACCGGGTAGCAAAGGAAATCGGCGCAACCCGCATCGCCCTCGGGCACCACCGCGACGACATCCTCGAGACGTTTTTCCTCAACCTTTTTTATGGCGGACGGCTCAAGGCAATGCCGCCCAAGCTGGTCAGTGACGATGGCGCCCACATCGTCATTCGCCCGCTGGCGTACTGCAAGGAACAGGACCTGGAGGAATTCGCGAAGATCCGCGCATTCCCGATCATCCCCTGCAATCTCTGCGGGTCGCAGGAGAACCTGCAGCGTCAGGTGGTGAAGGACATGATGCGCGAGTGGGAGAAGAAATTTCCCGGCCGGCTGGAAACCATGTTCGCCAGCCTGCAGCGGGTTTCGCCCTCGCATCTGCTCGACCCGCAGTACTTCGATTTCAAGAACCTCAAGTCCCAGTCGGACGCCTACGTCGACGGCGACATCGCCTTCGACGAGGAGGACTTCTCGGCGAAGCTGCTCCAGCTCCCGATTGGCAAGGCGGCGGAAAGCAAGTGACGATCGTCAATTTCACCCCGTGGTCGGCACTGATCGGCGGCGCGCTGATCGGCCTGGCTGCCGCCGGCATGTGGTGGCTGCTCGGTCGCCTGGCAGGTGTCAGCAGCATTCTCGGCACGGCGATGATTTCGCGCGGAGAGGATTTCGCCTGGCGGGCGACTTTCATTGCCGGACTGTTTCTGGCCGGA
>CAVOIO010000024.1:0-98362 GCA_963695915.1 uncultured beta proteobacterium
GAGTGGTCATGCAGCGGCCTGCAAAGCCGTGTACAGCGGTTCGATTCCGCTCGACGCCTCCAGACCAGCGCGATGACGCGCGCGTGAACCCGCAGAGATTCGCAAGCTGATAGATTTTCAGCCGCGTAGTTCTTGTGTGGCAGCCCGCAAAGTTGCGCCGACGCGCAGCGCCAGCAAAACGATGCCGAACGCAGCTACGACAATGACGGGGACCCAGGCAGGCCGAGGGAGTTACAGACGTTGATGAGCAGCAGGACAAGGCCGGTGTCCACGAAGAGACACGCGGTCATGACGATCGTGAAGAACATATCCGGGCTCATCGAGCCGGCGCCGAAGCGCGAGGGCGGGGCCATGAAGAGCGACTCGGACGACTGTTCAAGCATGCTCACGGCAGATCCTGTGCCTTGAATGGGCGCGAATACTAAGACGTTCCGAGTTATGTTGTCAGTTAGCAAGACGTGAATATGCGGTGAAATACGCAAAAAACGTCAAGCGCGTGCTTGGGGGCCCGATGTTTCTCGAATGCGTGACGCATTCCACGTTAGCAGAGGAGGGCGATTCGCATCCCCGTCGGAGTCGGGATTGGGCTGACCGCAATATGTGCCCGGGGCCGGAGTCGAACCGGCATGGAGTTTCCTCCAGGGGGTTTTAAGCCCCCAGCGTCTACCAGTTTCGCCACCCGGGCAGCGCGATTGGCGCGAGAGCTTACACAGCGGGCGCACGACCTGCCTGCATCGCGTACGAGAGATGCGCTCAATGGCCCCTGCGCAACGCCGCTACACTGCCCGCCGCCAAGACCCCGACCGGGGATAAAGCTGCGAGTTAGATAGTGGTCTTAAGCGCCTGAATAGACGACACTTACCGCATGGCTCGACGAGTCGCCCTGTGACTGCTCATGGCTCTCTTCTGAGGGCTCGCAACCTGCACCTGTGGCGTGGTGAGCGTCACGTGCTGCGCGGTGTCTCGTGCGCGATCGATGCCGGTGAAGCGCTGCATGTATACGGCCCCAACGGCTCCGGCAAGACGAGCCTCCTGCGAGTGATTTGTGGGTTACTGCACGCGGAGGAGGGCGAGGTGCTCTGGCAGGGCGTCTCGATTCACGCGGCTAATAGCGCTTATCACGTCTCGCTCGCGTATCTCGCCCATGACACTGCACTCAAGGGCGATCTCACGCCGGTGGAAAACCTGCGCTTCAGCGTCGGTGTGCGACGGGAAATCTCCGAGCAGGAGATTCGCGCCATGCTCGGCGATCTTGGCGTTGCCGATTGCGCGGACTTGCCCGCGCGCGTTCTTTCGGCAGGCCAGCGCCGCCGCGTCGCACTTTGTCGGGTGCTGCTTTCGCGCGCGCGCCTTTGGGTGCTCGATGAACCGTTCACGAACCTCGATGGCGTCAGCAGCGAGCAGATCTCGAACGCGCTGGCAGCACATCTCAACACTGGTGGGCTCGCGCTGATCGCAGCTCACCGGGGCCTTGAGCTGCGTTCAGGCAGCGTCCGGCAACTGGGATCGTGATGCAGCCCACGCACGTACTGACCGCCGGCCGATTGATCTTCGAGCGTGATCTGCGTCTCGCCATGCGCCGCTGGGGACAGGTCGCGGATCCGCTGGTGTTCTTCCTGATCGTCACGACGCTGTTTCCGCTCGGATTAAGTCCGGAACTTTCGCACCTGAGAGACGTCGCACCGGGTGTGTTGTGGGTGGCGGCGCTGTTATCCTCGCTCCTCGCCGCGGACTCGCTGCTGAAGTCAGATGCACAGGACGGCTCGCTCGAGCAGTACGTGTTGTCCGGACAGCCCCTGACATGGATGAGGCCACCGTTGGCCAAGATCGCAGCGCATTGGGTTCTAAGTGGACTACCGCTGGTACTGATCTCGCCGCTCGTGGCGATCGCGCTCGGCGTTCCGGGCCGCGCTCTCGACGTCGTGGTCATCAGTCTGCTGTTCGGTACGTTGACGCTGAGTCTGCTTGGCGTATAGGAGCCGCGCTTACCGTGGGACTGCGACGCGGGAGCCTGCTGCTGTCGCTGCTGGTGCTGCCCCTGGCGATGCCGCTGCTGATCTTCGGATCGCGCGCGATCGAGCTCGCGATCGCGGCGGAGCCGGTGGCCGGATCCGCTGTATCTGCTGGGTGCGTTGTTCGTGTTCGCGTTTACGCTCGCACCATTGACCGCTGCTGCGGCAGTCAGGATCAGCATCGATTGAGCTGAACCAGGAGTTCGCGGGAACAAAGACATGTGGGTCTGGCTGCACAAATTCGCCTCGCCGCCGCACTTCTACCGGCTCGCGGGACAACTCGTGCCGTGGTTCGGCTGGAGCGCGTTCGTGCTGATCGTGACTGCGCTTTATGGCGGGCTGGTGCTCGCGCCGCCCGATTCCTCTGCCGGAACGCACGGCGGACTGGTAGCAGGGAGGCGGTATGCTAGACGGACTGTCTGGGAGAGACGGATCGATAGCTCCGCTAGCCCTGAGTAGGCGGGGATTGGCCGCCGTATCGAATGGCGGTGTCCGGAGCACAAAGTGAAAGGGTACAGACTGTGAGTAAGCACACAATCACGCGACGCGAGTTTATCACGGGCGCCGGCGCGCTTGCCGGAGGCCTCTGTTCTGGGCAGCCGTCTGCCGAGTCTCGCGGTGACTCCCGAAAGGAAGCCGAACGTCATCTTCGTCTTCGCGGACCAGCTCCGCTCGCAGGCGCTCGGCTGCTATGGCGATAAGCAGGCCCTCACGCCGAACATAGACAAGCTCGCCGCCGAGGGCGCGCGCTTCACCAATGCGATCAGCACGTGGCCGGTCTGCTCGCCGTTCCGCGCCATGCTCATGACCGGCCGCTATCCGATGACGAACGGCGTCGTCGCGAACAACCTCCCGATCTGGGACGGCCAGACCTGCGATCGCCGACGGCGCTCAAGGCTCAGGGCTATGAGACCGGCTACATCGGCAAGTGGCATCTCAACGGCGGGATTCCGGATACGCTTCCCGGAACGCCGGCTCGGCTTCGATGACTGGAGTCGGCAAAGGCGGCGAGAAGCTACTCGACCAGCCCGACGGGACGGTCAGACACTGGCGGCCCGAACGCGCAGACCGATGCCGCCATCAACTACATCAAGGCGAACAAGGACAAGCCGTTCTGCCTCTTCATGTCATGGACTCCGCCGCACGATCCCTACATCGCGCCCGACAAGTACATGAAGCGATGTTCCCGCCGGACAAGATCGCACTTCAGGCCGAACGTCGCCGAGCGGGAGCTTGTGGACGCGAGCAGCTCGAAGAAGCATCCGCGTCGGACCCGGCCCCGTCGCGCAGGAGCGCGCGGAGTGGCGGAAGATGCTGGATACCGACGACCTCCTCCGCGAGATCGCTGTCCGGCTACTATGCCGCGACCCACGGCCTCGATGTCTGCATCGGCCGGCTCATGAAGTCGCTCGACGATCTCGGCATCGCCGACGACACGATCTTCGTCTTCTCCTCCGATCACGGCGACATGATCGGCTCGCACCGAATGTGCCTGAAGCAGGAGCCGTTCGAGGAATCCATCTCCATCCCGTTCATCGTGCGCTACCCGCAGCGCATCGCCCAAGGGCACGGTCACCGACGGCTTCTCTCGCCGATTGACATCATGCCCACGCTGCTCGGCCTGGCGGACGCGCCGATCCCGAAGAGCGTCGAGGGGATCAGCCTCGCCGACGCGGCGCTCGGCAAGAAGTCCGATCAGCAGGACGCCGTGCTCCTCATGAAGATGGTCCCGGCGGGATGCCCGTGGATGATCAATGCCGCGACCCCCTGGCGAGGCGTTCGCACGAAGACTCATACCTACGCCCGCCTCGCCGACGGCGGCCCGTGGGTTCTCTACGACAACAAGGCCGACCCGTACCAGATGAAGAACCTGGTCAACGACCCGGCCCGCACAAGAAGCTCCAGGACGACATGGAAGCGAAGATGCAGGCCCTCCTCAAGAAGGCCCACGACCCGTTCGATGGCAGAAGATCAAGGAGTACATTGCCGAGCAGAGCAAGACGAAGCTGACCAAGCCCATCTCGCGCGGCAAAGCCGGCGGGACCGCGGAGTAAGGAGGCTCCATTCCATAGTGTTTATCGACATGCATGTTCACGCACAACGCGTTCCCGGCCCGCCCAGAAGCGGCAACCGCGACTTCTCCTCACCCGAATGGCTGATCGAGCGGTACGACAAGACCGGGTCGAGAGGGCAGTCGTACTGCCGTGGTCAGTCCGTGAGCCCAGAAATCTACGCTTACGCAGGCCGACCGAGGACATTCTCAACGATGACGCGAGCGGTATCCCGACCGGTTCATCCCGTTCTGCAACATTGACCCGCGGGCGCTGAGCGACGCGCCGACGCGCCGCTCGACCAGCCTTCTCCGCTACTACCGGGACAGGGATGCAAGGGCATCGGCGAGGTCATGCTGAACGTGCCCGTTATTCGACGATCCACGCGTCCAGAACCTGTTCAAGCACGCCAAGGCGCGTCGGCCTGCCGCTCACCTTCGACGGATCGCCGACCAATCGGCGGCGACTACGGGCTCTACGACGATCCCGGCCTTGCCGCTTCGACGGAGCTCTGGGCAAGTTCCCGGACCTGATTTTCCTCGGTCACTCCAGGCATTCTGGGCGGAGATCGGGCGGCTGGAGCCTTCGAGGTCACGCAACAGCTACCGAATTACGCCGATCATCGAAGAGGGCGCGGTCCCACGCCTGATGCGCCAGCATCCCAACCTGCACGGCGACCTGTCCGCCGGCAGCGGTTACAACGCGCTCGCCCGGGACCCCGACTACGCCGCGCGTTCCTGAACGAGTTCCAGGATCGGCTCTACTTCGGCACCGACATCTGCGCGCCCGATACGCCGACCCCGCTCGTCGATCTCGTGTTCAGCATGCGCGATGAGGGCCGCATATCGGAAGCCGTGTTCAGCAAGATCGCCCGTGAGAACGCCATCAGGCTGCTCGGACTATAAGACGGAGGTTACTTGTGTTTCGTAGGTTCCTGATTCCACTCGCGCTTCTTCTCGCGCTGGCCACGACCGCGACTTGTGCCGCGGATCAGCCGCGTTACCTCGAGCTGACCCTGCTCACCACGAACGACCTGCACGCCAACCTCGTGCCGTTTAACCACCCCGACAGTCTCAAAGGCAGGGGCGCCGCTGCTCAAGGACGTCGGAGGAGCGGCGCGTCGGGCGACGATCATTGACCGAGTGCGCGCCGAGTCACAATGTCCGGTGTTCCTGCTTGACTCCGGCGACACGACCTGGGGCGGCAGTGCGCTCGCCAAGGTTTCCGCGGCGCAGCCGACATCGCGGTCCTCAACGCGATGGGCTGCGACGCGATGGAGCCGGGCAATCACGAGTTCCAATGGCCGGCCGCCGACACGCTTCAGAAACCTCAAGGACTCGCGTTTCCCCTGGGTGTGCGCGAACCTCACTGAAGAGAAGACCGGCAAGCTTCTCCTTGAGCCTTATGTAGTCCGCGAGATCGAGGGAGTGCGAGTGGCATTCTTTGGCCTCGTGACAACCACGGTCTAACCAGCCGCAGTACAAAGCCGCCAGAACGTTGGAGCTGAGGGCCGTCGATCCTATCGAGTCAGCCAGGAAGCTCGTTCCTGAGATCAGGCAGAAAGCCGATATCGTGATATGCCTTAGCCACCTCGGAGTGAATCTGGACCAGACACTTGCGCAAGAGTGTGCCCGGCATCGACATTATCCTGGGAGGACACTCGCACACGCGGCTTGTCCGCCCGACGCTCGTGCCCCGCGGTACACCCACGGCCACGTGCCTCGGCGCGGTGCCAATAGTGCAGGCTTTTCTATGGGGTTCGGAGATGGGCAGACTCACGTGATCTTCCATCGCGACGAAACAACCGGCGCTTACTCGCTCGATGAGCTGCAAGGGCGAGCTGATCTCTGTCGATAACACCATACCTGACGATCCCGCGATAGCCTGCATTATCAGCGATTATCAGCAGCAGCTTGCCGCGCGATCCGCCCCAACGCCGGCGGCAACGCCCGTGCCGGCAGTGGCGAAGTGAGAATGCTGCTCAAGCGCGCGAGTATCGTTGCGGCGGTTCATCTCAGGCTGTTTGCGTAGGACTCACTGTCTCCAGCACGGGAGCGTGCAGCGTGAACGCGGTCCCGAAGCCTTTCTCGCTGGAGACCGTGAGGCTGGCGCCCATGGCTTCCACCATCGCCGCGACGATCGCCAGACCGATGCCGAAACCGGCTGGTTTGTGCTTGCGAGGCTGACCGAGTTGGACGAACTCATCGAATACGGTCGGCAGTTCGGCCTCGTCGATTCCGACTCCGGGATCGGCAACGACAATCTCCGCGCCCGAAGCGCGGCAACAGACCAACACGTCAATTGACCCGCATTCGGTGAACTTCACTGCGTTGGTCAGGAGGTTCGTGATGATGGTGATCAGCCTCTCCTCAATCCCAACATGCCCACGCCGCCGCACTGATCGGAACTGACACTAAGCATCAGGCCCTTCTGCAGCGCCTGTGGCAGCATGGCGGAGACGCATTTTTCGACGACGAGCCTTGGGTCGCAGGCTTTGGGGTTGAGTGTGACTCTGCCGCTTTTCAGGCGCGCGATGCGCAGCACGCCGTTTACCACCTCAAGCAAGTGATCCGAGCTCGCGAGCACTTCCTTGAGCAGCGAAGTCTGTTCCTCACTGACCGGCCCGGCCAGCCCGTCCATGAGCATCTCCGCGTAGCCCTTAACGGCCGTCAGCGGGGTTCTGACCTCGTGCGTAATGTTGTTGATGAACTCGCGCTGCAGTTGGTAGGCATGCTCCAGTTCCGCATGCGCCTCCCGCAACGCTTCCTCGGACTGCTTGCGCTCGGTTATGTCTCGAGCGATGCTGACGACCATCTGGACGCGATCTCCGTCGATGATCGCTGACCACGAATGCGACACCCACTTGATCTGGCCGAACTTGGTAACAACGCGGTATTCGAGGTTGGAACCGCTTCCGCCCTGCAGAGCCCTCTCGCGAACTGCCATTACTCTTTCGGAGTCGTCCGGATGCATTGGCCGGATCTTCTGCTCGATGTACTCCTCGGGCTGAGTGACATGGTGCGTATGGAGGGGCTTGCGTATGCGACAGTGCCGTCCGGGCCACGAGCATTATCAGGTCGCTTGAGTTCTCGACTATGCTCTTGTATTTCTGCTCGCTTTCCCTGAGGGCCTCCTCGGCCGCTCGCCGGGCTGTAATATCTCTGCGCGGCCCCCTGAATGTGGATCGGCCTTCCATCTTGCCGGACGAGATCGGTCAGCACCTCCATCCAAACCTCGGAGCCGTCCTTCCTGAGCGCGCGGACTTCGTAGCGATGGCCTCCCAGTTCGGTGTCATCCACGCTCAGTCTCTCAAGGAAAACACGCCGTTCGTCCTCGGGTAGAAACTCCAGCATGTGACGCCCGATCCATTCCTCTGGCTCATAGCCGAGAAGCCGTACGGCCCGGGCTACGAAGCCGAACGTGCCGTCCAGTTCCATCTCCCAGAATATGTCCGATGAGTTTTCCGCCAGCACTCTGTATCGCTCGTCGGCCTTGCCCAGCGCTGCCTCGGCGGCTTTGTGCTCGCTGATGTCGGTGATAAACGTGCAGAGAGCAAAGAACTTGCCACGGTCGTCCGTGACAGGTCGCCAGGATATGGAGGCTGAGAAAACACTTCCGTCTTTCCTGACCATGCGCGTTTCGTAGAACGAACCCGGGTGCCGTCGCGAAGAGCTTGCTGGTAGATGCCCCATGCTTTGGCGTCCTCCGGGTGGATCATCCACACCCCGCCCATCAACTCCTCTACCGAGTAGCCGGTCATGCGCGCGGCCAACTCATTGACGTAGAGGTGGGTTCCGGTCGCGTCGGCGATGAAGACTCCCACCGGAAGAACTTCCGCCAACATGCGAATACGGCGTCAGTGGGTCGGAGTGCCTGAATGTGGTGCTTTGCGGGCGCACTAACTTCTCCTCGTTTGAGTCTAGCATAAATGTAGGCAAGTTCGACGGTTTTGTCAAGCGTCGGACTTGCCGGCGGCCAAGCGCCACTTGAGGCCGTCGATCCAGATGTCAAGAACTTCGTATGCTACCCACAGGAATCCACCGAATGCGAGGATGAACGCGGCGAGTTTCGGCCGTCCGCCCACTTCCACGACTGCCTGCCACACCATCGAGGGGTTTCTGAGCAAATCCCAACTATTGAAACGGAGCACGAGTCCGAGATACACTCCCAGCGCGACAGCCGCGAAGAACGGCAGCGCCCAGAATCTTACCGCGAAGCCACGCTTGATCGCGGCGCGTTTAACCGGCCGGATCGCCATTGCAAACGCTACCATCCCAAACAGGCTGTAGAGGAAGAGAACATCGTGCCGAGCACGAGCTTGATGAAGAGCACGCTATCGCCGTTGGCGCGCATAAAGAGATTCTGGCTGTCGATCGTTCCAAGATAGTGCCGCCACTCCGTCAGTAGATAACACGTGTTTGGAAGGAATATGAACCAGATCAGCCCAAGCGCAAAGGCTAGCAAGTAGCCGGTCACGCGAAGCGGCCTCTTGCCCAGGACGCTTCTCGTCAGCGTGTACCCCGCCCCCACGGGTATCATTGCCAGCGTTCCGTTCCACACGACCCAGATGATTGTCCCGAAGCTCATATCCACGAATACGTATTCCCTTCTCGCATCGTTCCGGCTGTCTGTCACCCCGAGTTGCCAAGATGCTGGAGGGAATGGGGCGCTGAAGCTAGACAACGTCAGAATGGAGTTCTACCCAGCGTCTCCGCCTTCTCATCGCCAGTTGCTAGGGTGTCCCTCCATTCCTTAACAACGCAAGCGCGGAAAACCTAACCCTGGCTAATGCACGGACTGCGGCTCATGCACCGTAGCCGCCCAATCCAGACTCTTCTTTCTGGTTCTCTGACTCTCGGGCTTTCGTGCTTAGAGCAGCCTTGCGGGTTTGCACTGGCCTTGGGCATTGCATACCAGCTTGCGCGGTTGCCCGCAAATCTGCGATAATGTGGTTCTTACCACAAAACGCGGGAAGGTGGATACGATGCCGGGTTGGAGCAGTCTTAGGAACCTCGTGAGAGAAGAGATCACGCAGTGCTCGGAGGAAGGCTGCAACGTCGCTGGATTCCAGGAGCGGTGGGAGTCTGCTCTGACGAACGCGCAGATGATGGAGCTCTACTGGATCTGCGCAAGCTTCGGACAGAGGCGGACTTTGCCTATGTCGAGCCCTCGCATTTGGCGGGTATAAGGGCCGCGCGACCTGCCCCGGCAGGCGGATGAAATGGACATGGGCGATGAGCTGCTGGACAGAGTCCACGGCGCGTGGTTGGGCAGGATCGCCGGCTGCATGCTCGGCAAGCCGGTCGAGGGCTGGGCAGGGACGCGATCAAAGTATCTCAACGCGAGCGGCGAGTATCCGCTCTCGAACTACTTCCGCCGGCGCCCGAGAGATGCCGGAGGATATGCCTCAGCGGCCTCGCGCGTCGTCGCGCACGGGCAGTGTGGGATCACGCCTGCATTGGCGACGACGACACCAACTACACCGCCATCGGCCTCGCGATCATGGAGGAGAATGGGCCCGGGGTTCACGACCGCCGACGTGGCGAGTTCTGGCTGGCAACCTGCCGTATCACACACGTCTGCACCGCCGAGGGCAGGCGTACAGGAACCTCGTGAACGAGCTGCCGCTCGCCGAGGTGCCGATCTACCGCAACCCGTACCGCGAATGGATCGGCGCGCAGATCCGGGCCGACTTCTTCGGCTACTGCGCGCCGGGCGGCCGGAGAAGGCCGCGGAGTTCGCCTGGCGCGACGCGCCTCTCGCCACGTCAAGAACGGCATCTACGGCGAGATGTGTGCGCGGCGATGATCAGCGCGGCGCTGGTGACGGACGACGTGAACGAGATCATCAGGCCGGGCCTGACGAGATTCCGGCAACGAGCCGAGTGGCTGAGACGGTCAGCGGACTGCCTGAAGTGGCGAGAACGAGTGCGCGACGTGGGAGGAGGCGTTCGAGAAGATGCTTAAGACCTACTATCGGCGCTACAACTGGGTCCACACCAACAACAACCTTGCGATCGTGCTGATCGCGCTGCTCTACGGCTGGCCGGACTACGAGAAGGTGGTGTGCATCTCGGTGATGCAGGGGATGGACACGGACTGCAACGGCGCGACGGCCGGCAGCATCATCGGGGCGGCCGCTCGGGGCGAAGAGGCTGCCGGAGAAGTGGATCAAGCCGTTGGATGGTCGGCTGGACACGAGCGTCAGGGGTTCATGCAGCCGAAGATAGCCGACCTCGCGCAGCGGACGATCAAACAGATCGAGCGAGTGTTGGCGCAAGGCTGGGAGGCGGGTCTCCGTGCCGGCCTGGCGCAGCACTCGTAGTGGCCGGTCTCCGTGCCGGCCTTTCAGGTCTTGCGGATAATGAGTGTGATTCGATAACATGGAGAGCAGCGTGGTCGGACCTCCGACATCCGACCTCAGACATCGATTCCCAGGGGTGGTTCGTGCAATGAAGCTTGACATGAAGAACGAGGCCGACAAGCAGAAAGTCATAGCCATCGGCCTCATAGCCGTGATTCTCATAGCGGGGTTCATCGTCCTGAGGCCCATGATATTCCCGGGCGACTCCGGAGGCGGCGATATTCCGGCTGATGCTACGGCCGGCCCGCCTGCCGGTCAGGCTCCTCCTGCGTCCGGTCCGGCCCCGTTGCCGGCGGGAATTCCTACACCTCCTCCGCCCGGGGCTAACCAGCCGCCTGGTCCCGGCGGCGCACCTCCTTAACCCGGCGCACCTCCTCAGCCCGGCGCACCCGCCGAGCCTGCCTCACCGGGCGCGACAGCGCCTGCTCCCGCGCCTGCTTCTTCCCCGGTGGCCGCGAGCACACCCGGCGGGCCGAGAACGCTCACGGTGTTCGGTTCCGTAACCGTGACATATCCGAACGGGTGGGGGATCGGGCTTGCATCGAGCGGCTCCGCGGCTGTTCTCACGGACGGCAAGGCCAGATTTGAGATCCGCGCGCCCAACCCAAAGGCCAACAGCGCCAAAGCCATCGCCGATTCCGCGCTGGTGTTGCCGACAAAGGGCGGCAAGGTCACTTCGCAGGGAGCGGTCAAGATAGGTGAATTCGATGCCTATCAGTATACGACCGGCGCGATGAGGATCATCGGCGTTGATGCGAGCACGCGCGTCGTCGTGGTGGAGTCCGTCAGACTCGCCGCCGTCGTCTTGTTCCCCGGCCAAGTGCAGTTCAGGCTTGACGCCGGCTACGGGCAGGTGCTGCTCGCCGGCGCTCTGGTGGGCCTCGGCACGCAGTTGGGTAGCGGCTGCACGAGCGGTCACGGCGTGTGCGGCGTGTCGCGCCTGTCAATGCGTTCGATCGCGGCGACTCTGCTGTTCATGGCGGCCGGGATGGTCACCGTCTATTTCTGGGTACACCAGTCGTGAAGCGCGCCGTCGTCGCCTTCGTCTGCGGCCTGGTGTTCGGCGTCGGACTGATCGTTTCGCAGATGAGCAACCCGGCAAAGGTGATCGGCTTTCTCGACATTACCGGCAACTGGGACCCGAGTCTGGCGCTGGTGATGGCCGGCGCAGTCGCGGTGTTCGGCGTGCTGTATCGCCTGGCGTTGCGCCAGGGGACGCCGCTGCTTGCCCCCCGGTTCACCCTCCCGGAGAAGGACAGCCTCGATGCGCCCCTGATGCTCGGCGCGCTCGTCTTCGGCGTCGGCTGGGGGCTGGGCGGGTTCTGTCCGGGTCCGGCAATAGTGAGTGCTGCCTTCGGCGATACGCGAGTCTGGGTCTTCGTTGGGGCCATGATCGCTGGCATGCTTGTTTACCGCATCGGGCTGCATCGGACCCACGACTGAGCGGTTCGGCAAGCCCGGTATGGCTGCTCAAATCCTGTGCAACTCAGCTTGGCCCGCGCGTCGGGACCTTGCTACACTGCGCGTCTTTCTGCGCCAGGTTTTCAGGCACCCTGCGCGGTCTACGAATCCAACTTTCCTGCCGGGGAAACCATGTCCAGCCAAGACTACGCACCGAAGAGAAAGATCTCTTCCTTCTATCCGCCACAACGTCATTTGATGGGACCGGGGCCGTCGGAGATCCATCCGCGGGTTTTTTCGGCGATGGGCAAGCCGACCATCGGCTATCTCGATCCCGTGTTCGTGGAGATGATGGAGGAACTGAAGGAGTTGCTGCGCTACGCGTTCCAGACCAACAACGCGCTGACCTTCCCGGTTTCCGGCCCTGGATCGGTGGGGATGGAGATGTGTTTCGTCAACATGATCAATCCCGGCGACAAGGTCATCGTCTGCCGCAACGGCGTGTTCGGCGGGCGCATGATCGAGAACGTGCAGCGCTGCGGCGGCGTCGCTGTCGTGGTGGAGGACCGTTGGGGCACGCCGGTGGATCCGCAAAAAGTCGAGGACGCGTTCAAGGCCAATGCGGATGCCAGAATCCTCGCCTTCGTGCACGCCGAAACCTCGACCGGCGTGCAATCGGACGCCAGGATCGCTCGCCGAACTCGCCCGAAAGCACGGCGCGCTCACCATCGTGGACGCAGTCACGTCGCTCGGCGGCACGCCCGTGCTGACCGACGAATGGGGAATCGATGCGATCTATTCCGCCAGCCAGAAGTGCCTGTCGTGCACGCCGGGACTGTCGCCGATCAGCTTCAGCGAGCGCGTGGTCGAGATGGTGAAGAACCGCATGGAAAAGGTGCACAGTTGGTTCATGGACATGAACCTGCTGCTCGGGTACTGGGGCGCAACCAATCGCACCTATCACCACACCGCGCCGACCAATTCGCTGTACGCACTGCACGAAGCGCTACTGATGTTGCGCGAGGAAGGCCTGGAGAACGCATGGGCGCGGCACCAGCGCAACCACAAGGCGCTAAAGGCCGGCCTCGAGACGCTGGGGTTGAACTATCTGGTCGAAGAACCCTACCGCCTGCCGCAGATGAACGCGGTGACGGTACTGCCCGGGGTGGACGAAAAGGAAGTGCGCCGTCGGCTGCTGCTGGATTACAACCTGGAAATCGGCGCCGGCCTGGGCGATCTCGCCGGCAAGATCTGGCGCTTCGGCATCATGGGTTATTCCTGCAAGATGGAGAACGTCATGCTGTCGCTGTGCGCGCTGGAAACGGTGTTTGCGGACCTCGGCATCAAAGTGGAGTTCGGTGCCGCCGAAGCTGCCGCGTACCACGCCTACGCAGCGCTCCCGAACAAAGTGCAGTCAGTGCGCGCCGTCGCCGCCTGACAGGCCAGGAAAAGCAGCACTCACCGCGGAGGACGCAGAGGACACGGATATCCTCGCGATAGCGTGGTGTACCCTTTTAGGAAAAACAAAAACGAGGAAAGACAATTTGGGGTAAGGAGCAGAGTGACTGTTCCTCACCATCGTCTGCCAATTTATGCTTTGATGGATGTTCGCCAGTTGAAGGTTTTAACTCTCGAATGTTTTCTCTTGTCCTTCCTCTGCGTCCTCTGTGTCGTCTGCGTTTAGAGTGTCGCCTTTCCGGCAAGGAGATCAATCGAGGCCAAGTCGGGCGATGGCGTCCGACTCGATCACGCCGCGCAGCGACGTCGTGATTGGCCACGTACACCATCGCCGCGGCCACGGTGTCGGCATGGATCGGCCGGTACTTGCGCAATGCGCCAATCAGCAAGGGTGCGATCAGCTTGCCGACTGCAATGCCGATTTTCTCCGCGGGCCGGCTGCTCGGCGCGCGGCCCCGTTAGAATCGAGGGTCTGAAGAAATACGCTGCCGGCAAACCGATTGCGGCAATCGCCTGCTCCACTTCGCCTTTCACGCGGTTGTAGAACACCGCTGACTTCGGATCGGCGCCGAGCGCCGACACCATCAGGAATTTGTTGGCGCCAACCGCTTTCGCAAGTCGCGCCAGCGCCAGCGGATAGTCGTAATCCACGCGCCGGAACGCTTCCTCGGAGCCGGCTTTCCTGATCGTGGTGCCGAGGCAGCAGAACACCTCGTCGGGCGCAACCCCCGATACGCCAGCGTCAAGGTGTGCGAAATCCACGATGCGCTGGGTGAGTTTCGGGTCCCGGATCGGCGACTCGCGGCGCACCAGAATTGCCACGCGCGAGTACGAAGGATGTGCCAGCAGGTGCCTCAGGACATAGCCGCCGACCAGTCCGGTGGCCCCGGCTATCAGTGCTCGCTTTTTCGGGAGATCGGTCACCGGATCAGCCACCGCCGCAGTCTACAAAAAAGGCAGGGAAAAGGTAAAAGGCCAAAGGTAAAAGTGGTGAAGCGAAGAACGGCCATTGCCAATGCTTCCGATGCCCTGAACTTCACTTTTCCCTTTAAGCTTTCACCTTTCACCTGCTTTTACAATCCCAGGCGCTGCCAGATTTCAGTAGTCGGGCCGGCCTGATTCAGCGTGTAGAAATGCAACCCCGGCGCGCCGGCGGCGAGCAGCTTCTCGCACAACGCCGTCACCACATCGAGGCCGAAGGCGCGGATCGAGGCGGTATCGTCGCGGAAACTTTCAAATTTGACACGCATCCAGCGCGGAATCTCCGCGCCACAGGCGTCGGAAAATCTCGCCAGTTGCGAGAAGTTTCCGATCGGCATGATTCCAGGAACGATCGGGACCGTGATGCCCGCGGCGGCGCATTCGTCGACAAAGCGAATATACGCGTCGGCGTTGTAGAAGTACTGCGTGATCGCGGAGTTGGCGCCGGCGTCCACCTTGCGCTTGAAGTTCCTGACCTCGTCGGCGGCGTTGCGAGTCTGGGGGTGGTATTCAGGGTAGCAGGCCACTTCGATCTGGAACCAGTCACCGGTGGTCTCGCGAATGAAAGCTACCAGTTCGTTGGCGTACCTCAGTTCGCCGCTGGAGGCGATGCCGGAGGGCAGGTCGCCGCGCAACGCCACGACGTGGCGGATGCCGTTTTCCTTGTAGCGTGAGAGGACTGCGGCTATTTCCGCCTTGCTCGAGGCCACGCAGGATAAGTGCGGCGCCGCGTTCTGGCGCGCCGCGCGGATCTCCAGCACGGTTTCGAGCGTGCCCTGCTGGGTAGAACCTCCGGCGCCAAAGGTCACCGAGAAAAAACGCGGCTTTAGCTTGGCCAGCTGCTGCCACGTGGCGCGCAGCTTTTGCTTCCCCTCCGGCGTCTTGGGCGGAAAGAATTCGAAGGAGAAAATGCGTGAGGGGTGAGGGGTGAGGGGTGAGGGGTTCAAGGCGAAACCGACTTCCTGTTTGACGCGATTAGGCTCAGCCAACAAGCGAAAGACTCGATGCCATCAAGGCGTCAATTTCAGCGGAATCCTTGATATAACCAAGTTCCCGCGAGATGACCACCTGCGTCTCCAATTCGCTGAGTGAACCACGAGCAAGGGTCAAGAAATGTGCGAACTCCTTGGATGAGTTCCTCGCCGCTCCCTCCGCGATATTACTTGGATTTGAAACCGCCGCCCGTCGCATCTGCGAAGTCAATACGAACTGCTCTTCCTTCGGGAAAGATCGGGTAAGCTCATAAGTAGCTTTCACGAGTTTTATTGCTTCCTGCCACGCAAGAAGATCGTGGTGCTTTCGCTTCATTCGCCACCTTCGAGGAATTGATAATGGAGTGCAGGGCCGGGGGTTGCTTTTCCCCCTCGCTCCTCACGCCGTTGCCCTTAGTAACGATAGTGCTCCGGCTTGTAAGGACCTTCCTTGCTTACGCCGATATAGCGCGCCTGCGCGTCGGTCAGTTCGGTGAGTTGCGCCGCCAGTTTCCGTAGTTGCAGCCGCGCGACTTTCTCGTCGAGGTGCTTGGGCAGGACGTACACGCCGACCGGGTACTTGTCAGGATTGTTGAACAGCTCGATCTGCGCGATGGTCTGGTTCGCAAACGACGAGGACATCACGTAGCTCGGATGCCCGGTGCCGCAGCCTAGGTTCACCAGCCGTCCCTCGGCCAGCAGGATGATGCGTTTGCCGTCGGGGAATATGACGTGGTCCACCTGTGGCTTGATGTTCTCCCAGGTGTGCTTCTTGAGCGCGGCGACATCGATTTCGTTGTCGAAATGGCCGATGTTGCAGACGATCGCCTGGTTCTTCATCTTCTTCATGTGATCATGGGTGATCACGTGGAAATTGCCGGTGGCGGTGACGAAGATGTCAGCCTTGTCCGCGGCGTAGTCCATGGTCACCACGCGATAGCCTTCCATCGCTGCCTGCAGCGCGCAGATCGGGTCGATTTCCGTGACCCACACCTGCGCCGAAAGGGCGCGCAACGCCTGCGCCGAGCCCTTGCCCACGTCGCCGTAGCCTGCGACCAGCGCGATCTTGCCGGCGATCATGACGTCGGTGGCGCGCTTGATGCCGTCCACCAGCGACTCCCGGCAGCCGTAGAGATTGTCGAACTTGGACTTGGTGACCGAGTCGTTGACGTTGATCGCCGGGAACTTGAGCAGCCCATCCTTGGCCATCTGATACAGGCGCTTTACGCCCGTGGTGGTCTCCTCGGTCACGCCCTTGATGTGCGCAAGCCGCGTGGAATACCACTTCGGGTCCCGGGCGAGCCTGGCCTTGATGGCGGCGAACAGGAAAGTCTCTTCCTCGCTGCCCGGATTCTTGAGTACCGATGAGTCGGTCTCCGCGCGCGTGCCCAGGTGCAGCAGCAGCGTCGCGTCGCCGCCGTCGTCGAGGATCATGTTCGAGAACCCGCCGTCCGGCCATTCGAAAATGCGGTGGGTGTAGTCCCAGTATTCGGCCAGCGATTCGCCCTTGTACGCGAACACCGGTGTGCCGGTGGCGGCGATGGCCGCGGCCGCGTGGTCCTGGGTCGAGTAGATGTTGCAAGAGGCCCAGCGCACCCGGGCACCGAGCGCCTGCAGCGTCTCGATCAGCACCGCGGTCTGGATGGTCATGTGCAGCGAGCCGGTGATGCGCGCACCGCGCAGCGGCTGGGTCGAGGCGTACTCCTCACGTATCGCCATCAGACCGGGCATCTCGGTTTCGGCAATGCGGATTTCCTTGCGGCCCCAATCGGCGAGCGACAGGTCGGCGACGTGGAAATCGGCGGACTTCATGGCATGTGGAACGGCAGACATCGACACTCTCCCAGTCAAAACGGAGCGCCGAAATGACAACGGCGCTCCAAACCAATCAAAGGTTTGTGAGCGCCGTTATTTCCATGCTGAGCCTGGCCTGTCCTCGGTGGGCGGTCGCAACGCTCCTCAGCAGGGGCGGATTATATGCCTGTGCCGATTACATGAAAAGCGGTCTGCCAGGCCGCTACGAACGAGTACGCACAACACCGAAATGCAAAAGGGATCGCATTTTGCGATCCCTTGCTTTTTACCCCGTTCCAGCCCTTCTCCGCGTCCTCTTTGGTCTTCCTCCGCGGCCTCTGCGTCAACGCTCCTGATGCGGCCGGTCAGGCCGCTGCCGTTTGCTTAATGCCGGCTTCCGATTTCAACACTTCGACCTTGTCCTGATTCTCCCAAGTGAACTCCGGCTCGTCGCGGCCAAAGTGGCCGTAGGCCGCGGTCTTTTCGTAGATCGGCCGCAGCAGATCGAGCATCTGGATGATCGCTCTGGGACGCAGGTCGAAGTGCTTCTGCACCAGTTGGGCGATCTTTTCATCGGCGATCCTGCCGGTGCCGAAGGTGGTGACCATGACGCTGGTGGGTTTGGCAACACCGATCGCGTAGGACACCTGGATCTCGCACTTGCTGGCGAGTCCCGCGGCAACGATGTTCTTCGCCACGTAGCGGGCGGCATAAGCCGCCGAGCGATCGACCTTGGACGGATCCTTGCCGGAGAAGGCGCCGCCGCCGTGATGGGCCGCGCCACCATAGGTGTCCACGATGATCTTGCGGCCGGTAAGGCCGCAGTCGCCCTGCGGCCCGCCGATCACGAAACGCCCAGTGGGATTGATCAAGTATTTGGTGTCTTTGGTCAACCACCCCTTCGGCAGCACCTTCTTGATGATCTCATCACGCACTGCTTCCTCGAATTCTGGCTTCATCTTGTTGCCGAGGCTCATTTCCGGCGCATGCTGGCTGGAAAGCACCACGGTGTCGATCGAATCGGGGTTTGCCGTTTACGTAGCGGATCGTAATCTGACTCTTGGCATCGGGACGCAGCCACGGCAGGCGGCCGTCGCGGCGCAGTTCCGACTTGGCGTTCGACCAGTCGGTGCGCGTAGTAGATCGGCGCGGGCATCAGCACCGGGGTTTCGTCGCAGGCGTACCCGAACATCAGGCCCTGGTCGCCGGCGCCCTGGTTGAGCGGATCGTCGTGGGCCTTGTCCACGCCCTGCTCGATGTCGGAGCTTTGCTTGTCGTACGCCACCAGCACTGCGCACCCCTTGTAATCGATGCCGTAGTCGGTGTTGTCGTAACCGATACGCTTGATGGTGTCGCGGGCGACCTGCTGGAAATCCACTACCGCGTTGGTGGTGATCTCGCCGGCCATCACCACGAGACCGGTATTCACCAGCGTCTCCGCTGCTACGCGGGCGAACTTGTCCTGGGTTAAGATAGCGTCCAGAACTGCATCGGAAATCTGGTCGGCGACTTTGTCCGGATGGCCTTCGGACACCGACTCGGACGTGAAAAGGTACTCGCTCATTCGGAAACTCTTCGTGGGTTCGGGAAAGTTTGTCAGGATAGCAAAAACGCGCCAAAAGAACAAAGCGGCAAGCCGAAGTAACCCGTTCATGAAAATAGGCATGTTGCGGCTGCTGGCCAAAGCTGCCGCTATCCTGGATTCATGCGGCAGGCGCCGCAATCGGTTGGATCGTCTATCTCCTTTCTCCCTCGTACGCTGCGCGCCTGCGCGAGAACCTGCTGCAAAGCGGTGTCTGGCGCAATGAAGCCGATTACCAGCGCCTGCTCCACGAGAACATTGCCGAATCCGGCAAGGCCGGAACCGAGCTGATACCCGTATGGTTCCGCCCGGTGCCGGAAGTGCGCAAGTTGGTCGTTTCCGTTCAGTCGCTATCGCTGGTGGAGGAAGCGGAACGACGCGGCAGGGGGATCATCTACCTGACACCGCATCTCGGCTGCTTCGACGTTGCCGCCTTGTGGTTGGCACAACGCAATCCGATCACCGTGCTGTACCGGCCGCCGAAGATTCAAAGCCTGCAACCGATCATCGAAGTCGGGCGCGGCCGCGACAGCGTGCACCTGGCACCGGTCGGCCTCAGGGGTGTTCGCCGGCTGCTCAAGGCTCTCAGGCGCAACGAAACAGTCGGCATCCTGCCCGATCAGGTGCCCGGAGTCGGCGAGGGTGAGTGGGCGGAATTCTTCGGGCGGCCTGCCTTTACCATGACCCTGGTTGGGCGGCTGGTCGAAGCCACCGGCGCAGCAGTCATCATATTCGCCGCGGAACGGCTGCCGAATGGGCGCGGTTATTCGCTCGATCTCACGCTCATTGAAGATGACCTGTCGGGCAAACAGGGCGTGCGTCGCCTCAATGCAGCGGTCGAGCAGTTGGTCCGCGGCTGCCCCGCGCAGTACCTGTGGAGCTATAACCGCTATAAGGCGCCGGCCGGCGCCCCGCCTTCCGAGGCAAGCGCTGCGGCGAAAGGCGCGCAGCGCCGATGCTGACCCGCCTGGTCATTGGCGTATTCTGGCTGCTGCATTTTTTGCCCCTGGTAGTTCTTGCGCGCGTCGGGGCGGTCGCCGGACTCGCATTCATGATCTTAGGTCGCGAGCGGCGGGAAGTGGCGCGAACCAATCTGGCGCTATGTTTTCCGGGATGGGACAACGCACGCCGCGAGGCAGTGTTGCGGGCACATTTCCGCGCGCTCGGCAGAAGTTTTTTCGAGGCGGGCATCGTCTGGTGGGGATCCGAAGAGCGCATCCGGCGCATTGTGCGCATCGAAGGCGAAGAGCACGCACGCGCCCACGGCGGCCGGCGCATCATTTTCCTGGTGCCGCATTTCGCCGGCATCGAGTTGGAGGGACTGCGCTTGTCGATGGACTGCAAGGGCATGGCGGTTTACAGCCACCAGAAAAACCGCGTCTTCGACCAATTCCTGGTGCGCGTGCGCAGCCGCTTTCCCGGCACGCGCATGGTAGCGCGGCAGGACGGCGTCAAGACGTTGCTGCGTGGATTCAAGAACGGCTTAGTCCTGCAACTTTCGCCCGACCTCGATCTCGGTCCGCGCGATGCCATATTCGTGCCGTTCTTCGGCGTTCAGGCGGCGACCGTCACGGCGCTGTCGCGCCTCGCCCGGCTTGCCGATGCCGTCATCGTGCCGCTGGTGGTGCGCCAGTTGCCCGGCGGCGAGGGCTATGTGATGCGGATGTATCCGGCCTGGGAGAATTATCCCGGCGGGAGTGTGGAGGCCGACACACGCCGCATGAATGCGTTTATCGAAGAGCGGATCCTGGAAATGCCCGAGCAGTATTACTGGGTGCACAAACGCTTCAAGACACGCCCGGAAGGCGAACCAAGGATCTATTGAGATGAACCCACGCAGCCGGGACGGTTCCGGCGTTCCCGGATCGTGATGCTCCCGGTGCCGGACGACTGTCGCATTTCACCGCTCGCGGCTGCGGACATCGAACCGCTCGCCGCGCTGGCGCGCGGAATCTGGCACCAACACTATCCCGGTATCATCACGGTCAAGCAGATAGAATACATGCTCGAGCAGCGCTACTCGCCTGAAACGATTCGCGCCGAGGTCGACAGCGGTGCGGCCCAATGGGTCAAACTCCTCGTCAACGGTAAACTTGGCGGTTTTGCCTCTTACGAGGCAGACGAAGTGCGGCGCGCAGTGAAGCTCGACAAACTGTACGTGCATGGCTTGTTCCGCGGCAGGGGTTGCGGGGCGGCGTTGGTCCGGCACGTAGAGCATGCCGCCCGCACCCAGGAATGCAATCGGGTGTACCTGCAGGTCAACAAAAACAACTTCGACTCCATAGCGGTATACCAGCGTCTGGGGTTTGAAGTGGTGGACCTGGTCAAGACAGACATCGGAGGCGGTTTCTGCATGGACGATTATGTGATGGCGAAGGAAGTAAGGCATGAGGGGTGAGGAGTGAGGGGTGAGGGGGAAATGCGGTTCCGGTATCAAGCGAGTCCGTCACTCGGCGACCGCATCGGCAAACGAAAATCAGAAATTTTGAAATTCGGAGGATGCACTCTCGACGCACCGACCCAACTTTCACGCCTCTTGCCTCACCGTTCTCGCCTTTCGCCTCTCGCCTCACGCTTCACCGTTCCCACCCCTTTCCCCTCACTCCTCACCCCTCACGTTTCTTGAAACTCAAATTCACCAAAATGCAGGGCGCCGGTAACGACTTCGTAGTTATCGATGCCACCCGCCAACCGCTGCGTATTGAACCGGAGATCATCCGCAAGCTGGCGCATCGCAACTTCGGCGTCGGATTCGACCAGCTGCTGGTAATCGAGCCGGCGCGTACACCCGGAACCGACTTCTATTACCGCATCTTCAACGCCGACGGCGGCGAGGTGAATCAATGCGGCAACGGCGCACGCTGCTTCGTGCGCTACGTGCACGACAAGGGGCTGTCCGCCAAGTCCGCGATCCGTGTGGAGACAGGCTCGGGCGTAATCGAGCCGCGGCTTGAGAAAGACGGGCGGGTAACGGTCGCGATGGGGGCGCCGGAGTTCGAGCCGGCAAAGATTCCGTTCGTGGCCGAACGTCGCGCGCTAACCTATGCACTTGAAGTCGGCGGCAGGCCGATCGAAATCGGCGCAGTATCGATGGGCAATCCACATGCGGTCCAGCTGGTGTCCGACGTCGAGGCCGCCCCGGTGCTGACCGAGGGGCCGTTGATAGAAATGCATCCACGTTTTCCGCAAAGGGTGAATGCCGGCTACATGCAGATCATCGACCGGCGCCGTGTCAGGCTGCGGGTTTTCGAGCGCGGAAGCGGAGAAACGCTCGCCTGCGGCACCGGCGCCTGCGCTGCAGTCGCTGTGGGGATCGCACGCGGTCTGCTCGACTCCGCGGTCGAAGTACAGACCCACGGTGGCAAACTCGAAATCGCGTGGCAGGGGGAAGGCCACGCAGTGATGATGACCGGGCCGGCTGAGACCGTTTATGAAGGTGAAATCATCCTGTGAGGAAAGATTCGGAATGAGACCAGAAGACGTTGCCCGCTACCTGCAGGATCACCCGGAATTCTTCGAAGAGCATGCCGAAGTGCTGGCGGAAATTCACATTCCGCACCCGCATGGCGGCAGGGCAATACCGCTTTCCGAGCGGCAGATCGTCGGCCTGCGAGAGAAAGCCAGGGTCCTCGAGGCGAAGCTGCGGGAACTGGTGCAGTTCGGGGAAGAGAACGATGCACTGGGCGAACGGGTGCATCGCGCCGCAATGGAGCTGATCAAGGCGCCGGATCTCGAGGCGATGCTGCAAGTGATTTACTACAACCTGCGCGAAGACTTCGCCGTTCCGCATGTGAGCATTCGCCTTTGGAGCGAAGCGGATCAACCGCCTCTCGCCGAGTTCGGACCGGCCAGCCAGGAAGCACGAGTTTTCGCCGAAAGCCTCAATCATCCGTATTGCAGCGGCAAACCGATGTTCGAAACCGGACAGTGGTTCGGCGAGGCGGAAACCATCCTGAAGTCGTTTGCCTACGTGCCGCTGCGGGGAGACAAGGTGTTCGGCCTGTTGATTCTCGCCAGCGAGGACCCGCAGCGCTTCTACCCCGAAATGGGCACGCTGTACCTCGAGCGCCTCGGTGAGCTGGTCAGCACCGGGTTCGGCAGATTTCTGTAGATGGCCGGCGCAACTGTTTCCCCGCCCCCGCCCGAGGCCGCCGAGCCCGAGACATCCATACCTTGCCGGTTTCCTGTCGCAGTTGCGGCAGGAACGGCGTTTGTCGCGACACACCGCCGATGCGTACGCGCGCGACGTGCGCGCGCTGCTCGAGTTGGCCGGGACGACACCGCTCGCCGAACTGCAGATTCACCAGATCCGCCGCTTCGTAGCCCAACTGCACGGGCGCGGGCTCGGCGGCAAATCGCTGGCACGCCTGCTGTCCGCGTGGCGCGGTTTCTTCAAGTATCTCGCGCGTGACCACGGCTTCAGCCGCAATCCCTGCGCCGGCGTGCGCGCCGCCAAAGTCGCCGAAGTCGCTGCCCAAGGCGTTGTCGCCCGACGAAGCCACGCGCCTTGTCAGCATTGCCGGCGACGACAAGCTTGCGGTCCGCGACCGGGCGATCTTCGAGATGTTCTACTCCTCGGGCCTGCGGCTTTCAGAGCTGACCTCGCTCAAGTCCGGCGACGTCAGTTTCTCGGACGCAACTGTGCGGGTGACCGGCAAAGGCAACAAGACCAGGGTGGTGCCCGTCGGAAGTCACGCACTGCAGGCCCTGAAGGCCTGGATGACGGTAAGGGACTCGCTGGCGAAACAGGACGAAGCCGCACTGTTCGTCAGCCAGAATGGCGGCGCCATCACGCCGCGCGCGATCCAGCTACGGCTGAAAACGTGGAGCATCAAGCAGGGGCTCCCGGGCAACGTTCATCCGCACATGCTGCGCCATTCCTTCGCCTCGCACGTGCTGCAATCCAGCGGCGACCTGCGCGCCGTGCAGGAAATGCTCGGCCACGCCAGCATCTCCACCACGCAGGTCTATACGCATCTCGACTTCCAGTATCTCGCGAAGGTGTATGACGCCGCGCATCCTCGCGCAAAACGAAAGCCGACTAAACCTTGAACCACCCGCATCACGCCCGCTCGCCTTCTCCACAAGTGGAGAGGGCGCTTACGGCAAGAAGATTGCGGTCCTTCCGAAAACTTTGGTCAATCTCTCCGCCCGCTTGCGGGAGAGCGGGCCCGGCCGACACGGCGTTCGCGGAGCGATCCGGGGCGGGAGGCTGGGCAAAGATACGCTACCCGCAAGCGGGCGCCCCGTCGCTAACGTGTCCGCGCATCGGTGTGAGGTGGGTGTCCTCCGCTGTTCTCCGTGGTTCAAGATACTTTTTTTAGTATGCATAAAGTCATTCTGAAACCAGGCAAGGAGAAGTCTCTCCTGCGCCGGCATCCGTGGGTGTTTTCCGGTGCGATCGCACACGTGGAGGGTTCTCCCGTGGCGGGCGACACCAGTGCGCATCATTGCGCAGGACGGACGTTTTCTCGCGCTCGCCGCCTACAACCCGGTGTCACAGATTTCGGCGCGCGTCTGGGATTGGCACGAGGACACGCGCATCGACGCGGGCTTCTTCCGGGTAAAGATCGCAACGGCTATCCGTATGCGCGACGCATTGCTCGGCAAGGAACCAGGCGGGGCAGTACGCCTGATCCACGGCGAATCGGATGGCTTACCGGGATTGATCGCGGATCGCTACGCCGACGTGGTGGTGATGCAGATTTCGAGCGCCGGTTGCCATCGCTGGCGCGACGCGATCTGCGCGGCGCTGAATGAACTGACCGGCGCGCGTGCGCTTTACGAACGTTCCGATTCGGACGTGCTCGAACTGGAAGGACTGCGAGCAACGCACCGGCGTCGTGCGCGGTACGCTCGGAACCGCCACAGGTGGAGATTCGTGGAGAACGGCGCGAGATTTAGGGTCGATGTGGCGCGCGGCCACAAGACCGGTTTTTATCTCGACCAGCGCGACAACCGGCACTTCGTCGGCAAGCTGGCGGCGGGACGCGATGTGTTGAATTGCTTCTGCTATACCGGCGCATTCACCGTGCACGCGCTGGCGAACGGCGCGAAATCGGTGGCCTCGGTGGACTCCTCCGCGGACGCGCTGCAGCTCGCGCAGGAACACGTGCGCATGAACGGCCTGCCGCGAGGATCGCTGCGAGTGGATCGACGCCGACGTGTTCCAGTTGCTGCGCAAGCTGCGCGATCAGGGACGGCAGTTCGACCTGATCATCCTCGATCCGCCCAAGTTTGCGCCGACGCCGGCGACCGCGGAGCGCGCTGCGCGCGGCTACAAGGACATCAATCTGCTCGCATTCAAACTGCTGCGTCCCGGCGGCTTGCTGGCGACGTTCTCGTGCTCGGGCGGGATCTCGGCCGACCTGTTCCGCAAGATCGTCGCCGGCGCGGCGCTGGACGCGGGCACTGACGCGCAGATGATCGGACAGTTTCACGCCGCGCCCGATCATCCGGTGTCGCTGGCTTTTCCCGAAGGCGAGTATCTGAAAGGGCTGTTGTGCCGTGTCGGCTGAGTCAAAAGGAGGTGTTGCCATGCTGAAAGGAAGCTGCCTGTGCGGAGACCGTGCGCTACGAAATCAACGGGCCGCTCGACGGCGCGCTGAACTGCCATTGTTCGATGTGTCGCAAGGCGCACGGCGCGGCGTTCCGCTCCCGTGCAGGGATCCGTGCGAAGGATTTCCGCTGGGTAAGCGGCGAGCAATGGATAACCTGGTTTGAGTCTTCACCCGGAAATCATCGCGGCTTCTGCAGCCGCTGCGGGTCGCCGCTGCTCAGTCGCTTCGACTTCCGCCCGGATGTATACGGATTGCCGTTGGGATGCCTTGATACGGATCCGGGCGTGAAGCCGGCGATGCACGTATTCGTGGGCTCGAAGGCACCGTGGTTCGAGATCACCGACGCATTGCCACGATACCTGGAGTTTCCGCCGCGATGAGTGAAACGGTACTGACCCTGGTTCGCCACGGGGAAACGCAATGGAACGCCGCAGGCCGGATTCAGGGCCACCTCGACATTCCGTTGAACGCAACCGGCCTGGCGCAGGCAGCGGCAATTGGTGAACGGCTGGGCGGCGAAGCTTTCGATGCCATCCTGTCGAGCGATCTCGAACGGGCACTGCAGACCGTACGCGCCGATCGTGCGTCATTCCGAACAGACCCTTGTTCGCGAGGCCCGCCTGCGCGAACGCCATCTGGGTGTGTTGCAGGGATTGACGGGCGAGGAAGCGGCGATGCACCAGCCGCAAGCGTGGCAAGCGTTCAAGGCACGCAATCCGGATGCGCCACTCGAAGGCGGAGAAACGCTCGGCGAGTTTTCGCGGCGGGTGGTTGGACTGATCGAGGAATTGCTGAGGACCCACGCTGGCAGCCGGCTCCTGTTGGTCACACATGGTGGCGTACTCGATGCGGTTTACCGCCACGCCACCGGAATGCCGCTGAACGCGCTGCGGAGTTTTCCGATCTACAACACGTCGGTCAACGTGCTGCGCCACCGCGGTGGCGTCTGGTCCATCGAGACCTGGGGAGACGTCAGCCACCTGCCGCGAGGAACTGGCGATGGACGATACGTAGGTGAGGGTGAGGGGTGAGGGGAAGTTCAGGCGGGTCCCCAATCCCCGTTACCAACCCGACTTCAACCGCGAAGGTCTATGACGATCAGAAAGTTGAACGCTTTATCCGGTTGTGGAGGTCGGAATGAAAACATTGCTGAAGTACGCCTGCTTGGTGCTATTGGTTGCAGGTGCGTTGCAAGTGACAGCGGCGGAGAACTTCGACGCGCTGGTTGCGGGGGCGGCACCAGCCGGCTGGCAATGCGGGGTGAGCGGCCGGGGCGACCCGAAATGGCTGGTGGAACCTGACCAGACCGCTCCCAGCAAGCCGAATGTTCTCAAGCAATCGGGACAGGGCACGTTCCCGTGGTGCACTAAGAACGGGTCATCCTTAAAGGACGGCTTTGTGGAAGTGAAGTTCAAGTCGATCGCCGGGCGCGAGGATCAGGCCGGCGGCGTCGTCTGGCGTTTCACCGGCCCGCGTTCGTTCTATGTGGCGCGCGCCAATGCGCTTGAGAACAACGTTTCGCTTTACTACATGTGGCTCGGATTGCGGCGGACCATCCAGTATGTCGACGCGCCGGTACCTGCCGGTCAATGGAACACGCTCAGGGTCGAGTTCGAAGGCGAGCATATCAAGGTTCTACTCAATGGCAAGACCTACATCGACGTTCGCGACGGTCACATCTCCGATGCCGGACAGGTCGGCGTCTGGACGAAGGCGGATAGCGTGACAGCGTTCGATGACTTCTCGTACGGCGAATTGAAGTAGTTGTATCACTAGATCGGTTTGTCATAGCGGGCACCTGACCTGAGTCCTGACATTTTCCGGCCAACGCGCTACACTGCCCGGCGGTCCTTCCAAGACACATGAAACTGCGACGCGTCCTTTTCGGTCTGCTGACGCTGCTGCTGCTCTCGGCGCAGCAGGCCGCGCTCGCGCACGTCGTCACCCACACAGGCAAGCCGCCGCCGGCGAAGGAACAGCTCGCCCACTCCAATCTGTGCGGCAAGTGCGTCAGTTTCGAGAAACTGGCTCACGCGGCGTCCGGCGGCGCCGCAACGGTTCTTCCGCTCGATCTGATCTTCCAGCAACCTGTCGGCGCCCGGTATTTTTTCCGCCCGCGCCAGGTTGCCGCGTTCCACAGCCGCGCCCCTCCCGTTCTCCTCTAGGCCCGCAAGTCGAATCCGCCCGCGACGAATTGCCGCGTCGCGCCGTATTGGATTGCCATGAGGAGAAACATTCATGTTCAGGAAGAATATCCTGGCGGCGGCCGTTGCCGCTGCCTTTATCGTGCCCGCGTCGGCGATCGCTGCTGACGACGCGGAGATCGAGAAGATTCGGGAAGACGTCAAAATGGCTCGAGACGCACCGCCTGGAGAAAGCCGAGTCCGCGGCACGGTCCGGCCTCGGCTCCGGCAGGGCCCCCAGCCTCCGCCAACGCCTTCAATCCGGCGATCTCGTTGATCCTCGAGGGCCAGTACAGAACCTGGAACGCGATCCGGAGACCTACCAGATCGGCGGTTTCATTCCGGGCGGCGAGGATATCGGTCCCGGCAGCCGCAGCTTCAATCTCGGCGAGTCCGAACTCAATGTGTCGGCCAACATCGATCGCGTATTTTTCCGGCCAGTTTTTGCTTGGCCGTTGACGCCGGAGAATGAAGCTGCGAGTCGAGGAAGGCTACGTGCAGAACACGGGCTTCGTTCCGGGCGTCACCTGAAGTTCGGCCGCTTTTTGTCCGGGTTCGGTTATCTCAACGAAATTCATGCCCACGCCTGGGACTTCGTCGATGCACCGCTGGTGCTATCAGGCATTCTTCGGCGGGCAACTCAAGGAAGAGGGGTGCAGGCACGCTGGGTGGCGCCGACGCCGATATTCCTCGAGTTCGGCGTCGAGACGGGCCGCGGCGCCAACTTCCCGGGCTCGGAGCGCAACAAGAACGGCACCAACTCGGGCAATGTTCTTCCATGTGGGCGACGATGTCGGTACCAGCAACAGCTATCGCATCGGCGCGTCCTATCGCAAGACCACGAGCCTCAGGCCGCCAGTATGACGACGTCAATTCTCTGGAAACGCGTGTCATCAACGCATTCGACGGCGACAGCAAGATGTGGGGGGTGGATTTCGTCTGGAAATGGGCGCCGAACGGCAATACCGTCGATCGCAACTTCAAGTTCCAGGCCGAGTATATGCATCGGGACGAAGATGGCGGCCTGACCTTCGACGCAGATGGTGCCGCCGGCGGTCCGCTGTCCGATTCCTACAAGAGCAAACAGTCTGGCTGGTACCTGCAGGGCACCTATCAGTTCATGCCGCGCTGGCGAGCGGGACTGCGCTACGAGGAACTGGACAGCGGCATCCCTGACTTCGGTGCTGCGCTGACCGCAGCCGATTTCCCGCGGCTTGCGGAGAACGATCCGAAACGCACCACCGCGATGATCGACTTCTCACCGTCGGAGTTCTCGCGCTTCCGGCTGCAGTTCGCGCGCGACGAGGCTCGGTTCAACGAAGCCGACAATCAGGTCTTCCTGCAATACATCATGAGCCTCGGCGCGCACGGTGCACACAAGTTCTGATCCGGCCTGCGATGCTCGACCAAACACCACGCACATTGATGCGCAACCGATACGAAAGGATACGGACATGAACAGATTGTTGGCATTGGCGGGCGCCGCGGCGTTATCGCTTGCGTGCTCTCCGGTATTCGCCGCAGTGAATATTTTCGCCTGCGTGCCCGAATGGGCTTCGCTGGTAACCGAACTCGGCGGCGACAAGGTTTCGGTTTACCAGGCCTCGAATGCGCTGCAGGATCCGCATCGCATCGAGGCTCGTCCGAGCCTGGTGGCGCGCATGCGCAGCGCCGATCTGGCGATCTGCACCGGCGCGGAGCTTGAGATCGGCTGGCTGCCGGTGCTGCTGCAGACGGCCGGAAACCAGAAGGTCCAGCCGGGCAAGCCGGGTTTCATCGCGGCGGCCGAATTCGTGGACCGGCTGGAAATTCCAACGAGGCTGGATCGCGCCGAGGGAGACATTCATCCGGCCGGCAATCCGCACATCCAGCTCGATCCCCACAATGTCGCGAAGGTCGGCGAGGTCGTGGTAACGCAACGGCTGCAGCAACTCGATCCCGCGGATGCCGCGTATTTCGAAGCGCGCGGCAGGGACTTCCAGACCCGCTGGCAACAGGCCATCGGGCGCTGGGAAAAGGAAGCCGCGCCCCTGAAGGGTCTGCGTATCGTTCCTTATCACAAGAACACTGTCTTACCTCTCCCATTGGCTGGGAATCATCGAGGTAATGTACATAGAGCCGAAACCGGGCATCCCTCCGAGCGCGGGTCATCTTTCCGAACTGGTCGAGCGTTTGCAGGGGGGCGCCGCAGACGCGATCGTGCGTTCGGCGTATCAGGACCCCAAGGCGGCGGCGTGGCTGTCCGAGAAAACCCGCATTCCGGTAGTCGAACTGCCCTACACCGTGGGTGGAACGCCGGGCGCCAAGGATCTTTTCGGACTGTTCGACGACAGCATTGCCCGCTTGAACAAGGTGAAAAAATAGCATGGCCAACCTCGAATTCAGCATCTTGCTTCCCGCCTTTCTCGCCGGACTTGCTGGTCACCGCAACCCATGTGCCGCTGGGAATCCAGGTTCTGAATCGGGGCATCGTTTTCATCGACATCGCGATCGCGCAGATCGCCGGTGTAGGCGTCATCGCCGCCAACTTTTTCGGGTACTGGAGGAGCAGGCCTACGCGGTGCAGGTCTCGGCGCTGGGCGCCGCGCTGTTGGGCGCGTTGTTCCTCACCTGGACGGAGAAGCGCTGGCCTGCGGTCCAGGAGGCGATCATCGGCTCGGTATTCGTGCTGGCAGCCACGCTTGAAATCCTGTTGCTGGCCGGCAATCCGCACGCCGGCGAGTACCTGAAGGACATGCTGGTCGGACAGATTCTCTGGGTCGGTCATCATCAAATTGCAGTCGTTGCAGTATTGACCGTCATCATTCTTGCCGCGTGGTTCGGCATCGGCATGGCCCGGCTCGGCCGCGTCGGTTTCTACCTGCTGTTCGGCCTTGCGGTGACCGCGTCGGTGCAGATGGTCGGCATCTATCTGGTGTTCAGCAGCCTGATCATCCCGGCGCTCGCCTCGCGCAATGCAACGCGACTGCGTCTGGCCAAGGCTTACGCCGTCGGCGCGCTGGGATATTTTTTCGGGTTGATCGCATCGATCGTGTTCGATCTGCCCACTGGCGCGATCATCGTCTGGGCCATGGCGGTGGTGGGAATCGCGGTATCCGCAGTCGAACGTGGCCGTCCGTCCGCGGCCGCAGCTTGATAGTCTCCAGTACAATCACTATCTTGCTGTAATTGCCAGGCCTGCTGCCGGAGCGGCGAGCCTTCCGTCCTCCCAGCGCGCGCCGGCCGCCGCGCCGAATCGATATGAGTTCCGCCAACATCGAAGTCTCGGAGATCCAGCCCCAGCTCTCCCGCGCAGAGCAGGAAGCCGCGGTTCAGTTCGCCAAGGGCCACGCGGATGCCGCGATCGAAATCCTGGCCGAGGTGCTCAGGGCGGAAAAAGTTGCGCCGTTGCCAGCGTGGCTGATGCTGTTCGACCTTTTCAGGGTACAGGGACGATGGCCTGACTTCGAGGATCTGTCGAAACGCTACACGGCCCTCTTCGGACGCGCGGCCCCGCACTGGCTAAGCGACGACATGCTTCCCGAAGGCCTGTCCGCGGTACTGCGGACCGGCGGCGCGGCCCACGTGGAGATCCGCGGGTCGCTCGGCCCCGCCTCCGCGCCGGATCTTGCGCGGGTTCGGGTTGCGGCGGAAAGACATCCCGTGGTTCACATCGATCTGACCAAGATTGCAGCAGCTCCAGGAAAAAGGTTGCACGCTGCTGTGGAAGGAACTGCAGTTTCTCGCCGGCAATGGCAACGGTGTGCTGTTCAGTGGCGCCGAGCGCATCGAAAACATGCTGCGGCAGGCGGTGGATGCGACGCCCAAGGCGGCTGCGTTCTGGCGACTGCTGCTCGAGCTGCAGCGGCTGCAGGGAAATCAGAAGAAATTCGAAAGCGTCGCGCTGGAGTATGCCTTGTACGTCGAGACCGACCCGCCGGCATGGGAACCGGTGTTGATGCCGGTTCTGCCTTGCGAGACCGTCGAAGAAAAACGCGAAGAGCCTCGTTACCAGCCCGAACTGATCAAATGTCACCGGCGAGATGACCGGCGTGAAGGATCCGCAACTGCAGGCTCTGCAGCGTTTTGCCGCGCACCGCCAGTACGTGAATATCAACATGGCCAGACTGCACCGGATCGACTTCGTGTGCGCCGGAAATCTTGCCAACATCATCGCCGCGATGAAGGCCAACGGCAAGATCGTGCGTGTCCTGCACGCCAACAGTCTCGTAACAACGCTGTTGCGCCTGCTCAAGGTGGACGAGAATGCGACCCTGGTCGGCAAGTAAACCGTCCGCACGCGCAGCCGCCTTGATCCTTCCGGTCCGGAAACCTCATGAGTGAGAACATTCACGGCACGACCATCATGTCGGTGCGCCGCGGAAATCGCGTCGCACTCGGCGGCGACGGACAGGTCACCCTGGGCAATGTCGTTCTCAAGGCCGGCGCGCGCAAGGTCCGGCGCCTCTACCACGAGCGCATCCTCGCCGGTTTCGCCGGCGGCACGGCCGATGCGTTCACGCTGTTCGAGCGCTTCGAGGCGAAGCTGGAAAAGCACCAGGGCAATCTGCTCCGTTCCGCGGTGGAGCTCGCCAAGGACTGGCGCACCGACCGCATCCTGCGCCGGCTCGAAGCGATGCTGGCGGTTGCGGACCACGAAACCTCGCTGATCGTCACCGGCACCGGCGACGTGGTCGAACCGGAACTGGGACTGGTGGCAATCGGCAGCGGCGGCCCCTACGCCCAGGCCGCCGCGCGCGCACTGCTCGAGAATACCGAACTGTCGCCGCAGGACATCGTCAAAAGAGCGCTGACCATCGCCGGCGATATCTGCATCTACACCAACCAGAATCATGTAATCGAAGTTCTCGAGTAAGGGACGGAGGGGTGAGGGAGAGGGGTGAGGGGTAAACCGTGACCAACTATCTATTGATTGATCCGGTAGACTCGCTGGATGCAGCAACGACCCGGGCTTCACCCCTCACTCCTAACTCCTTACTCCTCACGCATTTGCCATGTCTCACATGACCCCACAGGAAATCGTCCACGAACTGGACAAACATATCATCGGCCAGGACGCCGCCAAGCGCGCCGTCGCGATCGCGCTGCGCAACCGCTGGCGGCGCCAGCAGGTGGCCGAGCCGTTGCGCCAGGAGATCACGCCCAAGAACATCCTGATGATCGGGCCCACCGGCGTGGGCAAGACCGAGATCGCGCGGCGGCTGGCGAAGCTCGCGGACGCGCCCTTCATCAAAGTGGAGGCCACCAAGTTCACCGAGGTCGGATACGTCGGCAAGGATGTGGATTCGATCATCCGCGACCTGGTGGAGACCGCGATCAAGCAGACGCGCGAGCAGGAGACACGCAAGGTGCGCCACCGTGCCGAAGACCAGGCCGAGGAGCGCATCCTCGACGTGCTGCTGCCGCCGGCGCGCGAGATCGGCTTCCAGGCGGAACCGGACGACCGCGACAGCGCGACCAGGCAGAAATTCCGCAAGAAGCTGCGCGAAGGCGAGCTCGACGACAAGGAGATCGAGATCGAAGTCGCGGCGATGCACGACGCAGATGGAAATCCTGGCGCCGCCCGGAATGGAGGACCTGACTTCGCAGATTCAGGGCATGTTCCAGAACCTCGGCGGAGCGCGGCGCAAGACCCGCAAGCTCAAGATCCGCGAGGCGATGAAGTTGCTGACCGAGGAAGAGGCGGCCAAGCTGGTCAACGACGAGGAACTCAAGCTCAAGGCCCTCACCAACGTCGAGCAGAACGGCATCGTCTTTCTCGACGAGATCGACAAGATCACCAGCCGCCAGGAAACCGTGGGCGCGGAGGTGTCGCGCCAGGGCGTGCAGCGCGATCTGCTGCCGCTGGTGGAGGGCACCACGGTTTCGACCAAGTACGGCATGATCAAGACCGACCACATCCTGTTCATCGGCAGCGGCGCATTCCATCTGTCCCGGCCGTCGGACCTGATTCCGGAACTGCAGGGCCGCTTTCCGATCCGCGTCGAACTCGGGAGCCTTTCGGTGGAAGACTTCGAAGAGATCCTCACCGCGACCGACGCCTGCCTCACGCAACAGTATCAGGCGCTGCTCGAAACCGAAGGCGTCCAGATCGAATTCCGGCAGGAGGGCATCCGCCGGCTGGCCGAGATCGCCTGGCAGGTGAACGAGAAGACCGAGAACATCGGCGCGCGCCGGCTCTACACCGTGATGGAGAAACTGCTCGAGGACGTATCGTTCGAGGCCGACCGCCATCAGGGGCAAAAGATCGTCATCGACGCCGCCCGCGTGGACGCCCGGCTCAAGGATCTGGCGCAGAGCGAAGATCTGGCGCGATACGTGCTCTAGAAACACGTGGCTCAGGGAATCGTGGCGTCGAACGCACCGACCCGGTGCCTGCCGAGTTTCCCCAAAGCGCAGCTTTTCCTCATAATCGCGCACACTGATTGCTGATCACGGTTCAAACATGACACAAGTCACGACCTTCACCCTGGAAGTCAATGCCAAGCTGCCGCGCCGCCTCGCCCGGCTGAAGGAGCTCGCCAACAATCTCTGGTACAGCTGGGACCGGCAGACGCGGTTGCTGTTCTCGCGCCTGGACACCCTGCTCTGGGACGAAGTCGGCCACAATCCGACGGCTTTTCTGAAACGGGTCGACGAGCAGAAACTGGTGGACGCCGCCGACGACCCGGTGTTCCTCGGCAATTACAACCGTGTGCTCTCCGAGTTCGATACCTACCACGGCGAACCGTTGCGCAGGAACGGCTCCGAGTGGCTGCGCCAGACCGATCTGGTCGCGTATTTTTGCGCCGAGTTCGGATTCCACGAGAGTCTGCCGATCTACTCCGGGGGACTGGGCATACTCGCCGGCGATCACTGCAAGTCGGCAAGCGACATGCGTCTGCCCTTCATCGGCGTGGGCCTGCTCTATCGCCAGGGCTATTTCCACCAGACCATCGACACCGAAGGCAACCAGCACGCGCTTTACTGCGATTCCGATTTCGAGGACTTGCCGGTGTCGCCGGTGTTGCGCGATGACGGCTCCGAAGTCAGGGTCAAGGTCGATCTGCCGGGGCGTGCCGTGCAGGTGAAGGTCTGGCAGGCAAAGGTTGGACACGTGACGCTGTACCTGCTCGATACCGATCTCGACGAAAACGCCGTCGACGATCGCGACATCACCCACCGGCTCTACGGCGGCGACCGCACCACGCGCATCGAGCAGGAAATCGTGCTGGGCATCGGCGGCGTGCGTGCGCTGGTGGAACTGGGACTGAAGCCGACCGCCTGGCACATCAACGAGGGTCACCCGGCATTCCTGGTTCTCGAGCGCGTACGCATACTGGTCGGCCAGGGACTGACTTTCGACGCCGCGCTCGAGGCGGTGGCCGCCAACACGGTGTTCACGACACACACGCCGGTACCCGCAGGCCATGATCAGTTCAGCGCGGACATGATGCGCGATTATTTTGCCTGGTTGCGCAAGGAACTGGGCATGAGCGAGGAGGATCTGCTGGCGCTCGGCCGCGTTGACGGCAACCACGAGTTCAACATGACGGCGCTGGCGATCCGCGGATCGCGGTTCCAGAACGGCGTCAGCCGCATTCACGGCGGCGTGTCCGCGCGCATCTGCGCGCGGTTGTGGCCGGAAGTAGCGGCCGAGGAAAATCCGCTTTCCTACGTCACCAACGGCGTGCACGTGCCCACTTTCCTGGCGCCGGAATGGGCCGACCAGTTCGACAAGTTTCTCGGCTTCGACTGGTCGCACCATGCCAACAATCAGGCGTTCTGGCAGCGCATCGACGACATGCCCGACCATTTGTTCTGGAGCGTGCGCCAGTCGCTGAAGGCGCAGATGCTGCACCTGGTGCGCTACCGCGTGTCGCGCCAGCATTTCCGCAACCGCGGTTCCGAAGCCCACCTCGACCGCCTGCTGCGCTACGCCGATCCGGTCAATCCGAACGTGCTCACCATCGGCTTCGCGCGTCGCTTTGCCACGTACAAACGCGCGGCGCTGCTGTTCGAGGATCTCGACTGGCTGCGCCAGATTCTCAGCGACGAAAAGCGACCCGGTCCTGTTCATCTTTCGCCGGCAAGGCGCATCCGGCCGACGTGCCCGGCCAGGACATCATCCGGCGGCTTGACGCAGATGGCGACACTTGCCGGACTTCGAGGGCAAGATCCTGCTGATCGAGGATTACGACCTGCGGCTGGCGCGGCGGCTGGTTTCCGGGGTGGACGTGTGGCTGAACAACCCGGTGTATCCGCTGGAAGCGAGCGGCACTTCCGGCATGAAGGCGGGAATGAACGGCGTGCTCAACCTCTCGGTGCTCGACGGCTGGTGGGACGAGGGTTACGACGGCAAGAACGGCTGGGCAATCAAGCCGGTGTCGGAAAGCCTGGACGAGGCGCGCCGCAATTTCGAGGAAAGCCGGACCCTCTACGAGTTGCTGCAGGACCAGGTGATCCCGTTGTACTACCGGCGCGGTGACATGGGTTATTCGGCCGAGTGGCTGCGCATGGCGAAGCGCTCCATCGCCACGCTGCTGCCGCGTTTTTCATCCACGCGCATGGTGACCGAGTACCTGGCGAAATTCTATCTGCCCGCCACCCGCCAGGGCCGGCGCTACGCCGAGTCGAACTTCGAGGCGGCGCGCCGGCTTGCCGAGTGGAAGAGGCAGGTGCGCGGTTCCTGGCGCAAGGTCGGCATGCGCCGACTGGATGTGCCGAAGAAACGCATCGCTTTCGGCGACAGCGCGCGTTTCGAAGTCGCGTTGATCTCGACGGTCTGAAGCCGGAGGACATGAGGGTCGAACTGTTGATCGCCAAACAGATGAGCCGCGACAACGTAGCGCAGCCAACCAGCTATCTGTTCCAGTCGGAGGGCGTGCGCACCGAGAAGGGCGAACATCGCTTCGTGCTGGAACTGAGCCCCGAGCACTGCGGCAGGCTGGGATACCGCATTCGCATGTATCCGCATCACGAACTGCTGACCCATCCTTTCGAGATGGGCATGATGCGCTGGCTCTAGTGTCCTGTTCCGCTAATTCGCGGCTGAAAACCCGACGAGAATCGGCGCCATGCTGTGTTACGAGTCCTCGCCGTGGTGCCCTGCACTGTCAAGGACTCGCGCCTTGCCTGACACCGATTTCGCGGGTTTTCCGATCGATGTTGGATTGTTACCAAACAGATATGAGGTCTGCCATCCAAGGTTTGCAAGTTGTCCCACGAATCAGCGGAACAGGACACTACGGGAGCAGCGCGGATGCCGGTGCGGATCGATCGCCTTGATCACTTCGTTCTGACAGTGAAGGACATCGACGCGACCTGCGCGTTCTACTCGCGCGTTCTTGGCATGGAAGAGAAGATGTTTGCCGATGGACGCCGGTCGCTCCATTTCGGTGCAGCAAAAATCAACCTGCACCAGCAAGGCAGGGAATTCGAGCCCAAAGCCGCCCGGCCGGGCCCGGGTTCCGCCGATATTTGCCTGATCGCGGCTGCGCCGCTCGTGGAAGTGATCCGGCACTTGCAGGAATGCGGAGTGGAGATCATCGAAGGCCCCGTACAAAGAACCGGTGCGATCGGGCCGATACTCTCGGTGTACTTTCGCGACCCTGACGGCAACCTGATCGAGGTTTCCAACTACAGTTAGTCCAATGAGGTTTTACGTTCGTCTTCGAAGTGGACCCAACTTGTCTCGCAACCAGTTTACACTGCCGGTCTCGGTTATGGTTTTGCGCACTGCGTCGTGTCAACCGCCGCCGTCGCGTCACGTTTTTTGTTATGCGCCCGGGATTTTCGGGCGAACGTAAACAGCATCAACGGGTGCTGCGACGCAGCGCCCGGGTCAAAACAGAACAACATCCCGGAGGAAATCATGCGCATATCCCTTCCCTGCGCCCTGGCAACGGGCGTTGCAGCATCGCTCATTGGACTTTCTGCGATTGCGGCCGATCCCATCCGCATCGGCCTCGTCAGCGAAATCACTGGCCCCAATGCGGAAGCGGGCAGCTACACCATTAACGGCGCCAAACTTGCTGTCGAGGAAATCAACAAGAAGGGTGGAATCCTCGGTCAACAGGTCGAGTTGGTAATCGAAGACAACCAATCAACAAATCCGGGCACCGTGCTGGCGATTTCGAAGCTCGGTGGACGCAAGGACATCCCGGCGATCATCGGGCCGATCCGCAGCACCCAGACCCAGGCGGCTTCGCCCACCATTGCCAAGCTTGGCATCCCGACCATGATCGGCGGCAGCGACCCCAGCCTGACCAGGGTCAACAACCGCTGGCTGTTCCGCTGCCGTCCGAACGACTTGTACTCCTCCCGCGTTATCGCGGATTTCGGCGCCAATTCGCTGAAGTTGAAGAAGTGGGCGGTCGTGCACTCGACCGATGCCTTCGGTTCCGGGGGCTCGAAAGCGCTGCTTGACGCGCTCACGGCCTACGGCGTGGAGCCAGTGCTGGTGCAGGGCTACACCAACAATTCGCAAGACTTCACCCCGGTCGTGCTGGCGATCAAGAAATCGGGCGCGGACATCATCGGCAGCTACATGACCAATTCCCAGGATCTCGGTATTTTCGCCAAGCAACTGCGCCAGCTCGGCGTCAATGCAACATGGGTCGGCTCGGCCTCGATCGTCACCGACACCGCGATGAAGCTCGCCGGAGACGCGTTGCACGGCACCTATGGTGTCGCCGATTTCAATCCCGACGCCAATGAAGAGGCAACGGCGTTCTCGAAGATGTATCGTGCCAAATACAAACTGGAGCCCGACGTCTATTCGAGCTGGGCCTTCGATGCCATGAACGTGATCGCAACCGCATTGAACAGTGCGAAGGATACGAAGCCGGAAAGCATCCGCGGCGCGATTGTCGGCCTGAAGAACTGGAAGGGTGTCGAGGGGATCTACAACTTCGATGAGGCGGGCGACGGTCTGCGCGGTTATAACATCGTCAAGAACGACAACGGCAAACTGGTGTTCGTAAAGCACATCAACTTCGAGAAGTAAGCACGACGATCGCGCAATCGCGGGTGCAGCCGGGCCCGCGGCAAAGGGGAGGAAAGCGCCGTGGAAGCGCTTGCCAATAATTTCCAGGTATTGTTCCAGGGCCTTGCGCTAGGCAGCATCTATGCCCTGGTTGCGCTGGGCTTCGTGCTCATCATCCGCGCCACCAATGTGGTCAACTTCGCGCAGGGCGACTTCGCCATGCTCGGCGCCTACATGATGGTCGCGTGCCTGGTCGGCGCAGGCTTGCCTTACTGGCTGTCGTTCCTGCTGGCACTGATCGGCATGGGGCTGTTCGGCATCCTCTTCAACTATGGGGTGTACTACCCGCTGCGGCACCGCGGATTCCTGCCGGTAATCATTTCCACGCTGGGCGCATCCATCTTCCTGCAGAACACCGTGCTGGCGATCTTCGGCGCGCAGCCGAAGCGGCTCGACAATGTGATCCAGGGCGGGGTCCAGATCGGCTCGGTGTTCCTCGACAGCCAGTATCTGGTCATCCTGGCGGTAACCATGGTGATGGTGGCCTTCCAGTTCTTCCTCTTCGAACACACCATGGTCGGCAAAAAGCTGCAAGCCACTTCCCAGGACAAGGATATGGCGCGGCTGCTCGGAATACCGGTCGCGCTGATGATCGCCATAACGTTCATATACAGCGCCGCGCTCGGGGGGCTCGCCGGCGTGTTGGTCGGCCCAGTACTGTTCGTCTCGATCGGCATGGGTTCGATCATCGCGCTCAAGGCCTTTGCCGCAACCATCATCGGCGGCTTCGGCGACGTCAAGGGCGCGATCGTCGGCGGCATTTTCATCGGCGTGATCGAGAGCTTCGCCGCTTACTACATCTCGGTTCCCTACAAGGATGCCTACGCCTTCATGATGCTGTTCCTGGTACTGGTATTCCGTCCTCAGGGCTTCTTCGGCGAGAAAGTGTCGGAGAAGGCATGAGGTCGCAAGACAGTACGCGAACCACGTTGTCGCGTCCGCGCCGTTTGTCGCCGTGGCTTTTGGTGCTAATCCCGGCCGCGGCCGCGGTGCCGCTCATTCCATACGCGACCGAGGTCAGCCATTTCGCGGTCTCCATGTTTATGCAGACGGTGACCTACGCGATCGCGGTGCTTGGCATGGTCGTGGTGCTCGGTTACACCGGACAGATCAATCTCGCGCAGGCGGCGTTTTTCGGATTCGGCGCCTATGGCGTCGCGCTCGGCACCGTTAGTTACGGCCTGCCGTTCTGGGTTTCGCTCGCCATGGGCATTGGCATCGCAGCGATTGCCGGCGGCATCCTCGGACTGACCACGCTGCGCCTGGGCGGGCACTACCTGGCGATGATCACGATCAGCTTCCAGCAGATCTTCGATCTGGTGGCGGTCAACTGGATCGCATTGACGCACGGTCCGGACGGCATCGCCGGCATCCCTCGCCCGTCGCTGTTCGGCTACGAACTTTCCGACGACCGCGCCTACCTGCTGCTGTGCACGCTGGTGCTGTATGGGCTGATCGCCCTGGTCTGGTGGCTGCCGCAGACCCGGCTGGGCCGGGCGATGCGTGGCGTGCGCGAGAACGAACTGGCAGCGGAAGTCATTGGCGTGCACACGCTGCGGGTGAAAGTCACCGCATTCACCTTGTGCGCGGCGCTCGGCGGGATCGGTGGCGGCCTGTACGCTGGAGGCTTTGCCTACATCAGCCCGGACAACTTCAATTTCACCCGGGCGGTGGAGTTCCTTTCAATGGTGCTGCTCGGCGGTGTGCAATCACCTTTCGGCGGGGTGCTCGGCACCACGCTGCTGATCCTGCTGCCTGAGTGGCTCAAGGAAATGCCGCGGTCGCTGCAGTTCATCAAGGATGTCTACCTGGCGATCTACGGCATGGCGGTGATACTGATCATGGTGTTCATGCCGGAAGGCCTGTGGGGCCTGCTGCGCAACGGATGGATGAAATTGCGCTCGCCGGTCCCGGTCATTGCCTCGAACATCCCGCAGCTCAACCTCGATATCGCGGTGACGGAAACCGCTCCGCTGCTCAAGCTCGAAGGCCTGCAGAAATTTTTCGGCGGGCTGCGCGCGGTGGACGGCATCGGGCTCGAGGTCGCCCGCGGCACGGTGCATGCGCTGATCGGTCCGAACGGTTCCGGCAAGACCACCATGCTCAATGTCGTCAACGGCATCTACAAACCGACCGGAGGCCGCATCTTCATCGACGGCGAAGACGTCACCCAGAAGACCCCGCACGAACGCGCCGGACATGGCCTCGGCCGCACCTTCCAGAACATCCGCCTGTTCGCAGCCATGTCGGCGCTCGAGAACGTGATCGTCGGCGCCCAGCGCGACAACAATCCGATCGAACGGGGCGGCGCCGCGCTGCGGACACGGGCCATGTCGGCGCTGCAGTTCGTCGGCCTGCCCGACAAGGCCGACACCATCGTCAGGAGCCTGCCCTACGGGCACCAGCGCCTGGTCGAGATCGCCCGCGCGCTTGCCGGACATCCGAAATTGCTGCTGCTGGACGAGCCTGCCGCGGGCCTGAACCAGACCGAGAAAATGGAACTGGTGGAACTGCTGAAGAAACTGCGCAGCGGTCACGGTCTGACCATTTTCCTGATCGACCACGACATGGGGCTGGTGGAGAAGGTGTCCGACAGGATCACGGTGCTGAATTTCGGCAAGAAGATCGCGGAAGGCACACCGCAAGAAGTGCTGCGCCATCCGGAAGTAATTGCCGCTTATCTCGGCGAGGGACCTGCCAATGGCGCTGCTTGAGCTGAAAAACGTGGCCAGCTACTACGGCAGCGTACAGGCGCTGAAGGGAGTGAGCCTGCGAGTCGATCAGGGCGAAGTCGTCACGCTGCTGGGCGCAAACGGCGCGGGAAAGAGCACTACGTTGCGTTCCATTTCCGGGCTGCTGCGTCCGGCGAGCGGCGAGATCTGGTTTGAAGGACGGCCAATTCACGATATGGCGGCGGAGAGAATCGTGCGGCTCGGCATTTCGCACGTGCCCGAAGGCCGGCGGATTTTCCCCGGCCTTACGGTAAGGGAGAACATCATGCTCGGCACATCGAGTCGCGGTCGTCTTTCCAGGAAGCAGATGGATGAAGAAGTTGCCCGGATGTTCGAGGTTTTCCCGGTGATCAAGCCCTTCGAGAACGCGCTCGGCTGGACGCTCTCCGGCGGCCAGCAGCAGATGCTGGCGGTGGCCCGTGGGCTGATGGCCAGGCCGAAGCTGCTGCTGCTCGACGAACCGTCGCTGGGTCTGGCGCCGGTGATCGTGCAGCAACTTTTTGCCACCATTCGCGAAATACACGCACGCGGTACGACAATACTGCTGGTGGAGCAGAACGCTCACATGGCGCTGTCGGTGGCCAATCGCGGCTACGTGCTCGAGACCGGCGAAATGAAAATCGAAGGTACGCCGAAAGAACTTCTCGGCAACGAGGAGGTACGCGCCGCCTATCTCGGCGGCCACGGCTAGTGCGCCAACGGCTGCCGGCTAAACGCTGCTCAAAAAGAATACCCCGAAATAATTGCGCGCATCTGTCCACAGACGGTGCGCGCCAAATCCCGCCTCGTTTGCCAGCGCTGTGAAGCTTTCCGGCGTGTATTTATAGGAATTCTCGGTGTGGATGGATTCACCGGCTTCAAAGCGGATCTGTGTTCCGGCAAGGTGCGCGACCTGCGAGACCATGCTGACCAGATGCATTTCCACGCGCCCGAGGGACTCGTTGTAAAAGGCGTGATGGCGGAAACGGCGCTCGTCGAAATCTGCCCCCAGTTCGCGATTGAGCCGGGAAAGGACGTTGAGATTGAACGCGCGGGTCAGTCCCTCGGGATCGTTGTAGGCTCGATCGAGCAGCGCCGTCTGCTTCTGAAAATCCACTCCTACGATCGCGCCGCCGTCTGCTCCCACCATGCGCGCGAGCATTCCGAGGAACGCGCGCGCCTCATCGGGTTCGAAGTTGCCAATGGTCGAGCCAGGGAAGAACACGACGTGGCGACGCCCCGGCGGCAACGGCAGTTGCGCCGGCAACTCGACGCCAAAGTCGGCGCAGACGGCGAAGACCTCGAGCCACGGATATTCGAACGCGAGCGTTTCTGCGGCTGTAACGAGCTGCACTTTCGCGATGTCGATGCCGACATAGGCCGCAGGCAAGAGTCGCGGCAACAGCAGGCGCACCTTCGACATGTCCCCGGGGCCGAACTCGAAAACCACGCAGTCCGGTCCGACCGCCTGCGCGATAGCCTCCGCATGGCCAGTGAAAATGCCACGCTCGGTGCGCGTCGGGTAATACGCCTCCGTCTTGCAGATGGCATTGAAAAGCTCGCTGCCGCGGGCGTCGTAGAACAGCTTGGGCGACAGGCGCTTGGGCTCGCGGACGAGACCGGCAAGCACTTCGTCGGGGTCGATCTCCCCGCCGCCGTCGAGCGAAATCACCGTAACATTGGCCGGCCGCCGTGCCGCCAACGGTTCGCGTAGGTTTTGCATTGAAGTCCTATTTTGGCGCTGCGGCTCCAAAAGTACGCCTATCTTGTTGCAGAGAAAAGGCCGGGTTGTAACCAACTGAAACTTGGCGGAATGTCGCCGGGGGGCGACGGCACGGCGTTTGTCGGCTTCGCACCATCGGACTTACACTTGCACCATCGCCCCGGGAAGCAACATGAATCGTCCGCTCCACTCTCATTCCGATACCTCGAGCCACAACGGATTGCTCGAGGACTTGTATCGGGTCCGCGACCTCACGGTACGATTGTGCGACCCGCTGCGGGCGGAAGACTGCGTGGTGCAGAGCGCGCCGGAAACCAGCCCCGCCAAATGGCATCTGGCGCATACCACCTGGTTCTTCGAGAATTTCGTGTTGATCCCCTATCTGCCGAAATACCGGCCGTTTCATCCCCGCTTCGGCTTCCTTTTCAATTCCTATTACGAAAGCGTGGGTGAGTTCCATCCGCGGCTTCAGCGCGGCCTGCTGTCCCGGCCCTCGCTGGAGGAGATCAAGGCATACCGGGTGCACGTGGATCAGCACATGGGCAATTTGCTCGCCGCGCCCTCCACCAGCGACGCGGCAGAGATCACAGCCCGCACCACGCTCGGGATTCATCACGAACAACAGCATCAGGAACTGTTGCTCACCGACATCAAGCACCTGTTCGCCTGCAATCCGCTGAGGCCCGCGTATCGCGAGGCACTATCGCCGGACGCGGTCACCATCCCGCCGCCCGGTTGGCTGCGCCTGCCGGCCGGCATGTACGCCTTCGGACATGGCGGCGATGGATTCGCCTTCGACAACGAGACGCCGCGCCACCGCCGTTACCTGGATGAATTCTCGCTGGCGTCTCGGCCGGTGACCAACGCCGATTACATCGAGTTCATCGCAGCCGGCGGCTACCGGCAACCGACGCTCTGGCTTTCCGATGGGTGGCGCAAGGTCAACGAGGCGCGCTGGACTGCGCCGTTGTACTGGGAGCAGCAGGACGGCGAGTGGTGGCAGATGACGCTTGCCGGGTATCGGCGCGTGCAGTCGGGCGAGCCCGTCTGTCATGTAAGCTACTTCGAAGCCGATGCGTTTGCGCGCTGGGCCGGCAAGCGCCTGCCCACGGAGTTCGAGTGGGAAGCCGCCGCGGGCACGCGGACGCCCGAAGGCAATTTTCTCGAAAGCGGGCGCTTGCATCCGCAACCGGCCCGCGACGGCGCCAACCAGTTCTTTGGCGACGTATGGGAATGGACGCAAAGCGCCTACAGTCCGTATCCCGGCTACCGGCCTCCTGCGGGGGCACTCGGCGAATACAACGGCAAGTTCATGGTCAGCCAACTGGTTCTGCGCGGCGGCTCCTGCGTTACGCCGGCCACGCATATCCGCGCCAGCTACCGCAATTTCTTCTACCCGCAGGACCGGTGGCAGTTCATGGGGATTCGTCTGGCCGCATGAGTCTTTCGCAGGAGGCCGCACAATGATGAAGATACTCGGACTCGCATTGGTAATGTCGGCTGTGCTTGCCGCCCCGGCAAGCGCGCAGACCGAGTTGAAAGAGATCCAGAAGGAGTGGCCCGATTTCCGCTATCTCGAACCGAAGCAGGTGAGGGAATTGCCGGCGGTCATCAAGGCCGACCTTGAGAAGCGTGGCTGCAAGATTCCCCGGTTCACCAAGTGGGATGCCCGGCATAACCTGATCCAGGGCCAGTTCCTCAAACCCGGTCAGCGCGACTGGGCGGTGCTGTGCCGGCAACAGGACAAGAGCAGCATCCTGATCTACCCGGCTAGCGCGGCCGTGGATGTACAGACGGTTCGCAGCGAAGATCACGACCCCTACCGCATCATCCACACCATTACAGCCTTCGTCTTGCAGAAGCGCGCCATCCGCGACAATCCGACCGAACCGGCTCCGGAGTTCGATCACGACGGCATCGAAGACGGACGGATCCAGAAGGCCGCGATCGTTCTCTTTTACCGCGACGGCGAGTGGATCGACTTCTGAAATCAGGATGAAGCGCATCTGCGTTTTCTGCGGCTCGAACGCCGGGACCCGGAGCGAATATGCGGAAGCGGCGCGCGCGCTGGCCACTGTTCTGGCCGAGCGCAAGCTGGGCATCGTCTACGGCGGCGGCAATGTCGGGCTGATGGGCGTGCTCGCGGACGCGGCGCTCGCGCACGGCGGCGAAGTGATCGGCGTGATTCCGCAGAAAATTGGTCGACAAGGAGGTTGCCCATCGCGGCGTCACCGAACTCCGGATCGTGGAAACCATGCACGAGCGCAAGGCGCTGATGAATGACCTCTCGGATGCGTTCATTGCGCTGCCGGGCGGATTCGGCACGCTCGACGAGTTTTTCGAAGTGCTTACCTGGTCGCAACTCGGTTTCCACGGCAAGCCGTGCGCCTTGCTCAACGTCGCCGGATTCTACGACGCCATGCTCGCCATGCTCGACCATGCCGTCACGGAACGCTTCCTGCGCCCACACACCGCGAACTCGTCATTGCGGATCCTGATCCGTTACGGTTGTTACAACGTCTTAGCGCCTTTGTCTCCAGCTCCGAAAGAAAAGTGGGTCAGCGCCAAGGGGAACTTTCTGTAATCGACGCGTCAAACTCCCCGGGTATATTGACATCCCGCTTGTCGATGGACACTGCGGATCGGGTCCGATCCGCGCCTCGTATTTCGGCAGTACTCAAACCAGAGAGGAAAACGAACATGAAGAAAACCTTGCTATCCATGACTTTAACAACGCTGCTGGTATCCGCGGGTGCGGCTGCCGCAATCGAGCAGCGCCCGATCCTGACGCTGGAAGTCGCCAAGAAGATGGCGGCCGCCTGCGAAGCCAGGGCCAAACAGGAAGGCTGGAAGATGAACATCGCCATCCTGGATTCCGGCGGGAATCTGAAGCATTTCTCCCGCATGGACGACTCGTTCCTGAAGAGCATCGATATCGCCATGATCAAGGCACAGACCTCGGCCGGTTTTCCGTTTTCGACCAAAGCGGTCGGAGAAATCGCGGCGACCCGCGTGCCCGGCATCGCGTACATTCCCGGAATTGCAACATTTGAGGGCGGCCTGCCGATCATGACCGCGGACGGCAAGCACATCGGTTCGATCGGCGTGTCCGGCGCGTCCGCGGAGCAGGACGGCACCTGCGCCCAGGCCGGGCTCGATGCGGTGAAGAACGATCTGAAGTAAGGCCTGGAGAAAAAGTCGGCCCGGTCGCTTTGCCGCGAGCGGGCCTTTTTTTACGCTGCGCGCAGGATGCGCAGCGCGGCGCAGGCGGCGCCGAAACCGTTGTCGATGTTGGTCACCAGCAGCCCGGGAGAACAACTCGCCAGCATGGAGCGCAAGGCGGTTTCGCCGCCGATGGCGACCCCGTAGCCGACCGAGGTCGGCACGCCGATCACCACGCTTGAAACCAGGCCGCCGATCACTGTGGGCAGTGCGGCGTCCATTCCGGCGACTGCGATCACGACTTTCATCTTGCGCATCTCTTCGACGCGTTCCAGCAACCGCCACAGCCCAGCCACGCCGACGTCGTTGATTTCGACGGCCGGCTCACCGTAGAAATGCAGTGTGCGCGCCGCCTCTCGGCCGACCACCACGTCCGACGTGCCCGCAGCCACGACGGCGATCTGCGTTTCGGTCTTGAGCTGGTGCGTCCCGCCGAAATAACCGGTGCGCGACAGCGGTTCGTAGTCGATGTTGCGGCGATGTTGCGCCGGCAGCTCGGCAAACTGTTCGGGCAGCAGCCGGGTGAGCAGGATGTGCCTGCCCTTTTCCTGCACCTGGTCGAGGATCGTGGTCAGATGCAGCACGGACTTCGACGCGCACATCACCGCTTCGTCCAGCCCGGTGCGGGCATCGCGCGCGAAATCCAGCATCACGTCTTTATGCAGTGTCATCTCATTCCAATTCTAAGTTCTTGACACAGAGGGCACAGAGAAAAAAGAGAAAATCACGAAGAGAAACAATGGCGACGATAGTCTGAATTTAGAGAAATCGGCGGCCATGCACAAAAATTTTGCCTGTCCCAAGTGTATTGTTTGTCGTTTGTTCTGTCCTTACTCTGCGTGCCCTCTTGCCTGTCCTCCGCGATCCTCTGCGTTCAACGCGCGTCGCGCTGCAACGCGCACCAGGAAGGCGCTGCCGCTGCGATAAGGCGCAAGCGATACCGGATAGTCGAAACCGCCATCGCTGAACAGGCGGCCGACCTGCGCCGACAACGACGCCCGCCGCGGTGCATCGAGCGCAGCGAGGTTCTGTTCATCCAGTTCAACCACCACACCCTTTGCCCGGACCCGGCAACGCACCGTGCGCGGCGTCAATGCCTGCGACACCAGCCGCTCGGCCGCGTGCACCAGCTTGAGCATGCCGGGATCGATCGCGATTCCGGTTTCTATCCGGCTCGACAGGCAGGGCGCCGCCGGCAGTTCGGCGATCTCCGCCAGATCGAGGTGCCGCGCGATCGCCCGCACGGTTTTCTTGTCGATGCCGGATTCGACGAAAGGATGGCGCACGCCGTAATTCTTCGCGGCCGCGAGACCAGGCCGGTATTCGCCGAGATCGTCGAGGTTGGTGCCGGAGACGATCTGCGCCGTGGTTCGCGGCGCCACCGCGCCATACAGATTGGTCTTGCAGTAGAAGCAGCGGTTGACCGGGTTGCTGCGGTAGTCTGCGTCGTCGAATTCGCCCGCGTCGATCACCGTCAGGGCCCAGCCTTCGCCATCCGCCAGCGCCTGCACCCGCGCCGTGGCTTCCTGCGGCACGGCCGGCGACACCGCGTGAAACATCTGCACATCCTCGTCGAGAATCCGGTGCGCGAACGTCGCCAGCGTGAGGCTGTCCACCCCGCCGCTGACCGCGACGGCAACGGGACCGATCCCGCGCAGCACGCGCTCCAGTTCCGCGAGCTTGTGTCCGACTTCGTTCACTTGCGTTCCTTTCGCAATACCACCTGCTCCGCCTCGCGCCTCAATTGTTCGCGCTCGGCGCGCCCGCCGATCACGTTGAGCAGGTCGTCGGCCTCGATCTTGGCAGTCGTCTTTCCCGGCCGTTCGGTGACTTTCACGCGCACCCGCCTTCCGCCGGCCTCCACCGTCCTGCCGGCGCGGGAGAGTTTGCGGCGCTGCAGGACCTGATAGCGCAGGCCGATGGTCGTCGTTTCGTTGAAGCAGGCGTCGAATACGTTTTCCAGGTCGGCCGGATCGGCGAGCACCTGGACGTGCATGGTCATTCTGCCCTTCTTGCCGAAAGCCGGTGTCTGCAGCACGTCGAGCACGGAAGGCTGCGCACGCAGCTTGTCGATGGCGATCGCCAGATCCTCCGGCGTCTGGTCGTCGACTTCGAACAGGATTTGCGCGACTTCGTCGCCGCCCGAGCCGGTGCGCGCCTCTTCAAAGGCCAGGACGCGCAGCACGTTGCTGAGACCGGGGAAGGTGCGGGTACCGAAACCGATACCGGTGCGCAGCAACTTGCGCGATTTGCGATCGCCGGCCTGCGCGCAACCCAGATGCCTGAGGATCGCCGCCCCGGTCGGCGTGACGCGCTCGCCCTCGAGTCCGTCATCGACAAATTCGAAACCTTCGAGCAACAGCACGGTGGCCGGCGTGGGAACGGGCAGCGAACCATGCGCGGTCCTGACCCGGCCCTTTCCCAGCGGCAGCGCGCTCACCGACCAGGTGGCGGGCGCAAGCGCGTCAATGATGAAGGCGGCACCGACGATATCGGCGATCGAGTCCCATTCGCCGACTTCGTGGAAGCTCACCGTGTCCACGGTCTTGCCGTGTACCCGGGCTTCAGCCTCCGCGAGCAACGTGAAAATGCCGACTGCGTGCTCCTTCACCGCGGGCCCGAGCGCGGAGGCCTGAAGGTGCGCGCGGATTTCTGCGAACGGCGTGTGCGGATGATGATGCGCGCCGAGCAGCGCAGCCGCCTCGCGCGGCTCCGTGACGCGGAAACGCAGGCCGGTCAGCGCGTGGTCGCCATGCTCGGCCACGCCGATGTGCACTTCGGCGGGCAGGCCCGCGGCACGGATCGCCGAGATCATGCCGTCGCGCAGATTCGGGAACGCGTCGAGCATGGCGGCGATGAACATGTCGCCCGCCACGCCGCCAACTGCGTCTAGATGAATATGCATCGCCAGGTTTTGGGTTCAGCCTGTATCAGCCTCACTTCGGGTCTGCACCATGAACGGGGACAGTGCAGAACTCCCTCTCCCCTTGCGGGAGAGGGCCGGGGAGAGGGAGAGAGGGGGCGGTTTCACGCCGTGGCGTGTTCCCTGTGCTTCGCGAGCATCGGATACAGCGTGCCCTTGGCGTCGAACTTCATTGCTTCGGGCTGGCCGACGACCTCGAACAGCGACGGGTTGGCTTTGATGACCGGCAGCAGCGGCTCGGAGACGTGGATGTCCATGATCTCGAGCGTGTTGGGGATGCGCACGATGCGCGTGTCCTGCGGCTTCATGCGTACCACCGTTTTGACCGCGAGGCGGATGGCGTCCTCGTCGGTGTTCATGATCATCGGGATGGCGGCGCCGTCCAGGTACGTCGAAGCGATGATGTTGGCGTAGGTCTTGGCGATGTCGATTTCCTTGTACAGGCGCATGGTGATCACGTCGGCAGCGCCCAGTCCGGTGGCGTTGCCCTGGGTTTCCGGAGTCAGCCCGAGCACCGCGATCTTCTTCACCAGCGGCTTCATGTTCCACTCGATGAAGCGGCAGTTACGCCCGGTGATGTTGGGGTCCATTCCCGAACCGGAAATGTTCTTGCCGATGCGTTCCACCACCAGCACGTCGATCTCGTCGAATTGCAGGCGCGGCATCAGTTCCTTGGCCTTAGCCAGCAGCGCCGGCTCGCGATCCCACACCTGTTCCGAGGGCACGATTTCGATGATCGCGGTTTCATCTGCGGCGTTCTCCACCATTGCCACCGCGAACAGGAAGTTCTTTTTCCCCATGATCAGCCTGGCGGTCTTCGGCAGCAGTTCGCCGAACATGTCCATGCCGTAAGTGTGCAGCGTGGTGGCGCCGATGATCTTGCCCATGCCGATGGAAAGCATCTTGACGATGCCGGACTCGATCGGGGCGCGAAAGTTGGTGTGCGGCTTGACGCGCGGAATCAGCACCACTGCATCGGCCTCGGCGGCGAACTTGTCCATGTACACCGGCATGCCGTCCTCGAGCTTGCCCAGCTCGACCACTTCCATGGTGGCGCGGATCGGGCAGCCCACGTAGCTTTCGGTGATGCCGTAGCCTTCCAGCACTTCGCGCTGGCCTTCGGCGGTAGCGCCACCGTGGCTGCCCATCGCCGGGAAGATGAAGGGATTCGCACCCAGCGCCTTGAGTTCGCCGACGACCGCTTTCGCGCACTCGGCGATGTTGTTGATGCCGCGCGAGCCGCAGCCGACCGCGATGCTCATGCCAGACTTCACCTTGGCGCGGACTTCGGGGCGCTTGAACTGCTCGACCACCGTCCTGGTGACGCTATCGAGTTTCTTCGTTTGGAACTTCTGGCGCACGTGCACCATCCGCGGCAGCGCGATATCGAGCCCGCCGGCAATATTGACTTCGATGCGATCTCCGATCATGGCTAATTATCCTCCGTCGGTTGGTATTGTTGCGCCGCCACCGCGAACGGGCGCGACGGGCAGGGAACAGGCATTTTACTCCAGCAGTCCGCGGTAGATATCCAGATACTGTTGCGCCCGGACTTCCCAGCTGAAATCGCAGCTCATGCCGTTCTTCTGCAATTGCCGCCAGATTCTCTTGTCGTGGTACGCCGTCACCGCGCGCTGGCAGGTTTTGAGCAGCGTATCGCGACTCAGCGGCGCGAACATGAACCCGGTTGCGGTGCGCTTCTTCAGCGTCTCCGGAGTGCAGTCCACCACCGAATCGCGCAGGCCTCCGGTCGCGTGCACAATCGGCGGCGTGCCATAACGCTGGCTGTACATCTGGTTCAGGCCGCTGGGCTCGAAGCGCGAGGGCATCACAAAGCTGTCCACGCCGGCCTCGATCTGGTGCGACAGACCTTCGTCGAACCCGATCTGCACCGCGATCGTACCCGGGTGCGACTGCGCCAGTTCCTGGAAACGCCGTTGTAGCGGAGCCTCTCCCGAGCCGAGCACCACCAGTTGCGCCGGCAGCTTCACCAGCTCGGCGGCAATGTCGGCCAGCACGTCGTGGCCTTTCTGGTGGGTGAGGCGGCTCACCGTGCCGAGAAGCGGGATTTCCGGTTCGTCGCGCAGGCCCATGCGCACTTGCAGCGCGCGCTTGTTGTCCTGTTTAGCGGCGAGCCTGGACGCGTTGTAGTAACGCTCGATATACGGGTCGGACTCCGGGTCCCAGGCATCGGTGTCGATGCCGTTGAGAATTCCGGTGAGCACGTCATTTCTATGCGCGAGCAGCCCCTGCAATCCCATTCCCAGCCGTTCGTGCTGGATTTCTTCCGCGTAGCTCGGACTGACCGTGGTAATGCGATCGGCGAACTGCAGTCCGCCCTTGAGAAACGACGTTTTGCCATGGAACTCGACGCCGTTGAGCGAGAACGCCTGCGGCGGCAGCCCAAGCCGCGTGGTGGTTTCCGCGGGGAAAATTCCCTGGAACGCCAGGTTGTGGATGGTGATCACCGTTTTCGCCCGCGTGCCCGCTACGTAGTGCAGGTACACCGGGGTGAGGCCGGTCTGCCAGTCGTTGCAGTGAACGATGTCCGGCTTCCACGGAAACGGAGAATCCGGCGTTGACAGCAGCGCGCCGACGTACGAAAGCAGGCCGAAGCGCAGATCGTTGTCGAGCCAGTCGTGGCCGGCGACATCCCCATACGGCCCGCCGCTACGCTGGAAGATCGCGCTTTCGATCACCAGCAGCGGCACCCCCGAAGGCAGCTTGGAGGCGATCAGTTGCGCCGGCGGCACGCCCGGCAAAGCGGGCAGCACGGCCGCCCGGCCTTTGGTCTTGAGTGCCTCCATCACCTGCGGATACCCCGGCACCAGCACCCGCATGTCCACCCCCATCCCCATCAAGGCCACCGGCAGCGCGGCGCTGACGTCGGCAAGTCCGCCGGTCTTGATCAGCGGCGCGACTTCGGAAGTGGCGAACAGGACTTTGAGTTTCTCGTCAGCCATGGCCGGCATACGCGCACATCATTCCTGGTGCAGAAGGATGAGCGCGGCGAGCGGGGGCAGCGTGATTTCCACGGACTGGCTGCGGTCCATCCACGGCAGCGGCTGGGTTGCGATGGCGCCCGAATTGCCGACATTGGCGCCGGCGTAGAACGCCGAATCGCTGTTGAACGCTTCGTGCCAGACGCCGGCCTTGGGCAGGCCGATGCGGTAGCCGTGGCGGGGCACGGGGGTGAAGTTCAGCGCCACCACCACCACCGAGCCGTCGCGCGCCCAGCGTTCGAAAGCGAGGATGGACTGATCGGCGTCGTGGCAGTCGATCCAGCGGAAGCCCGCGGATTCGAAGTCCTGGTCGTGCAGCGCGCGCTGCGCGCGGTAAAGCCGCGACAGGTCTCGCAGCATGGTCTGCACACCCTTGTGCCAGTCGATGCCGAGCAGCCCCCAGTCAAGCTCCCACTCGGTGCGCCATTCCCGGCCCTGAGCCAGTTCGTTGCCCATGAAGTTGAGCTTCTTGCCGGGCGAGGCGAACTGGTAGCTGAGCAGCAGCCGCACGTTGGCGAATTTCTGCCACGCATCGCCGGGCATCTTGCCCAGCAGCGAACCTTTGCCGTGCACCACTTCGTCGTGCGACAGCGGCAGCATGAAATTCTCGGTGTAGGCATAGAGCTGGCCGAAGGTCAGCTCGTTGTGGTGATAACGCCGGTGCACCGGGTCCTGGCGCATGTAGGCAAGCGTGTCGTTCATCCAACCCATGTTCCACTTCATCGAGAAGCCCAGGCCGCCGACGTAGGTCGGCCGCGACACCATCGGCCAGGCGGTGGATTCCTCGGCAAAGGTGAGCGCGCCCGGGAAGTCGCGGTGGACCATGACGTTCAACTCGCGCAGAAATTCGATGGCTTCGAGGTTCTCGCGGCCGCCGAACTTGTTGGGAATCCACTCGCCGGCCTTGCGCGAATAGTCGAGGTAGAGCATCGAGGCCACGGCATCCACCCGCAGGCCGTCCACATGGCACTCGTCGAGCCAGTAGTGCGCACTCGACAGCAGGAAACTTTTCACCTCGTTGCGGCCGTAGTTGAAGATATGCGTGCCCCAGTCCTGGTGAAAGCCGAGGCGCGGATCTTCGTGCTCGTAGAGCGCGGTGCCGTCGAAGCGCGCCAGCGCAAACGCATCGTTCGGGAAATGCGCCGGCACCCAGTCGAGGATCACGCCGATACCGGCCTGGTGGCAGGCATCGACGAAGAACTTGAAATCGTCCGGCGAGCCGAAGCGGCTGGTCGCCGCGAAATAGCCGGTGGTCTGGTAACCCCAGGACTCGTCCAGCGGATGTTCGGAAACCGGCAGCAGTTCGATGTGGGTGAAACCCATTTCCCTGACATAGGGGACCAGGCTTTCGGCAAGCTCGCGGTAGCTGTAGAAGCGCTTGTCCGGATGCCGCCGCCATGAACCCAGGTGAACTTCGTAGACGTTGACCGGCGCATGCAGCCAGTCATCGCCGGCGCGCGCTTTCATCCAGGCGCCGTCGCGCCAGTCGTAGGGAAGATCCGCAGTGACGCGCGCGGCGGTCTCGGGGCGCAATTCGTAGGCGCGAGCGTAGGGATCGGTCTTGACCAGGATCTCGCCGGTATTGCGGTTGCGGATCTCGTACTTGTAGAGCGTGCCCTCGGCCAATCCCGGAACGAACAGTTCCCAGACGCCGCTCACCCCGTGTGTGGCCATGGGCAGCGCGCGCCCGTCCCAGCGGTTGAAGTCGCCGACCACGCTGACTCTTTGTGCATTCGGCGCCCAGCAGGCGAAGCGCACTCCGGCCACGCCCTCGCGCACCTCGGTGCGGCTGCCGAGCATGCGATACGCCTGCTCGAGCCGGCCTTCGTTGAACAGGTACAGCTCGTCGGCGCTGATGATGGGGCGAAAACCATACGGGTCGAAGATTTCGAAGCTGTGCCCGGACTCTTGCACCCGCAACTGCACCGGCTGGGGCGGCGGCTCGGCTCCGCGCCAGGCGAACACGCCGTCGCGATGCGCCTTCTCCATCTTCACGAATCCGGACGCAGTGGCCACCGCAACTTCGGAGGCGTAAGGACGGAACACGCGCAGCAGCCAACCCTTGCCGTCGCGATGCAGACCGAGCACGCCGAACGGATCGTGATGGCGCGCGCCGACCAGGGCGTCGAGGTCCGCTCCGGCGGCGGCGGAAACAGGGGCTTTCATGATTGGTGGCGGGAAATCCCCGGCCGGGCGATTCACGGAAACCGTGACTGCGGACAAGGGTGCCCCTATTATAAGCGGCGGAGCCTTCCGTCCTTCTGCTTTTTGATACCGGTCAAAGGTTTATGGCAAGCGGAGAAAGTCCGCGTGCGGCGCCTCCGACCCTTCAACCTGCGTACCAGGAGCCATGCGTGGCCGACACCGACTCGAACATCCGCTTCATCAGCCTGATCACCAAGAACACCTATGGACTGGTGCTCGCCGGCGGACGCGGCAGCCGCCTGAAGCAACCTCACGGACTGGCGGGCCAAGCCGGCCGTGCCTTTCGGCGGCAAGTTCCGCATCATCGACTTCCCGCTGTCGAACTGCGTCAATTCCGGCATCCGCCGCATCGGCGTCGCCACGCAGTACAAGTCGCACAGCCTGATCCGCCACATCCAGCGCGGCTGGAGTTTCCTGGACGGCCGCTTCCAGGAATTCGTCGACATCCTGCCCGCCTCCCAGCGCACCCACGAGGAGAATTGGTACAAGGGCACGGCAGATGCGGTATTCCAGAACCTCGACATCCTGCGTCGTACGACCCGGACCACATCCTGGTGCTCGCCGGCGATCACATCTACAAGATGGACTACGGCAAGCTGCTCGCGTATCACGTGGCCAAGAACGCCGACATGACGGTGGCCTGCCTGGAAGTGCCGGTCGAGGAAGCGAAGGCATTTGGCGTGATGGCGGTGAACGAGGATTGGCGCGTGACCGCGTTTCAGGAAAAGCCGGCACAGCCGCCCTCGATTCCCGGCAATCCGCGCGCTGTCGCTCGCCAGCATGGGCATCTACGTATTCAATGCGACCATTCCTGTACGAACAGCTTGATCGCGACGCCGATACGCGCCGATTCCAGTCACGATTTCGGCAAGGACATCATTCCCCACCTGGTGCCGACGTTATCGCGTGTTTGCGCAGAGCTTCGACGACAGTTGCGTCGGAATGGACGGCAAGCCGGCGTACTGGCGAGACGTCGGCACGGTCGATGCTTACTGGGAAGCGAACATGGATTTGACCCACGTCACGCCCGATCTCAACATGTACGACACCGAATGGCCGATCTGGACGCACCAGGAGCAATTGCCGCCGGCCAAGTTCGTCTTCGACGACGAAGGACGGCGCGGCATGGCGGTCGATTCGCTGGTGTCCGGCGGCTGTATCATCAGCGGCGCGAGAGTCGCGCGCTCGCTGCTGTTTTCCAAGGTGCACGTGCACAGCTACAGCAGCATCGAGGACTCGGTGATCCTCCCGGAAGTGGAAATTCATCGCGGCGTGCGCCTGAAGCGCGTGGTGGTGGACAAGCGCTGCACACTGCCCGAAGGTCTCGCGGTCGGGTTCGATCCGGCCGAGGACCGCAAGCGCTTCCACGTTTCCGAGCGCGGCATCACGCTGATCACGCCGGAGATGCTGGGCCAGGAAGTGCTGCACCAGCGCTGAAGGACCGGACGCCATGAGCAGCAATGCAAAGCTGGATCTGGTCCTGCTGTGGCACATGCACCAGCCGGATTACCGCGATTACGCCACCGGCGAATATGCCCAGCCCTGGGTGTACCTGCATGCGATCAAGGATTACAGCGACATGGCTGCGCACCTGGAGAATCACCCCAAGGTGCGCGCGGTGGTCAATTTCACCCCGGTGCTGCTCGACCAGCTCGAGGATTACGCGGACCAGTTCGCCACCGGACGGTTTCGCGATCCGCTCCTGAGGCTGCTTGCGCATCCCGACCTGTACCGCCTCGACGCGGCCGACCGCGACCTGGTGCTGCGCTGCTGCTTCAAGGCCAACCATCACAAGATGATCCAGCCCTATCCGGCGTATCGCGCGGTTATGGGATTTTTTTGCCCTGACGCAACAACCCGGAGCCGCCGGGGAGGGTTATCTTTCCGCTCAGTACCTCGGCGATCTGCTGACCTGGTATCACCTGGCGTGGGTCGGCGAAACCGTGCGCCGCCGCGACCAGACCGTCCCGCAATTGCTGGCGAAGGCGCAGAACTTCTCGCATGCCGACCGCATGCAGCTCGTCGAACTGATCGGCCGCGAAACCAGCGCCGTGGTGCCGCGCTATCGCGCGCTCGCCGCGCAGGGACGCATCGAACTCACCACCAGCCCGGCATTTCACCCGATCGGGCCGCTGCTGATCTCCTTCGAAGCGGCGCGTGAAACCGTGCCCACCATGCCGTTGCCACAGAGCCCGCAGTACCCGGGCGGCCGCACCCGCGCCTCTGCGCACATTGCCGCGGCCAGGGAAAGCCATGCGCGCCGCTTCGGCCAGCCGCCGCGCGGCATGTGGCCGGCCGAAGGCGCGATTTCACAGGTGTTCGTGGACTTGCTGGCGGAAGGCGGCTGCGAATGGATCGCCAGCGGCGAAGGCGTGCTGGTGAACAGCCTGCGCAAGAACAACGCGCCGATCAGCGAGCGCCAAAATTTTCTGTACCGGCCTTACCGGCTCAGCGGCGGCCATGCACCGGTAACCTGCTTCTTCCGCGACGACCACCTGTCGGACCTGATCGGATTCGAGTACTGCAAGTGGCACGGCAAGGATGCCGCCGCGCACTTCGTGGGCGAGTTGAAGGGAATCATGGAGCAGGGCGATGGGTCCGAGCGCCGGGTCGTCAGCGTGATTCTGGACGGCGAGAATGCCTGGGAGTATTTCCCGTACAACGGCTATTTCTTTCTCGACGAGTTGTATGGGGCGCTGGAAGCGCACCCGGAGATCGAGACCACGACTTTTGCTCGGCTGCTGGACGAGGGGCGGCAAGCGGAACCTATGCCCGCACTCGTCGCGGGAAGCTGGGTGTACGGCAATCTCGCCACCTGGATCGGCTCGCCGGATAAGAACCGCGCCTGGGACCTGCTCTGTGCCGCCAAGCAGAGCTTCGATCTGGTGGCGGTGAGCGGCCGCCTGAACACGCAGGAACTCGCGGATGCGACCCGCCAGCTCGCCGACTGCGAATCTTCGGACTGGTTCTGGTGGTTCGGTGATTACAATCCCGGCGAGTCGGTGCTGGCCTTCGACCGCCTGTATCGCCAGAAGCTCGCCAATTTCTACCGGCTCCTCAAACTGCCGGTTCCCGCGGAGCTCGCCGTGCCGGTGAGCCAGGGCGGCGGCCAGGCCGAACTTGGCGGCGCCATGCGCCGCGCATCTTGAAGAACATGTTTGCCACAGAGGACACAGAGAACACAGAGAAAGGCCAGAGAGAATTGTAAGAAACAGCAAACGTAACCAGTTCCAATTTTCGATTTTCGTAACCGTAATAGACGGTCGATCTGGCCAAGATCACCGCAAACTCAAACAACGCGTCACACTAACGCAACCGTTTTCTCTGTGAACTCTGTGTCCTCTGTGGCTAAAAAGGTTTCGCTCTTGTTCGGGGTGCACGCACACCAGCCCGCGGGCAATTTCGAAGAGGTGTTGAACGATGCGCACGCGCGTTGCTACAAGCCTTTCATCGAAACCTTTTACCGCTATCCGGACTTCAAGCTGTCGGTGCACTTCAGCGGCTGGCTGCTGGGATACCTGATCGAGCATTTCCCGGAAGACATGGCGAAGCTGCGCGAGATGGTGGCGCGCGGCCAGGTGGAGATGTTCGGCGGCGGCGACACCGAACCGGTGCTCGCCTCGATTCCCGAGCGCGACCGCCGCTCCCAGCTTGTCGCCTTGTCCGATCGCCTCGAGGCCGCGTTCGGGCAACGGCCGAGCGGCGCCTGGCTCACCGAGCGGGTGTGGGAATCGGCGGTCGGCCCGTCGCTGGCCGATTCCGGAATCCGCTACGTCACCGTGGACGACTACCATTTCCTCTGCGCCGGCAAGCACGCCGAGGAACTGACCGGCTATTTCAGCACCGAGGAGGGCGGCATCCGCCTCGACCTGTTCCCGATTTCGGAGGCGCTGCGCTATCGGATACCCTTCTCCACCGCTCCCGAAGCGATCCAGTACCTCGAATCGCGCGCGACCGAAGACGGCGCGGCCGCGGCGATCTACTTCGACGACATCGAGAAGCTCGGCATCTGGCCCGAGACCTACCAATGGGTGTACGAGAAGGAATGGCTGAAGCAGTTCATCGAGGGCGTGCTGGCCTCGCCGCTGATCGAGCCGATGCTCTACCGCGACTTCGCGAAACAGCAGCGCACGCGCGGTGTGGTGTATCTGCCCGCCACTTCGTACATCGAGATGAACGAGTGGACGCTGGACGCGGACAGGGCGGACGCGTTTGCCGCGCTGGTGAAACACGAGAAGGACGGGAATCGCTACGAAAGCAGCAAGCCCTTCCTGCGCGGCGGTATCTGGCGCAACTTCATCTCGCGCTACGCGGAATCCAACTGGATGCACAAGCGCATGCTGCAGGTCTCCGACCGCGTCGCGGCGCTCGGGAAGAAGGCGACGCCCCGCATGCGGGAACTGCTGCACCTGACCCAGGCGAACGACGCCTACTGGCACGGCCTGTTCGGCGGGATCTATCTGCCGCACCTGCGCCGCTCGGTGTGGAGCGCGATCGTCGAGCTCGAGGCGCTCCTCGACAAGGCATCCCCGCGCAGGGAAACGGTGCTCGATCTGGACCTCGACGGTCGAGATGAGATCTTCCTGAACAGCGGCAAGTTGCAGGCCGTGATCCGCGACGACGGCTTCGGTGCCATCCACGAGCTGGATTCTTACGCGCTGCGCCAGAACTTCGGCGATACGCTGGTACGGCGCGCGGAACATTACCACCGCAAGATCCGTGAGGGAGGTCAGGGCGGTCATTCCGGAGAAGGCATCGCCTCCGCTCACGACCGCGTCAACTTCAAGCATCCTGTTTCGACGGACGATCTGACTCCGGACCCGTACCCACGCGCAATCTTCCTGGACCGGATCAAGGATCAGCAGCAACCAATTCGCTACACGTTGCGCAAAGCGAACGCGAATGTAGTCGAGCTGGCTGGGCCCGGTTTGACCAAGAGGATCTCGGTCAAAGGCAGCGTGCTGACCGTCGAGTACCGGTTCGAACACGAACCGGCGGGCCTGGAAACCGAGATCAACCTGGCCATGCCGAGCTGCGGCGGCTTCCTCGGCCGCTACGTCGTAAACGGCGAAATTCCCGGGGGCTTCGGGCAGGCGTTCAACTGGGAAGGACTCAAGTCATTGACGCTCGAAGACGGGGTGCTGGGCGGCAAAGTCACGCTCACTATGGCGGAGCCGGTCCGCATCAGCGCGGCGCCGCACGAAACCGTCTCGCAGTCCGAAGACGGCTTCGAGAAAATCATGCAGGCGGTCTGCCTCCGCATTCATGTGCCCGCCGGAAATTCTTCGGTCAAGTTGCAAATCACGGTGGAACCGCTATCGGATTGACACACTGTAGTCGCAGGCCGAACATGACTGTCTGACGGGAAATTCGTGGGGCGCCGCATTCCCCACGACGGAGGATCAGGCATGCAGATTTGCGCCAGATTGTTCGTATTCGGAACTCTGCTCCTGAGTGCTGTCTCAAGTGTGGCGGACACGGGCGACCGGGTCACGATCCTGTACGACGCCTTCGGCGAACGCCCGTCTATGAAGAAAGACTGGGGATTCGCGGCGCTGATCGAATACCACGGCAAGCGCATCCTTTTCGACACCGGAAACGACGCCCGGACCTTTGCCGGCAATGTCGATGCAGCCGGGGTGGACCTGCGCAAGCTCGACTTCGTAGTGATATCCCACCGCCACCTCGACCACACTGCGGGCCTTTCCCATCTCCTCGCCGTAAATCCCGCAGTAAAGATCTACGCACCCAAGGAAGCATTCGGGGCCTTCGGCAGCTCGCTGCCAAGCGGGTTCTACCGCAAGGACGAGTCCCTGCCCGAACCGATGCGCTATTACGGCGGCCACCCGCCCGACACCATGCAGTTCGGTACCGTCTGGGTCGGCGCTCATTTCGAACTGGTTGAAAAGACCTTCGAGATTGCCCCGGGCGTCACCATCGTTGCGCTGGTGTCCGACACACCCGGTACCAAAGAGCTGCGCGAACTCTCTCTGGTCCTGCGCACTCCCGAAGGCTCGGTGCTGGTGGTCGGATGCTCGCATCCCGGGATCGACCGGATTGTCGAGGCGGCCACGGCAATAGACGGGCATGTGCACATGATTTTCGGTGGCTTTCATCTGCCGACCGCCTCCGATGAGCAGATTTCCCGAATCGCCGGGGTCTTGCACCAAACCTTCAAGGTCGACAGGCTTGCGCCGGGCCATTGCACCGGTGAGCCTGCCTTCGCTGCCCTACGCCAGATGTGGGGCGATCAGTACCTTTACGCCGGCGTGGGAAGTGTGATCGAGATTCCGTAAATCGGCGGCGGCTCGAGCCGGTACGGCTGGCAGAACGTGTCGGCATGTTCTATACCTGAAAAGGGAGTTACCCGAGGACAAAGGAGGAGGAGAAATCATGAATCGCGACGAATATGTGGAGCGCATGAAGAAGCAGATAGACGACTGGAACGCCAAGCTGGCCAAGTGGCAGGCGGAAGTGCAGAAGGCTCAGGCCCACGTCAAGACGCAATACGAAGCGCAGATCAAAGCGCTGGAAAAGCAGCGCGACGAAACCGTCAAGCGTCTGAATGAAACGCGTGAAGCCAGCCAGGCGGCGTGGCAGGAAGTCAGCAAAGGCGCCGAGAGCGCCTGGAAGACTTTGCATGCAAGCTATGAAAAGGCCTGGGCGGAGTTTCACAAGAAAAAGAACTAATCGGCCACAGAGCACACAGAGGACACTGAGAGGTTTCAATAGGAAGCCGCGCGATGCGCGGCCTTAGACGCGGTTAACACGAAGGGTCACGAAGGAAAAACGAAGGATCACGAAGGAATGATGCGAGTCTAAGTCGGGTGTCCCGAACCACGAGTAACTGCGCTTGCTTTGCCGGTACTTTGGGAGGGGAAATGAGCAGACTACAGAGGCAATCCCTGCAGCGTCGCGCATTTCTGAAATACCTTGCGGCGTCGCCGTTGCTGGCGTACGCGCCTTCGCGGGGCTTTGCAGATGAGTCTCGGCGATTCGGCGCAGCCTTGGACATTGACCGCATCATCGAACGTGCAGAGGATGCGATCGATGTATTCGATTTCGAGGCTGCCGCGCGAAAAGCGCTTCCCCCCGCCCATTTCGATTACATGGCCTGGGGGATCGATGGAGGAGCAACTATCCAGCTCAACCGCGATGGCTTTGCTCGAATCGGGCTTCGCGCCCGCCGGCTCGTTGACGTGACGCAAGTCGATACGAGCACTGAGCTGTTCGGGAAAGCTTGGAAGACGCCAATCATTCTTGCGCCAACTGGGAGCGAGAAGGCATTTCACTCCGATGGTGCAATTACCGCAGCGAAAGCTGCACGGTCGAGGGGACACCTTCAAATACTCTCGACGATGTCCACCAGTTCCATCGAGGAGGTCACCGAGGCAACGGGCGGTCCCCTCTGGTACCAGTTGTATGCCACCCAGCGTTGGAGCGTGACCGAAGGTCTGCTCAAGCGAGCCGAGGCAGCCGGATGCCCTGTCGTAGCTGTCACCGTGGACAGCGCGGCGGGCCGCGTCCTGCGCGATGTCAGGAAGCGGGCCAAATACACAGACTCCAGGCAGTGCCTGGACTGCCACGTTATGAGCGTTGAGGGATACGCTCGACGCAAGCCGATGTTCGATGGCCTGAACCTCGCGGGCCTAACCACGCTGATGGCTCCGCAACTGACCTGGGAGGTCGTCGACCGAATCAAGGACGCAACGCGCATGAAAGTGGTGCTCAAGGGGATTGTCACGCGGGAGGATGCTCAACTCTGCATCGAGCACGGCGTGGACGGCATCATCGTCTCAAACCACGGGGGGCGCACGGATGGCGGTGGTCGCGCCACCATCGCGTGCCTCCCCGAGGTCGTCGCTGGTGTCGAGGGACGCATCCCCGTGCTCGTCGACAGCGGCTTTCGGCGCGGCTCGGATATATTCAAGGCAATCGCCCTTGGTGCCCGCGCAGTTTGCATTGGGCGACCTTATCTGTGGGGGTTGGCCTCATTCGGCCAGTCCGGAGTCGAGGCCGTGCTCGATATGCTACGTGAGGAGCTTGAGCTCGCCATGAGAGTGTGTGGTACGCCATCGATCAGGCAGATCGGTCCAGCCCATGTCCAAGCTATTTAGAGCACAAGGTGCCGCTGAATCTGGGGTCTCATGGTCCGATCTGAAGCGAAGGTGTCGGGTCTTGAAATGGTAAGCAGGCGAAGGGGTTAAGTCTTGAAATATAAGAAACCGATATTTCAAGACCCGACCCTATCTCCCATTGGCAACTATCATCGTGAAGGGGTGTTGTCCGAACTGAATACCAAAGATATCGATACAGCAGTAGACAAAATTGAGACACGGATCGAAGAAGTGATGACGAAGGTCAAGAAAAGGAAACAATAGCGGAAATGTTGATAGGCAGGGTTGCCCATCTGTCATCAGAAGGCGAAGGGTCAAGCCTTGAAATATAAGAAACCGACACCCGAAGATCTCGCTCCACCAATGACATGACCTGCGCTGGAACCAAAACCATTGTGTTCGGGCGCCCCAGACGGAGGCCGACATGGAGGCGGTGAAAGACGCCAGCCATCTCTACGAAGTCGAGCGCAGGGCCGAGCACGCCGCGCGGCCGGGATTTCGCATTACCGAACTCCAGATTTCCCCGACTCAAAAGGTGCCCTGGCATTACCACAACAACGTTCAAGATACGTTTTATGTTCTCGGCGGAAGTCTCAGGATTTTCCTTCGGGAGCCCAAAGAGGAAGTGCGTTTGGGTCCCGGTGATACGTACACCGTAAAGGCCCGCCGCCCGCACTTGGTGACCAATGGCGGAGACAGTTCGGCGACCTTCCTGGTGTTGCAAGGCATCGGTGAGTACGATTTTGTCCCGCTTGTGTAGCAGCTCTCTAAAACCACTGGTGCCTGATTTGCTGCTCAACGGCACGCCAGGGTGCGTTGGGGCGTTGATCATGTATCCGGAATGGGCAAAATAGGATCAGACTAAGCTGTCCCCATATACCAGCACTCGGCCTAGAATGCTGTCTAAAGCTTTGGCCGACAGTGCGCTTCGTGCGCACATGATCAACCAGAAACCAGCCACCTCTTCGAAAGGAGAAGACCGATGTCTGCCGTTCTGAAATCCGAAACTTCCGGCCAGAAGACCGTTCTCGCCGCCTGTCCGCACGATTGTCCCGACACCTGTTCCATGCTCGTTACCGTCGAGAACGACCGGGTGGTCAAGGTGCGCGGAAACCCCAAGCATCCGTTTACCGATGGGCGCCTGTGCGTGAAGGTCAACCACTATGAGGAGCGAATCCATCACCCGGATCGTGTCCTCTACCCGCTCAAGCGCAGTGGGCCGAAGGGCTCCGGCCAGTTCACCCGCATCAGCTGGCCAGCCGCAATGGAAGAGATCGCTGCGCGCTGGAAGCAGATCATCAAGGAACACGGTTCCACCGCCATCCTGCCTTACAGCTACCTTGGGACCGAAGGAATCCTCAACGGACTGAACGTGGGCGACCCTTTTTTTAACAAGCTGGGCGCGACCATAACCGAGCGTACGTTCTGCGACTCGGCGGCCTGTACGGGTTACATCATGACGGTCGGTCCCACTCCCGGCACGGATCCGGAGAGCTTTGTCCATTCCCGCTATATCATTCTCTGGGCCTGCAATACGATCAGCACCAACCTCCATCACTGGCCCTTCCTGGCGGAGGCGCAGAAGCGCGGCGCCAAAATCGTGGTGGTGGATCCGGTCAAGACACGCACCGCACGGCAGGCCGACTGGCACATTCCCATCAAACCGGGCACCGATGGCGCGCTGGCGCTGGCGATGATCAACGTCATCATCACTGAAGGATTGGTCGACAAGGACTACGTAGAGAAGTACACCGTTGGCTATGAAGAGCTGGTTGGGCGCGCGCGGGACTACACCCCGGAGAAGGTCGCCGCGATCACCGGCATCCCGGCGGAGGACATCCGCAAGCTCGCGCGCGAGTACGCCACCACCCGTCCCTCGGTGATTCGCATCGGCGTTGCGGTCGAGCGGCATTCCGGCGGCGGGCAGACAGTGCGGGCACTGACCTGTCTTCCCGCATTGATTGGCGCGTGGCGCCACGTGGGCGGAGGAATTCTCCAGCTTCCCGTCTGGGCGTTCCCGGTCAAGTGGGACGGGCTCATGCGGCCGGACTGGATCAAGCCCGGCACCCGTGTGCTGAACCAGTGGAAGCTCGGTGCCGCGCTAACCGGCGAGTTGAAGCTCGACCCTCCGATCAAGTCGTTGTTGGTATATAACGCCAATCCGATGGTGGTGGCGCCCGAGCAGGAAAAGGTCATCGCCGGGCTTGCCCGAGACGACCTCTTCACGGTGGTGAGCGAGCATTTCATCACCGACACCGCACGCTACGCCGACATCGTGCTGCCCGCCACGACGCAGATGGAGCAGCACGAGATCATGTTCTCCTGGGGTCACTTTTATCTATCGCTCAACCAGCGGGCCATCTCGCCGCGCGGCGAGGCGGTGCCCAACACCGAGCTGTTTAGGCGTCTGGCTGCAGCCATGGGCTTCGATGATCCGCACTTCAAACGCACCGACGAGCAGATGGCGCTGGAGGCGCTCGACTGGGCCAGCCCCGCGCTCGCCGGCATCAGCATGGAGCAGTTGCAGCGCGACGGTTTCGCTCGGCTGAAGGTCGGCACTCCCGACACCTACGCGCCGCACGCGCAGGGCAATTTCCCGACGCCGTCCGGCAAGGTCGAGCTCAAGGCGTCGATGGCCGCGGGCGGCAACTTCGTCCTGCCGCTGTTCCGGCAGGGGTCCAACGAGTTTCAGGACGGCAGCCCGGTGGATCCGCTACCGGCCTTCCTGCCGCCGCAGGAGTCGACGGCCAGCAATCCGGCGCTGGCAGCGAAATATCCGCTGAACATTCTCACGCCGAAGAACCATGCTTTTCTTAACTCGGGCTATGCGAACATCGCGCGGCAGCTCGGCCATGCCGGTGAGCAGTCCGTGATGATGCATCCGAGCGACGCGCGGGCGCGCGGCATCGCCGAGGGTGAGCTCGTGGAGGTATTCAACGACCGCGGGCGTTTCCAGGCGGAGGCGCAGGTCACCGATGAGGTACGGCCCGGTGTAGTGATATCGCCGCTTGGGTACTGGGCTTCCGCCAGTCCGGGTGCGCGCTCGGTCAACGTCGTCAACGGATCGCGCTTCGCAGACATGGGACGAGGGCCCACGTTCTCCGATACGCTGGTCGAGGTGCGCCGGGTCGAGGCGTAACTGTCAAATTCGCCCAGCCCCCTTTGAAAAAGAGGAACAGAGTTTCGGCACGAGTACGGCCAATGGCTGGCATTCCATGCGGTGGGGCGCATCGGGGGCGTAACATCAAGCACCGGTGGTTTCGCCGGATACACGACGCAGATCGATAGCTTGGGAACGCGAATGCTGGCTGAAACGGAACCCATCGCGACGGTTTCGGACCATTGGCTTGCGCAGTTCGAAAGGGCTCTTGCCGAAGCCGACGACGTCCTGCTCAGGACCCTGTTTCTTCCTGACAGCCATTGGCGCGATGTACTCGCCCTGACCTGGAGCATCAGAACAGTCAACGGCTGGGACGCGATTCTCGCAGAGCTTAAGGCACATGCCGGCCGGGCCCATCCGACCGGTTTCAGGACGGATCCCCATCGGACTGCGCCGCGCCATGTGATGCGCGCGGGTACCAGCGCGATCGAAGCAATCTTCAAATTCGAAACCGCCGAGGGCCGCGGCAGCGGCGTGCTGCGGCTGATCCCCGATACAAATGATGGCAACGTGCTGAAAGCGTGGACGCTGCTTACGACGCTCGAGGAATTAAAGGGGTTCGAGGAACAGGCCGGGCAATCGCGGCCCAATGGCAAGTCCTATTCGCGCGATTTCCGCGGCCCCAACTGGCTCGACGTCAGGAAATCCGACGCCGGGTATGCCGGGAAGGATCCAGTTGTGCTCGTGGTCGGCGGGGGACAGGCCGGACTTTCGATCGCGGCACGCCTGACCCAATTGCAGGTCGATACGCTCATCGTGGACCGTGAGCCGCGCATCGGCGACAACTGGCGCAAGCGTTATCACGCGCTGACGCTGCACAACCAGGTGCACGTCAACCACCTTCCGTACATGCCTTTCCCCCCAAACTGGCCGACCTACCTTCCCAAGGACAAACTTGCCGGCTGGTTCGAGGCCTATGTGGAAAGCATGGAGCTGAACTACTGGACCGCCACGGAATTCGAAGGCGGCACGTACGACAAAAAAGAGGGGCGATGGTCCGTCGTGCTGCGTCGGGCGGACGGCACAAAACGCACGATGCGCCCGAGACACGTCGTCATGGCCACCGGGGTCAGCGGCATCCCGAACATTCCGGATATCCCGACGCTGCGGAACTTCGGCGGCAAGATTCTGCACTCCAGCCAATACGACGATGGCGACGCATGGAAGGGCAGGAACGCCCTGGTCATCGGCACGGGCAACAGCGGCCACGATATTGCCCAGGACCTGTACTCGAGCGGGGCAAAGGTCACTCTAGTCCAACGCAATCCAACCCTGATCGTCAATATCGAGCCCGCCGCGCAACTTCCCTACGCGTTGTACGACGAAGGACCTCCTCTGGAGGACTGCGACCTCATCACGATGTCCATCCCGCTGCCACTGGCAAAGAAGAGCCACATCGCGTTGACCGAACAAGCGAAGAATATGGACAGGGAACTCCTCGATGGCTTGGAGCGCATGGGGTTCAAGCTCGATTTCGGGGAAGACGGAACCGGCTGGCAGTTCAAGTACCTCACGCGCGGCGGCGGTTACTACTTCAATGTCGGCTGTTCCGATCTGATCGTCGAAGGCGAGATTGGACTGGTGCAATTTTCCGATATCGCCGGGTTCGTCTCAGAGGGGGCGCGGATGCGCAGCGGCGATACGCTTGCCGCCGATCTGATCGTGCTGGCGACCGGCTACAAAGGCCAGGAAGTTCTGGTCCGCAAACTGTTTGGCGACGATGTTGCCGACCGCGTCGGCCCCATCTGGGGATTCGGCGAAGAACAGGAATTGCGCAACATGTTCACGCGCACCGCGCAGCCGGGCCTCTGGTTCATCGCCGGCAGTCTGGCCCAGTGCCGCATCTACTCCAAATATCTCGGCCTGCAGATAAGGGCCTGCGAGGCAGGCCTGCTACCCAGCGTTGAGAAAATGGGATCAGCTCAGGTTGACTCAATTTCCCGGCTGGTGCCGGACGAAGTCTGATGGCAGGTATGGGTTCGTACGTGGCTGCACCCAAGAAGCGTCTCTCCGCCGCCTTCGTCGATCTTTTGCTGATCGGCCTGGCGGCAGTGATCGTTTATGTCCTGGAGGATACCTTCGGTTACCAGCCGGATTACGGCGCGCTGGTCGCGCTGGCCTACTTCGGTTATCACGCGCTCTTCCTGCAGTTCTGGTCTGGCCAGACGCCGGGGCGCAGGGCGTTCGACATCATCGTTATTCCCCGCAGTGGCGGCGCATTATCAACGACGCAGATCCTCCTTCGCTCCGCGCTGCGGCCGGTCGTCATCCTGCTACCTACAACTGCATCGCTGAAAGCGGGCACGCTCGAGCTGAATCCAATGATTACGACAATTGCCCTCGTTGTCGAAGTCGCGCTCATGTATTTGATTCCCTCGCGCCGGACGGTTACGGACTTCGTGTCCCGCTGCATCGTCGTGAACGCGCCGCCCCTGCAACCGCACCGAGCGCCGGCAGTGCCGATGTACAGTGCCACCGATGGCGAGTTCGGCTATCCGCCAAGACGGCCGGCGGATGGCAAGGATTGGGAGCGATAAGGTCGGTGTTGAATGGTTTTCAGACACACGAATTCGTTTACAGTTACCTCTCCCGATCGGCAGGAATAAACGATCAGCAGCTGAACGGTACCGGCCATAATGAATTTTCAAGGAGGGATTGATGCTTCATCGTCCAGGAACACTGGCAATCATCGCTGCCGCACTGCTTCACTACGCAGCCTTTTCGATCGGTGACGAGGAAGTTGCACCCGCAGGCTGCCGTCTCGCTGCGGACGACCCGCTGCGGGCCGAAGTGGATCAGATGATGAAACAGGGCGAGGAGTACGAACAGCAACAAAAACTTGCACTCGAAGAGAAAGTTGGTCTCCTGGCGCGAGCCCGCGGCTGGAACAAGAGGGACGAGCACGAGTATATGGTCGCCGTAATGCGCGACGGGGTGCGCGAGACATGGAATCCGACTCTTGCCGTTGCTTCGGCGTTCATGAGGATCTGCGAACAATCGGCCGGCAATCAGCGGGCGGAAGCGGTGCGCCTGTTTCGCGAACTTTATGTCCTGGACGAGAGACAGTGGCAGTTGATCCATCAGAGAGTGGACAAGGAAATCGCGTCGGCCGCTTCGCAGCGAAAAGACTAACTTGCGAGAATCTAGAGATTTGACGCTAAGACGCAAAGGCACAAAGAGATTCTGAACAGGGATCGAAAATAGCGGGAGTTCGGGTCGGACGATTCCTGTTCGTTCCCTCGTACGAGTATCTTGGCGGCCTCTCCCAAGAGCTTTGTATTCCCGTTCATTCCTTGTATTTCTTTGCGCCTTCGCGCCTTTGCGTCAAGGTTCTTCCGTTTCTAGGGCGCTTTCGGTACAACCACGATTGCGATGTTCTGTGTCCCTGCGGTCTGCACTCCCTTGCGTACCTTTGCGGCCTTTGCGTTGAACGCGCTTGATTCCGCGCAACGCGCGGCACTGGAAATCCAACCCGAAGTCGTCTATAAATCCGTTGGCCTCCGTTACGGGAGGACACCGTCATTCAACAACTGATTCGGGGGAGCTATGTCTGAGCAAACGTCGCGACGCGGGTTCCTGAGATCGTCGGCCCTGAAGCTGGGGGCTGGAGTGGCGGTACTCGGTGCCGCCGGTTGCAGCAGTTCCGGCCCGGGCGCCGGTTCGGGCGCAAGCAAACTCAACGAAGTGCTCAAGCGCGGAGCGGTGATCGTGGGCACCGGCAGCACCAACCCGCCGTGGCACTTCGAGGACGAGCAGGGCAATCTCCAGGGCTTCGACATCGAGATGGCCCGCCTGGTCGCCAAAGGCCTGTTCGACGATCCATCCAAGGTTCAGTTCGTGCGGCAGGCCTCGGATGCGCGCATTCCCAACCTGCAAACCAACCAGGTCGACGTCGTCTTTCAGTTCATGACGGTCACCGCGCAGCGCGCGCAACTGGCGGACTTTTCGATTCCGTACTATCGCGAGGGCGTCGGAACGCTCTTGCCCAAAAACAGCCCGCATGCCGGCGCGCTCGATCTCGCCAAGTGGGGGAAGAAGGTCAAGGTCTCCATACTGCAGAACGTCTACGCCGAGAGCATCGTGCACGCCGCGATGCCGCAAGCGGAAGTGCTGCAATTCGACTCGGTCGCCAACACGATCCTGGCGCTCGATTCCGACCGTGTGGACGCCGCCGCCATTGACGATTCGACTGTGCGTTGGCTGGTACGCCAGAATCCGGACAAGTACAAGTCAGGCAACTACGGCTGGTCGCCGCAGACCTATGCGGCCGCGGTGCGCCCGGGCGATCCGATCTGGCTGAACTTCGTCAATACCGTGCTGCACGAAGCGATGACCGGGGTAGAGTTCGACGCCTACGCTGCGGCGTTTCTGAAATTCTTCGGCGTTAAACTGGCCCCTCCGCCAGTGGGTTTCCCGGTGGAGTTCGGGGTCAGATACTAGCCGCGTCACCCCAGGCCCTGCCACCTCACCCCGGCCCTCTCCCCCGCAAGCGGCGGAGAGGGAGAAGAACAAGATGTATCAATTCAACTGGCGCCCGGTTTTCGACAACTTCGACCTGCTGCTCAAGGGGCTGCTGCTCGGTGTCGGCATCGCGGTACTCGCGCTCGCCATCGGCAGCTTGCTGGGACTGATTGCCGCTTTCGGCCGCGCCTACGGCCCGCGGCCGATACGGCTGCTGGTCGCCGGATACGTCGAAGGCGTGCGCAACATTCCGCTGCTGCTGATCATCTACTTCGTGTATTTCGGCCTGCCGTTGGTCGGCATCAGCGTTCTGGACAACCTGTGGTCATTCGTCTTCGCGCTGGCGATCTATTCCGGCGCCTATCTCACCGAGATTTTCCGTGCCGGCATCGAGGCAGTCAGCAAGGGGCATATCGAGGCCGGCAAGGCGATCGGATTAAACCGCTGGCAGCGCATCCGCTTCGTCACCATCCCGCTCATGTTCCGCATCGTGCTGCCGTCGCTGGGCAACACTTTCATATCGCTGTTCAAGGACACTTCGCTGGCCTCGGCAATCGCGGTCCCCGAACTGACCTACGGAGCCATCCGCATCAACGTCAATACCTGGCGCGTGATCGAGGTCTATGTGGTGGTGGGGTTGCTGTATCTCGCCACGTGTTACGCCATCGCCGGCGCGCTGCGGCTGCTGGAACGGCGATTCGCGATGGTCAGATGATGCCCGGCCCGATGATGAAAGTTTCGCCGATATTCGCACGCACAGGAGCCCCCGAATGGACGTCGTAATCGCGAGCGGGCCGCTGATCCTGCGCGGACTACTGATCACGTTCGAGGTCTCGGTCGCCGTGCTGGTGCTCGGCACGCTCATCGGCATCGCCGGCGGCCTTTCGCTGCTGTACGGTGCGTGGCCGTTGCGCCTTGTCGCGCGCGTTTACGTCGACACCATGCGCGGCATCCCGCAATTGGTGCTGATCTTCGCAATCTTCTACGGCTTTCCGGCCCTCGGTCTGCAGGTTTCGGCGATCGTGGCCGGCATACTCGCGCTCGGCGTTTTCTGCGGGGCACATGTTTCCGAGGTGATACGCGGCGGGGTGGGCTCGATCCCACGCGGCCAGATGGATGCCGCACAGGGAATCGGGCTTAACTTCGCGCAGCGGCTGCGCTACGTGATTTTCCCGCAGGCGCTGGGCCGCATCCTGCCGGCGTGGGTCAATACCGCGGTCGAGGTGGTCAAGGCCTCGTCGCTGGTGTCGCTGGTCAGCGTGGTCGACCTCATGATGGCGATCCAGCAGATCGTGGGCCGCACGCGCGAAGCCCTGCTGTTTTACGCGGTGGCCGCATTGCTTTACTTCGCGATCAACTACACCATCTCGGCCATCGGCGCGCGCCTGGAAAAGCGCTACGCCTGGACCTGAAGACGAACGTCGGAGCAGGATGCCCATGACCGGGAAGGTTGTCGTGATCCAGGGCCTCGTCAAGCGCTTCGGCGCGCAGGAGATTCTTTCCGGAGTGGATCTGGAGGTTTCCAAAGGCGAGGTGGTGGTCATCGTCGGGCCGAGCGGTTCCGGCAAGACCACGCTGTTACGCTGCATCAATTTTCTCGAGGAGTACCAGGGCGGCCGGATCCACGTGGACGGGCAGTTGGTGGGCTACCGCGAGAGCGGCGGCGGCCTTGTCAGGCTGCCGGACAGCACCGTGGCCGGAATGCGCGCCGACGTCGGCATGGTGTTCCAAAGCTTCAATCTCTTTCCGCACATGACGGCGCTGGAGAACGTGACTCTCGGGCTCACCCGGGTTCGCAAGCTGTCGCCTCGGGAAGCCGGTGGACGCGCAAATTCATGGCTGGAGCGAGTGGGCCTGAAGGACAAACTGCACGCGTATCCCGCGCAACTCTCCGGCGGACAACAGCAGCGTGTGGCGATCGCCCGCGCAGTCGCGATGGAACCCAAAGTGATGCTGTTCGACGAGGCGACCTCGGCGCTCGACCCGGAACTGGTCGGCGAAGTGCTAGGCGTGATGGAAGATCTCGCCCGCAGCGGCATGACCATGCTGGTCGTCACCCACGAGATGCGCTTTGCGCGGGAGGTGGGGCACCGGATCGTCTTCATGGACAAAGGCGTGATCGTCGAGCAGGGCGCGCCGCGGCAGATTTTCGAGCAGCCGCAATCGGAGCGGCTGAAAGCATTTCTCGCTCATTTCACCAGGACCACGTAACCACCGAAAACGGCGAAATTAAAGAGGAGACGGGCAATGGGGAAGCAACGCATTTCCACCACCACCGCGGCACAGCCGGTGGGCGCCTATTCGCAGGGCTTGCGCGCCGGGGACTTCGTGTTCGTGTCCGGCCAGGGGCCGCTCGATCCGAAAACCGGCAAGGTCGTGGGTGACACCATCGAGGAGCAGACCGCGCGCGTGCTGGAAAACATCAAGGCCATCCTCGAAGCCGGGGGTGCAAGCATGGCCGACGTCGTCAAGGTCAGCGCGCACCTGAGCGATATGTCGCTGTTCGAGCGTTACAACCGGGTGTATGCGAGTTACTTCCCCGATCCCAAGCCGACCCGCACCACCGTTGGTAGCCAGTTGCCCGGCATACTCGTGGAAATCGATGCCATCGCTTATGTGAGCAGGTGATGACTGCTGTCCACGTGCAAAATGACTTCTTGCCTGACGGCGCGCTTGCCGTGCCGCGGTGCGATAAGGGCGTTTTCTCTTTGAACCGCAGTGCCGCCTATTCAAAAGACCGCTGCGGACACGCGGGCGCGTTCACCCGACTTTGACCTGGCGCAAACCCATGCGCAGGCGAAAGCGGATCATGAGTTTGCCATGGCGATGAAGTTCGATTCCCGCATTGATGCCGCGCGACAACTGGCAAAGGCTCTCGCCAGTTATCGCGGCCGCAACCCGCTCGTACTCGCGATCCCCCGCGGAGCGGTGGGCATCGGGAAAGTGATCGCCGACGAACTGGGAGGCGAGCTCGATGTTGTGCTGGTGCGCAAGCTGCGCGCGCCCTACAGCCCGGAATTCGCAGTCGGCTCGGTCGACGAATCGGGCTGGACGTACATAGCCGAGCACGCCGCCCGCTCGGGGGCCGACCCGGAGTACATCGAGCTCGAAAAGAGCATGCAGCTCGAGACGCTGCGCAAACGCCGCGCCGAATACACACCGGCCCGGCCCCCGATCGATGCGAAGGACCGGATCGTGATCGTGGTGGACGACGGACTGGCAACCGGGGCAAGCATGATCGCCGCTTTGCACGCGGCGCGCGCGAAGCAACCGAAGCGCCTGATCTGCGCCGTGCCGGTGGCGGCACCGGACAGCCTGGAGCGCGTCAGGCCGCTGGCCGATGAAGTCGTGTGCCTCGATGCGCCCGAAGAGTTCTATGCGGTCGGGCAGTTCTATCGCGACTTTCCCCAGGTCGAGGACGACGAAGTCGTTGCCATGCTGGCGCAGCGCGCGAAAGCGCACTCCACAAACAAGCCATGAGTGCGCGAACACGCGAAACTGCTGTTACGATTTCCGTAGGCGAAGTCGTGCTGGAAGGCGCGCTCGAGCTACCTGCGCAGCCGGCCGGCGTGGTGGTGTTCTCGCACGGGAGCGGCTCCGGGCGCTTTTCTCCCCGCAACCGGTTCGTGGCTGCGGAACTGCACAAGCTCGCATTGGGGACATTGCTGCTGGATTTGCTCACCGAGGCCGAGGATCGAGACTACCAGAGGCGATTCGACATCGACCTGCTGACGCAGCGCCTGGGCTACGCGGTGGGATTTGTCCGCGGCCATCCTGCCACCAAGACATTGCCGGTCGGTCTGTTCGGGGCGAGTACAGGGGCTGCGTCCGCGCTGCGGGTCGCGGCCGCGATGCCAAAGGACGTCGGCGCGGTGGTCTCGCGCGGCGGGCGGCCGGATCTCGCAGGCACCGGGGCGCTCGGGCAGGTCAAGGCGCCGACGCTGCTCGTCGTAGGCGGGCTCGATTTCGAAGTCATCGAGCTCAACGAGTCGGCGCGCGACAAGCTCGTGCACTGCGAGCGGGAACTCGTGATCGTTCCCGGCGCGACGCATCTGTTCGAGGAGGCCGGCACGCTGGATGAGGTTGCGCGCCTGGCAGGACAGTGGTTCATCCGTCATCTGACTTCAACCCGGACCCGCCGCGATCCTGCGCAACGATGATCGGCGCCGCTGCGATCAGGTGAACCCAGGTGCGGGCGATTTCCGGTTATCGGCGCTTCTCCAGCGCTATGCCGACGATTTCTATGATGACACCGGCCGCGATCGCGAACAGGCCGCCGCGCGTCTCGGGCGCCGCGAATAACATCACTGCGCCGAGCACGATGAGCAAGGCGGCAACCGCTCTTCTCGGTTTCATTGGCGGATGATACTCAAAGGCAAGTGCCGGTGCTTGACCAGAGTGCAAAAAAATCCCGTTTCGAGTCGTGCCGTTCAAGCGCGGGACGAATTCGATCGCGCTGCCGCAATTCTGATTCTTCATCGCAGAGTCTTGAGATAGGCAATGACGTCGTCCCGCTCCTTCGGATCTTGCAGCGCTACCGGCATGATCGTCCCGTGCACCGCATCCGTAGGATTGGCGAGATAGCGCTGCAGCGATTTCTCGTTCCAAACAATACCGGACTTGTACAAGTTCCGCGAATAAGGGGAAGTCCCCACCATTCCCGCCCTGCGGCCGAAGAGGCCTACCAGGGAAGGGCCCACGCTTTGGACCGTTTCCTTGTCCCCATGGCATCCGATGCACCAGCGCTGGTACCCGTTTTTCCCCTGGGCTGCATCGCCTTCGGCCGACGCCAGCTGGGACTGGCTCAATAACCCGCTCATGGCCAACGCCGCAAGTACAGTAACTTTCAGAATACGCATTCTCCGCACCCCCTGTTTTTCCAATGACGGTCATCGTTGCCGGCTCCGCGGCGCAGTAAATCCTGCGATGCGGTCCGACCCATACGAGTATTCATTCCTTGCCTGCAAGCCGCTTGACTGCCCTGGCGAGCAGCGGGGCAACGGATACGATCTGAAGCTGTGCCCCGGCCGCGCCCGGTACGCTGTCGGTGGTGACGATATGCCGAACCGGGCTGGCGCGGATACGCTCCAGCGCGCCCGGCGCCATGACCGCATGTATGAACAGCGCATGAACCTCTCCGGCTCCCGCCTGCACCAGTGCTTCGGCTGCACCGACCAGCGTACCTCCCGTGCTCGCCATATCGTCCACGATCAGGCAGGAACGTTTGCGCACGTCGCCAAGCACATGCAATGCAGCGGCCACATCCGGTGCCGGCCGGATCTTGGCCACGACCGCCACCGGCGCTCCAAGACTGGCGGCATAGCGCTGCGCGCGCTTCAGTCCTCCGGCATCGGGAGAAACGATCGTCAGATCGGAGATTCCGCACTCGCGCACCGCCGGCAGCATGATCTCGTCGGCCCGCAGATGGACAAGCGGGATCTCGAATGCGCTTTCCAGCGCTGGCGAGTGCAACTCCAGAACGACTGCACGGTCGATGCCCGCAGTGCGCAGCAAACGGGCCGCGAACTGGGCCGAGCGCGGTTCGCCCGGATTGTTGATGACATCCTGACGCGCATAGCCGAAGTAAGGCAGCACCGCGGTGATTCGCGCCGCGCCCGCGCACCGTGCGGCATCGGCCATCAGTGCAAGGGTCATCAGGCGCTCGTTAGTCGGCGTGCAAGTGGGCTGCACGATGTAGGTGTCCGCATTCTGAAGGTCAGCATCGATGCGGACCCGGGTTTCGCCATCCGCGAAGGCCGATACCGATGCCTGTATCGGGACTGCACCGACCAGGCGGGCGATCTCATCCGCAAGCCGCGGATGCGCGTCGCCGGCAATGAGCGCGATCCCCGCTTTGCGGGGCAGACGGTGGTGGTCATCCATATGGGTCACGCTAGCGCTGCGCCGTCCAACAGCCATTGACCGCGGTCAAACTCATGGCGTCCTTCTTTCGCATTTGCCTGGCCGCATCCTCTCAACCCGGCGATCGGGTAGAAGGATTTGTCTCGTAGAGCTGTGCGATCTCGCGCGCAAAACGTGTTTCCAGCTCCTGTCGCTTGATCTTCAGCGTCGGCGTGATCAGTCCGTCTTCGATGGTCCAGGGTTCGAGCGTGAGCCAGGCGCGGCGCGCGCGCGCGTGGGCCGGAAACGGCGCAAGCCACTTGCCGATGCGCTTGAGCACGGCGCTCGACGCGACAGGGTCGGTAAGCGATCCCGGGGTGCCCGGATCGACACCGAGTGAGTTCGCAAAGTCGCGCCAGGTTTCGACATTCAGCACCACCAGCGCCGCGACATACGGCATGCCTTCGCCCACCACCATGACCTGCTCGAACAGCGGATCTTCGCAGATTGCCAGTTCGAGATCGGAGGGGGCAACTTTCTCTGCTGTCGACAGCACCAGAATATCCTTGAGCCGGCCGACGATGTGGACCCGACCCGCGTCGATCCGCGCCTGATCGCCGGTGTGCAGCCAGCCGTCGGCGTCGATCGCGGCGCGGGTCGCCTCGGGGCGGTGCCAATAGCCAAGCATCACGTTCGGACCGCGCACCAGCAACTCATCTTTCATGCCCAGCCGCAGCTCGATGCCAGGTAGCGGCGGGCCTACCGATGCCGGCACGTTGTCATCCACAAGGTTGCCTGTGACCACGGGCGCGGCTTCGGTCAGCCCGTAACCCTGCAACAGCGGGACGCCAAGGCCGACGAAGCAACGCGCAAGCCGCGCCGCGAGCGGCGCACCGCCGCTGACCGCGATGCGCAGCCGTCCGCCGAAACGCTCGGTTACCTTCCGCGCGACCAGCAGGCGCAACAGCCACCATGCGGCACGTGCGAACCACACGGGTTGTGCTGCCCGCCCCTGGCTCGCCTCAAATCTGCGCCAGCCGACGCCTACCGCGAAGTCGAAGAGCATGCGCGACAGCGGGCGCCCGGCCAGTCGCTGCATGATGCGCGCAAAGGCGCGTTCGTAGATGCGCGGCACCGACACCAGCAGAGTGGGTCGCACTGCGAGCAGGTCGTCAGGCAGCAACTGCACGGAACGGGCATACGCCACGCAACTGCCGGCCATCATCGGCACGTAATAGCCGACAGTGCGCTCGAACGCGTGCGACAGCGGCAGGAAGGACAGGAAGACGTCTTCGCGATAAGCAGAAACCTGAGCGAGGACCGCCTGGACGTTCGCCAGGATGTTCGCATGCGACAACATGACGCCTTTGGGGCGGCCGGTGGTGCCCGATGTATAGACGATGGTGGCAAGCGCATCCGGCCGCGATACGTGCTCCGCGGGCGGCGACGCCGCGCTCGGCAGCCACTTCGCCAGCGCGCGCCACTCGATGCCGGCCGCCGCCTCGGGCGCATCGCCGTCGAGGTAGAGCACGCGCTCCAGCGCGGGAAACTCCGCACGCCGTGGCGCGAGCCGGTTCCATTGCGCAACCGAACCGACGAGCAGCATCCGCGCACCCGAATCGCCGAGAATGTACGCGATGTTTCCCGCGCTATCGGTCGTGTACAGCGGCACCACGACCAGCCCGAGACCGAGCGCCGCGATGTCGAAGCACGCCCACTGCACCGAGTTTTGCGCCAGCACGGCGACGCGCTCGCCCGGGGTTAGGCGCTCGCCGGCGAGCGCGGCCTGCCAGCGTCCGGCCAGGGGCTCGACCTCGCGCCAGGTGTAACTGCGCCATCGTGCCGCCTCGGGATCGTAGGCCCTGTATGCCTCGGCATCCGGGGAGCGCTCGCACCGACGCAGGAAAAGCCCTGTCAGCGTACCCGCCTCGCGAGCCGGGATCAGATCGAGCGTGAGCGGCTTCATCAGGGCAAAACGGACGCTACATCGGGGATTTCCGCGACCTCGAAACGCACCGGCATAAGCGCGCGATCAGCCACATCGCGTTCTTGCATGACGGCTGCGGCCGCGCAGCGTCATGCAGCCGCTCGAGCCCCAAAGTCGGGCCGGTTGCGGAAGCGGCTGCCGGGTACAGAAAAGATCTCGATGATGCCTGTGCACTCCAACTGGCTCACCGGCAACATGGTAGCGCCAAAAAACGCATGCTGGCGCATCATGGATTCCTCCTTCTGAACTGACCCGTCAGTGGCGCAGCTTCGGACTCTCGTCCGGCAGCGGGTGACCCGGACGTTGCCGCGGGTATCTGACAAAAGCCCTGCGAGGGGACGTCCAGGGCCGCGTTGAACTTGCTCGACAGGTTCTGAAAGGCAATCAGCCCGGTGAGTTCGACGATGGCGTCGTCGTCGAAATGGCGTCCGAGCCCCACCATCAGTTCATCGCTGACGTGTCGATCGCTCATGGTCATCGCCTCGGTATACTCGAGCGCTGCCCGCTCGGCCGCGGTGAACATGACACTCTCCTGCCAGTGCGCCAACGCCTCCGCCTTCTCCATCGAACCTGCCCGGCGGGCAAGGGTCATCGAGTTGAGATCCACGCAGAACCGGCACCAGTTGATCTGCGACACGCGCACCGTGACCAGCGATCGCAACACGGGGCTGAGCGGCGAGCGGCGCCGATCCAGCGCGCCGTACAAGAGCGCAACCGCGAGAAACAAGAACGGCGAGCGGGCCCACAGCAGAGCAGGCTTCAGGACCTGTCCATACTTGCGCTTCTGGTTCCAGAAGAACGGCCGCAGGTACCACGGATAGGCAGAGATCGTTTTTTCGGCAACTCTCAATGCTTTACCCTTCCTTTCACCCGCGCAAACAACTCCTGATGACACGATACGACTTCGACCGCCGTCCTGCTTGATCCTGGTCAACCCGGGGCAATGGGATCAGGCCTGCGAAATTTCTGTCCTGGGCCGGAGCAGGCCCAGCCTGCCAATCACGGCCCGGGGCCATGCTAACCTCAGGCGACCATGACCCGTGAACCCGTGGCACAGAGTCGGGCCGTTCGCAGCCAGAGCCGCCTGGTTGAGGCGCTGCACGACCCGGCGTGCTATCCGCATCCGGTGCAGCCCATCCGCATCATCGAGACTCACATCTCGATCGTCGTTCTGACCGGACCTTTCGCCTACAAGATCAAGAAACCGGTCGATCTCGGCTTTCTCGATTTCACGACTCTGGAAAAGAGGCGTCTGTATTGCGACGAAGAGCTGCGACTGAACTCGCGGTTCGCGCCGGAAATCTATCTCGATGTCGTGCGTATCTCCGGGACGCCGGAGACCCCGCGGATCGGCGGCACCGGGGATGTGATCGAGTACGCCGTCAGGATGCGCGAATTCCCGCAAGAGGCACTGGCGGACCGGGTACTTGCCCGGGGCGAGCTGACGCCACGACAAGTGGATGCCCTGTCTGCGGGAATCGCCCGGTTTCACTCCGATGCGCCCCGCTCAAGCGAGATCGATGGCTTCAGCACCCCTGAAGCCGTGCTTGCCCCCGCGCTGCAGAATTTCGCGCAGATCCGCATGCTCCCCGGGCAGGCCGGGTTCATGCCGGTCCTCGAAAAAGTCGAAGCGTGGACCCGACAGGAACATGGCCGCCTGCGGGAAATTCTTGCCGGGCGCAAGCGTGAAGGCCTGGTGCGGGAGTGCCACGGCGATCTTCACCTCGGCAATATCGTGATCCTCGAAGGCGAGCCGCGCGCCTTCGATTGCATCGAATTCAATCCGGAATTGCGCTGGATCGATGTGATGAACGAAGTCGCGTTCCTGGTCATGGACTTCCAGGCAGCCGGTCGAACGGATTTTGCGCGACGGTTTCTGAACGGTTATCTCGAAGCAACCGGCGACTATGCCGGCTTGCGCGTGTTGCGTTACTACTGCGCTTACCGGGCCATGGTGCGTGCGAAGGTCATGCTCATGCGCGCTGGCCAGCAGGGATGCACGCCCGAGGACAAGGCTTCTGCTACGGCGCTTTTCAGCCGCTACCTCAGTGTCGCGGCGGGTTGCGCGCAGCCTTCCCGCAGCTTCGTCCTGATCACCCACGGCTTTTCGGGAAGCGGCAAGACCACATTATCGCAACCATTGGTCGAGCTTACCGGCGCGATTCGGGTCCGGTCCGATGTCGAACGAAAGAGGATCCATGGCCTTGCGGCGAAGGCCCGTTCGGGCTCCGGCATCGCCGAGGGCCTGTACGGTCCGGAAGCGACCGAGTCGACTTACGGCCGGCTGCTCGATCTGGCAGGCATCGTTGTCGAAGCCGGCCATGGGGTTATCGTCGACGCGACGTTCCTCCAGCGCAGGCAGCGGGATATGTTTCGCGCCCTTGCGGCGCGCGCGGGTGTCCCGTTCGTGGTCGTCGATTTCACTGCCAGTGAAGAAATATTGCGCAGCCGCATCCTCGCCCGGAGCGAGCGGGGCGCCGATGCTTCCGATGCCGATCTGGCCGTTCTCGAGCATCAACTCGGCACCCACGAGCCGTTACAGGCCGACGAGCACGAGTCGGTGTTTGCCTGCGACGCATCCGGACCAGCCGACCGGTGGCAGCGTTCGCAGGCCTGGGCGCTCCTGCTGCAGCGGCTGCCGCTCACGCCGGCGGCCGAAAGCCTTCGCGAGAAGTAGTCGTCAGCCCTTCACGCACACCAGCGGTTCGAGCCTCGCCACTTTGCTCGCGAGTCCCGCGCGCTCCGCCGCATCGACGACTTCGCTCACGTCCTTGTACGCACCCGGCGCTTCTTCGGCAATGCCGCGCATCGAGGGGCTGCGGATCAGGATTCCACGCGCCGCGAGGTCGTCCACCACTTGTCTGCCGCTCCATTTCTTCATCGCTTCGTGGCGGCTCATCGCCCGGCCGGCGCCATGACAGGCGGAACCGAATGCCTGCTCCATTCCTGACGCGGTGCCCGCGAGAATGTAGGAACTGGTGCCCATGCTGCCGCCGATCAGCACCGGCTGCCCCGCCCCCATCAGCGCGGCAGGCAAATCCGGATGTCCGGGACCGAATGCGCGGGTCGCGCCCTTCCGATGGACGAAGAGTTGCCTTCGTTTGCCGTCGACTTCGTGCTCCTCGACCTTGCAGGTATTGTGCGAGACGTCGTAAAGCAGCGGCATCGTCGCTTCGGAAAAGACTTCGCCGAACGCTTCACGCGCAAGCTGGGTGAGAATCTGGCGGTTGGCGAGCGCGCAGTTGATCGCGGCACGCATGGCGCCGAGGTAGCGCTGCCCGATCTCCGAGTTGATCGGCGCGCAGGCGAGCTCGCGGTCGGGCAGGGTGATTGCGTAGCTCTTGGCGGCGACCGCCATTTCCTTAAGGAACTCGGTGCCGATCTGGTGGCCGAGTCCGCGCGAACCGCAGTGAATGCTGACGACGATGTCGTTCTCGCGCACCTCATAGGCCTTCGCGACCGCCTGATCGAAAACATCGGCGACTCGCTGCACTTCGAGATAGTGGTTGCCCGAGCCCAGAGTCCCCATTTCGTCGCGTTGCCGCTTCTTTGCCTGCGCAGACACCGCTGAGGTCTTCCCGCCGCGCATCTGTCCATGCTCCTCGATACGTTCCAGGTCCTCGGGGCGACCGTAACCCCGCTCTACCGCCCATGCCGCGCCACCGGCGAGCATCGAATCCATTTCCTTTTCCGACAGGTGCAGTTGGCCGGTGCTGCCGAGCCCCGCGGGAATGCGCCGGTAGAGCGTGTCCGCAAGCCGGGTCTGCAGCGGCTTGAGGTCTTCGAAAGTCAGGCCGGTATGCAGGCAACGCACTCCGCAGGAGATGTCGAAGCCCACTCCTCCGGCGGAAACCACGCCGCCCTGGTCCGGGTCGAACGCCGCCACGCCGCCGATCGGGAAACCGTAGCCCCAGTGTGCGTCGGGCATCGCATACGAGGCTTTGACGATCCCGGGCAGCCTGGCGACGTTGGTCACCTGCTGGTAGACCTTGTCGTCCATCGCCTTGATCAGTTCGCGGCTCGCGAATATCACCGCCGGCACGTGCATCCCGCCCTGCGGGGCGATTTCCCATACGTAATCCGATCTGCGATTGAAAAGCGAAAGTTCCATGGCTCACCGTCTCTTCAGACGTCCACGACGCATTGCGCGATCCACGAGCCGCCGGCCTGCTGCCGCACCGCCAGCTCGGTGAACGTCGCCCCTTTCACTTCCACCGCCGGCCGGTGGCGGGCGATGTCGAGTTTCTCTCCCCACGCACTGGCGTGCAGCCGCGTTCCCGAGATCGCCACCTCGAATTTCGAGTAAAGCAGGAAATCGGTGCCCATTGAATAGATCAGTGCATTCAGCCAGTCCACCAGCAGCAACTCCTCGTCCGGCGCTTCGCATTCGAACTCCCGTTTCTCTGCGGGGTGCACCGAGGCCGGATCGGTCACCACCGCGGTCAACGCCAGCGCAGCCTGCTCGAACGCGGTCCGCATGTCTGCCCCGATTCCGCGTATGCCGACGTCCGCCTCGTGAGCAAAGTGCTCCCAACGGCCTGGTTGTCGGTTCATTTCACGAATACGGCCTGATCTGGGTCAAGTGGCAGGAATCCCAATGCGTCAGAATGGACTGGTATTTTGAAGAGGGCAGCAATTATTGCCAGTGTAGGGATTTGCAGGTGCGAGGTAGTGTGCGCCCGTCGGGGCAGGTCCGTGAAGTCGGGACTGAAGAAAGGGATCGTATGAGCGGGAACAGACATGGGAAAACCGGCACCATCGCCGTGACCACGACGGACATTCATCTCGCGCGACGGGGCGACGGGAACCTGTACCTCGACCGCAACGGCGGGCGCAATTTCACTTCCGGCCAGGACGAGTACCTGGTGCGGTTCAAAGGGACGCGCTAGTCCGATGCCCTGGACCGAAGAAAACTTCCCGCTGGCCATGCGGAATATCGACCCGCGGACGCGCGGCAAGGCGATCGAGATCGCCAACGCATTGCTGCGGGAAGGGCATGACGAAGGGTTCGCCATCCGGGTTGCGATCGCCCGTGCGCACGAGTGGGCGCAACACCATGCGGCCCCGCCCCCCGGGCTCGGCCGTTTCTAGGCGGGCCAAAGGCCAATGAGTACGCCGCAAGTGCACCTGGCTTACGCGCCCAGGGGCGTGGGACTTGCCTATGCGGTTGTCTACCTCAAGAAGGACCCCGATATCTGCGGATGGTGGATCGGCGCCATAGGCGCCGATGTAGCCTCGGCGTATTTCAGGCTGGAGAATTTCTACACGCGGGCCGCGACCACGCTGTACACCACCGACGGATCGGATCTTTACGGCGGCTGGCGTTTCAATCTCACGTCCGGAAAGTCCAAGCCGATCGACCCCATTCCTGTGGAGTCCGATCTGGCGCACGAACTCGAGCAGGCGCAGGACGCTTTCGCCGCCGAGTGGCTGGTGTTCGAGACGGACCGCGATGCGGACCGCGAGGCCCAGGCCTATCGTGATGCCGAACTTTCCCATGGGCGGGTCAACATCCGTTTCGCGAAACTGAACAAGCTGGATAAGAACGACCCGTTGTGGCGGTACTTCTCGAACAACTTCGAGTCTGCGGTGGCCGTTTATCTCGAGCGGCGCTGGCCGCTGGACTACGGAAAGAACTGACCGGCGAGCCTGGCGCCGGCCTCACCCATCCATGCCGGTCGTCAACGCCACCATCGCGGCAATTTTCGAAGAGATCGCCGACCTGCTCGACATCCAGGGCGCGAATCCCTTCCGCATCCGCGCCTACCGCAACGCGGCGCGCACCGTGGGCGACCTGGCGCACCGACGTCAAGACGCTGGTGGAGCAAGGCGCCGACCTCAACGCGCTGCCCGGCATCGGCGACGACCTCGCCGGCGAAGATCAGCGAGATCGTCCAGACCGGCAAGATGCAGCTTTCTCGAGCGGCTGCGCCGCGAAGTGCCGCCGGCGGTCACCGAGTTGCTGAAGATTCCGGGCCTCGGGCCGAAGCGCGTGCGAACGCTGTACCAGGACCTCGAAGTCCAGACCCTCGAGCAATTGCTGCGCGCGGCCACGCGACGGACGCATCCGCGAGCTGCCGGGCTTCGGCGAAAAGACCGAGCAGCAGCATCGTCGAGGCTGTCGCAGGCCCGGCTTTCGCAAGGCGCGCCGTTTCAAGCTCGCGATCGCGGCGCAGTATGCCGAGCCGCTGGTGACCTATCTGAGGTCGGCACGCGGCGTTGCGACGTGGTGATCGCCGGCAGCTTCCGGCGCATGCGCGAGACCGTCGGCGATCTCGACATCCTGGTCGACGGCGCAGCCGCGAGCGGTGATGGAGCGCTTCGTCGCGCTACGAGGAAGTGGCGAAGTGCTGCGCCACGGCGACACCCGCGCCAGCGTCGTGCTCAAGTGCGGCCTGCAGGTCGATCTGCGCGTGGTGGCGCAGCGAAAGCTACGGCGCCGCGCTGCACTACTTCACCGGCTCGAAGGCGCACAACATCGCCATCCGCAAGCTGGCTCGGCGCAGCGGGCTGAAGGTCAACGAATACGGCGTGTTTCGCGGCGACAGAGCGCATCGCCGGCGAGACCGAGGAGTCGGTCTACGCCGCCGTCGGCCTGCCCTACATCCCGCCCGAGCTGCGCGAGGACCGCGGCGAGATCGAGGCGGCGCGCGCCGGCCGCTGCCGAAGCTGGTCGAGCTCGCCGACCTGCAGGGCGACCTGCACGCGCACACCAAGGCGAGCGACGGCCACAACACCCTGCAGCGAAATGGCGCTGGCCGCCAAGGCGCACGGCCTGCGGCTACATCGCGATCACCGAGCACTCGCGGCGGCTGACGGTGGCGCATGGCCTCGACCGGCCCGGCTGTCGCGAGCAGATCGACGAGATCGACGGGCTCAACCGCGGGCTCGCCGGCATCACGCTGCTCAAGGGCATCGAGGTGGACATCCTCGAGGACGGCACGCTCGATCTGCCCGACTCGATTCTGGCGCGGCTCGACCTGGTGGTCGGCGCCGTGCACAGCAAGTTCGACCTGTCGCGCGCGCAGCAGACCGAGCGCATCCTGCGGGCGATGGACAATCCGCATCTTCACATCCTCGCGCATCCGACCGGGCGGCTGATCGAGGAGCGCGAGCCCTACGACGTGGACATGCGCGCAGGTGATCCGCAAGGCGCGCAACAGCGCGGCTGTCTCCTCGAACTGAACGCGCATCCCGAGCGCCTCGACCTGCTCGACACCCACTGCCAGATGGCGAAGGACGAGGGCGTGCTGGTGTGCGATCAACTCCGATGCGCACAGCGCGCACGCAGCTTCGACAACCTGCGCTACGGCATCGGCCAGGCGCGCCGCGGCTGGCTTGAGAAGCAGGACGTGCTCAATACCCGGCCCCTGAAACAGCTGAAGCCGCTACTGAAACGCAATCGCTGAGGCTCGTTCCGGCCGGGGCAGCCTGTTACATCGGCAGTTCGCCCGTATCCTGGCCGGCTTGCCTGCTTTGCCGGGATCTCCGCGATCATGCAATCCGTGGTGAGAATAAGTCCCGCGACCGATGCCGCGTTTTGCAGCGCATTGCGGGTGACTTTGGTCGGATCGATCACGCCCATTTCCACCAGATCCCCGTATTGGCCGGTCGCCGCGTTGTAGCCGAAGTTGCCGCTCGCCTCCGACACCCTGTTGAGCACCACCGAAGGCTCGGCGCCGGTGTTGGCCACGATCTGCCGCAGCGGTTCCTGCAGGGCGCGCAGGACGATCCTGATCCCCGCCGTCTGGTCGTCGTTCTCACCCTTGAGATCGGTGAGCGCCGCGCGTACGCGCACCAGCGCCACCCCACCGCCCGGCATGATGCCTTCCTCCACCGCCGCCCGCGTCGCATGCAGCGCGTCTTCCACCCGTACCTTGCGCTCCTTCATCTCGGTTTCGGTCGCGCCGCCGACCTTGATCACCGCTACGCCGCCGGACAGTTTCGCCGCCCGTTCTTCGAGCTTCTCGCGGTCGTAGTCGCTGCTGGATTTTTCCGCTTCGGCGCGAATGCGCTTGATGCGCTCCTCGATCGCCTTGGGTTCACCCGCGCCGTTGATCAGGGTGGTGTTGTCCTTGTCGACCTCGACGCGCTTGACGCGCCCGAGATTGACGAGTTTGGCGTTCTCCAGCTTGATCCCGAGTTCCTCGGCGATGACGGTGCCTCCGGTAAGCGCCGCGATATCCTCGAGCATGGCCTTGCGCCGGTCGCCGAAGCCCGGCGCCTTGACCGCGCAGGTCTTGATTACGCCGCGGATGGTGTTGACCACCAGGGTGGCGAGCGCTTCGCCGTCGATGTCCTCCGCCACGATCAAGAGCGGCTTGCCCGCGCGCGTGATCTCCTCGAGGACCGGCAGCAGTTCCTTGATGCCGGAGATCTTCTTGTCGTGGATCAGTACGTAGGCATCATCCAGGATCGCGGACTGCTTCTCCGCGTTGTTGATGAAATACGGGGACAGGTAACCGCGGTCGAATTGCATGCCTTCGACGATCTCCAGCTCATTGGAAAGCCCCGAACCGTCTTCCACGGTGATGACGCCCTGTTTCCCGACCTTGTCCATCGCCCGGGAGACGATTTCCCCCACCGAGCGATCGTTGTTCGCCGAAATGCTGCCGACTTGCGCCACCTCGTTGCCGCTGGTGCACGGCCTGGAAAGTTTCTTCAATTCTTCGACAGTTGCCGCAACCGCCTGGTCGATTCCGCGTTTCAAGTCCATCGGGTTCATTCCGGCGGCGACATACTTCATGCCTTCGTTGACGATCGCCTGTGCCAGCACCGTGGCCGTGGTGGTGCCGTCGCCCGCGACCTCGGAGGTCTTGGATGCCACCTCACGCACCATCTGCGCGCCCATGTTCTCGAAAGGGTCCACCAGTTCGATGGCCTTGGCCACCACCACGCCAGAGCTTGCAACAAGCGGTGGACCGTAACTCTGCTGCAGGATCACGTTGCGGCCCTTGGGCCCGAGCGTGACTTTCACCGCATCCGCAAGCGTATTCACCCCCGCACGTACCTTCTCGTGGGCCGCGTGATGAAAAATGAGCATTTTTGCAGTCATGATATTCGAGTCTCCGTGGTGGAATGCGCTTCGCGTCTGGCAACGTCAGGAAGCAGCCAGCCGCGAAGCCAGGTAAGCGGTTGCGCCGTCCAGTGTGGCCAGCTTGGGATAATCGGCCTCGGGCACGTCCACCCCGAGCTTGTCGTGCAGTCGAATGACGACGTTGAGGAAATCGAACGAATCGATATCGAGCTGGTCGCGCAGCGGCTTGTCGCCGCGCAGCGTGTCGTAGTCGCCTTCCGGGGCGATGGCTGACAATGCCTCGATGACGACGCGGCGGATTTCCTGTGGAGTCATCCCAGCTTCTCCGGTTCCTGCAGCAGACGCTCGAGCGCGCCGAGAAAAACCGCACCGCGGTGACCGACGCTCGCCCGATGATCCGCGGAAAGCGTTGCCTGCACCGTACGCCGCACTTCGATTCTGTCGTCGACCGCCCAGGGCCGCGCGCTCACCTTGCCGAACCCGACGAGCGCGACTTGCGGCGGATAGATGACGCCGTAGACCGTCTCGACGCCCTGCTCGCCGAGATTGGTGACCGTCACGGTGGCGTCGGTAAGCTCGGAGCTGCGCAGCGCGCCGCTGCGGGCGCGCTGTATCAGGTCCGAGAGCGCCTCCATGATCTCGGCGAGGCTCTTGCGCCCGGCGTCGTGGATCGCAGGCGCGATCAAACCCCCGCCGCGCAGTGCGATACCCACGCCGAGGTGCACCGCAGCCGCGGGCTTGAACTGGCCTTCGCTCCAGAAACCATTCAGCTCCTGGAAATCCTTGAGCGACAGCGCCACGGCGCGCAGCAGAACGGCGGCGAACAGCACCCGCCGTTGAACCGGCCGTTCACGGTTGCTGCGCTCGAGCCAGTCGAGCGCCACCGAGACGTCGATGGTCGTGCCCAGGTAATAGTGCGGAATTTCGCGCTTGGACCTGGCCATTGCGGCGCCAATCGCCCGGCGCATTGCCGCGGGCTTGTCTTCGTGTACTGCCCGCGCCGTTTCGGCGGCACGCTCGACGTCGGCAAGCGAGACCACGCCGTCCGCGCCGCCCGGCGCAATGTGGTCCAGATCGACCCCGAGCTCGGCCGCCCGCCGGCGGGCGGCCGGCGAAATCTTCTCGCGGCGACCGACTTGGACCGGCGCCGGCGCTGAGACCGGAGTCGCTGGAGCCACTGGGGCCGCCGCCGGTGGTGGCACGGCGACATAGGGTGCAAGCGGGGCCTCGTTCTCGCCGCGCAGCAACGCCAGCACGCTCGCCCACCGGCACTTTCGTTCCCGGTTCGACGACAAGCTGGTCGACCACGCCGTCGTCCCAGATTTCGACCTCGACCGCGCCCTTCTGGGTTTCGACCACCGCAACCACGTCGCCGCGCTTGACCTTCTGGCCGGGCTTCACGTTCCACTCGACCAGCGTGCCGTACTCCATGTCGGCACCCAGCGAAGGCATGCGGAACTCAATCATGGCGGAGCAGCTCCGAGGCGGCGCGAACGATATCTTCGGCCTGCGGCAACACGGCATCTTCGAGGTGTTTGGCGTAGGGCATCGGCACCTCACGGCTGCAAACGCGCGCCACCGGCGCGTCGAGACTGTAGAAGGCGCCCTCCATGATGCGCGCGCTGACCTCGGCGGCGAGGCTGCCGCTGCGCCAGCCTTCGTCCACGATCACCGCCCTGTGAGTCCTGGCAATCGAATCCAGAATGGTCTTGCCGTCCAGCGGGCGCAGCGATCGCAAGTCGATGACTTCCGCGCTCACGCCCTGCCCGGCCAGCAGGTCGGCGGCGTGCAAAGTCTTGGCGAGGCTGCCGCCATAGGTCACGAGCGTCACATCGTTGCCTTGCCTGCGCACCGCGGCGAAGTCGATGTCCACCGCGCCAGCGTCGGCGGCGAGTTCGCCTTCGAGGCTGTAGAGCATCACGTGCTCGAAAATGATCACCGGGTTCGGATCCTCCAGCGCGGTCCACAGCATCCCGTGCGCGTCCTCCAGCGTGGCAGGGGCGACGACGCGCAGCCCCGGGACATGCGCGTACCAACCTTCCAGGCTGTGCGAGTGCTGAGCGCCAAGCTGCCGCCCGCCGCCCGTGGCCATGCGGATGACGAGCGGCACTTCGATCTGGCCGCCGGACATGTGCCGCAGCGTGGCGGCGTTGTTCACGATCTGGTCGAGCGCGAGCAGGCTGAAGTTCACGGTCATCACTTCGACAATAGGCCGCATCCCGCCGATCGCAGCGCCGATGCCGGCGCCGACGAATGCAGATTCGGACAACGGCGTATCGCGAATACGGTCCTCACCGAATTCCTCGAGAAGGTCCTTGCTGACTGCATACGTGCCGCCGTAGCGCCCGACGTCTTCGCCCATCAGGAATACGCGGGGGTCGCGTTGCAGCGCTTCGCGCAAGGCGCTCCGAATCGCTTCGCGGTAAGTGGTGCAGGCATCTCAGCCTCTCTCCCGCAGTGCGCGGATCGTGGCGACGAATCCGTCGAGCCTGGCCGCATGCTGCGGCGAGCCCAGTTCGTGCTCGCTGGTGGCAAGCGTGGCAACTGGACGCTTGCCGGCGACCGAGGTTATATCCGTGAAGGTGTTCGCCGGGTCGCGCCCACCCATGGTGCAGAATGCCGCCAGATATCCAATGTCGCTGCGATGCGTGGAAAGAAAACTGCGTACCGGAGAGGACACGTGGCCGACCCATACCGGCGTGCCGATCACCAGCAGCGAGAAGTCACGGAGGTTCTGGTCGATAGGTTGGATCGGCGGCATGCGCCCGAACAGCGACTCGAATCCGGAGCGCAGATACGCGAGCGCGCCTCGCCGCGGGCGCGGTTCGGTTATTTCGACGATGGGGCAGCCCAGGCGTTGCGCGATCTCGGCGCCGACGCGGCGGGTGTGTCCAGTCAAGGAAAAGACGACGACTATCGCAGGCTTCACGCACTTGCCCTCGTGGGATTCGCTTCCGTATCCCGATGCGCGACCGGCGCATACACGTCGCGCTCCAGTTCCTCGACCGGCTCCAGCGTGCCGGCTTCGGCAAAGGCGATCGCCTGCTCGATCTCGTGCGCGACTTCCGCCTCGATCGCCTGAAGGGCGGCGGCATCAAGGTCCCCGCGCGCGGTCAGGCGATCGGTGAGCTTCCGGATCGGGCACTCTTTCCTCCATTTCTCGACCTCCGCCTTGTCACGGTACAGCTCGGGGTCGAACATGGAATGCGCGCGAAATCGATAAGTGCGAAGTTCGAGAAAGTATGGAACGCCGAGGCGGCGTATTGTTTCCGTCGCCTCCCTCACTGCGAAATCCACCGCCTCGACGTCCATCCCGTCCACGCTCACCGCCGCAAGGTTGTAGCTTGCCGCCTTGGTGCACAGATCGGTGTCGGACTCGGAGCGCGAGAGCGCGGTGCCCATTGCGTAGAGATTGTTCTCGCAGAGAAACAGCACCGGAAGTTTCCACAACGCCGCAAGATTGAGCGTTTCGTGAAACTCGCCTTCGGCGATCGCACCTTCGCCGAAAAAGCACGCCGTCACCCGGTTGCGGCCTTGCAGCTTGTCGGCCAGGGCCAATCCTGCGGCGATCGGCAGCCCGCCGCCGACGATCGCGTTGCCGCCGTAGAAGCGCCGCGAGACATCGAACAGGTGCATCGATCCGCCCCGCCCCTTGCTGCAGCCTTCCTGCCTGCCGAACATCTCGGCCATGATGCGTCCAGCCGGCACTCCGCGCGCAAGCGCGTGGCCGTGTTCGCGATAAGTCGCGACCACCGCGTCCTCTTCCGTGAGGGCCGGCATCGCTCCAGCGGCCACTGCTTCTTCGCCAATGTAAAGGTGGAGGAAGCCGCGGATCTTGCCGGCGCTGTAAAGTTCGGCGCATTTTTCCTCGAAGCGGCGGATTCGCACCATCTGGCGCAGGCGGGCAAGCGCTTCTTCGCGCGAAAGATTCACTTGTCCGCCTCCAGCGTCGAAATGTCGCCTTCCGGCAGTCCGAGCTCGCGGGCTTTCAGCAGGCGGCGCATGATCTTGCCGCTCCGTGTCTTCGGCAGGTTCGCGACGAAGTCGATCTCCTTGGGTGCCACCGCCGTTCCCAGCCGCTTGCGCACGAAAGCGAGCAGCTCGCGCTTAAGCTCGGGAGTCGGCGAGAAACCGGGCCGCAATGAGACGAAGGCCTTGACGACTTCATGCGCCACCGGATCCGGCTTGCCGATCACGCCGGCTTCGGCCACCGCCGGGTGCTCCATCAGCGAACTTTCCACCTCGAACGGGCCGATGAGGTGCCCGGAGGATTTGATGACGTCGTCACCGCGCCCGACGAACCAGAAATAGCCGTCGGCGTCGCACCTGGCCAGATCTCCGGTGAGATACCAGCCGCCGGCAAAACATTTGCGGTAGCGCTCTTCCTCGCCGATGTAGGCGCGAAACATCGACGGCCACCCGCTGCGCAGCGCCAGTTCGCCCTGGACATCCGCTTCGGTCACCGCTTCCACGCCGCCTTCGGGCAGGCGCCGCACGATTCCGGCTTCGATTCCGGGCAACGGCCGTCCCATCGATCCCGGCTTGATCGGCATCGACAGGTAATTGGCAATCATGATTCCGCCGGTTTCGGTCTGCCACCAGTTGTCGTGGATCGGCATGCCGAAAGCCTCCTCACCCCAGGTGACCGCCTGCGGATTGAGCGGCTCGCCGACGCTGGCGATGAAACGCAGGCTCGGATAGCTGCGACGCCGTGCGGCTTCGCTTCCGCCCTTCATCATCATCCGCACCGCCGTAGGCGCGGTATACCAGACGGTCACCTTCTCGCGCTCGAGGTTGTCGTACCAGCGCTCGGCATCGAAGTCGCTTTCATCGACGATGCTGGTAATGCCGTTGGCGAGCGGCGCAACGATTCCGTACGAGGTGCCGGTCACCCATCCGGGATCGGCAGTGCACCAGAATACGTCGTCCCGATGGAAGTCCAGCGCATATCGCCCGGTTACAAGATGGGCCAGGACAGCCTCGTGGACGTGAAGCGCGCCTTTCGGTTTGCCAGTCGTGCCACTCGTGAAATGCAGCAAAGCCGGTTGCTCCGGATCGGTCCGCGCAATCTGGTAATCCGGCGAAGCGTTTTGCATCGCTGCGGCAAAGTCGGCCGTGCCGGAGAACCGTTCCACATCTCCGGGCTCGGGCACGATCAGGACGTGTTCGAGCGACGGTACGCCCGCTCGAATTGCCGCGACCTTCTTGCGATACAGAGACGTCGTCGTCACCAGAACGCTCGCCTGCCCGATGCCAAGCCGGGTCTGAATCGGCTCAGGACCGAAAGCCGAGAACAACGGGCTCACCACACAACCATGCTTGAGCGCGCCCAGCACCGAAATGTAGAGCTCGGGTATGCGCCCGGCCAGCACGAAAACCCGCTTGCCGCTTTCCACGCCGAGCGAATGGAGAACATTGGCGAATTGGTTGGTCAGCGTCTGAAGGCGCTCGTAGCTGAAGTCTACGACGCTGCCGTCCTTCCCGAGCCAGCGAATTGCCAGTTTGTCCTTGAGCGCGCCGCGCGCATGCCGGTCCACAGCCTCGTGTGCGATGTTCACCCCGCCCTCCGCAAGCCCGTCGAGCAGGCCGCGAGCAGCCGCCCAGGAGAACTTCCTGCGCGTGTCGTCGTAGTCAGCAAGGTTCGGCGCGATGCCGGACTTCGGCTGCGGTTTGACCACGATTGCCTGACGCACTTTGTTACCTCCGCTGAGGCGATCCGTGAACGGGCGCGCAAGTCACCCTTGAAAGAACAGACTTATCAATGAAACTCCCCGCTCTGCTGACATTCATCAACAGTCGCCGGGATGAGTCCGCACGCGGTATCGTGAGCGAATTCGGGAATAGGCCGATTGATCCTGGTCAATACCGGTCATGCGCTTCCGTATTACTGTTTGCAATGGAGGATGCGCGGGCGGTCAAACACTGCCACGACGCTCAGTATTCTCGGGAAGTCGTGACGCGGAGTGAATATGGCAACTGCACGACAGGCAAGCAAGGCCGGAAGCCAGCGCCGCAAAGCGCGGCCGGCCTCGAAGCCAAAGCCCCGCAAGTCGACGAAGTCACGGCACCCGTCCGGCACCGCCCATGAGACGAGCCAGGATCCGCGTCTGGAGTTCAGCAATGACGAGTGGTATGACATGGTCGCAACCGCAGCCTATTTCCGCGCGGAGTCGCGCGGCTTCGAGGGCGGCTCGCCGGAGGAGGATTGGTACGAGGCCGAGGCGCAGTTGAGAGAGCAGCTTGCCCGGGCCGAGGACGAGGCGGAGGATAGAGTTGAATCCGGGCTCGATCTGACCGCCCACGAGGCGGAAGACAAGGCGGGCGGCGAGGACTAGAGACTTGGCCAGCCCGGCGCGTCCTGGCCAACTCCCCGATCCGGACGGCCTGTTTCGCGGTTCCAAGATGCGGCCGATCAACCGGGGCACTGGGACTGAAGCCGCGCCAGAGATGAAGATTGAGATCAAATGAACGTTTGCCTCCCACGCACGGCCTAGCAGGAGACCATCCCGGGGTTTCTTGCAATCCGGCCCGATCGCGAACGCACCGGGTCTCTATTTCTCGTCCTCGCCTTTCCCGTGCCACCTGCCTGCTGTACGCTTCGTGATGTTCGATCACCAAAAAAAATCAGGGAGGATCATGGGCAAAGCAATGAAACCTGAGGATTTGCGCAGCCGCCGCTGGTTCGGGCCGCAAGACCTGCGCTCCTTCGGCCACCGCTCGCGCGCCCTGCAAATGGGCTACACGCACGAGGACTACAAGGGCAAGCCGGTCATCGCGATCGTCAATACCTGGAGCGACGTCAACCATTGCCACTCGCACCTGCGCGAACGCGCGCAGGAAGTGAAGCGCGGCGTGTGGCAGGCGGGCGGCTTCCCGCTGGAGATGCCGGCGATCTCTCTGGCGGAGGTGTTCCAGAAACCCACCACCATGATGTACCGCAACTTCCTGGCGATGGAGACCGAGGAGCTGCTGCGCTCCTATCCCGGTGGACGGCTGCGTGCTGATGGGCGGTTGCGACAAGACCACTCCCGGCCTGCTGATGGGCGCGACCAGCATGAACCTGCCGGCGATCTACGTTCCGGCCGGACCGATGCTGCGCGGCAACTGGCAGGGTAAGACGCTCGGCTCCGGATCGGACGTGTGGAAATACTGGGACGAATTGCGCGCCGGCAACATCACCGATCGCGACTGGCGCGAGATCGAGGAAGGCATCTCGCGTTCCCCCGGCACCTGCATGACCATGGGCACGGCGTCCACGATGACCAGCGTTGCCGAGGCACTGGGGTTCAGCCTGCCCAACGCTTCGTCGATTCCCGCGGTCGATTCCAACCACGGCCGCATGGCCGAGTACTAGCGGCAGGCGCATCGTCGAGATGGTGTGGGAGGACCTGAAGCCGCGCGATATCCTCAGCGAAAAGTCCTTCGACAACGCGATCAAGGTGCTGATGGCGCTCGGCGGCTCGACCAACGGATTGATCCACGTGATTGCAATGGCCGGCCGTGCCGGCATACACATCCCGCTCGAGCGCTTCGAGGAAGTCGGCCGTCACGCGCCCTACCTGGTCAACATGCGGCCGTCCGGCAAGTACCTGATGGAGGATTTCTACTACGCCGGCGGCCTGGCCGGGATGCTGGAAGGCATGCGCAAGCTGCTCGATACCGACGTGCTGACCTGCACCGGAAAGACGCTCGGCGAAAACATCGCCGGAGCGAAGATCCACAACCCCGACGTGATCCGCACGCCGGAAAATCCCATGCAGGCCGAAGGCGGGCTGGTGGTGCTGCGCGGCAACCTCGCGCCGGATGGCGCGGTGATCAAGTCCACCGCCGCGGACCCGAAGCTGCTGAAACACGCCGGGCCGCGCCATGGTGTTCGACGACTACAACGACATGGCGGCGCGGCTCGATGATCCGGATCTCGACGTCGACGCCGACTCGGTGCTGGTGCTGCGCAACGCCGGGCCGCTCGGCGGACCGGGCATGCCCGAATGGGGCATGCTGCCGATCCCGAAGAAGCTGCTCAAGCAGGGCGTGCGCGACATGGTGCGCATTTCCGACGCGCGCATGAGCGGCACCAGCTACGGCACCTGCGTTTTGCATGTGGCGCCGGAATCCTGGGTGGGCGGTCCGCTGGCGCTGGTGAAGACCGGCGACATCATCGAACTCGACGTGCCGGGCAGGAAACTCACGCTGAAGGTGAGCGACGCGGAACTGGCGAAACGCCGCGCCGCCTGGAAACCCAATCCGCCGAAGTTCCAGCGCGGCTACGGCAAGATTTTCGCGGAGCACATCAAGCAGGCCAACCTCGGCTGCGATTTCGATTTCCTCGAAGGCACCGCGCCCACTGCCGAGCCGGAGATCCACTAGAAATCGATCGAGGCCCGGGATTCGATCCCGACCATCGGGGCCGCCCCTGTTTTCGCACGTTCAGGAGTATCTCCTGGAGGAGAGCTCGGACTGCAGCAGGCGGCCTTAACCGGCGCAGCGGCGATGGCCACGATGGATACGGCGCAGCGAACGCCGATTGCTGAAGCGAACCACCAGAACCAACAAAGGAGGATTGAGTAATGACTTCCACGAAAGACGTTCTAGACCACCACATAAAGTGTTTCGGTGAGAGCGACCTCACGGGCATCCTCTCTGACTATGCGCCGGGCGCCGTCCTGTTCACGCCGGACGGACCGCGCAGGGGAACCGACGCGATCCGGCCGTGGTATCAGGCGATGCTTGCAGAGTTTGGCAAACCCGGCGCAGCATTCAGCATGAAGCAGCAGTCGGTCGAGGGCGACTATGCATACACTCTGTGGACCGCGGAGACTGCCGACAACGTGTACGAGGTAGGTACGGCCACGTTCGTCGTGCGGGACGGCAAGATCGTGGCCCACTCCTTCGCCGGCAAGATTACGCCCAAGGGCTGAAAACACGCCTTCATTCCGAGGGGCCGCCCAACAAACCACTGCACCTCACTGCCGACAGCCTCCGCTCGTTCCTCGCTGCGGCTCCCGGCAGTAGGTGAGCGCCAGCATTGGGCGTCAAGGGCGGGCAACGTACGATTTCGACCGTTTGCTTGCCAGTCATGAGCGTCTGCTTTCGGGCATCTCAACCTGCCCTCGATCTCATTTGCCGAGGTGCACCCCTCGCTTCATGACGAGGCGGCCAAGCCCCGCTCGAATGAAATCACGGTACCTGCGCGTGACCACGTGTTCGACGAACTCACAAGCTGGTGAGCCCGCCGCCGCTCACGTTCGTCTTCGTCGCCGGGCTCGGGCAGCTGTTAGCGCATGGCTCACGACAGGTAGTGCGCCTGCCGATCACCCCCCAATCGCTGTTCCCGACCCCGCAGCCCATCCAACGCCCTGCATTGAGCTAGGCCGGCACGTGTGATACCGTCGTCCTATCCTTCGGGGAGAGTCGCGCGCGATCGCGGTGTGGGGTAGCGGGCATGGACGAAGCTGGGGCCACACGCAAGCTCGCGGCGATCCTGGTTGCGGACGCAGCCGGGTTCTCGCGCCTTATGGGCGAGGACGAGGCGGCGACAGTGCAGGCGCTGAACGCCAGCCGTGCGCTCTTTCGAGAGCACGTCCGGGCTCACGGCGGGCGCTTGGTCGATACCGCCGGCGACAGCGTGTTGTCCGAGTTTCCCAGCGCCGTTGACGCTGTCGCATGTGCGGTCGAGATCCAGGAAGCACTGACCGAGCGCAACGCATGCTTGTCTGAGCATCGGCGCATGCAGTTCCGCATCGGCGTCAACGTCGGCGACGTCATCGTCCAAGACGACGGTACGCTCTACGGCGACGGCGTCAACGTGGCGGCGCGCATCCAGGCGCTCGCCGAACCGGGTGGGATCGCGCTGTCCGAGGATGCACAGCGGTTGGTGGCTGGCAAACTCGATGTCGACTTCATATACGCCGGAGAGCACGCGGTGAAGAACATTCCGCGGCCGGTACGAATCTGGCGCGTCCCCATCGCCGGGCAAGGCGCCGTTGTTCCCAACGCGCGGCCGGTGTTCGGGTTGCCGTTCAAACCCTCGATCGCGGTGCTGCCGTTCAACAACATGAGCGGGGACCCAGAGCAGGAGTTCGTCGCTGATGGGCTCGCTGAAGATCTCATTACGGCGCTATCTCGGATTCACTGGCTGTTCGTGAGCGCACGCAACTCAAGCTTTACCTTCAAGGGTACTGCCGTGAGCGTCGGCGAGGTGGCGCGGGTGCTCGGCGTCCGCTACGTCGTCGAAGGCAGCGTGCGCAAGGCTGGCAACCGGATTCGTGTAACCGCGCAGCTGATCGACGCGGAGACCGGCAACCATGTCTGGGCGACGCGCTACGACCGCGAGATCGCGGACATCTTCGTCATCCAGGACGAGATATCCGAAGCCTTTGCCGCTGCCATCGAGCCCGAGATCGGCCAGGTCGAGCGCGAGCGCGCTCGGCGCAAGGCTCCGGATAGCCTCGACTGTTGGGAGCATTACCAGCGCGGCCTGTGGCACCTCTACAGTTCACCGCCGCAGACAACGCCGAGGCCAAGCGCCTGCTGCAACACGCGATCGAGCTCGACCCCGGCTTCGGCCCGGCTCATGCCGGCCTCGGATACGCCTATTTTCTCGACACGATCATGGGTTTCGGCGGCGTCTCCGATCGCAGTATACAAGACTCCTATCGCGCGATCCGCCAAGCCATCGCCCTCGACGATCGCGACGCGCTCGCCCATTACACCCTCGGGCGCCTCTACATGTTGCTGGGCGATCCGGAGCAGTCGCGCGCCCAATCCCAGCGTGCAGTCGAGCTCAACCCAAGCCTGGCCGTGGCACATTTCGGTCTCGGCCACGCACTGATGCTGCTGGGGCTAGCGGAGGAAGGGCTCGCCGAGTTCGACGCCGCGATCCGGCTGAGCCCGCGCGACCCAGTGCTCTGGGCCTTCGAATGCACGAAGGCGAACGCACTCATCTTGCTTCGCCGATACGACGAGGCGGTACAGTGGGCGCGGCGGTCGGCGCGGCACCCGACCGCGGGTGTGTGGACCTATATCGCGCTCGCCAGTGCGGTCGGCCACGCTCGGCGACCGCGACCACGCCCGGGCGGCGTTGGCCGAGCTCCTGGAGATCAAGCCCGATTTCACGCTCACGTTCATCAAGAGCTACCTACCGTTCAACCGCGAGTCGGATTTCGAACACTACGCCGCCGGCCTGATCAAGGCCGGCCTTGAGCCGCGCAGCTCCTGACAAGTCCTGATGCCCTGTCTCCTCGAGGAGAAACGCGACCTCCTGCTGAGGAAGCGTTTCCGGAACGTCTAGATCTTCCTGCGCTGGTACCTCGTGTTTGGTTGGCGGCTCGCGTTCCGTATCCAATGCGGCGACCGGCCAAGTGGCTTCATCGGCTCGTCCGCTGTCCGATCAGGATGCTCAATTGCGGGCAGATCCGCAGGAAATCCGCGCAAAAGGGGTTTTTCTACATCTTCGTTGGGTCTGGTCGGTGAATTTCGTGCTGCAATTCGCAAGTGCTCCGCCTGTTCAGTCAGATTCCGGCGCGGGATGGATGTTGTCCACCCAGTGCACTTCTTCCGGCTTCTCCACCGAGGGAATGTCGAGGTTCACA
>CAVOIO010000025.1:0-44373 GCA_963695915.1 uncultured beta proteobacterium
CCACCAGGCGGCCCGCGTACATGATGCCGAGGCGGTCGCTCAGATTGGCGTGCACCGCCAGATCATGCGTCACAAAGATGAGCGACGAGCCGAGTTCGCGCTGCACCTCGCGGATCATCGCCAGCACGCTGTTCTGGACGATCACATCGAGCGCCGTGGTCGGTTCGTCGGCGATGATGAAGTCCGGGCGGCAGACCGTGGCCAGGGCAATGGCCACTCTCTGGCGCATTCCGCCCGACAGTTGATGCGGAAATGCATCGAGGATTTGCGCCTCCAGCTCGAGACGCTGCAAATGGACTCGCACCGCTTCCAGGAACGCCGGCATCGGCTCGCCCACATGCCGAAACGCGAAGTCGACGAAGGAGTGCCGGATGCGCCGCACCGGGTTCAGGACGTTCATCGATCCTTGCATGATGCAGGACAGATGCTTCCAGCGGATATCGGCGAGCGCCTCCGGATCGACATCCGTCATGCTGACGCGGCGGCCATGAAAATTGAAAGTGATCGCGCCGCCCACCACGTTGAGCGGCGGCCGCGTGGCGGCGGCGATGGTCCTGATCAGCGTCGTCTTGCCGCAACTCGATTCACCGGCGAGACCGTAGATCTCGTTGGCCCCGACCTGAAAGCTCACGCCGTCAACCGCCCTGACTTCCCGTCGAACCCCGAATGCGGACGTCTGATAGTACGCGCGCAGATCGGAGACGGTCAGCACCGGATCGGTCATGCGGCCACCCGGCTGAGCCGGCTGCGCGGATCGATGTACTCGTTCATCGACACGGCGAGCAGGAACAGGCCGATGAAGGTGATGACTACCAGAAGCACTGGAAAGAAGATCCACCACCAGATACCGGCCACCATGGCCGTATGCTGGTTGGCCCAGTAGATCATCACGCCGATGGTGGGCGTGTTGATGTCGGTGAACCCCAGGACCGAGAGCGTGACTTCGAGTCCGATCGACCAGTTTATGTTGTTCATGGTGGTCGAGAATACGATCGGCAGCACGTGGGGCATGTGCTCCTGCGTCAGGATCTGACGCGTGCTCATGCCGGAAAAAATGCCGGTATCGGTGAACTCGCGGGTGCGCAGGCTCATGGCAAGGGAACGAATCAGCCGCGCGTCGTAGGCCCAGCCAAGGCAAGCCATCGCCAGCGCGAGCAAGGTCCAGGACATGCTGTCGCGCATCACGAAGTAGAACAGCACCAGGATCGGAAACAGCGGGATCACGATGAAGGTGTCGTTGATCGACATCAGCACCCGGTCGGTGAGCCCGCCCACATAGCCGGAGACGAGACCGACCACGAGCGCGATGATGCGGCTGACCAGGGCAACGATGAAGCCGAACAGCAGCGTGTTGCGGATCGCGAAGGTCAACTGCCAGAAAACATCCTGACCGCGCGACGTCGTGCCGAGGATATGGGGCCAGGACGGCGCCAGGTCCGGCGGCACCACGAAGCTGTCATTGGGCGGATAAGGCGACGCCAGCGACGCGGCGGCGATGATGAGGACGAAGGCAAGCAGGACCACACCGGCCGCAAATTCGCGGCGGGACCGGAACAGATCGCGAAAGACCGTGAACATCATCCCGTCGTCCTCACCCGGGGATCGAGAAACGGATAGAGCAGATCGATCGGCCAGCACCGCCACCGATACGGCGACGATCGAAACCGAAGTGATGCCGAGGACCAGGCTGTAATCGCCTGCGTGAACGGCGGACACCAGCAACGTGCCGAGTCCCGGATAGCCGAACACCTGCTCGGTGATGATGGCCCCGGTGAAGATCGCGCCCAGCGACATGGCCAGCCCGGTAACCTGCGGGACCAGGGCGTTGCGCATGACGTAGGAAGCGAGGATGCGACGACTATCCACGCCGCCCAGTTCGGCGTAGGTCACGTAGTCCTCGGTCACGATATTCGACACCAGCGCGCGCATGCCCATGAACCAGCCGCCCAGGCCGACCAGTACCAGCGACAGCACCGGAAGGATCGAATGCTTCAACAGGCTCGCGATGAACGCAGGTTCGAAGGCCGGCTGCATGTTCATCGCGTAGCCACCGCTGATCGGCAGCACCGGCCACACGTATCCAAACACGATCAGCAGCACGAAGGCGACGATGTAATAGGGGATCGGATGAAACGCCATCGCCACGATGCCCGCCAGCCACAGGACCTTGCTGTTCCGGTAATAGCCGGCAAGACCGCCAAGGAGATTTCCGAGGATCCAGGCAATGACGGTCGATACCAGGAGCAAACCCACGGTCCATGGAAGCGCACGCGCGATCAGCACCCGGACCGGCGTCGGAAAAGCCGAAAGCGACGGACCGAAATCGCCAACCGACACGCGCTTCCAGAACACCAGGTATTGATCCCACAAACTGCCCTGGAGGCCGTACAACTCCCTCAGGGACTGGCGCATCAACGCGACCGCCTCGGGATTCGTGCTGCCGAACTGGGTGGCTGCCGCGATGCTCTGCTCGACCGGATCGATCGGCGTCGCGTGCGTGACGATGAACGCGATGTTGATGCCGATGAACACGACCAGCACGAACTGGCCCAGGCGACCCAGCAGGTAGATCGAATAACCCCTCACTCATTCTCCCCCTCTCCCCGACCCTCTCCCGCGCGGGGAGAGGGAGCCCTGAAGCGAGAACATGGCTCAGCATCGTTTTCGTTTCTGACGTTACTCCCTCTCCCCTCGCGGGAGAGGGCTGGGGAGAGGGGGCCGGGGCTTGAGCCTCACCATCATGTACCGGGAATTGGCCCAGTTCGGCACCGGATTGGCATAGGGTTGTTCAGCGCTGGGGTATCCAGTCCAATGGGTCTCGTCCATGGCGGTGAAAACGTTGTACGACATCAGCGGTATGGTGGGCATCTCGCGCACCGTGAGCTTCACGTACTCACGGCCGAGTTCGAGCCCCTTGGGATCGTCGAAGGCGGTCTTGCGTATCTGGTCGATGATTCTGTCGAGATCGGGATACGCCCAGCGTTGCCAGTTGCGCGGCGGCTGCGGTTTGCCGGGGGGCGCCACGAATTGCGAATGCCAGCTGTCGAGAAAGAACGACAGGTCCGGGTGGCCGCCCCAGGTCTCGACGCTCCAGCCGATGAACACTTCGAAGTCGCCGGCGTTGCGCCGGTCGGACATGTTCCCTTGCGCAACGACGGTCGAGGCGTCGATGCCGAACTGCCGCCACTGCTGCGCAATCATGCTCCCGGCCCGGGTCATCACCGGACGCGATTCGCCCTCGACCATGATCCTGATCGAGAAGGGCTTGCCGTCGGGCGTGACCCACTTGTCCGCGCGTTTGGCGAAGCCGGCCTTCTCAAGCAGTTCCTGCGCCGCCTGTGGATCCGTCTTCCACCATCCTCTGCCGAAGGCCTTGGCGATCTGATTCTGGTCGGCCGGAATCTGCTCGCCCATGGATGCGCGCAGCATGTCCGCGATCTGCTTGCCGACGGTGGGGTCATAGGGCCTGATCCTACGCTTGCCGGTGTCGAGCTCGAATTCCTTCAACCAACCCTCCAGCGGTGCGTGATAGACCTCGGGGTGAGATCCGGTTGGCGGGACACCGATCGCGGAGATGGTCGCCGCGCCGCGGTAGGACGCCATCGAGACCGCCTTGATGTCGATCAGCAGCGCCAGCGCCCAGCGCACGTCGCGGTTCTTGAAGAGGTCGAGCTGATGGTTGAAGATCACCGCCGGCAGCGTCGGATCGGGATGGGCATACGGGAAGCCCTTGAACCATCCGTGCGAGGACTTCGATTGCCTGACGAGCGTGAACATGCCCTCCGGCGACGTATCGTGGACGATGTCGAGCTGGTGATTGAGTTGGGCGATCACGCGCTTGTCCGGCGGGCCGGCGTCCATATAGACGACGTACTTCGGTCCGGGCTTGCCGAAACGGGCGATGCTGGTGCGTTGCCAGTCGTTGCGCAACTGCCAGATGAACCACTTGCCGTTGGGATCGTAACCGTGGAGCACGTAGGCGCCGAGCGTGACCGGCGGATCGAAGGCGAATTTGAGCGGATCGCCGGCTTTCTCGAAAACGTGCTTGGGCATCATCCACATCGCGTTCCAGCGCACGGTGAAGAGCGCGTGGAAGCGCGAGTTCGGTTTCTTCAGCTTGAAGACCACCGTGTAGCGGTCGGCGGCGGAGATGCTGTCGACGTTGATCTGAATCGGGGCGCTCCACCGAAGGCCATTCGTCTTCATGTGCGTCTGAACCGTATAGACGACGTCGTCGGCGCTGAACTCGGTGCCATCGCTCCAGTAGATGCCCTTGCGCAGTTTCACCGTCATCCTGGTGAAATCGCTGTTGTACAGCGGCTTGTCGGCGGCGAGCGAGTTGTCCCAAACGCCGTCCAGGCCGCGTTCCGGATCGATGAACCAGAAGGTATCCAACGCCAGTTGGTGCAGGCCCGTCGATTGGCCGCCGGCGTTGATGGCCCAGATGTTGAACCAGCCTGCGTTCTTGATCGTGCCTTCAGGGTTCTCGACGATCAGCGTTTCATTGCCGCGGGAGATCGGCGACGGACTCTTCGGCATGGACAGACACCGTCTCGAGGCCCACAAGGGCAACGACTGCAATGATCCGCCGGACACGCATCGACCCCTCCCCCGCTACGACCTGTTGTGACTTGCCGCGTTTTTGTCAGGATGCTGCAGATTCTGGCGTCCATCCGTGGACGGCTGATCGTTACACGTTCAACTCGATCTTGTTGTTGATGACTTTGACCGGGTCGCCGACACGCAGGTCCACTCCGTCGCGCGTCTCCACCACGCCGTAGCGGCCGTCGTTGAAGCGGACGGTCACCTCGTAGCTGATTTCGAGCAGACTATCGCGCATTTCCTGACTGCCGACGGCGCCGACAAAGAAATGCCTTGTCGGGGCATCGCCGCCAAAGGTAAAGCCGAATACGGGACCGACCGGCGGCAAGTCCTCGGTAAGCGGTGCGTGCCGACTCGCGTTCGCGCTGCACCTCGCGAATGCTGGTGACGACACCACATTCGCGGCACTGTGAAGTACCGGTGTTGCCGGCATCGCCGGAGTCCCGGCTCCTGTTGAGCGGAAACGTACCCGATTGCGCCCAGGGTACACGCAGAACAAGAACGGCGACCGAGCGTCTCATCGGATCCGGCCCGTCACTCGGGGATGGCCTGCAGCAAATACATCGAGGACAGCACCACGCCCGGCCGACCCAGGTATCCCAGCCACATGTCGTAGATCCTGACGATCTCGCGCGACCGATAGATACGGGCGAGCGAACGATTCACCGCGAGCCGGAAATCGTGATCGTCGCGGCGCATCGCCAGCGCATACGGCTCGATCGAGTAAGTCCTCGTCGATCAACTTGTAGGCCTGCTGGCCCTTCTCGTCGAGCGCCAGCCCAAGCAGAAGCAGACGATCGGAAGCGTAGGCATCGACTTCGCGGGCGGAAAGCATAGCCATCCCTTTGCGTTCGTCCGCAACCGTGACGATGCGCGCCGCTACGCCGCGAAGCTTCAGTTCCCGGGGCAGCACGTCCGAGGTCGTGGTGCCGGGCACCACTGCAATGCTCTTGCCCGCAAAATCGGTCAAACGCGCCAGCGATCTCCCAGCCTGACCAACAGGCTGCCGCCATCGATGAAGGTCATCAGGCTGAAGTCCACGCCTTCCTGCCGTGACAGGGTCCAGGTCGTGGTGCCGCAATCGAGATCCACCCGCCCCTCCTTCACCGCCGCCAGCCGGTCCTGAAACGTGACCTTGACCCACTCCCGGCGCAGGTTCGGCAACCGTAATTGCTGACCGATGCCATCGACCACACGATTGCACAAGTCGATCGAATATCCCTTCGGGGGCTTGCCGTTCTCGGAATACGAAAACGGCGGCGCCGTCTCGAGAAACCCAAGCCGGACCACGCCGCTCGCGCGTATGCGTTCGAGGTAGTGGGCTCGGCGCGCACTCCGGCCGCAGCGAGTGTGAGAAGCAGGAACAGCAGTGCATTTGCATTTCTCATGTGATTCCCCATTGTGACTGTACTTTGCTCAGAACCTCGCCGCACAGGTCGGCTTGCGGTGCTCCATCTTGCGATTTCTCGATGTCTTCACCGCCGATGCAGAGCCGGCTCAAGATCGGGCTCAATGTCGAACTGATCCGACGCCGGCTGCATCGGGCGCCCTCCAGAACACTCCGTTTTTCATGACTCCCGACATCCTGTTCTGGTCCTGCAGGATTGTGACGTCTTCGAGCGGATCACCGTTGACGAGCAACAGGTCGGCCAGATATCCCGCCTTGATCTGCCCCAGGTGGTCGCCCATGCCCATGATCTCGCCGCCGAGCTTCGTCGCTGCGACAATCGCGTCCATGGGCGTGAACCCGAGCAGATTCACGAAGTGCGCGATGTCGCGCGCATCGGTGCCTACCGGATTCCAGGCGAACCCATAGTCACCGCCGATCAGGATGCGCACGCCGCGCCGCTTCAGGTCTTTCATACTTTCGATTCCGCATTCGAGTTCCCGGCCGGTTCCGCGCTTCTCCGCAACTTCGCGCGTAATCCCCCACGGCTCCGCTTCGTTCAGCGTGGTATAGAGGTGGCCGAGCACCGGCGCAACGAAAATCCGGTCCTTCTGCGCTTCCAACCGGTCCTTTGCTTCCTCGTCGAGGAGCGTGGCGTGATAGATGACTTCGACGCCGTGCCGCAGGCACATCTTCACGGATTCGGCGCTGCGGGCGTGCGCTGCCACGCGCTTGCCATGCGCACGGGCCACGTCGCATACGGCAGCGACTTCGGTCTCGTTCATCACGGTGGTATCGGCGCGCGATGCGGGCACTCCGTCATCGCCCGACACGTTTATCTTCAGCGTATCCACGCCCTCGCGCACCATCTCGCGCGAAAAGCGCCGAAACTCTTCCGCGCCGTTGCAGACCACGGCGAAATTCTCCCGGTACATGTGATACAGGCGCGCATCGCCAAGACCCGAAGTGACCGTCATCTCCGGACTGGCCGCCAGCGTTCTCGGACCGGGAAAATCGCCGCTGTCGATGGCGTTGCGGAGCACAATGTCGAGCCTGGGTTTGGCTGAAGCGGCGCTGAAGCAACTGGTGAAACCTGCATCGAGCATGCGCCGCGCATTCTGCGCGCATGCGCAATGTATGCTCTTCGGGCGGAATGAATCCGAGTTCGACCGACTGGGCGAAGTCGGTGAACGAAAGATGCGAATGCGCCTCGATGAGTCCGGGCATCAGCGTTGCGCCCTGCCCGTCGACAACCCTCGCGTCGCCGACCGCAAGCGGGGCGGCGGCCGGAACGACCGCCGCTATCCTGTTGCCTTCGACGAGCACGGAACCGGCGAAGGCGGGATTGCCGGTACAGTCCAGTACGCTGACGTTCCTGAACACTGTCGCATTCATGGTCGGGCAGAATCCTGACCGGCTCTTCGGAATCTACAGGTTCTCGATGTACATCCGGTTCCAGGTCGGGCTGATGATGACCTGGTTGATGCACACGTGCGGCGGCATCTCGGCAATGAAACGGATGGTATTGCCGAGGTCTTCGGCCTGGAGCATGCGCGCGCGGTCTTCCTGCGCTGGGCGGAATCGGGCGCCGGTCCATGATCGGCGTGGCCACTTCCGCCGGGCAGATCGCGCAGGCGCGGATGCCGTTCGCGCACTCCTCCATGTTGATGGTCTCGGTCATGGCCGTGACCGCGTGCTTGCTGGCGTTGTAGGCGGCGCCGGTCAGCTTCGGATGGAAGACCCCGGCCCAGGAGGAAACGTTGATGACCAGGCCGTCCTTCCTGCGCGCGCATCGCCGGCAGCACGGCAAGGGTGGTGTAGAACGAGCCGTCGAGGTTGATGCCGATCACTTCCTTCCAGCCCTCGATGGTCTGGTTCTTCCAGTAGCGGTTGGGCACGTTCAAGCCCGCGCTGTTGACGAGAATGTCCACGCGGGCGTGACGGCTGAGGATGGCGGCTGCCACTTTCTTCACCGACTTCGCGTCCGATACGTCCAGCGCCTCGACTTCGGACTTGCCGCCCTTGATGCGGATTTTCTCCGCCTCCAGCGCCAGCACTTCCTTGCGCCGCCCCGACATCACCACCGTCGCACCCGCATCCGCCAGCGCCTTGGCGCCGGCCAGGCCGATCCCCGTTCCCGCGCCCGTGATCCAGGCCACTTTCCCCGTAAGCGAAATCATTGCTCCTCCCGTTATTTTGCGAACGCCGAGTCCTTTTTCTCCGCTGCACGCGTGGCCGCAAACGCTTCGCGCAGCGCCTGCGCCGACTCTGTGACGGCGCGCTTCGCCGCATCCACTGCGCCGCCCATCAGGATAAAACCGTGGATCATGCCCTCGTAATTGACCAGCCGCACGCGGTTGCCGGCCTCGATCAGCCGCTTGGCGTAGTCCACGCCTTCGTCGCGCAGCGGATCGTAGCCGGCCACCAGCACCAGCGCCGGCGGCAGATTCGCGAGGTCATCGGCGATCAGCGGCGCAAAGCGGAAATCGTTCGAGTCCGCCCGACTGCGCTGGTAAAGCCTGAAGAACCAGGTGATGGTGTTGCGGCTCAACACGTAGCCCTCGGCAAATTTGTAGTGCGATGGCGTCTCCGGTTCCGGCGCTGCGCACGGATAGATCAAGAGCTGGAATGCGATCTTCGGATGGCCGGCATCGCGCGCCAGAATGGCCACCACCGTCGCCAGGTTCGCCCCGGCGCTGTCCCCGCCTACGGCGATGGCTTGCGGATCCGCGCCGAACTCCACCGCGTGCAGTGCAACCCACTTCAGGGCCGCTTCGCAATCCTCCACCGCCGCGGGAAATTTGCACTCCGGCGCCAGCCGGTAGTCCGCCGAAACCACGATGCAATCGGCCTGGTTGGCCAGCATCCGGCACACCGAATCGTGGGTGTCGATCGAGCCGATGACGAAGCCGCCGCCGTGGAACCACAGCAGCACCGGCAGCTTTTCGCCGGCCTTGGCTTCGCGCGGCGTGTAGATGCGGATCGGGATGGGGCTGCCGGGACCGGGAATGCGCCGGTCCTCGGTCCTGAAAATCGGTTCCTTCACCGCCAGTTTGGCCACACGCAGCGAATACTGCTCGCGCGCCTGGTCGGGAGTGAGTTGCCAGAACTCGGGAGCATTGGCCTTCTTTACCAGGCCGATGACGAATTCGATCTGCGGATCAAGCGGCATGACTATTCCCTTGGGTACAGCAGTTTGAAGGTGCCGGTCGCCTTTGCCAGCAGGGTACCGTCTTCGCTGCGCAGTTCGCCTTCGGAAAAGATCAGCGAACGGCCGGCACGCTGGGCGCGGCTTTCGGCGAGCACCGGCCCGACTGCGGCGGCGATGAAGTTGACTTTGATCTCGACGGTCAGCGCGCCGTTGCAGTGCTCATCCAGCGAGCGTCCCGCGGTCGCCAGCGCCACGTCGAGCAACGTCATCAGCGCGCCGCCATGCATCGAGCCCCAACTGTTCTCGAACTCGGGCCGCGGTTCGAGACGCATGCGTACGACACCGTTACGCTTCTCGAGAAGTTGCAGGCCGAGGTGCTCCACGAAGGGCACATGGATGTCGAAGCCTGTCGCCGCCCTGGTCATGGCGTTACATCGCGACCAGTCCGCCATCGACAGCGACGATCTGGCCGGTGATGTATGCGGACGCATCGGACGCCAGCAGCACCGCCAGGCCCTTGAGATCGAAATCCGTGCCCAGCCTTTTCATCGGCGTGATTTCCAGAATGACCTGCTCGGCCTTGTCGATCATTCCCTGCGACATCTTCGACGGGAATACGCCCGGCGCGATGGCGTTCACGGTGATTCCGTAGTGCGCCCATTCCACCGCCAGTGAGCGCGTGAAATTGACGACGCCGCCTTTGCTGGCGTTGTAGGCGATGGTCGGCATCATGCGCGGATCGGTGCCCACCAGGCCGGCGATGGACGCTAGATTGATGATGCGGCCGTACTTGCGCGGGATCATGCTCAGCTTTGCGACGGCCTGGCTCACCAGGAACACCGCGGTCAGATTAAGGTTGATCACCTTGTACCAGGCTTCGAGCGGATGATCCTCGGCCGGCGCGCCCCAGGCCGCGCCGGCGTTGTTCACCAGAATGTCGATCTGCCCATGGCTTTTCAGCACCTGTTCGACCATCGGCTTGACCGATGCGGTGTCCTGCAGGTCGTTGACGACCGTCAGCGCCTCCACGCCCAGGCCTTTGAGATGCGCCTTGGCCTCCGCCAGCTCGCCCGCCTTGCGGGCGGTGATCGCCACTTTGGCACCCATCTCGCCGAGGGCTTCGGCAATCTGCAGTCCCAGTCCGCGCGAGCCGCCGGTGATCAGCGCGGTCTTGCCGCTCAGGTCAAACAGTTTCTTCACATTCATACACTCTCCCCGACAAATCTTTCAACGCAAAGGCCACAAAGGTACGCAAAGGAATTCAAGAGCCGAATCGGTGCAAAAAAGAATCCCCACCGAGAGGCATTGTCGCCGGACGTGCGACCCACCTGTTCCTTTTCTCATTTCGTTGGTGCTGGTTTTCCTTCGCGCACCTTTGCGTACTTTGCGTTCCACGCGTTTATTTAGAACCAGGCATCCTGCATTTCGAGGCAGGTGCGGTCGAGATTGTTCAGGAGCTCGTGCCAGTGCGCGGTCTTCGGCAGCTCCCAGCGGAAGAACCACGCGCAGGCCTGCAGCTTGCCCTGGTAAAAGTCCCGGTCCGCGTCCGGCGCCTTGCCGACTTTCTTCACCGCAACCATCGCCTGCCTGAGCCAGACCCAGGCGATCACCGTGTGCCCGGCCATGTCGAGGTACACGGATGAATTCGCCAACCCGAGATCGAGTTCGCCGCGCGCCGTCACACACAGGAGATTCCGCGTGACTTCCATCATGCGGTCCAGCGCCTCGTTGAGCGCCTGCGGCGCAACGGCGCAATTCCTCGGAATCGCAGGCCTGCGCCTCGCGTATCACCGCATGGATGTCGCGCGCCAGCAACTGGATCGCGGCGCCGTCCTGCATGCCGGCCTTGCGCCCCAGCAGATCGAGCCCCTGGATGCCGTTGGTGCCTTCGTGGATAGGGTTGAGCCGGTTGTCGCGATAAAACTGCTCGACCGGAAACTCGCGCGTGTAGCCGTACCCGCCATGCACCTGGATCGCCAGGCTGTTCGCTTCGACGCCGTACTGCGACGGCCAGGCCTTGGCAATCGGGGTAAGAATGTCGAGCAGCAAGCCCGCCTCGCGCCGTTGCTTGTCATTGTCCGCGGACTGCTGCTCATCCACCAGCCGTGCGCAGTATAGACAGAGCGCAAGCGCGCCCTCGACGTACGCTTTCTGTGCCAGCAGCATGCGTCTCACGTCGGCGTGCTCGATGATGCTCACCTGCGGCTGGTTGGGGTCCTTGGAACCGGGCAGTCTGCCCTGCGGCCGCTCGCGCGCATACTCGAGCGCATGGAGATAACCGGTGTAGCCCAGCACGGTGGCACCCAGCCCTACGCCGATGCGCGCCTCGTTCATCATGTGGAACATCAATGCGAGCCCCTTGCTGGGTTCGCCGATCAACTCCGCGTAAGCGCCGCCCTTTTCCCCGAAATTGAGCACGCAATTGGTAGTGCCGCGAAAACCCATCTTGTGGTTCAGCCCCGCCAGCGCCACGTCGTTCCGTGCAGCCAGCGTGCCGTCGTCATTGACTCGGAACTTGGGCACGATGAACAGCGATATGCCCTTCACGCCGGCCGGCGCGTCCTTGATACGCGCCAGCACGAGGTGAATGATGTTCTCGGACAGCTCGTGCTCCCCGCCGGAGATCCACATTTTGGAACCCGCGATCCGGTAGGAACCATCGGGCTGCGGCAAAGCGGTGGTGCGGATGTCCGACAGCGAAGAGCCCGCCTGCGCCTCCGAAAGGCACATGGTGCCGAAGAAGCGGCCCGCGAGCAGCGGCGGAAGATATCGCTGTTTCTGCGCCTCGGAACCAAAGGTGCGGATCAGGTTGGCGTTGGCAATCGTCAGGAACGGATAGGCCGAGGTCGAGACATTGGCGGCGTTGAACCAGGAGAAACAGGCCTGCGCCACGGTCCAGGGCAGTTGCATGCCGCCCAAATCGAAATCCTGCGCCGCTGCAATGAAACCGGCGTCGCGGAAAGCGTCGAGTGACTCTTTAACCTCGGGAATGATGTGCACGCGCCCGCCTTCGAAGCGCGGCTCGTCGAGATCCGACTTGCGGTTGTGGGGCGCGAATTTCTCCTCGGCGATCTGCGCCGCTGTCGCCAGCGCCGCGTCGAAGGTCTCGCGCGAGTGTTCGGCGAAGCGGGGCCTGCGCGTCAGTGACTCGACGTCCAGCAGTTCGTAGAGAACGAACTCGAGGTCCCGGCGATTGAGCAGCTTAGACACCCACCTCTCCCCGCCCCTCTCCCGCTAGCCTCACCCCGCCCCTCTCCACAAGTGGAGAGGGAGGAATGGTCAAGATGCGGAGAGGGTGATCAGAATGGAACGGTTCGCTCGCCATGGCCTTTGGGCTCCCTCTCCACGATAGTGGAGAGGGCGGGGGGTGAGGCGACCTTCACACGACTTCGAACAGGCCGGCGGCACCCATACCGCCACCGATGCACATCGTCACCACGACGTACTTGATGCCGCGGCGTTTGCCTTCGATCAGCGCGTGGCCGATCAGACGGCTGCCGGTCACGCCGTATGGATGTCCGACGGCAATCGAACCGCCGTTGACGTTGAGCCGGTCGTTGGGGATGCCGAGCTTGTCGCGACAGTAGATGACCTGAACCGCGAACGCCTCGTTCAATTCCCACAGGCCGATGTCCTCGATTTTCTTCCCGGTCTGTTTCAGGAGCTTGGGAACGGCGAATACCGGACCGATGCCCATCTCGTCGGGCTCGCAGCCGGCGACTGCGAAGCCGCGGAAAATCCCCATCGGCTTCAGGCCTTTCCTGGCCGCCATCCGGTCGCTCATCAGGACCTGCGCCGACGCGCCATCGGAAAACTGGCTGGCGTTGCCGGCAGCGATCACTCCGCCCTCGATCGCCGGCTTGATCTGCGACACACCCTGGTAATTGGTGTCTGGCCGGATGCCTTCGTCCTCGGCCGCGGTGACATCCTTGACCGACTCCTGGCCGGTGTTCTTGTCGACGATCTTCATGCGCGTTGCGATCGGCACGATTTCGTCCTTGAACTTGCCCTCGGCGCGCGCCCTGGCCGCTTTCAACTGGCTGTCAACGCCGTAACGGTCCTGCGCCTCGCGGCCGATCTTGTAGCGCTTCGCGACGGTCTCCGCGGTGGCCAGCATCGGCCAGTAGATCTCGGGCTTGTTCTGCGTCAGCCAAGGCTCGGCGAGCATGTGCTTGTTCATTTCATTCTGCACGCAGGAGATCGATTCGACGCCGCCGGCAACGAAAATTTCCGCCTCGCCGGTCAGAATGCGTTGGGACGCCAGCGCCACAGTCTGCAACCCCGAAGAGCAAAAGCGGTTTACCGTCATGCCCGAGACGGTAACCGGCATCCCGGCACGGATCGCAATCTGCCGGGCGATGTTCTGGCCGGTCGCGCCTTCCGGGGTGGCGCAACCCATGATCACATCCTCGACTTCGGCGGGATCGAGCTTCGCGCGTTCCAGCGCCGCCTTCACCACGTGCCCGCCCATGGTGGCGCCGTGGGTCATGTTGAGCGCGCCCTTCCAGCTCTTGCATAGCGGCGTGCGCGCCGTAGAAACAATTACTGCATCCATGATCTACTCCTTCGGAGTGGGTGAATGAGCGAAGGGGTGAAGGGGTAAAGGAGTGAAGGGATGAAATCGTGAAGGGGTGAAGGGTGAAGGGTGAAAGCCTTATTGCCTTAAATGCCCTTACCTTTCACTCGTTCACTCATTCACTCCTTCACGCTCTTTCTACTGATTAAACCTCTTTCCCTCGCCCGCCAACCGCTTCAAGAGCGGCGCCGGCTTCCACAATTCGCCATGGGCGGAATGATAGCGCTGTACTGCTTCGTACACCTTGTCCAGTCCGACGGTGTCGGCATAAAACATCGGGCCGCCGCGATAGCGCGGGAATCCGTAACCATAGATGTAGACGATGTCGATATCAGATGCGCGCAGTGCGATGCCTCTCTTCCAGGATCTGCGCGCCCTCGTTGACCAGCGCGTAGATGCAGCGCTCGAGGATCTCCTGGTCGGAGATCTCGTGGCGCTTGATGCCGGCCTCCTTCGAGGCTTTTACGATCAGCGCCTCGACCGCGGGATCGGGAATCGGCGTGCGATTGCCCGGCTCGTAACGATACCAGCCCGCGCCAGTTTTCTGCCCGAAGCGCCCGAGTTCGCAGATCTGATCCGCGACCTTGGAATAGCGAAGGTGCGGCGGCCGGGTCGCGGCCTGGCGCTTGCGGATGTACCAGCCCACATCGAGGCCGGCGAGGTCGCCGACGCGGAACGGACCCATGGCGAAGCCGAAATCCTCGATCACCTTGTCCACTTGCTGCGGGAGCGCGCCCTCCTCGAGCAGGAAGCCGGCCTCTCGAAAATAGCCGTGCAGCATGCGATTGCCGATGAAGCCGTCGCAGACGCCGGCGACCACGCCGACTTTCCTGATGGCCTTGGAAAGTTTCATCGCCGTTGCCAGCGTTTCCTTCGAAGTCTTCGCGGCGCGCACCACTTCGAGCAGCTTCATCACATTGGCCGGACTGAAGAAATGCAGTCCCAGCACGTCCTGCGGCCGCGATGTCACGGCGGCGATCTCGTTGACGTCCAGCGTCGAAGTATTTGTAGCCAGGATGGCACCCGGCTTGGCGGCCTTGTCGAGCTTTTCGAACACCTGCTTCTTGACCGCCATGTCCTCGAACACGGCTTCGATCACGATGTCGGCATCCTTGATGTCTTCGTAGCGGGTCACGCCCTTGAACAGTCCCATGCGCTTGTCCATGGTTTCCTGGCTCAACCGGCCCTTGGACACGGTCGCGGCGTAATTCTTGCGCACGATGGCCAGGCCCTTGTCCAGTGCCTCCTGGTTCACCTCCAGCACCTTCACCGGAATGCCGGCGTTGGCGAAGTTCATCGCGATGCCGCCGCCCATCGTTCCGGCACCGATCAACGCCGCGGACTTGATCTCGTGCGCCGGCGTGTCCTCGGGCACATCGGGAATCTTCGTTACCTGGCGCTCGGCAAAGAACAGATGCCGCAGCGCGCGCGACTCGTCGGTCTTGACCAGTTTCTCGAACTGCTGGCGTTCGAACGCAATTCCCTTGGCAAAAGGCTGGCTGACGGCGGCTTCGACGCAGGCAACGATCGCCAGCGGCGCGGGATAGCCGCGCCAGTCTTTGGCTACGCGGCTGCGCGCTTGCTCGAAAAACTCCGCAGCGGGCCGGTCGAGCGAAACTGCGAGCTGGCTGGCGCGCCGCACGCCCTTGCCCTCCCTGACGAGGCGGTTGGTGAACGTCAGCGCCGCGGCGCGCAGGTCGCCGGAGACGACCTCGTCCACCACGCCCAGTTCCTTGGCCTTTTCGGTGGAAATCGGATCGCCGGCGACCATCAGTTCGAGCGCCTTCTCGGCACCGATCAGTCGCGGCAGGCGTTGGGTGCCACCCGCGCCCGGCAGGATGCCGAGCTTGACCTCGGGAAGCGCGATCTGCGCTCCGGGAAGCGCGACGCGGTAATGGCAGGCGAGCGCGAGCTCGAGGCCGCCGCCCATGGTCGGACCATGGATCGCCGCCACGATCGGCTTGGTCACCGTGTCCATGTAAGCGAGCACGTCGGGCAACTTGGCCTTGCCGGGGTCGTAGCCGCCTCCGAACTCGCTGATGTCCGCGCCGCCGGAGAAGTTGCGGCCCGCGCCGATGATCACGAATGCACGCACGTGCGGATCGTGGTCGCCCTCCTTGAGCGCATCGAGGATGCCCTGCACCACGCCCTTGTTCACCGACAGCGCGTTGACCGGCGGATTGTTCAGCGTGATGACGCCGACGCTGCCCTGCTTCTGGTACTCGACTAAACTGGTCATTTGGAACACCTCAGATCTTGAAACGCAGTTGAACGCGTTTTGTCCGGTTAGACTTCCAGCCATTCCTTGCGGATGGCCTCGTTTGCCTTGAGATCTTCGGGCGTGCCCTCGAACACGATCCGGCCATGCCCCATGACGTAGAGCCGCTGCGAAATCTTGAGCGCGATAGTGAGCTTCTGTTCTACCAGCAGGATGGACACGCCGCGGTTCTTGATCTCTTCGAAAAGACGCGCGACCAGCTCGACGATCTTCGGCGCCAGGCCTTCGGTCGGCTCGTCGATCATCACCAGGTCCGGATCGCCCATCAGCGTGCGGCACAGCGTGAGCATCTGCTGCTCGCCGCCCGACATCACGCCCGCGAGCGCATCGGTGCGTTCGCGCAGCATCGGAAACAGCTTGAACATGTCCTCGATGCTCCAGCGGCCGCTGCGGCGCGCATTCTTCATTCCCAGCATCAGGTTCTGCCTGACGGTGAGCGTCGGAAAGATTTCGCGATTCTCCGGCACGTAACCCAAGCCCTTGCGCGCGATCATGTAAGTCTTCAGGCCGTTGATCTCCTCGCCATTGAACTTTACCGATCCGGCCGAATTTACCTGTCCCATGATCGACTTGATGGTGGTCGAGCGCCCCACGCCGTTGCGGCCCAGCAGGCTGACGATCTCGCCCTGGCGCACGTTCAAATGCACCCCGTGCAGGATGTGGCTCTTGCCGTAGTACGCGTGCAGGTCTTTGACTTCAAGCATGGTCTAACACCCACCTCACCCCATCCCTCTCCCCCCAAAGGGCGGAGAGGGTGACAAATACGAAAGAGCCTGAGTCGAGGGCGCTGAGGGCACCCTCTCCAGCTTGCTGGAGAGGGCGGGTGGTGAGGTCGCCTCTGTGGTTCGTCATGTTTTAGTGCTGCTCAGTACCAAGATAGGCTTCCTGAACGGCCTTGTTGCTCCGAATTTCCTGCGGCGCCCCGCTGGCGATGACCTCGCCGTAGACCAGCACCGAGATGCGGTCGGCGAGGTTGAACACCACGCTCATGTCGTGCTCCACCATCACCAGTGTTTTGCCTTCGGTCAAGTTGCGGATCAATTCCACCGCCTCGCCGGTCTCGCTGCGGCTCATTCCCGCGGTCGGCTCGTCCAACAGGATCACGTCGGCTCCGCCCGCAATGGTGACGCCGATTTCCAGCGCCCGCTGCTCGGCGTAGGTCAGCACGCCGGCCGGCCGGTCGCGGCGCGTTGCCATGCCGATGCGCTCGACAATCTCGTCCGTGCGGCTGCGCACTTCATTGAGCGCGCCGATGCGGTGCCAGAAGGAGTACTTGTACCCCAGCGACCACAGCACCGCACAGCGCAGATTCTCGTACACCGAGAGACGCGGGAAAATGTTGGTGATCTGGAAGCTGCGCGCCAGTCCTTTGCGGTTGATCAGGTGCGGCTCCAACCCGGTGATATCCTCGCCGTGCAGGTCGACCCGACCCGAACTGACCGGAAAACGGCCGCTGATCAGATTGAACAGCGTGGATTTGCCGGCGCCGTTCGGGCCGATGATGGCGTGGCGTTCGCCCGTGGCGATCGCCAAATTCACCCCGTTGATGATCGCAGTACGACCGAAGCTTTTGCGCACGTCGCTCAGTTGCAGTGCCGGGGCGGTCATACGATCCCTTTTACCTGCAGCTCGGCGGTAACGTCGTCCCAGGCGCGCTGCACTACTCGCGTCGCCCTGTAAGAGAAGGCCATGCCGGCCGCAAGCACAACGAGCGTGCCGATCCAGAACGTGGTCCGAGCGGGGTCGAGGGTGACGCCGAAGAACGGGAACGCCATGTTCGCGGCCTGTTTGGCCTCGAAGTGATAAATCAACTCGATCAGGGCGAAGAATCCGAGCAACATCATCAGGCCTGCGCCGCCTGAGATGGAGTACGCGGGCAACAGTCGCTTCAACAGCCCTGCTTGCCAGACGGGTTTGTGCAACGTGATCAGGTTGGCGATGCCTCCCGGGGAGAACATGATGATCACCAGGAAGAACAGTCCGAAGTAGAGCAGCCAGGCCTGGGTGTAATTGGAGAGCGCGGATTGCAGCAGCGTCACCAGTACCGCACCGATGATCGGCCCCCAGAAGTGGCCGATGCCGCCGATGAACGCCATCAATACCACGTTGCCGGAGGCCATCACGCCCAGCGTCTCGGCGGTGACGATCTCGTAGTTGATCGCTGCCAGTCCGCCGCCCACGCCGGCAAAAAAGCCGGCCAGCGTCATCATCAGCCAGCGCACGCGCGTGGGATTGTAGCCGACGAACTTGGCCCGCTCGGGGTTGTCCCGCACTGCGTTGGCCATGCGACCCAGCGGCGTTTGCGTGATGGCAAACATCCCGATGATGCAGGCCAGGCACCATCCCGCGATCAGGTAATAGACCTGGATCTGCGGACCATAGCCGATGCCCATCAGCGCACCGCCAACGGTGCGGTCGGTGGCGATGCCACCCTCCCCGCCGAAGAATCCGGTGAACATGAGCGCGCTCGCCGCCACCATCTCGGCGATGCCGAGCGAGATCATCGCGAACGGCGTTCCCGCGCGGCGAGTGGTGACGAAACCCAGCACCAGGCCGAAAAACATCCCCGCCAGCCCGCCCACCAGAGGCATGAACGTCACCGGGAACCAGAATTTGCCGGCCCCGACGAGGTTCAGTGCGTGCGCACAGAAAAAAGCGCCGAGGCCGAAATACACGGCATGACCGAAAGACAGCAGCCCGGTCTGGCCGAGCAGCATGTTGTAGGACAGCGCAAAAATGATGGCGATGCCCATCTGCGACAGCATGGACAATGCAAAGCTCTGGGTGAACACGAACGGAAGCAAAGCGAAGAACAGCACGGCCGCGGCCCAGAAGATGATTCGACGTCTGGTAATGACCGGGTTCATGCCGGATGCCGCGTGGCGCGGTGTGACGCCATCAGGATGGGGCTCTTCATCACGATTCCCGCGTTCCCATCAGTCCGCGCGGACGCACGATCAGCATCAGCACCATCAACAGGTATGGCATCACCGGCGCCGTCTGCGATATCGTGATCGACCACAACCCGTGCCATGATGAACCCGGCGAGACGCTCATCCCCATCTTCGCGAACAGGTCCAGCATCGAATAATCGAGCGCAACTGAGAAAGTCTGCAGCGCGCCGATGATCAGGGAAGCGATGAAAGCACCGGTGAGCGAGCCCATGCCGCCGAACACGACCACCACGAATACGATGCTGCCGACTGCCACTGCCATCCCAGGTTCGGTAATGAAGGCATTGCCGCCGATCACGCCAGCCAGTCCTGCCAGTGCCGCGCCGCCGGCAAACACCAGCATGAATACCCGCGGCACGTTGTGGCCGAGCGCCTCCACCATGTCCGGGTGCGTAAGTGAAGCCTGGATCACCAGGCCGATGCGGGTGCGGGTGAGCCCGAGGTACAGTGCCGCGAGCATGCCGACCGACACCAGCATCATGAAACCGCGGTAGGCCGGGTACTGGGTGGTAAACAGCGTGAACAGGGTGAAATCGAATTCAACGGGAATACGGTAGTCAACGGGCGCGCGCCCCCAGATCAGGTGCACGATCTCCTCGATGACGTAGGCCAGCCCGAAGGTGAACAGCAGTTCCGCGACGTGGCCAAACTTGTGCACCGTGCGCAGTCCATAACGCTCGGTAAGTGCGCCGAGCGCGCCGACCAGCAGGGGCGAAAGGAACAGCGCCGGCCAGAACCCGACATACAACCCAGTTTGATAGGCGAAGTAAGCGCCGAGCATGTAGAAGCTGGCGTGGGCGAAATTGAGCACGCCCATCATGCTGAAGATCAGCGTCAGCCCGGAGGACAGCATGAACAGCAGCAGCCCGTAGGACAGGCTGTTCAGCAGGGTGACGAGGAAGAATTCCATGATGAAGGCGGTGACGAGTGACGAGTGACAGGTGACCGATTAGAACGACCGTTGCTCAAAAAATCACTCAAGTCCATTGCAAAGTCGTAATGGGTGCGGCCATGTCTCTCGATCTTGACCCGATCAATTGTCACTGGTCACTGGTCACTCGGTCACGGCCTTTGCATCTTGCACGTCGTGGCCATCGCCGTGTTCTTGCCTTCGATGCGCGCGTCGGTGCGGAAGCCCAGCCCGGTCTTTTCCATGTCGAATTTCACGTCTTTGCCGTTGGCGCGAACCAGTGTGGATATGTATAGAGGCTGGATCAGCTGGTGGTTGTCGGCGCGCATTGTCACTTCCCCGGAGTCGTCCTCGAGCTTCAGGCCTTCCATGGCCGCCGCCACTTTGGCCGTATCGGCCGATTTAGCTTTTTCCATCGCCATGGCCAACGCGTCGATCGACACGCGTACCGAGGAGAAATACAGGTCGTCCCTGACGTCGGGGAAACGCGCGCGGTAGGCAACCGTATGTTCGGTCGCGCGCTTGCCACCGATGTTGGCATGCCAGGTGGTGACCTGCTTGACGTGGCCGACGCCGGCCTCGCCGATGGCGGTAATTACGCTGGCGGCACCCGCATAGTAAGTGTAGTAGTCCACCTTGAGGCCGGCGTCCTTGCCTGCCTTCACCAGCAGGGCAAGATCGTTGCCCCAGTTGCCGGTAATCACGCTGTCGGCACCGGTGGCCTTGATCTTGGCGACGTAAGGCGAGAAGTCCTTCACCTTGCCGAGCGGATGCAGGTCGTCGCCGACGATCTCGACATCCGGCCGTTTCGCGGTGAGCATCGCGCGGGCGGATTTCGCCACCGCCTGGCCGAAGGAATAGTCCTGGTTGATCAGATACACTTTCTTGACGCCCTTGTGCGTGGCCATGTAGTCGGTCAGCGCCTGCATCTTCATGTCTACATCGGCATCGAAACGGAAATGCCAGAAAGTGCATTTGTCGTTGGTCAGCGCGGGATCCACGGCGGCGTAGTTCAGAAACACGACGCTCTTCTCCGGGTTGCGGGAATTGTGTTTGGCCACACCTTCTGCCAAAGCCAGCGCGACGCTGGAGCCATTGCCCTGCGCGATGTAGCGGATGCCCTGGTCGATTGCCTGCCTGAGAACCAGCAGGGCTTCCTGCGGATTGGTCTTGCTGTCGAAAGGCACGATCTCGAACTTCATGCCGCCGAGGACGCCGCCGCGCGAATTCACGGCTTCCGCCGCAATCTGGTAGTGGCGCAGACCGATCTCGCCGACGTTGGCGAAGGGTCCGCTGAGCCCCTCGATGAAGGCGATCTTGATGGTGTCCTGCGCTGGTGCCGTAGCCGCCAGCGAGGACATCACCATCCACACGAACAGGGTCAGCGCGCACTTCGATTTCATGGCTCGGTCTCCCTTAGTTGACGCGCAAGATCGGACCGCCCCGCAAAGAGCCGCCGGCAACTTCGAATGGAAACGTTTGCGGAAGGGGCACGGTCTTGGGCGTCATCTGATCTAGGGAAGCTCTGCCATATCCGACGTGCGTTCAAGCGCGCGCCGATTCGGGTCGAGTGCAGCCATGGCTGCCACCTGCTTCGTTGCAGCGTGCAGATTCTAGTCGGAAAGCCGCGCCATTGTAAACCGAGCGAAACCCCGACCAACGGCCTGCCGAAGCCGTTCTTGCACCGCAACGAGGGTTCGGTCGACGCAACTGCGGCCGCACTGAGCGAAGGGCTCAAGCTGCTAGAATCCCTACACAAGAATGCATCTACGAGAGGAGCCCGCCATGCAAGGCCTGATGATGGATGTCCCGCTGCTGATTTCTTCCCTGATCACGCACGCGGACCGCCACCACGGCGACACCGAAATCGTGTCGCGATTGGTGGAAGGCGGAATACACCGCTACAACTATCGCGAGGCGCATCGCCGGGCGCGCAAACTTGCCAACGCCCTCGGCGCGCTCGGGGTGAAGAAAGGCGACCGCGTCGCCACGCTGGCCTGGAACGGCTACCGGCACCTGGAGGCCTTCTACGCCATTTCCGGCATGGGAGCGGTGATGCACACCATCAATCCGCGCCTGTTTCCCGAGCAGATCACGTACATCATCAACCATGCCGAGGACAGCTTTCTGATGTTCGACCTGACGTTCGCGCCTTTGATCGAGAAGCTCGCGCCGATGTGCAAGAGCGTAAAGGGCTGGATCGTCATGACCGACCGCGCGCACATGCCCCAGGCCGGCATCCCCAATCTGCTGTGCTACGAGGACCTGGTGAATGCGCAGGCGGACGATTACGATTGGCCGGAACTGGACGAGCACACCGCATCTTCGCTGTGCTACACCTCGGGCACCACCGGCAATCCGAAGGGCGTGCTGTACTCGCACCGCTCCACGGTGATCCATGCCTATGCGGCGGCGCTGCCCGATGCGCTCAACGTTTCGTCGCGCGACGTGATGCTGCCGGTGGTGCCGATGTTTCATGCCAACGCCTGGGCCCTGCCCTACAGTTGCGCGCTGGTCGGAGCCAAGATGGTGCTGCCCGGTTACCAGCTCGACGGCAAGAGCCTGTTCGAGCTGTTCGAGACGGAGCGGGTCACTGTTTCGGCCGGCGTGCCCACGGTATGGCTCGCGCTGCTGCAGCACATGGGCCAGAACAAGCTCAAGTTCACGCACCATGAATCGCACCGTGATCGGCGGCTCGGCGTGCCCGCCCGCGATGATCCGGTCCTTCCAGGAGGACTACGGCGTTCAGGTGCTGCACGCCTGGGGCATGACCGAAATGAGCCCGGTCGGCACCGTCAGTACCTTCAAGTCCAGACATCTGGACCTGCCGAAGGACAGCAAGCTGGCGATCCAGAGCAAGCAGGGCCGTACCGTTTTCGGGGTGGACATGAAGATCGTGGACGACGCCGGCAAGGAACTGCCGTGGGACGGCAAGGCTTTCGGAAACTTGCTGGTGCGTGGCCCGTGGATCAGCAACGGGTATTTCAAGGGCGAGGGCGGCGACCCGATGCGCAAGGACGAGAAAGGCAAGGCCTGGTTTCCCACCGGCGACGTGGCCACCATCGACCCCGACGGCTACATGCAGATCACCGACCGTTCCAAGGACGTGATCAAGTCCGGCGGCGAGTGGATCAGCTCGATCGACCTTGAGAACGCCGCGGTCGCGCACCCCGCGGTCGCGGAAGCGGCGGTGGTCGGAATACGCCATCCGAAGTGGGACGAGCGGCCGCTGCTGATCGTGGTGAAGAAAAAGGACACGCAGGTGACCCGCGAAGAACTGATCAAGTTCTTCGAAGGGAAAGTAGCGAAATGGTGGATCCCTGACGACGTCGTGTTCGTGGACCAGTTGCCGCACACCGCCACCGGGCAAACTGCTCAAGACCAAGCTGCGCGATGAATACAAGGATTTCAAGCTGCCAACCGCGTAAGGCAGTGGTTCAAGGTGAGGCGGAAAAACTCTCCTGTGTCCCGGGCTTGCGCAGTTGCTGCACTTCGGCAATAGCGTTGCGCTCGGCGCGCTGGATCGCGAACTGGGCGCGCTGGCGGACGAGATCGATGTGCTGACGGAAGACGTACAGATTCTCCGAGTAGGCCAGCGGGGTTTCGATCCGGTGGATGGCATCATCGATTTTCTCCAGGCGATCGAGGATGTGCGCGAGCTCCTCCGGGCTGCGACGCTCCTCCAACTCCAGCTCGATCTCTTTAAGGATGGCATACCAGCGGTAGATGCGCGAGCGCACACGCCATCGGTACAGCTGCGGCAGCAGCCGCCCCGCAGGGATCAACACCACCAGCGCCGGGAGCAGCAGCACGAGCAGGCGGTCGACCAGATTCGCGCCCCAGTACGGCAGATAGCGTTGCAGCAGCGGCGGGCCGGATTTGTAAAAGCGGGCGGCCTCCGGGCTGAGGGGCAACTCCGTGTCGTTGGGGGCGGGAAACGCGCGCAACCCGGAGAACAGCGTCGGAGCGTTGTGCACTTCCGCAGCCGCTCGCAGTAGCAGGTATACGAGCGCCGGATGCAGATCTTCCTTTACGACCAGGTTTGCAGTGGTGCCGACCAACACCACGTCGCGCTCCGGGATGTTTTCGGCCATATCGAACACGCCTTGCGGCAGGATGAACCTGGTGAGATAGAAGTGCCTGCGGGTGTAGGCATCGGCGCGGCTAAAACTTAGCAGGTGCACATTCTTCGCGCGCAGGAGTTCCTGGATGATCGGCGCATGCGGACTCGCGACGAAGAAGGCGGCGTCGATCCCGCCCGAAAGCAGTAGATCCGCCGCCGCCCGCCCGCCGATCTTCATGATGGTGGTCGGCGGGTTCGCAATGCCAGTGGCTTCCAACAGCACCATGGCCAGGGCCGCAGTGCCGCTTTTCTCAGCGCCGATTGCGATCATCTTCCCGTCAAGGGGCGGCAATCTGTCCAGAATCCGGTCTCCTCGGTAGAACACCCACAGCACTTCGTTATAAACGCTGCCCAGCGATACCAGTCCCTGCGTGCTTTCGGGCGACACCGCACTCGCAATGCCGCCCTGAACCAGCGCGACATCGACGTGTGCCGACGGGTCCGAGAGACGGTGCAGATTCTCTACGGCCCCGCCCGAGGGCCACAAGACGCAACGTCACACCGTCGCGGGCCAGGATGTCGCGATACTTCATCGCGTAGGCGTGATAGCTGCCTTCCGCCGTGCCGGTCGACATGACTATCTCGGAGGGCGGCGCCGGGCGCATGAGCAGCAGTGTCAGGCCGATCGCCCCCACCACGACAAGGGTCGCGGGGAGCGCAACGATGAGTAGGTCGCGGTTGACTCTGTGCTTCCTGGCCATAGTTCGGCGGGGCGGGCAGTGATGAGACGACCCAGTATAAAGGCTGCGCGTGTGGAGCGGCCGGCCGTAGCCGCGGGCTAGTAACCTCTGTCGCGATCCACGAGTCCCAGTGGCGACTCGCCGCGCTCCAGGCGCGTGATGTTCTCGATCACTTGCGCCTGGACTTCGGAGGCGATGGTCGGCGCCGCGACATGCGGCGTGACGACGATTCTGGGGTGACGCCAGAACGGGTGTGAGGAAGGCAAAGGCTCTTCGCGGAATACATCCAGCATTGCGCCCTCCAGTTGCCCGCTATCGAGGGCGCTGATCAGGTCCCGGTCGACCACATGTGCGCCACGACCGATGTTCACGACGTACCCTCCCCTCGGCATCGCGGCGAAGGCAGCAGCGTCGAGGATGTTCTCCGTCTGCGGCGTCAGCGGCAGCGCGTTGACTACGACACGCGAGCGGGAAAGAAATTTCCTGAAGATCTCGCTACCGGCAAACGCTTCGACGCCTTCGATCTGTTTGGCGTCTACTTGCCCATCCCGCCACTGCGTAGCCTGCTGCAGCTAGCCGCTGCGCCACTACCGACGCCGATGACGCCCAGCCCCATCACGCCGACCGGAAAGTCCCGAACAAAGTACGGGTCGATCTGATTCCACCGGGCCTGTCGCTGCAAGGCCTCGAGTTCCGCCATGCGTCGCTGAAAGCGCAGCACGGCGTACATTGCGTAGTCCGCCATCTGCGCGGGAAAGCCCACGTCCACCAGCCGCAACAGCGGCACGCCTTTAGGCAGAGCAGGATCGGTCGGAATCGGATCGACACCGGCACCGAGCGCGAGAATGGCCCTGAGGTTCGGAAACTGCGCGAGGAACCCCCGAGGAGGTTTCCACACCAGCGCGTACCGGACATTTTCCAGCGGACCTGAATCCGGCCACGACACGAAACGGAATTCTCGGCAACTCGCGCGCGAACACTTCGCGCCACGGCTCCGGAGGATCGGTTTCGCTGTAGTACAGAATGGTCATGAGAGATAGCGGGCGCGAAACCAGGCGCTAGCCGATAGATTTTTCGGTCACGACCGTCACGATCGTCACGATCGTCACGATCGTCACGTCGTCACGTCGTCACGGCATTTTTACGGCGCCAGGATTTCCTGATTGTCGATCAGCCGTGTGGTGCCGAGTTTCGCGGCGCCGAGCACCACCAGTTCCTTGTCCTGCGGTTCGGGGCGCAGCCCGCGCCGGGTACGCACGACGACATAGTCGACTTTCCAGTCGTGGCGCGCGAGCAGCTCACCGGCCGCATACTCCATGGCAATGAAGTTGCGGTCGCCGCTTTCCACCGCGTTCTTGACCTGAATGATGGCCTGGCGCAGGCGAATAGCCTCCTTCCTTTCCGCGGGAGACAGGAAACGGTTGCGCGAGGACAAGCGCGAGCCCGTCATCGGCGCGCACCGTCTCGGCCGGAATGATGGTAATCGGGAGCGCGAACTGGTCGACCATGTGCCGCACGATCGCAAGCTGCTGGTAGTCCTTCTTGCCGAATACGGCGACCTGGGGCTGCACGGAATTGAACAGCTTCAACACCACGGTGGCCATGCCGCGGAAATGGCCCGGCCGGAAGCGACCCTCGAGTTTATTCGCGATCTTCGGCAGATCGACATAGAAGACCTGCGGTTCGGGGTACATCTGCTTTTCATCCGGGGCAAAGACGATGGTGTTGCCCTCGGCTTCCAGCTTGGCGCAATCATCCTCGAAGGTACGCGGGTACTTTTCGAAGTCCTCACCCTGTCCGAACTGCAGGCGGTTAACGAAGATCGTCGTGACCGTGACCGGTGCGTGCTCGCGGGCGATCCTGACAAGGCTCAAATGGCCATCGTGGATGTTACCCATGGTCGGCACGCAGGCCACCTGCGATTCCCGCTTCAGCCGCTCGCGCAGCTCCTTTACTGTCTTAATGACTTCCATCTTTTGAGGGGAGAGGGGCGAGGCGTGAGGGTTGCTTCGGCCTTTCCCTCGTCCCTCGTTCCTCGCTCTTCGCCCCTGCCTCCTCTGTTTTCATTCACCGCGGCTGAAGAATTCGCGGGGTCCGCGCATTTCGGTAATGCGGCGCAACAATAAATCAAAATCGTTGGCGTCATCAACAAAATTCAGATGGTCGCTGTTGACGATCAGCAGCGGCGCGGCGGAGAACTGGTAGAAGAAGCGGCGGTAGGCATCGGCAAGCCGGCTGAGGTACTGCTCCGAGATGTTGCGTTCGTAGGCAGACGGCACGCTTGCGCACCCGCACGAACAATTTCGCCGGCGATGCCTGCAGGTAGATTACCAGGTCCGGCGTGGGCGCCTGCGGCGTTAGATGGCCGTAGATCTGCTGGTATAGATGCAATTCATCGTCGGAGAGCGTGAGGCTGGCGAACAACGGGTCCTTGTCGAGGATGAAATCGGCGACCGTACCGCGATCGAACAGATCGATCTGTTTCAGGCCTGCGACCTGTTGCGCCCGCTGGAACAGGAAGAACAGTTGCGTGGCCAGCGCATACCGCCGCTGGTCTTCGTAGAAGCGCGCCAGGAAGGGATTCGAATCCGGGTCCTCGAGCAGCAAATTTTTGCCTGTATGTTCCGACAGCCGACGCGCCAGGCTGGTCTTGCCGGCGCCGATCGGTCCTTCGACCACGATGTACCGGTATTTCTCAGGCAGCGACAATTCTGCACACTCCGTTGCAATCGACCCGCGCGAGCAGTTCCTGCACCAGCCCCCGCCCCGGCACCATGGCCCCGGGGGCGATTTCGGCAAGCGGGGCCAGCACGAAAGCGCGTTCGTGCAGCCGCGGGTGCGGCAACGTCAGGCCGTGCTGTCCTCGAGGACTTCTTCTCCATAGAGCAGCAGGTCGAGATCGAGCGTGCGCGGCGCATTGCGCATTGCGCGCCTGCGCCCGTGGCTATTCTCGATGGCAAGAAGCGCGGAAAGCAACGCCTGCGGCTTGAGCGTGGATTCGCACCGACGCGACGGCGTTTATGAAATCGGGTTGTTCCAGATAACCGACCGGGGAAGTGCGGTACAGAGGAGGAGCGCGCGGTTACCCGGGTACCGGGGATCGATTCAAGTTCCACGAGCGCCTGCCTTACCTGTACCAGGGGATCGGCGAGATTGCTGCCCAAGCCGACAAAGGCAATCGCCGCCGGTTCAGTACCGGGCATCAGGATTCCGCCGGCACGGGAACAGGATTGCTGTCCGGCGGTTTGCCGCCGCCAGGCTTGCGTCGACGCCGGCGCCGTCGCGGAGTGTGGTCAGGCAGCAGCATCTGCTTGCGAGTTTCTTCGTCGGCATTCTGGAAATTCTCCCACCACTCGGCAACTTCGGCGTCCACTTCGCCGCTGTCGCAACGGAGCACCAGAAAATCATAACCAGCGCGAAACCGCGGGTGGGAAAGCACGCTGTAGGGCCGCCGGCCGGAACGGCCGAGGAAGCGCGGCTGCATGGCCCAGATGTCCTTCATGTCGGTTCCGAAACGGCGCGGGACCGACAGTTTTTCCGCCTGCACGTGGATCACGTGATCCATCGCCTTGAACAACGCCGGCATCGGATTCAGGCCCTCCTCCTGGGCCAGCTTCCACGCCGCCAGCACTTCGTGCCACAACAGCGCTGCGAACAGGAAACCGGGAGACACCGGCTTGTCGTCGCGTATGCGCTCGTCGGTCCGCTGCAGCGCCATCATCACGAAGCGCTCGCCCATCGGTTGCTCGAGAATCACGTCGAGCATCGGCAGCAGGCCGTGATGCAGGCCCTCGTGGCGAAGTTGCAGAAGACAGGCGGTGGCGTGGCCGGAGAACAGCAGCTTCATCATTTCTTCGAACAACCTCGAGGACGGCACGTTGGCGAGCAGGGACGCCAGTTTCTTGATCGGCTCGCGGGTCCTGGGTTCGATCTTCAGCCCGAGCTTGGCGGCAAGTCGCACCGCGCGCAAGCATGCGCACCGGGTCCTCGCGATAGCGCTGTTCCGGATCGCCGATCATGCGCAGCCGCCGGGCCTTGAGGTCGTCCAGGCCGCCGCAGAAATCGTGAATCTCTTCGTTGGTCGGATCGTAGAACAGCGCGTTGATGGTGAAGTCGCGGCGGGTGGCATCCTCTTCCTCGGTGCCGAATACGTTGTCGCGCAGGATGCGCCCGTGTTCGTCCGACACCTGTTCTGCCGGGTCGTTGCCCTGCCTGGCGCGGAAAGTGGAAACCTCCACGGTGTCAATGCCGAACATGACGTGCACCAGGCGGAAACGCCGGCCGATGATTCGCGAGCGCCGGAATATGCTGCGTACCTGCTCGGGCGTGGCACTGGTGGCGACGTCGAAGTCCTTGGGCTTGAGCCCGAGCAGCAGGTCGCGCACCGCGCCGCCGACGACGTAGGCTGCGAAGCCCTTGTCCTGCAAGGTGCTGATGACCCGGCGTGCGCTGGAACTGATACCGTCGCGGGTAGACGCCGTGTTCGCTGCGCGCGACGATCTGCGGTTCTGCAGATTGTGATGACCGGCCGGAGAACACCCGGCGAAGCAGGTTCCGAATCATCAAGTATCTGGGGAAGTTGGTACTGCGTAAAAGCGGCGATTATACATGCGGCATGTGCCCTTAATACCGGCGCGGCAGGAACAGCCGGTCAGGGCCCGCGGGCCAGGCTCACGAGCACGCCGGCTCCTGCGACAAGAAGTATGAAGACAAGACCGGGTGCGCGCGGTTTTACCGGAGGCTGATGACTCGCCAGTCGTGCTTGAGCGCGTGCTCCTTGAGGGTTTCGTCGGGATCGACCGCGACCGGGTGGCTGACGATCGAAAGCAGAGGCAGATCGTTGAGCGAGTCGCTGTAAAACCAGGTCTCTTCGAGCGCATCCCAGGAAATGCCGTGCTCGGCTATCCAGCTCATGAGCCTGATTACTTTGCCCTCGCGGAAGGACGGGACTCCAATCACGTTCCCGGTAAACTCGCCGTCGACTTCCTCCGGTTCGGTGGCGATCAGGTTCTCGATTCCGAACTCGCGCGCAATCGGCCAGGTAACGAAGTTGTTGGTCGCGGTGATAATGACGCGCGCATCCTCGTTATGACTTGCCACCAGATCACGCGCTTTACTGGGTAATGATCGGGACGATCTTCTTATGCATGAACTCGACGTGCCACTCATCGAGCTGCTTTCTCGGGTGACGTGAAAGCGGCTTGAGCTGGAAATCGAGAAACTCGTGGATGTCGAGCGTGCCCGCCTTGTAAGCCTCGTAGAAATCGCGGTTGCGGGCCTCGTGTACCTCACCGTCGAGCGCGCCTTTCTCGATGAGAAACTGCGCCCACTCGAAGTCGCTGTCGCCCGCGAGCAACGTATTGTCGAGATCAAACAATGCGAGGCGCATGGTCTTCGTGCGGAGGTGTATTGTGGCTCCGACATAACCTAAAAGTTAGTCTGCGCCGAGACAAGCCGCTTTGCGTCGTGTTTTCAAGATCAAACAGCGCGAGCCGCATGGAAGAATTGCGGAAAAGGTCGGAGGGGTCGTGAGGAAGCGCGGAAAGTATAGCTTAAAGGTCCATGGAGACCGAAGTCCCCGACACGTTCACCATTCATGCTCCTGTCGGCGGATGTCCATTGCCCTTCCCCTCTGATTGCAGCAGTTCGCGCAGCAGCGGCAAGGTGATCGGTCGCTTGGTTTCCAGGGAGTGACGGTCCAGCGCGTCCAGCACTGTCATCAGGGAGGGCAGATCGCGCTTCAGGTGGCGCAGCAGATACTCGACGATTTCGTCGCGAAGATCGAAGGCGCGGGCGGCCGCGTGGCGCTTGAGCGCAACGCGCTTGTCGTCGTCGGAAAGTGCATGCACCTGAAACACCAGTCCCCATCCGAGCCGGGTCAGCAGGTCCGCCCTGAGTTGCAGGCGTGCTGGCGCCACGTTGCCGGCCGCGAGCACGGCGCCCCGGCATTCACGCAACGCGTTATACAGATGGAAAAACTCGAGCTGAGCCTGTGCGTCCAGGGTCTCCACGTCGTCCACTGCAAGCATGCGCACGCCGGAATCCCCTGCCGGCAATGGCTCGCCAGCCCTGACGTATCGGGAAACGATCCTTTGGGAGGAAGCTGCCGCCACGGCGGCCCGCAGCAAATGCGACCGGCCGCAACCCCGCTCACCCCAGAGGTAAACGAACTGCTCGGCCGAGTGGCTCGTGCCAAGCGCGTGCAATGCGGAAACGGCCTCCACATTCCGTCCAGGGAAAAAGTTGTCGAACGCCGGCACCGGGGAAGGGGCGAGTTCGAGAGCCAGTTGCCTCATCAGGATTGATACAGATCGCTGGCCAGACACTGCGCGCGAAGATGCCGAAAGGCCACCAACATGGCCTCACTTGCAGACAGCATCAGCAGCACCGCGGTGAAGAAGCCGATAAGAGCCGCCACGCCGGTGGTGAGCTTTGGCAGCAGCGCCCTTAGAACGTCGTTGTCGGCACGCAAGATGCCGGCCAGCATCTGCTTCGCATGCCCAAGGTCGAAATTCAACTCCACGCCGGTGACGCTGGAGAGCCCTGGGAGGAAGCGTTCGCTCACCCGATCGAGGAACTCCGGGACCTTTTGCAGAAAGGCCGCAAACTGCCTCTCCACCATCGGCGCCACGATCAGAACAAGCAACGAAAGGCCGAGCAGCAGCAGGACCAGCACTACCGAAGCCGCGAGCCAGCGCGGCATTCTCCTGGCCAGCCAATCCACCAGCGGCAGGCAGATGTAGGCCAGGATCGCGGCGAACAGGAACGGTCTGAACATCGGTGCGTCCAGATGCAAGAGAAGCCCGGCGACTACCGCAGCGGCCAGGTACCACGCAAGACGCGCACGGAAACGGAAGATGCTGTTCATTTGGAGTAAAATTCGCGGCGCGCCATCCACGGCAGTGTATCCGGGCACCGCATTGGCCCTGAATTTCGATCGCCACTCTATCCCGAAGAACCCGGCACCTCAACTTGAAGACCGAACGACCCCCCACTGTTTCGCTTTCCTATCGTGACGCCGGCGTGGACATCGATGCCGGCGACCAGCTGGTCGAGAAAATCAAGCCCTTTGCCAGACGCACGCTCAGAGACGGCGTACTTGCCGGCATCGGCGGCTTCGGCGCACTGTTCGAGGTACCGAAGGGATACCGTGAACCGGTGCTGGTATCCGGCACCGACGGCGTCGGGACCAAGCTCAAGTTGGCATTTCACCTGAATCGCCACGACACAATCGGCATCGACTTGGTGGCGATGAGCGTCAACGACATCCTGGTGCAGGGTGCCGAGCCGCTTTTCTTCCTCGACTATTTCGCCTGCGGCAAGCTTGCGGTGGATACCGCAACACAAGTGGTGAAAGGCATTGCAGCCGGTTGCGAACAGGCCGGTTGCGCGTTGATCGGCGGTGAGACGGCGGAAATGCCGGGGATGTACCCGGCGGGCGAATACGACCTCGCCGGCTTCGCGGTCGGCGTGGTCGAGAAATCGGCGATCATCAATGGCGACGGCATCGTTGCGGGCGACGTGGTTCTCGGGCTGGCCAGCAGTGGGGCACACTCCAACGGTTACTCGCTGGTGCGAAAGATCGTCGAAACTTCCGGCGTGGACCTGTCATCCGATTTTGACGGCAGGACGTTGGGTGACGCATTGCTCGCACCGACGCGCATTTACGTGCGGCCGGTGCTCGCGGCGACGCGTGCGGTGCGCATCAAGGGACTTGCGCACATTACCGGCGGCGGCCTGGTGGAGAACGTGCCGCGCGTGCTGCCTTCGAACGTAAGGGCGGTGCTGGCGAAGAGCGCCTGGCCGCGTCCGCAACTGTTCGGCTGGCTGCAAAGGAACGGCAATGTCGCCGAAGCGGAAATGCACCGTGTGTTCAATTGCGGCATCGGCATGGTCGCGATCGTTGCCGCCGAAGATGTCGGCCGGGCGCAACAAGCGCTCGAGCGCGAAGGAGATAGCGTCTTTCGCATCGGCGAGATCCGCTCCCGCGCGGGAGACGAACCACAGACGGTGGTGCTGTAGGAACGAAGGGTGAAACGCATCGTTATCCTGATTTCGGGTCGCGGCAGCAACCTGCGGTCGATCCTCGAAGCAAAAGTTGACGCTCAGATTGTCGCGGTGATCAGCAACAACCCTGCGGCAAAGGGCATCGACGTCGCACGCAGTTTCGGTGTTGACACTGCGGTGATCGATCACCGGGCGTACCCGGATCGCGCGAGTTTCGATGCGGTGCTCGCCGACAAGGCGGACTCGTACCGGCCCGACCTGCTGGTGCTGGCGGGATTCATGCGGATTCTTACGGAGGATTTCATCAATCACTTTGGTGGCCAGATCATGAATATCCATCCGTCCCTTCTTCCGGCTTTTCCGGGCGTGGACACGCATCGGCGCGCGTTGCAGGAAGGCGTCAGAATCCACGGCTGCACGGTCCATTTTGTCACCTCCGAACTCGACCATGGTCCGATCATCGTGCAGGCCGCGGTGCCGGTGCTGTCCGGCGATGACGAGGAACGTCTCGCTGCGCGCGTGCTCGAGCAGGAGCACCGCATCTACCCCCAGGCAATCCGCTGGTTCCTCGACGGCAAGCTCAAGCTTGACGGCAATCGCGTCACGGTGAGCGCGGGCCGCAACGCTCCGGACGCGATGGTCTGTCCCTGAGAACCATGAAATACGCCATTTTGCTTGCTCTGCTCCTGATCGCAGGCCCGCTGGCGGCCGCGCAGCCGCCGCAAAAGGTGCAAGATCGTCTATGCGGTGACTTCCGGCTCGATGCAGTTGGGCGAGGGCCACGATATTCTCGATCACGATGGCAACAAGTACTCCGTGGTGAGCGAGACCAAGACCGTAGGCGTGGCGGCGCTTTTCTACAAACTCAACATCCGGCGTGAAAGCCGGGGTTCGATCACGGCCAGTGGGCTGCGGCCGCTGCAATTCGAGGAGAAAAACAGCCGCAAGCCCCGGCGTGCCGCCGATTTCGACTGGGATGCCGCGCAGGTCAAACTCACCGACGGCGACAAGATTGAAATCGTGCCGCTAAGCGCGAACACGTACGACCCGACCAGCCTGCCCTACGCTTTCGCATTCGCCCAGTCGAAGCAGGAAAGAATGAAGGTATTCATCGCTGACGGCCGGCGTCTAAACGACTACGAGTACAGGATCATCGGCAAGGAGATGCTCAAGACCCCGCTCGGCGAACTGGAAACCTTGCACTTCCAGAAGGTGCAGGAAGCCGACGACAAGCGTGGACTCGAGTTCTGGCTTTCGGTAGACCGTCACTTCCTACCCGTCAAGATTCGTTTCGTCGATAAGAACGGCAGGGTGTTTGATTCCACGGTCACCAGCATCACCACTCAATAGATGCAACCCACGGTGGCATTGACTAAGGCGGCCGCTGCCGCCGTGGACCTGGTGCTGCCGCTGGTTCATCCGGCCGATGCGGTCCTGCGCAATTTTTTCAGCGCCAATCGCGAATTGGGCAGCCAAGACCGCGCGTTCGTCGCTGAAACGGTTTTTTCCGTGCTTCGCCACAAACGGCTGCTCGAGAACCTGATTGCGCACGCCACCCCGCGCAAGCTGGTTTTGGGGTCGTTACTCAAGCTGCAGGGTCACGGCATCGGTCAACTCGAACCCTTGCTCAAGGGCGAAGATTGCGACTGGGCGGTTCAACTGAAGTCCGCCGACGTCGAATCGCTGGCTCCGGCAGTCAGGCTGAGCCTGCCCGACTGGCTGTACGAGCGTCTCGTCGCTGAGTTTGCGGAGGATGGAGCCGTCGCCTTCGGCCGCGCCATGCTCAAGTCCGCACCGCTGGACCTGCGGGTCAATACGCTGCTGGCGGATCGGGACCAGGTGCTCGAGGAACTTCGCGCCAGCGGATTCGCTGCCGAGCCGACGCGCTGGTCTCCGATCGGCATCCGGCTTGCCGACAAACCTGCGATCAACCGCCACCCTTCGTTCGCCCGCGGAGCGGTCGAGGTTCAGGACGAGGGCAGCCAGCTGCTCGGATACCTGGTCGCGCCGAAACGGCGCGAGATGGTGGTGGATTTCTGTGCCGGCGCGGGCGGCAAGACCCTCATGATGGGCGCGCTGATGCAGTCGGCGGGACGTCTATACGCCCTCGACGTTTCGGAGAAGCGGCTCAACAATCTCAAACCACGGCTCAAGCGTTCCGGGCTTTCCAATGTGCACCCGCAACTCATCCAGGGCGAAAATGACATCAAGGTGAAACGCCTCGCCGGCAAGATCGATCGAGTGCTGGTCGATGCACCGTGCAGCGGACTCGGCACACTACGGCGCAATCCCGACCTCAAATGGCGCCAGTCGCCCGAGGCAGTGGTGGAACTCAGCGCCAAGCAACGCGCGATCCTGAATGGCGCGGCAACGTTGCTCAAACCCGGCGGGCGCCTGGTTTACGCGACCTGCAGCGTCTTGCCGGAAGAGAACCAGGCCATCATCGAGCAGTTCCTCGGCACCCATCCCGACTTCGAGGTGGTGAGTTGCCAGGAGATTCTGGACGAGCAGCGGATCGCGCTCGAAAGCGGCGTGTTTCTGGAACTGCGTCCGCAATTGCACAACACCGACGCCTTCTTCGCCGCAGTTCTGGAGCGGCGTCCTCGCCCTGAATGAAGCGCGCGCGTCCGGTCCGGGTTTTCGGACTTCTTCTTGTACTGCTGATTCTGACACCGTCGACCCGCGGCCTTGAATCATCGGACCTTGTTCCCGCGATCGGCACCATCGAGTACGCGTTCACCCCGGGCGATGATGCCGCCGGGTTGATCGTGCGCGCCATCGACGGCGCGCGGTCCCAGATCCTGGTGCAGGCGTTCAGCTTCACGCATGCCGGCATTGCCGGCGCGCTTATTCGGGCAAAACGCCGAAGCGTGGACGTGCAGGTCGTCGCCGATCCGGAGCAGATCGACCTGATCGAACACAACGTGATTCCGCAGCTGGTCGAAGCCGGGGTTCCCGTATTCACCGACGCGGCGCATGCGGCCGCCCACAACAAGGTCATGGTCATCGACGCGGGCGCCGAGGCCCCGGTCCTCATCACCGGCAGCTTCAATTTCACCCACGCCGCACAGTTCCGCAACGCCGAGAATCTGCTGGTATTTCGCGGAAACCATGAGCTCACGCGCGCCTACCTCGACAACTGGGTGCATCACCTCAAGCACTCGACCCGGTTTCGCCGCGGCAACGGGAAGTGACCTGAAATCTTGCCGTCGAAGGCGTCGAAGATTCAGTCCGAAATCAGTCGATCGCTGACCGCCATTTCAAATCCCTCCACCAGCCATTGGGACGGTTCAAACCGCTGTACAATGACTTGGAGTACCCATCAAATCGTCGCGTTTTTGCCGAGTATCGACGAAATTAAATGGATTTCGCTGCTTGATTTTGATTCATTCCGAGCTGTTCGAGACATGACGTTACAAATTGAAGCTTGCAAGGCACAGGGGTTACTGTAGAATCCTACATATCCTCTTGATTAATTAGGGTTAACTGCATGAATCTGAACAGGTTTACGGACCTGCCCAGTTGGGCGGGCGGACTGATTGACCTTCCTTGGTGGGGTTACGTTGTCGTGACGCTCGTTTTCACGCACATCACCATCGCGTCGGTGACCATCTATCTGCACCGCCACTCGGCGCATCGCGCACTCGACCTCCACCCTGTTGTCTCGCATTTTTTCCGCCTTTGGTTGTGGCTGACCACCGGCATGTCCACCAAGGCATGGACCGCAATTCACCGCAAGCACCACGCCAAGTGCGAAACCGAAGAAGACCCGCATAGTCCGCAAGTGCTTACTCTCAAGAAGGTTATGCTTGAGGGCGGCGAGCTTTATCGGAAGGAAGCGAAAAACCAGGAGACTTTGGACAAGTATGGCCATGGAACCCCGGACGACTGGATCGAACGCAATGTCTATTCCGGCAGCGACAAGGGAGGCGTGGCCCTGATGCTGGTCACCAACATCCTGTTATTCGGACCGATCGGACTGACGGTCTGGGCGGTGCAGATGCTCTGGATTCCGGTCACCGCCGCGGGCGTGATCAACGGTGTCGGGCACTACTACGGCTATCGCAGCTTCCAGGTGGAAGACGCCAGCACCAACATCGTACCCTGGGGCATCCTGATCGGCGGCGAGGAGTTGCATAACAATCACCATGCCTATGCCTCGTCCGCACGGCTCTCCAACAAGTGGTACGAGTTCGACATCGGCTGGATGTACATTCGTCTGATGGAGATCGTCGGTCTGGCCGAGGTCAAGAAGCTTGCTCCTACCGTAAAGATTGCGACCGGCAAGGCCAGTTGCGACCTTCAGACCCTGCAAGCGGTGATCACCCATCGTTACGACGTATTGGCACGCTTCACCCGTCTGGTAAAGGCTACCTGCTCCGAAGAACTGCGCAAAATTCGCGAGCGCAAGCCGGGCCATACCATTGACTTGCAGAGTGTCAAACGCTGGCTGCATCTCGACGCCAAGCTGGTTCCGGCCAAGGAGAAGGCCAAATTGGAGGAAGTACTGAAGACGAGCAAGGTTCTCGACACTGTTTACACGATGCGCCAGGAACTGGCCATGCTGTGGCAACGCTCTACCGCAACCAAGGAGCAGTTGCTGTCGCAACTCGAGGATTGGTGCCATCGCGCGGAAAGAAGTGGAATTGCGCCGCTACGCGAGTTCTCCCTGACGCTGCGCCGCTACGCGTAAGGAACTACGAACGAAGAAAAGCCCGCGCAAGCGGGCTTTTTTTGTTCCTGCAACGAAGGCCTGGCTACTTGAGCTTCGTTTCCTTGTAGAGGACGTGTTTGCGTGCCACCGGATCAAATTTCTTCATTTCTATCTTGTCCGGCGTGGTGCGCTTGTTCTTCGTAGTGGTGTAAAAGTGTCCGGTGCCCGCGGACGATTCCAGTTTGATCTTCTCTCGCATATCGTCTCTTCTCTTGCGTCAGATCTTGCTGCCGCGAGCGCGCATTTCCACCAGCACCACGTCGATGCCCTTCTTGTCGATGGTGCGCAGCCCGGCCTGGCTCAAACGCAAACTTACCCAGCGGTTTTCGCTCTCGACCCAGAGGCGGCGGTACTGCAGGTTGGGCAGGAAGCGGCGCTTGGTCTTGTTGTTGGCGTGGGACACATGGTTCCCGCCCATCGGCTTCTTGCCGGTGACTTCACAAACTCTAGCCATGATGGCTTCTCCTGCCTTGTTTCCGGGTGAGGCTGCCGGGGGCAGCCCCGCTAGATTCTAAAGAGGGCGCTTTATAGCACATTTCCGGCCTCGTGCTCAAATTCCGGAGAGGGTCGACTCGCTAGAGCAGCCCGCGTTCAGCGAAGGAAAGGGCCGCGCCGCGCCCGATGATGAAATGGTCCAGCACCCGGACATCCACCAGAGCCAGTGCCTGCTTCAGGGCCTGGGTCAGCGTTTCGTCTGCATGGCTGGGCTCCGCCACACCTGACGGGTGGTTGTGCGCGAAGATTACACCGGCTGCATTGTGATGCAGCGCCCGCCTCACCACTTCGCGGGGAAATACGCTGGTCTGGGTCAGCGTACCGGAGAACAACTCCTCGACCTCAATGACCCGGTTCTGGGCGTCGAGAAACAGGCCCACGAAGACTTCCACCGGCCGATTTTGAAGTTGCAGCCGCAAGAAATCGCGCACCAACTTGGGCGAATTGAGGTTGATCCCGGCCTTCATGTCTTCGGCAAGCGCGCGCCGCGCCATTTCGATCGCGGCCTGCAACTGCACATACTTGGCGTCTCCCAGACCGGGTACGGAACAGAAGCCCTCGCGGCTGGCGGCGATCAAATGTCCCAACGAGCCAAATTTGTCAAGCAGCTCGCGCGCTAGGTCGACTGCGCTCTTGCCCTTTACTCCGGTGCGCAAGAAGATCGCGAGCAATTCCGCGTCGGATAGGCCGCGCAGGCCCTTTGGCCAGCAGCTTTTCCCTCGGTCTGTCGTCTTCCGGCCAGTCGGTGATCGCCATTTACCGCTCCATCAGCACTTTTGTATTTGCCAACAACAGTTTACACTGCCGATCCGGAAAGTCCGGTAGGCTATGGAAATGACCGAACTCGGTAGTAAACGGATCCTCCTGGGGATCACCGGCGGAATCGCCGCATACAAGTCCGCCGATCTGGTGCGCGAACTGCAGCGCCAGGGCGCAGACGTGCAGGTCATCATGACCGAATCGGCGTGCCGCTTCGTTACGCCAGTAACCATGCAGGCGCTGTCAGGCAAGGCGGTGTTCACCGACATGTGGGATAGCCGGGTGCAAAACGGCATGCCGCATATCGAGTTGTCGCGCGACCGCGATGTCATCGTGGTCGCGCCTGCGACCGCCGGCTTCATCGCCAAGCTTGTGCACGGCGCCGCAAACGACTTGTTGTCCACGCTCTGCCTGGCGCGCGAGTGTCCGCTTATGGTGGCGCCGGCGATGAACCGACAGATGTGGGAAAACCCCGCCACGCAACGCAACATCGCGCAACTGCATCAGGATGGGATCGTCGTGCTCGGCCCCGATTCCGGGGAGCAGGCCTGCGGGGAAACGGGGATGGGGCGCATGCTCGAGCCGGCGATTCTGGCACGCTCGATCGCCGCTTGGTTCCAACCCAAGCTGCTTGCGGGCACGCACGTGCTGATCACGGCCGGACCAACCTTCGAGCCAATCGACCCGGTGCGAGGTATCACCAACCGCAGTTCGGGAAAGATGGGCTATGCCGTCGCCCGCGCCGCGCTCGAGGCAGGCGCACAGGTGACGCTGATCTCGGGCCCGGTATCGCTCGAGGCACCCTCTTCCGCGCAACTGGTCCGCGTCGAGACCGCGCGGCAGATGCTCGAGGCCGTAAATGTGCATGTCGGCCGCTGTGACATCTTCATTGGCGTCGCCGCGGTGGCCGACTACCACGTCGGCAATCGCAAACAGCAGAAAATCAAAAAAGACGGAGCAGTCCCGACGATCGAGCTGGTGCCCAATCCGGACATCATCGAGGCGGTTGCCCGGCGTCCCAAACCTCCGTTCTGCGTCGGCTTCGCCGCCGAAAGCGAAAATCTTGAACAGAACGCGGAAGCGAAGCGCCGCCGCAAGAACCTGCCGCTGCTGGCGGCGAACCTTGCACAGGCTGCGATCGGCGCCGACGACAACGAACTGGCGTTGTTCGACGACGATGGCATTCACCGGCTGATGCGCGCATCGAAACTCGAGTTGGCGCGTTCCCTGATCCGTCACATCGCGAAACTCTATCGCCCACGCAAAACCCCCGTCACGGCATAGGCGTCCCGCCACTGCAACAAGAAGGTTCCATGCGCACCATCGACGTCAGGATTCTGGACGCGCGCCTGCGCGATCCGCTTCCCACATACGCAACTGCCGGCTCTGCCGGCCTGGACCTGCGCGCCTGCATCGACGCGCCGATCGAGTTCAAGCCGGGGCAGACCGAGTTGATACCCTCGGGCCTGGCGATTCATCTGGATGACCCGGGCCTCGCCGCGGTGGTGCTGCCGCGCTCGGGGCTCGGCCACAAACACGGTATCGTGCTCGGCAATCTTGTCGGCCTGATCGATTCCGACTATCAGGGCCAGATATTCGTCTCGGTGTGGAATCGAGGATCGAGCGTCTTCACTCTCAACCCGATGGAGCGCATCGCACAACTGGTTGTGGTACCGGTGGTACAGGTGGGATTCAACGTCAAGGAACAGTTCACAGAGAGCGCGCGCGGAGCCGGGGGCTTCGGCAGTACCGGCAAGCACTGACCGGTGTCGTCATGACCGCAAGAGAAAAGCCGGCTTGCGCCGGCTTTTTCTATGCTGACGAACGGCACGAGCCCGCGGCAGTACTCCCGGTCAGTTCGTGGTCGGAAACACCGGAAGTTCGTTGCCCTTGTTCAACTTCGGATCGGGAATCTCCCCCGCCGCAATGCGGCGCTTTTCTTCCCAGCGCAGGAAAGTGATCACGCTGAGAATTTCCTCCTGGGACATGGTCGTTCCGAAGGCTCCCATCGTGCCTCCCAGCGACCTGGGTACGCCGACCGCGATCGTGACGTAAATCTCGGAGTTGGTGTTACCGGTGTACTTGAAGATACCGCAGCTCAGGCACGGGCCCTTGCCGCCGTGGCCATCGCTGCCGTGACAGAACGAGCATCGCTGCGCGAACTTGGCCTTGCCTTGCTGCACGACCTCCACGTTGTTTGTCGGCACTTCCATGTCGCTTTCATCGGCCTTGTGCTGTGCAGCCGCGGGTTGAACCGCGGTCCCAAGGCCAAGCGAGAGCAGCGTTACGACCAACGCCGCCCACCGCCCGAGAAACGCATTGAGTTTCGAACCACCCATGATCTAACAAACCTCCCTTTAAATTGCTCACGAAAACGGCGGGTAAAACGGCACGTCGTAGCTCTCGATGATCTGTTTCATCCTGCCGTTGGAAAGCAGTTCTGCGATGCCATCGTTGATAAACTCCATCAGTGCCTTGTCCTGTTTGCGTACCACGAAATTCAGGTTCCAGCGCTGTTCGGCTTCCGGCACGTAGCCTTCGACCATGTGGAACTTCATGCCCGGATACTCGCGATGCGCCACCGCAATCGCGGTGGCCCACACCAGGCTCGCGTCGAGCTCGCCCTTGGCCATGCTCTGCATGATGCGACGATTGTCCGCGAACAATTCCCTGGGTACGCCGTTGGTAAACAGGTAGTCGTCGATCGGTGTGGACATGGGAACGCCAACCTTGATATTCGCCTTCTTCAGTTCTGCAACGCTTTTCATGCCCTCTGCCTTGCCCTGCACCACCAGCACGTAGCCCAGACCCGAGGTAGGGTTTGGTGAAGGCGAGTTGCCCCATGAGCATATCATCGTCGCCGTCGCCGCTGTCGGAAAGGCCCGAGAAACACGTCACAGCGCTTCTTCAGGATCGAATTGCGGAACGCACGGGACGTGCCACCGCGCGTGCCGGTGTCCGCCCAAACCATTTCCAGGCGCATGCCGCCGCGTTTGGCGATCTCGCGCATGATCTCGACGTCGAACCCCGGCTGGATCGCTGTCTTGAGCCGCGTAGGGAAAATTGTAGGGATCGGCACAGGCCATTAATTTACTTTTTGCCTTGGAGCGTTCAAGGGTGTCGGCAATTTCATCGGCATCGGCCATCTGTGCAAAGGCCGCGACTGGCGCCAGAATCGACAGCAGGACGAGCCCTGATAGTGTCATTAACTTACGCACTTTGAACTCCTTGATAGTCTGTCAGGTCGTTCCCCTTTGTCATCGCATCAACGCTTTCGAGGCTTTGTCGGTTTACCCCTCTGCCGGGGCGCAACGGTCTTTGCCGTTGTCGGAACAAAAAATAAGGGAGGGCAGTTACTTTGCCCCCCCTTGGTATTGCTGTCAGTGCAAATTGCTGGTTCGGCGCTTCCCGCTCAAAGTCACTCGACAGTGAACACCATCAGGCCGCCACCCTTCTGGTTCTTCTTCAGATACTCGCCGTAGAAAATGGGCCAGATGCCGCCGCCGCCCGCACCGTACACGATGGCAACGTACTGCTTGCCATCAGGTCCGCTGAAGGAAGTGGGATTGCCATGAACTCCGGAACCGACTTGGAACGACCACAGGTGTTCGCCGGTTTCGTCGTTTACAGCGTTGAAGTAGCCTTCAGGATCGCCGTAGAACACCAGGCCGCCGCCGGTCGCCAGGGTGCCGCTGGTAGCCGGGTAGCTCATGGACTTCTGCCAGACAAGCTTGCCGGTCGCAGCGTCAAAACCCTTGGTGGAGCCCGCGCCCGCGTTGAAGGTGATGACCTTCGCGCCCAGGTACCACTCGCCGCGCTTCCACTCCATCTTCTTGGCCTGGAGATCCATCGCGAAGTCGTACACCGGCACGTAAACCATCTTGGTGCGGTGGCTGTAAGCCATCGGGTGCCATTCCTTGCCGCCGTCAAGAGACGGAGCAATATCGGTGGTCACCTTGTCGTACACCACATCCTTTTCAGGATAGTTGTAGATCGGCTTGCAGTTGTTGGCCGGGGTGATCGGCTTGGTCCAGTTCACGCGCTGCATTGCCGTGACCCATACGCACTTGTGCTCGTTGCCGGCCTTGCTCTTCGCAGTGTTGACGCGGTCGATACCGTACAGGTGACCGTTGCGCGAACCATGCAGCCACAACTTCTTGCCGCCGATGTCGACCAGGATCATCTCGTTCACGCCGTCGTAATCGTACGGATCGTTGGGCGTGTAGTTGAAATAACTCTTGATCTTGCCGGTGTCCGGATCGAGCACCAGGTTGCTGTTGGTGAACAGGTTGTCACCGAGGCGAACGTGACGGTCAAAGTCCGGACCTGGGTTGCCAACCGGCCAGTAGAGCGTGTTGGTCTCCTTGTCGTACGCACCGGTAATCCAGGTGGATCCGCCACCGTACTTCCAGGATTCACCGGCCCAGGTATCGTTGCCGGGCTCGCCTGGTCCAGGAATGGTGTAGGTCTTCCACACCGGAGCGCCGGTGTCGGCGTCGATTGCCGCAAGCCAGCCGCGCACGCCGTACTCGGCACCGGCAGTACCGAAGATGATCTTGTTGCGAAGCGCCATCGGCATGATGGTGAAGGTCTCGGCGTAGGTGTAGTCACCCATCTTCTTGTCCCAGACCACTTTGCCAGTGGTATTGTCGAGCGCAACGACGTGAGCGTCGAGCGTGGCCAGATAGACCTTGTTCTTGTAGACGGCCACACCGCGGTTCACCACGTCACAACACAGTTTCGGAAACACGTCGCCCGGAAGTTCGCGCTCGTATTTCCACTGCGTTTTGCCGCTGACGGCGTCGACCGCAATGACCTTGTTGAAGGAAGTGGTGACATAGATCATGCCGTTGACCGCGACTGCCTGGCTGTCTTGCCCTTCCAGAACACCGAACGACAGGTTCCAGGCGGGTCTCAGCTTCTTGACGTTGTCCCGATTGACTTGGGACAGCGGGCTGTAGCGGGTGGTCTGATAGTCACGACCGTAGTGGAGCCAGTTCTGCGCGTCCTTGTCGGCATTCAGGAGCATGTCGTCCGTGACATAGTTCGGATACAGCTTGGACTCCAGCGTATCCACACCTTGCGCGGAGACTACTCCGGAAGCACCGAACGCCGCGATTGCAGCGAGGGACACCGCAGCACGTTTGAAGTGCGACGATTGCTTCACCATTTTATTGAAAACCTCCCGAAGAAGTGCGTAGCACCCTGAAGTGAAATGCGGCGCCACGCTTTGGTTTTGATTTACGGCTTGGTTGTGCAAAGCAAGGCTGAACCGATCTTCCGAAAACTGCAGAATCAGACAAGCTTCACAGCAGTTCAAAAATAAGAGCAAGGTTAGGTGTTGTCAACACATTTCTGCCCGGAAGCCGCGACGGCACTGGGTTTCCGGTTTATTGCGCCGCACAACCATCGCTGGCGTATTGCGCCTTCCAACGGCGTGAGGCTGCAGGTTGACGATGTCCCGTGGCAAGCGTGTGCTTGCGGCTGCAAGCGCGTCCGCAGGCCGCGGCGCTTTCCGTAGCGGGACGGCATTGGTCCGCAAACGCTCCCTGTGCAAGCGCGGCATCGCCAGGCCGCCGCGGCCTGCCGGGCTGGACGGCATCCGGGTTGAACGGTCAAACTTGACGTCCGTGTGCACCCAATTATTGTTTCACCTGTCGAAATCGCGATGAATTCTGTGAAATGCTCGCTGTATCCCGCAATGTTGATGGCCGTGTTAATCGGTTTCCCCGGAACC
>CAVOIO010000026.1:0-152269 GCA_963695915.1 uncultured beta proteobacterium
TTCGTCCCGTAAAGGAAAGGATAGGCAATTCCTTCGTGTTCGTGCCGCCAAATGCCCGCGGTTGCGGCGTGTTTCAGGGGTCGGTGAGCGGTGCTTCTCGTCGCACTGGTTCATGCTTGCGGCTGCAAGAGCGGTCCACAAAGCGGCCTTATGGCCAATAACTTCCGGGAGCCTGGGCGGTGAGTTCCTAGTCCTGCATGATGATCGACCGACGGTACCGCTTCGGCTTAGCACGGCTCCGGTTTTGGCGTGAAAACTGGATGGCAGAAGACCAGGTGGGGACGACGGACTGGTCCGCGGGGCAATCACTCGACGCCCAGGCTACAGCAACAGATCGGGTATAGTCTTTCTCAGCGCCTATGTTGTGACGGTGACAAAACCGGACGGTTATGGTGGGTGAAGAAGTGCGAACGCTTACTTGGCGGAACAGCAGTGCGTCCAGGTCTCCCCGAGGTTCAACTGCGCCACTGGCGGAGTATCTTCGCTATGAAAATCTCTGGATATCGCTGTTCGGTCGTCCTGCTCCTTTGCTGCACCCTGACGTTCGTTGCCTTCTCTTTCCCGGCGGCCGGCGCAAATGCTCCCGCGTCCGCACCAGCCGCCAAACCTGCCGAGCCACAACCATTGCCGGAAGATCCGCTGGGCCGGAGCACACCCTACGGCGCGGTGATCGGGTTTCTGCTGGCTGCGAACAAGACTGACTATGAGCTTGCCGCCAATTATCTGGAGGGCAAACAGTCCGCCAAGAGAAAAGCAGAACTCGCGCGCAATCTCCATGTGGTCTTGAACCGGGGCGTAAAGACCGGCCCGGAGGATTTGAGCAAAGCACCCGCGGGAAGCCTGGACGACGGTCTCCCCGCGAATCTGGAAAAAGTGGGCACGGCAACCTTTGGGAGCGAAAGCCTGGACATCGTGCTTCGCCTCACGAAGACACCCGATACACCGCCGATCTGGCTCTTCTCCGCTGAAACCCTGCTTGGCGTAACTGCTGCGGCTCACCAACTCGATGTTCCGTGGGCTGAAGCGATCTGGCCGGAATCGTTCAGAGAAATCCGCTTCCTGTCTTACCCGCTTTTCACGTGGCTCAACGTGCTCGTGGGCATTCCGCTCCTGGTGGGGATTGCCTGGCCCCTCACCCGGGGCCTGCTCAGACTTCTTCACCCTTTGGACCTGCGCCATAGCGGGGGGAGTGTGCTGGCCCGGATTAAATGGCTGCTGTTCCTTTTGATCTTATCTGTCCTGGCGCGCATCGTCGCCACGCAAGCTGCCACGGCGGAGGGGCGCATTTTCGTCACCTCCGTTGCCAACGTGTTCATCATCGTGGCTGCCGGCTGGATATTGGTTCGGTTGACGAAACTTGTGGCTCGATTGAAGACTCAGCACCTGCGACAGGTTGGGTTGCCGGGCAGGATCGCGACGGTCGAACTATCGAACTGGCTGCTTGTGTGTGTCTGGTTCACTGCCGGTTTATTCCTGATCCTGCGCATTTTGGGCATCGAGCTTACGGCCGTCGTTGCCGGACTCGGCATTGGCGGAATCGCGTTTGCGTTCGCCGCCCAGAAGACGATCGAGAACCTCTTCGGCACGGTAATGGTCGTTGCTGATGAAGCCATCAAGGTCGGTGACTACTGCCAGGTAGGGACTATTGAGGGCCGCGTCGAAAGTATCGGTCTGCGCTCCACACAGATTCGTACCCCCGATCGGGCCTTGGTCAGCGTTCCGAATGGGCAGCTCGCCACGACGAGTATTGGAAATTTGGCCCGGCGCGACAAATTTCTCTTCCGTCATAAAATTCGGTTGGGATACGAAACCACGGCCGACCAGCTTCGCCATGTCCTCACGGAGATCAGAAAAATGATGCTGGAAGAAGCCAGGCTCGAGCCTACAACCGTCAGGACCCGGTTGATCCGGTTTGGCGACGCCTCCCTCGAGCTGGAGGCCTTCGCGTATGTGCCGACTCGCGATGAGGGTGTCTTCCTCGAAATTCAAGAAGAACTTCTACTGCGGATCATGGATATTGTCGAAGCCAGTGGAGCTGCGGTCTCTTTGCCAACCCAGGCCGCGCCCGTCCCCAGGAACTTCGCACTGAATACCCGGACTCGGGATACTCAGGAAAAGTAGCGCCGCACCCTCGAACGTTATGCCTTGGCCGATCGACTAAATGTTCGATCGGCGAACGACCGCTTTTGGCCGGTTTTTGCATGTCGCTCGTCGGTCTAAAAAATCCCAGGAAACGGACATTGTCTGTCAGTTGGAGTCGCGACAACTACAGCTCAGTGCTGCGTCGGTAGATGACTCCTCCGGTCTGACGATTCCCGATTCTTTGCAGGCCAAGCTTTTGCCCCTCAAGGGGGTATTTTGAAGAATCCTTTGCGTTCCTTTGCGCACCCCTCGAGGGGGTATTAAACGGAACCGTTTGCGTCAACGCTTTTATCGCCGGTCTGCAGACCGGCTGGTTTTATTCCGCGTCGGGTTGATTCGCCGGCATCGCCTTTTTAAAGGGCTCGAGATTGAGGCACTCGTCATTGATGCGCCGGATGGTCGGGAATGGTGTCAGGTCCACCTTGAAGCGGTTGGCGTTTGCCACCTGCGGCACCAGCGAAATGTCGGCGAAGCCCGGTTCGTCCCCGTGACAGTAGCGCCCGGTTTCCTTTTCGCCGGCCAGACGTTGCTCCAGCGCGGTAAAACCCACGGTCACCCAATGGTGGTACCAGGCATTCCTCTGTGCGTCCGTCAGCTTCAGCGTACCGGTGAGGTAGTTGAGTACCGCGTACATTGTTGAGCGGATGAATCTCGCAGGCACTGATCAGCGCCAGCGAACGCACGCGGTTCCGGCCCGTTGAGTCCTTCGGCAATAGTCGCGGCTCGGGAAACTTTTCTTCCAGGTACTGGATGATCGCCAGGGACTGGTACAACAACTGGCCGTCGTGCTCCAGCACCGGCACCAGGTTCTGCGGACTGAGCGCCGCGAACTCCGGGTCGTACTGCTTGCCCTTCGCCAGATGCACGCTCACCTGTTCGTAGTCGAGCCCCTTCATGTTGAGCGCGATGCGCACCCGGTACGACGCCGAGCTCCTGAAGTATCCGTAGAGTTTCATTCCTCGCCCCTATTTTTTGCCGCGCTGCTTGTTCGTCGGCTTCAGCGAAACGTATTCAGTTCGCGATGGCGCGCCAGCGCACCGGCGGCTATGCACATCTCTTCCGAGTCGTTGAACACCGGCACGCGCGCGTCTTCCATTCGCGCGAACCACTCGGCCTTGTGTTTCAGCGTCCCCATCATCGAGTGCAGGATCGGCATTCTCGCCCCTTTGCAAAGACCGGCCAGGGCTTCGACCACCGCCCCGCCGTCCACCATGAACGGAATCACGTGAATGATCAGGATGGCATCGAAATGCCCACGGCCGGACTCGAGGGTGGCGGCAAGCGTGGCCGAAAACCGGTCCTCTCTTGCGTCCGCCAGCAGATCGAGCGGATTTGCCACCGAGGCTTCCGGGGGCAGAAAACCGCGCAGCTTATCCGCCATCGCCGGCGGTAGTTCCGGCAACGTCAGTCCCTCGTCCGTGGCCTGATCAGCGGCGAGCACGCCGGGTCCGCCGGAATTCGACAGCAGCAGGACGCGCCTGCCGATGCCTTGCGGAAACGCGCCGAACGCCTTTCCCGCGAGCAGCAGGCGCCGCAGGCTTTTGACCCGGACGATGCCGTTCTTGTTGCAGAAGTCCTCGGTGGCCTGTTCGTCGGCGGGCCGCGAGCCGGTGTGGCGAAACGCCGCCTCCCTCCCGCCTGCGGTGCGGCCGCCGATCAGCGCGACCACCGGCTTGATTTTTGCGACTTCGCGCGCGACCTGGGCAAAGCGCGCCGCATCGCCGAAGGATTCGAGATAGAGCAGGATCGCCTTGCACTTGTCTTCGCGACCAAGGTGGCCGAGGTACTCGATGACCCCGAGGTGCATGCTGTTGCCCACCGACACGACCGCTCCCAGCGGAATGTTGAGCGCATGGCTCGCCGCGATCGCTTCTTCGATGATCGCGCCCGATTGCGAAATCATCGCCACCCCGCCGCCCCGGGGCATGTCGCGCGAAAAAAGTCGCGGCGAAGGGTGCCTTCGGATCGAGCAGGTTGATCACGCCGGCGCAATTCGGACCGCCGATCGTCAGACCCTTTTCCGCGGCGAGCGTGCGAATCTCCCCGTCACGTTTGCGGCCCGTTTCACCCGCTTCGACGAAGCCGCCGGGAAGCACGAGAATGTTCCTGTGCCCCGTTTGCGCGGCCTCGCCGACCACTTCGAGGATGCTGTCCGGCTTCACCAGCACGATGACGAGGTCCACCGGCTTGTCGAGGTCCTTCAGCGAGGCCTTCGCGGACAGCCCGAGAATTTCGCCGCCCTTCGGATTCACCGGAACGATGCGCCCCTTGTACCCGGATGCCAGCAGGTTACGCAGGACGGCGCCGCCGGAACTGGTCGGCCGCTCGCCCGCGCCCACCACCGCGATGCTCGCCGGATTCAGAAAACTCTTGATCGCTTCGTTTATCATGTAAAAAACAATTCTTGGACACAGAGTACACACAGTACACAGCGAAAAACGACATTCAGTATCAAAATTCCACGGAAAGAGTTAGGTGCGTTGTTGCCGACACATTGCGCCTACTGTGCTTCAAATTATTTTCCCGTGCTTCTCTCTTTGATCTCTGAGTACCCCTCAAGGGGGTATTGTGATGAATCCTCTGTGGCAACTTCGGCGCGCAGCCGGTGCGCGATCTGGCGAAACGTGTCGCGTCCGCCGAATCCGCCGGCTTTGGTCACCAGCCACAGCGGCACACCGTCCACACGGATGCGCGCATACGGAATGCCCGGCATCAGATCGCCGAGCACTTGCAGCGCCGGATTGCCGGTCGCCGTGAGGATCGCGATCGCAGTGTCGCCACCGGTGACGACCAGTGCCTGCGCATGCGTGCGCCGGACAGCGTCGATTGCGTTCCCTGCCATGTCCGCCGCAACCTGTTGCGCGTCGCCTTCCTCTCCGGCAGCGTCGGCGGTGGCCATCAGTACCAGATTGCGCGCCGGCCGGAAATTCCTTGCTGCGAAAGCCGTCCATTGGGTGCGCGCAGCATCCGGGTGCCCGGTTCCTGTATCAGCGACTCGACCTGCTCGGCGCTTTGTACTGCACGCGAACCGACCACGAAGACAATGGTGCCGGTAAGTCTTCTCCGGGGCCGCTTGCGATACGGTCGCACCGAAGCAGGCGCGGGCCAGCGGTTTGGTGATTCCTGCCGAACCCGCCAGCAGCAGTTCGCAGAGCTGACCTTGCACCGCGCTTACGGTGGCCGCCAGGTCTGCGTCGGTGGCGCCATCAGCGATCCAGATCCGGATATTCGATTCGACGTCGAAATGCATCCGCGGCACCGCGATCGCGACACCCAGTCCCGGTCGGGCTTCGGCAAAGACCTGCTGCAGCGGCGCGAGCGGTGGTGGCGACAGCGCGTCCCGGGCAAATGCCGGTTCTGCGCGAGCGGCACGCCGTTGACGTGTACCACGCCGCCTTTCACTGTGCGCCCCTGCGCCGGAAACGCCGGTGCGATGACCGCCGCGCGCCGGCCGCTGATCTCCAGCAATGCCAGGGTTTCGGCCACCACGTTGCCGCGCAGAGTGGAATCGATTTTCTTGACGACGACGTCGAAAGCCCCTGGACCGAGGCGACGCACGATCTCGCGCACCCGGGTGTGCTGCTTCGGTCGGCGGCAGATGACGGCTGTCGGTATTGACCGAGACCACGCGCGCGCGGGCGATCGTCGCCGGATCGCATTGCATCGGTGCCGCCACGACCCAGGTCTTCGACGCCGACTTCGGCAAAGGGCCCGGCGCTGTCCATCGCCCCGGTCAGGTCGTCCGCAACAATCAGTACCCGCGGGGTTTGAACCATTCAAATCTCACGACCGACACAGATGGGAAAACCGGAAACCAAGTTCTCACCACGAAGACACGAAGACACGAAGACCGAAGAAGACGGAATGGGGCTCTCCTTTGTGGGCTCTTGGATTTTCGGACAGGACGGTCACCTCTCTGGACGTCGAAATGCCGCACGACTAAAGCATGAAGACCTTGACAAGCAATTGACTGATCTGCTTCTCTTCGTGCTACTTCGTGTTCTTCGTGTCTTCGTGGTGAGCCTTGGGATTCGACGACATGTCGCCATCAGACCGCGATCTTGTCGGCCATCTTGCGCGCGTAGGCGATGGCGGCCTTCATGTTGACGTTGCTCGCCTTGCCGGTCCACGCGATGTCGTGCGCAGTGCCGTGATCCACCGAGGTGCGGCGAATCGGCAGGCCAAGACTCACGTTCACCGTGGTGTCGAAGGCAATCAGCTTGGTGGGGATATGCCCCTGGTCGTGGTACTGCGCCACCACCAGGTCGAATTCGCCCTTCAGCGCGCGGTAGAACACGGTGTCCCCCGAGATCGGTCCCTTGACGTCGATGCCTTCCTTTCTTGCCACTTCGACGGCGGGCTGGATGCGGTCGATCTCCTCGCGGCCGAAAATGCCGCCCTCGCCGCAGTGCGGGTTCAGCCCGGCCACCGCGATGCGCGGATTGGCGATGCCGAGTTCGCGGAAATGCTGATGTCCGGCACGGATGGTCGCGACCACCCGCTCGATGGTCGGCTTTTCCGCCGCATTCTTGAGTGAAGTGTGGGTGGTGACGTGGACCGCGTTCAATCTATCCCCGGCGAGAAGCATGAACGAGGATTTCGCGCCGGTTAGATGCGCGAGCAGTTCGGTGTGTCCGTCGAAGTGATGACCCGCCGCATGCATGGCCGCCTTGTTGAGCGGCGCGGTCACGATCACGGTGATCCTGCCGTCCAGCGCCAGTTTGACCGCGGCTTCGACGTACCGGTAGGCGGCCTCACCGCCGGACGCGCCAACCTGGCCGTCGCGGATCTTGTCCTGGTCTTTGGTCGGCACGTTGACAACCGGGACTTCGCCGTTTTTCGCGTCCAGGCCGTCGACAAACGTGAGTCCGGTGCCGAGCAGCTTGTCGGCGCGCCGGAGGATGTCCAGGTTGCCCACAACGGCGGAAACCGCGCGCGTCTTCGGATCCATCTCGGCCAGCGTCTTGACGATGATTTCCGGCCCGATGCCCGACGGGTCGCCCATGGTGATGCCGATCCTGGAACTCATGCTTTCCTTGTGTTTCTGTCAGGTTGAGAGGGCGAGATTATAGAGCGCTGCGCGTGCCAATCCCTAGGGCGCTTCCTGGTCTTCTGGAGCCAGCGCGGCGCGCACATCCCTCGCCGTCGCCAGTTCCCCGCCAACGCTACCGATGCGCTGTGCTGCCTCTTCCACCCATTGCAGGTTGCTCTTGTCCGAGCCCAGCGGTGCATCTTCGAGGCCCACGCGCACGTTTCCGCCTTCCATCACCGCACGCGCAATCAACGGGAGCACGTCAACGTCCAGCCCCGCAATCATCCAGTTCGCACCGGGCGCCACCTGGTCGAGCAGATTGAGATAAGCCGTGACGCCATAGTCCTCAGGCGGGAAGCCGAACGTGAAGCCGCGCGAGAACATGAAACGGTAGATCGGGCGCGGGCAACTGCTGCGCCAATGCAGCGTCGCGCCGAGACGCAGAAAACCGGGTTCGTAAATCGCGAAGGCCGGATGAAAGCCGTAGCGCATCGCCAGATTCAGCCCATGACGGATGTGTTCCTCGGAATTGAGGTAAACGAAGCCGGTCTGGTCCTCGCGCAGTTCGTCGTAATGCGCAATGTTGGCCGATCCCGGGTCCACCGCAGCCCACTCGATCAGCCTGCGGCGCGCGAGTTCTTCGACATGGGCAAAGCGCTGCTGAGGCGTCTGTTCGCGAGCCTGGCCCTTGAGCCCGTTGGTCGGGATGGTCGGATAGACGATCGCGTCCACCTTGGTGCGTATGCCTTCGATGATGCGGGCGTACACGTCGGGATCCTCGGTCTGCCGCCCGCTCGCCTCGTCATAGGCGTGCAGGTGCACAATGGCGGCACCGGCCTTCACGCAGGCGATGCCCTGCTCGACGATGTCCTTCACTGCAACTGGAATGCCGGGCTGGCGGTCCCTGGTCCAAGGCCCGTTGAGCGCCACTTCCAGCCAGGTCCTTTGCGCAACTGCGTTCAAATTGCTGATCGTGCCCGCCGGAAAGGCTCAAACCACCGTGACGACCAATTCGCCCAGGCCTTCCACGCCGCCGACCATCCGATCGCCGCGCTTTACCGCGCCGACTCCCGCAGGCGTGCCGGTAAAAATCAGGTCGCCGGGCTTGAGCAGGTAATACTCGGAAAGAAACGCAATGGTGTCGGGCACGTTCCAGATCATGTCGGCCAGATCCGCCTGCTGGCGCATTTCGCCGTTGACCTTGAGCCAGATGCTTCCGGTCGAATGATGGCCGTGGCTGGCAACGGGATGGATAGGCGTGATCGGCGCCGACTCGTCGAAAGCCTTGCCGAAGTCCCAGGGCCGTGCCCATGTCACGCGCCTTGAACTGCAGGTCGCGGCGGGTCATGTCGAGGCCGACCGCGTAGCCGTAGACGTGATCCAGCGCCTTTGCCGCGGCGATGTTGCGACCCTCACGCTGGATCGCCACCACCAGTTCGATCTCGTGGTGAAGATTCTCGGTACCCGGCGGGTAGTGCATCTGCCCGCCACCGGGCACCACCGCATCCGCAGGCTTCATGAAGAAAAACGGCGGCTCCTTTTCCGGATCCTTGCCCATCTCGCGCGCATGCGCGGCGTAGTTGCGGCCGACGCAGTAAATGCGGTGCACCGGAAACTTTTCCTTGCGGCCAATGACAGGCACGGAGGCGACCGGACCGATGTCGAACAGCAGTTGGTTTTCGCTCATGGTCAGTTGCCGCGCCTATTCAGCAACTCCTCGCGGAACAGCCCGAGCGCACGCTGCACCGGCCGGTCGGAATAGCTGAACAGCACGGCCTCGTCTTCCGCGTACAACGCATAGGCGTGCCAGGAGGGCACGACAAAGGTGTCGCGTGCAGTGAACTCGAAGGTGTTGCCGCCAATCACGACCCGGCCGTTGCCTTCGATCACCGAGAACACGGTGCCATCGGTGCTGCGGTAAGGCCGGCCGCTGAAGCCGCTGGGCAGCAACTGGATGAATGAACTCATGCTCGGCATCGCCGGTCCGCCGCTTGCGGGATTGACGAACTCCATCTTGTGCCCGTGGCAGGCGTGCGGCTTGTCCACCCGGGCCAGTTGCCGCAGGCTCTCGCGCGAGCGCGCATATGGATACGCAAATACCGGCGATGACGAGCCCTGCAACCGGTATTCGATCGGCAGGAGATTGTTGCCGTAGCGCAGCCAGGCATCGCCCTCCGGCCGCAACACTTCCTGCTCATCGCGCGGATAGTCCTCGGCAAACCCGGCATCGAGAAAGCGCACCAGCGGGATATCGAGACCATCCAGCCACACCACCGGCTCGTCGGCCGGATTGCCATGATCGTGCCATGTCCACGACGGGGTAATGATGAAATCCCCGGGATGCATGGTGACGCGTTCGCCGTCCACCGCGGTATACGCGCCGGAACCCTCGACGATCAGCCGCAACGCGGTCTGGGTATGGCGATGACTGGGCGCCACTTCGCCGGGAAGGATGAGCTGCCAGCCGGCATAAAGCGTATGGGTGATCGAGGACTGACCGGGCAGGCCGGGGTTCTCGAGGATGAGCACACGGCGCACCGCTTCCTTGGCGGTGATCAGGCCGCCGGATTCCATCAGCCACGGGCGTACTTCCCCGTACTTCCACAGCGCCGGCACGCACGGCGAGGCCGGCTGTTTCGGCACCAGCGCGCTCATCGACTCCCACAACGGTGTCAGGTGCGCCCGCCCGATGCGGCGGTAATACGCTTCCCGCTCCGCGCGGGCATCCTTCATCGGCTGTCCCATAGTTTCTTAATTTCTTCACCGCAAATGCCAGAGAAATGAGCAAAGATCGCTAGATCGACAGCACATGGAGAACACGCCCACGTCGACGACACGTGCCCAATGCGTTGACAGTATCCATTTCGTCTTCTTGGCCCTCTTGGCGCGGCGACGCTTTCAAATCTTCGGCAAAGACAAACCGAAGTCCTTTTCCACCAGTTCGGTCACGCGACCGACGAAGTCGGCGCGCATTTCGTCGTTGGTGCGGCTCTTCAGCCCCCAGCGCAGGTACGTTTCGTTGTTCTTCGACTTGCTGGCGCCGAAGAATCCCGGCGTGATCGGGAAATAGCGGTTGATCGCATCCTGTACCGCCCTGCCTTCGCCGCTCTGGATCAGTTCCATGCAGAAATCTTTGCCGAACTTGGCGTGGAATTTCTCCTCCGGCATGGTGATGCGCGCCAGCGTGCGCAGCGGATGGAAGCTGCAGTGAAGCAGGTCTTCCACCTGCAGGATTTCGGCATAGTCCGCGATTGACTTGATCACGCAGAATTCCGGCCAGGTTCTGAGCTCGAAATTGAAGATGGTCAGCGGCTTCTTCACTTTCGGGTCGAGCATGTCCGCGTCAACGCCGATTTCCTCCGCCAGCCCCCTGAACCTCACATGGTGATGGTACTCCTCCATCGCCACCCTGCAGGTCAGCCATTTGGCATAAGGCGTCGGCGCCAGTGCGATGGCGGGCTCGTCGAACACCTGCGCTCCGTAGAGCTCGTTGACTGCGTGGCTGATGACGATCTTCTTAACCGCGGTTCTGTATTCGTCCGGCTGGTGCGCCAGTTCGGCTGCGGTCTTCACTTCGATAGGTGGCTGTGGCTGTCATGGGTGCCACCTCAAACGAGCGGTTCGGTATTGAAGATATTCCAGGTCGGTACCCAGATCGGTCAGTTTTCCTGCGAACTCGGTTTCCATCGTCTTCGCGAGGTCTTCGAGACTCCACGAAGTTCCGTCTTTCATCAGCGTTCGCGCCACCGGCCGCGGCTGGGAGAACAGAAACAACTCGCGTCCGCGCACGCCGAACAACTGCCCGGTGACGTCGTGCGCGTTCGAGCACAGCAAGGCGGTGAGGCGGGCGACGTAGTGCGCCGGGATCCTGAGCGCCCTTTCCTTGTATGCCGCCTGCGCTTCGTTGGCAGGCTGGATGGTTGCGGTCACCCGGGTCGCGGCGAACGGCGCGATCGCGTTGCACGCGACTTTCGAGCGCGCCATGTCCATCGCCACCACGCGTGTCAGTCCCACCAGCCCCGCCTTGGCCGACGCATAGGCCGACTGTCCGAAGTTCCCGAACAATCCGGCGCTGGAGACGATATTGACGATGCGCCCCGGCGCCCGGCCGTTTTTCTGCTGCTCGCGCATCAACGGGGTCGCCGCCGCCAGCAGCGCGAATGGCGCGGTGAGGTTGTTGGCGATCACCTGTTCCCAGTTCTCGCGACCGGCCTTGAAAATGAAGGCGTCGCGCAGGATCGCCGCATTGTTCACAACTATATCCAGCGCGCCGAACTGCTCCACCGCGAGTTTTACCACCTGGTCCGCGGCGCCGCTTGCTGCCATGTCCTGGGCGAATGCAGCCGCATCGCCGCCAAGCCTTGCGGCGACGCGTTCTGCAACGGAGGAATCGGGTTCACTTCCGGAAATGGACACACCGCTGTCGGCAACCAGGACCGCCGCACCGAGGCGATGCAACTCCTCCACGATCGCCAGCCCGATGCCGCGCGCGCCTCCGGTGACGATCGCGACCCTGCCTGCCATTGGCTTCGCCGGATTCATCTCGCCACCGCGGCTTTCGGCGCTTCAACTGCCGCCGGGAAAAACGCATCGGCGTGAATGTCGCGCACACCGACCCCGCGCGCCTTCACCAATGCGGTCGCCGCATCCACCATCGGCGGCGGGCCGGCGAAATAGGCCTTGAATCCGGCGAGGCCCGCGAAATCCGCCGCCACTGCATCGGTCACGAACCCGTGCCTGCGCGGCAGGAGCGTGTTTGACGATGACGCGGCGGAGGGTTCGGAAAGAACGATGTGCGCCCTGAAACCGGCATGGCGCTCCTGCAACCGGGCCAGTTCGCGCTCGAAGTAGACGTCGCGCTCGGCGCGCGCCCCGAAATACAAATGCACGGGCTGGGCGAATCCCGAAGCGAGCGCAGTCTCGGCGATGGACTTCACCGGCGCCAGGCCGCTGCCGCCGGCGATGCACAGCATCGGCCCCGGATGTTGCGCCCGCAGATACGAAGTGCCCATCGGCCCGGATACCTTGACCACGTCGCCGACCTTGAGCGCGGTAGCGATGCGATGGCTCACCGACCCGCCGGGCATCACCCGCACGTGGAATTCGAGCAGCCGCTGGTCCGGACGATTCGCCATCGAGTAGTCGCGGCTGATTCCGGGCGCCACCGGCAGTTCGAGCTGCGCATACTGGCCGGCGGAAAAAGTGAACGGTCCGCCTGCGACGATTTCCAATCTCAGCCTGAGGATGTCGTGGGTCAGGTTGGCGATCCCGGCGACCCTGCAGCGCATTACCCTGGACGGATGCACCACGAAATCCTCGGAATCGAGGCGCCGCACCACCACGTCGCCCCACATCTGCGAGCGGCATGCGAGCACGATGCCGCGCGCGCGCTCGTCCGCGGAGAGCGCGTGTTCGGAATATTCCAGCTCGAGGATGTCCCCGGAAACCAGCTCGCACTTGCAGGTGCCGCAATTCCCCGACTGGCAACTGTAGGCAAAGCCGATGCCGTGGGCCAGCAACGCGCCGAGCACGGTTTCGCCTTCCTCGGCGGGCGCGGACTGGTTCAGATCGGCGACAGTAACGGTAAGGCTCATCTGGCGATCGCGGGCGCTATGGGCTACTATCCTTCAAGTATGGGAACCAAACTGTTGGATGTCAAACAATCGGCGCGTCCCCGCAAAGGGATCAAGCCGGCGGGCACCGGGCGCAAGGCCGCGAGCATGGGCATGCTGCCGGGCCTGATCGGCTACCAGTTGCGGCTCGCGCAACGCGCGATCTTTGCCGATTTCGTCGACACCGTGGACGGCGCGGGAATTTCCCCCGGCCTGTTCGGGATCCTGGTGATCATTGACGCCAATCCGGGACTCACCCAGCAAGCGCTGGCCGATGCCGCACACCTTGATCGCTCGACCGTCGTGACCGTGCTCGACAAGCTGGAAGACCGGGCTCTGGTGGAGCGCCGTGCCGCCGATCGCCGCAGCAACGGGCTGTTCCTGACCCGCGACGGCACCAGCCTGTTGCGACGACTGACGCGCAAAGTCGCCCAGCACGAACGCCGCGTGGTGCAGAACCTCAGCGCCAGGGAGCGCAATCAACTGGTCGCACTCCTGCAGCGCATCCTGCCGGAGAAAAGATAAGAGGGGTGAGGCGAGACGCGTGAGGGGTGAGGGGTGAGGCGTAATTAAATGTAAGGTGTCAGTCCCGCTCTTTGCTTGGATGCTCTTATCACCGGCTACCAGCCGGCTGGCTCTATCGAATCAATCAGTACGCAGAACACGGCGTGAGTTCTTCTTTCTTTGCCTCTCGCCTCACACCTCTCGCCTCACGACTCTCGCCTCACGCCTCGCCTCAATCCGATTCGGAAACCCGGCTGCGCAGCCTTTTCACAGCGGCACGCACGCGCTTTCCCTCCACTCTTCTGCGCCTTGAAGCCACAGTCGGCTTGGTCGCAATCCGCGATTTGGGCCGATGCGCGGCGGCGCGCACCAGCTCGTCAAGGCGCGCCAGTGCGTCGCGCCGGTTCGCCTCCTGGCTGCGGAATCGCTGGGCGTCGATCACCAGTATGTCCTGATCGCTGACCCGCCTTCCCGCCAGTTTGCGCAGCCGATTCTTGACCTCTTCGGTCAGTGACCTGCTGGAGCCGACATGGAAGCGCAATTCGACTGCGGTAGCGACCTTGTTTACGTTCTGGCCACCCGGGCCGGACGCCCGAACGAAGCGCAACTCCACTTCATTCTCGGCAATGCGGGGAACTCTGCCGTCCGAAGTGCATCGATGTGCCTCGCAATCACGTCCGAAATGACGTTTCAAGCTGCAAAATCATGCGCTTCTTTGCCGCACTGCAACAGCCGGAAACGCCCGTCCGGCGCGGATTTCGGGGGTTCAAAAAGTCCGTTCGGCGCTTGCAATTGGGTAGGAGGAGGAATACATTTGCTGCGGGTTTCCCCACCGTACACGGTTCGAAACAAGCAGTTAACGCAGCGAATGCGTAACGGCGGCGATCTGATTCCCTACGTTGTACCCAATCCTAGAAGTTGAAACCAAGACAACGGGAGAGAGTTATGAAACGATGGACATATTCCGGGGTTGCAAAGACCCTGTCCGCAGCGGCATTTATCGGGTTCGCTTCCCAGGCCATGGCAGCAGATGTCACCTGGGACCGCCTGTTGAACGCCGACAAGGACCCGAACAACTGGGTCATGTATCACCAGTCTTTCAAGGGCTGGCACTATAGTGGCCTCGATCAAATCAACGCCAGCAACGTCAAGAACCTGAAGGTGGCCTGGCTGCACAGCCCGGCCGCCGCCAAGCGCGGAATTCAATCCTTCCCCCTCGCCGTCGACGGCGTCCTGTATTACACCAGTTCCACGGGCCAGGTGTGGGCCCTCGACGGCTCGGACGGTTCGGTGATCTGGCGCTATCAGGCCAAGATCGACACCGAGCGTGCGGAAGGCACTTTCTACAACCCGTACAACCGCGGTCTGGCCGTTGCCTACGGCAAAGTCTACATCGGTACCATCGATGGCCGCATGATCGCGCTCGACTCCAAGACCGGCAAGGTGGTCTGGGACAACATGATCATGAGCGTCGAGAAGGGCAACAAGGGCTTCACCGGTGCTCCTGTGGTGGTGAAGGACAAGGTCATCATCGGTTCCAACGGTGGTGAGCTGTCCGGCTGCTGCGGACCGATCTTCGCGGTCAACGCGCAGACCGGCGAAGTCGACTGGCAGTTCGACACCATCGGCGGCGACGAACGTTCCCGCGCTTCCTGGGGCAACGATTCCTGGAAGATCGGCGGTGGCGGCGGCTGGATGACCGGTTCGTACGATGCCAAGACCAACACGGTCTGGTGGGGTACCGCCAACCCGGCGCCCGACTACGACTGGGCTGGCGAAAACTGGAAGACCGAAGGTGCGCGTCCCGGTGAAAACCTGTACAGCTCCTCGGTGGTGGTTCTGGACGCCGACTCCGGCGAGCTGAAGTCGTACTTCTCGGAAATGCCGCACGACGCCTGGGACTTCGACAGCGCACCGGGCGAGTTCATGACCTTCGAGAAAGGCGGCAAGCGTTACATGCTGCATCCGAACAAGGGCGGGATCATCTTCGTTTACAACGCCGACCAGGTTGGCGGTGGCAACGAACTGAAGGTGGAAAACGCCTACATGGTCGGTGAGACCTACAACTTCATCAAGGGCGTTGATTCGAAGACCGGCCAATTGATCGGCCGTCGCGAGCTGCCGGAAGGCAAGCACACCAATGTGTGCCCGGCGATTGACGGTGCGATCAGCTGGAATACCGGGTCCTACAACCCCGGTACCGGCCTGTTGTACAAGATCGTCCAGGAGTGGTGCTTCGACATCGAAGTGGTGAAGGCCGATCGTCCGGCCGATTTCTCCGGTCAGGCGTACTTCGGCGCTTCGTGGACCGCAACGCACCCGCAGGGCAAGCAGGCTTACGGCCATGTTACCGGCCGTGACCCGCTGTCCGGCAAGATCAAGTGGCGCGTCGAGTTCAAGTATCCGCCGCTCGCATCGCTGCTGTCCACCAAGGGCAATCTGGTGTTCGTGCCCGGCGCCGATGGGAACTTCCACGCTCTCGATGCCCGCACCGGCAAGGAGTTGTGGAGGCATAACAACGGCATCGGCCACCACGGCGGCGTGATCTCCTACACGGCCAAGGGCAAGCAGTACATTGCCGTTGTCGCCGGCTGGGGCAGCCATGTGTCGGGCAACTACGGCCCGCTGTTCGGACATCCGTTCACAGAGATGCCGACCGACACCGGTCAGCTGATCGTGTTCGGCCTGTAAACCAACAAGAAGATTCAGTCGTTCATTCCGGGCGAGGGAGCGATCCCTCGCCCATTTAATTTGTCTGGGTCTGAAACGGAGAATCTCAGGTGAGAGCCTTACGCAACAGAGAGATTGTTTGCGCGCTCGCAGTCATCGCCGGACTTGCTTCGGCACCTGCTGCAGCAAACGATCCGGTCGACGTGGCCGCGGCCGCGGTCGGCGAGAAGTACCAAATGAATATCAAGAAGCTGTTTGCGACGAAATGCAGCTGGTGCCATCAGGGCTACGGCATGAAGCAGGCTGACGGCCCGAAGCTTGCCGGCACGCGAAGACGATCGAACAACTCACGAAGCAGATCAACGAAGGCAAATCGCCGATGCCCGGTTTCAGGAACCAGCTCAGCGAAAAGGAGGTCCAGGCGCTCGCGGAGTACATCAAGACGTTACCGGCGAACTGATTTCGCCGCTCGTTGCAAGCGATTCGAATGCAACAAAACGAAGGGCGGTCTTCACCGCCCTTTTTCATGCCTGATCAGTCCGCGCGCCGCAGTTCAAGGCGTGCGCCGAAGCCTCCATACTTGCCATTGCCGCGCAGTTGATTGCCGCCCGATCCAAGTTGCGTGCCGACCGAGAATTCGACGCCGCCCGTACCGGAGGCGGCAAACCTGAATGTCTTGCCGTCGAACGAAGTCTTGGTCAGCGCAACCGGTTCTTCACCGAAGTTCTCGAGATTGGTGAATGCGATTGTTCCGGATCCGTCTGCCGCGATCTCCATCGTCGCCAGTCCGCTGGTCATGCCGATGTACCACGGACCCTTCCAGGTGCCCTGCAACGAAACCAGTTGATCCGCAGCGCGGCACCAGCCCAGGTGTGTGCCGCCAGAAACGATCGCCGCAAGCCATATCCTGTTCATTGTGATTCCTCCAGACCATCCGGAACCGTGTGCCGCCAGTCGGTACATTCTAGCAATTCCGGGCCAGCGCCCGTTACGGTGCAGCCGTGCAAGCCCTTATAATGCGGGAAGGCGCATTTAACTTCCGACACGATGAATTTCTGCAGCAACTGCGGTGCTAGCGTAGAGCACCGGGTGCCTCCAGGCGACAGCCTCCCCCGCTTCGTTTGCGCCAGTTGCGGAACCATCCATTACGAGAACCCGAAGATCGTGGTGGGCTGCATCCCGGAATGGGAAGATGGCATTCTCCTGTGTCGCCGCGCCATCGAACCGCGCCACGGATTATGGACGGTCCCGGCGGGCTTCATGGAAAATGGCGAAACCACCGCACAAGGCGCACTACGCGAAACCTTCGAAGAGGCCAATGCGCGCGTGGAAATTCTTGGACTGTACGCGCTGTTCAACATTCCCCATATCAACCAGGTGTACATGCTGTTCCGTGCCCGGCTCCTCGACCTCGACTTCCACGCCGGCGCTGAAACGCTGGAAGCACGGCTGTTCAATGAAAGCGAGATCCCCTGGGACACACTCGCTTTCGCCACGGTGCGGCGCACGCTGCAGCACTATTTCAGCGACCGCCGGGCCGGGCAATTCCATTTCCACATGGGAACGATCGAGCCGATGGCAAAGCCGCAGGCTTCGCAGGTGAAGGGTGAAGAGTGACACCACTCCGGGTGCATGTGAGGGTGAAGGCGTAACACCCCTCCGGGTGCATGTGAGGGTGAATGAGTGAATGTGTGAAGCGTAACAAGCGATCGAAATCGATATCCGGTGTTTGAATTTCTCTCGCCTCTCGCCTCACGCCGCACGCAGCGCATCGACGATATTCAGCCGTGCGGCCCGCAGCGCCGGCAGGAAACCGCCAAGCAGTCCCATCACCAGCGCGAATGCGAGCGACTCTGCGACGATCCCGGCGTTGAGCGTGAAGGTGAACGCAAGTTCGGCAAAGGACTGCCAGTTCATGGTCGAAATGGTGAGGAACTGCATGAACGACGCAAGCACCAGCCCCACGGCGCCGCCGACCACGCCGAGCAGCAGCGCTTCCAGGAGGAAGACCGCAAGAACGCTGCGGCTGCGGAACCCCAGCGCCCGCAGCGTGCCGATTTCCGCCGTGCGGTTTGCCACCGACGCGTACATGGTGATCATGGCGCCGATGGTCGCGCCGATCGAGAAAATCACCGACAGCGTGAGCCCGAGATAGCCGATGAAGTTGGCGAGCATCTGCGATTGCTCGGCATAGAAAACCGTCTCCCGCTTGGCCTCGACCGTAAGCCGCGGGTCTGATTCCAGCCGGGCTTTCAGGGCATCGAAATCGCCCGCGTCCTGGAGTCGCACGATCACCGAAGAGAACACCGGCCGCCGAAATGCCTGCATCAACTGGTCGGAGTCGCCCCAGATCTCCGAATCGAAACCGCTCCCTGCCGGCATCGAACACGCCGACTACCCTCCAGTCGCGCATCGCGAATCGCAATTGTTCGCCCGCGCCCGCCCCCTGGAACCGATCCGCAATGCTGCGCCCGGCCACGATCTCGGACGATCCCGGCCGGAACATTCTGCCCTCGATGATGCGAACCTGCGGCCGCAACGCCTGGCCCCTGAGTCCGACGCCACGAATGATGACGTTGGACGGCTTGTCGGAATCGCGCTTGGGCAGCGTGACCAGTACCACGGTTTCCTTCGACACCCGCGGCAAACCGTCCGCGCCGTACGCCACTTCCGGCTGGCTCTCCACCACGCCCGCCTGCGCGCGATCCACGCCGCTCTGCACCTCGGTACCTGCGGAGCGCCGGGTCACCACTACGTTGTCCCACGACCCGGTCTGAACCAGTGTTTTCCTCAATCCCTCCTGCAGCATCAGCACGGTGGCGAACACGAATACCACCAGCGCCATGCCGCCGGCGGTAAGCACGGTGGTCAGTTTGCGCGCCATCAGGTTCTTCGCTGTGTACGAAAACGGTATCGCCATTATTTCGTTCTTACCACAGAGACACAGAGGAAAGCACCGCGCGACCGCCTATCCAGAACCTGCGTAGAGGGAGCCGAAACACAACAGGTATCGTGCATCCGCTGCGTTCGCATCACCCTCTCCACCCGCTTGTTCAGTTCGCGTGTCTGCGGTGAGGGGGGTGTCCTCTGTGCAAACCTTTACCCGATGTTGCGAAGGCCATCGACGATGCGCACGCTGGCGGCGCGGTAGCTGGGCAGAAGTGCCGCGACTGCACCCACCACTACTGCAGCCACCACCTGCATCTCCACGGTCTGCCGGGAAACACTGAACACCGGGAACAGTGTGCCCACTTTTCCGGCAAACCACTCCGCCACGGGGAAGGTGGCGATCACTGCCGCGGCAGCGCCCACCAGCGCTATCGACAGCGACTCGCCGAAGATCAGGCTCACCACCCGTGCCGGACCGAAGCCGAGGGCCTTCATGGTGGCGTACTCCGCCATGCGCTCACGTGCGGTCATTGCCATGGTATTGGCCATGACCGCCATGATGATGAAGATCACCAGGAACGACACGATTTGAATGGCGATGACGATGGCCTCGGTCATGGCCACGAATCCGAGCTGGAACGCCTTCTCGGTCTCGGTCAGGGTTTCGGCCAGCGAATTCCTGAAGGTCCGGTCGATCTCCGTGCCGATTTCGGCGGCACGGTCGGCCTGGTCGATGCCCACCACGTAGACGCCGACTGAGTTGCTGCGGCGAGGCACGGTTTTCTTCAGGGTTTCGTTGAGATAGTCCCAATGGAAGAGAAACTGGGAAGTGTCGGTTGCCGGTTCCGCGCCGTCGTAAATCGCCCTCACCACGAATTCCCAGGTGCCGGGGAAAATAGTACCGCGCAACTGCACCACATCGCCGACCTTGAAACCGTGAATGTCCGCGAGCTTCCTTCCCACCACGCACCCCTTGCGGTCAAGCAGGAACGCCTTCATCTGCTCCGGCGGCAGCAGATACTCCGGATAAAGATCGAGGTACGACTTCGCGTCCACCGCAAACTGCGGAAAGAAATTCTTCTCCGATACGTAAACGCCGCCGAACCAGTTGGCGTGGCTGACGCTGACCACGCCGCCGACCTGGCGGATTCTGTCCCGGTAGGCGATCGGCAACGGAAAGACCAGAGAAATCGAGTTGCGGGTGATGAGCCGCGTATTCGACGCGCCCTCGGCGCCTGCAAACCACGCCTCCACCACTGTGCGCAGCAGCCCGAACGCCAGAATGGCGACGAATATGCCCAGCACCGTCAGCCCGCTGCGCAGTTTGTGCCGCAGTGCGTTTCTCAGTACCAGCTTCGCGAAGTACATCTGTCTAGACCTTCACCGCAGAGGATTCGCCGTTGGTGAGTTCGCCCTTGTCGAGGTGCCGCACAATGCGCGCGTGCTCGGCGGCGCGCTGGTCGTGCGTGACCATGATGATGGTCTTGCCCAGTTCGCGGTTCAGGCGGTCGAGCAGGTCGAGAATGTCGGCGGCGGAAACGCGATCCAGATCCCCGGTCGGTTCGTCGGCAACGATCAGCAACGGGTCGCTGATGATCGCGCGCGCTATGGCGACGCGCTGCTGCTGGCCGCCGGAAAGTTCGGAGGGATAGTGATCCATGCGGTCGGTGAGCCCGACCATGTCGAGGGCAAGTTCGACACGCTCACGCCTCTGGCGGCGCGACAGGTTGGTCAACAGCAGCGGCAGCTCGATATTCTCGAACGCCGTCAGGACCGGCATCAGGTTGTAGAACTGGAAGATGAAACCGATGTGGGTGGCCCGCCAATCGGCGAGATCCGATTCTGAAAGCGTGGAGATGTCCAGGCCGGCGACCCGCAGCTCGCCGCGGTCGGGTTTGTCGATCCCCGCAATCAGATTCAGCAAGGTGCTCTTGCCCGAACCGGAAGGGCCCATCAGCGCCACGAACGCGCCTTCGGCGATATCGAAACTGAGGTCGTCGAGCACCGGTACGATCTGGCCGCCGCGCCGGTAGGATTTGGCGAGATGGCGGATCTCGACGATCGCTGCCGTCATTCACTTGCCGGCAGGCTTCACCGCCGCGCCGTCGTGCAATTTCGCGCTCGGGCGCAGCACGACCTTTTCCCCCGGCTGCGGTCCGCTCCTGATTTCGACCAGGTCACCCATTTTTTCACCGGTTTCGACCGGCACTTCGGCAACCTTGTCGTCCCTGACCACGAACACCACGTTGCGGCCATCACGGGTCGTCAGCGCAGCTGCGTTCAGCGCCGCCCGCGCCGAGCGCTCCGAATCGCTGATCTCCTGCGACAGGAATGCGACCTTCGCGCTCATCTCCGGAAGGATGCGCGCATCCTCCTCGAGAAAGCGGATCTTGGTCATGACGGTGGCCTTCGAACGGTCCACTGTCGGCACCGTGCGGGCAACAACGCCGCGAAACCGGACGTCGGGGAGCGCATCGAGTTGAATCTCGACCGGCTGGCCGATTCGCAGCTTGGACAGGTTCGACTCCGACACATCGGCTTCGACTTCCAGCGTGCTCATGTCAGCCATCGTCACCACCGCCCCTTTCGCGTCCAGTGCCGAGGAGAAGGGCGTGACCACGTCGCCGACGTTGGCGGCCTTGGTCAACACGACACCGTCGAAGGGCGCACGTATCAGCGTCTGCTCCACGGCAACATCGGTACCGCGCAGGTTGGCCTGCGCAGCGGCGATCCCCGCCTGCAGGCTGGCGATATTAGCCCTGGCCTTGTCGTGGCGCGCCACCGCGATGTCGTGGGAGGCCCGCGAAACGAAGCCCTGCGCGAGCAACTCCTCCGAGCGTTTGAGCGCGGTTTCCGCATCCCTGAGCTCGGCAAGGCCTTGCTCCAGGTTGGCCCTGGCAAGCTGGAGGTTCGCCGCGGCTTGAGCGCGCGTGGCCCTGACGTCGAGATTTTCCAGCCGGGCGATGATTTCGTCTTTCTTCACGCGACTGCCTTCCTCGACGCCCAGCCACACCAGACGGCCGGTTGCTTTGGTTGCAACGGCGGCCTTGCGCTGCGCGACTACATAGCCGGTCGCATTCAGTTCGGTGTACGCCTGAGAGGGGTACGACATGGTTACCGACGCCGTCTCGACTGCGACCGGGGCGCGCAGCAACCAGTTGTACGCGAACAGCGACACGATCGCAGCAGCAATCACGACCAATGCCGGGACCATCAACCGCCGCAACCGGCCTCGCGGGCGCAACGCGACGGCCCCTGCTCGGCTGCGGTCGATCTTCAGCCTGGAAATATCCGGACCGCTCAAGTACGTTCACCAGAGGGAAAAGTGGCGTCATTATGACGGAAAGCCCCGCTATTCGAACGGCCGTTCGTCCATGAGTGCAACCACCAGGCAAAAAAAGGGCAGCGCCTCCGCGCTGCCCTCCTTCCGGCAACTGCCTGCAAGCGGTACCGCCTACCAGCTCACTTCGCGGTCAGGAGTCGACGAGATCTTGTGGATGCTCAAATCGGCTCCGATGAACTCTTCCTCCGCGTCAAGACGGATTCCCATTGCGGCCTTGAGACCGCCATAAACAATCAACGCCCCGGCCACCGCCACGCCGATTCCAAGCAGGCTGCCAATCAACTGCGACATGAAGCTCACCCCGCCCAGCCCGCCAAATGCGTGCAGCCCGAAAATGCCGGCCGCGATGCCGCCCCAGGCACCGCACAGGCCGTGCAGAGGCCAGACGCCCAGCACGTCGTCGATCTTCCAGCGGTTTTGCGTCACGGTGAACATGACCACGAACAGCACGCCCGCCACCACGCCGGTCGCCAGCGCCCCGATCGGATGCATCAGATCCGAGCCGGCGCAAATCGCGACCAGACCGGCAAGCGGGCCGTTGTGAACGAATCCCGGGTCGTTGCGTCCCGCAAACAGAGCGGCGATGGTGCCGCCGGCCATCGCCATCAGCGAATTCACCGCAACCAGCCCGCTGATCTTGTCGATAGTCTGTGCAGACATGACGTTGAATCCGAACCAACCCACCGTGAGTACCCACGCACCGAGTGCGAGAAAAGGGATGCTCGACGGCGGATGCGCGGAGACGCCGCCTTCGCGGTTGTAGCGTCCGCGGCGGGCGCCGAGCAGGACGACCGCGACCAGCCCGACCCAGCCGCCTACGGCATGCACCACTATCGAACCGGCGAAGTCATGGAACGGCGCGGAGAAGGTGGCCTCCAGCCACGCCTGCACGCCGTAGTTGCCGTTCCACGAGATGCCTTCGAAGAAGGGATAAATGAATCCGACCAGGAGGAAAGTCGCCGCCAGTTGCGAACTGAACTTGGCGCGTTCGGCGATGCCCCCCGAGACGATCGCCGGTATGGCGGCGGCAAATGTAAGCAGAAAAAAGAACTTGACCAGTTGATAGCCGCTGTCGGCCGCCAGCTTGTCCGCCGCCGCGAAAAAGTTCACGCCGTAGGCGAGCGAATAGCCGATGAAGAAATATGCCACCGTGGATACGGAGAAATCCGCAAGGATCTTCACCAGCGCATTCACCTGGTTCTTCTTGCGCACGGTGCCGAGTTCCAGGAACGCGAATCCGGCATGCATCGCCAGCACCATCACGGCGCCGAGCAGAATGAACAGCGCGTCACTGCTGATTTTCAGGCCTTCCATGTTTTCCTCCCGTTTTCTTGTAGGTGAAACCGGACCACTTCAAGCAACCCGCATTCCCATGGATTAACCGTCTGTACGATAACGACTTTAAAGCCACGATCGAGTGCAGACAAGAACTTTTGGAACCAGTATGGTGCATCTGGTGGAAAAGAGGCACCATGGCGGTGCGGCAACATTCGCGTACATGCTCCCCGGGGAGGCACTTTCGGCTCCACACGCCAGCCTGTATTGGAGGCCGCAGACTGACGGTTTATAGTGCAACGCATGCGCGAAAACCTTGCGCGAGAAGGCGACGTTTCCTCCCCTGAAAGTCCACGTCTACATCGATAAAAACGGCATGACGCCGACATCGACCCTAAACAAAGCCGACCAGCCCCGGCAACAGGCCGACAAGAGGCTCACGCTCGAGCAATTGCTTGCCGAACTGGTCGCCGACCAACTGGTGGCGCAGGATACTGCCGACAGACTACTGGTTCTGCGTCGCAACTTCCGCGGCAACGTTCACCCGATGGTGATCCTGGCCGACCAGAAGTGGAAGGATCCGCGCAACCCCAAGAAACCCCTGAATCTGGAAACGCTGACCGAGTGGCTGGCCGGCAAAGTGGGGCTGCCGTACCTGCACATCGATCCGTTCAAGATCGACTTCGCGGCGGTTACCAAGGTGATGTCGAACGCCTACGCCACCCGCTTCCGCATCCTTCCGGTCGGCGTGACCTCCACCGAGGCGGTAATCGCCATCTGCGAACCGTATGTTCGTGAGTGGGAAACGGAGCTTGCACGAATCCTGAAGCTGGAGATCAAGCGGGTGCTGGCCAATCCGGTCGACATCAACAGCTACCTGGTCGAGTTCTACAATCTGGCGCGGTCGGTCAAGGGCGCGAGCCAGCAACACGGCACGTCGCTTTCGGACATCACCAACTTCGAGCAACTGGTACAGCTGGGCACCAGCGGCAAACTCGATGCCAACGACCAGCACGTCGTGCGCCTGGTCGACTGGCTACTGCAGTACGCCTTCGATCAGCGCGCCAGCGACATCCACATCGAACCGCGCCGCGATCTGGCCAAAGTGCGCTTCCGTATCGACGGCATACTGCATCCGGTGTATCAGATACCCACGCCAATCGTCGCCGCGATGACCAGCCGCATCAAAATCCTCGGGCGCATGGACGTGGTGGAAAAGCGCCGGCCACAGGACGGCCGCATCAAGACCCGCACGGCGGACGGCGAAGAACTCGAACTGCGCCTGTCCACCATGCCCTCGGCCTTCGGCGAGAAGCTGGTAATGCGAATATTCAACCCCGATGTGCTGGTGAAAAGCTTCAAGGAGCTTGGCTTCTCCGACGAGGATCGCGAGCGCTGGAGCCAGGTTACGTCGCGTCCTCACGGCATCGTGCTGGTGACCGGGCCCACCGGCTCCGGCAAGACCACCACGTTGTACTCGACGCTGAAGCAGGTTGCCTCGCCGGAGGTCAACGTCTGCACCATCGAAGATCCGATCGAAATGGTCGAGCCGCAGTTCAACCAGATGCAGGTACAACACGGCATCGGACTCGACTTCGCCACCGGAGTGCGCACGCTCATGCGCCAGGATCCCGACATCATCATGGTCGGCGAGATCCGTGACATGGAGACCGCGGAAATGGCGATCCAGGCGGCGCTCACCGGCCATCTGGTTTTTTCCACGCTGCACACCAACGACGCGCCATCGGCGCTCACCCGCCTGCTCGACATCGGCGTCCCACCTTACCTTCTTCACACCACCATCCTGGCGGTGATGGCGCAACGGCTGGTGCGCACGCTCTGTCCTCTCTGCCGGGAAGCCGGCAGCGTGGACGACAGCACCTGGAACATGCTGATCGCGCCGTGGCAATCGGAAAAACCGAAGCAGATTTACAACGCCAAGGGCTGCCTCGAATGCCGAATGACGGGTTACGCGGGCCGGATCGGCATCTATGAAATCCTGCTCATGACGGCGGGACAGCGGCCGCTTATCACGGCTGAAACCGATACTGCGCTGATACGCGAACAGGCGTTCCGCGACGGCATGAAACCGCTGCGCATCGCCAGCGCGTTGAAAGTCGCCGCCGGCGTGACAACGCTGGATGAAGTACTCAAGGTAACGCCACCGATTGCAGATGACCGCAGAAAGAAACCCTGATGCCACGTCACCTGACCACCAAAAGGACCGTCCACTCGGTGCATGTTGAGGGTTGCCAAAGTCCTTTTGGTGGCCAGGCGCATAGGGAGTGAAAAACGCGTAGTCCGTCATCACCAGTGACTGTCGTCTACCAACGAACCGTTTCCATTTCCATGAAAGATACGCTCAAAGCCGGCCTCACCCACACCTTCCGGTTCAAGGTTCCCGAGAACAAGACGGTCCCGCACCTGTATCCAGAGTCGGACATGTTCCGCGAGATGCCTGCGGTGCTCGCCACCGGATTCATGATCGGCTTGCTGGAATGGGCATGCATCGAGGCGCTCCGTCCGCATCTGGACTGGCCGACCGAGCAGACACTGGGGACGCACGTGAACTTTTCCCACGAGGCAGCCACCCCGCCGGGAATGACGGTGACGATAAGCGTGCGACTGGAGAAAATCGAAGGCAGGAAGCTCGAGTTCCATGTCGAAGCGCATGACGGCATCGATAGGATATCCGTGGGTCGGCACGAGCGCTTCGTGATCGACGCCGCACGTTTCAATGCGAAAGTGCGGGATAAGACTGCCCGCATTGCACCGGTTGCCTGAGACCCGCCTGCGTCCGCCAGCATCAGCGATTCGTCAACCGGACCCGGTCATTCTCTCCCGCGGTAGTCATGAATCAACTGACTGAAGCCCTGCGGGAGCTTGCCGCTCCCTCTCCCTATCGGTACGCGGTTCGAGTCGCGGCACTGGTGCTGGCGTACTTCCTCGCTGCGCGCGTCGGGCTTGAGTACGCCGTTGCCCATCCGGTCATTTCGACGGTCTGGCCGGCTTCCGGCATCGCGCTCGCCGCCGTGCTGCTGGGAGGCTTGCGGCTTCTGCCCGCGGTATTCATCGGCGCATTTGCCGTGAACTACTCGATGCACGGAGTCATAACCGTTTCCGCGATCACTGGATTGGGCAATTCTCTGGAGGTTTTGCTCGGCACCTTTTTGCTGCATCGCGTCCTCGATTTCGACGTGCGCGTGTCCAGGCTGCGCGACGTGGTCTGCCTGATCGTCGTTGCCGCAACGTTCGCACCATTGCCGGCAGCGTTGCTGGGGCCACTCGGCCTGGCGCTGTTGGGCGACCTGGCCTGGCCCGAGTTCATCCACGCCTTCCGTCTGTGGTGGATGGGGGACTCGCTGGGGATTGTCCTGATCGCACCTTTGCTGCTGACGTGGGCGGTGAGGCCTGCACTCGACTGGGGCTCCCATCGATTCTGGTACGTGGCGACCCTGCTCGCGTTTCAGTTTGCGGTGTGCTACGCGGTATTCGGCGGCTTCCTGATCAACAATGTCGGAGTAAGCGGCGTGACCTACTTCGTGCTGCCCTTCGCCTTGTGGATTGCGCTTGCCCACGACATCCGCTTCACCGCACTCGCCAACGCCGGCCTGTTTGCAATCGCCGTGTGGGGCACCGCCCGCGGCTCCGGCCCTTTCGCCGGCGTTTCGCTGGAAACCGATCTCGTTCTTCTGCACATTTTCCTGGTCGTGTATTCGATCACCACCCTGCTGGTCGCCGCGGTGAACGGCGAACGCAATCGCGCAGTCGCTGCAGCGGACAGTACCGCAGAACGGTTCCGCAGCCTGTCGGAACTTTCCTCCGACTGGTACTGGGAGCAGGACCAGAATCTGCGATTCGTTTCGATTTCCGGATCCGTCAACGACCAGGCCGGGCTCTCAGGGTCGCAATCACTTGGAAAGACGCGATTCGATCTCCCCAACGAATTCGAATCGGAGGAGGCTCGCCGCCGCCACGCCGCCGATCTGGAAGCAAGGCGGCCCTTCCGCGACCTGGTGCTCAAGCGGTTTCCGGAGGACGGCGAGGTGCACTACGCCCTGATCAGCGGCGAGCCGATTTTCGACCCCCATGGCGCGTTCAAAGGTTACCGCGGCGTCGGTCGCGACATCACCGCCCTGAAGCTCGCCGAATTGGCGTTGCGGGAGAACGAGGAGCGCCTGCGGCTCCAGTTCCAGGACATGCCGATCGCCTGCATCATCCTCGACAAATCCTTCCTGATCACCGACTGGAACCCCGCCGCCGAGCGGATCTTTGGCTTCTCCAAAGCCGAGGTCATCGGCCGCTCCCTCTACGATCTGTTGATCCCCGAGAACGCTCGCCCCGACGTGACGGACCGAATCCGGGAACTGCAGCAAGGCTCGTCTGCCTCCGACGGCATCATCGAAAATACCACCAAGAGCGGCGACACGATCATCTGCAAATGGCACAACACGGTTCTTTCGAATGCCGCCGGAGAGATCAGGGGATACCTGGCCATGGCGGAGGACGTCACCGCGATAGTGCGGGCCGAACGCGCGATCCGCGAAAGCGAGGAGCGTTTCCGCACATTGACGGAGATGTCCTCGGACTGGTACTGGGAGCAGGATGAGGAGCTTCGTTTCACCTTTCTCTCCAGCGCAATCGACACCATCTCGGGCGTGGCCTCGACTGAGCGGCTCGGCAAGCGGCGCTGGGAGTTATCCGGCATCGAATTCGATCCGGTTGCGCTCGAAGAGCACAAGCAATTGCTCGCACAGCACAGACCTTTCCGGGATTTTCGTTATACGCGGATAAGGTCCGACGGACAACGCCGCCATGTTTTGGTGACCGGAACGCCGCTATTCGATGCGGACGGCCGGCTCAGGGGATATCGCGGCATCGGCAGAGACATCACTGCGGACGCGCACATCGAGCAAAAGGTAGCGCGGCTGCGCGATTTCTACGCCGCCCTCTCCAAGGCAAATGAAGCGATCATTCATGCCAGGGACGAACAGCGACTTTTCGACGAAATCTGCGAAGTCGCAGTCACGTACGGTCGGGCCATCTTTGCGCGCATCTGCCTGATCAATACCGATACCGGCTTTCTCGACAACGTCGCCGTGTTCGGCAACCACCAGGGGTATCCCTATAACACCAGCATTTCGGTGCGGCCGGACGTAAAGGAAGGACAGGGGCCGGCGGGTCACGCGCTGCGCACCGGCATTCCGTACGTCGGCAATGACATCCAGGCGGATGACAAAAACAACATCTGGCTTTCAGCCATGCTGGCTACCGGAGCGAGGTCAATGGTGGTGTTTCCACTGCGCCGCAGCGGCGAAGTCGTCGGTTCGTTGCACCTGTATGCGGCGGAAAGAAACTGGTTCGACGAGGAACTGGTCGCGCTTATCGGCGAACTGGTCGCCAACATTTCCTTTGCGCTCGACAATTTCGAGCGTGAAAGGGCCAGACAGCACAGTGAAGCGGCGCTCAAGGAGAGCGAGGAGCGCTTCCGCAGCCTGACCGAACTGTCGAATGACTGGTACTGGGAGCAGGACGAGCACTACCGCAATACGTACATGTCGCCGCGTTACAGCGCAAGGACCGGCATGGCGATGAAATCCACGCTCGGCCAGACGCGCTTTGAGACCGACAACATATGGGAATCCGAGGAGGTCAAGCGCGAACACCGGAGAACACTCGATGCGCACCTCCCGTTCCGTGACCTGCAGCTCGCACGCAGGGATGAGAACGGCGAATTGCACCACATGCTGATCAGCGGCCGGCCGGTTTTTGATTCCAGCGGGAAATTCACCGGCTACCGCGGTGTGGGCAAGGACATTACCGCCCAGAAAACCGCCGAGATCCGCGTGGCGCGCCTCAGGAACTTTTATGCCGCGCTGAGCGAGGTCAACAACGCCATCATTCACGCGCGGGATCGCAGCCAGCTCTTCGCCGAGGTTTGCAAGGCCGTGGTCGAACACAGTCGACTTCAATTCGTACGTATCGCCATGCTCGACCCCTCGAACCAACAGGTGCGCACGGTCGCGCACAGCGGCAACGACCACGGACTGTCGTCGCGCTTCTATTTTTCGATGGACCCGAACGTTCCCGAGGGCCAGGCGCCTTCGGCACGGGCGCTGCGCGAAGGCAGGCATTTCGTCTGCAATGACGTCGCCGAGGACACGAGCGGCATTTTCGGGAGGGAACTGCTGCTTGCGGCGGGGTTGCGTTCAACGGCCACTTTTCCATTGCCGGTTGGAGGAGCCCCCGCCGGCGCCCTTCACCTTTACGGGACCGAACCGGGGTTCTTCGACGACGAGCTGGTAAACCTCGTCGACAAGCTTGCTCAGAATGTCTCGTTTGCCCTCAACAACTTCGAGCGCGAGGCGGCGCGCCGCGCCGCGGAAAAAGCGCTGCGGGACAGCGAACAGCGCTTCCGCGACATTGCCCAGGCGGCGGGCGAATACGTCTGGGAGAACGACGCCTCGGGAAGTTTCACCTACCTCTCCCCCAAGGTGGTCGAAGTCCTGGGTTACACCGCTGACGAGCTCGTGGGCCATACCGCAGCCGAGTTCATGCCCGCGGACGAGCCGGAGCGCGTGCGGCAGTGGTTTGCCGACAACATGAAGCCGGACCGCTCGTTCCGCGGCCTGGAGCACCTGTTCGTCGCCAAAAGCGGGGAAACACTCTGGCTGCATATCAGCGGCGTCGGGACAATTGACGAAACGGGCAATCCGACCGGCCACCGGGGCACGACCCGGGACGTGACCGAAATCAAGGAATCGGAGGCCCGCATCAGCTACCTCGCCACCCGCGATCCGCTCACGGAGCTGCCCAACAGGCTGCTGTTCAACGACCGTCTCGATCAGGGAATCATCAACGCGCGCCGCAAGGGCGATGCGCTCGCGGTCCTGTTCATCGACCTGGACCGCTTCAAGAACATCAACGATTCGCTCGGCCACCACGTCGGCGACCTGATGCTCAAGGAAGTCTCCAGCCAGATGGCTGCCTGCATACGCAAGGGCGACACCTTGTCGCGACTGGGCGGTGACGAGTTTGTCGTCACCCTCGAGGGGCTGAGCCAGGCCGAGGACGCCGCCCAGGTCGCGCGCAAGATCATCGGGGCGCTCGCCAAGCCTCTGAATATCGGTGGGCAAACGCTGAACACCACGTGCAGCATCGGCATCAGCATTTTCCCCAACGATGCCGAAGACGGGCGCGAACTGATGAAGAATGCGGATACGGCCATGTATCACGCCAAGGAGCGCGGGCGGAACAATTTCCAGTTCTTCTCCCCGGAAATGAACGTCCGTGCCGTCGAACGGCATCAACTCGAAACCGAAATGCGGCGGGCGTTGGAATTGGACCAGTTCGTCCTGCACTACCAGCCGCAGGGGGACATGCGCACCGGTACGCTGGTGGGAATGGAGGCGCTGATCCGATGGCAACATCCCGAGCGCGGCCTGGTGCCGCCGTTGAGCTTCATTCCGGTTGCGGAAGAGTCCGGCCTTATCGAGCTGATCGGTAGGTGGGCGCTCAAGACTGCGTGCGAACAGAACCGCGAGTGGCAGGCGAGTGGATTGCCGGCCCTGAAGGTAGCGGTCAACATCTCCACCCGCCAGTTCAACGATCCCAGAGGTTTCGCCAGCGAAGTCACGCGATTGCTGAATGCCACTGGATTGGATCCGCGTTACCTCGAGCTGGAGATGACCGAAAGCATGCTGTTGAAAAATGTGGACGAGAACATCGCGGTGCTGCGGCGGCTGGGGAAACTCGGCACTCACCTCGCGGTGGACGACTTCGGCACCGGTTATTCGTCGCTTGCCTACCTCAAGCAGTTGCCGATCGATACCCTGAAGATCGACCGCACCTTCGTGCGCGACATCGAGACGGACGCGGACGATGCCGCCATCATCGGGGCCATAATCGCGATGGCGCACGGGCTGGATGTACGCGTGACCGCGGAAGGTGTGGAAACAAAAGGGCAGATGGAAGCGCTACGCAAGCTGGGATGCGACGAATTCCAGGGTTTTCTGCTGTCGAAGCCTCTGCCCGCAGCGGAATTCGCCGCGCAATTCCTCGCGCCGGCAAAGAAGAAAGTCCACAAGGCTGCCGCTAGCGCGCGAGCGAGCGCATCGCGCGGTCGAGCCCGTCGAGGGTAAGCGGGAACATCCGCTCGGCCATCAGTTGCCGCACCATGCCGATCGATTCGTAGTAGCCCCAGCGCTCTTCCGAAGTCGGATTGAGCCACACCGCGTGGTGGTAGACGTCCAGCATGCGCTTCAGCCACAACGACCCCGCTTCCTCGTTGTTGTGCTCGATGCTGCCGCCCGGATAGGCGATCTCGTACGGACTCATGGTCGCATCGCCCACGAAAATCAGCTTGTAGTCGTGGGCGTACTTGTGCAGCACATCGAACGTCGGCGTGCGTTCGCTGTTGCGCCTGCGATTGTTGCGCCACACCGACTCGTAGAGGAAGTTGTGGAAGTAGAAGTACTCCAGATGCTTGAATTCGGCGCGCGCGGCCGAAAACAGTTCCTCGCATACCTTTACGTGGTCCTCCATCGAGCCGCCCACGTCCAGGAACAGCAGCACCTTCACCGAGTTGTGCCGTTCCGGCACCATCTTGATGTCGAGCCAGCCGGCGTTCTTCGCGGTCGAGCGTATGGTGTCGTCCAGATCCAGTTCCTCTGCCGCGCCCTCTCGGGCAAATTTGCGCAGGCGCTTGAGCGCGACCTTGATGTTGCGCGTGCCCAGTTCGACCGAATCGTCGAGATTGCGGTACTCGCGCTGGTCCCAAACCTTCACAGCGCGGCGATTGCGTGACTCCTCCTGGCCGATGCGGATGCCTTCCGGGTTGTAGCCATAGGCGCCGAATGGCGACGTGCCCCCGGTACCGATCCACTTCGAGCCCCCCTGGTGGCGGCCCTTCTGCTCCTCGAGGCGTTTCTTCAGCGACTCCATCAGCTTTTCCCAGCCGCCGAGCGACTCGATCAGCTTCTTTTCTTCCTCGGAGAGCAGCAGTTCCGCCTGCCGGCGCAACCATTCTTCAGGGATCTGCGCCAGCAATTCCTGGGGCTCCGAAGTGATGCCCTTGAAGTAGGCACCGAAGACGCGATCGAACTTGTCGTAATTCGACTCGTCCTTCACCAGGCAAGTACGCGCGAGATAGTAGAACTCGTCCAGGCTGCCGGACGTGACATGCCTGGCGAGCGCCTCCATGAGGACCAGGTACTCCTTGACCGAGGCCGGCACCCCGCCTTCCCTCAGCTTCAGAAAGAAATCAGTCAACACCGGAAAACCTCTTAGCCACAGAGGACACAGAGGAAATCAAGACAGAACGTGAACGGAAATCGAAGCAGACATTTACGGGATTGCGCCTGTCCAACCAGCATTCGTGTTCCCACATGTCCCGTTTCCAGTCTTTCTCTGTGTACTCTGTGATCTCTGTGGCAATCGCCCTTATCGCGCACGGCGGGACATGAAGACCAGCCGTTCGAAGAGGTGCACGTCCTGCTCGTTCTTGAGCAGTGCGCCCGCAAGCGGCGGAATGATCCTGGCCTGGTCCTGGCCGCGCAGCGTCTCTGGGGAGATGTCCTCGGCCATCAGCAGCTTCAGCCAGTCGAGCAGCTCGGACGTGGACGGTTTCTTCTTCAGTCCGGGCACTTCGCGCACTTCGAAGAAAACCTCCAGCGCCTCGCGCAGCAGCGACTTCTTGAGGTTCGGGAAGTGCACGTCGACGATGCGCTCCATGATGTCCTTGTCCGGAAACTTGATGTAGTGGAAGAAGCAGCGGCGCAGGAAGGCGTCCGGCAACTCCTTCTCGTTGTTGCTGGTGATGATGATAGCGGGCCGGTGCCTGGCCTTGACCAGCTTCTGGGTCTCGTAGACGTAGAACTCCATGCGGTCGAGTTCGCGAAGCAGGTCGTTGGGGAACTCGATGTCCGCCTTGTCCACCTCGTCGATCAGCAGCACCGCCGGACGGTCGGATTCGAAGGCGTCCCACAGTGGCCCCCTGACGATGTAGTTGGCGATGTCGTGGACGCGCCCGTCACCCAGTTGGGAATCGCGCAGCCGGGACACCGCGTCGTATTCGTACAGCCCTTGTTGCGCCTTGGAAGTGGATTTGACGTGCCACTGGTACAGTGGCCGTTCCAGCGCCTTCGCCACTTCGATCGCCAGCATGGTCTTGCCGGTGCCCGGCTCGCCCTTGATCAACAGCGGGCGCTCCAGCGTGACGGCGGCGTTGACCGCCATCATCAGGTCGTCGGTGGCCACATAGGTCTCGGTTCCCTTGAACTTCATCGGTGATCTCGCTTTCGCGCGGTTCGTCGTGCGGATTATAGCCGCGCGCGGGCGCAGGCCTTGCGGGCAGCTATAATTGCCGCTCCCGCCAACCTGCTTCTAATAAATTCCGGGAGGATGTATGCCAAATTTCAACGCCAATCTGTCGATGATGTTCAATGAGGTCAGCTTCCTGGAGCGCTTTGGCGCCGCAGCCAAAGCCGGTTTCCGCGGTGTCGAGTTCCTGTTCCCTTACGAATTCCCCGCCGCGCAGATCAGGGAACAGCTCGATAAGCACATGCTGAAAATGGTCCTGTTCAACATGCCGCCGGGTGACTGGGGAGCCGGGGATCGAGGAATGGCCTGCGATCCGGCCAAGGTCGCTCCGTTCCAGGAGAGCGTTGGCAAGGCGGTCGAATACGCGAAGGCACTGGGTTGCGAAATCATCCACTGTATGGCGGGGCTCAAGCCGCGCGGCGTCAACGAAGAGAAGATGCGCGAGACCTACATCGCCAACCTTCAGTTCGCCGGAAAGGAGCTGGCGAAACACAGCATGCGACTGCTGATCGAAGCCATCAACACCCGCGACATCCCGGGTTTCTACCTGAATTATTCACGGCAGGCCTTCGACATCATGCATTACGCAAACGTGCCGAATCTCCTGTTCCAGTACGACGTTTATCACATGCAGATCATGGAAGGCGATCTGGCGCCGACGGTCGAGAAGAATCTGGCGAAGATCGGCCATATGCAGATCGCCGGTACGCCGGGTCGCCACGAACCGAATACCGGAGAAATCAACTATCCGTTTTTGTTCGGGTTCTTCGACAGGATCGGATACAAGGGCTGGATCGGCTGCGAGTACCGCCCGGCGACCAGGACCGAAGACGGCCTTGGCTGGCTCAGGCCTTACCTGAAATAAACTTGTTGGGCAAAGAGGATTCTCAGTGGCTGCTTTTTCGTTCTGAGGAGATAAGAGAATGAGCAACGTAGGATTCGTCGGTCTGGGCATCATGGGCAAGCCCATGGCGGCCAATCTCATGAAGGGTGGACACACGCTGTACCTGTACAGCCGCGGCGGCGTGGCGCCTGAGCTAACCGCCGCGGGCGGCAAGGCCTGCGCGAGCGCGAAGGACGTGGCACAGAAGGCCGAGATCATCATCACCATGGTTCCGGACACTCCGGACGTGGAAAAGGCGCTGTTCGGCAGGGACGGCGTCGCCGAAGGCCTGTTCGCCGGCAAGATCGTGGTGGACATGAGCTCGATTTCGCCGATCGAGACCAAGGTCTTCGCCGAGCGAATCCGCAAGGCCGGCGCAGAATACATGGACGCCCCGGTGTCCGGAGGCGAAGTCGGCGCCAAGAACGCAACGCTCACCATCATGGTCGGCGGCAACGAAACCGTGTTCGCCAAGGTCAAGCCGCTGTTCGAACTGATGGGCAAGAACATCACCCTGGTCGGCGACGTCGGCGCCGGCCAGATCTGCAAGGTCTGCAACCAGATCATCGTCGCGCTCAACATCGAAGCGGTGGCCGAAGCGCTGCTGCTTGCATCGAAAGCCGGCGTGGACCCCGGAAAAGTACGCCAGGCGCTGATGGGCGGATTCGCCTCCTCGCGGGTGCTGGAAGTGCACGGCGAGCGCATGATCAAGCGCACCTTCGATCCGGGTTTCCGCATCGAGCTGCACCAGAAGGACCTGAACCTCGCGCTTGCCTCCGCGCGTGCGTTGAAGATGAGCCTGCCCAACACCGCCACCACGCAGGAACTGTTCAGCGCCTGCCAGGCGCAGGGTGGTGGCAAGTGGGATCACTCCGCGATGGTCAAGGCACTCGAAGCTCTCGCCAATCACGCCGTCGCGAAATAATCTAACCCGTTAGCCACAGAGGACACAGAGCACACAGAGAATTGCAAGGACAAAACGAGATTGATATCTGAAAAGAACTCCCGCAGCGCGATCTGACATTCGGGCCGTTGCCGATTCAATCTGCGCGTAGGTGAGAGTTCACGTTTCGCCTTTCGGTTTTCTCTGTGTTCTCTGTGTCCTCTGTGGCAAAAATGGTTTTTCATGATTGAAGATCCTCGCGCCCTGCTGAAGGCGATGTTCGATGCGGCGATCGCGGCGGCGCTGCCGGACAAGTCGCTGCCGGCCTATCTGCCGAAGCCGCCGAAGGGCCGCACCATCGTTGTCGGTTGCGGCAAGGCGGCGGCGAGCATGGCGAAAGCCGTGGAGGATAACTGGAAGGGAGAACTATCGGGGCTGGTCGTCACCCGGTATGGCCACCACGCGCCAACCCGGAAAATCGAAGTGGTCGAAGCCGCGCATCCGGTGCCCGACCTGGCGGGGCGAGAAGCCGCCGAACGCATCCTGAAGATGGTGCAGGGACTCTACCGCAGACGATTTGGTACTGTTCCTGGTTTCCGGCGGCGGCTCCGCCCTGCTGGCCCTGCCTGCACCGGGACTGACCCTCACCGACAAGCAGGCAATCAACAAAGCCCTCCTCAAAAGCGGAGCCAACATCGTCGAGATGAACTGCGTGCGCAAACACCTGTCCGCCGTCAAGGGCGGCCGGCTGGCCACCGCCTGCGCGCCCGCAAAAGTGGTGACGCTGGCGATCTCCGACATTCCGGGGGACGATCCGGCGGTCATCGCCTCCGGTCCCACCGTGGCCGATACGACCACGTTCGCCAACGCGCTCGCGATCCTCGAAAAATACCGGATTACCGAACCGCTGACGGTAGTGAATCACCTGCGCGCCGCCAGGGAGGAAACGCCGAAGCCGGGCGACCCGCGCCTTGCAAGAACCGAGTTGCACATGATCGCGACACCGCAGATGTCGCTCGAAGCGGCCGCGGAAGTCGCGCGCAGGGCTGGCGTCACGCCGGTGATCCTGGGCGACGCGATCGAAGGCGAGTCGCGCGAGGTTGCGTTGGTCCACGCCGGCATCGCCCGGCAGGTCAGGCGCCATGGGCAACCGGCCAAGGCGCCGTGCGTGCTGCTCAGCGGCGGCGAGACCACGGTGACCGTGCGTGGACACGGCCGTGGCGGCCGTAACGCCGAATTTCTGCTCGCACTCGCGGTTGCCCTCAATGCAGAGTCGGGTATTAGCGCATTCGCAGGCGATACCGACGGCGTGGACGGCACCGAAGACAACGCCGGCGCGGTTCTCACGCCCGATTCGCTCGCGCGTGCCGCCGCACGCAATCTGGACGCTAAGGCGATGCTCGCGGATAATGATGGTTACAGTTTGTTCTCCGGACTCGGCGATCTGGTCATCACCGGTCCGACGCTGACCAACGTAAACGATTTTCGCGCAATCTTGGTGTTGTGATCACTTCTGCGGAATACATGCACGACCCTCTCGGCCGCATGAGCGCACGCCCGTCAGGCACTCGCGAGTGTTCGCTTCACGGATTAGACTGAGTCCGCATGGGCAAGCCTGAATTGCTCCCGTCGGAAACTCTGCAACCGCAGATCTCCAAGGCGGAACTGATCCAGCAACTCTCCGCAGTCCTTGCGCGCGATGCACTGCTGCATCAGCACGAGGAACTCAAGCCCTTCGAGTGCGACGGCCTCACCGCCTACCAACGCATGCCGCTCCTGGTGGCGCTGCCCGACACCGAGGAACAGGTACGTGCGATTCTGCGCGTCTGCCACGCAGGCCGGGTGCCGGTGGTATTCCGCGGCGCCGGAACCGGTTTGTCGGGTGGGGCCCTTCCCTACGAGCACGGGCTGCTGCTCGTCCTGTCGAAGATGAAGCAAATCCTGGAGATCGACGCGCGGGCGCGGACCGCGCGCGTTCAGCCCGGTGTGCGCAACGCTGCGATCTCTGAAGCAACCGCACCCCTCGGCTTGTACTACGCTCCCGATCCCTCCAGCCAGATCGCCTGCTCCATCGGCGGCAACGTCGCCGAGAATTCGGGAGGCGTGCACTGCCTGAAGTACGGGCTCACGGTTCACAACATCCTCAAGGTACGGTTCGTCACCATTGAGGGAGATTTGCTCGAGATCGGCTCTGACGGTCTCGATTCACCGGGATACGACCTGCTGGCGCTGATCACCGGGTCGGAAGGCCTGCTCGGCGTGGTTACCGAGATCACTGTCAAGCTGCTGCCGAAACCCGAGAAGGCGCAGGTGGTGCTGGCAGCGTTCGACGACATCACCAGGGCTGCCCAGGCGGTAGCGGACGTCATCGCCGCCGGGATCATCCCCGCCGGCCTGGAGATGATGGACAGGAAGGCCACCGCCGCGGTGGAGCAATTCGTCCATGCCGGCTACCCGCTCGATGCCGCCGCCATCCTGCTGTGCGAATCCGACGGCACCGAAGATGAAGTCACAGCGGAGATCGCCCGCGTCACCGAGGTGATGCGCAAAGCTGGCGCGACCAGTATCCGCACATCGCGGGATGAAGCCGAACGGCTGAAACTGTGGGCCGGGCGCAAGGCCGCCTTCCCGGCGGTGGGCCGCATCCTGCCCGATTACTACTGCATGGACGGCACCATCCCGCGCAAGCATCTGGCCCATGTGCTCAAGCGCATCGAGGAGCTGTCCGGAAAGTTCAACCTGCAGTGCGCCAACGTGTTCCACGCCGGCGACGGCAACCTGCACCCGTTGATCATGTTCGATGCCAACGACGACGACCAGTTGCGGCGCGCCGAGGCCTACGGAGCGGCGATTCTGGAGTTGTGCGTCGAGGTCGGCGGCACCATCACCGGCGAGCACGGCGTGGGCATCGAAAAGATCAACCAGATGTGCCTGCAGTTCAAGACTCGCGAACTGGAAACCTTCCACGCGGTGAAGCACGCATTCGACGAGCACGGTCTGCTCAATCCCGGCAAGGCCGTGCCCACGCTGCAGCGCTGCGCCGAGTTCGGTGCCATGCATGTCCACCGCGGCAAGGAGAAGTTCCCCGACCTGCCACGATTCTGACTACGAAGTGCAAACGCGTTCAACGCAAAGGGCGCAAAGGTACGCAAGGGAAAAGCGAAAGAATGAGATGAGAATGGACAGGATTTCGGGTTGGTTTCTTGCTCAACTTTTCTGCCGGCGATGACGTGAGTGCCTTCGGCAATTGAACCGCATGCTTTCGTACTTCTGACGACGCACTTCTGACAACCTTTTCGTCTTTGATTTCCCTTCGCGTATCTTTGCGTCCCCCAAGGGGGTATAGAAAAGAATCCTTTGCGTTGAAAAGCCCTTCATGCAGGAAGTGATCCAACAGTTTTCGGAGACCATCCGCAAAGCAGCCGCCGAACACAGCGCACGTGCGTATCCGCGGCAGCGGGGCCAAGGACTTCTACGGCCTGGCGCTGATCGGCGACGTGCTCGACACACGCCCGTGCACCGGCATCGTCGAGTACGAGCCCACCGAACTGGTGTTCACGGCGCGCGCCGGCACGCCGCTCCGGGAGGTGGAAGCCGCGCTGGCAAGAAACGGGCAGATACTCCCGTTCGAACCGCCACACTTCGGCACCGCAGCCACCCTCGGAGGCAGCGTGGCCTGCGGATTCTCCGGGCCGCGCCGCGCTTCGGCCGGATCGGCGCGCGACTTCGTGCTCGGCGTGCGCATGTTGAATGGCCTGGGTGAGGACCTGCGTTTCGGCGGGCAGGTGATGAAGAACGTCGCTGGCTACGACCTGTCGAGGCTGATGACCGGCTCCTTCGGCACCCTGGGATTGATCACCGAGGTTTCGCTCAAAGTGCTGCCGGCGCCGGAACACGAAAGCACAGTGCGTCTGGAGATGGATGAGACCGCCGCGCTCGCCGCGATGAGCCGATGGGCCGGGAAGCCGCTGCCGTTGTCGGCAACCTGCCACGTGGATGGCGGGCTTTACCTGCGCCTGTCGGGCGCGGGCATCGCGGTCGAAGCGGCGCAGAAGAAAGTCGGCGGCGAGCCCGTTGCCGACGGCACCGCGTTCTGGAAATCGATCCGCGAGCACACGCACCCGTTCTTCGTTGGTGCCGCGGCACTGTGGCGCCTGTCCATCAAACCCACCAGCCCGCCTCTTGGCCTAGGCCCGCAACTGATCGAATGGAACGGTGGCCTGCGCTGGATCGCCGAAAATCTCAGTCCATCACATGCATTCGAGGCCGCGCAACGGGCCGGCGGCCACGCAACCTTGTTCCGCGGTGGTGAAAAGCGCCTGGGCATTCAGCGTTTGCCGGCGAATCTGCTTGAGATCCACAAGAAGCTCAAGCGCACCTTCGACCCCGAAGGTATCCTCTGCCCCGGCCGCATCCACGCTGATTTCTAAGGGTCTACACCTAACACAGAGACACAGAGGTCACAGAGTGCACAGAGAAAGAAGATCGCAGTTCGGAAATGGGAGAAAAGCTGCAGCTGGAACATGCATCCTGCGATTCGACCTCCTCATCGGACATATCAGCAGATACTGAGCCTCCTGTCCGCAACTCGCCCGTATGGTTTATCTCTGTGTCCTCCGTGTCCTCTGTGCCTCTGTGTTGAGAATTTGACCTAGTTGAGATGAAAACAAATCTGGCGGAATTCATCAAGAACACCCCGGAAGGACGGGAGGCGGACAGCATCCTGCGCGCCTGCGTGCACTGCGGATTCTGTACCGCGACCTGTCCGACCTACCAGTTGCTCGGCGACGAGCTCGACGGCCCGCGCGGCCGTATCTATCTGATCAAGGAACTGCTGGAAGGCAACGCCTGTCACCTCCAAGACGCAACTGCACCTGGATCGTTGCCTCACCTGTCGCGCCTGCGAGACCACCTGCCCCTCCGGCGTGCAGTACGGCCGGCTGGTGGATATCGGCCGCAACATCGTCGACAAGCGCGTAGGCCGGCCGTTCATCGAATCGCTCAAGCGCGCGGCGCTGCGCACCGTGATCCCGAACCCGGCGCTATTCGGTCCGTTGTTCAAGGTCGGACAGTTGCTGAGGCCGCTGTTGCCCGAGGCACTCAAGCGCAAAGTGCCGAGGGCCGTCGCGCACAACACGGCCTGGCCCGAGCCGCGCCACGCCCGCAGGATGCTGGTCCTGGACGGTTGCGTGCAACCCTCGCTGGCACCGGGCATTAATCCGGCGGCGGCACGTGTACTCGACCGGCTGGAAATTTCGCTGCTGAAGGCCGAAGCGGCGGGCTGTTGCGGCGCCGTCACCTTCCACTTGAACCGCCAGGAGGAGGCGCTCGACTACATGCGCCGGAATATCGACGCCTGGTGGCCGCATATCGAAGCCGGCGCGGAAGCCGTCGTCATGACCGCGAGCGGCTGCGGCACGATGGTCAAGGAATACGGCCACCTCCTCGCCCGCGACCCGGCTTACGCGGAGAAGGCAAAACGCATTTCTGACCTGGCCAGGGACATCAGCGAAGTCATCTACGCAGAGCGTGAAGAACTCGAAAAAGTTTTAGGTTTTCTCCTCGCCCCTTATGGGCGCAGCCCGGTATCCAGCGAAGTCGGGCGCCCCTCTCCCCTCGCCCCTGCGAGCGCGACGAAGCCGCGCGTAGCCTTCCACTCGCCCTGTTCGTTGCAGCACGGACTCCAGATCCTCGACAAGGTGGAAACCGTGCTCGCTGCCGCAGGCTTCGAACTGACTGCGGTACCGGATTCGCATCTGTGTTGCGGCTCGGCGGGGACTTACTCGATCCTCCAGCCGGCGTTGTCGCAGAAACTTTTGAAGAACAAGATCAACGCGCTGGAGTCGGGGAAGCCGTCACTGCTTGCGACCGCCAATATCGGGTGCCTGACCCATATTCAGAGCGGCACCGACCTGCCGGTCAGGCATTGGATCGAACTGCTGGACAAGAGACTGAAAGACTGATCGCGTTCGAACAGTGAATCGAGCATTCATTTGGCCGTCGCATCGGTTGACACCCGCCTCTCAGTGCCTGCGCGACGCCTGATCCTCGATTGCCCGATCCAGGCATGCCTTGATTCTCGCCGCACCACGAAGGCCGAACTCCCTCTCGCATTCCTTCATCTGCGAGGCATGCTCCGTTGCGTAATTCGCAAGCGCAGCCTCTGCTTCGATGTCCTTGTCGATACAAAGTTTCACTATCGACCAGCCCATTTCGCTACCGCGCGCGCAGCGCGCGACGATGTCCTTCACCTCCGCCGGGTACTGCAACACCGCTGCGCGAGCTGCCTGGTTGTCTTTTATGCAAATCTGGATCGCCACAGTGCCAAACTCGGCATTGGCGAAGTTGCAACCGTTGACAATATCGTCGTACTCATCTGCCCTCGTGGCAAAGGAGAACACCAGCAACACGAATGCAAGAACAATAGGTCTCATGGGTAATGACTCGCTAACGGGTCGGATTGCAGAATGCCATTTTGCTTCAACAATCTGAAAAGAAATGCGGAAAAAAATGAGACATACTCGATGTCCTGCCCGAACTCCGCCGTGAACCCGATCATCCTGTATCGCCCATCGCTCGTAACACGCGACTGAAAAATGCGTCGGCGTGGTCCGGGTCGATCCAGCGCACCACCAGCACCATGCGGCGATCGGGTTCGATCCACGTGAAGTTAGCCGCCGGCGCCGATGGCGAAGTAGCTCGACGCTGGCACGCTGGGAAAGACGCGCCGTCGTGGTTGAGCCAGATCAGATAGCCGTAGAAGGGCGCGATCGCGCACGGTGTGCGCATGCGCTCGATCCATTCCGCTGAAATCACCTGACGGCCATTGGCCTTGCCGTCGTCCAGCAGCATCTGTCCGATCCGCGCCTGGTCGTGGCTGCCGATCGACACGCCGCCGCCCCAATGCGTGCCGCCGGGGACCGACTGAACCTTCCGCCCGTTCAGGTCGATCCAGGCGTTGTCGTACCCGACCCAGCGCCAGTTGTCGCCGGCGCCGATGGGCTGCATGATGGCTTCGCGGAAGACCTCGGGCAGCGGACGCCCGAACAGGTGCAGCAAGGCGAGCGACAACTGGTTGATGCGCACGTCGTTGTATTCCCAGTACGTGCCCGGGGTCTGCAACGGCCGGGCATCGCCCTTCCTTCCCGCGGCGGCGGAGCCCTGAAACGACAGGGTACGGTAGCGGTCCACCTGATCCGGGACGCCGAAGACGGTGCCCTCCCACTCGCTGGTTTGTTGCAGCAGATGCGCCCAGGTCACTTGCGCGTTGCGGCCTTCATCGAAGCCGATGCCGGGTACGCGCGCGCCAACGGGTTCGTCCACGTCGGGCAATAAGCCGCGGTCGTGGGCGACACCCGCCAGAAGCGCGAGGTAGGTCTTCGCAATGCTGAACGTCAGGTCCGGGCGATCCGGCTCACCCCAGGAGGTCAGGGTTTTGCCGTTCAGGACGATGGTGCCGGATACCGGGCCGCGTGCATGCACCGGGCCGAGCAGTTTGTTCCAGGGCGGCGGGTCCTCGTGATGAATTCCCCACTTGCCGGTGATCTCGCGCGTCCACGGGGTTTCGTGGTTGATCGCGAATTGCACCGCCTGTTCAAGCTTCCTGTTTGCATGAAGGATACGTGTTGGCAAAGTGCCGGTGGATTGTGCTCTACTTCCGTATGAAGTACGACACCAAATGCCGGATGACGCGTTCGGAGAAGTGATCGGACAGAAAATCTGATACCTTCCTGCTACGCCACAATGGCGGCATCACAATCAAAGGAGAACAATCATGGCAAAGGGACAGCAACGCAGCAACAAGGAAAAGAAGAAACCGAAGCAGGCTAAGAAACCGGTTACGCCCACAATGCCGGGACGACTCCCCACGAAGTAATCGTCGCGGAAGCGTAACGGCCCCGGGTCCCGGAACCCTGCGCTAAGCGATACGCGCGCGGGCCGTCGTGCGGCCGGGAGGGGGATTCAGCGCGAGGTGAGCTTGTTCGTGGATATTGGAAGGGACTTGCGCGCATTGGCATCGTCGTGCAGCTCGGCGTAGCCGCCGTTGGCATAAACCAGTGGCGCGCGTGCGCTCTGCTCTAAGGCGACGACTTCGCCGACGAAGATCAGGTGGTCGCCGCCGGGAAAGCGGTGGACATTGCGGCAGGTGAAGCTCGCCGCCGTGCCGTCCAGCACGGGCATGTCCGCCAGTCCCTTGCGCCAGGCCACGCCGGCGAACTTGTCGCCGCCGGTCATCGCGAAGCGCTCAGACAGTGGAATCTGGTGCGCGCCCAGCACGTTCACCACGAAATGGGACGACTGCACGAACGCATCGAAGCTCGCGGCGCGCAGCGACAGGCTCCAGAGCACCAACGGGGGCACCAACGACACGGTATTGAAGGAATTCACGGTGATGCCCACCGGGTCTCCGGCAGCCGTGCGCGTGGTCACCACGGTGACGCCGGTGACGAATGCACCGAGCGCGCGGCGCAGCAGCGCCGGATCGATCGGCGCCTGGCTCATGGGTGGACCGGCCGGATGCACCTCATGCCGCCTTCGCTTTCGCCGGTTCGACGGCCTCGATCGTCGGCCAGATGTGGCGCATGAACTGCTCCAGTTCCCAGATCACTTCGTCCTTGGGTTGCTGGGCGTAATGCCAGATGAGGGTCAGGTACTCGCTCGGGCACTTGGCGAATTCCTCATGGAACTGCGCCCGCGCCTGCTCCAGCGTACCGCCGAGAAACAAGCCGGATTCCTTCATGTTCTGCACCCAATCGACGTTGGCGGGTAGTTGCGGGAAGAACGGCGAATAGAAGTTCTTGTAGATGTCGAGGTCGTACTGCGTGAGCTTCCGGTTGAAGTCCTCGGCGCTCCTCGCGATGTGCGGCCAGCGGACGGTGTTCTGGCGCTCGCCGAACTGGAAGCTGCGCCCATGTTTTGCGGCCTCCTCCTGGTAGACGTGCGCGTACTTCGCCACGCCGTCGCCCTTGGAAAAGTGCACGACCGTGAATCCATTGCGCGCGCAGTAGCGCACCGACGGCTCGCTGCGACTCACCGCCACGAAGATCGGCGGGTGCGGGTCCTGGTACGGCGCGGGGACGACGCTGAAGCGGCGCAGCACGCCATTGGCATCGACCTCGCCTTCGCCGCCGGCCACGCGCGCGATCTTGTGCGCGGGGTAGCCGACGATACCGGTTTCCTGCGGGAAGGGAGCCTGGTAATACTTGCCCTCGAGGCGCACCGAATCTTCCTTCCAGCACTGCAGCACCATGTTCACCCGCTCCTCGAAGATCTGGCGATTGCGCTCGTCGTCGCTGCTGCCGTCCGAAAGCGTTGCCCGGGTTTCGGTGAATTGCCCCAGCGTATTGGTCCAGCGCGACTGGTAGCCGCGCGCGAAGCCGACGAAATAGCGGCCCTTGGTAATGTGGTCCAGGATCGCGGTTTCCTCCGCCACCCGGATCGGATCCTGCGTGGCCATCACGTAGCCGAGCGCGCCGATGTGGATCTTCTTGAACTGCGAGGCCCACCACGCATTGAGGATTCCCGGGTTGGGCCCGACTTCGTAACCCTCCGAGTGCAGATGGTGCTCGATGGTACTGGCGCCCCAGACGCCAAGATCCTCCGCCGCGCGGATGATGTCGATCCAGTCGTGCAATGCGCGGTGGTACGCGTCGCGGTTGCGCCCGAGCGGACGGCGGCGCTTGCGGTCATCCTCGTCGGCGGCGGGAAGCATGGGGTAGAGCTGGAGTATGACTTTCGGCGGAGCCATGTTTTTTCCTCGGATGTCGGTCGGAAGTTCGCCGCAGTTTAGGTCGGCGTGATCTTCGCCCTCCAATATTGGTTGGCTATGACGGTCATTGTGCCGGACGATGCCCCGGCCCGCCGGCGCCCGGCGCGGACGGCAGGGCCGGGGCCGCCCGGATCTGTGCCTCGAGCATGGCGACGAAGCGCTCCGAGGCGACGCTCGGCGTGTGTCGCGGGGAGCGCAATTCGTAGATCTCGGTGGACAGTGCCGGCTCCTCGATCGGACTGATGGTGAAACGCGGCGAGTCGAACTCGTGGATCAGCGCGATGGTCGGCAGGATAGTCGACCAGTCCGAATGCGCCACGAACTGCAGCGTGGCACTCTGTCCGTCGATCTCCAGTGTGGTCACCGGCCGGAAGTCGCCGCGGTTGATGTGATGGTCCAGCGTATGTCGCAAGAAATGGTTTGGCGAAGGCAGAACCAGCTTCAGGCCGGCAATTTCGCCCAGCCGGCACGGGGCGAACGGCATGCGCCCGCTGTTGCGCGCCGATACCAGTACGAGCCGGTCGGTCACCAGCAGGCGCAGCGACAATCCGAGGGTTGCGGCTGGTCGGTTGCAGATTGCGAAATCAACCTTGTCGGACAACACCCAGTCTGCCAGCGTGCCGCTCAGCCCCTCCACGATGCGCACCGCGACGTTCGGATAGGTTGCGGTAAAGCGCGCCAGCACCGGCGCCAGCGGCCCGTGGCAGATCGAGGGCATGATGCCGGCCGCGATCGACCCCGCCACCTCTCCGCCGAAGGCCTGCATTTCCTCGCCGACCGACTCCAGCCGCCGCAGCAGATCCTGGCAGATGCCGTAGAAATGCCGCCCCGCCGGCGTTGGGTTCACGCCCTGCGCGGAGCGCTCGAACAATTTCAATTTCAGTTCGTCCTCGATCTGCTGGATGTGGACCGTAAGCGCCGGCTGGGCGATGTGCTCACGCTCCGCGGCGCGGGTGATGCTCCCGGCCTCGTAGACGGCGACGAAGAAGCGGATTTTCCGGATGTCGACCATCAGCCGCCCAGATAGGTGTTGACCAGGCTGTCGTCGGCGAGGAAGCTCGCCCACCCGCCTTTGTGCACTTCGTGCGCCACGCGCCCGACCGACAGTACGTAGGCGCGATCGGCCACTTCGGCGGCAAGCGCCACGTTCTGCTCCACCAGCAAAATCCCCATGCCGCGCGCGCGCAGCGCGCCGATGGTTCCCATGATCTGCCTTACCACCAGCGGCGACAGCCCTGTGGAAGGCTCGTCCAGGATCAGCAGTTGCGGCTGCAACAGCAGCGCGCGCCCGAGCGCGACCACCTGCTGCTCCCCGCCGCTCATCAGCTCGACCGCATCGTCGAGACGCTCACGGAGGAACGGGAACAACGCCAGCACGTCATCGACGCCGAAGCGTTTCCCGCCTTCCTGCATCGCCGGCGCGCCCAGGCTGCCCAGCGTGAGATGCTGGCGTGCGGTCATCGGGCCGAACAGATGGCGGCCTTCGAGCACGACGCCAATGCCGCGCCGTACCCGCTTGTGCGCCGGAAGCCGGGTAACGTCCGTTCCCCGATGCACGATTCGCCCGGCGCGCGCCGGAATCAGTCCGCAAAGTGCCGCGACCAGCGTGCTCTTGCCCGCACCATTGGCCCCGATCACCGCAACCGTTTCGTTGGCCGCCACACGCAGCGACACCTCCCGCAGCACAGGGACATCGCCGTATCCGGCTTCCAGATTTTCGACTTCAATCATCGCCGGAACATCATACTCACCAGACCCCCAGATACGCCTGGCGCACGCGCTCGTCCTGCTTGATCTGCGCCATCGCCCCCGAGGCAATGATCGATCCGAAGCACAGCACGTGCACGCGGCTGGCCACGTCCACCAGCTGCATGTCGTGCGACACCAGCAAAATGGTGATGCCTTCGCGGTTCAGCCGCTGCAGCAGCTCGCGTAACTGGCCGATTTCCGTGGTGTTCAGTCCCGAGGACGGCTCGTCGAGCATCAGCAACCGCGGCCGGCCGACGCAGCCGCGTGCCAACTCGACCAGCCGCTGCATGCCCGCCGGCACTTGCCCGGCCTGCCGCTCCATCACCTCGCTCAGGCCGAAGCGCTCGCCGGCCTCAGCGGCCTGCGCACGCATCAGCTCCATTTCCACGCGCGAACGGCGCGAGCGCAGCATGTTGCCCACCACGCCGGATGTGAGATGGCGGTAGCAGCCGACCATCAGGTTCTCCCGCACGCTCAGCTTCCCAAACACCTTCGGAGTCTGGAAGGTGCGCACCAGGCCCGCCCGGGTGCGTGTCTTCACCGAGTCGCGCGTGATGTCGCGCCCGTCGAGCCGCACTGTTCCGCGCTGCGGTGGCAGGAAACCGGAAATGATGTTGAACAGCGTGCTTTTCCCGGCGCCATTGGGTCCGATCAGGCCGGTCAGCGATCCGGCCGGCACGCCGAAATCCACGCCACGCAGCACGTGCAGGCCACCGAAACTGTGCGAGACGCCCGCGACCTGCAGGAGCGAGTCCGTCGTATCCGCCGCCATGGTCATTTCGCGGTCCACGCGCGCCACCAGTTGCGGATCGCGCCGCCGAAACCCTCGGGAAGCAGGATCACGGCGGCGATCAGCGCCGCGGCGAACACGAAGGCATGAATGTCCCCCAGCCGGCTCAGCCACTGCGGGAGAACGGTGATGAACAGCGCGCCGAGCACCGGTCCCCACACGGTGTAGACGCCGCCCAGCACTGCAAGCAACAGGAAGCTGATCGCACGATCGATTGCGAAACTGTCCACGCTGACGAACGTGACGTAGTGGGCGAACAGGCTGCCCGCAGCCGAGCCGAGCGCGGCGCTCAGCACGAACATCTGCACCTTCAGCTTGTGGATGTCCAGACCGAGTACGGCCGCGGCCTCGGGCGAATCGCGCATCGCACGAAGTGCAAGCCCGTTGCGCGAATGCAGCAGGTTGTGGTGCAGCACCAGCAGCAACAAGGCGATCGGCCATACCAGGAAATAGAAGCGCAGCGGCGTGTCGAACGCGAACCCGAAGGGCGCGATCCGCGGGATACCGCCGATGCCCAGCGTGCCGCCGGTGAGCCAGTCCCACTCCAGGAACAACACCTGCCCAATGATGCCCAGCGCGAGCGTGGCTAGCGCGAGAAAGTGCCCGGAAAGCCGTAGGATGGGCCAGCCGACCAGCGCGGCGATGCCGGTGCTCAACGCGATACCCGCTGCCACGCCCACCGGGCTGGGCAGCCCCTTGTGCAAGCAAAACCACGCAGTGCAGTAGGCACCGATGCCGTAGAACACGCTTTGCGCCAGGCTGACGATGCCGCACTGGCCGAGCAGGAACGCGACCCCGAGACCGGCGATGGTGTAGAGGCCCGCGAATACAAGCAGATCGACAATGTGGCGCGTAGCGAGGAACGGCAGCGCCGCCCATACCAGGAACGGGATGCCCCAGACCAGCGCGCGCCTCAATGGCGACATTCAGCCCCCCTTGCGCAGCCGCCGGCCCAGCAACCCATTGGGCATGGCGATCATGATGACGATCAGGATGGCCATCGCGATCACGTCCTTGTAGCCCGAGGAAACCGTGACGATCGCAAGCGACTCGAGCAGGCCGAGCGTCACGCCCCCGACAATTGCCCCCATCGGATTGGCCAGTCCACCGAGGATCGCGGCGGCAAACCCTTTCAGCGTGAGCAGCAGGCCCATGTCGAAATACACTGTCACCAGCGGGCCAACCAGAACACCGGCGAGCCCGCCGACCAGTCCGCCGAGAACAAAAGTGAGCGTGCGCATCAGCGGCACGTTGATGCCAGTGATGAGCGCGCCTTCGGCGTCCAGGGCGGCGGCCATCATCGACAGGCCGAGCGCGGTCTTCGCGAAAAACAGCCGCAGCGCGCCCATCGCCGCGAGGCTGATCGCGATCAGCCACAGCGCATGCGTGCGGATCGCGGCATCGCCAATAACGACGATGCCTTCGCCACCGAGGCCGGGCAGCAAATGCGAATCCCGGCCGACGACGTACAGGACCAGTGCAGAAACCGCGAAGGCAACCCCCAACGTGAGCAGCAGATAGCTGTCCTCCGAGCCGCCCCGCCGGCGCAACGGGCGAATCAGCAGCACTTCCATCACCCAGCCCGCAATCCCGCCGACCGCGACCGCGGCGGCGAACGCCAGCGCCATCGGCCATCCAAAGCGTTCCAGCAGCAGCACCGCGGTGATGCCGCCGATCAGCGCGAAGTCGCCCTGCATGGCGTTGATAATGCGCGTGCCGCGGAAAATGGATGCCAGCCCCAGCCCCACCAGCCCGTAAACAAAACCGTTGGTCAGGCCGGAAAGGACCGACTGGAAGAGAAGGCTCAGGCTCATTGCGAAAGTGTGGTCATTTAGTGTCCTGTTCCGCTAATTCGTGTCTGAAAACCCGGCGAGAATCGGCGCCATGCTGTGTTACGAGTCCTCGCCGTGGTGCCCGCCACTGTCGAGGCCTCGCGCCTTGCCTGACACCGATTTCGCGGGTTTTCCGATCAATGACGGATTGCCGTCAAATAGGCTTTGGCATTAGATTCCAAGCTGCGAGAGTTATCCCACGAATTAGCGGAACAGGACACTAGCTGCCGGTCTGAATGCGCACGGGTCCGCCGCAGCCGTGATGCGGCGAACCGCTCCCGCTGCAGAACCAGCCGGCCGCCGTTACTTGCCGGCCTTGAAGGGAAGCCGCGTGTAGCGCCCCTTGACGAGCTTCGAATAGGTATAACTGTCCAGTTCGATACCGGTCATGTCCACGGCCGCGAAGTTGTACTGCGCGACCACGCCGCGGTAGCGGTTGGCGCGGATCGCGGCGGCGATGGCCTCGCCTCCCGCATCCGGGCCGGCCTTCTCGAGGGCCTGCGCCAGGACATGCGTCGCATCCCATCCCGCCGCGTCGTAGGTCTTGGGCAGTGTGCCCTTCTCCTTGTGGAAAAGGTCCACGAATTCCTTTTGATGCGGCAGCGGGTCCTCGGCGACGATGAACTCCGCGAAAGTAATGTCGTCGGCGAATTCGCCCATGCCCTTCACATATTCGTAAGAAGACGAGCCCACGGCGGAAACGATCGGCTGAGTGATGCGCATCTGACGTGCGTTGCGGAACGGCACCGGCGAGGTCGCAATTATGCCCACCACATCCGGCTCGGCGGCGCGAACCTTGGCCGCCTGCGTGCTCACGTCGGTCGCGCCTACCTCGAATTTCTCCGCGGCAACAATCTCGATGCCGTAGTCCTTGTTGAGGTTCTGGATATTGGTCAACACCAACTGGCCGTAGCCGGAGTCATGCAGCACGCCAAGCTTCCTGGCCTTCAGGCCCTTGGCTATGTATTCCAGCATGGCGCGCGCATTGAGCACCTGCGGAGGCAACATGTGGAACAGCGACTTGTAGGTCGATTCGATCGCCGGGCCGAGGCCGGTCATGCACAACTGCGGCATTTGCATGCCATTGGTAACGGTGGCCACCGCGCCGGTGCTCGCGGTCAGCGAAGGGCCGAGCAGCGCGACGACCTTCTCGCCGTGGATCAGTGCTTCGGCCTTGCTCTTGGCGATGTCTGGCTTCGAGCCGTCGTCCTCGATGATGATTTGCAGCGGACGGCCGTGGATGCCGCCGCGCTCGTTGATGCGCTTTTCCGCGAGCAGTATGCCGTTGCGCTCCGGACCGCCGAGCCCCGCGCCCGGTCCGGTCAGCGACAGCACCGCACCAACCTTGATCGGCTCGCCGGCCGGCTGTTGCGCTGCCGCGATGCCGGACGCCAGCGCCGGCAGCAGCAAGAGCCGGAAGAATATCTGCACGAAAATCCGCATCATGGGTGAAGCCTCCTCGAATTGTTGGAATTTTGCCTCGCGCGCACCCGCTCCGTGGTCTTCGCGACCCTCCACACCCTGGTCGGTAGTATGCCGCAAGCCCGGGGCATTTTGCGTCTGACTGACACACCGCCTGGGCCCGGGAACAATTCATCAATCGCGCGCGGATACGCGCTCTCCCGAAATTACGGGGTCTCGAGGTATGCCGGATCGGTGTCCCAGAACCCCCGGGCACCGAAGCGTGCCAGCAGCGGACCGCTGGCGGGGCCCGCCAGCGCCGCAACCTTGGTAAGCGCATCGGCGATGACACAATTCGGGGCCGCGACCATCACTGCCCCGTTCCCTTTCCAGGCCCGGCGCGCGCGTGGATCGAAAATGCTGCCAAGCGGTTGCGCAAGGCGCCCGGCGTGCACGGCATGCCGGGCGGACGTGGCGATCGCGCCGCAGCGCAGTTCGGCAACCCGCACCAGCCCATCGCGGCGGCGCAGATGGATCGGCTGAGCGATCGGACCGAAGCGGCGCAGGTCGCCGCCTGCGTTCACCACCCCCTGGGTGCAACCCCCCGCCCTTAATTCATGAATCGCCCGGTCGACCGCGAACCCCTTCGCGATGCCACCCAGGTCGAGCAGCATCGGGCGCGCCAGGAAAACCGCGCAATCGGGCATCAGGACGATATGCCGCCAGTTGCCGCACTGTAGCGACGCATCCGCCGAGCCGGGGAGCAGGCCCTCGCGCACCAGCAGCGGGGCAACGGTGATGTCGAACAAGCCGTCACTGGCTTCGGCAATGCGCAATGCGCGACGCAGCACGGCCCAGGTCCAGGGATGTACCGTCTGCGGTGTACGCCCCGCCTCACGATTCAGCCGCGACAGTTCGCTTTCCGGGTCATGGAAACTCATCAGGCGTTCGATGCTCTCGATGGCAGCCAGTGCGGCATCGACCGCCTGCTGCACGGCGGTGCCATCGGGGCCCGAGGCGCAAACATGAACCAGCGTCCCCATCGCTGGACGCATGCGCGACGATTCAGCGCAGGACGGACTGGTGGAGGAAAAGAAGTCGCTTGATACCATCGGTCACATGGCGAGCCGACAGGGTCCCGCCGCTGATGTTGGCGATATCGCTGTCGATCCGCAGTGGACTCTCCACCGTCTTGCCGACGAACTGGTCACGCCAATTCAAATAGCGCACCTGGGAGCCGTAGGCTTCCAGGTACTCGATGATCTGGAACTGGCGTACGCTGCCGTCGGCGTTGATGCCCAGCGCATAAGTGATGAGTTCGTGCTTGCCGATCACCTGGTCGATGAAGAACCATCCGATCATCTTGCCCTTGGACAGGGCCTGCCAGACCTGCTGCTGCGCGGTGCGCCCCTGCACCCCCGAGAGCTTGTCGATCTCCTGCATCTGCGCCGGCGTGAGCTGCACCGGCTTCGCGACGTACTCGTCCGCCAGCGGGAAGATCAGAGCCCTCGCCTGGTCAACGCTCATGTACTTGGCGGCCATGCACTGCGGCGCAGCCGCGTAGATCGCTGCCGGCACCAGCCAGCGGATATCCAGACTCATGCGCGGTTCTCCGCCTGTTCGGGTGACGTTTCGCTGGCCCGAGTCTGCATTCGGCCCGAAACGATGTGCCAGGCCAGCAGCGCCGGCACGGCAAGACCCAGGATCCAGTGTGCGGCGCTGATCAGCGGCCGGGTGTTCTCGTCGCCGGAGTAATAAAGCAGATACCCCGTAACCGTCAGCAACAGCATGACGGCGACCAGTCCGATGCCCAGCACGATGTTGCGGCGGATTGACCATGCGCGCCGAATGTGCACCGGTAGCAACGAACCGTAGATGATCAGCCCCGCCATGGCCGCCGCGCCATGCAGTCGCAGCATCCAGGGCTCCAGCGGATGAATCTGCGGGCCGTATTCACCAGGCACGGCGAGGAAATAATGCAGCACCAACCAGATGATCCCGCTTACGACAAGGGCGGCGGTTGCGCCATAGACGGCCCCCTGATGCCAAGGGCCGAGACGGATGGAATCGGCGCGCCTTGAAGCGATGGTCGTCGTTGTGACTGCGCGTCCAGGGCGGGCATCGCTGTTCATGCCGGATGAGCCGCCGGTCGGATTTTCGGACATACTTTTTTTCTCTCGACAACCGGCGCGATTGCAATTCCGGAACCCGTAAACGCGGGGAACATCTCGAAGCGCGGCATAGTATTGCACAACGCCCGGGATGGGGTCATGAACTCGCCGGTCCGGCCGGGCCTGGGTGCGCGGCGGCCTGACGCGGTTGGTGCCGATCAGCTCTTCAACCGGTAACCCGTCCTGAATATCCACACCACTCCGGCGAGACAGAGCACGAAGAACACCAGCGTCATCGCAAGGCTCACGCCCACGCCAACATCCGAACTACCGTAGAAGCTCCAGCGGAAGCCACTGATCAGGTAAACGATCGGGTTGAACAGGCTCACGGTACGCCACGCCGGCGGCAGAATGTCGATCGAATAGAAGGCCCCGCCCAGAAAAGTCAGCGGGGTGATGATCAGCATCGGGATGAACTGAAGTTGCTCGAAGCCTTTTGCCCAGATGCCGATGATGAAGCCAAACAGGCAGAACGTCGCCGCGGTCAGTACCAGGAAAGCGACCATCCATAGCGGATGCTCGATGCGGATCGGCACGAAAAGCGTCGCCGTCGCCAGGATGACCAGGCCGAGGACGATCGACTTGGTTGCTGCCGCGCCGACATAGGCGAGCACGATCTCGAGAGCCGACACCGGCGCCGAAAGAACTTCGTAAATGGTGCCGGTGAACCTCGGCAGGTAAATGCCGAACGAGGCATTGTTGAGGCTCTCGGTGAACAGCAACAACATGATCAGCCCCGGAACGATGAAGGAGCCGTAAGGCACGCCGCCCACTTCGCTCATCCGCGAACCGATCGCCGCGCCGAACACCACGAAATAGAGCGAAGTGGTGATCACCGGCGTCGCCAGGCTCTGCCACAAGGTTCGCTTGAAGCGCGCCAGTTCGAAGCCGTAGATCGCCAGCACGCCATGGCGGTTGAATGACGGGAATTTTGCTGTCGCACTCATGCGCGTTCCTGCACCAGGCTCACGAAAATGTCTTCCAGCGAGCTCTGTTCGGTCTGCAGGTCCTTGAAAGCGACGCCGAGCTCGCTCAGGCGGCGCAGCAGACCGGGGATGCCGGTACCTTCCTCTGCCGCGTCGAAGTTGTACTCCAACACATTGCCTTCCGTGTTCAACACCAGACGCCAGTCGGCCAGTCCCTCGGGAATCGCCGTCATCGTTTCCAGCAGATGCAGGGTAAGGCGCTTTTTACCCAGCTTCTTCATGAGCCGGGTCTTCTCCTCGACCAGGATCAGCTCGCCCTTGCTGATCACTCCGATGCGGTCGGCCATTTCCTCGGCCTCGTCAATATAGTGGGTCGTGAGGATAATGGTCACGCCGTTCTCGCGCAGCCGCCGCACCAGCGCCCACATGTCGCGGCGCAACTCCACGTCCACGCCCGCCGTCGGCTCGTCGAGAAACAGGATCTCAGGCTCGTGCGCGAGCGCCTTGGCGATCAGCACGCGGCGCTTCATCCCGCCGGAAAGGGTCATGATCTTGTCGTTTCGCTTTTCCCACAGCGACAGATCGCGCAGTACCTTTTCCAAGTGCGCCGGGTTGGGCTCGCGCCCGAACAGTCCCCGGCTGAAGCTGACCGTGTTCCAGACCGTCTCGAACATGTCGGTATGCAGCTCCTGGGGCACCAGGCCAATCATCGCGCGGGACTCGCGGTAGTCGCGCATGATGTCCCGGCCGTCTACCAGCACGGCGCCAGTGGTCGGCGTGACGATCCCGCAGACGATGCTGATCAGCGTGGTCTTGCCGGCACCGTTCGGGCCCAGCAGGGCAAAGATCTCGCCCTTGCGGATCTCCAGGTCGACTTTCTTCAGCGCCTGGAGTCCGGAAGCGTAGGTCTTGGTCAGGTTGGAGATCGAAACAATGGACTGCATCGGCGCGAGTTTATCGCAGTGCCGAGTAGTTTAATCTCCCGGCACGCCTGAAGAGCCGGGGTGTCGTGCCGGTGAACCGTTTGAAAGTCTTGTTCATGTGACTCTGGTCGGAAAATCCCGTCGAGTCGGCAATGGCGGCCAGGCCCTGGTCGCTGTCGAGCAGCAGCGCTTTCACCTTCTCGACGCGCGCCCGGATCAGATAGCGATGCAGAGGCACTCCGGTGGATGCCCTGAAAGTTCGCGCCAGATGGAACATGCTCATTCCGACGGCGCCGGCAATGTCCTTGAGTCTGATTGCATCCGCAATATTGGTGTTGATGTACTCGATCGAACGGCGCACTGCGCGTGGCGGGCACCGCATTGGAACAACATGCGGCCCATCCGCGCCTTCCGGGCGGGCGTTCCAATCAAAGATTGAATCGAGCATCGCCGCCCATTTCCCGATCAGTCGCGCGAGCAGAAGGTCTGGCACGCGTTTACAGGGACATCAAGATGCGTGAAGTGCCCGGTCATGACGTCTTCTCTCCCGCCACGGTTTCCGCGATCGCCTTCAGGTCCGCCAGGCCTTTAGCGAACTGGCCGCCGACCATCTTGTCCATATCGAAGAACAGGTGCATGGTCTTGGCGACGAAGTTCTTGCGGCCGCTCATGCTCCAGGTCACCGCGGTCCCGCCGCCCTCGGGCCGGAAGGTGAACTCCCCGGTGTTGGTGGCGGTAAAGGGTTTAATGAACTCGAGCTTGAGCCGGAGGTATTCGTTCGCGCGGCTTTCGACGATGGTCAGACGGCCCTCGCCGACCTGGTTGTTTCCGGCCCAGTGGTAACTCGCGCCGATTCCGGCCGGCGGGCCGTCATAAGCCAGTTTCGCGGCCGGGTCGAGTTTTCCCCATGGATTCCAGGCCTCCCATTTGCGCAATTCGTTGACTTGTGCAAACACCTTCGCGGCGGGGGCGGCGACCGTGGCGCTGCGGCTGACGCGGAACTCGTCGGGCTGCATCACCACGACAATGACGAATACGACAATGGCAGCCGCAATTGCAAGAAGGATGATCTTGAGCATGATGTGTTCTCTCCGATGAATTGAAATCTGTCGTGTCCCTATGCGGGCGGGCGCAGGGTTCCTCCGGCGTTACAGATCGACCATGGTCCTGAAACCGCCGTAGATCATGCGCTTGCTGTCGAAGGGCATGGCCTTCGGGTCCATCGTGGCTGCAAGGCGGGGATCTTTCATGACTTTTGCGTTCACCTGGTCTCGATGCTTCCGGGACTTGTAAACGATCCAGGAAAACCAGACGACTTCGCCCGGCTTGAGCTTCACGCTCTGCGGGAACGAGGTGAGTTTGCCCGGCTTGACGTCGTCGGCGACGCACTCGACGTAGTCGAGCGCGCCGTACTCCTTCCAGATCCGTCCACACTTGCGGGCAAGACGGCGATAGGCCCCGACTTTTTTCTTCGGTACCGGCAATATGAATCCGTCGACATAGCGCATGTGCCTCTCCAGTTTGCGATTCAGGCTTTTGATTGCTGTTCGAACATCTCGATCGGCCGCACTTCGATGCCCCACCCCGCCTGTTCCCCCAGAAGCGCAGCAGGGTGTTTGGACGCCACGCGCACCGCGTCCTCGAGGTCTTGCGCTTCGATGATGAAGAAGCCGCCGACCTGTTCCTTGGTTTCGGCGAACGGGCCGTCGGTCACCATCGGCGTGCCGTTGCGAGGCCGGATGATTGCACCCTGGCGCACCTCGCCGAGCGAGGCTTGCATCAGAACGCGGCCGCTATTGCGCAACACCGTGTCATGGGCCGGACACTGGCTCACCAGGGCCTTAACGTCATCCGGCGCCAGGGCATTGAATTTCTGCTCGTCGTAATAGGCCAGGCAAAGGTATTTCACGCATGCTTCCTTTCGCAATGGATTCCTTGAATAGTCGTTCGGGCCGGTCCGGAATCGACAATCGGCGTCGATCCGATTTTGTTCAGCCGCCGGAAAGGGCCTGGACGATCACCACTTCGTCGCGCGCATCGAGCGGATGCGCAAGGTCATGCACCTGGTCGCCGTTGACGAAGATGCGGATGTGGCGACGTATCCCGTCCTGCTCGTCGATCATGCGAAAGCGGATGCCGGGATACTGGCGATCCAGATCGGCGAGGACCGCTGAGAGTGTTGCGCCGGCGGCCTCGGTTTCGCCGGACTCGGTGTACGAGCGCAGCGCGCCGGGGATGAGCACCTTCATCCGCGCAAGATCCGGCTAAGGCAGCGCGGCCGCTTCGACCGCGTAGATCTCCGGCAGATGCCGCGCGACGCAGGTCCAGCCCTTGCCTTCGTCGCGGCTCGCCCAGAGTTCGCCGCTGGTGGTACCGAAGTAAAGGCCCAATGGGTCCAGGGCATCCGCGCCCATCGCCTGGCGCTTTACCGTCCACCACGCCTGGCTCTTGGGCAGGCCGGCGTCGAGACGCTTCCAGGTTTTCCCGCCATTGCGCGTCGCATAGACCGCGGGTTTGCCGTCCGGGCTGGTGCGCGGCCAGACGGTCTGGCCGTCCATCGGGAACACCCACGCGCTATCGGCGTCGCGCGGATGTACCACCATCGGGAAACCGATGTCGCCGACCCGCTTCGGCATGGTCTTGCCGATGCGCACCCATTCGTTGGACGGCCGGTCGATCCGGTAGATGCCGCAGTGGTTCTGCTGGTACAGGCGGTCCGGGTTGTCCGGGCACAGCCTCACGCAGTGCGGGTCGTGAACCGTGGTGTCGGCCACATCGAACCCCTCGACCACTTCGAGCCCCTTGATCAGCGGCGCGAACGTCTTGCCGCCATCGGTCGATTCGTGAACACCGCCACCCGACATGGCGAAGTAGAGATGCGCGGGATCGCGCGGATCGACGATGATCGAGTGCAGCTTCGGTCCGTCCGGCGTGCCGTCCTGCACCGTACCCATCCACTTCCGATACTGCGGATCGTCATTGATCATGGAGAACGGACTCCAGGTCACTCCGCCGTCCCCGGAGCGGAACAGCCCCTGCGGCGAAGTGCCCGCATACCAGACACCGGGCTGGCTGGCATGTCCCGGCGTCAGCCAGAACGTATGATCCACCGCGCGTCCCTGTTCGCCGGTCGGTGCCTTGGCGAAGGCCGGCGGCTGAGCGGCTTCCTTCCAGGTGCGGCCGAAGTCGGTGGAGCGGAACACGGTCGGGCCGAGGTGGCCGGTCTTTGCCGCCGCCAGCAGCGTCCGCCCGTCGCGCGGATCGAGCACGAGATGGTTGAGGACGTGGCCGAGAAAATGCGGGCCGTCGGCGCGCCAGCTCTTGCGTGCGCCATCGGTGTGATACAGCCACGCGCCTTTGCGCGTGGCGACCATGACCAACACGCGCCGCGGTTTCTGCTGCGCGCGCGCGCCGGGACGTTTCATTCTTGCCTTCGTGCTGCTGTCGTTGCGCGCCATCATTCTCTCCTTTGGGTTTTGCCGGACCGTGACTGCGATCCGGCCCGCACCGTTTCCCGGATCGGCCGCACCGGCCGTACTTCGATACAGCCCACTCGGGCCGGCGGGATTTCCGAGGCCAGCCGGATGGCTTCGTCCAGGTTCTTTGCCTCGACCATGTAGAAGCCTGCGAGCTGCTCTTTGGTTTCGGCGAAGGGGCCGTCGGTGACCAACAACCTGCCGTTGCGCATGCGCACCGTGGTGGCGGTCTGCACCGATTCGAGCGCCTCCGAGGCGATGCAGTGGCCGCTGTTCCGTATCGCGGTATCGAAGTCCACGCACTCTTCGTCAGGCAGCTCATTCAGGCGCTTCTCGTCGAGATAGACCAGGCAGAGATATTTCATGAGGCACTCCGTGCGCAATTGGGCGATAGGGCGATTGGGCGATTATGCGATTCGGGCTGAGGGATTTCTATCGAATCCGAGCGCTTCCACGGTCTGCGCATCTTCGGCCACCGGCCGGATCTCGACGCAGCCGCGTGATGCGCCCGGAATCTTCGCGGCAATGCGGATTGCCTCGTTCAAGTCGCGGGCCTCGATCAGGTAGTAGCCGCCGAGCTGTTCCTTGGTTTCCACCCAGGGGCCGTCGGTGGCCGAGACCTTGCCGTTGCGAACCCGGATGGTGGTGGCCGCCGCGGGCGGCAGCAACCGGTTGCAGCCAACGAAGTGGCCGCTCTTGCGGATCGCCTCGGTGAATTCGCCGTACTCGCGAAAATGCGCATCCGCTTCAGCCTCGGGCATCTGCTCCATGACTTTCTCCGCGCAGATCAGACAAAGATATTTCATCGTGTTCTCCGTCGATGCGCTCAGGTGGCGAGCTTGCGCATGGCCTCGCCCATCTCCTCCGGCGTGACGTCGCGCAGATGCGTGGCGACCGACCAGTGGTGGCCGAAGGGATCCTCGAGCTTGCCATAGCGGTCGCCCCAGAACATGTCGGCGACCGGCATGGTGATTTTCGCGCCGGCCGCGACCGCGCGGGCGACGAAGGCGTCGACATCCGCGACAAAAACATGAATGGTCACCGGCGAGCCCTTCAGCGTTTTCGGCCCGACGATGCACCAGCCCGGATTTTCGTCCACCAGCATTACCGGCGAGCCCGCGATGCGGATCATCGCGTGCATCAGTTTGCCGTCCGGTCCCGGCAGCCGCAACACTTCCTCGGCGGAAAAGGCTTTCTTGTAGAACTCGATGGCAGCGGCCGCGCCGGCGCAAACCAGGTGTGGCGTGATCGAGTGCATTCCGGCCGGGATGGCTTTCGTCTGGGTCATGATCGTGAGCTCCTTTTTTCGTTGGGGGAATATTTCGCGATTGATTACGGCTGCGCGTAAGCCTGTTGCAGCCGCGCGATGTCGAGCTTTTTCATCTGCAGCAGGGCCTTCATGACCCTGTCGGAAGCGGTTGCGTCGGGCTTCTGCAGCATCCGGCGCAGGATCGCCGGAACGATCTGCCAGGACAGGCCGTATCGGTCCTTGAGCCAGCCGCACTGCTGCGCAGTTTCGTCTCCACCTTCGGAAAGCTTCTCCCAGAAATAGTCCACTTCCTTTTGGGTCTCGCAATCCACCTGAAGGGAAATCGCTTCATTGAACTTGAACAACGGGCCGCCGTTGAGCGCGGTGAAGCTTTGGCCATCGAGCTCGAAATCTACGGTCATGACCGAGCCAGCCGGCCTGCCGTGGATCTCGAAGCCTTCCTGTCCATAGCGGGTAATATTTCCGATCTTGCTTTTAGGGAAGATAGAGGTGTAAAAGCTTGCCGCCTCTTCGGCCTGGTTGTCGAACCAGAGGCATGGAATGATCTTGTTCATGGGATTCCCTTCTTTCTCCTTCGCCACATCTACTTGCTGCCCATGCCGATTTCGCGGAAGCGCTCGAGCACGGGGCTTTCGCCGAAGTCTTCCAGCTCGAAAAGCTGGCGCACTTCGATTTCGCCCTCGCCGCTATTGATGGCGGGATTTGGAAAGCGCCGGGTCCATTCGACCGCTTCTTCCCGCGACTTCGCCTGGATGAGCGTGTAGCCGGCGACCAGTTCCTTGGTCTCGGCGAACGGCCCATCGACAAATGCGCGCTTGTCGCCGGAATACTTGATGCGCCAACCCTTTGCGCTCGGCTGAAGGCCGGAGCCATCGAGCAGCATGCCGGCGTTCTGCAGTTCCTCGTGATATTTCGCCATCGCCGCCATGAGCTTTTCGTCCGGCATGGCGCCGGCCTCGGAATCCCGGGTGGCCTTGACTATGATCATGAATCGCATGTGCATATCTCCATGAATAATTGTGGGGTTTACAGTTCCGGTGGCCGGGGCTTCCGGCTGCTTTCACTCATTAGTCGATCGACGAAGGGCGAAATCGACAACCGCCCCGATCAATTTTTCAGTTCGGCCAGCCGGCGTTCCAGGAACCGGCGCTCAGGCTCGGTCCGGGTCAGGGCGAGTGCCCGCTTGTAGGCATCCCGGGCTTCGGCGTTTCTGCCGAGCCGACGGCACAGATCGGCGCGGGCCGCGTGCGCGAGCCGATAGTCCTCGAGTTCGCCACGCGCGAGAATTGCATCCACTATGGCAAGACCCTTCTCCGGCCCATCGCGCATTGCCAACGCCACGGCGCGATTGAGCTCGATCACGGGTGAGGGTTCCATCTGCAGCAGCAGGTCGTACAAACCGACGATCTGCGCCCAATCCGTGACGCTGGCGTCCGGCGCCTCGGCGTGTACTGCTGCAATTGCAGCCTGAATTGCGTAGGGCCCGAAGCGCTGCGACGACAAGGCCCGTTCCACCAGAGTCACGCCTTCCGCGATCTGCTCCTTGTTCCAGCGCGAGCGGTCCTGGTCCTGGAGCAGAATCAGGTCTCCGGAGGGCAAGGTGCGTGCCGCCCGCCGCGATTCGTTCAGCAGCATCAGACCCAACAGCCCCAGCACTTCGGGCTCCGGCAACAACTCCATCATCAGCTGGCCGAGGCGGATCGCCTCGGCGGACAGGTCGTGACGGGTGAGCGATTCTCCGGACGACGCCGAATAGCCTTCATTGAATACGAGATAGATGACTCGCAGGACTGAATCAAGCCGTTCCTGCAGTGCTGAACGCTCCGGCACCAGGTAGGGAATGCGCGCGTCGCGGATCTTCGACTTCGCGCGCACGATGCGCTGCGCCAGCGTGGGCGCAGGCGTGAGAAAAGCGTGGGCAATTTCCTCGGTGGTCAGTCCGCAGACTTCACGCAACGTAAGCGCCACCTGCGCATCGGGTGGCAATGCCGGGTGGCAGCAGGTGAAGATCAGGCGCAGGCGATCGTCTTCCAGGCCCTCGTCGTCCATTGCCGCCGACTCGTCGGCAATGGCTTCGACCTGGTCGATGTGGTCTTCGAGGGAATCGAAACGTTCACGGCGACGGATGCCGTCGATAGCCTTGAAGCGGCCCGCAGAAACCAGCCACGCCCTCGGATTGGTGGGCACGCCGTCCCGCGGCCATTGCTCGAGCGCTGCCCGAAAGGCATCGTGCAGTGCCTCTTCAGCAAGGTCAAAATCGCCCAGGAGGCGGATCAGGGTGGCAAAGACGCGGCGCGACTCGGCGCGGTAATACGGCGCCTACCAATTCGCGTGAACGTTCGACGGTATCCGCGCTCATTCGCAACAGATTCGATGGTCCGGATTCTTTTTTTACCCGGGTCGGCCGTTGGCGCTCATGACCGGGCCTTCCACAGCCCCATGATAAAGAATCCTGAGCGCTGAGTCCTGCGCTCTGTGCCGTGCCCGCCGGCGTTACCGTTCAGTGCCTCGACCCGTTGTGCTTCGCCTACGCGACCCCGCGAACTCAATCGGCCTCTCGACTCGTTGCCGTATTGCCCTGATTTGATGTTGGTCAAGGCACCGGAAACTGCGCGAGGAAAGAATGACAATGTCCCTTGAGGGACATTGCTGAGGCGGGGATCGAGGACACCGTTGAATGCCCCTGACTCTGAGCAGCCCTCTTGGCAGTTCGGAATTCTTTCAGGCGTCTGAGTTTGACTTGCAGCACGCTGCCGCGCGCAGCGAATTGGAGGTGCAGGATGAAGTTCACGGCAATCAGGCTGATCAAGGACGAGCATCGTTCGATGTCGGCGGTGCTTCGCGCCGCCGAGTACGTGGTGGGCAAGGCCGTCTCGACCGGCAAGCCGCCGGACTTCAAGCTGTTGCGCGCGATGCTTTACTACCTGCGCGAGTTTCCGGAGCGGCGTCATCATCCAAACGAGGATCGCGTGCTCTTTGCGCGGATCAAGGAAAGAACACACGAAGCCGATGCCGCCATAGCCGAACTGGAGGACGAACATCGACGCGGGGACGGGATGCTCCAAGGCTTGACGATCGCACTGGATAACTGGGAGGCGGGCGCAGCCGATGGCCGGCTATTCGCCGGGATGCTCTCAGGCTATGCCAGCTTCTACTGGGCGCATATGGAAAAAGAAGAAACCCGTGTTCTGCCCGTCGCGCAAGACGTACTTTCGAATCAGGACTGGCGCGAGATTCACGCAGTGTTCGAGGCACATGAGGATCCGATGTTCGGCGAAGACATCGCGAATGACTTTCGAAATCTGTTCTCGAGGATAATCCGGCTTGCCCCGCCGCCAGCAGGCACGGCGGAACCGAACGGCTGACCGAATGTCCCTGGCGGGCTTCCATCAGGAACCAATGGCTGAATGGTGACCGCCCAGATGCGTCGTAGAATTCGAAGCGCAACAGCCGAGCCACCGTGACTGCCGCATTGCGGTCCCTTCAATGCACCTGAGCAAAGCGGCCACGCGCGCGCCGCGACGATGGAGTCTGCACTGGACAATATCCAGGCCAGTCCAGAATCACTTCAGCATCGGATGACGATGAGTCGACGACTGTTACGGATGGGCCCGCCAGGGTGAGCAGCGCTATCGGCATCGGGTTGCCGCTCCTGATTATCGTGGCGATGACCGTCGTCGGCCTGGAGCTGACTGTCGCCGATTTGCGCCGCGTCCTGCACTTTCCGTTGCATGTTGCGGCCGCGCTGTTGGCCCAGGTGCTGATGCTGCCGCTGCTCGCCGCGGCGCTGATCCTCGCGTTGCATCCGGTACCCACTGTCGCCGGAGGGCTGATCCTGGCGGCCGCGGCGCCACAGGCGATTTCCTCCAATTACTTCTGCCTTCTGGCGCGGGCCGATATCGCGCTTTCGGTGACCTTGACTGCGGTGTCCAGCGCCCTGGCGGTGATCTCGACCCCGCTCATTGCCGGACTGATGTTCGGATTGCTGCTGGAACAGGAGGCCGGCTTCGCTCTGCCGGTTCTCGCGGTCATGCAGCAGGTGGCGACCGGCCTGTTGCTGCCGGTCGCCACCGGCATGCTGGTGCGCCATTTCGCGCCAGGCTTCGTGGCGCGCAATCGCGTGCGCTTTCAGCGGCTGAGCCTCGCCGCGGTGGGAGTGATGCTGGCGGTCCTGCTGGTGGACCAGGCGCGCACCATTCAGGACAATTTCGTCACCATCGTGCTGGCGGCGTTTCTCTTCATGGCCGGCGCCGCCGCCCTCGGGCTAGGCATGGCACGGGCGTTCTCCTGGAACCGGGACGAGAGCGTGACCATGGTCGCCGCATTTCCCTCGCGCAGTCTCAGCATCGCGACACTGATCGCCGTGAATGTCCTCGGGCGGCTGGAGTTTCTTTCCTTTGCAGTGATTTTCTTTCTCGTTCAGTCTGCTCTGCTGGTCCCGGCAATGGTCATGGCTCGCCGCCGCGCCGGTTTATAACCGGCCGCGCTCGCCAACGAACGCGGTTTGCACTTTATCAAGGCGGATCGACGAGACCTGGCGTCGTTTGATTCCTTAATGCGCCCGGTTGGCTCCGGTTCAAGATCACGCCCGCCGGCGCGGCTCGTGCGATCGCGTGCATCGCTCCGATCGACAAACGCACCGGCTTGGGTTCGCCCACGTAGCACTTGACCTGGATCAACATCGTATCTGCGCGAGCCATGCACGATTCACCATGTGAAGGTTTCGATCGCGGCACGTCATCGCAAACACGGCGCGGACGCATGCAGAGAGGGAGGACTTTGAACATTCGAATGAACGCACGCACCGCAGTCGCGCTGGTCCTCGCAGTCGTCGCATCCGCACTCACGCTCGACCTTGCGAGGGCGGAAGCTGTTCTGAACATGGGACTGGCCCCCGGCGAGGACCCGCGCGTCATGGTGAACGACAACCAGGCGCTGCTCGACCACTTGCAAAAGTCGTTGCAGATGGAGGTCAAGCCTTTCGTGGCGACCGACTACAACGGTATCATCGAGGCGCTACGCTCGAAGAAGCTGGACGTCGCGCTGCTCGGACCGTTCTCCTACGTGCTGGCAACCACAGTCGCCGACGTCGAAGCCTTTGCACTGCTCGAAACACAGAAGCAGGGAGCCACCTATCGGTCGGTGATCATCGCGCGCAAGGATCACGGAGTGGCGAGCCTCAAGGATCTCGCCGGCAAAACCTTCGCGTTCGTCGATCCCAGTTCCACCTCGGGTCACCTCTTTCCCAAGGCCGCACTGATCAAGGCCGGCTACAACCCGGACACGTTCTTCTCCAGGGTCATCTTTTCCGGCGGGCACGATGCGAGCGCGATTGCGGTGCAAAACGGGAAGGTGGACGCCGCTGCCATTGCCGACGCGCTCCTTGAAACCGCCTATAGCCGCGGCATGCTCAAGCAGGACGAGGTGGCGGTGGTGTGGACCTCCGAGCCCATCCCGGGTGCGCCGATGGTCTATCGGCGCGACCTTCCAGCGGACCTGAAGGCAAAGATCCGCGCGTCCTTTGCGCAGATCCACGACATGCCCTGGGGGCCGAAGTCCACGATCAAGCGTTGGGTGCCGACCGACGATGCGACTTACGACGTCATACGCGAAACTGCGAAGTTGCTCGGCCTCGACCTCAAGAAGATGAAATGATCGAGGTCCGCGGCTTGTCCAAGCGTTACGGGGCGCTCACCGCGCTGGTCGACGTAAGCCTGCAGGTCGCCGCGGGCGAGATGTTGGTGGTGCTCGGGCCCTCGGGCGCGGGCAAGTCCACTCTACTCCGCTGCATCAATCGCCTCGTAGAGCCGAGCGGCGGCGAGGTGCGCATAGCCGGCGAAGCTGTGCCCGGCACACGTGCCGGCCTGCGTCGCCTGCGGTCGCAAGTCGGCATGATCTTCCAGGATCACAACCTGGTGCCCAGGCTGTCCGTACTCAAGAATGTGCTGTCAGGGCGGCTGTCGCGCATGCCGGAGTGGATGTCGTTGCTGCAGTTGTTCCGCGGCGAGGACGTGCGCATCGCGCTCGACTGCCTCAAGCGCGTCGAGTTGGAAGACCGTGCGTGGAGTCGCGCCGATCGGCTTTCCGGCGGGCAGCAGCAGCGCGTGGGTATCGCCCGTGCCCTGGCTCAGCAGCCCCGGGCCATCCTGGCCGACGAGCCCGTGGCGAGCCTCGATCCGAAGACCGCACGGGTCGTGCTCGGTGATCTCAAGCGCGCATCCCGTGAGCTGGGAATCGCCGTTCTGTGCAACCTGCACCAGGTCGGTTATGCAATGGAATTCGCGGATCGCATCATCGGCGTCCACGCCGGCCGCGTCGTGTACGAGGGCGGTCCGGACGCGCTCGATGCGCAGGCGCTGGCGCGCATCTACCCCGGCCTCGAGGGTATGTCGCAAGCCGAGACCGAGACCGAGGGCATTTCGCCACCAGTGGCGCAGCTGATGTCATGAAAGGCCCGGGTTTGACCTTCATTATCGGCCGCCCGTGGCACACAGCGCAGTGGCTGCAGTGGCTGGCAATTCTGGCCGCGGCAGGTGGCGCGCTGGCCTGGAGCGCGCAGGATCTGCAGCTATCCATGAACGAACTGATTAAGGGTTTGCCGTGGATGGCCGACCTCGTCTCACGCATGTTCCCGCCCAACTGGGGCTTCATGCAGCGGCTGATGCGACCGATATTCGAGACCGTCCAGCTGGCCGTCTGGGGAACGCTTTTCGCCATCGTGCTCGCCCTGCCGCTATGCTTCCTCGCGGCGCGCAACCTCACGCCGAGCCCACTGGTGTTCCACGCCATACGCCAGGTATTCAACGCCGCGCGCGGCATCAACGAGATCATCTTCGCGCTCATCTTCGTGGCGGCAGTGGGGTTGGGTCCCTTCGCCGGGGTACTCGCGCTGTCGGTCCACGGCGCAGGCATGCTCGGAAAGTTCTTCGCCGAGGCCATCGAGGAAGCCGATCCTGGTCCGGTGGAAGCGCTGCGCGCGACCGGCGCACGACCGTTGCAGGTGATTGTCTTCGCCGTCCTGCCGCAGGCCCTGCCGGCGTGGATCGCCGCCGTTCTGTACCGGCTCGAGGTGAACCTGCGCGCAGCCACCATACTCGGGATGGTTGGCGCGGGCGGCATCGGCTTCGAGCTTTACAGCAGCCTCAAACTATTCCAGTACGAAGACACGGCGACCTGCGTCATCGTCATCCTGGTGATGGTGATGACGGCCGACTATGTTTCGTCGCGGCTGCGCGCACGCATCCTGACGCGCTGAAGATCACGCCTTCGCCACTTCGTGCGCGTCACTCTTCCCGACTGCGCAGCATCTCCCGGTGCCCGGCCACGATACGCTCGGCTACCGTCAGGTAATGCTCGTGCTTCGCAAGGTTGTAGGGCGTGAGATTCAGGCCGCGGATCATGCGCCTGACAATCTCGCCGTCTATGACGTCTGCGTCGATGATGTTGACGCACCCCGCATCCTGCTCGAACGCCGAGAGACCCGCCAACCCGCCGCGGGTGACCCAGGCGAGAATCACCGCGTTGGTTCCTCCATGCCCCACCACCAGCGCAGTGGTCCAGTCTGGACGTTGTAGGAACAATTCAAACGCGGGAACGATACGGTCCTGGAACGCAGCAAAGCTCTCGCCACCCGGAAAGGCCGCGCCGGGCTCGGCAGCACGCTCCAGTCCGTAAGTGAATTCCGCGTCGATGCGCTGGTCGCTGAGATGCTCGATCGATCCGGCCTTGATCTCGCGTAGCGCCTCAATCTCCTCGAGCCGGACAGCGCGTCCCTCGAGCACCAGCTCGGCGGTCTGACGCGTGCGCGTAAGGCCGGTGTGTGCACCCAGGTCGAAGGGCACCTCTGCCAGCAGTTCCCGCATCTGCCGCGCCTGCTCCACGCCCTCGCCGGTAAGCATCACCTGCGTCGAGAACTCGGTTCGCCCGTCCGGGCGCCGATAGCTCACTTCGCCGTGGCGCATCAAGTAGACCCGCTTACGGCCGCGGGTCCCCGGGAGTCCTGGCTGCGTCATGTGGCACATCCTCGCCTATTGCAACGCATACCTGTTTGCGCTGAATCAAATGAATCCGACGGGCGCTGACGCAGTATTCGCCTTTCGGGCGCCGCCACGACGCGGTCCGGGTTCCGGAAGTACGGAGACGAGCCATGGGAAACAAGATTTGGGTCTGCGACGAGGAAGTCAGTGCGCGTTTTCCGGTCTATACACGCGGCAACGTTGGCGAGGTCTATAGTGATGTGACATCGCCGCTGACTTGGAGTGCGTACGGCCCGCATGTCCTGGAGGCCGGCTGCCGCGACGCGTTCTACGAGATGGGGGTGTTTACCCCGGACGAGTTCAGACCGCCCCCCGAGTGCGACTTCCTTGGCTGCTTCGGCGGCTACGTGTATCTCAACATGTCGGTATCACGCGTGCTGGCGGTTCGCATCCCGGGAATGACCACCGAGGCGATTGACAAGTCGTTGTTCGGGGACTATCCGGACGTGCCTCCGTACCGGGCAGACCCGCGCGACCAGAATGCGGAGCGCTCGGCTGCGGTCAGCGCCTGGCTGATGTCGCTGTTTACCACCGACCCTGAAGCTGGTGACCGACCAGGACCGGGTGCGCCTCGATGCGCTGATCGTGAAGCGGCCGGACTTCGCGACATTGTCCGACGCGCAGTTGCTGGAATACTTCCGGTCCCTCAGAGCAGAAGGCCGGCGCTTGCTCAAGAGGCACGTGCTAAACACCTACGGCGCCAACGTGCTGACCGGCATGATCGCGCAGATCTGCCAGGCGGTCGGCGCCGGCGAACTCGTGGCACGGGTCACGAGTGCCGTGGGCGACGTGGACTCTGCGGTCCAGACATTCGAGCTGTGGGAGCTGTCGCGCCAGGTGAAGTCCTCGCCCGCGGTCACTGCTGCGTTCGCCCAGGGGGTCGACGGCCTGCTCGACCGGCTGCGCGCCTCCGGCGACCCGGGAGCGAAGCGCTTCCTCGAACAATGGGACGCATTCATTGACCGGTGGGGCTTTCTCGGCCCGAGCGTCTGGGAATTCCGCTCGCCGACCTACCGCACCCACCCCGAGATCCCGCTGCGGATGCTCGACCGTGCCCGCCGGGCACCGGATTCATCCTCACCGAAAGCGCGCTCTGCAGCACTGATCGCGGAGCGCGAAGCGGCCATCGCCGAAATCGCCCGGCGGCTGGCGGGCAATGCCGAGTTGCAGGGCCAGTTCATGGGAGCGGCCCGCGCCGCCGCGAGCTACCTGGCGGCACGCGAACGCAGCAAGGTACTTGGCACGCGCCTGATGGACGAGGCGCGTACGGCCGTGCGCGAGCTGGGGCAGCGCCTGGTGAAGCGCGGGCATTTGTCGCGATGGGAACATGTGCTGCTGGTCACCAACGACGAGGCCGACGCCTTCGTCGCCAACCCGCCAGCCTATGCGGGATTGATTACCGAACGCGCGGCGCGGCTCGAGATGCTCGAGTCCAAAGAGCCGCCGTTCGTGTTCGAGGGCGAGCCGCCGCCGCTGTCCGCCTTCAAGGACCGCAACAGCGGCAAGGTCAGGACTGCCACCGCCGGCGCGCAGCTAACCGGCATCGGCGTCTCGCCGGGTTGCTACACTGGCCGCGCGCGCGTCATTACCTCCTTGGTCGTGGACAGCGAGCTCGAGCCGGGAGAGGTGATCGTGGCCGTCACCACCGATGCGTCGTGGGGGCCGCTGTTCCTGGCGGCCGGCGCGGTGGTGGTCGAGACCGGGGCCACGGTTTCGCACGCAGCAATCGTGTCGCGCGAGCTTGGCATTCCCGCCGCAGTGTCGGTGACTGGCGCGACCCGGCGCATCAGGGACGGAAGCACCATCACCGTCGACGGCAACACCGGCACGGTGACAGTGCATTGATCGAACCATGGAGGAAGGTACGTTGAGCGCAAGCGTGACCGGATCGAGCAAGGTCGTCGCCGTGGACGGGTCGTGCCGGCTGCCGCGCGAGGAACTCGGCGGCAAGGCGTGGGGCATCAATCGCATGCGGGCGCTCGGGCTACCGGTCCCGCCGGCATTCACGATGACGACCCATGCGTGCCGCGAGTACCACGACGCCGACCGGATCGTCCAAGAGGCACTGTGGGCACAGATCGTCGTGCACTTGAACTGGCTGGAGGAAGTAACCGCCCGGCGCTTCGGCGGTACGCAGAGGCCGCTGCTGGTGTCCGTGCGCTCGGGCGCGGCGCGCAGCATGCCCGGGATGATGGACACGATCCTCAATCTCGGCATCAATGCCGATGTCGAGACAGAGCTCGCCGCCGAGGTTGATGATGCGCTCTACGCCGCGGACACACACCGCCGCTTCGTCGAGCAGTACCGCAAGGTCGTGCTCGGCGGCCGCAGCGAGCCCGTTCCCGCCGATCCCTGGGCCCAGTTGCGCGCCGCAATTGCCGCGGTATTCGAATCGTGGCACTCGCCCCGCGCCGAACTCTATCGGCGTAACCGCAATCTGCCGGAAGACGGCTGCACCGCGGTGACGATCCAGGCGATGGTGTTCGGCAACCTCGACGAACGTTCAGGCACGGGTGTGCTGTTCAGCCGCAACCCGATCACCGGTGAGCTTCCCGCATGGGGCGAGTGGCTGACGCGCGCGCAGGGCGAGGAAGTCGTGTCGGGTCACCACACGCCGCGGCCGTTGGATGCGCTGCGCGATCAGATGCCCGAAGTGCACGCTGAGTTGATGCGTGCCACGGCGACGCTCGAAGCTGATGCACGGGACATCCAGGACATCGAGTTCACCGTCGAGTCGGGACGGCTGTGGCTGCTGCAATCGCGGGTGGCCAAGCGCTCGCCGCTGGCGGCGGTAAAGGCGGCGGTCGCCTTTGCCGAGGAGGGCCTGATCTCGAAGCCTGAGGCGTTGCACAGGCTCGGTGCAGATCAGGTGCGGCAGATGCCCGCTCTCCAGCTTGCGCAACAGGCGGCCGGGCAAGCTCCGCTGGCGGTCGGCGTTTCCGCTTGCCCCGGCGTGGCCACCGGCGTTGTCGTGACCGATCCCGAAGACGCCGAAGCGAGGGCTCGGCGTGGCGAGGACGTGATCCTTGCGCGTGCAAGTACCAGTCCCGAAGACTTGCACGGCATCATCGCCGCACGCGGCCTGATGACTGAGCAAGGCGGCTCGACTTCTCATGCCGCGGTAGTGAGCCGCGAACTCGGCCGCCCCTGCGTCGTGGGCTGCGGGTCGAACACCGTCACCGCGCTCACGGGCCAACGCGTCACCCTCGACGGCGCGAGCGGCCGGGTCTGGGCCGGCAATCTCGCGGTCGAGCAGACCGACGAAGCCTCGATCGGCGATTTGCGCAAGCTCGTTGAATGGGGCCTGCCGCTGATCCCGATCAAGCTGATAAAGGTTGGCGAAGCGCCTGCGGACGCGGTCGATCTCGACACGTTCAGCGAGAATTGGCGCGGCGCGCTCAGGCCCGGCATCACGGTGCGCGGTCGCGTGCTCGAAACCGATGAGGGCATCCAGGTAGTGATGGCGGCGGGGGTGCGCGCGGCTGTCGTGCGTTATCGCCTCCCGGCCCTGCTCGCTTGCCTGCAGTCCGCACCGGCAGAAACGGGCGCGAAGTCGCGATGGGGCAATGCGCCCGTTGCGTCGGACATTTCCGAGCTGTCGCTGCTGCGCCTGGTGGAGCTGAAGGGCCGCGCGGGCCCAGACATTCTTGCCGACTCGCTGTCACTGGCCGTCGATGCGGTGTTGCCCTCCTATATGCCGCTGTGCGAGCGCGGGCTGTGCGTGATTTCCGGCAGCGTATTGCGGCTGACGCCGGCGGGCCGGGACCGCGTGGCGCTGCTGCTCGCCGAAGAGCGTGCGCACGCCGACCCGGCTGCTGTGGTCGCGCTGTATGAGGACTTCTGCGTCTTCAACGCCGAATTGAAACAGGTCATGACCGCGTGGCAACTCAAGAGCGATGGCATATCGAACGACCACGGCGATGCCGACTACGACCGGGCCGTCCTGCGACGCCTTTCGGATCTGCATGTCCGGGTAAATCCACTGCTACAGCGGTTGGCGCAGCTATCGCCACGCATGGCCGCCTATGCGGTTCGCCTTGCCCATGCACACGCACGCGTTGCCGCCGGCGACCATGGCTACGTCGCGAGGATCATTGCCGACAGCTATCACACCGTGTGGTTCGAACTGCACAAGGATCTGATCTCGCTGGCCGGATTGAATCACGAAGCCGAGGCACGATATGGCCGGGCTTCCTGATTCAGAAAAGGGCTGAAATCATCGCCTGTAGACCGTCGCCGCGCCGTTTGCGCGGCCATCCGGGGTCGGTATGAAACGACGCGGCGATGTCGAGATCGCAGTGCTTGCAGTGAATACGCCCATGTGCACGCTGGCGGCAAGGTCGCGACCGGTCGCGCAGCCGAGCAGATAGCCGGCGTTGAAGGCATCGCCGGCGCCGATCGTGTCGATGACCTCGACCGTTGGCGCGGGGCAGGTGACGCGCTCCGTGCCGCGCCATGCCCAGGCACCGTTGGGTCCGCGTTTCACGACCAGCGTGGCGTCCGTTGGCAGACGATCATGAAACCATTGCATAGCGCTGTCCAGCGACGCGCATCCTGCCATGGCCGTCGTTTCGACTTCGTTGAACAGCACATGATCGGTCAGCGGCAGCCACGACTCGACCGCGAGCCTGACTGAATCCCATCCCTGCGTTGGCCAGCCGACGTCGAGCGCGGTGACGAATCCGCGCTGCTTCAGCGTCTCGAAGAGTCGCCGGCCACCGGCGACGAGCAGCGGACTGAGAAATACACCGCACACGAGAATCAGGTCACCCGGCCCGGCGCGCGGCGGAAGCTGGTCGAGCACGTGCGCGGGTGCGAATTCGGCGAGGTGGCCGGCGGTGGTGAAAAAAGTCCGCTCTCCGCCAGGATGCACGATGCCGACCGTGAGCGTGGCCGGCGCGGACGATCGCGGCCAGCCTGAGGCAAATTGCGCAAACGAATCACGCAGCCACGCGCCAAGGGGATCGTCACCCATGTTGGCGACGATGCGGTACCGTGCGCCCAGTGCGGCGAGCGCCAGTCCCGCATTGCCGGCCTGCCCGCCGATGCGCGTTTCCGAGTGCGGGAGAACGGTCTCAGTGCCGATTTGCGGCCACTGCGCGAGCGGCCCCAGGATCAGATCGACATTGACGTTGCCGGCGACGTAAAGGTGCCGGCCTGCAGGCGCGCGGTCATGCGGGACGAATCGCCACGTCGTCGCTTCAACGGACCGGTGCCATGCCGCGGGCCACGAGCAACTGGGCGTGTCCCCTGCCCCGCTGGATCGCAGCCGCCTGAATACGGGCGATGAAGCCCGAGCCGACGAAACCGATTTTCATTTCTCCTCCCAGACAGGCATTGCCATTCCGGTCATGGCGTCACAAAGCCCAACCGGATTATGCCTGCAGGCCCCTTCAGTTGAATCCCGGCCGCCGCACGGGGTCCGGCAATCGCTGACGTCCTTTTGCGGCAAATCGCCTCGGGCGTCATTGACACATATCAAAGGCCCGGCCGCGCGGTCGCGTAAATTCGGATGACGATCCCCGGTACACGGATCGCAGGTAATCCACTAAACTCGCCGCGTCGGCATTGCCGGGGGTTATGCCAAGCGCGGCATTGAATTCATGCATCCATTCGCCGAAGAAGGAGAGAAAAATGCGCAAGACCATTATTGCAGTAGGTTTGGCTGTTGTCCTCGGAGCAGGCCTGTCCGCGACCGCGAGCGCCAAGGACAGTTTCACGATCGGACTGAGCAACGGCTGGGTCGGCAGCGAGTGGCGTACGCAGATGATCGACGAGGCGGAGGCCGCCGCCAAGGCATGGGACAAGAAGGGGATCACGGTCAAGACCATCGCCCAGAGCGCCAACGTCGACGTGCCGGGCCAGATCGCGCAGGTCCGCAACTTCATCAACCAGGGCGTGGACGCGATCATCGTCAACCCGAACAGCCCGACCGCCTTCGATCCGATCTTCGCGCAGGCCAAGGCCAAGGGCATCCTGGTCATCTCGACCGACGCTGAAGTCTCCTCCAAGGATGCCATCTACGTGGGCATCGACCAGAAGGGCTGGGCGATGCAATCGGCGGAGTGGCTGGCGAAGACGCTGAAGGGCAAGGGCAACGTCGTGGCGATCAACGGCGTGGCGGGACATCCGGCCAACCAGATGCGGGTCGCCGGCTATCGCGAGGTGTTCGCGCAAGTATCCCGACATCAAGATCCTCAACGAGGTCAACGCCAACTGGGACGAGGCGCAAGGGCAGCAGGCGATGCAGAACCTGCTCGCGACCTACCCGCAGATCAACGGCGTGTGGGTGCAGGACGGCATGGCCGCCGGCGCCTGGCGCGCGCTGACCGACGCCAAGCGCATGGACGTGGCGGCGACCGGTGAGATCCGCGTCGACTTCCTCAAGACCGTGGAAGGAGAAGAAGTACAACAGCGGCGCCTCGGTCAATCCGCCGGGCTGCATGGCGAGCGCGTTGAACGTGGCGGTCCTGCGCCTGCAGGGACGGCGAGTTCAAGGACGGCATCTTCAAGGGTCAGTACGGCAACGCGATCTACATTCCGATCCCGCTGATCGACAGCTCCAACTTCGAGCAGACCTACAGAAGTGGAAGGACAAGCCGGGCTATATCTCGGTCAGCACAGTCGTGACACCGGAGCAGGCCGAAGCGGAGTACTTCAAGAAGTAAGTGACGCGATTCGACGCTCGCCACAGGATTCCGCACCGATGCCCATCCTGGAGGCGAGCGGTATCCGCAAGCAGTTCGGAGGCGTGATCGCGCTCGCCGGCGCGGAGTTTTCGCTCGAAGCCCGGCGAGGTACACGCCTCGATCGGTTCCAACGGCTGCGGCAAGAGCACGCTGTGCAAGATCATCGCCGGCTCGGTGGCGGCCGACGCCGGCCGTCTCGTCCTCGACGGCAAGCCGGTGTCGTTCGCCGGCCCGCGCGAAGCGGCGGCGGCCGGCATCGGCGTGTTCTACCAGGATCTGAGCCTGATTCCCCAGATGACGGTCGCCGAGAACATCTATCTCGGGCGCGAGCCGCGTCGCCGCACCGGTCTGGTCGATCGTGCAGGCGCTGCGCGCCGCGGCCGCACGTGCGCTGGCCCAATTCGGCGAGGTCTTGGCGAGGGAATCGATCCCGAGGCGCCGGAGTCGCAGCGTTGTCGGCCGATCAGAGCCAGATCGTCGAGATCCTCAAGGTCCTCGCCGCCAATCCGCGCATCATCATCTTCGACGAAGCGACGGCGGCGCTGGACCGCAATCAGGTGAACGCGGTGTTCACGCATGTTCGCGCCCTGAAGGCCGAAGGGCGCTCGATCATCTTCATCACCCATCGCATGGACGAAGTGTTCGAGATCGCCGACCGCGTGACGGTCATGCGCAACGGCGTCACCGTGATGACGCGCGCCATGCGCGCGAAACCACTCGTGACGCGGTGGTGGCGGCCATGGTCGGCGAGGCGCCGCCAGCCGCGTCCGCAGCGGGCGGCATACGCGCCGCCGCGAGAGATTGCGCTCGAAGTCGAGAATCTGCTGCGCGGCAAGCTCACCGGCGTGTCGTTCAAGCTGAGGCGCGGCGAGATTCTCGGTCTGGGCGGTTTGCATGGCCAGGGTCAGTCGGATCTGTTGCGCGCGCTGTTCGGCGCCGCTGCGCATCCGCAGCGGTACGGTCCGCGTCGATGGACAGCCGCTCGATCCCAAGGGGCCGCGCGCGGTCATGCGGCGCTCGGTCGCCTACGTGTCTGGTGACCGCGCGCGCCATGGCGTCATGGCGATCCGTCCGATCTTCGAGAACCTGGTGGTGTCGCTGCTCGCTCGAGACCGTCGTATCACCGTCGCGCGCCGGCGGCTGGAGATGCGAGATCGCGCCGATCATCGAGCGGCTCAAGCTGAAGTTCGCCTCGCTCAAGGCCGCCGGTGTCGGAACTGAGCGGCGGCAATCAGCAGAAGGTGGTGATCGGGCGCTGGCTCGCGACCACGGCCGCGGTGCTGCTGCTCGACGACCCGACCAAGGGCATCGACATCCAGACCAAGGAAGACCTGTACGCGACGCTGGACGAGCTGTGCGCGCAGGGCGTTTCGATCCTGCTGCATTCCTCGGACGACGAGGAACTGCTCGCGGTGGCCGACCGCGTTCTGGTGTTCAACGGCGGGCGCATCGTCGCGGAGCTGAGCGGCGAGCAGCGCAACCGCTTCGCCTGTATCGTGCCGCTTACACCGCGGGCGCGCCGATGCCGGCGCCTGAGCACGACGTCCGCGCCATGCGTCGCGCGCACTGTCCACTCCAGCGCCATCCCTATCTGCTGGCGGTCGTGGTCTTTCTGGTGCTGTGCGTGATCAACGCCATGCTGCAGCCGACGTTCCTGCGCTTTGGCGTGCGGTGTCCAACATCGCCGCATTCCTGCCGATGGCTCTGGTCGCGGTCGGGCAGACCTACGTGGTCCTCGCCTCCGACATCGATCTGTCGGCGGGCGCGATCGTATCGCTGGTCAATGTCGTGGTCGTGTCGATTATCGAAGGCATGGGTGGCACGCGGCGCATCGATCGCGATCGGGCTCGCGAGCTGGTCTCGCGCTTGGGCGTCGCGTGTGGTGCGATCAACGGTCTGTGTGTCGCGGTGCTGCGCCTCCAGCCGATCGTCACGACGTTCGCCACCGGCATCGTGTTTTCGGGCTTCGCGCTGTGGGTGCTGCCGGAAGCGGGCAAGCAGGTGCCGCCGGTCGTCTACACGGCCTACGCGGGCAGCGGTGCTCGGCGTACCCACGGTCATCTGGATCCTCGCGGCCGCGGTCGCGTTCGCCGCCGTGATCGGCCGCTCGCGCTTCTATCAGGCGCTTGCGTGCGACCGGCGGCAACATACAGGCCGCCTATCAGACCGGCGTTGCCGGTCGCGGCGCGTGCGCATTGCGTGCCTATGCCATCTCCGGCCTGTTCGCGTCGCTCGCGGGCCTCGCGCTGGTCGGGCGAAACCGCATCCGGCGATCCGCTCATCGGCGGCGCACTCACGCTGTCGTCGGTGACGGCGGTGGTGCTCGGCGGCACCGCGCTCAGTCTGGCTGTGTCGGCGGCGTGGCGGGCAGCATCCTCGGCGCGTTCATCCTCGGGCTTGATCAGCAACGTCATCTTCTTCGCGCAGCTGCCGTTCGAGTGGCAGGGGCTGGTCCAGGGCGTGATCATCCTGCTCGCGCTGGCCGGCGGTGTCGTGATGGCGCGCGGCCGGACGGATTGAGCGATGGACAAGCTCAGGTCGCACCAGTCAAACGGCCGTTGTCGATCGCCATCATCGCGATCCTCGTGCTGCTCGCAGGCGGCGAGTTGCTGTCGCCCGGGTTCGCCTCGCCGCGCCAGATCGTCACGCTGCTCAGCATCGCGGCGCTGCTCGGCGTGGTCGCGGCGGGACAGAATCTCGTGATCCTGGGCGGACGCGAGGGGATCGACCTGTCGGTGGGAGGCGATCATCTCGTTCGCGGCGTTCCTCGCCGGCAATCTCATGCAGCAGAACGACGCCAACATCCTGCATGCGCTGGCGCTCGGTGCTCGGCGGCTACCTTCCTGATCGGGTTGGTGAGCGGCCTGGGCGTCACGTCTCCTGCGGATCCCGCCGCTGGTCATGACGCTCGGCATGCTCGGCGTGGTGCAGGGCGGGCTCGTGCTGCTCACGCGTGGCGTTCCGTCGGGCCGGGCCGCGCCGCTGCTGGGCAAGGATCGTCAGCGATCCGGTGCTCTTCGGCCTGCCTGGCATCGTGTTCATCTGGATCGCCGTCGGCGTGGTCTTGACCCTGATGCTGCGACGCACCACCTTCGGCTTCAATGTTTATGCGATCGGCGCGAACGAAGCGGCGGCGGCGCTGGCCGGCGTGCCGGTGCGGCGCACGCGCGCGTTGCTGTTCGCGCCTGAGCGGGTTCTTCAGCGGGCTCACCGGCATTCTGCTGCTCGGTTACACGGAGTATGTGTTCGTCGGCGCTGGCGACCAGTACATGCTGCCCTCGATCATCGCCGTGGTCATCGGAGGCACCTCGCTGGCGGGCGGCAGCGGCGGATATGTCGGCACCATGGCGGGAGCAGTGGTCCTGATCCTTCTGCAAAGCATCCTCACGACGCTGAATATCCCGCCGTTCGGTCGGCAGATCATCTTCGGCGTCACGCTGCTCGGACTCATGCTGCTATACGGCCGGCAGCGCCGGCTGCGAGGCTGAGGTGCGGGGAAACCGCCAATGGCCGGCCGATCATACGCGAAGGACGTCGATGGCAGCCTTCCAAGCTGAAACGAGCCAGCGGCGCCGGGCTGGTCGCAAGGCAGTTCGAACGCCTGACGCAAGTGCTTCCGGTGCTGGTCGCGCGGCTCGAGCGTCTGGCGCCCGCTCTGGTGGCGACGATTGCCCGCGGCAGCTCCGATCATGCTGCGGCCTTCGCCGGGTATCTGGTTCGGTTTGCGATGGGTTTGCCGATCGCATCGTTGCCGCCTTCGCTCGCGTCGGTCTACGGGCGCACACTGCAGTCTGGAGCAGGCGCTGGTCTTGGCGATTTCGCAGTCAGGGGCCAGTCCGGATCTTCGGCTGCGGTGGCAGTGCGAAAGACGCGGGGCGCCTTCACGCCTGGGTCTGGTGAACGAGGCGGGCTCGGCGCTCGGACGCGTGGTGGACGCGGAGATCGAGATCGGCGCGGGCGCCGAGCTTGCTGTCGCTGCGACCAAAAGCTTTGTCCTGAGCCCTTACCGCTGTCGTTCATCTGGTGGCCGGGTGGAGCTCGGGACGCGATCGTTGCTGAAGGCTCTGGAGAGTCTTGCCTGCGACGCTTACTCAGTGCGAGTCCGTCGATTGGGCCGCCGCCGATGCGATTGCTTGACGGCGCACGAGGACGTCTTCGTCGTCGGTCGCGGTCCGACGTTGCCGATCGCACGCGAGTTCGCTCTCAAACTGAAAGAGGTCTGCGGCATCCACGCCGAGGCCATGAGTGCGGCGGAACTGCTGCACGGTCCGATATCGATCGCGTCGCCCTTGCTGCCGGCGATCGTGCTGGCGGGCGACCGGTACGCGCGTCCTACCGTCGAAGCTGCCGTATCAAGATTGCGCGCGGCCGGATCAGCGGTGGTGCTGGTAGCCACCGGTTCGAAGTCGGCGGAGAGAAGGAAACGGAATCGTAGCGATCCCGCAGGCGCCGGACCCGCTGCTTGAGCCCGTGGTCGCAGCGCAGGCCGCCTATCCGTTCTTTGCTGCGCTGGCGCGAGCCCGCGGCAAAGACCCGGATCGTCCAGCTCATCTCGGAAGATCACGCGAACGGTCTGAAGGTGTGGTGGCGGCACGCGCATCAGATTGCAGAAAAATATGCGCGCCCGCAGTGGCCCGGCGTAAATCGCCCCTCAGGAGGACGACCGGAACGTCATTGCAGGCGGCGCAGTTCGCCCGTATTCCCGTCGACGCGCAGCATGTCGCCGGTCTTGAACCGTCGCGTCACGCCCGGCAGGCCCGCGATGGCCGGCAATCCGTACTCGCGCGCCACGACCGCGCCGTGCGAGAGCACGCTGCCGACTTCCGTTGCCAGCCCCGCCGCACGGCTGAAGTAAGGGGTCCATCCCACGTCCGTGAACGGCGTTACCAGGATCTCGCCGGGCTGCATCGCCGCGGCCTCCTCCACAGTGTGAGCCACGCGCGCCGGCCCGACGGCGACGCCGCGACTGAGCGGCGTGCCCTGCATTACGTCGCCTTCCCGTGCCGCGCCCTGGATATCCGTCAGCGGCACCGGCTTGCCCTGGCATGCGCGCGGGAACTCCACTGCCATTTTGCGCGGATGCAGGCGCCGGCGGTGCTCCGCCCTGCGCACCAGCGCGCTGTCCTCGACCCTGCGCGAGGCGCCCAAGCTCCGCGTGCGTGAAAAAAAACACGAGGTCCACGTCAGGGAACCAGCCCAGGACCACCAGCCTTTGCGCGAAACCCACGTAGCCGCGCTTGAGCTGGCGGGCGTGCCACACGACAATCGACTTGGAGCGCTCGCGCTCCACCACCGCTGCGTGCGTCCTCGGCAACAGCCACAGCAGCAAGTGACGCGCGCCCCACGAAAGTTCGGCCAGCGCCTCCTGCACCTCGCGTGTCCAGCCCTTTTTGATGACGCGCGGTGCCGACACGATGCGCTGCAGGCTCTGCACCAGCGACAGCGGATCTTCCCGCCAGTCGCGCTCGCGGAAATCCATCTCGCGAATGCAGCGATGACCGTGCGCTGTCAGGAACGCTTCGAACGCCCGGCCGGCGCTGCCCGACACCGGGTCCCTCAGCCACTGCAATGCCTCATCGGCCGATGCGCCCTCGAAATGCTCCGCGGCCCCGGGCTCGGCCACGATTAGCGCCCCGAGCGCGTCCAGAGCATCGGCAAGTCCAATCGAACTCTCCGCCGCGTTTGGGGCAGTGGACTTTGCGCCTGCCAGCAGCGCGGCGACCGCCGCGTGCGACTTCGGCGTGGGTGGTCCGCCCTTGCTGAACACCCGCTGGAACACGCCCAGCAGGGCGATCGCCATCATGGAGGTGTGGACGTGGACCGCGGTGGACTCGTCGAGGACTGTGCGTGCCTGCTCGATACTCCGGTAATACTCCACCGGATCCTCAGTCGGCTGAACGCGATGCTTGCCGTTGCCCGCGACAAAGGCATTGAGGCGCTTTCGGCCAGCAGGCACCAGCCGGGCATACCGTAGCGTGTTCATGAGCCGCTTGAGGAACGGCGCATCGGGCGGCAGCTTCGCCGCCGGAAGCACCACGCCGTTCAGCGTGAGATCGGAGCTGTCCTTGTCCATACCGAACATCTGCGATCCGAGCAGATAGAAGTTCGTCATGTTGATGAAGGCATGACCCTGGAAGTTGGCGAGGATCGGCACACTCTCCACCAATGCCTGCGGCAGGCCGGCGCGCCGGTAAAGATCGTTCATCGCCCGGATGTACGAAGGCCCCACCACCGACCAGCTGAGCGGCGGCATGGCCCCGGGCATCCATTCGGCGACGTTGTAGCTGGCGAGCTGCCATGTGGGGTCCACCGCATCGTCGAGCTCGTCCGGCCCGGGAAGGTCGAGCGTGGTAATGGGCCGCGCCTGCAGCCAGTACACCTGATTGTCCGGGCCGACCGCCCACTCGAGGTCGAGCGGATACCCGAGTCCCGCCTCGGCCTTCAGCGCATCACGCAGCAGATTTCCGAATTGGGCCTCGATCACGAGCGTCAAACCCGCCTGCTCCTTGCGCTCGAGCGACGCGCCGTCGCGGGACAGGACGAACTCGTCCGGTGCGCGGTAGCCCGCCACGAGCGCCTCGCCGAGGCCCGGGACGGCGTTGATGACGATGCGATCCCGCTGTCCGGTGACCGGATCGGCCGTGAAGATGACGCCGGCGGCGGTCGCGTCCACCATCCGTTGCACCAGGACCGACATGCGAACCTCGCCCTGCGCATGCATTTCGTTGCGGTAGGCCTCGGCACGCGCGCCGTACGCCGATGCAAGGCACCGTTCCACCGCCTCGCGGATCGCCGGCGCGCCGCTCACTCCCAGGATCGTCTCGAACTGTCCCGCGAAGGACCTCTCCGCGCTGTCCTCGTCCAGCGCCGAGGACCGGACCGCCACCGGGCCGCCGAGCCGCGCGATGAATTCGTCCAGTTCCGCCGGCAGGTTACCCGGTGTTGCGCCGATGATTACGAAACCCTCGGGCACCCTCAGCCCCAGCCGGTAAAGCCGCGCAAGTTGGGCAGCCTTCCCCCCGACCGGCTCGCCATCAGCCAGGTCGAGCGGAATCAACTTTGGGGGGCTTGTCTTCGGCATGAAAATTTTCTTCGTTTCTGGTGCATCGGTAACGCTGTCCGGATTCGCTGCGGCGATTCCCGGCCGATTCACAGGCCAGCGTCCGATTCGATCGTCTTCCGATATAAAGCCTGAACCGAACGAATCGCGTTGGCATTGACCATTGTCAATGCCTTGCCCGCAACGAACCTGCATCGGCAAACAGGTACAGGCCTGAATCTCCCGGTTTCTCCGTCCCGGCCTGTACTATTTCAGCGTGCGCGGCAGCCAGAGCACCAGATCGGGCCAGAGGATGATCAGCATGAGGCAGATAAGCTGGATCACCATGAATTGGCCCATGCCCCTGTAGATGGTGGACAGGCTCCACTGGGGCATGACGTTTCTCAGGTAATACGCCGACATCGCAACCGGCGGACTGAGGAACGCGGTCTGCAGGTTCACCGCGACCAATGCGCCGAACCAGGTGAGCATCTCCAGCTTGCTCAATCCGAAGTTCAGTTTCTCGATCACCGGCAGAAAGATCGGCAGGAACACCAGAATGATCGCCGGCCATTCGAACGGCCACCCCAGCACGAAGATCAAAGCCATCACCAGCAGCAGCTTGCCGGTATCGGGCAACGGCAGCTGCACCAGCGCGTTGGCGATAAGGTCGGTAGCGCCAAGGTTGGTGAAGACTGCACCGAAGACATTGGATGCCACAGCCAGGAGCAGCACCATGCTCGACGTCGTCATGGTCGACATCGCCGCGTTCCTGAACGTCGTGAACGTCAACTTTCGGTAGAGCAGCGCCAGGAGCGTCGCGCCGAATGCGCCGCAGGACGCGGCCTCGGTTGGCGTCGCCAGGCCGGTGAGGATGGTGCCCAGGGTAAAACCGATCAGCGCCGCGAGAGGCACGATGCCGATTAGAAGCTCCTTTGCCAGTTCAAAGGGATCGGTAACTCTTTCGGATGTCGGCACCGGGGGCCCAAGTTTGGGATTCCAGGCGCTGCGGACCAGGCAATAGACGATGTACATGCCGGCCAGCAGGAATCCGGGTCCGAACGCGGAGGAATACAGGATGTTGACCGGGACACCGATGGTCGGACCCATCACCACCAGCATCACGCTGGGCGGGATCAGAATCCCGAGTGTGCCGCCGGCGGCGATAGCACCCGCCGAGAGTTTCGCATCGTAACCGGTGCTGCACCATGATCGGTCCGGCCATGATGCCGAGCACGGTCACGGCCGCGCCGACGATCCCGGTGGCCATGGAGAAGACGGTCGCCGTCAGGAGAACGGCGAGGTAGAGCGAGCCGCGCAGCGGTGCCAGCAGATTGCGCAGCGCCAGGAACAGCCGCTCCATCAGGCCGGCCTGTTCCGTCATGTACCCCATGAATACAAACAGCGGCACGGCGGGCAGGATGTCGTCCTTCATCGTGCCCCAGATCTGCAGATAGGCGAGTCCGAACGTCTGCGCCGAGCCCAGGCCGATCGAGCCGAACAACAGGGCGATGAAGAGCAGCGTAAACGCGATGGGAAAGCCGATGAAGATGATGCTGATCATCGCCAGCATCATCAGCAGGCCGAGGATCTCCTGCGCGCTCACCGTTCGCTCCGCCGGCTCATAGCTCGATCTTTTCGCGGTGCACCAGCAGCTCGCCGGTGCGTGCGGCCCAGAACGCCTTCAGGAACTCCGATATCCCCTGCAGGAAAAGCAGCAGCGCGGTCAACGGAACCACACCGCGCAGCGGCCAGATCACCGGTTGCCAGGGGGTCAGGTTCGATCTTTCGCCGATCGACCAGGCATAGATCGAAATCGTCGAGCGAGAGATAGAACAGGATCGCCATCGACGGCAGGAAGAACACGGCATAGGCAAAGCAGTCGATCACGCCTTTCTTGCGATTGGAGAAGCGCTCCCAGAACATGTCGGTGCGGACGTGCGCGCCTTTCAGCAGCGCATAGGCGGAGCCCAGCATGAAGAGCGCTCCGTAGGACATGATCGGTGATGTCGAGCGCCCAGGCCGTCGGGGAGTCGAGAACGTAGCGCGAGAACACCTCGATCGTGTTGGCCAGAACCAGCGGAACGATCAGCAGCGCGAAGGCATAGCCGGTCCACTCCGTGATCCGGTCGATGGTCCGGATGATGCGCAGGTAGACGCGTGAAGGCTGGCTCACGTGGCTCGTGTCCGGCACGACGGCTGTCAGCGGAAGGATGAAGGACCGCGGCTGCGAAACAGGGCCCTTCACGAATGCGCGATTACTTCTTCTCGGCCAGTAGTAGTTGGCGCCCAGCTCGTAAGGTGCGTAGACCGCGCGCCGGGCAGGCACGACTTTGGAGGCATACGCGCGCTGCGATGCGTAGACCTTCTTGAAGAAAGGATTCTTCGCCTCTTCGTCCCTGGCGATCTGATCCCACGCCGCGAGCACCTTCGTCAGAATATCGGGCGGCGTGCGCTCGATCTTGACGCCGTGTTTCTCCTTGAGCTCGATCAGCGCTTCGGCGTTCAGCTTGTTCGACAGGGTCTGCGAGCGGAAGGTGGCCTCCCAGGCCGCAGACTGGATGATCTCGCGCAGGTCCGGCGGCAGCTTGTTCCACACGTCGCCGTTGATCAGCAGCTCGAGCACGGTGGCGTTCTCGTGCGTGGACGGCATATAAAAGTACTTCCAGATGGTCTGGAAGCCGATCTTCATGTCTTCGGCCGGACCGACGAATTCGGCGCACTCGATCACGCCGCGCTCGCCGGCCGGGACGATTTCGCCGCCCGGGATGTTGACCGGCGTCATCCCCGATTTGCTGAACACTTCGGCGGTGATCCCGGTCTCGCGACATTTGCGGCCTTTCAGGTCGTCCCAGTTTTTCACCGGCGTTTTGAACCAGCCCAGCACCTGATTGGCAACGGAGGTTAGCGGAATGGGAATGACGTTGCGCTTGAGCTCCTTCTGATAGAACTCGCGATACAGCTCGATTCCGCCGGCGTCGTGCAGCCAGCCCATGTAGTCGACCATGTCCATGCCGAACGGCCCGCCGGGCGCCGGCCCGAACAGCGTCGCAGCGCGATTCTTGCCGACCCAATAAGCCGGAGCGGTATGGCCGCCGTCGAGGACTCCCTTGTGGACCGCATCGAGGACTTCGAACGGCGGGACGACGGCGCCCGGAGGCAGCACCTCGATCTGAAGGCGGCCGCCGCTCAGCGCCTTGACCCGCTCCGCCCAGAACTTGAAGTTCTCGAAGATCAGGCTCGACGTGGGAAAGGCTGCCTGAAAGCGGAGCTTGGTCGGAGCTTGTGCGAATGCCTGCTGCGCGCCCGCCAGCGCGAGAATCAAGGCGGCGATCATTGTGGCGAACGAACGTAGTGGCTGCATTGTGGACCTCCCAAGTCGTGGACGGCGGACCAGCTCAACCTCGAACCACACTGAATGTTCCCCTTCCAAGGGAGGAATCGGGAACTACGACGGATGGATTACGCCCTTGCCCGACGTCTGCGCATCGAACAGCCGGTACGCTTCTTCCGCCTGCTCGAGCTTCCAGCGGTGCGTGAAGAGTCGGTCGACGTCAATGCCGCGATCGGCGATATAGCGGGCGCAGTCGGCCTGGCCGACCGTCGAGAAGGTCCACGAGCCGATCAGCGTCACTTGCCTGCGCAGCAGATCGTTACTCACGTCCAGGGTGACGGTGTCGCCTTCGCCGACGAAGCAGGCCTTGCCCCAGGTGCGTACGCTGCGCACCGCTTGCTGCCGCGCCACAGGGGATGACGAGGCGTCGAGCGTAAGATCGGCGCCAAGGCCGTGGGTCAGATCCCGGATTGCCTGCACCACGTTCTCGGTGTTTTTTGGATTGATCAGAACGTCCGCGCCGAACTCCTTGGCTCGGGCGAGCCGTTCTTCACCCGTGTCCAGCGCGATCACGCGCGCGCCCATGGCGGCCGCGAGAAGCGTGACCGACAGCCCGACCGGCCCCTGGCCGAACACGGCGATGGTGTGATCGCCCTGGAGATCCAGACGGTGCAGCGCGCTCCATGCCGTTCCGGTTCCGCACGATATCGCGGCGCCAGCATCGAAAGACAACTGGTCGGGCAGAGGCACCAGCGTGCGTGCCGGGCACTTCATGTATCTGGCGTGTGCGCCGTGACCGGTCGCACCGTAGACTTCGGCCACGCCTTCGACGCAGAGCTGCATCCAGCCGGTCTGGCAATGCGGGCATACGCCGCAACCACGGTAGTGATGTTGCATGACGCGCATGCCGACACGCGCCTGGTTCGCGGGAACCCCGGGGCCGACCGCCGCGACCACTCCGCAGGGCTCGTGCCCGGCGATCACCGGGCCGCCGCTGGTCTTGAATCCCAGAGACGCGGCGCCTCCGGACGCGCGGTAGTACTTGAGATCGCTGCCGCACATCCCCGAAGCCTTGATTTCCAGCACCACCTCGCCGGGGCCGGGGGTCGGGTCGGGAAATTCGCGGATTTCGACCTTTCGGTCTCCGGGCAGGACGACCGCTTTCATGAACGTCTCCTCCTCACTTTTGTGAGCATGCTTTTTTTGTGCGCGCCGCCGGTCGTGCAGAAATCCGACGTCAGTCGCGTGACGCGTTTACAGTATACGCTCGCCGAATTTCTTCACCGCCGCTTCGGAAAGCGTCAACCCCAGTCCCGGCGCTTCCTTCAACTTGAGCCACCCGTTGGCGATCCTCGGAGGATCTTCGAACAGCTCCGCCTGCAGCGGATCGCGCTCCGGGTCGGTGAACGATTCGACGATGCAACCGGCGGGGCTCGCCGCGACCACATGCGCGTGGATGAAGCAGTCGTGGTGCGGAGCGACCTGCACGTGATTCAACTCGCACAGCGCAGCGAGTTTCCGCCCTTCGGTGAAGCCTCCCATCATGGTGCAATCGAACTGCAGGATTTGAATCGCCTGCTCTTCCAGTAGCGCGCGGCAAGCGTAGCTCGTCAGTTCGCTTTCGCCGGCGGAAAGTGGAATGCGCGTTTTCTGAGCCAGCAGCTTGAGCTCGCGGCGGTCGTCGAACCAGCGCACCGGCTCTTCCAGCCAACGCGGCCGCAGCGGTTCGAGCAGGCGCGCCCCTTCGATCGCCGTGGGCAGATCCCAGCCGCGGTTGACGTCTACCATCAGGTCCTTGTCACCACCGATGACTTCGCGGACGACGGCGAGCCGCTCGATGTCCTCGGCCAGTCCTGCGCCGCCGGCCTTGGCTTTGAATCCGGTGTGCCCCTGCGACTTCAACATCAGTATCTCATCACGGAGTTCGGACAGGGTCTTGCCGTCGCGGTAGTAGGCGCAGGTCACGTAACAGGGCACCTCGCTGCGCCAGCCGCCGAACAACCGGTACAAGGGCAGCTTGGCCACTTTGCCCACGATGTCCCAGGCGGCGATGTCCACCGCCGCGGAGATGCGCACCAGCGCTTCGCGCGACCAGCCTTTTTCGTGTGCCAGGCGCTGCGAGGTCAACGCGAACAGCTTCTGATACAAGCGCTCCGGGGCCAGCGGATCGGCACCGACGATCAGCTCGCCGATGCCGGAGCGGAAAACATGGATCGCCGCCTCTATCGGCGTGTAGCTGGTGGCGAGCCCTATGCCTTCGATCCCTTCATCGGTGCGCATCCGCACCAGGATCTCGTTGGCCCGGGGCACGATGAAATGGCTCACCCAGTGCGGGCGCCCGGTGTCCGGCGCGCGCAGGACATGGACCTCGAGCTGCGCAATTTTCATACGGGTTTTTTCGAGCCCATGGGCCGGAGCGGGAGGAACTTGATGCGCCTGAAGCTCACTTCAAGTCAGCTTACCGATTATGCCAGCCATCATGCGATCGAACAGCGGCGCTTCTTCCGCAACGGCATCAACAACAACGACCATACCGAGGCGGACCAGGCGCCCAAGCTCCGTTCGCGAACACTCCTTGACGGTTTTTCCCTGCTTGTCAACGAACAGGAAGCTGCTCCTGAGCGGACTGATGTAGGACAGCTTGGCCGGCTTGTGTGTGTCGTCCCCGGCTTTGTCGCGAAATTCCACCCAGGTTCCTTCCTTGAGATTTTTTATGAATTCGACTTCGTTCACCTCGCCTTTGGCGCGAGGAGCACCCTCCGCGCGCACGTCCGCGGTTTCCAATTCCTTGACATGGACCTGGCCGGCGCCAAACGGATTCTTGATCGTGAGGATCTTGGTGAAATCCAATGAGTCAGAGTCGGCGCCTTGCGCTTCGACAGCGGCGGGCACCTTGCTTGCGGATGCCGCGATCGGCTGAACCGTTTTCCTGGGCTCCGGCAACGGCTTTCCGGCCGGTGCGGGTTGGGGTTTTGGGACCTGCGCGGGAGCGGCTGGCGCAACAGCCGGATTTGTGGCCGGCACCACGCCGGGTTTTATGACTGGTGCGGTACCAGGTTTCGCAGCAGGCACAGCGCCGGGCCTTGTGACCTGCATAGCAACAGGTTTTGTGGCTGGCACAGCATCGGGTTTTTTGACTGGTGCGGCGCCAGGTTTCGCGGCCGGCACGGCGTCAGGCTTTATGAGCGGCGCGGCAGCGGGTTTGGGGGTCTGCGCGACAGCGGCCGGCGCAGCAGGCTTTCCAGTCGGCGCGGCGACTGGTTTTGCTGCCGGTGCGGCAGCAGGTTTGGGGGTCTGCGCGGCAGCGGCCGGCGCGGCAGGCTTTTCGGTCGGCGCGGCCACTGGTTTTGCTGCCGGTGCGGCAACAGGTTTAGGCGTCTGCGCGACAGGGCCCGGTGCAACAACAGGCGTTGCTGCCGGCGGGGCAGCAGGCTTTGTGGCCGGCGCAGCAACGGGTTTTATGATTGGTGCGGCGCCCGGTTTCGCGGGCGGCACAGCGTCAGGCTTTGTGAGCGGCGCGGCAACAGGTTTGGGGGCTTGCGCGGCAGCGGCTGGGGCAACAGCAGGCGTTGGAGTCGGGGGGGTGGCAGGTTTTGCTGCCGGCGCGGCATCGGGTTTTGCGGCCGGTACGGCTTCGGGCTCTTTGGCCGGTCCGGCATCAAATTGCATGACATGCAAGGCATCCGGACTAGCGGCCGGTGCGACATCGGGTTTTGCGGCCGGTACGGCTTCGGGTTCTTTGGCCGGTGCGGCATCGAATTGCATGACATGCAAGGCATCCGGACTGGTGGCCGTTGCGGCATCGGGTCTTGCGGCCGGACCAGTTTCGGGTTTTATGGGCGGTACGAATTCGAACGACATGACCGGCAAGGCATCCGGACTGGTGGCCGGTGCGGCATCGGGTTTTGCGGCCGGTACGGCTTCGGGCTCTTTGGCCGGTCCGGCATCGAATTGCATGACATGCAAGGCATCTGGACTGGTGGCCGGTGCGGCATCGGGTTTTGCGGCCGGCGCAGTTTCGGGTTTTATGGGCGGTACGAATTCGAACGACATGACCGGCAAGGCATCCGGATTGGTGGCAGGTGCCACATCGGGTTGTGCGGCCGGAACGACATCGAACTGCATGGCTGGCGCGGTATCGAATTCCGCAGAGAGGTTGTCGGCGCCGGCCTCCTGCGCCTCCGCGACTTCGCCTACTCCACCTGCGCTCACCGCTTCGGAATGGAGTTTCTTCAAGTCGGAGAAAAAGCGATCGCGGATGGCGTCTTCAATATCGGCGATCTTCAGGCCGGCCGTGAGACGCTTGAACAGTTCCGGTACTACCGTGGTCAGATCCTGGCGCTCCTCAGGGGTGTGTTTGGCTTCGACACTCCAGATAAGCAAATCCATGGTGGCGACCGCGTTCTTCCAGGCATCGCTGTGCTGGCCGCGCCTGACATGGACTATCAGCAGCGGCTTGACCCATTGGTGCATTAGAAACTCGATCACCGGACGGGGCAAATTGCCGTCCTGGACGCGAGTCTTGACCTCGTACTCTGCCATGGTCTTGGAAGCGGCGAGCCTTTCATTCTGTTCTAGCCGACTCGCAGTCGACCGCGTCTCCTCCTCGACGCGCCGATCCTCTTCCTCGACGAGAATCTGCAATCGCTCGCGCACTACGTCAAAGATCTCGATATTGTCCTGAAAGTTATTCATCAGTTCCTGGATGATGGCCTCCAGGCGCGCGAACAGCGGGTTGGAGGTGCTGAAGTCGGCCGGCAGGCGCGAAGAAATTTCGCCCAGCGTATCGAGGAGCACCCGGGCGGGATGGTTCTTCTTGGAGAAGAACGCCTTGTCCGCAATCGCGACCTTCAGCATCGGGATCTGCATCCGGCCGATGAGTCCCTTGACTGCAATGGGTATCTTGGGATCATCGAACAACTGATCGAATAACATGGCGACGATATCCAGCGTCATGCTGTCCAACTGATTCATGCCGGTTCCCACACTGCTGGCCTTCAGTTCGCGAAGGACATTCGTCGTGCCCGGCTCGCCAGCGGAGACCACCATTGGGAGGCTGCCATCCGCTACGGCATTGGCGTCGCCGTGTTGGACGCGCGTAAGAAGATTCATCAGTTCCGCGCCTTGGAGCACGACCACTGGGGCTCCATCCACTCTCCCTGAACCGGGCATACCAATGGGTGGAGACCCTGGCGTGGCAGCCACGCCAGGCGCGGACGCGCCCGGAACGGGCGAAAGCCCAGGTATGGGAGCCACGCCTTGCGCAGACGCGCCGGTTCCTGCGGTGGCGCCCGGTTGAGTCATCGCCTTGACGCTACCGGCAATCAGGTTCTGCAAAACTGAGAAAAAATCCTGCTCGCCACCGGGGCCCCGGTCCACAGCATGGGCGACGGCTCCCTGCGTTTCCTCGGCCGCCCGCGCGGCAGCGGGCGGTGCCTTGCTGCCCTCCTGGCCGCGTGCGACGCGGAACCGGATTTTGGGCAGGATGGAATTCTGCACCAGCAATGCATTCACGGCCTTGTAGACGGAGCGGATGTCGTCGAGCACATGGTCATCGAACAGCGTGAGGAGGACCATCCGCACCTTGACGTTCGAATCGACCTGGCGGCAGGTGAGCTTGTATGCATCGCAGATGGCCTTCGGACTGAAGGGGTTGTCTTCCGCCTCCAGGTTGGCATCGCCGAGCAGCACTCCAACCCGCTGGTCCAGCGCGACGAGTTCCTCGTCGCAGTACTGACGCAGCTTGGTTGCCATGTCGTTGAGCTTGAGCGTCTCGTTGAGATCGTCTTCGCCCACCAGATCGAGCTCGAGGGAATACGAGTCCAGATCGGAGAAACTCTGGCCTGTTTTTCTCACCCGGTTACTGCGTGCCTGGAACTCCCTCAGATACTGCGCCCGGAACTGCTCCGCGATGGTTTTGCGCTGTGCAAGCGCCTTGTTCCTGGTCTCTGAATAGAGCTTTCGCATCTCAGGATCCTGGGTTTCACTCATAAGGGCTGAAAGCGTGTCGTCCACTTTGTCGAGCATGCCGTCCAATGCCTCGCCCAGAAGCTCGCAAACCAGATTGCGGCTCTGCGCGAGTAGGCTGTCGAACGGCATCGCCTGCTTTGTCGTACCAGGTGTATTCGGATCGGTCATTTTTGGCTCGTCTGGATAACGATTGAATTATGCGGCAACTTGGCCCTCGGTGGGGGTGCCCGGTACGGCTACGGGACAAGTTGGCAAGTGAGTGGGCGCGCGAACGCGTCTGCAAATGACGACATTCCGGGTTTGGTCGTTTGCCCGCAGAGCCGGCGCCGGTCCTTCGGGGGTTTCGTATCGCAACGATTTGCATGTGCAACAAGCGGTGCGCGCTCACGCAGTAACCGGCGATTCGCCGCTGTTGTCGAGCCGCTGAGCGGCGAAATTGACAACCCTGACCGCCCGGGTTCAGACTTTTTCGCCAATGCATGACCATGCCAATCGGCAGATCAATTAGGCGTGTTCGCGTAACAGGTGACTGACACGATGAAAGAATCACCAACCGGAGGAGGATTTGCGATGGAAACCAAAGGCGGTCGGCGAGAATTCTTGAAGAAGTCAACGATCCTGTCGGCAGCGGCGGCGGGTTCGGCTGCGGTCCCATTCAAGGCCGCTTACGGTGCGGCGCCGAGTGAGTTAAGTGAATTGACGGCGGTAGCAGCTGTCGCTGCCATGCGGCGGGGTGACATTTCTTCGGAGAATTATGCCCGAGACTTGCTCGACCGCGCTCAAAGCCTTGAAATACTCAATACCTTTCGCACGCTGGATCGGGAGATGGTCCTCGAGGCGGCACGCGCCGCCGACAAGGCCCGTGCGGCAGGCACATCGCTCGGTGTTCTGCACGGCCTGCCGATTCCTGTCAAAGACAGCGTCAATACCAAGGATCTCCCCACATCGAATGGCACGCGCGCGTTGCGCGACTTCAGGCCGAAAGACGATGCGGCAGTACTGAAGCCGCTGTTCGGGCAAGGTGCAATCCTGATGGGCAAGACCAATATCCACGAACTCTCGTATGGCTGGACCAGCAACAACGGAGTCTATGGGCCGGTTCGCAACCCCTACGACACGAATCGCGTCCCTGGCGGCAGCAGCGGCGGCTCCGCCGCGGCAGTTGCGGCAAGGATTGCGCCACTTGCCATTGCGGAAGACACACTGGGCTCGATCCGGGTCCCGGCAACCATGTGTGGACTCGCAGGGTTGCGTCCAAGCTTTGGCCGCTATCCCGGCGATGGCATCATGCCGCTGTCAAGCAACAAATTCGATCAGGTCGGCCCGGTCGCACGTTCCGTAGCAGATCTTGCGTTATTCGATACAGTCTCAAGTGGCAATGTCGACCCAATCTCTGCCACACCACTCAAGGGCATTCGTATCGGCGTTTCGCCGGCATACTTTCTAAGTGGGCTCGACCCGGAAGTCGAACGCGTGATCGACGACGCGTTCCTCAGACTGAGCGCTGCCGGCGCAACCCTGGTGTGGACGGAAATTCCGGCAATCGCAAAGGAAGCGATGGGAGTCACTGCCACCATCATTCTTTATGAAACGATGCCAAGTATTTCGGCCTTCCTGGAAGAACAAGGCACAGGGATTTCCTTCGAGCAGTTGCTTCAGCAAGCGAGCGAAGGCATGCAGGCAGTATTCAAAGCGATAGTTTTGCCACCCAACCGGCCGCCGCAAGACGTGTACGAGGCCATGCTCGCGAAGCGGGAACAAATAAAAGTGGAAATTCAACGTTACTTTCAACAGCAAGGAATTTCCGCGCTGGCATTTCCTCCTGTAATGATTCCACCACCGATGATCGGAGAAGACTCCGAGGTCACCATATTGGGCCAGAAGGTGCCGCTTTTCGTGGCTATGGCGCGTAACACCTCCCTCGGGAGCTGCGCAAGCATGGCCAGTCTGATTCTGCCTGCAGGAATGACCTACACCGGACTACCGATTGGTATGGAGTTCGCCGCCTTGGGGGGCAAGGATCGCGAATTGCTCTCGCTCGGATTGACACTCGAGAGAGCACTCGGGCCCATTCCAGGTCCGAAAGTCTAACCAGCAGACCGCTAGTTCGCGTTGTCGTAAGCCATCAGCGAAATACAGCTGTATGGTGGATCGACCCGCGATATTGGAGCAGGCCTATAACACATAGGCCTGACTCTCTCGCTTACTCCAGCACGATCCCAAGTTCCTTGACAAGGCCGCCGTTGATTTCCATTTCCCGTTTGATGAGTGCCGCTGCATCCTGGGGAGAACCTGAGACTGGTTTGGATCCCGTAGCTTCGTAGGTGGCGCGCACATCGGACTCCTGGAGAATCGAGGCAATTTCCTGGTTCAGAAGGATGACGATATGCTGCGGAAGTCCCGCGGGGCCGAGAAGCAACATCGTGGCATCGAAGTGAAATCCGGGGTAACCGGCCTCTGCGAAGGTGGGACCTCGGGGCTGCATGGTTTCTTTCGACACTCGCAACAGCAAGTGCCCGCACTTTACCTGCCTTTAACTGCGGTACTGCTACCGCTGAATAGGCAAACAACGCGTCGACTTGACCACCCAACAGGTCCGGAACCGCGGCGCCCTCGCCCTTATACGGAACAAGGAGAACCTGGATTCCAGCAGCACGAATAAACAATTCCGCCGGTAGATGATTGGCACCGCCTACGCCGCCGTGGGCTATTTCGATTGCGCCAGGTTTTGCCTTCGCCAGTGCGACAAACTCCTTCAGCGTTTTCGCCGGAACGGATGGATTGACGATAAGAGTTGGTGAGCCGCGGGAGAAGATGCCAATCGCCGTGAAGGAGGTTACGGGATCATACCCAGCGGTCTTGTACAGGTAGGGCCCAATCGGAAACGCTGGTGTAAATGTCGAAAGAAGGGTGTAGCCATCCGGGGGTGCAGCGGCAACCAAAGCAGTTCCTATAGTAGTACTTGCGCCGGGCTTGGTTTCGACTATGAATCGTTGTCCGAGGCGTTGCGAAAGTTTATCGGCCAGAATACGAGTTCGTACCTCACCGGTGCTTCCGGTACCGGATGGATAGATAATTCGGACAGGCTTCGCAGGATAGTTCTGCTGGGCAGCAACGAACTCAATCCGGGAGGCAAGCAACAGGGCAAGGACGATTGCAACGACGTATCTCGGTCTTGTGCGCTTCTCTGAGAAAGGTGTGGACATTGCCGTTCCCTCCCGAAATTTTGGCTCAATGCGCCAGCGCAATGTAGCTGTCCCCGATTCTCCAGTGGAGGGACATTTCAGATGTGACGGCGCCGCGCTCGTTGTGCACAGTTCTTGACGACTTGCAGAGTGGTACAGAACTGTACCGAAAGGCGGGCCTGCGGCCCGAAGGCGATACGTCGGAACGACCAGGGCGGCCGGACCGGTTAGTTTTTTAAGCTGACAACGCGGGAAAAGTCTACGCCGATGGCTTGGAGGTGCAAGACTTGGCGAGTGACACGAATACGTTAGCCTGACCCGCAGTGCTGAAGGCTCCTGGCGGTTGCCGCCGTGCGCCCGGGTCGCCAGATGCCACTCGTTCGGTAGGAGCCTCTCAATTCAGAGCGCTGGCGAGCTTTCTGCGGTACTCCGACACCAGTTCGGGCTGCTTTTCGGCTAGGTTGAAGATGGCCAGGATCTGCTTTCGCGCCTGGCCGTCTTTCCAGTTCCGGTCGCGGCGCACGATTTCGAGCAGCTCGTCGAGCGCCTCGCGATAACGCTTCGTGCCGGCGTACAGGCCCGCCAATGCAAAGCGCGTCTCGTGATCGGCAAGATTCGCCGCGAGCTTCGCTTTCAGCTCCGCCTCGCTGGCCGAACCGGCCGAGCGGGCAAACGCCAACGCCGCACGCAGGGTCGCAATGCGGTCATCGAAGTCGGTGTTCGGCTGCACGGGCGCAAGCATGGCTTCGGCTTCGTCCACGCGCTTCAGCTCAATGAGCAACCCGGCGAGGTCGAGGCGGGCAGTATCGTTCGTCGGATCGAGATCGATCGCCTTTCGCAGCGCTTCCACCGCGCCGGCGAGATTCCCCGCCTCGCGCAACTCCGCGGCCCGCACGCGTTCAATCTCGGAGGGCGTGGGGATAAGTTCATCGATAAAGGCGCGAACCTGGGACTCCGGAACCGCACCGAGGAAGTGCGAGACCGCCTTCCCATCCTTGAACGCCATCACATCAGGGATCGAACGTATCCCGTACGCGGCCGCAATCTCCTGGTTCTCGTCGGAGTTCACTTTCGCCAGCTTGAACTTCCCGTCGTACTCGGATGCGAGCTTTTCGAGAATCGGTTTCAGGACGCGGCAGGGACCGCACCAGGGCGCCCAGAAATCGACCACCACCGGTGTGGACTTCGAGGCCTCGATGACCTCGCTCTCGAAAGTATCGTTCGTGACATCAATGGCGTGCGCAGACATGCTCTATTCCTTGCGAAACAACAGGTGTAAAGGTGGGGCCGCGGGCGGGATTATCAAGGCGTTCCCCATTGCGGCCGCGAGACCTGCGCGAAGGAGAACTCGAATTGGACGCGTCGGGACTCCGCCATCAACTACGGACCTGCCCTCCGAAGCCTGCGTTCGAGAATCGGGCTTCGCAAGCGCATGTTCAACCGTTTCTCTGCCCCCAGTCGCTCAGAGCTTTCAGGATGGGGCCCAGACTTTTGCCCTTTCTGGTGAGGTGATACTCGAGCCGGGGCGGGTGCTCGCTATAGAGTTTTCGCGAGATGAGCCCGCGTTCTTCCATGTCCTTCAGGCGCGCCGACAGCGTATTGGGCGCGACCCCCGCAAGCGAGTCCTGGAAGTCCTGAAACCGCCGCGGCCCCTTCAGGAACAAGTCCCGCAGGATCAAGGGAGTCCAGCGCTCACCGATCATGTCCAGTGTTCGGGCGACGGGGCATTTGTCCTGACAGTAAGACCGGGCCATAAGCGCAAGAATATTCTATTCACTTCCTTTCAGCAAGGTACTATTATAAACATAGTGACTGGCTTAAGTGTAGTAACTATGGAAGGTGCGCGCCGGAGCCAGCGCAAGAACCGATCCCCGCCTGACCGGGGAGCAGAAAGGACGAGTGACACCATGAACGCGCCTTACCCCCCCACCCTGTTGACGACCGCAGCCCGCCACCCTTATCCGGTGCCGGTCCAGCCATCCACTATCCAGCCCGAAAGCGTTCGCTTCTCGAGCGATGCGCTCAACTGGCCTCATCTGAACATCGGACGCCGCGAGATCGAACCCGGATCGCTCGAACTTCCCGCCGGCGCCAGCCAGCACCTGATCTTTGTGAGCCTGACGAAGGGTCACTGCATCCGCAGCAGCGAGGACGAACTGACCGAGTCCGATTTCGATGCGGGGCATGTTTCGATACAACCAGCCCTCAGGCCGGTCAGATGGGAGTCGGACATGCCCCTGTCCTTCGAGGTGATGTGCCTGGAGCCGGCCTTCCTGCACAAGGTCGCGGAAGAGATCTTCGACATTCCCGCCTCGGAGCTGCAACTCAAAGCCGTCAACAAGCAGCGCGACCCGCTGATAACCGACGTGGCCGACATGCTGTCGCGCGAAGCGCTCAACGGCGACTCCGCAAGCAGCCTGCTCGCCGAGTCGGCGGCAACGCAGCTCGCGGTGCATCTGGTCCGCCATTACACCGAGCGGCCGCTGCAAGAGAGACTGCGGAGGCCGGCACGGCCCCATCGCGCGGTTGTGCGCGCCTCGGAGTACATTCACGACAACTATGCGCGCGGCCTGAGACTTGCCGATATCGCGGAAGCGGCGCACCTGAGCCCCTTCCACCTGATACGCCTGTTCAGACAGTCCACCGGCAAGACCCCGCACCAGTACCTGATCCAGGTCCGCGTGAACATGGCGCGCTCCCTGCTATCAGCCGGAGCCGGCTCCGGATCGCTCGCCGACGTCGCGGCGGCAGTTGGATTCGTCGACCAGAGCCACCTTACCCGGCACTTCAAGCGCGTGCTGGGTCTGACGCCCAAGCAATTGAGACAGTAGGACGCCAGGCTTTACGCCAGATCAGGATCTCTCACATTCCGGTTTCATGAGCCCGCAGGGTCTGAACCACTGAATCCCGAAAATTACGACTATCGGGGTTGACTGGACCCCTCGATGGCCTCGCGCTCGCCAAACTCGCACTGACCCAACCAAGCCCAACCCTCGTGTTTTTTTGCCGTTGGTGGCCGTGGTCTGTCTGGGGATAGAATTGAAACCATCATGTCCACAGCCTCGATCCAGTCGCTGAAATCATTCCCCCGGATCGGAGAGCTTTCCGGGTCGATGATCGAAGCGCTGAACAGCGAGTGCTTCTGTATCAGCCTCGATAGCGATGCGTTGCGCCGAGCGCTTGAATCGGAACTGGGCCAACCGGGCTTGGCCGACCTGATTCAGGCACGCTGCCCGACCCTGTTCTCTGCGCGACCGGTGTTCGTGTCCAGTGCCCAGGTGCAGCGCATGGCGCAGGTGGTTCGTGCCGTCGAATCGGTCGTTACGCTGCCTGCTTACCGTGAAGAAGTGCTCGCCAACGCGCCGGCCATTGCCCGCCACAATCCCGGTGGGGCCAGGGGCGTCTTCTTTGGCTACGACTTCCACGCCACCGAAGGCAACCTCGGACTGATCGAGATCAACACCAACGCGGGCGGTGCGATGCTCAATGCCGTGCTTGCGCGCGCACAACGCGCGTGCTGCCCCGAGATCGAACGCATGGTTCCCACACCGGCGACAGCCGATGCGCTGGAAGAACGCATCGTCGCGATGTTTGCCAATGAGTGGCAGTTGAGCGGACACAATCGCCCCCTGCGCAGCGTCGCCATCGTAGATGTCGCCCCGGAGAGCCAGTATTTGTATCCGGAATTCCTGCTGTTCCAGCATTTGTTCCAGCGCCACGGATTGCGCACCGTCATCGCCGATCCTTCGACCCTGACGCTTCGCGACGGTGTGCTGCGGCATGGCAGCACCGAGGTCGACATAGTCTACAACCGCCTGACCGATTTTTCGCTGGACATGCCCGCCAGCGCGGCTTTACGCGAGGCCTACCTGCAGAATTCGGTAGTGCTCACCCCGCACCCACAGGCGCATGCTCTGTATGCCGACAAGCGCAATCTGGCGCTGCTCAGCGATGCGACGCGCCTGCAATCTCTTTGTGTGCCGCAGGCCACTCAGGCCGTCCTGCTAGACAACATCCCGCACACCGAAGTGATGCACGCCGGTAATGCCGATCACCTGTGGAGCGAGCGTCGCAGGCTGTTCTTCAAGCCCACCGCAGGCTTCGGCAGCCGTGCCGCCTACCGCGGCGAAAAAGTCACCAAACGCGTCTGGCAGGAAATTATTGCCGGCGACTATGTGGCCCAGGCCATGGTCACCCCGGGGGAACGGACCATTTCGGATCGAGAACCCGGCGCAGGTACTCAAGTTCGACCTGCGCAACTACTCCTACGAAGGCGAGGTGCAGTGGGTCGCGGCCCGTCTATACCAGGGTCAGACCACCAACTTCCGCACTCCCGGCGGTGGCTTCGCGCCGGTGTATAGCTGGACGGATACATGAGACGAAAGCGTTACCCCATGAGCTCGAAGCAAACGCACCAGGACCTCCGCTATCGAACACCGGTTGAGTTCGAGCCGACCCAGCAGGCGTGAAGCATGCAGTTGCATGCATAACATGGTCAAAGGAACGCCGCGACCAGCATCGTCAGCCCTGACAAAAACAGCACAGTTTCCATTAGCAGATAAAAGCGCTCCGGCGGAATGCGCAGCACTAGATATTTCGCCGCCCAGGAGCCTGCCATGAGCGAGCTGCCGATGATCAGGCCTTGCGTAATGATCTCGTCGGTAAGCGCCCCAAAGCTACGGAAGGCGATAGCTTTGCTTACGTACATGCCCAGGGAGGCCAGAGCCTCAGTGCCAAGGAAAGCGCCTTTGGTCAGCCCGTAAGCGAGAAAGAACGGCGTGTTGACCGGCCCGGTAGACACCACAATTCCAGTGGCGTAGCCGATCGCCGCCCCCGCGAGCGCAAGGTGACCGAGTCCGACGCGCAGGCCTCGCTCGACCATCCAGCGCCGCGCGGGAATCATCAGGATGAAGAAAGCGCCAAGTACTCCGTCCGCCAGCCGTGGCGGGATCGCGAGCAGCGTGCGCGCGCCAAGCGCGGCTGCTGGAATCGCAGTCAACGAGTACGCGGCAACTGCGCGCCAGTCGAGTTCGCGCCACCACACCAGGACTCGGGCAAGGTTCGACATCAATGCCGTGACCGCCATGATTGGCACCGCGGCACGAGGCCCGTACATAAGTACCAGCACGGGCATGAGCATGACCGACGAGCCAAACCCGATCACCCCGCCGATTGTGCCGGCAACGAAACCCAACGCTAGCAAGAGTAGAAGGGACATTTTCTCCCCAGCTCCGCGGCATCCAACGAGATGCCCCCTACTTACTGCACCGGTCAATAAGGATTAGTGAGTGGCCAGAGTGGCACAAAACAGGTGCGCTCATGTGCGCTATAGTGGCCCGAACCAAATTTAAGCCCTCGGCAAGCCTGCCCCAGTATGATTCACTGAACAACAACGATGGGAAAACAATGAACCGTCAACGCAGAGCGTTCCTTAGCCGATTCACGTTGCTTGCAATGGCAGGCGCGCTACCTTGCGGATTCGTCCCAGCCCGCCACAGTTATGCGGCCGCCGCGGTCGCGACGGGTGACGTCAAGGCGCTGGTTTTCGATGTGTTCGGCACGTTGGTCGACTGGCGAACCGGGGTGGCCCGCGAGTCCCAGACGCTTCTCGAGCCGCTTGGCCACAAACTCGACTGGATGGCATTCGCCGATGCCTGGCGTGCGGAATATCAACCAGGCATGGAAGAAGTACGTTCTGGTCGCGTCCCGTTCTCACGCCTGGACATCATCCATCGTCGCATGCTTGAGCGCATCCGGCCACGATTCGGCCTGGAGAATGTCGACGAGGTGGTCCTGCGCGAGCTTAATATGGCCTGGCACAAGCTCGACGCCTGGCCGGACGTGACCGCCGGGCTGAAACGGTTGCGCAGCCGCTACCTATTGGCGCCCTGCTCCAACGGCAACATTTCCCTGATGGTCGACCTTGCCCGGCGCAATGATTTTCCGTGGGACGCAATCCTCGGCGCCGAGATCGCCGGCGACTATAAACCGAAGCTCCGCGTATATCAGGCAGCCGCCGAGGCGCTCGGCATTCAACACCACGAATGCATGATGGTCGCCGCGCACAGTGGCGACCTCAAGGCCGCGGCGCAGGCCGGATTGCGCACCGCGCATGTCTCGCAGCCCGACGAATTCGGCCCCGGGACTGGCGAACTGGTGCCGAAAGTCCCGGTCGACGTATCGGCGCGCAACTTCACCGAACTCGCCGACAATCTGCTGGCGTGAATGCGTCACCCTCCCGTTGAACCCGGGACAGCTCAGGTCTTGAAGTAGCAAACTGACACTTCAAGACCTGACGCTTGCCTGCCTTGGTGTATGCTTTTGGCCCGATATAGAACCGCACGCCGTGCGAAAGGTGAACCCATGTCAGTTGAAAAGCGCATTAAGGAACTCGGTCTGCAGCTTCCGAAGGTGCCAACGCCCGCTGCGAACTATGCGAACGCAGTACGGATGGGCAACGTCATATACCTGTCTGGAACGGTGCCTGCCAAGGCCGATGGAACGATTCCGAAGGGCAAGGTCGGGGCGGACGTCACCACCTCGGAGGCGACAGAACACGCTCGTCTTGTGGGCCTCAACATTCTCGCGATCCTGAAAGGGGAACTCGGGACCCTCGATCGTGTGAAGCAGATCGTCAAGCTGCTTGGCATGGTGAATGCAGTGCCAGACTTCCGCGAACACTCGCTGGTCATCAATGGCTGTTCGGACCTGTTTGTGGACATCTTCGGGGCGAGACACGCTCGATCCGCCATAGGAGTCGGAAGTTTGCCATTCGGTATTACCGTCGAGATCGAGGCAATCGTCGAGGTGGAAGCGAGCTAGAAGGCGTTGTAGTGGTCCGACCCGAATTGGTTGGGGGATCAGAAGATATGCGCGCACTGGCGCCGCGACGATTCAGTCGATCCCGCAAATGAAGCACGTGCACGGTACATATCACCAATAAGGTAAGGAACTGACCCTCTTTTTCCTCTGACCCTCTTTTTCCTGCGAGTAGCACACAGAGGCAGGGACAAGCGGCATGTCGTTGTCAGCTGGCCAACGAACCGAAGAACAACTTTTCCTTCGCGCGCAACACCGCGAGTTCCTCCGATGTGTACATCGGCGGCACGGGATCATGGCGTTCATCGAGGATCTCGACGCCGTTCTCGGGCGTGACCACCGACCGAAAGGGCAGGAACGACTTCTGCGTGAACAGGCGTGCGTCGATCAGTGCCTGGCGCGCCTTGCGGCTCACCGCGAGCTGACGGAACCGCAGGATCTTCCCTTCAGGTTTGGTCCATCTTCCCCAAAGGGCAGATACGCGAAATCCGCATCGGGGAACGCCTGGGCCCAGTAGCGCGGAATGGTCAGGAATTGCAGGCCTCGGAGCGGTGTGCGCACTGGCGGCATGGGACACAATTCGAGCAGCTTCTGTACGAACTCCCTGCCGGCCCCGCAATCGTCGCGAAGCCAGCACTGATGGAACTGGTACTGGCCGGTATCCAGCGACGATGAGCGCATCTTCCTATCGTCGCCTACGTCTCGGATGCCGAGCGCCGGCGGTCGAACCAGGGGTGATCCAGTCCGCGGCCCAGGCCCCGATCGGGAAGTGCGGCGAACCATGAAGGCCCTGCCTTGCGCCCCTTGTTAAGGCAGCGAAGGAATGAGATTCCGGTGAGTCCCGCGCGCTCGACCGTCGCGACGAACGCCTCCGAGACGAACGTCTCGTTCAGCGCATGGCCCTCCGGATGCGTTCCCGGCTTGAAAGACGGAAAGTCGTCCCAAAGCGAGAAGCTGTCGTAAGCGGGCTTGGTGACCAGCAGGAACCAGTCCGCATCGGTGTCCAGTTTCTCGCGGGCTGTCGCCGAGCCCACGACCACATGCCCCGACTGGCACTCCTCGACCAGTTTCTGAACCACGCCCAGGCACTTGCGGATTCCAGGTCGAGCGTGACCCAGGCCTTGCCGCTGTGGGCCTTCAGCCCAAGCTGCTTGTAGATCCGTGCGCGAACGCGTTGGGACTCTTCCGATATCTCGACGCGGTCATCGTCGCTCTTGGACACAGAAGTATCCAGGCGAAAATCAAGTTCGAATCGCGGCATGACTTCTGTTACCTGGGACGCGATCCGCGACACGATTCTGCATTACCCCCAAACAGCTGCCGAGCCCGGTGGCGCTAGCGAAGTGCCGTCGCCGATTCACTTCGCCTTCCCGGCGGCCTCGTCCAGCATCTCCCGGCACAGATCCTCGCTTCCGCGGACGCGGTCCAGCATTCCCTGCCCAAGCAAGGACAGGCCGCCGGTTGCCACAGCAGCGACGCCCGACACAGCCGCCTTCGTCCCTACTCCCATCTTCGGACTCGCCAGCGTGCCCGCCACCTCGATGAAGGGATTGGTAAACATCCCGGCGCTCACGCCGACGCCGGTGCGCGGACGGGTATTGAACTGGAAACCGAGTGCTTCGGTGGCGAGGTCGATCTTGCCGCCCGCGACGATGGTGACCTTGTTCGACTGCATTAGCACGGGGCTCACCGTCACGTGGCCGTCCACGATATCGACCCGGACTACAGTGCATTCCAGCTGAAGGTACGGGTCCTGCGCGGCGAACGGGTTCAGCTTGCCGAAGAGTTCGCGCAGCAGATCACCGCCGACCGCGCCGATCATACCGCTCTTGAGTTTGCCCGGCCCCTGCGTCACCAGGACTCGCCCGTTGGCGAGCGACGCCATTTGCCGTGCCGAGGCGCCTTTCACTCGGAGGCTCGCCTCGACATTGGTCGGCGGCGCGTCCTTGGCGTCGATCTCGGGGAGGCTGGGGTGCACGTTCTTCACGGAGACACTGACGTCGAGCGCGGCGCCGCCGCCGTCTTCTGGCGTGAGCTTGACAATGCCGCCAATGGTGCCTTCGAGGCTGTCGCACGCAAGCGGCCCTCGAGCGTGCAAATTAGCGCCGTCCACGCGCAGCGTGGCATCGACATTCTCGCAAGACTTCCGTATCAAGCTTGACTTCGGCCAAGGTGAGATGCAGCTTGACGTCGACGGGCGCCGGCTTGGTGACGGGCAGGGGCGTGTCATCGAAGACAAACTTGGGTTTCGCTTTTTCGGCTGCGGCTTCGCCTTCGAACGTGCGTCGCCGGCCGATTTCGCTCCGGTCTTCTGCGGAAGGAAGGGTGTCAGATCCAGGCGGGGCGAGGCAAACTCTGCTTCCACCCGCTTCCTGCCGGTCCGACCATCGACACCTGCCCCGAGATCTCGGACTCTCCAATTCGGCCCTTGAGGTTCGTCACCTCGAGCTTGTCGCGACCGCCGGCGTAATTGCCGCTCATGGACAGTGGGAGCTCCGGCAGCGCCTGCAGCAGCTTGTGCAGGTTCTCGGCAGCGAGCTCGAAGCGCAGTTCGGCGCTCGGTTCGCGGGCCAGCCGGACTATTCCGTTCGCCCGCGCCGTTGCGCCGGCGAACTTCGCGCTAACCCCGTCGAGTTTGATTTCCTTGCGCGAGGAGACGAAGCGGCCGCCGACCTCGAGCGGTCCGGCCGGCAAACCGGTCACGTCGAACGCCGCCGCCACGCGGGCGGCATCCGAGACAGAGGCTTCAATCTGCAGGTCCGATCCGGGCAGGCCGAGCGCGCGGAGCGTGCCCCCTGCCTTGACCGTGATGTCGCCGAGCTTGGCAGCGAGGTCGAGCTGGGTCAGGTCTCCGGCGTCCGTCAGTCGTACGTCCGCGCGCAGAGGGCCGGCCAAGACTACTGGGAGCTGGAGCTTCTTGAGCATCGTGCCGATATCCGGATGCTCGACCTTCACGGCGAGATCGGCTCCGTCCAGGGGATCGAGGCGGCCGAGGCCACCTTTGGCATCGACTCGCAGATCGCCCACCGCGGGCCTGGAGTGCCGTGCGGATGTTTCGCCCGGAGATGAGCGCATCCAGCGGCCCCACCTCGCCGCTTACCGCAACCGGGAACTCGTTCAATCTGCCGTTACCGGAGATGGCGAGGAGGCCATCGGTACCCGGGCCGATGCTCAGCGTCTCGATCAGCGCTACCCGTTCCGGTTTGCCTCGCTCGCGATAGGTGATCCGCACATTACCGAGCTTGGCGCTCTGGATGACGAGAGGCACGGCGGCGTGGCTCTCGGCGGGCGGTTCAGCAGCCTGCACGGGCGCACGCGCCTCGCCGAAAACCCAGTTGCCTTTGCCGTCGGCGTTCGTCTCGAGCAGGACCGAGACGTCGCTCAGTTCGAACGAACGGACGTCGACGGGTCCCGAGACCAGCGACCAGAGGCCGATCCGCACCGACACGTGCCCGACTGCGAGCATTTGCGGCTGCGAGCCCCAGTCCGTGTTTCCGAGCCGGATACGCTCCGCAACCACCGAGATCGAGGGTAGCACTTGTAGCGCGAATGCCCCGTCGATCGCGAAAGGTCGCCCGAGCCGCTCCGTGACGAGGGCCTCGATGCGGCCCTTGTGCTGGCTCAGGTTGCCGAAGGCGAGGTAAAGGACGACCGCGACGAGCAGGGCTGCTGTGGCGGAAAGGACGATGGCGGCGAGGCGGCGAATTGACATGGCTTCTCGAACCCGATATCAGAGCTGCAGAACGCACTGCGCGTTGTCTTGGAGCACTTTCGTGCGGCCTTCGGCGCTGAGCAGAATACTCCGATCTGCGCTCACGCGTTGACGCCGAACACGATGGGTCACGATAGCGCTCCTCCCGAAACAGGACAGAAGCATAGAGTTTCAGATGAGCGACCGCAGCATACGTGCGGACTCCGGAAGAAATGAGTCCGGTGGGACGAAGCCTTCGATAGCGGACGATTGTATGTCATGTAGATGAGGATCGAATCGAAGACGCTGCGCGACGTAGTGCATTCGCTGGGTGCGCAGCCCAACGAATGAACCTCCGGCCGCGGTCATCTTTGCAGCGTGCCACCATGAGCCAAGATCTGTTCACTGAGCGCTTCTGACAACACCACTCCGTGTTTCTCGCCGAGCGACACCAAGGCAGCCTGGGATACATCGAACTCGTACCGAATGCTCGGCACCGCGTTCAGGTGGGCAGGAATGAATTCCGCAAAGCGTACTGCTGACGCAGCACGAAGTCTTGCTGATGCCCCATAGAGGGCTTTACTCAGATCCACTTCCTGTCCGTTGGACATCTCGAGGACGTAGCGAAACCGGCGCTTTATCTTCGACATCGAATCACGGCAGTGGACCCTGACGGTAGTGACATCCTGCCATTCATAGTGTCTCATCGGGAATTCCAAAGGCGACCTGACGGATACGCCGCTTTCTGTCACGTACAAGTAGCTTCCAAATCCTTTCGCCGCGATAAGCATCAAAATCACTCCGGCGATTCCTGCGGCTGGCCGCCAATTAATCGATTGCCAATCTATTGATTTCGCCCAGGCCCCATCAGGAATCAGGTCTATGTATGGCATCCTCAATCTTCGCCGGATCCACCTGGCGAGGGTCCAGCCAACCCGGAACGACGCCAGGCAGCCGATCAGTATTGTCGGAATAACGAACATCAATTCACCGATCGGGGTTGGCCCGAAAAGCACTGAATCAGCGGGCTGCAGCAACAGGCGCTGAAGGCTGAATGTAGCGACGCCAAGGGGAACAACACCGAAGATGAGAATGCACACGACCCCGATGTAGACGTAGTCTGCTCGCTGCGACTGTTCTGACGGAGCTAAGGGAGGCATCGGTGATCCCTGTGCAGGTCTAACGCCCTGCATGACCGGGCGCCGGCGCGCGAAGCGCGACGGGAACCCAACAGCGAGCGAAGCGACGCTGTTGGGCGCTCCGGTCGATGCAGTTGTTGGGCGGCACTCGGGTACGGTCCGTGTTCTGAGTCACTCGACAAGAGCCCAAGTCAAACGACCGACAACCAATACGAGCATGGTGACGGACGGGTAGAACGTACAAGGCGAACCCTAGCGCCCGGGCGGATGCGCCGTGAGCGTAGCCACGCCAGAACAGCACGCGACCGACGAAGAAGAGAATCGCCGCAGCAGGAACGGCGGCTTGCCAGGTTTGGGGCATCGCCGCCGCCCAGATGATGTGTATGGACAGCCCCAGTACTGTTTGTTCAAGCGTATTTTGTAGTATGGATTGGAGTACTTGGGCGTGCGGCGTGCCCTTGGTAAGGCCGCCGCCATCGATGTCCTCCGGAGTGAAAAATCGGTGGCGCGCTAACAGGCCAACGTTCACCGTTAGGCAAACAACGAGAAGCACGTCCCACTTCAGGGCATGGGCAAACGCTGCCGGGTAGCCCTGCTCCGGTGTGAGGACGCTCGGGTGCGCGACGATAGCGAGCGCCAGGGCCAGCAACGTGGCGACAACACCCGCAACCATGCCGCGAAGCACGCCTTGTTGCTTTTCAGTCAGCATCCGTACTGACCGTTAGTTCGAGGATGAATTGGCCGAGTCGCGCGAGCAAGGCATCATCGGCACTCTCCCTTCTCCATGGCGAGTGGTCCTCGTGACGCCCAACCAGAAATAGACACCTTCCAGGTGCATTCAAAAGCACCTGAGAGGTGCATTGAATCGGCCGGCGTTCATTCAACTGCATGAAATTTCTCTTTTCAGGAGTTTCGCGATCCGCCTTAGCTAGCCACCAATCACCGGTCACCAGTCACCGCTTTTCAGTGATTGTCCCTCGGCACTCCCTTGCTCGTCGAAATCCGCTGATTACTTGACCGCAGGCTTGAGCACCATTCCATGGGAAAGCTCGTCCACCATGCCGCGTTGAATCTCCTGCCAGGGCGTCTGGCTGGCGGGCATCTTGAAGCCGCCCTGCTTCGCCAGCGCCTTCTTGCGCCTTGCGTACTCCGCCTTGCTGATCAGGATATTTGCCGTGCGCTTGTTGAGGTCGATGCGAATCCGGTCGCCGGTCTTCAGGAGCGCGAGGCCGCCGCCGGTCGCCGCTTCCGGCGAGGCATTCAGAATTGACGGCGAGCCGGACGTTCCCGACTGTCTTCCATCGCCGATGCACGGCAGTTCCGTCACGCCGTGCTTGATCAGTTCCGCGGGCGGCTGCATGTTCACCACTTCCGCCGCGCCCGGATAGCCAACCGGGCCGGTGCCGCGCACGAACAGCATGCAGGTGTCGTCGATCTTGAGCTTGCGGATCGTCGATGCGGTGGTGGTAGTCCTCCGGGCCGTCGAACACGATCGCCCTGCCCTCGAACGCGTTCGGGTCCTTCCGGTTGGACAGGTAACGTTTGCGGAAAGCGTCCGAGATCACGCTCGTCTTCATGATTGCGCTGTCGAACAGATTGCCTTTCAGATTCAGGAATCCCGGCCTTCTTCTTCATCGGTCTCTTGTATGGCCAGATCACGTTTTCGTCCTCGATCTTCGCGTTCCTGCAGTTCTCGTAGAACGTCTTGCCGTTGACGGTCAGCGCGTTCTTGCGAATCTTGCCCGCCTTGATCAGCTCGCTCACAACCGCTGGCACGCCGCCGGCATGATGGTAATCCTCGCCCAGGTATTCGCCCGCCGGCTGGAGATTGACCAGCAGCGGGATGTCGTAGCCGATTTTTTCCCAGTCGTCGTTGTCGAGCTTGACGCCGATGTGTCGTGCGATGCCGTTGAAATGGATGGGCGCGTTGGTCGAGCCGCCGATCGCCGAGTTGACGACGATCACGTTCTCGAAGGCCTCGCGGGTCATGATCTTCGAGGGACGCAGGTCTTCCCAGACCATTTCGACGATGCGTTTTCCCGTTTCGTAGGCGTTGACCGCACGATCCTTGTGGGGCGCCGGAATCGCTGCGCTGCCGGGCAGCGACATGCCCAGCGCCTCGGCCAGCGAGTTCATGGTCGATGCCGTGCCCATGGTGTTGCAGTGGCCCGCCGACGGGGCCGAGGAGGCGATCAGCTCGATGAACTGCTCGTCGTTGATTTCGCCCGCCGCCAGCAGCTCGCGCGCCTTCCAGACGATGGTGCCCGAACCGGTGCGCTCGCCGCGGAACCAGCCGTTCAGCATCGGCCCGCCGGACAGCACGATGGCCGGGATGTCCACGGTCGCCGCCGCCATCAGCTGCGCCGGGGTGGTCTTGTCGCAGCCGGTGGTGAGCACCACACCGTCGATGAAGTAGCCGTAAAGCGTCTCCACCAGCCCGAGGTAGCAGAGGTTGCGGTCCAGCGCGGCGGTCGGGCGCTTGCCGGTTTCCTGGATCGGATGCACCGGAAACTCGAAGGCGATGCCGCCGGCCTCGCGTATGCCTTCGCGCACGCGATGGGCAAGCTCGAGGTGGTGGCGGTTACAGGGTGAAAGGTCCGAGCCCGATTGGGCGATGCCGATGATCGGCTTGCCGGCCTGCAGCTCCTCGCGCTTCAGACCGAAGTTCATGTAGCGCTCCAGGTACAGCGCCGTCATGTTGGGATTGTCCGGATTGGCGAACCACTGGCGGGAACGGAGTCTGCGAAGGGTCTTTCTTGATCGGATTACTTGCCATGATCTGATTTCTCCTCGGGAGGCCGGGGCTCTAAGTGGCCACGAGCCGGAATGATTGGTCACACGGGGCAATTTTACCCGAGTGGGAGTGCGAGGATGAAGGATGGAGGCGGAAGGATGAAGAACTGCAAGTGCTCGGTGCTGGGTGCTGCGGAAAAGCAGGTGAAAGGTGAAAGTGAAGTTCACCTCCTACTTTGCGTCCTTTCTGTTTCTCTTTGCGAACTTTGCGTCTACGCTCTTGCCATATTGACGTATTCCGAGGATGCGCGGGAATGGGACGTGAATCCCTGGTTTGGATAAGCAGGGATCAATGGCGCAAACTTGCGGCTGTCGCAAGTTCTCATTCAAACGGGATTGCCCGGCATCTCTATAGCGATACGTGCTGCACGGCGCATGGCAGAGGGGTTGCCAACTGAAGAATGCCGGCACTATTCTGGAAAGTTCAATATGACCCGCGAACCGCAATCGCAGAAAAGTCTCGCTGATCGTCTGATAGCATCGCTTCAGCAGGACGAATTCGTCCTCTACGCGCAGAGCATCATCCCGATTGCTCCGCGAGCCGGCGCGCGGCCCTTTCAGGAGATCTTTGTCCGCTTCAAGGAAGAGGATGCCAAGATGCTCCCGCCGGGGACGTTCTTCCCGGTGCTTGAAGAATGCAAGTTATTGCCGTATCTCGACCGCTGGGTGGCAAATCGGCTGGCGCGCTGGGTTCGCAGCGCAGTCAGCATCAAGCCGGACTGGGCGGTACCCCGCAACAACGTCAATCTGTCGGAGGCAACACTGTCCGATCCGGGTTATGGCCAGTACGTGTGCAGGTACGTTGACGATTCGTATTTATCTGGCGGGGCGCTTGGGTTCGAGATCGCACTGGACTGCGCGATCACACACGAAGCGTCTGTGCAGAAACTGATGGGGGAGGTCCGGCCATTCGGCTGCAGCCTGACGCTTTCCGGATTCGACGGAAGCAAGGCGTCGTTTTCAGAACTAAAAGATCTGGCCCCAGACTACATCAAGATCAGCTCCACGAACGTCGCCTCGGCCGATCTGCGCGAAATCACTCAAAAGTGCCAGGCGGCCGGAATCAAAACCATTGGCGAACATGTGGAAAGCAGCCAGATGCTGCAGGACCTGCGCGAATCAAGAATTGATTTTGCCCAGGGATTCGATGTCTCGCCGGTTATTCCACTGTAGAAGGGACGAGGGACGAGGGGCGCGGGGTTAGTAGTTCGTGGCCAAGCAATTCCAGTTCCCTCTGTGTTCTCGGTGTCCTCTGTGGCAAAAGCTGTTTTGGTCTTTAAATGCCTTCAGCGCGACTTGCGCAGCGCCGGATTGAGCCTGTCGATGTCGGCCTGGACCTGATCGCGGCTGCGCTCGTAAATCAACTCGCGCCCCATCACGCTGCCGGAGTAGCCCATCCCGTTGCGGGTCGGCGTCAGATCGCACTTGACGTTGTGAACGCCTTCGCCGAGCACCACCACGATCCGTTCGGCGCGCTTGTTCAGGACCACCACATCGAGGATTTGTCCGGTTTCGGTGACGCGCACCTTGATTTTCTCGTCGATCATGATTTCATCAGTGAGGGTGACGGGTGACGGGTGACGGGTGACGGGTGACGGGTGACGGGTGACGGGTGACGGGAAAAGTGTAGTACTTTTCATTGAACATTTATTGCTTTTCTTTGCGTCCTCTCTTTTCCCCTTTGCGCACCTTTGCGTCCTTTGCGTTGAACGCGTTTCGTTTTTTTGGCGAAGCTTAAGTGCCGGATACCCAGCGCTGCAGCGAGAGCGTCAGCACGAATGCCACCACCGCCAGCCCGGCCAGCAGCGGCGCGCCGTAGCCCGCGAGGATCACCGAGTCGAGCAGCGCAATGCCGGCGATGAGACTGACCACCGCGCGCGGCACGTCGCCTTTTGCGCGACGGCGCAGCAGCCAGAGCGCGTACAGCGTCCAGCCGACGAACAGCAGCAGCGGCACCAACGCCGGCGGTTGCCTTATCGCGAGCCAGATTCCGTAGGCGACCGGAACGGCCAGAAACGTCAGCGGCCAGACCGCTCCGAGACGGTCGAGATGTTCCTGCTTGGCGGTGTACGTCAGACCCGATCAGGTAGCAGAGCAGCACGATCGCCGCGACGAATCAATGATCGCGGCAAAATGCTCGCCACCGCGTACGCCGCTGCGAGGTAGACCAGCAACCGGCACACGCCCATCACCAGCGGGCTGAGGGGGTTGTCCTTGTGGTGCCAGTTGTAGAACGTGATGGCGATCGCCAGCGCGATCCCTGCCAGCACCGGCCGCCATTGGGTGAACGGCTCGAATCCGTAGCCGGCCCACGCGAGCAGCCCCACTCCGGCCACCAGCATGCCGAAGCCGCCAACGTAAACCTGCGCCGCACTCACCTGCCCCGACGGGATCGGCCGTTCCGGGCGCGACCTGGCATCGAAGGCGCTGTCGAAAGCGTCGTTCAGGAACATGCCGCCGATGTAGAACAGCGACAGCGACACCAGCAGGATGGCAAGCCGCGCATCCGCGGCGGCGGCGCCTGCCAGCGCCACGCCGGTGAACACGTTGGTCCAGACGGTCGGGACATTGGAGACGCGCCCGAGCCTGAGCGCGACGGACAGATTCATGCCGCCCCCTCTTTTATGATCGAAGTATCGCGCAGCGTGTCATGTCGGTGGCTGGCGGCAAACGCGGCCGGTTGCATCCCCATAAAAAGGGGCGGCCGGTGAGGTGGAGCAGGGGCCACATCGCTTTTGATGGGGACGCGACCTGAGACGGACGCATGGGGCTGCCGGCCGCTGATGTCTGCCTCCGCGGTCAGATCCCCATACAAGTACGGGGCCCCTCTTCTGCGCTCCGGCAGACCCTGCTTCCTGCTCATGCCGCGAGCTCTTCTCTCACCCAGTTCAGCTCGCGCGCGATGGCCTGTTCCATGCCGCCGGCCTGCAGGTGCGCGGGGAGCACGTTCCAGGTATAGGTCTCGACTTCGAGGTGCGGCGAGATCGGCTTCAAGCGATGCTGGTCGAGCACCTTGCGGATGAAGAAGCGCGTCGAAGAAAAGGCGCCGAGGTCGTCGAGGAAGATCGGCACGTGGAAATGCACCCGCCATTCGCGGTCGCCTGCCTGCCCGTTCACCGTCGCCAGCGCTTCGGGCAGATCGGCGAAGCGGCGCACGCCGTTCGGGCCGTCTTCCACCACCTGGTGCAGGTATACCGGATCGTCGAACTGGCGCAGCGCTTTCAGCGCTTCGGGCGTGAGTTCCGCCACCCGCAGGCCCGCGCTGATCTGCATCTTGTGCACGCGGATGCCGGCCTTCTCCAGGCGCTGCAGGCAAGCAACCGGGTCTTCGAATTCCACTGCTGCGTGGCACAGGTCCAGGCACAGGCCCAGATAATCGTGCAGCGCCACCGAGGCGGCCTGCCGCTCCAGGCCCGCAAGCTCGCCCAGGCGACGCACCGCCTGCGCGCTGAACAAGTGGCGCTGGAAGAATCCGACGCTCTCGTCCACTGTCTCCAGGTAGCAGTGCGGTTCCGGCTCGATCGCCAGCGTGATGCGCTTGCCGCTACGCCTTTCAAGCTCGATCAGATGCGCGACGTGGCGCAGCAGGTTGTCGGCGATGCGCTCCACGTCGGCTCCGTTGTTTCCGGTCATGGCCGGCTTGAATGCGCCCGGCACCGTGCTGACACTGCCCTCGACGCCCGCCGGTACCAGCTTGGCGAGCAGATCCGCGAGCTCGTCGGTATAGCGCAGCCGCTCCGCGTCGCGCCAGTCGGGCAGATAGACCTCTTCCTTCACCCGGGTGCCGTGGAAGGTGCCGTAAGGAAAGCCGTTGATTGTGAAGACGTAGAGTTTATTGCGTTGGAGAAAGTCGCGGAATTCTTCCAGCGTCGCCGGGTCGGTCAGCGCCCGCGAGGCCTGCGCGGAGAGCCGCAAGCCGATGCCGAACGGCTGGCCCGGAACCACGCGGTCGCGCACGGCCGGAAAGAAGCGCTCGATGTTGGCTCGTACCTCGGCCCAGGTCTCGCCCGGATGGATGTTGCTGCAGTAGGTCAGGTGGCTGCCGAATGCCCCGAGCCTCATTGGCCGGTCTCCCGCCGGCGCAACCACGTCATCGCATGCAGGATTTCGTTATTGTCCATCTGGTGCACTTCCTCGCCGTGGCCGAAGTCGCGCAACAGCGTAATGGTAAGTTCACCGCCGAGGTGTTCGCGGAATTCCTCGATGCCGCGCAGGATCACCAGCCGGCCCTGTTCGTCGCGGGTATCCATGGCCGGGTGCCACAGATAGAACCCGAGCTTCTTGAGCAGCTTGTACACGCGTTCCTCGCCTCCCGGCACCAGCATGCCGATCTGCACCGAATAGCGCGCGTCCAGCGCCAGGCCGATCGCAACCGCTTCGCCATGACGCAGTTCGTGCTGCGTGAGCGCCTCCAGCTTGTGCGCGGACCAGTGCCCGTAGTCGAGCGGGCGCGCGCTGCCGGTCTCGAAGGGATCGCCGCCGTGCGCGATCTGGCGCATGTGCAGTTCTGCGCAACGCCGGATCATGCGCGCCATCGTCGGCCGGCGCGCATTCTTTCAGCGCGTCGGCGTTGGCTTCCAGCCAGTTGAAGAACTGTCCGTCGCGTATCAGGGACACCTTCACCGCTTCGGCGACGCCGGCGATCTTGTCGCGCGGATGCAGCGTGCGCAGGAACACGAAGTCGTTGAGCACCGCGAACGGCGGCGCGAAAGTGCCGAGCAGGTTCTTCACGCCGTAGGCGTTGATGCCGTTTTTCACGCCTACGCCGGAGTCGTTCTGCCCGAGCACGGTTGTCGGCACGCGCACATGGCGGATGCCACGATGCGTGGTGGCGGCAACGAAACCGATCATGTCCAGAAAGGCGCCGCCGCCCACGCCGACCACGAATTCGTGGCGGTCAATGCCCATTTCCATCAGCCGGTGCTGCAGGCTGGTGACCAGCGCGGGGTCGTTTTTCACCTGCTCGCCACCTGCCACCACTTCGGGACGGCCGATCAGTTCAAGCGAATCGGAGTAAACCTCGGCATACGAGGCTATGTCGTGGACCAGCGTCGGCCAGCTTGCCGCGACGTTGGCATCCACGAACACCGCGAAGCGATGGCGCTTGGCGGGTTCACGGCGCACCATCGCCTGCACAAATACCGGATTGTCGCGGGCGAACACATGCTCGGTGAAATGCACCGGGTAGTCGTAGCGGACCGAGAATTCCTGGTTGTAGACCGCCGCCGGAATCGGCCGATGCCTTGACCAGTTCGATGCTCATGTGTTTTCCCGGCCCCCAGTGTGCTGCTATTTGAAGACGGTTTCGCTGCTGTGTAGCGGGACCGCCGCCGGTTCGCCGACGCGCGGCGCCTGGCCGCGCAACACCGAGTTGCCCTCGAACAACATGCGCTGGTCGATCGGCTCCGGATCCAGCCAGTGCTCTTCCTTGATCTGGCCGCTCTGGCCGAATGCCTTGAGCGCGTTGCCGTAGCAGATCGCCTCGACGTCCTTCGGGGCGATGCCGCGATCGAGCATCAGGCGCGCGGTCTTCGGCACCGCAAGCGGATCGGACACGCCCCAGTCCGCGCTCGAATCGATGAAGATGTGGTCCGAGCCGTACTTGCGCGCGATCTCGACCATGCGCTCGTTGCCCATCTTGGTGTGCGGATAGATCGTGAACGCCGCCCAGAAGCCGCGGTCGAGCACTTCCTGCACGGTTTCCTCGTTGTTGTGATCGATGACGACCAGGCGCTCGGGATCAATGCCCATCTCGATGGCGACGTCCATGCTGCGCGTGGTGCCGCTCTTCTTGTCGCGGTGCGGCGTGTGCACCTGCACCAGCATGTCGAGTTCCTGCGCCAGCGCAACTGCGCGCGGTAGTACTTGTCCTCGACCGCGGTCTGATCGTCGTAGCCGATCTCGCCCACCGCCACCACGCCTTCCTTCATCAGGTAACGCGGCAGCACTGTCCAGCACCTGCTCGGCGAGCGCTTCGTTGTTGGCTTCCTTGCTGTTCAGGCCGATGGTGCAATAGTGGCGGATGCCGAATTGTGCGGCGCGGAAACGTTCCCAGCCGACCAGGCTGGACATGTAGTCGATGATAGCTGCCCACCTGGGTGCGCGGCTGGCCCAGCCAGAAAGCCGGCTCGATGATGGCGACGATGCCGGCCGCGGCCATGCGCTCGTAGTCGTCGGTGGTGCGCGCACTCATGTGGATGTGGGGGTCGATGAACCGCATGGTCTTTCTCCAGATGATTCGGTGCCGTCAGGCTGGATTCGCGATCGCCTGCCAGCTCAACTTGTGATTTGACACGGCAACCGATAGTTCCGGGTATTGCCATAATAGCTCGGATGCCGCCGGATCGGGCGAGATGGAGAGCGCCAGCGCCGCCGCCGCGCGCTCCGGATCGGTTCCTTTTTCCAGCACTCGGCGGAGGTCGGCGAGCATGTCGCCCCGGGCATGCGGCCCGACGCAACGCCACAATTCCGGGCTGATCGGCCGCCCTGCGGCCCAGCGTTCGTGCGCGTAGTCGCAGAGCATGCGTGCCAGTGCCGGATTGGCGCGGCGGTCCAGGCCGACTATCGGGTCCAGGAGGGTGCCGATGAACAAGGCTTTCAGCACCATCTGGTTCCAGGCCGGCTCCGCCAACTGCTCGGACGGATAGGGATTGCGGTGCGCCACCGCCTGGAACACCGCTTTCATGTTGGTGCGCACGCCCTCCGCGGCGCGCAGCACGTGGCGCGGCTGGTCGGGATACAACGGCAGGCCGCGATAAAAGGCAACCAGTTCGCCGACGTCAGCGGTCGCGCACAACTGATCAAGCCGCCGCGAGAACGTCGCGCCATCGCTTCCGGCGGCGAGCATCAGATAGATGCGCGCGGCCTGGTCCAGGCTCCATTCACGCGGGTCCCAGCCGGGACGGGCTGCAGTCGCCTGGCCGAGTTCCGCGGCGCTCAGCCCCAGGTCCGCCTTGCCGATCTTGCGCGGCACCAGGCTCACCGACATGTACAAGTCCTTGTCGCCGCCCCCGTCGCGCAGCCACTGCGCGCTGCTCTGCAGCCATTCGGCCGCATCGCCTGGCAGCCGGGCAACCAGCCATTTCTCGAGTGCCTGCACGGGGGTCATGCTGTCACCTCTCTTAAGATCAGGGTATTGCGAAGGTTTTCATGTCGGGGGCCGGCGGCAATCGCGGCCGGTCAGATCCCCATACAAGTACGGGGCCGCTTTCCGCGCTCCGGCAGACCCTGCTTCCTGCTCATGCCGCCCGCCTCGCGGACGCCACCCTGCTGGCGAATATGTGGTCGAGCAGCAGGCGTTTCACCTCGGTCGCAGCCACCGGCCCTTCGCCCAATAGCTCCGGCGCGGAGCTGATGAACAGCGGGCCTTCGTCGGCGCGGTCGGTCGGCCGGCCGTGCGAACCCTTGACCAGGGTCGCGTCCAGCGAGATCACGTCCATCAGATAGCGCATGCCGATCATCTTCTGCGCCAGCCGCATCGCGATGCGCAGCTTGGCCAGCGGCAGCGCCGGATCGATGAACAGTTCGACCGGGTCGTAACCCGGCTTGCGGTGGATGTCCACGGTACGCGCATAATCCGGCGCGCGCGCATCGTCCAGAAAATGGTAATAGGTGAACCAGCTATCGGGACGCGCGATCGCCACCAGTTCCCCTGAGCGCGGATGATCCAGGCCCATTTCGCGCTTGCCCGCCTCGTCGAGTACCCGCTCGACGCCCGGAAGTGCGCGCAGCACGTTGGCGACCTTGTCCACCAGTTCCGGACGCGCCACGTACACGTGCGCGATCTGGTGATCCGCGACCGCGAATGCCTCGGAAGCGCCGGCATCGAGTTGGTCGCGCCCGAGTTCATCGCGCACGCGCAGCCACCCGGCCTGGCGCAGCGCGCGGTTGATATGCACCGGCCGGGACACTTCAGTGATGCCGTACTCGGACAGCGCGACCACGTGCGCACCGGCACTCTGCGCGGCATCGATCAGCTCGCCGCACACTTCGTCCACCTGTGCCACGTCGCGCGCGATATCGGGATGGTTCGGCCCGAGCCGCTGCAGGTTGTAGTCGAGGTGCGGCAGGTAGACCAGCGTCAGCGTCGGCTTGTACTTGCCGAGTACGTGCAACGCCGATTTGCCGATCCAGCGCGTCGAGGTCGATGTCCGCCGTCGGGCCCCAGAAGCGGAACAGCGGAAACTGGCCCGAGCGTGCCCTGCAGTTCGTCGCGCAGCCCGTCCGGGTGAGTGTGGATATCGGGAAGCTTGCGGCCGTCGGCCGGATACATCGGCCGCGGCGTGACCGCGAAGTCCGCGGTCGAATACATGTTGTACCACCAGAACAGCTTGGCGCAGGTGAACGACGGGTCGCCTGCTGCGCGCAGCCTCCCACAACTTCTCGCCGCCCACCAGGCGGTTGGACTGGCGCCACAGCCAGATCTCGGAGAGGTCGCGGAAGTACCAGCCGTTGCCGACGATGCCGTGTTCGCGTGGGAGCGCGCCGGTGACGAAAGTGGATTGCACCGTCGTGGTCACCGCCGGCACCACCGTGTCGAGCGGCCGCATGCCGCCCCGCTTCGCCAGCGCACTCAGATTCGGCGCATGCGCAAGCAGCGCGGGCGTAAGACCGACCACGTCCAGTACCAGCGTGCGGTTCATGGCTGCGCCTGCATCGGATCGCGAGAAATCCGCAGTCGCTGCACCAGCGATCTTTCTTCTGTCACTACCCCTCCTTCGTGCGCGCAAATTGCGGGCTTCGATCGAATGTCCCGCAGATGGCTCAGGACTCGCGGATCGCTTTCCGCAATTGTACCTCTGGAAGGGTGACGTCAGGCGGAAAGCGAGGCGAATGCGGAATGCGGAATGGGGAATGGGGAATGGGGAATGGGGAATGGGGAATGGGGAATGGGGAATGGGGAATGGGGAATGGGGAATGGGGAATGGGGAATGGGGAATGGGGAATGGCAAAGTCTAGTACCTCCTTCGCGAACCTTTGCCTTGAGCGCGTTGGACCTTTCTTGCGTCAGCGCCTTGATTTGCTCGAGACGAAAAAAAATGCCGGGCTTGTGGCCCGGCACAGAGAGAGGTCTTCAACTTCAAACACCAAGAACAAAAACTAAGGGGTACTGGGACGAAGCTTATCCGCCCAAAGGTTGCGGCCACAGGGACGCTTGCCCGAACCGGTGCGGAAACTTTCCCGACCCGGCGTTCAACCGGCTTCGCTGCGGTTTTCTTCGGCTTCGGCGGCGCCCGAAATCAGCCCGTGGCTCAGGGCTATGCGCACCACCTGCGCGGTGTTGCTGACATCGAGCTTGTGCTTGATATTGGACTGGTAGTTGGCGACGGTCTTGTAGGACAGGCACAGGATGCGGGAAATCTCCTGCAGCGAATGCCCCCCTACCAGCAGCCGGAACACTTCGAACTCGCGCGCGGACAGCGCGTCGATCGGGTTGTCGCGCCCGGGCAGCATCTGCACCGCCAGTTCCTGCGCCATCTCGTGGCTGATGTAGAGCTTGCCGGCGGCGACCAGCCGCACCGCCTCCACCAGCACTTCGGGCGCGGCGGACTTGGTGACGTAACCGCGCGCGCCGGCCTGCAGCGCGCGCGAGGAGAACACCGTGTCCTCGTGCATGCTGAACATCAGGATCTTCGCGTCCGGCAACCGCACGACGATGCGGCGCACCGCCTCGATGCCGCCGAGCCCGGGCAAATTGATGTCCATCACGGTCACATCGGGCTGCAGTTCGCAAACGACGCGGTAGGCGTCCTCGCCACTGGCCACTTCAGCAATCACCGAGATATCCTCGGTGCGCTCGAGCAAACGGCGGTAGCCTTCGCGTACCACGGCATGGTCATCGACCAGCACCACCCGTACCGGCAGGCTTGTCCGTCCTTCGTTCATTTCCTTCCCTTTGCCGGAATCACGGCTTTGACATGCACGCCGCGGCCGGGCGCGCTAACGAGTTCAAACTGGCCGGCCAGCGCCTCCACTCGTTCGCGCAGCCCCACCAGCCCCAGTCCCCGGCGTTTCTGCGACGGATCGAAGCCCTTGCCGTCGTCGCTGAAACTGAAGCGTATCTCATTCGCCACGCGGGCCATGGAGACAGTGACCTTCGTGGCGGCAGCGTGCTTGGCCACGTTGGTCAGGCACTCCTGGACCAGCCGGTAAAGCGTGATATTGGTCTGTTCGTCGAGATCGTCGAGTTCTCCTTCCGCGGTGAACGTGCAGCGCACGCCGCGGTGGCGGCGCTGCCATTGCTCGACGCTGTACTGCACGGCCGAGCGCAACCCGAGCTCGTCCAGCGCCACCGGCCGCAGCCGCTGCATGAGACTGCGCACCACTTCGTAGACCTGGCTCGATACTTCGATGATGGAAAGCGCGCCGCGGTGTATCTCGGGCAGCGCCACGCTGTTGTCGCGGATGGTGACCGCGTCCACCTTGATCGCGTTCAGGCTCTGCCCGAGTTCGTCGTGCAGCTCGCGCGCCAGGTTGCGCCGCTCCTCCTCCTGCACCTGCATGGAACGCTGCGACAGGCGGCGATTTTCCTCCAGCGCGCCGGCCAGCTCACTCTGCATCAGCGTGACTTCGGTGATGTCGGTGACGTAGGCGTGCAGTTCCGGCTCCCGTGAAGGCGACAGCCGTGCGCTCAGTTTCGCCACGACCTGAACCGGCACGCCGTTGCGGTTCCTGAGCTGGAGCATCGGCAGTTCGATCTTTTCGCCGCGTAGCAGCCGGTCACGATGCGTCTCCCACAGGTCGCTCTCGGCATAGAACTCGCCCAGTTGGTGGCCGTTGAGGTCGCCCGCCGTTTCAAAGCCAAGCAGCCGCGCCGCCATCGGGTTGGCAAGTTTGACCTGTCCGCTCGTGGCCGCCAGCAGATTGCCGGACAGGTTTTCCATGAACAGCGTGCGGTACTGCTCCTCGCTATCCATCAGAGCCTGCTGCGCGGCAAGACGCAGCGTCACCTGCTCGACCGCCTGCCGGGAACGCCGCCAGGAAAACCACGCCAGCGCCACGGCCATGGCCAGAATCGTCAACGGCAGTTCGTCGATCTGGTACCTCTCGTGCGGCACGGTCAGCGCCTCGATCCATTCGTTGAGTTCCAACAGGCTGGACAGAACGAAAGTCAGCAAGGTAACGGCGGCGACCACCACCAGGTCCCTGTGCACAGAGGGCTTGATGATGTTCGCGGAAGGCGCCTGAAAGGTCTGGGCAAGTGTATTCATGGGAGTTGCCGCCGGAGTTCGCCGGAACGGCGGGGAATCGGATGGGTAGGGAGTCTATATAGCGGAACGCACCGTTTCCGGCAAAGGGAAATCTTCCCGAGGGGCGTATATTGCGGCAGTCTTGCCGGAAATCGGGACGGAGGGCCCGAATATCGGGAATTTTTCCCAAGCCGGTTGGGAGGCAGTCCCTGCCAGCGAGTCTACCGCACCCCTTAGATTCTCTCTCCTGCTGTTTGGAGTAGACCCGCGCGGAACGGCCGCGTCGGCTGTGACTTCCAAGGGAGGAGAGCGGGTTCGTAACCGCTCCAAAATGAACTAGAAAAGTCGAAAGGAACACAGATGGTCGTTCGATTATTCCTCGGTAGCCGGGCACACCTCGCCTTCGCCGTCACCCTGGCACTTTCCGGCGGTCAGGCCTACGGCGACGAAGAGAACCCGGCCGCCGCACTGGAGGCGCCGACCGTGGAAATAATCGGCACTACCCCGCTGCCCGGGATCGGGGTACCCGTCAACCAGGTGCCCGCGAATGTGCAGGCGGCTACCGGGGCCGAAATCCAGAAACAGAAGACCCTGGACCTCTCCGAATTCCTGGACAACAACCTCGGTAGCGTCACGCTCAACCATGGGCAGAACAACCCGTTCCAGCCCGACGTCAATTTTCGCGGTTTCTCGGCCTCGCCGCTGCTGGGCACCCCTCAGGGATTGTCCGTGTTCATGGATGGCGTGCGGGTAAACGAACCGTTCGGCGACGTGGTGAATTGGGACCTGATTCCGCAGAATGCGATTTCCACGATCAATCTCATCCCCGGTTCGAATCCCGTATTCGGTTTGAATACGCTTGGCGCCGCGCTCTCGGTAAACACCAAGTCCGGCTTCCAGTATCCCGGCGCATCGGCGTCGATCTACGGCGGGTCCTGGGGAAGAATGGCGGCGGAAGTCGAGTACGGCGCGCACGGAGAGGACACGGACTTTTTCCTCGCCGGCAACTTCATCGACGAGGACGGCTGGCGCGATCATTCGCCGAGCCGGATACAGACACTGTTCAGCAAGGTCGGCTGGGAGCGCGAGGATACCGACTTCGACCTGTCGTTGATGCTCGCCGACAACAAACTGGAGGGCACACAGGCGTTGCCGCTGGGCTGGCTGGATACGCGCGAGCAGGCCTATACATGGCCCGATCGTAACGAAAACGAGCTCGTGTTTCTGAACGCCCGCGCCAGCCAGTTCCTGAGCGAGGACAAGCTGCTCGCAGGAAACATCTACTATCGGAAATACACCAACGATAACTTCAGCAGCAACGTCAACGACGACTGCGAGGGCCTGGAGAACCACGGGACCTCACCAATGATTGCAACGAAGGAATTGAGTTTCAAGCCATTAACGACAGCAGCGAAATCAAGACCACCGGCTACGGCGGATCGTTGCAGTTGACGCTGCTCGGCAATCTCGGCGACAAGAAGAACAATTTCACCATCGGCGCCAGCGCCGACCTCGGCCGGACCGATTTTTCGCAATCGGAGGAAGACGCCGACTTCACCGCGGACCGCGGAACGGTCGGCACGGGAGTTTTGTCCCTTGAGACCGACGTCAAGTCAACCACCGACTACTACGGCCTTTATCTCACCGATACCTATTCCTTCGACCGAGCGGTGGCACCTGACATTGTCGGGCCGCTACAACTGCGCGAATGTGACGATCGAGGACAAGACCGGCCTGGAGCCGGCGCTCAACGGCGACCATACTTTCAAGCGCTTCAACCCGGCCGCGGGCCTCAATTTCAATCCGACACCCGAACTCTCGACTTACGTGTCGTACAGCGAAGGCATGCGCGCGCCGACTCCGGTGGAGCTGACCTGCGCCGACCCGCTCGCCCCGTGCCGCCTGCCTAACAACTTCCTGGCCGACCCGCCCCTCGAGAAAGTCGTCTCGAAGACAATGGAGGCCGGTGCGCGCGGCCGCTGGTCCGAGGCGCTGGGCTGGAATGCCTCCATTTACCGCACCGACCTGAACGACGACATCATTTTCATTTCCAGTGGCGGGGCGGTGAATGCGGGCTTTTTCCAGAATGCCGGCAAGACCCGCCGGCAGGGCGTGGAACTCGGAATGCACGGCCGTATCAACAAGCTGAGCCTCGCGGCAAATTACGGTTTCATCGACGCCACGTTCGAATCGGCGCTGACGATCAACAGTCCCGTCAATTCTTCCGCAGATCCCGGTACCGGGGATATACAGGTTTCACCCGGGAACAAGGTGCCGGGCATTCCCGAGCACTCGATCAAGCTGCGCCTGGAATACGATTTCACCGAAGCTGTTTCGGTGGGAACGAATGTCATGTACCTGTCCTCACAATACGCGCGCGGCGACGAAAACAACCAGGATGCGAACGGAAAAATCCCCGGCTATACCGTGGTAAATCTGGATGCGCGTTACCAACTCAACAAACAGCTCATGTTCTTCGCGCGCATCACCAATCTGTTCGACGAGGAATACGAAACGCTGGGGGTGCTGGGGGAGAATTTCTTCAATGGCTCCGGCAGAACGTTCGATGCCGGCAATGTGACCGATGAACAGTTCCGCTCGACGGGCGCGCCGCGCGGGATGTGGGTCGGCGTCAAGTACGACTTCGGCAGGCCGGCCCGCTAGCTTGGGATTCAAGAGTTAGGGCTTTAAACCCTTCGACGCAAAGGCGCGAAGGCGCAAAGAAACCCCGAGCGAGTATCGCAAATAGCGGGAGATTGGGTCTGGCGAGCCACGTTCGCGCACCTGTACGATGCCTGTCAGCCATCCATCAGGAGCTTCGTATTAACGGTCGCGTTTTGTCCTTCTCTGCGCCTTCGCGCCTTTGCGTCAAGGTTTATCCGTTCTAAGCCTCCTTACGTAACGATCAGGGAACCTCGGAAGAATCAGTTCGCGGTGCTCGGTGCGCAGTACCCGGAAAAGGCAAAAGCAGAAGGCAAGTGCCGGGTGCTGCGGGAAAAAACGTGGCTGGTGACTCGTGCTAGGTCAGTAGCAAAGTCCGGTTTTTCCTTTGCGTACCTTTGCGCACCCCTCAAGGGGGTATAGAAAGGAATCCCTTGCGTTGAACGCGCTTGTTTTTATTCGCCTGCCCGCGCCGTCTATAATTGTCGCAGTGTCCGCTTTCCGACCTACTGCGGCACCAAGACAATGGAGAAGAATCGCCAATGACCCCCTCGTCAATTCGAGCCCTGACTTTCGACGTGTTCGGTACGGTGGTGGACTGGCGCGGCAGCATCATTCGCGAAGGCCGCGCGCTCGGAAAGCAGAAAAACCTGAAGGCGGACTGGACTGCTGTCGCGGATGCATGGCGTGACGGGTACAAGCCGGCCATGGACCGGGTGCGCAAGCGGCAACTGCCGTGGATGAGCATAGATCAACTGCACCGGCTGATCCTCGACGACGTGCTGGCGAAGTTGCACGTGGACGCCCTCACCGCGCAGGACAGGGATCATCTGAATCTGGCCTGGCACCGACTGCGCCCGTGGCCCGATTCGCGGCCGGGGCTGAAACGCCTGAAGAAACGTTACGTGCTTGCCACGTTGTCGAACGGCAACATATCGCTGCTCGTGGACATGGCCAGGAACGCGGGGTTGCCGTGGGATTGCGTGCTTTCGGCGGAACTCTTCAGGCACTACAAGCCCGATCCCGAGGCCTACCTCGGCGCCGCTTCGCTGCTCGGCCTCCAGCCCTCGCAAGTGCTGATGGTGGCCGCGCACAAGGACGACCTCCAGGCGGCGAAACGCTGCGGCTTGCGCACCGCTTTCGTACGCCGGCCGCTGGAAAGGGGACCGGGTGCCAAGGCCGACCTGTCGTCGGACCCCTCATTCGATTTCAATGCCGACGACTTCAACGATCTCGCCTCGCAACTTGGTACCTAGTGTCCTGTTCCGCTAATTCGTAGGATAAGTTTCCAACCTTCGCGGCCAGTTCCTATGATTTATTTGACAGCAATCCATCATCGATCGGAAAACCCGCGAAATCGGTGTCAGGCAAGGCGCGAGTCCTTGACAGTGGCGGGGGCCGGTGGAACGTTGAGCAGGGGCCCCGCTTGCGGGGATGCGACCGTGCAACCGGCCAATAGCGTGTCGACCACCGGCCTTACGCGTGTCTCCGCGGTCCGATCCCCAGAGGGGCCCCTCTTCCGCGCTCCGACACGCACGGCGAGGACTCGTAACACAGCATGGCGCCGATTCTCGTCGGGTTTTCAGCCACGAATTAGCGGAACAGGACACTAGACCCCCCCGGCCATGAAAGCACAGGATTCGAGCAAGGTCCTGGAGACCCGCGCCACAACCAACGTCTGGGACCTCCCGGTGCGCATCTTTCACTGGGCGCTTGTGTTGCTGGTGCTATCCCAGATTGTGACCGCGACCATCGGCGGCAACGCGATGGAATTCCATGCGCTCGGCGGTTATGCGATCCTCGCGCTGGTGCTGTTCCGTATCCTGTGGGGATTCGCCGGGGGCACGCATGCGCGTTTCCGCGACTTTGTCCGCGGACCGGCCGCGGTGGCGCGCTACGCGCACAGGCTGATCAAAGGCATGGCACCGAGCCATCGCGGCCACAACCCGCTGGGCGGCTGGAGTACGCTGCTGATGCTGGTGTCGCTGTTGGTTCAGGGGGTGACCGGATTATTCGCCAACGATGACGTAATGATGGAGGGGCCGCTGGCGAAACACGTGTCCGATGATGCCAGCGCACTGTTCACGGCCATCCACGACGTCAACGCCGGCATCCTGCTGACGCTGATCCTGATCCACATTCTGGCGGTGTTTTTCTATCTGTTCCGCAGAAACCAGAACCTGATCGGGCCGATGTTCACCGGCCGCAAACCGATCGAGCTGATGGATGAAAAGCCGCCCAGGACCGGCAATCCCTGGCTCGCCGCGCTGCTGCTCACGGTAACCTCGTCGCTCGTTTACTTCGTCGTTACTTTTTGACGCGCCGGTAGCGCTGGGCATGCCCCGGGACAGGGATCCCTGACGCGAGCCGCGGATCGGGTTTCGGCGTAGTCGAAAGCGGCGGGAAATCCAGCGTGCCCGCCCAAATCGGCAGGCCGTAATCCTCCTCGTCGTCCAGCGGCGGGCCGGCGCGCACTTTCGCCGACGCCTCCACAATTTCCATTCTGAGGACGGCGGTCTGATCGAGTTCCTGCGGCTTGACCGGGCGCAGGCTCTCCCAGCGCCCCGGGATGATGTGATCCGAAATCGTTTTCAGCGCGCGCAGCTTTTCAGTGGCGGGCACGGGCTCAGCCGTGCCGAGGATCATCACCGAACGATAGTTGACCGACGAGTGGAAGGCCGAGCGTGCCAGCACCAGTCCGTCCACCAGCGTCACCGTCACGCACAACGCGATGCCCTTCCCCGCTTCGTTCAGCATGCGGCTGGCCGCCGAACCGTGGATGTAGAGCGTATGGCCGTCGCGCCCGAACCCCGTGGGGATGACGTAGGGCTGGCCGTTGACAACGAAGCCCACGTGGCAGAAGAAGCCCTCGTCGAGGATCGCCGCGACGGTGGCGAAGTCGTGGCTGCCACGCGACGGATAGCGGCCGAGTTTGGTGCGATCGGATAAAAGGTCAGACATAAGATCAGGGACGAGGGGCGAGGGACGGCGAGGTCAGGCAAATAAGAGTATCGAAAGACGACTTACGCGGATCAGATGTGAGGGTCAAGTTGATCCAGACTCTCGGATTCTCACTCGGCCCTCGTACCTCGGCCCTCAGTCCTTTATTTGTTTCTATATTTGTCGTGGCACGCCTTGCAGGCCTTGCCGGCCTCTCCGAGCTGCGCCTTGCTGGCATTGAGATCGCCGCCCTTCGCGACTTCGGCCAGCTTGGCGACTTCGGCTGCATCTTCTCCAGCTTGGCCTTGAAGTCGTCCATGTCGAGCCAGATTTCCGGCTTGGCCTTGGTCTCGCCGGTGTCCGATCCGGGAATGAAACCTTCCAGCGGGAGTTTGCTCATGAAGGCGACGATCTCGGCGTGGCGCGCGAACGCGGCGGCGTCATAGGGTCTCTCGCCCTTCGCCATCGCCGCCATCGGGCCGAAGTTCCAGCCGATTACGGAATAGACGCCCTGCGGTACTTGATGGCGTCCTCGGGCTTCTGCGCGAATGCGGAATTGGCGAACACGGATGCACTGACAGCGAACAGCAGCACAGCGGCAAGGCGTTTCATTGTTTTCCCCTCCTGAAATGAAAGTCGGGGAGATTCTAACACCAGCCTCCCCCTCTCCCCACCCCTCTCCCGCCAGGGGAGAGGGAGTAAATTCAACTACAAAGACAGGCCCCGCTTTCAGCGGGCCTGGGGCTCATCTACGGCAATCGGAATAGCAAGGCGGATGAAACTACCAGACTGTTTCTTGATTCAGAACTCCCTCTCCCCTGGCGGGAGAGGGCCGGGGAGAGGGGGAGAGGGGGGTTGTTGTCCCTCTTGCGGCCCAAGAGTAGGCTTTGGGGGGAGAAGGCCAAGCGATAGCGCTCCGCTTTCATATTTGTAAGTTGGCTCACGGGAGGAGGAAACCATGAAGATCTCAAGTCTCCGGCTGCTTCACTTCTTCGCTGCTCTGATTGCCGTCCTGAGCTGTTGCAGCCTCGCGCATGCTGATGACCTTGACGGAACCTGGTGGAAATTGACCATGCGCAAGCTTCCTGGAGGAACTACGCTAACTCCGCCGGTCGTCTACGGAGCCAGTACGTTCAAGGACGGAGTAAATCAACTATTGGTGCATTGGCACACGCCTGAGGGAAAGCCGGCGTCGATCTCACAGATCTCAAAATGGGAGTGGTCCGAAGCGGAAGTGGCAGTGACTCCGGTGCTGATGATCATCGACGACGGAAGTGGCAAACCTTCCGTCTACGTTAGCGGTGGAGACCGCAAGACTGCACCCATCACGCGCCAAGGCGCGCGGATGTCTTACCAACACCCAATAAATGCCCCGTTCATTGTGAGAGAGGGTGACAAGTTCACTGCGACTCTGGAAGGCGTATTCACTGACTATTGGGAACGCGTACGGTGAGACGCTCCCTCTGTACAGGGCAACAGACGCCCAACATTGCGTTCAAGTCGTCACCTGCGGCCAAGGCCGCAGGGCAAGCCCCGCTGATCGGGCACGCGAGCTCGCAAGCGAGCTGTCACGCTCCGCTCGGGGGTGACGCTTAACTCCGCCCCGTTGGGTGCCACATCAACGTTGAAGCGCGTTTTGTTTATCTGTAGCCAGAACCGCCTGCGCAGCCCGACGGCCGAGCAGGTGTTCGCGTCGTGGAAGGGTATTGAGGTAGCCTCAGCCGGTTTGAACTCAGAGGCCGACAATCCTGTGACTCCTGAACTCCTCGGATGGGCGGATCTGGTTTTCGTAATGGAGAAGGCGCATCGAGTCAAATTATCGAAGAAGTTTCGGGCTCACCTTGGCAGTAAACGCATCATCTGCCTTGACATCCCTGACGAGTTTGAGTTTATGGACGCAATTCTTGTGTCGCTATTGAAAACGAAGGTATCCAAGTATTTGCCAAGGCTATGACGCACATGACGCCCAACCAGTGCTTGAACCAGACCGCCCAACGGCGTTGCCATTGGGTTCCCTCCCTGCTTCACACTCCGGCGGCCGGTTAAGCCCGTCGCGTTGAGCGTCACTAACTCGATAGGAGGATCGAAATGCCGAGCAAGTATGCCGTCGTTTCAGGTGTTCTCTTCGGTGTGGTAGCCGTTCTTCAAGCCGTGCGAGCTCTGTATCAATGGCCGGTGCATATCGGAGGCGTTGAAATACCAGTGTGGGGTTCCTGGGTTGCAGTGGTTGTTGCTGGTGGATTGTGCGTCTGGGCATTTCGGTCCGGACACAAATAGGACAGTCATGGGCAGCCTCTTTGTCGCTGTGCTGCCCAACAACGCGTTCGAAAACGGACGCTCGCAAGCAACGCTTCGCTCGCATTGCTCGCGCCGCTCAACGCGGACGTTGGGCCGACCAGAGTTCCTGGAGATGCTGAGAACGAATCGTGAGCACCCCCCTTTGACTCGGGCACTGGTTTGGTCGCTAACAGACTGGGTCGTCGGGTTCACCGTCCGCAAGTCCATGATCATCCTGACTCTTGCCGGTCTCACTGCCTGGTTTCCTGCAGAAGCGCAGCAGCCCGCGGAGAAGGTGTATCGGATCGGCTTTCTAAGGGTCTTTGCGTGTACGGACCAATTGCTTTTCACGGAACTCCGACAGGGGCTGCGCGAGCGCGGCTATACCGAGGGCCAGAACCTCGTCATCGAATGCCGCGCGGCGCCCGGGGACGCCAAGCGAATCCCCGAGCTCGCAGCTGAGTTGGTTCGCCTCAACGTAGACGTTCTCGTCAGTGAAGGTACCCAATCAACGCTCGTGGCCAAGCAGGCGACCAAGGCAATCCCCATCGTCATGATTTACGTCGCCGATCCCGTCGCCAGCGGGCTCGTTGACAGCCTGGCGCGACCTGGAGGGAACGTCACGGGTTTATCAGCTAACGTCACTGAGATCGTCTCGAAGAATCTCGAGATTCTCAAGGAAGTTGCGCCCCGGGTTTCTCGCGTTGCTTTGCTGATGAACACAACTAACCCCGGTCATAATTTGGCCGCTGAGCAACTGGACCCCGCGGCTAAGGCTATGGGCGTGCGTCTGCAGCGGATCGACGTACCGACTCCAGCGGCTGTCGATGGCGCTTTCGCTGCAGCGCTGAGACAACGCGCGGAGGCGTTCATCGTCTTTCCGTTACTAAACATCGGCTCTCCTGAGGTCCGGAGGATCGCTGAGTTCGCGGTCAAGAACCGGTTGCCCACAACGACGTTCCACACGCCGTATCTCGAAGCGGGCCTGCTGATAGGCTACGGGGCGAACATCCCGGATCAGTACCGTCGAGCGGGGGGCTATGTTGACAAAATCCTAAAGGGCGCTAAACCAGCCGACCTCCCCGTCGAGCAGCCCAACAAGTACGACCTGGTCATCAATCAACGAACCGCCCGCGCACTCCACCTCGAGATTCCTGGTCCACTGCTGCAGCGGGCGGATGAGATCATCAAATGACGTGGCGGCCCAACAAGCGATTCGACGCGGACCGTCAACAGCGTCGCTGCGCGCCGTCCAACCCTGCGTTCAAGTCGTCACCCTGCGGCCAAGGCCGCAGGGCAAGCCCCGCTCGTCGGGCGCGCCAGGCCGCAAGCGGCCTGTCACGCTCCGCTCGGGGGTGACACTTAACTCCGCCCCGTTAGCAGTCGCCATGAATGCTACCGATCTCGCCGCGATCCATGCTGACTTGAGTCACATCGTGTTTCTTCTCTATGTGGTCGGCTCATTGACCTTCATTGCGGTAGCGCTCGCTTGCCTGCGCACTTATTGGGTGGTCAAGCGTCATGTCAGTCAATTCGACCCATTCGCTTCGGAAGCGAATGACTTGCTCGAGAAGGGAGACCTCGACAAGCTTGTCTTACTTGCGTCAGCCAAGATCCGAGAGCGCCCCAACCATGCTTACGCCCACTGGTACCTCGCTCGAGCGCTCTATCATCAAGGCCGATTCGCTGCCGCAATCGAACAATTCGGCATTGTTCGCAAACTCCAGCCTGAGTGGGCGGTAAACTATGTTGATCCATACGTTCAGGAAGCTAAACTGAGAGTCGCCTCCGTGCCCACGGAAACAGCGTGACTGCTAACCATGCCTTTCACCGGACGCTCGACCAGCGGCACTTCGCTAGCTGGTTTCGCGCACGTGAAGGCAGTCGCTAAACATGAGCCGCCGCGCTGTAGTAAGGGCAATAGCAGCGCTTGCTGTGGTCGTGGCGGCTGGCGTTTCTAAGGCGCAGCCCAGAGCAAGGATTGCCTTAATCGGTGTGCCACTGATCGCGGCTGGAGTTGACGACCCCGTGCTTAGCGAATTGCGACGGGGGTTGAAGGAATTCGGATGGGTGGAAGGCGAAACCTACCGAATCGAGCACCGGTCGGCCGAAGGCAAGCCGGAGCGCCTACCTGCATTGGTTCAGGAATTGGTCAAGCGAAACGTTGACGTCATCGTTGCTGGCGCTGAGCCAATCGTATTGGCGGCGAAACAGGCGACCAATACCATTCCGATTGTCATGGTCGGACGGGACTATGATCCCGTCGCTGTCGGGTTCGTGCAAAGTCTCAATAGACCAGGCGGTAACATCACGGGTGTCTTTCTCCAAACGGGGGAAACCGCGGGGAAGCGCCTCGAACTGCTAAAGGAGTTACTGCCCGGGCTGGTCCACGTTGCGGTGCTGTACGATTCCTCCATCCCATCTGGCAAACGGCAGTTCGAAGAGGCGGCATCCGCTGCGAGAGTCCTCAAGTTGGCAGTCCAACCTATCGCTCTCAGTTCCCCTTATGACTATGAAGGGGCATTACAAGCCGTAGGAACAAACACAGTCGTAGCGTTAGCGGTGCTCTTCTCGCCGAAGTTCTATGTGGACCGGCAACGTATCGCCCATACCGCTTTGGCCCGACACCTGCCGACGATGTTCGACGAATTGTCGAGCGTGCGTGCCGGCGGCCTCATCTCCTATGGACCCAGCACTAATGGCTGGCAACGTGCAGGCTACTTTGTCGATCGAATTTTGACCGGAACTCGACCGAGCGACCTCCCGGTAGAAACGCCGAAAGTTTACAGCCTGCGCATTAACATGAGAACGGCTAAGGCTCTCCGTGTTGCTATCCCGGAGTCGATCCTACTCCGCGCCGATGAGGTAATCCGATGACATGCAGAGCGCGACCCAACCGCTGGTTGGACCGACGCTTGTCTCGCGCTGTTATCGCACTCGCATTGCTCTGCTTCGCGGCATATACGTATGCGCAAACGGCTTCACTCGACCTACCGACGGAGATCGACACCCTGCAAGTCGGTCGCACGGTGGTCATTTCGAACATTCGTGGCAACATCTTCAAGAAGGCTGAGGGCAGTGCACTGGTGCCGGTGAATAACGGAGAGTCCATTGAGCCAGGCGATGTACTCCTCGTTCGGAAGGGTGCATCCTTTTCGATCGGCCGCACTACGATTGGCCCGGAGAGTCATGGTGACCGCTGGGTTCAGTTTGAATAGTGAGTGCCAAGTGTCATGACACACACGCCACGTCTGGCCAAAATCTCATTAAACGGCTATAGGTGCCATGCCTCTCGCCGGGATCCGGCTACCTTCTCTACAGTGGGCACCCTAACCACTGGATCCACCCGACCGTCAACGGCGGCTTTCGCCCGCCGTCTCCGTCAGATAATGTTTCCCGTTGAGGCTGTAGAAAAACCCTCTGCCGAAAATCTGGATTCGCCATGATCGAGAACCGACCGTTCGGAACGCGCTACAGTCAACGCTACGATGCTTGGGGAGGGGTCGAGTGACCCCCGAAAATTTGCTCTCTGGACCCCTGAGGGGGTTTTTCTACAACCTCGTTAGCTGACTGCAATGAGCACCAACCAAGAACAAGTGGAGGAAACGAAATGAAGGCACTGCGAAACATCGCCTGGGGCTTGGTCCTGGCATTGTCCTCGGCCGCTTCTGCCTGGGCTGCCGAACTGCCGACGGCCAAACCGGAAAGCCTGGGATTTTCATCGGAGCGCCTCGCACGCATCGCGCCCGTCATCCAGCGGGAAATCGACAAGGGACAGTATCCGGGCGCGGTGATGCTGGTCGCGCGCAAGGGCCGGATCGTCTACTTCGAAAGCGTAGGCCAGCTCGATCCCGCCAGCGGCAAGCCGATGAGGAAGGATGCCATCTTCAGGCTCTATTCGATGACCAAGCCGTATACGTCCGTGGCGATCATGATGCTTATGGAGGAGGGGAAGCTGCGCGTGACCGATCCCGTCTCCAGATACATTCCGGCATTCGCCAATCTGCAGGTCAGCGTGGCGACGACGGATCCCTATACCGGCGCCACCAAATACGCGAACGTGCCGCCCGATCGCGAGATCAACATCCAGGATCTGCTGCGCCACACATCGGGATTCGTGTACGCGGGTTTTACGGCTCACCCGAAGGTCAAGGAGCTGTACACGAAGGAAGGGGTGGATTGGAAGGATGTGACGCCCGCGGAGCAGATCGAGCGGCTGGCAAAGGTGCCGCTCGCCCACCAGCCGGGCACGACGTTCGAGTACGGCCTGTCGACCGACGTGCTCGGCCGCATAGTGGAAGCGATCTCGGGCATGACGCTGAGCCAGTTCCTGCAGCAGCGCATCTTCACCCCGCTCGGCATGACGGATTCCGCCTTCATCGTGCCGCAGGACAAACTGGGCCGACTGGCACAGCCTTTCGCGACGGATGCGGCAACCAATAACCCGATCAAACTGCTCGATGTCACGGTGCCGCAGAAGAACGATGCCGGCGGCGCGGGCAGCGTCGGGACGGCGTCGGACTATGCCCGCTTTCTGCAGATGCTGATCAATGGCGGTGAGCTCGATGGCGTTCGGCTGCTGAGTCCGATTACCGTGAGATACATGACGGCGGACCACCTCGGCCCGGACACCGAATTTTCCGGCGTGACTACCCTCCCCGCCGGCACAGGATTCGGATTGGGCTTCGCCGTTCGCAGGGAGACAGGCCGCTTCGAAGTCGCCGGCAACGCCGGCGAATATTTCTGGGCAGGCGCGGCAGGCACCGGCTTCTATGTGGACCCCAAAGACGACATCATCTGCGTGTGGATGACGCAGGGACAGCCCGGAATGGCGCGGCGCTACGACCGCTACCTGTTCAAGCAGATGGTGTATCAGGCGATTGTGAAGTGAGGGTTCGAGACTACGCCGGTCTTTGACGCACGCGAGGATCAGCCTTCGGGAAACATGTTCATGCGTTTGAGCGGAAAGTTGACAAGCTGGAACGACGAAAAGGGCTTCGGCTTCGTTACGCCGGACAAGGGCGGGAAGCCGGTGTTCGTTCATATCGCTGCATTTCCTTCGCGGAGACAGCGTCCGGAAACGGGTATCGGGATAACCTATGAGCTCGCGCGAGATGAGAGGGGGCGAGACAGGGCCGAGCGCGTCAGGATGGTCGGGGGCGGGGTGTCGCTGGGTCCCGTCTCGATGGCATTCATCGTATCCGCCGGCTTTCTTGCTTTCGTTGCCGTCGTGACAGCACTCGAATATCTCCCTTTTGCTATCTTGTGGCTTTATTTGATCATGAGCCTGCTCACGTTCTTTGTGTACTACCTCGACAAGTCGGCCGCTGGGAAGGGTTCACGGCGTACGCCTGAGTACCAGCTTCATTTGTGGTCGATTCTGGGCGGATGGCCCGGTGCGCGGATTGCACAGCAATGGCTGCGCCACAAATCCAACAAGGTTTCGTTCCGTATCGTGTTCTTGACCACGATCATGATCAACGTGGGCGCACTGGCTTACCTGTTATCGCCCCGAGGCGCCTGGATTCGGGCGCTGCTGGATCTTCTGCCGGCTTGGGAATCGATAGCGTAGTCGCGCATCCTGATAGGCACTACTTGTACCGAGCGGGCATCCAATGCGCTTCGCTCGTCGGCTGCAGCTCGTTCGGTGCCGGTTGGGGTCGGTCCATCGCACACCTTGATATTTCTTAACAAGGTCGCAATAGAGGGGGCGTTTGCCCGCCTTCGGAGGTCGGTGTACGACAACTATCGGGAATTCACTTCAACTATTTGTCTGGCGGGCTGTTGCCCTGCGATTCGGTACCGGGTGAAATGACCGTGATCGCATCGGCCGGCAGTTTGAGGACATTGCCGATGATGCCTGTCAGACGCTTGGCGACCGCGCCGGGGCCCAGAGGCACGACGATCGGATCCGTCACAGTGCCGCTGACCTGGACCGGTACGGCCAGTACCGAGCCGCCGAATATCTTGTTCAACAGTGGGATGTGCTCAAGAATGTAGTTAGCCGTTTGCAGCGGCGCGACCACTGCATCAAAGGAAAGCTTGCCCGTGTCGGTATCGATCTGACCCGCCGCGACGATCTGGACCGTGGGTGCATCGAGCGTCAACTCTTCAATCCGAATAACTTTTCCCTCCCGCGAACCTCGTACGCTTATGGTACGGTAGGGTAGTCCGCCCGCCCCAAGTTCCAGTTTCTTTTCGCGCACAGCTTCGGTTACATTGAGCAGCTCGAACACTCTGTTGAGCGCCGCAGCTTTTTGCAGATTGCCGTCGCGGGCGGTAATCGAGAAAGTGCCGCTGACGTCCTCGATCAGCGTAGCCAGCGCACCCTGGGCCGCGAATTGCGCGTCCAGATCCACCTGACCGCTTGCCTGGATATGTTCTCCGGTGAGGCAGGCAATGGATCCGGCGAGTGGCGCGTCTCGCGCCCGCAGTGTGCCGGTGACCTGAACAGCGTCTATTTTCCCGGTCGCAGCTCCGGCCAGACTGATACCGCATACTGCGGCATTGGTGATGCCCAGATCGACCTTCGCATCGACCCATGCAGCGCTGGCGACAAGCGGCGCGATTTGGCGCGTGCCGAATTCGACCTTCTGGACATTCACCCTGACACGTCCCTCGAAAGGTAGTTTCGACAAGTCGAATGCGTCCGGCCGCTGTTCGTCCACGGTTCCGGTTTCCGTTCCCGTGTCGAATTTCGGTATGACAATTCGGTCTGAGCGCAGGTCCGCATCGATGACGAACTTGCTGTCGCGGCGCTCGATAGTGCCGGTAAGCGCGATCCGGCTCTCGCCACTGGACACATCGGCTTGTCTTGACCACGACCTTGCCGTTGTCCGCTTCGAGTGCGAATTTCTCCACCTCAATGGGTATCGGCAATCCTTGCGGGACGCTGATGGCGGAACTCTCAAGATGCCCTTGCACCGTCGCCTCTGCGATCCTGGCAAAATCCACTTTCACGGCCAGGTCGCCCCGGAGTTCACCCATCGCAAACGGCGGATCGACAAAAGCGTGCTGCAGCGTTTTTCCGGATAGTCGTCCCTTGAACCAGCCTGCCGCGTTCCCGTCCGCAAGTTTTCCGCCGAAACTGGCATCGGAATCGGAATCCTTCACCGAGACCTTGCCGATTTCCAGAATCTTTGCGGCGCGCCGGCCTTCTACCCCGAGCACCGGTCCGCCCGCAATGCTGAATCCAGCCTTGAAGCTGACATCGTCCAGGCCCCTCATCCTTACAGCCGCGTCGGCGACTTCAATCGGTGCGCGCATCTGCAAGGCGCGTGGAGTTTTGGTGGCGCCATAGATCCAGGCAAGGGCATCGGCCGCCAGCGTTCCGCTTGCAGTCACATCCACATCGGCTGGGCGTTTAAGGTAGTCAGGGGCATGCCCGGACACGCTCAAAGCGGCATCCGCGAACGCGACGCCAACGCCCTTTATGTCGACCTCACGTTGGGAGAGCTCGACCATGCCGCTGTCGAGTGTAAGCTCCGGACCGATGTCCGGCGCGAAAACCACCAGGCCCCGCGGCGTGGCGAGGATGCGGAACTGCAGGTCTTCCAGTTTCTGCAACGATCCTTGCGCATGCGATCCGGACAACTCGATCGTTCCCGAAACACGTTTTATAAAGGCCAGCGCTTTGCCAAGATCCGGAAGGGAAGCGGCCCAGCGAAACAGTTCCGCCGCCGAGAGTGCGGCACGATCGTGACGGACGTTGAACCGATAGGGCGGCCGCAAACTGAAGGACGCTTTGAGTCCCGTGAAACTCGATTCGCCGATATAACCATCCACTGCCTGTAGAGAGGCCGCGTCGCCGCTGTAGCCGCCCTGCCCCTTCGATATCCGGATGGGCATTGGCACCGCACGGTGGCGCGCGACAAAGTTCATCTCCGGGACATCGACCCGCAGCTGCGGCGCTTTGAGGCTGCCCTCCATGGCGAGACGGACAACCGCCCTGCCTTTGACCTGCTCCAGATCATTCAGCTGTGATTGGAATTTCGCGGCGGGCAGCAACTGCTTCGCCAGCGCCAGGGTTTCCGCGAGGTCGAGCGCCAGCTCGGCCTCGGCATTCAGCACGAGGGGCTCGTTCAGAATACTTGTTGCGAGACGCGCATTGCGCAGAACCGATTGCCCGAGGCGGGCGGTCAGGTGCTGAACGCGCAGTTCACCTCGTTCGATCGAGAAGCGGCAATCGACATCCCGGATGAGGATGTCCTTGGGCGCGAGGTCGATGCCGACGCCTTCGAGCGCGGCTTCGAGCTGCAAACGATCGAGGCGCAACAGCTCCGAAGGCGAATCGGCATGGCTGCCGATTCGAAGTGCGGCAATTGTTCCACCGCGAATTTCGAAAGGCGGCTGCGCGATCCAGGGATTTTCCGGCGCGATTTCCCGGGCGGTGGCCACAAGTTCGTCGAGATCGATACCCATCGCCTCGCCTTCCAGTGTATAAGCACCGCTTTCGTTGCGCGCCAGTTTTCCGCTCAGCATCAGGTGTGGTGAGCGCAGGTAAAGACGCTGCAAATTTGCTTCCAGCGCGCGGCCCCTCAATTGGAATCCGGCGGCGAGGACCATCCCGGAAAACGCGTGCAAGTTGGTTCCGCGCCGCAGCGTGACTTGCGCCGCAGAGGCGATGAGATCGGCGCTAATGTTCCGCAGCCCCTGCATGCGCCAGTCGAGCCGCCCGATAAACTCCGCTTCCACGATCGGCGAGTCGGACGCAATTCCCAGCAGGCTTTGCAGGGCATTCGTTTGCAGGCCCACGACATTGACGCGTCCGGCTCCGACTAGATCGGCGCCGGAGAGCGTGAACTCTAGGGCCAGCTTTTCCCAAAGGTTCGAAGTGCACGCAAACTCCACGTCGATGCTTCCGTCAGAAACACTGACGCTCGCGTCTACTGCCTTCAAAACCAACGGCGGGCGGTCGCCGACCAGCAGCTCCACGCGAGCATCTTCGATCGTCGCTTGCAGAAGCGGCATGGCTGCCGTGATTTGCCCGATGACTTGTCTAAGCCGCAGATCGGCAGTTTCCAGGGAAAGCGGCTCCTCACCGGGTGCGCCGGGTGCGCCGGCCGGCAGGCGTACCGTGACACGCGCGCCGCTGAGGTTCACCACCCGCGGTTGAACGCGGCCTGACAGAAGCGCCCACAAGTCGATTGTGACCGCGGCGGACTCGGCCTGGAATTCGGCCAGGCCCGGCACCGAGTACTTCGGGCGGGAAATCACCACGCCGGGAAGCGGAAAGTAGTCGAGTTGGAGTCGGTCGAGTTCCACGATGTCGCCGGTCGCGCGCGACGCCAGGCCGGCAATTTCGCTTTTTACCGCCGCTTCATTGATCCACAACGGGGCGGACAATACGACGCAAAGGACCGCCACGACCAGCGCGGAAAGAACGAATCCAGCCCAGCGCAAAAGACGTTTCAAATGCAGCATGCCGGTGCCTGGTTTCTGAATGGCTGGATTCGATTGCGGTCGCGGGCCAGTGCGTCTGCCCCGGGTGCCGGGCCTGTGACCGGCTCGATGTTCCGTCTGCGTGCGAAGCGGAAGTCCACTCGGCGGTTGCTCATATCAAACAGCGCCCCGAGCGACAACATCGAGACCCCATTCGCACTGTCATCGGGATTGAAGACATACAGTCCGAGCGTCAGCTTGCCGGATATGATCTGGGCGAAACCGCCGCGCTGGATTTACAGATCGCTGCGATCGACGCGCGTGCGCGGGTAACCCGTCGGGAGCCAGGCGCACGCGCTCAAGGTCAGCGCCGCGAGCGCCACCAGTGCCCGCGCGCGTCCTTCAGTGCGCGGCGAGACGGGGATCCTGCGAGCATCCATCAGCATGCCTCACAAACGGTCAGAACCCAACTAATTGTAAAACCGGCCCGCGCCGAGCGCGCGCAGAATCAAGTCCGCCCCCGTGTGCAGCAAGCTCTGCCCCTGCAGCGGAGCCGTCACCCACATGAACATGAAGAGGCGCGGCAGAAACAGCCAAGGTTTCAGGATATCACCAGGTTGCCCGATCCATGCACAGGCCAGGACACCTCGCCACCAGCCTTGGATCTTTTTTCCCGGCCATCCCATGAGTGGCAGGTGTTCCTCCGGCAAGAGCCCCTTCCTGGCGTGCCGGCCCAGGAACCGGAGATATCCCTCGCAAATGGTAGCTCCTGTAGAGCATCACGAATCCTGAGAGCGTGACGACGATCCCCACAAGTGAAAGCATCAAATTCGCGGGTGCACCTCACTGTCCGCAGTGACATAGGCGTTAGCGATGAACCCTTGACCGATTGGCAACCACATGGTGCGAAGATTGGCGACGGTCGTTTTCGTGCCGGATCATTTCACCAATGACCGTCGTATGCAGTTCCGGTTGGACGTCGAACCTGTCAGCGCTCACGATACGCGCACCTGGAACAGGTGGCATTGCCACGGCTTCAGGTCGACATACAGACCGGCATCCCGCATCTCGTCCCCGCTTCGGTCGTAGGATTTGCCCTGACAGCACATCGTTGAGGCGCCACTGCTTTCCTCTCAGCTCATCCCACGGCACATGGACACGCGCCTGGGCGGTTTCCTGCCGGAAATTGATGATGATGAGATAGCGCTCATCGTCCTTGACCCAGCACCAGGCGAGAAGATTCAGGCAACTCTGGTTGTCGGGCCAGCCGCTGCGTTCACACAGGCGCCATTCACCATTGCGAAAGACCTCACGATTGATCGCTTTCAGCAGACGTCCGTAGAAGGCCACGAGGTCCTGATCGACCGGCTCTGCCGGGCGACGGCCGAGAAAGACCGGCAACCGTACCTTCCTTCCCTCGAATTGTCCCTCATGCAGCAGCTTGGCCCCGGTGAGCGTGAGGATCGCCACGGCGGCCGCGCGCCCTTTTCCGGACGGAAACGTGGCAGCCAGCCCTGGGCTCGTCATGGTTCTCGATGAAGCGGACCATTCCCTGCTGGTACGAAGGATCTGCCAGGAGGTGCAGACGCACGCTCTCGGCGTCGCCGTGTTCCATCCGGTCATAGAGTTTCTTGTCGTAGCAGTAGATCAAAACCCTGCTGCTGCAGTTCCCATTCCAGGTCCCAGTAGGCCTCGGCGATGAACCTGAACTCACGATGCGTCGCTCTTGATCGCCGGGATGACCGTCCGTCCAGTAATCGTTGTCCGGTCGTGCTCCCGCGCGCGCACCCCAGGTACGCTCAAAGATATTGTTCAGCAACAGCATCGCCATGTCGCAGCGCATGCCGTCGCATTGCGCGGCGATGTCCGTGAGCGTGTCGATCACCGCGGCGCGCAGACCGGCGTTGAAGGCATTGAGCTGGAGCACGTCCGGCCAGGCCGGAAAGAACGGGTCGCGACCGCAGGCGAAGATCTTGCCCGCATCGCGACGAATGAAGGTCGGGTCATCGCGCCAGGTCTTCGTGGCTGCCCTGGATGAAGTATTCCGGATGATCGCTCACCCACGGGTGGTCGGGCGCCACATGGTTGGGCACGAAATCGAGGATCAGACGAATGCCGCGCTTTGCGAGAGCTTGACGCGCGGCAGCCAGCCCGTTCGGCCCGCCGAGATGTTCGTCGACAATGTAACGACGCACACAGTAGGGCGAGCCGACATTGTCCTGCGCCGCGAAGTCCGGCAGCGCTCGCCGGAAATCCTCAAGGAGCCCCTTGTTTCGCATCGAGATCTCGATTCCGGCCGGGCTACGCTCCCAGACACCCATGAACCATACGGCGTCAAAGCCATGCGCGGCGATGGCATCCCACTCCTGCTCCGGCACCGTGGCGAGATTCACCGGCCTCCGGTATTTCCGGCTCAACTCACCCAGCCATACCCAGGTGTTGATCTCATAAATGACAGGATGCTTGGGCCAGGTCTTCACGTCTTTGCCGTGGCGGCCGCCGCTGTGCCCTTCACGAACGCGGCCTGCTTGCCCACCTCCAGAACCCGCTTCGAATCCAGCAGGCCGTAAAGCTGGATGATCTTGGCCACGAGCCCGGTCCAGCCGGTCTGATGGCTCGCGCCCAGCCCGGCACCGTTGTCGCCGTGGAAGTATTCGTAGAAGAGGATGTGGTCGCGCCAGTGCGGATCGGTCTGGAACTTCTCGGTGCCGCCGTAGACAGGCCGCTTGCCCTGTTCATCCCGCAGGAAGATCCGGGTGAGCCGGTCGGCGATCTCCTTGCTCACCTCGAACAGGTTCATCATCTTCCCTGACCCCGTGGGGCATTCGATCTTGAAGTTGTCGCCGTAGTACAGGTAGAAATTCAGCAGCGCCCGGATGATCATCGCGTTCACCGGCATCCAGACCGGGCCCCGCCAGTTGGAGTTGCCGCCGAACATGCCGGTGTTCGACTCGGCCGGCAGGTAGTCCACCCGGTACTCCTGGCCTTGCACGTGGAAGACGAACGGGTGCTGCTCGTGGAACTTCGAGAGCGAGCGGATGCCGTAGGGGCCCAGGAACTCGTTCTCGTCGAGCATCTTCGTCAGGATCCGGCGCAGCCGCTCCGGGTTGACCAGTGCCAGGATCCCGCGCTCGGCCACACCGAAATGACCCGGGCCCGTGGGATGGATGGTTTTCAGGAGTTCGGGCATCCGGCGCAAACGTTCCGTGATCTGAGCCATCGCCCGCGGAATGCGCTCTCGCTGCGACTTCTCGATGACCGTGGTGGCGCACAGCGGCAGGAGCCCCACCATCGAGCGCACCTTGAGCCGCGTGGCGCTGCCGTCGGGGAGCTGCAGCAGGTCGTAGTAGAAGCCGTCCTCGTCGTCCCACATGCCTTCCTGACCGGCCCGGTTCATGGCCGCGGCGATATAGTAGAAGTGCTCGGCGAACTTCATGACCATGTCTTCGTAGGTGCGGTCGTGGACGGCGATCTCGAACGCGAGCTCCAGCATGTTCTGGCTGAACAGCGCCATCCAGGCCGTGCCGTCCGCCTGTTCCAGGTGGCCGCCGGTGGGCAGCGGGGCGCTGCGGTCGAAGACGCCGATGTTGTCGAGGCCGAGGAAGCCGCCCTCGAACACGTTCTTGCCGAAGCGGTCCTTGCGGTTCACCCACCAGGTGAAGTTCAGCAGCAGCTTGTTGAACGCCGACTTGAGAAAATCCACGTCCGTTTCGCCGCGCAGGGCCTGCTCGGTGCGGTGCAGGAACAGCGTCGCAAAGGCATGCACCGGCGGGTTCACGTCGCTGAAGTTCCACTCGTACGCGGGCATCTGGCCGCTGGGGTGCAGGTAGACGGCCGCGCAGCATCAGCTCCATCTGCTCCTTGGCGAAATCGGGGTCCACGATCGCGAGCGGCAGCGTGTGGAAGGCCAGGTCCCAGGCCGCGTACCAGGGATACTCCCACTTGTCGGGCATCGAGATGATGTCCTCGTTCACCATGTGGAACCACTCCGAGTTCCGGGAGTTTCGATATCCGTGATGGAGCGGGTGGGAGTTGTGCTCCTCCAGCCAGCTGTCGCCGTCGAAGAAGAAGAACTGCTTGCTCCAGAGCATGCCGGCGATGGCCTGGCGCATCACGTTGGCCGCGTCCGGGGAGACCGAGGGCGGGGTCACGGAGCGATAGAACTCGTCCGCCTCCTTGAGCCGTGACGCAAGAGTCGCGTCGAACTCCGGCCCGAAGGGCACGGCAGCGCCTTGGATGGCTGTGCTTTGCCCGGCGGGTCCGCGCGCGGTCAGGCGCAGCCGCACGGTCGCCGACTGGCCTGCGGCAATCGTCAGCCGGTAGTGCGCCGCAACCTTCGTGCCCTGCTTTTCGGGGTTCACCGCTGCCTGTCGCCCTGGACCACGAAGTCGTTGATGCCGTCCTTGACGTACGGGCCGACATTGGGCTGGCCGGGAAAGAGCCGGTCGTTGTTCGTCGTGTTATCGGTGAAGAGCAGCGGCACCTCGCCTTCGCAGGAAAGGATGAATTCACCCAGCAGCCGATGCGTTGCCGCGACCGCGCTCGTGCCCGCCGCTGCCTTGATCTGCCTGAGGTTTGGTTTCTCGGCAGCTCGGTTGGATTCGGTGATCCACGTCGCCCAGTCGTTCCGGAACCACAGCGTCGGCAGGAGATGCAGTTCCGCCGCTTCCGGCCCGCGGTTGGCGGCCGTGATCTTGACGAGGATGTCTTCCGGACCGGCCTTGGCGTACTCCACGAAGACGTCGAAGTAGCGGTCGTCATTGAAGACGCCGGTGTCGAGGAGTTCATACTCCATGTCGTTGCGGGTGCGACGACGGTTTGTCTCCACCAGGTCCGCATAGGGATAGGCCGCCTGCGGGTACTTGTAGAGATACTTCATGTACGAGTGGGTCGGCGTGCTGTCGAGGTAGAAGTAGTACTCCTTGACGTCCTCGCCGTGGTTGCCTTCGCTGTTGGTGAGGCCGAAGAGCCGTTCCTTGAGGATCGGGTCCTTGCCGTTCCACAGGGCCAGGCTGAAGCAGAGGCGCTGCTTGTCGTCGGAAATGCCGGCGATGCCGTCCTCGCCCCAGCGGTAGGCGCGCGAGCGGGCATGATCGTGGGTGAAGAAATTCCAGGCGTCACCCCCTTCGCTGTAGTCCTCGCGCACCGTTCCCCACTGCCGCTCGCTCAGGTACGGTCCCCACTTCTTCCACGGAATTCCCGCCTCGCGCGCCTCGGTCAAGCGTATTTGCTCGGTGACATCCACAATCCTGGTGGCCATGTCTCGTTACCTCCCACTCCGTTTTACTCTGTGCCGATAATCTCGACCTGCTTGACCTGCCTGGCTCTTGTCATTCAGGCGCTTGCAAGCGCGGGTTGTTGCCTGTTGTGGCTTTCTACCCATGCGCGATGGACCAGGCGTTGATCCAGGTCAAGGTATTGTGGGAGTCTGAGGGGACGCACACCTTTTCAGCAATTTGTCTGCGTCCTTCTTTTTTTCCCGTCCGGGAATGTGCATCGCCAGGTCTCGCTCTCGACCCGAATCGCCTCGGTCGCGCATACGCAACTCTTGCAGAGCTTCCCTAGAATCCACCGCCCCAACGATACTGCCACGCGATTCCAATGGCATCGAATTCGCTGCCGGTGCGGGTCGAGGTGCCGGTGCTGGCGTAGAGTTTCACCGAGGTGTACCGGTCCACCGGCAGCGCAAGGGTCAGGCCCGTCCGCGTGTTCGTCTGCTCGTTATCTCCCTTCACGCCGTTGACGGTGGTGCGGCCGCCCGTAAAGTAGGTGCCATTCAATGCCAACCACACGCCGGATGAGAAACCGTAAATGAGATGCCCCTGCACCGAGTAAAACGGCGCCTGCGCGAACGTGCTACCACTGTTGAAATCAGTGTTGTCGGTGTAGAACGTGGCGCTCGGCGCGAATTCCACCGTCCACGGTCCCCACGCCTTGGAAATGCCCAGCTCGGGCTTGAACGACCAGCGGTTGTTGCCGAGGTTGATCAATTTGCTGTGGTCGTATTGCCCCAGCGGCGGCGTCACCTGCAGGCTCGCGCCGACGATGAGGTCCTGCCGATACTGCGCGAACTCCTTGACCGACAGCGCGGGCGCCCCGTAAAAGTTCATCGAGAAACGAAACAGCGGGTCGCCGAAACCCGACATCGAGCGCTCTCTGGGTTGGCCGCCCACCAGCCCTTGCCCCGAAAACGAAGAATAGGGCAGCACCACGTCGAATTTGGCGGACATGCCCCATGCATTCAGCGAGCGCGCGTAGGCGAAAACGCCGGTATTGGTGTGATATTGCGCGTCGGTGATCGACGTCGACGGATCGAACGCCATTTTGCCTTCCGCGTAGGCGTAGCCAGCAATCAGAAAATTGAGCCCGACCGGCGCGTTCGAGTACGCCCGTGGTTCGAGTCCCTGCGCGCGCGCCCCCGCTGCCGCAACCATGAACACGCTCAAGCTGACAGCCGCGCTCAGCCCTGCGCGTAGGCGAATTGCTGCGTCCTTGCGCCTGAAAGCCGGCTCAAAGATCGTTTGAATCACGGAAACACACGGAACCACGCAGAAAATCTTGAATGATTACCCTTCGAAGAATTTGAGTGTGCCGATCCGTGTTTTTACGGTATCGGGCGTCATGATCTGCTCAGGAATCTTGTTGATGTAGTCTGGTGTGGCCTGTGCCCAGGCGGACGCGGTCGAGAATGCCAACGCGCCAAAGAGCGCGGTGGCGAGGAGGTTTTGAATGCGTGTGGTTTTCATGGTTGTGCCCATTACTGTGGTTGATTGGTTCGATCAGCCGTTACAGCGCTTCGAGAAATTCCTGCCACGGCAGCGCCCGCACGCCGGGAGCGACAGCCGTTGTCGGGTTTCCTGCCTGCGGTGACTGATGGACGAGGAACATCCTCGTGCCGGCAGCCTTTGGGCGTTTTCGCTTCAGCGCCGCGGCCAGCCGTTGCATCGGCGCGGCCATGGCGGGCGTCACGGTGCGCCCGGCCTTGCATTCCACCAGCGCCACCGCACCGGTTCGTCCGGGCACGAGGAAATCCACTTCCAGACCCTGCTGGTCGCGAAAATAGTAAAGCTCGCGCCGGCCGCCCGCGTTCACTTGGGCCTTGGCCATCTCCGCCGCGATGAAGCCTTCGAACAGCGCGCCGCGAAAGGGCGAGCGGGCGAGTTCTCCCGCCGTGTCGATGCCCAGCAAATGACACGCGAGGCCGGCATCGGCGACATATACCTTGGGCGACTTGATCAGGCGTTTGCCGAGGTTCTCGTAAAACGGCGGCACGATCAGGATTTGCGCGGTCGTCTCCAGCACGCCGAGCCACTGGGCAATGGTCGGCACGCTCACGCCCAGCGGCGCGGCAAGATCGGTCTTGTTCAGCACCTGTCCGTGCCGGCTGGCGAGCAGCGCGAGGAAGCGGCGGAACAGCGCGAGATCCTTCACCGCCGTCACCGCCCGGACATCGCGTTCCAGGTAGGTCTGCAAGTACGAACTGAACCACAACCGCGCCGCATCCGGACGCGCCAGCACCTCGGGATACCCGCCGCGCCACAGGCTGACTTTCGGTGTCTCACGCCACGACAGCGGCAGCAGTTGCAGCACCGCCGCGCGGCCCGCCATGGATTCCGTCACGCCCCGCATCAGCGGCGACTCCTGCGAACCAGTCAACAGCCACTGGCCGGCTCTCCGCGGCCGGCGATCGATCCGCGAGCGCACGTACGCGAACACCTCCGGCACGTTCTGCACCTCGTCGAGGATCGCGGGCGTCGGCACGGCGTCGAGGAACCCCTGCGGATCGGCCCGCAGCCGCGCCACAACGTCGGGGTCTTCGAGCAGGAAGTAGCTCGCCTTGGGAAACAGCCGGCGCAGCAGCAGCGTCTTGCCGGCGCGGCGCGGCCCGGTCAGCACCACGGCCGGGAAGCCTTTCGCCGCCCGCAACACCTGCTCCTCCAGATGACGTCGGATGTAGCGCATGGATGAGCATTTTAAGCTGCCACTTTATATTTCTCAAGAATGAATTGAAGCGGGCGCAGCAGCGAAGAGGCGTTGTATGCGGGTGCTGCAGATCAACAGACACGCCAATGCGACGCAACACATGCGTTGCATGCGGACCTCGCGTCTGCTGAGAGTGTGTGACGCGCGACACCATGCGCCCGGCATGGAGGTCAAAGGGGACGTACACCTTTTCCAGCCCGCATCTGCCCATGAACACTCCGACCCGGAGAACCGGCAGGACAACGTGGTGAGGATTCGCAGCGGCAAGGACAAGCCGGCTGCCGCGTTTACCGCTATGCACTACCGCAATTACTGGTTCTGGATCGATGATGGCGACTGGCAGACGAAGCGCGCGATAAGGGCGATCATGTTTTTCTTCACGTTGGCGGAGACTGGGGGCAGAGACAAGCTGCCGTTGATCACCATCCCGGCCCAATAGCCGCGGGAACAAGATCCAGGGGCGGAATTGAGGATTCCGATGCATGTGATCAGAACGAGTAGCCGATCGACGTCGTGAGGCCCCAGTCGTTGTTCGGGGACCCGTCGGCCGGCCTGCTATCGTAGCTGTCGTAGAGCGACACTTGGAGGAACAGGTCGGCGATGAATTCGCGGCGCGCATCGACGGAGGCCTCGGCGCGCACCCGACCTGATTCCGTGAGGCTCGGCAGCACGGTCAGGTTGGCGCTCACGTTCGTCTTCGGGTGATCGTAACGGAACACATTCAATACTCATAGTGAGCTGCGCCTCGATGTTATCCCCGACGGTGCCATCGTATGATTTCTCAGTCGATGCGGCCAATCCGACGCCGGCACGGAACTCGCTGTTCTTGTTCTGCATAAGGTAGCGGCCGAATGTCGCGCCAATCAGACTGCGCAGGTAGAGACCGAGCTCTTCGTTCCGGTCGAATTCGAGGGAGGCCTCCGTGTAGTAGCGGTTCGGCAGGAAACGCTCCAAAGTCGAGACCTGCGAGGCGCGCTGGCTGGATGGACTATTGGCCTGACTGGTCGCCTGTCCGTCGAACGCCACTTTCCACTTTCTCACCTGGTCGCGCGAGCCGATGTCCGCAGAGAGGTTCAACACATTCAGATTGTTGGCGTGGGTGAAGCTGTAGCCCAAGCTGAAGGAACCATCGAGACGTTTGTACCATGCGTCCCCGCTTTCGACTGCCGCCATCCGAACGATGTCGTGGATCGACAACTCAATCGGGGTCGGTGACTCACCAAACGGGCCAATCAAGATCCGGATCGATCCGGGCTTGGACGCGGATTCAGGGGCTGTGCCAAAGAAGCGTCGCCCGTCCGCCAGCTCGATTTGCAGCAACTGCAGTGTTGTGAGCGAAGCGATCTTGTCCCATTCGATGTAGAGCGTGCCCACATCGTCGGTCTTGAACATCAACTGACCGTGAACAAGCTCCTTCACTTCACCCGTGAGGTGATCACCGTTGAACAGGACCACTACGTCGGTCTTGATGGCAAGCGCTGGTGCGGCCATCGAACCGATCAGCAGCGCCGCCGCAATCAGGCACGCCATTTTCATGGCCTTGGTCGCCAACGAGGAATCGAGATTTCGCCACATTGTTGATATCTGTCGATCTGCCTGGTGTCTGTCGGGCCGTGTCATTGCGTGCCGGAATAGCATTCCCGCCCGGCCCCAAAATGCGCAATCCCTGCGCGCGCGCCCCCGCTGCCGCAACCATGAACACGCTCAAGCTGACAGCCGCGCTCAGCCCTGCGCGTAGGCGAATTGCTGCGTCCTTGCGCCTGAAAGCCGTCTCAAAAATCGTTTGAATCACGGAAACTCACGGAACCACGCAGACGATCCTACTCGAACAGCCGCTCGTGGGACCTTTCGCGCCGCCGAATCCGGCGAGCGTAGCGAATATGTTCACGCCATACACCCGGCATGGTGCAGCGCATGCCCGGGCTAGAATTCCGCCCCGAGTGACAGAATCGAGACCCGGTCCGCAGTGTCACCGGGATTGAAGACATACAGTCCGAGCGTAACCTTGCCGGATATGATCTGGGCGAAACCGCCGCGCTGGATATCGAGATCGCTGCTATAGACACGCGTGCGCTGGCCGACAAGGCCGAAACGCAGCCACTCCAGGGGACTGAAGCCCAGCTCGCTCCACGCGTAGGTGTAGCTGTCCTCCTGGTTCTCGGAGTCGCGCAGATACTCGGCCTCGATGTAAAAGTCGGCAATACCATACGCCAGGCTTGCCTCGAAGCCCGGCGCGATACCCTGCGTGTCACCGAAAACCGCGCCCAGCATTGGCGTCAGCTCGTAGGTCAGCTTGTCGCCACCCGAGAACGTCCAGCCGGCGAACAGCGAGCCGGTATCGAGCGCCTCGTAGTTGTAACGTGCCTCGAGATGCAGCGACCCGCGATCGGCGGTGGCAATGACAAGCAGGAAATTGTCCTGATCGGGGGGGAAATAATACATGCCCGTCGCGGAAAAGGCCCAGCCGGGCGTATGCTCGGACGAAGGCGGCGACTCTGCATCCCCGCTCTCCGGTGCGGCGAAGGCCAGTACCGGCACGAGCAGCGCGGCCGCCATGGCGGCACCTGTCGACCGCAGAAGCACGCTCATCCCCCGAGCGCCATGATAGCTGCCACCAGGGCCGCTCCAATGGCAGCCATCGCGAAGCCGGACCGCCAGGGACTGCCCCCGGAATACCGCGCGAGCCTGTAGCCGGCCAGGAACAGCGTTGCCAGCGCGACCCCGTTGGAGACGCGCATCGCCAGCGCGGTTTCGTGCGAACAGCATGAACGGGACCACGACCGGAAAGGTCGCGAGCACGACGAGCAGGAAGACGCCAAGGGCGCCGACGTAGTCGTCCCGGCCGAGGCGCCCCCGAGCGGGTGGTTCGGGCAGCGCGGCGAGGCGCCGGCGAATTTCCTCAAGACCTTCGGCATTGATCACGCTGCCGAGCTGCCCGGGCATTGCGTCGGCGATGATCGCGTGGGCCTCTTGCGGGGTCACTACACTTCGGACACGCCGCATCAGCGTGAAGTTACGTGTCCGTTCGGTGACCGTCTGGACGAGGTACATGACCGCATCGACCAGCCCCCACGCGAGATTGCAGCCGAGGGCGGTAAACATCACGGTGCGGATTTCCTCCCGCCCGGCGGTCGCCACGCTGAGCGCACCGGTGAACGACAGCGCCATGAGCAGGCCGAATATGACCTCCGACACACGGTGGACCGGATCCAGCACCCGCTCGCGCTTTTCGTTTTCTGACTTCGACATGCAAGCCTCCTTGCTGACGCGGCTACCAGCCGTCGCGGCGCCGCGGGTTACCGTGCTAACCGGTATGCGGGATGTCCGGCAGGAAATAGAACATGAGCGCGATGATTATGTAAACAGTGATGAGCTGCACGCCCTTGTACCAGTTGGAGCGCCCGTCGCCGCACACCACGGCGCCGATCAGTACTGCCATCATGAGCGCGCCGACCTCGGCGCGCCCGAAGGACAGTTCGAGTGGTTGCGGCGCGATGAAATAGCTTGCCAGCACCAGCACTGGCGCGATGAACAAGGCGATCTGGATCGAGCTGCCCAGCGCGATGCCGATCGTCATGTCCACCCGGTTCTTGCGCCCCATCACGATGGCCGAGAGACTCTCGGCCGCGCCGCCGACAATCGCGACGAACACAATGCCGATGAACACCTGCGTCATGCCCAGCGCCTGGCCGGTGCCCTCGGCCGCGCCCACCAGGATCTCGCTCATCCACGCTGCCAGCAGTGAAGCACCCACGAGACTTCCGACGGCACGCGGCAGACTCCAGTGTGCGCCCTCGGCCTCACCGTCACCGTGGCCGCCCTTGGCGGCAAAGGCGCCCGGATGGGTCTTCAGCATGAACACGAGGTAGAGTGCATAGGCGATGAGCAACACGATGGCCAGTCCCACGTTCAGCAAAGTCTCCTGGCGGATCGTCTCCTCGGGCGCGAAGAAACGGCTGAACGCGCTTGGCACCGCGAGGCTCACGACGGCGATCAGCATCATCGAACTGTAGACGCGCGCGGCCGCCGGGTTGTAGTCCTGGTCGCGATAGCGCAAACCGCCGAGCAGGAACGCGACACCGAGCGCAAGCAGGATGTTGGCAAGGATCGCGCCGATGAGCGAGGCGCGCACCATGTCGAGCAGGCCCGCCTTGAGCGCCACGAAGGCGATGATGAGCTCCGGCGCATTGCCGAAGGTCGCGTTGAGCAAGCCGCCGACGGCGTCGCCGGTGCGCGTGGCGATCTGCTCGGTGGCCCGCACGATGAGGCTCGCGATCGGAACGATCGCGAGCGCCGCCGAGAAAAATACCCAGGGCGCCGGCAACCCGGCGTGCTCGAGCGCGAGCGTGACCGGTATGAAGACGAACAGCCAGTTAATGGAAGGCTTGATCTGCATCGAAATACCCTTCGTCGTTTCAGGAAGTCGAGACAGCGCCGAGGCTCAGGAACTCACGTCGATTCATTGTCGCTCCTCCAGAAGGTGGTTGCCGTCGAACCGCCCCTTCGCCGCCCCTCGAAGCAAGGATACCGCGATCGTCTACCAACGTTGAACGAAGCGTTTCGTCGAGGACCGGTTTCCGATGACACGGCTCTCAGGCGGCTCCCTCGCCCTCCCGCGTCTGCTCCGCGAGGGGCCAAATCCTCGCCATGATCCAGCTCACCAACAGGCCCACCAGGCATCCGAACAGGACCTCCATGACCTTGTGCAGGCCGAACTCCATGCCGCCCAGTTTCGATTGTTGCGTCAGGCCGGCCGCGATGACGATGGCTGCGGTGATCGGCGCTTGACGCCACATCGTCGGGATGCGAACCAGGTACGAGGACACGAGAACCGTGACGGCCAGCGCGATTGGGAGTTTCCACGCGCTCGAGCCGCCGATTGCCAGGAAAACCAGGCCGATGAAGCACCCGACGAGCACGTTGATAAATCGACTCTTGAACATCCGGGCTGCAACGCTCACCTGAGGGTCCGCCGACGCGATCATCGACGCGACGGCCCAGATTGGATTGGAATCGCTCACAAGCCGCAAGGAGTACCAGATGATGGTCGACCCTACGAAGACATTCACCGCGAACCGCAGCGCGAAAACGCCGCGGTGCGGAAAGCTTGCCGCCATCAGAGCCTCGCCTCGAATGCCCCGAAACCGGCCGCCTCAATCAAATTGCTTGTGCTCATTCGTGGGCGTTCGGCGGGTTGCCCTTGAGCCGGTAGACAACGCCGGTCTTGGTCGCATCGAGAGCTATCCATTCCTTCGCGGCGTACTGAAGCGACAAAAAGAACTCCTCGGCCCTCTGCATCGCTTTCAGGCGTAGATCTTCCCCCTTCTGGAACTTGACCTGGTAGGAGAACTCTCCGATGAGCGGCCGGTGCTCGCCGCGGGTGCGCCACAGCGAAACATTGACCTTGGCCGAGATTCCCTCACCGAAGTCGAGAACGCCGATGTCCTGCAGCACCTCCTCGACCATGGTGTTGCCGACCAGTTCAACGCGCTCGTGCGGCTCCCACTTTAGCTGCTTGAGGACCGGGAAGACCTCCATGATAGTTTTCATCGACGCGATGTCGGCTATACCCGTGCGCAGGTGCGAACGCGGGAACTGCACGTTGTGCGAATACAGCATCCGGATCCCGCCGAGCCGGTCCTTCAGCGGCAGCGCCTGCCCCTTGAACTTGAGCGTAAAGTTGCCCTGGATCTGGGGGCGGACGTCGGTTTCGGCGGCCGTCTGCAGGTCCTGGTGGCGGAACTTGAAGACGATCTCGGGTTCACCGACGGGAAAACCGTCCTTGTACTGGATGCGCCTGCGGAGAATGAAAGCGTGCTTGTACAGGCGCGCATCCGGCGTGTCCAGAAAGAGCACTTCACGGACCTTGACGGGCGCGTCCAGGTATGCCTTCATCGAGAACACCACGCCGTGCTGCGCGGCCGGCCCCTGTATCACATCCCCGAAATCGAAAAGGCTCTTCCGCGAGGTGAAGTGGTTGGGCCTCAGGATAAGCTTGCACGCCAGGTACTGGAGCTCGTGAAACGGGATGCCGTCCGCATAGGTACCCGGCTTGATGGGCGGCACGTTTCCAGCCCACTTCTTCGGCGCCGCCGGCGCCTTCGCTGCCGTCTTGACCACCTTTTTTGTTGCTGTCTTTACTGCCATGTGCTTCCTCCGATTACGAGCCACGCCTGCGATTCATCCAGGCCAATCACGACGATACACGCTCGCCGGTCCCGGCGATCGCCGGGGTGCCGGACTCGCCCGGGCGAGCCGTGACTCTTTCCGATCGCAGCACCGAACGCGAGCATGCGTTACTTCGGATTCCGGACGCATCTATCGGTTTCGCGATCAGCGTTGCGATACCGGTCGCGAATTGCAACGGTGCATCCGCCCGGTGTCCGCGCCACACAACGACCGGGCATCCACCGTGATACGCCGGAACACCCAGTAAATATTCGTGCCTGCGGAGTGCGCGCGTGACCGGCATGAAGACGGCAGCCAGTTAACGGAAGGCTTGATCTGCATTGAAGTACCTTTCGCCGTTTTCGATGACGCGGGAGATCCCAGTTCACGCTGATACGAAGGTTACCTTAAGTCATTGAGAAGCGGTAACGGTCGCCACCCGTGCCTGCGTTGCGACCTGCAACCGCGCGGGAAGTGGCGAGGTTGCGGAGGGGCTACCGCAAACGGCTTCGCGTCGTTCACTCCTTGCGGCCGCCGCGCTCCTGTTCCTGCTTGCGGGCCTCGTCGTCGGACATGGTGGATTCCTTGCCTTGCCCGGTGAACCACGGACGCACCGCCATGGTCTGCCAGTTGAACAGGATGGCCAGGATGCGGATCAGAAAGGTCGAGAAGATCGCGATCAAAGCGGACTGGGGCGCGGTCAGCGTCGTGACTGCGGTAAGGCCCGCGAACAGCGCGCTGCCGAGCACCGCGGCCAGCACGTCAAGAACTGACCCCGGCTTCAGCATCAGCGGCTCGACCCGCACGATGATATCGCGCAGCAAGCCGCCGCCGACCGCATTAATGGTCCCGATCATGATCGCGGCCGGAATGCTCATGTTCGCGATCAGCGCCTTCTGGACACCGACCACCGCGTACGCGCCCAGACCGAGGGCATCGATGTAGGCGATGACCTTGTGGAAGCGCTCGATGAACCCGCCGATTGCCATGCCCGCCAGGCAGGCCAGCACGATCACGATCAGATAGCGGCCGTCGGCGACCACCGCCGGCAGGCCCTGCGTAATGAACAGGCCGTCGCGGATCAACGCGCCGCCGACACCGGTCACGAACGCCAT
>CAVOIO010000027.1:0-36325 GCA_963695915.1 uncultured beta proteobacterium
GCTGCGTAGACGCTGCGCGCTGGCCGACGAGACCGAAGCGCAGCCACTCCAGGGGGGCTGAAGCCAAGCTCGCTCCACGCGTAGGTGTAGCTGTCCTCATGGTTCTCGGAGTCATGCAGGTACTCGGCTTCGATGTAAAAGTCGGCGATACCATACGCCAGGCTTGCCTCGAACCCCGGCGCGATACCCTGCGTGTCACCGAACACCGCGCCGAACATTGGCGTCAGCTCGTAGGTCAGCGTTGCCACCCGAGAACGTCCAGCCGGCGAACAGCGAACCGGTGTCGAGCGCCTCGTAGTTGTAGCGTGCCTCGAGATGCAGCGACCCGCGATCGGCCGTGCCAATGACGAGCAGGAAATTGTCCTGATCGGGGGGAAAATAATACATGCCGGTCGCGGAAAAGGCCCAGCCGGGAGCACTCGCGGGCGAAGGTGGCGACGGTGCATCCCCGCTGTCCGGTGCGGCGCAGGCCAGTACCGGCACGAGCAGCGCGGCCGCCATGGCGGCACATGGCGACCGCAGACGCACGCTCATCCCCCGAGCGCCATGATAGCTGCCACCAGCGCCGCTCCAATGGCGGCCATCGCGAAGCCGGACCGCCAGGGACTGCCCCCGGAATACCGCGCGAGCCTGTAGCCGGCCAGGAACAGCGTTGCCAGCGCGACCCCGTTGGAGACGCGCATTGCCAGTGCGGTTTCGGCGAACAGCATGAACGGGACCACGACCGGAAAGGTCGCGAGCACGACGAGCAGGAAGACGCCAAGGGCGCCGACGTAGTCGTCCCGGCCGAGGCGCCCGCGAGCGGGTGGCTCGGGCAGCGCGGCGAGGCGCCGGCGAATTTCCTCCAGACCTTCGGCATTGATCACGCTGCCGATGCGCCCGGGCATTGCGTCGGCGATGATCGCGTGGGCCTCTTGCGGGGCCACTACACTTCGGACACGCCGCATCAGCGTGAAGTTACGTGTCCGTTCGGTGAGCGTCTGGACGAGGTACATGACCGCATCGACCAGCCCCCACGCGAGATTGCAGCCGAGCGCGGTAAAGATCACGGTGCGGATTTCCTCTCTGCCGGCGGTCGCCGCGCTGACCGCTCCGGTGAACGACAGCGCCATGATCAGGCCGAATATGATCTCCGACACGCGGTCGATCGGGTCCAGCACCCGCTCGCGCTTCTGATTTTCCGTCTTCGACATGCAAGCCTCCTTGCTGACGCGGCTACCGCCGTCGCGGCGCCACGGGCTACTCTGCTAACCGGAATGCGAGACGTCCGGCAGGAAGTAGAACATGAGCGCGATGATTATGTAAACAGTGATGAGCTGCACGCCCTTGTACCAGTTGGAGCGCCCGTCGCCGCACACCACGGCGCCGATCAGTACCGCCATCATGAGCGCGCCGACCTCGGCGCGTCCGAAGGACAGCTCGAGTGGTTGCGGCGCGATGAAATAGCTTGCCAGCACCAGCACTGGCGCGATGAACAAGGCGATCTGGATCGAGCTGCCCAGCGCGATGCCGATCGTCATGTCCACCCGGTTCTTGCGCCCCATCACGATGGCCGAGAGACTTTCGGCCGCGCCGCCGACAATCGCCACGAACACAATGCCGATGAATACCTGCGTCATGCCCAGCGCCTGGCCGGTGCCCTCGGCCGCGCCCACCAGGATCTCGCTCATCCACGCCGCCAGCAGCGAAGCGCCCACAAGACTTGCCACCGCCCGCGGCAGGCTCCAGTGTGCGCCCTCGGCTTCCCCATCACCGTGGCCGCCCTTGGCGGCAAAGGCGCCCGGATGGGTCTTCAGCATGAACACGAGGTAGAGCGCATAGGCGATGAGCAGCACGATGGCCAGACCCACGTTCAGCAGCGTCTCCTGGCGGATCGTCTCCTCGGGCGCGAAGAAGCGGCTGAATGCGCTTGGCACCGCGAGGCTCACGACGGCGATCAGCATCATCGAACTGTAGACGCGCGCGGCCGCCGGGTTGTAGTCCTGGTCGCGGTAGCGCAAACCGCCGAGCAGGAACGCGACACCGAGCGCAAGCAGGATGTTGGCAAGGATCGCACCGATGAGCGAGGCGCGCACCATGTCGAGCAATCCCGCCTTGAGCGCCACGAAGGCGATGATGAGCTCCGGCGCATTGCCGAAGGTCGCGTTGAGCAAGCCCGCCGACGGCGTCGCCGGTGCGCGTGGCGATCTGCTCGGTGGCCCGCACGATGAGGCTCGCGATCGGAACGATCGCGAGCGCCGCCGAGAAAAATACCCAGGGCGCCGGCAACCCGGCGTGCTCGAGCGCGAGCGTGACCGGTATGAAGACGAACAGCCAGTTAATGGAAGGCTTGATCTGCATCGAAATACCCTTCGTCGTTTCAGGAAGTCGAGACAGCGCCGAGGCTCAGGAACTCACGTCGATTCATTGTCGCTCCTCCAGAAGGTGGTTGCCGTCGAACCGCCCCTTCGCCGCCCCTCGAAGCAAGGATACCGCGATCGTCTACCAACGTTGAACGAAGCGTTTCGTCGAGGACCGGTTTCCGATGACACGGCTCTCAGGCGGCTCCCTCGCCCTCCCGCGTCTGCTCCGCGAGGGGCCAAATCCTCGCCATGATCCAGCTCACCAACAGGCCCACCAGGCATCCGAACAGGACCTCCATGACCTTGTGCAGGCCGAACTCCATGCCGCCGAGTTTCGATTGTTGCGTCAGGCCCGCCGCGATGACGATGGCTGCGGTGATCGGCGCTTGACGCCACATCGTCGGGATGCGAACCAGGTACGAGGACACGAGAACCGTGACGGCCAGCGCGATTGGGAGTTTCCACGCGCTCGAGCCGCCGATTGCCAGGAAAACCAGGCCGATGAAGCACCCGACGAGCACGTTTATGAATCGACTCTTGAACATCCGGGCTGCAACGCTCACCTGAGGGTCCGCCGACGCGATCATCGACGCGACGGCCCAGATTGGATTGGAATCGCTCACAAGCCGCAAGGAGTACCAGATGACGGTCGACCCGACGAAGACATTCACCGCGAACCGCAGCGCGAAAACGCCGCGGTGCGGAAAGCTTGCCGCCATCAGAGCCTCGCCTCGAAAGCCCCGAAACCGGCCGCCTCAATCAAATCGCTTGTGCTCATTCGTGGGCGTTCGGTGGGTTGCCCTTGAGCCGGTAGACAACGCCGGTCTTGGTCGCATCGAGAGCGATCCAGCCCTTCGCGGCGTACTGAAGCGACAAAAAGAACTCCTCGGCCCTCTGCATCGCTTTCAGGCGTAGATCTTCCCCCTTCTGGAACTTGACCTGGTAGGAGAACTCTCCGATGAGCGGCCGGTGCTCGCCGCGGGTGCGCCACAGCGAAACATTGACCTTCGCCGAGATTCCCTCTCCGAAGTCGAGAATGCCGATGTCCTGCAGCACCTCCTCGACCATGGTGTTGCCGACAAGTTCAACGCGCTCGTGCGGCTCCCACTTTAGCTGCTTGAGGACCGGGAAGACCTCAATGATTGTTTTCATCGACGCGATGTCGGCTATACCCGTGCGCAGGTGCGAACGCGGGAACTGCACGTTGTGCGAGTACAGCATCCGGATCCCGCCGAGCCGGTCCTTCAGCGGCAGCGCCTGCCCCTTGAACTTGAGCGTAAAGTCGCCCTGGATCTGGGGGCGGACGTCGGTCTCGGCGGCCGTCTGCAGGTCCTGGTGGCGGAACTTGAAGACGATCTCGGGCTCACCGACGGGAAAACCGTCCTTGTACTGGATGCGCCTGCGGAGAATGAAAGCGTGCTTGTACAGGCGCGCATCCGGTGTGTCCAGAAAGAGCACTTCACGGACCTTGACGGGCGCGTCCAGGTATTGCCTCATCGAAAACACCACGCCGTGCTGCGCGGCCGGCCCCTGCATCACATCCCCGAAATCGAAAAGGCTCTTCCGCGAGGTGAAGTGGTTGGGCCTCAGGATAAGCTTGCACGCCAGGTACTGGAGCTCGTGAAACGGGATGCCGTCCGCATAGGTACCCGGCTTGATGGGCGGCACGTTTCCAGCCCACTTCTTCGGCGCCGCCGGCGCCTTCGCTGCCGTCTTGACCACCTTTTTCGCTGCTGTCTTTACTGCCATGTGCTTGCTCCGATTACGAGCCACGCCTGCGATTCATCCAGGCCAAACATGACGATACACGCTCGCCGGTCCCGGCGATCGCCGGGGTGCCGGACTCGCCCGGGCGAGCCGTGACTCTTTCCGATCGCAGCACCGAACGCGAGCATGCGTTACTTCGGATTCCGGACGCATCTATCGGTTTCGCGATCAGCGTTGCGATACCGGTCGCGCATTGCAACGGTGCATCCGCCCGGTGTCCGCGCCACACAACGACCGGGCATCCACCATGATACGCCGGAACACCCAGTAAATATTCGTGCCTGCGGAGTGCGAGCGTGACCGGCATGAAGACGAACAGCCAGTTAACGGAAGGCTTGATCTGCATTGAAGTACCTTTCGCCGTTTCGATGACGTGGGAGATCCCGGTTCACGCTGATACGAAAGTCACCTTATGTCATTGAGAAGCGGTAACGGTCGCCACCCGTGCCTGCGTTGCGACCTGCAACCACGCGGGAAGTGGCGGGGTTGCGGAGCGGCCACCGCAAACGGCTTCGCGTCGTTCACTCCTTGCGGCCGCCGCGCTCCTGTTCCTGCTTGCGGGCCTCGTCGTCGGACATGGTGGATTCCTTGCCGTGCCCGGTGAACCACGGACGCACCGCCATGGTCTGCCAGTTGAACAGGATAGCCAGGATGCGGATCAGAAAGGTCGCGAAGATCGCGATCAAAGCGGACTGGGGCGCGGTCAGCGTCGTGACTGCGGTCAGGCCCGCGAACAGCGCGCTGCCGAGCACCGCGGCCAGCACGTAGAACTGACCCGGCTTCAGCATCAGCGGCTCGACCCGCACGATGATATCGCGCAGCAACCCGCCGCCGACCGCATTGATGGTCCCGATCATGATCGCGGCCGGAATGCTCATGTTCGCGATCAGCGCCTTCTGGACACCGACCACCGCGTACGCGCCCAGACCGAGGGCATCGATGTAGGCGATGGCCTTGTGGAAGCGCTCGATGAACCCGCCGATTGCCATGCCCGCCAGGCAGGCCAGCACGATCACGATCAGATAGCGGCCGTCGGCGACCACCGCCGGCAGGCCCTGCGTAATGAACAGGCCGTCGCGGATCAGCGCGCCGCCGACACCGGTCACGAACGCCATGATGAACAGGCCGACGAAATCGTAGCCGCGGCGAATCGCCGCGAGCGCCCCTGTCAGAGCGAAGAAGAACACCGCGCTCAGGTCAAAGATCGCCGGGAGCTCGAACACCCCCCGCAGCTGATGCGCCTCGAGCAGTCCGCGCGTCAGTGTTTCAACCCATACGTTATCCGTCATTTGCCATACGAACCCCTCGTGCCACAGGGGGCGCGCTCATCAAAGGAACAGTGCGAGATAGCCCGCGACCAGAACCAGCACCGCGGTCACGGCGTAGGGGACCGGATAGCCAACCGCGGGAACCGCGCTGCCGGTTTCCTCTTGCGCCGCGCGCAGCGCCGGCGTTGAGAAGCGCGCGCCGCACAGCGCCCCCATCAAAACGGCGGCATTGAGCTTCAGCAGTTTCAGTCCCACTACCCAGGCCACCAGCGGCGGAACCAATGCCGCCGTGACGCCGATGGCAAGGATTTCCAGCACGCCGCCGCCGGCGAAGGCAGCGGCGACGTTCGGAGCAGTGTTCAGTGCCACGACTGCGATGAACAGATCCAGCCCGAGGTCCTGCAGCAGGCTGCGCGCGCCCTCGGATACCGGGCCACCGAACAACGGATTACGCGAGCGCAAGGTGCTGATGGCAATGCCGGCCAGCATGACGCCGGCCGGCGTGCCCAGGCTGATCGGTATCCCGCCGATCGAGATACTCAGGTAACCGATCACGTACCCGATAGCCAGCCCAAGCGCCATGGTGAGGATGTCGGATACCGTGGTGCCGCGCACGACTGCGCCCACGTGCGCGCCGATCTGGTCGATCCTGGTCTTCGGACCGAGCACCCGCACTACGTCGCCATACTCGACACGCGTGTTCGGATACGCTGGCAAGCTCTCGCCGGCCCGGATATAGCCGACCAGCGTGCACCAGTCGCCCGACGCGCGTCGCCTCGGGGAAGACGGCACGCCGCACCTGCTCGATTACCTCTCGCTGCGTCAGACCGACCAGCCTCTTGCTGCTGACGACGATGTCGGCAACTTCCAGATCGAGTTGGCGCGCCTGCGCATCCGCCACCTCCGGTCCGATCGCCTCGGCAGCCCGGGCGACCATTTGCTTGACGTCGCCCACCACGGTTACGACGTCGCCCCTTTGTACGATCAGGTCGGTCGCGAGATCCACGGCCGTGCCGTTACGCCTCAGTTGAAGCACTTGCACATCGCTGTCCGGCCCACATTTCATGCAGGCGTTGACCGATCAGTGCCGGGTTCTCGACGCGATAAGCACGCGCGTCTATGCCGAGCCTTGTCATGACGTTGCCGGCACCTGTGCCGGCGATCGGTAATGTCCCTTCGCCACCGCCATAGCTCGCCTCGGCTTCGCGGGCGGCGGCCTTCGCGTCGATCCTGGACAGGCGAGGCAGATAGCGCACGAGCAGGATGATGCCGATCAGCGCAAAAAGGTACGTGATCGCATAGCCGGCCGCGACGTGTCCGATCACGTCCTCGGGCGTCACGCCGTCCGGCGGTTGATAGGAACCGCTTTGCACCGCACCGGTGGCCGCCCCGATCACCGCCGTATCGGTCATGCTCCCCGAGATGATCCCGGTGGCGAAGCCCGGCGCCAGCCCCAGCGCCTTCGAGGCACCAAAGGCGATGGCGAAGTTCAGGCCGACAACCACCAGCGAGATGGCCACGAACTTCACTCCGTCCCGCCGCAACCCGGCGAAGAACTGCGGTCCGACCTTCAGGCCGACGGCGAACATGAAGAGGTTGAGGGCCACCGTGGTGAGCAGCGTCGGTACCTCGTACCTGATTCCGTAGCCGAGATGGGCCCACAGGCTGATGAGGATGCCCGCCAGCAATGTCCCGGCTGTAGAGCCCAGCGAGATGAAGCCGATCGTGCGGCGTCCCACGATAGTCCCCAACGCCAGCACGAGGAACATCAGTACGAAAGGCTGCTCTCCGAGAAAGTGCAGCAGCGCCCCGGCGATTCCGAGCTCCCAGCGCATTGCCGGGCCGGCTTCGCCGGCCAGCGCGCTGGCGCAGCCCAGACCGATCGCCGTTGCCACCAGCGCGGCCGACGCGCGATGCAACCTCGATGTATTTCCGTTAGCAGGAACAGTTCCCGGACAGTGCGCTCCGAGGGCAAGCCGCTGACTCGCGTCCCGCGATCCTCACGGGCAGTACCGCCAGAAGTCGAATTTCGCCGAAAACTGGACGCGGGTGTCGTCGCCCGACGCGCCGTCCTTGGTGCTCGCTTTGCCGGTGTCGATGCTGGCACCCGGCGATTCGAGCGCAACGACGAATTTCATGCCCTCATGGCTCCAGGGCTGGCTCAGTACTCGTAGAAGTATTGTTGCAGCTTTTTCGCATCGCCGGTCTTGGTGAGCCCAAGCATCAGCAGCACCCGCGCCTTCTGCGGATTGAGCTCCATCGAGGCGATGCTGCCCATCTCGTCGTCGTTCAACTCCACGTTGCGGTCGGTGATGCCGCTGTTGGTGCGCGAGGAGCGAACCACCGCTATCCCTTTCTTGATCGCGTCCTGCAGGCCGGCCACCGCCGCTTGCGTGGCGTTGCCGTCACCCACGCCGGCCAGCACCATGCCCTTGCAGCCCAGCGCGACGCACTGGTCGATGAAGTCGCGCCCCACGTTGGCGTAGGCATAGAAGATCTCCACCCGGGGCAACTCCGACAACCCGTCGACCGAGAACACGCTCGCGCCGGTGTGCTTGGTGGCGAGTGGGTCGTACCAGTACACGCGACCGGCGTTGGTCATGCCGGCCTTGCCGCGGTTGGGCGACTTGAAGGTGTCGAGCTGCGTGGTGTTGGTCTTGGTCGCCTCGCGCGCATAGTGAATCTCGTCGTTGAGAAGCACCATCACGCCCCGGCCGCGCGCCTTCGGATGCACCGCGGCTGAAACTGCGTTGTAGATGTTGGCCGAACCGTCCGCACTGGTTCCCGTGGCAGGCCGCATCGAGCCCACCATCACCACCGGCTTGGTGCTGCGGATGACGAGGCTCAGGAAGTAGCCGGTCTCCTCCATGGTGTCGGTGCCATGGGTGATCACCACGGCGTCCACGTCGCGCTGCGCCAGCACTTCGTTCAGACGCTTGGCGAGCTTGAGCCAGACCTCGTTGTTCATGTCCTGGCTGCCGATGTTGACCACCTGCTCGCCGGTGATGTCCGCCAGCTCGCCCAGGTTGGGAACAGCCTTGATGAGGTCCTCCACCTGGAAGCTGCCGGACTTGTAGCCCGCGTCCTGCCCTGCCGCCTGCGCCCCGGCGATGGTGCCGCCGGTGGCCAGGATCACAACGTGCGGCTTTGCGGCCCAGCTCGCACCGGCCCCCAACATCAACGCTGCGAACAACGCAGCACTCAACAGTTTTCCGATTTTCATTTGCATTTCCTCCATCAGGTTTGTGTTACGGCGCGCAGTCAAGCAGGCAGCCCAGCGCGAGCGCAAGGAAGATGGCGATCCCGGGGTGGTCGCGTAGTTGCCCGGCGATCCAAACCATCCGTTGGCCTCCTTAGAAGTTGAACTTGGCCGAGAACTGCACGCGCGTGTCGGTCCCGGAGTTGCCGTTCTTGTTCTCGCGCTCGCCCTGCAGCAACTCGACGCCGGTCATGACGTTGCGCACCGGGTAGTACAGCAGGTTCGCCGAGGCGTACTTCCCAATGTGCTGTGCGGTACCCGCTTGCCCGTCCGTATTGTCCTGGACGTTCTCGCTGTAGCCGATCGAGCTGCTCAGCTTGTCGTTCCACCAGTGGTCGTAGTAGAGCATCCAGTCGAGCAGCGGCACTGCCTCGGGATTGCCGCGCCGCATCGGTGGCGAGATCCACGCAGCAGTCGTTGCTATAGTTGGCGATGCCCTGGCCGAAGGCAAGCTGTGCGTGGATCTTGTTCTTGCCGGAGGTGTTGTAGCTTCCGCTCAGGTTGATGCCGTAGCCAGTCTTGCTCCCGGAGGGGTCTCCGTTCGCCGTGCCGGTGGTCTCGTAGCCGAGCGAGCGCAGGATGCCCGCCACCTGGGCATGCCCCCAATCGCGCTCCACGCGCCACTGCGCAGTGAAGTCAGGCACCGCATTGTGTGCCGACACGGCGCCGAAACCGGCAGAGCCCGAATCTAGCGCCGTGCCGGGCGCTTCCAGCGCCAGCGCGAACTTCATCCCGTCCTTGCGATAGGGCGTCCAGCGCGCCTGGATATTGCGGAAGAAGATCATGCCGGTGGGACCCCAGTAGTCGATGGTGTTGGGATACACGTCACCGTCCATGAACAGGCTGTTTGTCTGGCCGACCAGAAACGGTCCGAGCTCCCCGTAGACGTGGCGGATGCGCATGGTCGTCTGGCCCGCGTCGGCGCCCACGCCGAACAGGTCGAACTCGAACTTTGTGGTGAGTTCGCCGCTTGAGGTCGGAATGAAGCCGTTGAAGCCCAGACGCGACTGGCGAATGCTGAAGATGGTCTCTCCATCGGCCCCGCAACCGGGGTCGGTCCCGGTCGAGGCAGTTCACCGGGATTCTGGACGGACGCAACGTGGCTTTCCAATCGGGATCGACGCGGTTGAAGTCCTGAATGAGGTCGGTCTGGACGAACCCGTAGATTTCCACGCGTGGCTTGTCCTCGGCCTTGTCCTGGGCCTGTGCGCTTCCCAATCCGCCGAGGACAGACACGAGCACGGCGCTTGCCGCCAGAACTCGAACACGTTTGCTTGCAGATATTCACTGGATGTCTCCTTTCACTCTGTTGATTGGTCGCGCCGGCGGTGTCCAGGCGACATTCACTCGTCCGAGCCGAACAGGTTCAGACCGAGCTCGTTGACGATATGGGTGATGGCCTGGGCCGAGCGGATGCTGTTGCCCGGGTCGTTCACGCGCGGCGAGAAGCCGACGATCGCCATCTTGCCGGGCACGATCGCGACGATGCCGCCGCCTACGCCGGTCTTCGCCGGAAGACCGGTGGTATAGGCCCAGTCGCCGGATTCGTTATAGAAACCCGCCATCATCATGATCGCCAGTACCTTCGGCACGTACTTGGCGTCGAGCACGCGCTTGCCAGTCACCGGATTGACGCCGTTGTTGGCGAGCGTCGCGCCCATGATCCCAAGTTGTTTGGCGGTCACGCCGATCGAGCACTGGCGGGTGTACACGTCCACCGCCTCCATGGGGTCGGAGTAGATCCGGTCGGAGGCCGCCAGGATGTAACCGTGGGCGCGGTTGCGCTGGTTGGTGGCGGCCTCGGATTTATACACGCTCTCGATCACCGACAGATTCGCGCCCGACAGGTCGTTGAAGAAACCCAGGATCTTGGCGAAGCGCGCCTTGGCGTTCTCAGCCTGCACCAGGCTCACCGATGCGATGGCGCCGGAGTTGACCAGCGGGTTCACCGACACCTGCGGAATGATCTGGGTGGCCAGTATGGCGTTGAACTTCAGGCCGGTCGGCTCGACGCCGATCTTGTCCTTGATCACCTGCGCACCCTGCTGCTGCATGACCAGCGCGGCGGTAAACGGCTTGGACACCGACTGGATCGAGAACGCGTAGTCCACGTCGCCGGCCGTGTAAACCTTGCCTTGCGCCGTGACGATGACCACGCCGAACAACTCGGAGGGGACCTTCGCCAGCTCGGGAATGTAGTCGGCGTTCTTGCCGCTCTTGTCATCCTTGAATTTCTCGTGGGCCGCCTGCACGACCGCTTGCAGGTCTTGCGGGGTGGCTTCGCGCGCCTCGACCGCTCCGACGCAGAACAGGAATACGAGGGCAAGCACGCCGGCCGCCTTGTGAACAGTGTTCATGATTTTCTCCTCAGATAAATGGCATATGGCAACGTATGATCCATATCGTTCTTCCTTCTATGACATCACCCTCGTCGCAGGCAATAGCCCACATCAGCGCGAGCGTTTTTTCGCGCCGGGCGCCTTCCCGGCCTTGGCCGGTTTGCCGCTCTTGCCCGTGGCTGCCTCGTAGGCCTGCCGGTAGCCGCGCGCAATCTCTCGCACCGCCCGGCCGATGTCGTCGTAAACATGGTCATCCAGGTTCGCGAACGATATGCGTACCGACCAGTCCGGAGCTGCAAAGCCGCTGCCGTTGAGCAGTACGATGCCGTGGTCCTCGGCCAGCCGGAACACGATGTCCAGCGGATGCACGTTCGCCTTCATCCACTTGACGATGTCCTCGCCCAGGTGCTTGCGTGCGAAGAACTCGAAGTCGATGAGGCCGTAGTAGTAGTCGAAGAACTCGTTCGGGGGCAGTTCGAGGCCAAGTCCCTCGAGCGTCGCCTCGACCCGCTTCTTGACGATGCCGATGCAGGCTTTCTGATAGTCCTTCTTCTCGTCCATCAGTTCGCTCAGCGAGAACAGCGTCATCATCACCTGCTGCGGAAGCGACAGGCCCGCGGTGTGATTGAGCGCGACATCGCGGCTGTCCGCCACGATGCGGTCGATGAAGGCGATCTTGCGCGGCTCGAGCGTCAGCGTGCCGTAGCGCTTGTCCAGCAGTTTCTTGATGCGCTCGGGATGCTTGGCGATCATTTCATCGAAGATATTGTCCTCGTGAACCGCGACCGTGCCCAGGCGCCAGCCGGTGCAGCCGAAGTACTTGCTGTACGAGTAGACGCCGATGGTGTTCTTCGGGAACTCCCCCATCAGCGAGCGGAAGCCCGGCACGAAGGTGCCGTAGACGTCATCCGTCAGCAGGATCAGGTCCGGCCGCTTCTTGAGCACGGCCCCGATCTTCTTGATCGTGTCGGGTGAGAGCGCCACCGCGTACGGGTTGCCCGGGTTGACGATGAAAAACGCCTTGACCTTGGGATCGAGCAGCTTCTTGAGCTCTGCATCGGTGTACTGGAACCTGTTCTCCTGCGGGGCCTTCACCTCGACGAACTTGAGGTCATAGTCCTCCAGGTGCGCCATCTCCAGGTACGGGGTGAAGATCGGCACGCCGAGCGCAATGGTGTCGCCCGGGTTGATGATCCGGTTGCTTTTCAGTGACTTGAAGATGTAGCACATGGCGGCGGTGCCACCCTCGACCGCGTAGATCTTGAACTTGCCCTTTGGCCGCGGGGTTCCGCACATCGCCCACTGCAGGTACTCGTGAACGACCTGTTCGTTGTGCACCAGCATTCGGTCCGGCACCGGGTAGTGGTCGCCGATTATGGAATCCACAAGCTCGTGCACGAACTTGTCGCGGTCGAAGCCGAACTTCTTCACCGCCCACGGCACCATCGACTGCAGGAACGGCGCGCCCGGCATATCGCCGTGCTTCGCCAGCCAGGCTTCAAGCCGGGCGGCGACGCCCGATGCCTTGGGCATGCCGCCGACGCCCGGCGGCAGGTCGAGCACGCGCTTGCTCTCGGTGACCGCGAACTGCCCCAGCAGGAAGAAGGCCTCGCGCGGCTCGGTGGCAACCCAGTTCGGGTTGCCGCGACCCGCATTCAGGTAAGAGAGGGAGGTTTCCTCCGCGGACTTCGATGCCACCTTGGCGAGAAAGTCCTTGATCTCGAACGGTCCCAGCTTCTCGTACTGTTTGTACTTTGCGTCGTGCATGGATTTCTCCCTGTGAGCCCAGACACCGGAAATTTGCGGTTTACGAAATCATCAGGACTATGACCAAGCCCCACATCGTGAGCAGCGTGTTGCTGACCGCATAGGGCACCGTATAGCCAAGTAACGGAATGTCGCTCTTGGCCACCTCGCCGACCATTGCGGCGGACGCCGTACTGGTGCGGGCGCCGCCGCAACAGCCCAGATTGATGGCAGGATCGAACTTGAAGATGTACTTTCCGATCCATGGCGCCAGGAGCATGGGGACGGAGGTCGCGAAAAATCCCCAGAGGAACAGACCGATGCCGGCCTCCTTGATACCGGCGACAAAGGTCGGACCCGCCGTGATCCCCACGACGGCGATGAATACGTTCAGGCCGACGTTGTTCATAAACCAGAGCGTAGGCGCCGGAATGCGGCCGAAAATTGGATAAACCCCCCGCAACCAACCGATGATGATCCCTGCGATCAACGCCCCGCCGGATGTCGACAGCGTGATCGGAATACCGCTGACCGGCACGACGATGGCTCCCACCAGACCGCCGAGGACGATACCGAGACCGACGAAGACCATGTCTGCGGCGTTCGTCGGCCGGTCTGCGTATCCCAGATTCTTGGCGGCCGCCTCCGTGTTCGCGCGCGTGCCTCCGATTCTCAGGATGTCGCCCCGATACACCTTGGTCTGCGCCAGCACGGGAATGTTCACGGAAGTGGCGCCGCGGGTGATTTTCGTCAGGTAGACGCCTCGCGCGAAATCGGTTTTGGCCAACTCGATCAGCGTCTTCCCGTTATAGGCCTTGTTGGTCAGGACAACATCGACGGCTTCGGCGGGAATATCAAGCAACTCGGGATCGGAAACCTCGTTGCCGTATTTCCCGAGCACCTCGACAAGCACTTCCGTCCTGCCGGATACGCGCGACTACATCCCCCGGCTGCAGCACAGTCGTCGGTTCGAACTCGATAATCTTGCCGTCACGGCGCAGCCGTTCGACGAAGATGCGGACGCCTTCATGGATGGATGCGTAGCGGGACTCGGCGTCGGCCACGGTCGTGCCGGACGGAATCTGATCACGGATCTTGTAGGCACGAACGTCGAAACGGCGATACGCCGACTGCATGCCACCCACGGGCCCGCCGGCCGACAATTCCTTTTCATATCGTTTGCATTCGGCCTCGAGATCGACGCCCAGGAGCTTGGGGCCCAACATGGCGAGAATCACGCCGGTTCCGATAGTGCCCCAAATGTAAGTTACCGCGTAAGCAACAGGGATATGGTTGATCATCTCCTTGGTCTGTTCGGCCGGCATGCCAAGCCCGTTGATCGCGTCGGTGGCGACACCTATGGATGCAGAAATGGTTTGAGCACCCGCAAGAAGGCCGGCGGCGAACCCGGCATCGTAGCCCGCGATCTTGGCAGCCACATAGACCGAGGCGAGGCAGAGAACCGATATGACCACGGCGAAGATGGCCTGCGGCAGACCGTCCGTTGAGACACCGCGAACGAACTGGGGTCCTACGCCGTAACCGACAGCGAACAGGAACATGATGAAAAAAATCGACTTGACGTTGGCCGACACTTCGATGCCGAGTTGACCGATCAAGATCGCGGCGAGAAGTGTACCGGTGACCGTGCCAAGACTGAAGCCGCCGAGCTTGATTACCCCGATCCAATAGCCAATCGCAAGCGCCGCAAAGATGGCAAGTTCCGGGTAGCGCTGCAATGTTGTGACGATAAATTCCATCAGGAACGTTTGCATGAGCTATCTCCCTTGCTTGGCGACTGTTTTGGCCTTGGGCGGGGCCGCGCGTGGCGGCGCACCCTGTCCGCCCTGGTGGGCTTCCGGGATGGCCGACAGCTTGATCAGCTTGAGGCCGCGCGTGGCGTTGTAGCCGTGGATTTCCTTGACGTCGAGCTTGCGCATGAAGCCGATCGTGTCGGCCGCGATGACCTGTCCCGGCACCATGATCGGGAAGCCGGGCGGATAGGGAATCACGAAATTGGCCGACACCATCTCCGGCCCGCTCTTGAGGCGCTCGTCGATTTTCGGGCTCATGAGCGGCAGGTACTCGCAGTCGTCCTCTTCATAGGCGGCGAAGAACGCGCCGCGCATGTCGCCTTCGAGCGTGATGCTGCCCGGGTTCTCGCGATAACCGTCGTGGAAGCGGCTGAAGTTCGGCAGGTCGGGCACGTCCGTCATCAGGCTCTTCACCCGCGCCGCGAAGGCTGCGCGCTCGGACTCGCCACCCTCGGCAAGCCGGGCCTCGATATCCTGCGAAATTTCGAGCAACACCTTGATCAGGAGTGCGACGTCGCTGCGGGTGTTGTTGATGTTGCTCTGCAGGAGCACGCTGTTGCGCGAGGTCTTGTTCATCTGGATGTTGTACTTGGCCGCCAGCAGCCCCTTGAACTGGGTGCCGTCGTACCCGGCAGTGCCGCACACCAGCGTCATGCGCGTGGGATCGAGGAAGAACTCGTCTTCCTGCACCGACTTCAGCGCCGTCACCCAGGTCGTGCCCGGGGCGAGGAAGTCCTGGAAACCCGATGCACGGTACTCGGCCGGCACCATGGCGTCGGCTCCGAGCACACGGAAGTACTTCGAGATGATCGGGTGTTCGGCCACCGCCCGACGGATCGCAAACGCAATCTCGAACGCGCGCATGACGAGTTCATAGCCTTCGAGCTCCATCTGGCGCCGGGCGACGTCGAGCGAGGCGATGATCTGCTGATTCGGCGAGGTCGAGGCGTGGATGAACACCGCTTCGCGGAAGGCCGATGCGTGGGCGTTGTAGTCCTCGTCGCGCACTGCCACGATCGATCCCTGGCGCAGGGCCGACATCGACTTGTGCACCGAGTCGGTCTCGTACACGCGGATGCGCATCTTGCGCGGGTCCGGAACCAGGTGCCGCTTGAGCAGGCGCTCGTCCTTGGGGTCGAGATCCTCGCCGAGTTCGGAAGCCTGCGCCAGATAAGCTTTGAGCGCATCGGGGCTGGCGCGCCACTCCTCGAGGGCAGCCGCTGCGCCCAGTCCGGTGCGCGGGCGCAGGAACGGCGACCAGCGCGCGAAGCCGAACCAGGCCTCGTCCCACAGGAAAATCACGTCCGGCTTGATCGCCAGGCACTCTTCCATCACACGGCGCGTGTTATAGATGTGCCCGTCGAACGTGCAATTGGTGAGCGTCACCATCTTCAGGCGATCGAGACGTCCCTCGGCCTTGAGATTGAGCATCGTCTGCTTGATGGTGCGCAGCGGCACCGCGCCGTACATCGAGTATTCGGTCATGGGGAAGGCTTCGACGTACAGCGGCTGCGCGCCCGACAGCACCATGCCGTAGTGGTGCGACTTGTGGCAGTTGCGGTCGGCGATCACGATGTCGCCCGGCGCGGTCACCGCCTGGTAGACCATCTTGTTGGAGGTGGAGGTGCCGTTGGTGACGAAGAACACGTGGTCGGCGCCCACGGCGCGGGCGAACTTCTCTTGGGCAATCTTGATGTTGCCGGTCGGCTCGAGCATGCTGTCCAGGCCGCCGGTGGTGGCCGAGGATTCGGCGAGGAACAGGTTCTGTCCGTAGAACTCGCCCATGTCGCGGATCCAGTTCGACTTCATTATCGACTTGCCGCGCGCGATCGGCAGAGCGTGGAAAGTGGCGATCGGCCGGGCGGCGTAACGCTTGAGGTTGTCGAAAAACGGCGTGGAGAAACGATCGGCAACCCCTTCGAGGATGTTGAGGTGCACTTCCATCAGTTCCTCTACTTCGTAGAAAACGCGCCGGAACATCGAGGCCGCGGGGTCGCCCGCCAGCTTCTCCACGTTTCGGTCGGTCAGCAGGTAGAGGTCGAGTTCGGGACGGATGCGCTTGATGAGCCGCGCCAGCGTCACACCGATTTCAAGCGGCGCGAGGCTCGACGTATCGAGCTGGTGACGTGAGGCCAGCAGGTCACGCAGCAACGGCACGTCGTGCTGCGACGGCACCGGTATGCCGTCAAAGATCACCACCGCCTCGATCTTGCCGTTCATGATGGTGGCGAGAAGCGCATCCTCCACGCTACCGACCAGCACCGGTTCATAGACCATCGCGTCTTCGGTGCGGCGCAGGCGGCGGATCTCCTGCCCGACCTTCATCAGGCTGGCGGCCGGCGCCGGAGTGACGAACAGCGTCTCGAAATACGGCCGGCGGGACTCGCCACCCTCGAGCGTGGCCGACAACCGGTCCGGCGTGCTCGGCACGCCCTCGTCGTTCGTGTCCCATTCGCCGGTGTCGTAGCGATAGCTGCCCGAGAGCAGCGCGCCGCTCATCCGCCGCACAAGGCGCCCGACGCCGAACGAGTCGTCCTCGGCAATCTGCTCGGCCAACGCTTTCATCAGCCGATGGCCGGGATAGGCGAAGAAGTCTTCGAGCGCACGCACTTCCGCCAGCGCTGCTTCCACCGCAGCGCGCCCGCCGCCAGAATTGCCGCTGCGCGCGCCGGCCGCCCAGGCTTGGGCCCTGGCATTCAACTCGCGCCAACGATCCAGTCGTGCCGACGAGCTGGAAAAGAAATGATCCAGTTTCGCAGTGCTGGTGTTTGGGGATGGCATGACGTTTGGCCTTTTTTCCTGGTAAACAGTTGATCGGTTGCAAAACGTTGTGGGTCACTGCTTCTGCGGTCTTAACGCGACGGCTTCGGTATGCCGCCTCACCACCAGGTCACCGGCCCTTCTCTGGTCACGGACTTCTGAGTCACTCCTTGATCATCTTCATCGCCAGGCCTTCGGTGTAGCGCACCACGACGATGTCCCCAGACTTGATCTCTGCGAATCGCTTTACCTTGTCATCCACGGTGACCTTCACGCGATTGCCCTCGGGCCCGGTGAGCACGACCGTCCGTGCCGCATAGTCGATCTCCTCTACGCGTGCCTGGATCTGCCTGACATTCACGACGACACCGCCCGGGGTGGCCCCCTTTTCAGCCAGTTGCACTTCCGTATGCTCGACCGCCTCAGGCTGTCCGCCCGTCGGACTGATGAACACCGCCACGGACTGCAGATAGCGCATACGGAACTTCGACCCCACATTCACCTGATCGAGGTTCTGGGCCTCGGGGGGGACAACAATAATCACGCGCTCGCCGCTGGGCGTCTCGATGGTCACCTTGCGAGTCTCGCGGTTGATCTCGCGCACCACCACCACCGTCTCTGCAGCCTCGCTCACGACTGCACCCGGCTTGTCGGCCTGGGCGGACGCTCCCACCGGCAGTATCAGAACCGCAGCCAGCAGGGCTGCAACAAACACGTTTCCTGCTCTCATTCCTTCTCTCCTTTGTTGTCAGACGAACCTGCAATCGGGGGCTAACCGTACCTTTGGCCGGGCCCGCACAATACTCACTTTGTGCAGGATAATCCAATAAAGTTGTCTGACCGGCAAGGGATTTGCAATCTCATGGTCATCGCCCTGTGCGGTCGGACGGAAGTAATTGTTGGTTCTTAGTTTATTCTGCAGGATCACTGCTGGCCTCCAGTCCGATTGCGCCACCCGGCCGCTTCAACAATAGGAACTACCGAAGCCTACGGCGCGAACCAACTCTGGGGATTGATTTGTATCAATCCGGTGGTAAGTCGCACGCCGCCCCGGGCCGGTGGCCGCCATGAGAACCCCAGCCGACCACAAATCCCGTCGCCGACGGGAGCGGGAGGATTCAACAAGTACCGATCGTCGGCATGCACGAGAAAGGGCATTAGATTCAGGTCAAGTACATCCATGCAAATTGCACGATCAATGTTGCATTGTGATTGCGTTCAGCATAAGTTGCCGCAAGGCTGAACCGGCTGCCGAACGCGTACCGGTTGCCCGGATCGAACTCCGCACATGCAGCGCCTGCACGGCTTCGCTGCGGCATTGCATCGGCACAGCACGCCGACGACGGATGGATTGAAATTCTGCGCGAGGAAAAACCTGAATGCATTCTTACCACAGTCTGAGGCGACATCGAACCGCGCTGTCGCTCGCCATCGCCCTGATGGCCGGGGTGGCCGCCTGTGGGGAGAAGCCCACTCCGTCGGAGTCCTTGCAGACGGATGCCTGGCGCGCGTTCGAGGGTTCGTGGACCGCCTCGGGCACGCGGCATACGCTCCGTCTCGGCGGCGACCAGAAGGCATCGATCGTCCGTGTGAGCGGATCAATGCTGCTCGTCGGCGATTCCAGGATGGGTATCGGGTTCCGCGCCGAGGCCATCGCCTTCTCCGACGACCGGCTTGGCATGGTCGGGCGCGCGGTGTGGACCGACGAACGCGGTGACCAGGTGTTCAGCGAATTGAAGGGGGAAAGGGTCCTCACCGGCAATCGGATCACCGGCACCTTCACCGGTGGCACCGGACGGTACGACGGCGCGGATGGCGAATACGGATTCCAGTGGCAGTACGTGATGGAAGCGGAGGAAGGCACGATCCAGGGCCGGGCCATTGGCCTGAAGGGCCGGATCCGTCGCGGCGGTAACGAGATCCAGTCGAAAACGGGGGAGAAGCAGCAATGACCGCGCCCCGGATTTCGCTGAGTCTGCTGCTGAGACGCATCGCGGTATTCGCGCTGGTTCTCGGAATCTGGTTCGCCCCCATCCCCGCGGGTCTCACTACTCCCGCTTGGCACCTCTTCGCCGTCTTCGCCGGCGCGATTGTCTCCGTCCTCCTCGGAGCCTTCCCGCTCCTCACCTCCTCGATGCTGGCGGTGGCTGCGGTGGTGCTCACCGATACCGTCGAGATGGCCCAAGCGTTTTCGGGATTCGCCAATCCGAGCGTGCTGCTCGTCGTAGTGGCCTTCCTGGTCGCGCAGGCGGTGGTCAAATCCGGCCTTGGCCGTCGCATCAGCCTGCTCATCGTGAGCGCCTTCGGCCGCTCGCCGCTCGGGCTCGCCTACAGCGTGGTCCTCACGGACGCGGTCATCGCGCCCGCCTTCCCCAGCAACACCGCGCGCGGCGGCGTGCTCTTCCCGGTGGTGCTCTCACTGGCGCAGGGTGCCGGGTCCAGGCCGGACGATGCGGAGGGACGCCGCCTCGGCGGCTACCTGATGTTCTGCGGCATGTCGAGCCTCGCCATCTCCTCGGCGCTCTGGCTGACGGCCACGTCGGTCAACCCGATCGGGGCCCAGGTCGCGGCGCAGTTCGGGGTGGACATCGGTTTCGGACGGTGGCTGATTGCCGCGTCGGTTCCGACAATCACCGCGATGCTGCTTCTCCCCATCGTGGTTCGCTTCCTGTTTTCACCGGGAGTCAGCGAGACCCCCGACGCCCCGCATGCCGCGCGGGCCGAGCTTGCAAAAATGGGGGCGATGACGCGGGATGAACTCATCACCGCGGTCGCATTCGCTGTGATGGTGACAGGCTGGGTTCTGGCCGGCTCGTTCAATCTCAGCGTCACCGCCGTCGCATTTGGCGGCTTGGGAGTCCTGCTTGCGACCAGCGTCCTCACTATCGAAGACATCGCCAAACAGGGCGACACCCTCGCCACCTTCCTTTGGCTCGCCGTGCTCTTCGCGCTGAGCGGCCAGCTCAACGAACTCGGCTTCATGGGGTACGTCGGAGAACGGCTGGCGTCGGGCCTGGAGGGGCTGCCGTGGCTGGCGGTGTATGTGGCCCTGCTCGTGCTGTACGTGCTGCTGCACTACCTGTTCGTGAGCCAGGCCTCTCAGGTGCTCGCGCTCCTCGCCGTCTTCCTCACCGTCGGGGTCAAGGAGGGCGTCCCCGCCCCCCTGCTGTGTTTCGCCCTCCTGTTCGCGAGCAGCTACTTCTCGGTCATCACGCCGCAGGGCGGCAGCCAGAACGTCATCTTCGTGGCGAGCGGCTATCTCACCCAGCGCGAGCTGTACCGGATGGGACTCCTGACCACCGTCTTCTTCCTCGCGGTCTTCCTGCTGCTCGGCACGCCCTGGCTGCTGTTCGTCACCCGCTGACGGCCCGCTCCGGAATTAAAGGTTCCTGACACCTTTATCTCGCTCCTGACTACCTTTCTCTGTGCCTTCGGAATTAAAGGTTCCTGACACCTTTTCCTTTCCTGACACCTTTTCCTTTCCTTTTTTTCCTTTGCCTTTGGGAGAATGGGGCGGGTACTTACTGTCGGGCATTGACGAAAAGTCGGGCAAGGGCCCGGCGTCAGTGGCGGCGTTGCTACAGATAGCGCTCCGCCTTCGCCACGAGGTCCTCTTTGGGTGGCAGTTCACTGCGGGGGCAACGTACTATGGCTATTGCGCCCCGCAGATTCTCGCCGATGGACAGTTCCGCCAGGGTCAGTTCGTTGACCGGTCCCGTCGCAGCATTGTCCACCTTGTAACCCATGCGACTGATGCGCACCGGCGTACGGGTGAGCGTCAGGTGCTGGTCGGGATGCGAGAATACATCGTCGATCTGCCCGATGTATCCGTCGAGCGTGGCGAGGCTCGACTTGGTTTCGATATAGTCTCCGACGGTTTGCTTCAGCTCGCGTTCGACCGCTTTCATCTGCTCGCTGATGGTGGCCGGGTCCTTGACGATCCCTTCCATGCCGTCGCGGGCGAGGTTCAGCAGGCGCATTCGCGCGGCGAGGAATGCTTTGTGCTCCTGCAGCTCGGTCGCCTTCGTGTCCAGCGCGATGATTCGCGACAGCGCCACTTGCGCGAGGCGCTGGATAATGCGTTTTCCGATCTCCAGGCGAGTGGCGGCAAGCGTGGCGGCGGGCGCGATCACCCGATGCTCCGAGAAACTCACGGTGACCTGGGCGACGTCGTGCGTCAGCGTGTCGCCCTCATGTCGCGGGGCGAACACGGTGCGCTCTTCCTTCTTCATGCCGAGCAGCGCGTAGGCCTCCTGCACGTCCGCGCTGGCGGGATTGCCGAAGAACGCGCGCAGTTCCCGGCTGCGCCCGAGGCACGCCGTCACGTCGTCTGCCCTAGCAAAGAAGGCGTTCAGGCGCGGATCGTCGCTCCATGCCGCGCGTGCAAGAAGGACGGGCTCCAGCGGTTCCCGCGCGATGGCGCGCAGGTGCGCGATGGTCTTGCGAACACATCCTTCGAGCTTGTCACGATAACGAGCGTTGAGACGCACCCGCGGCTCGACCGTCTCGACCACCGCCTCGATTGTATCGGCGATCAACTGACGGTCTGCCTCGTCGTCGAGACGGGGCTGCCCTCCGCCGAACAGGGCTGCCGCTACACGATCGAAAAATGAGGCATACGGTACGCTTTCCACGACCCCTGTGACTACCAGTCCATCGCCGGCACCCAGGCGCGCAATTCCCGGCCCTCGTAGCTTCGGCCGTTGATGCGTTTGGCCAGCGCTTCGGCCTGGGCACGCGTCATCTCCAGTTCGATGAGCGCCGAGGGTGTGCCGCTTTCCTTGACGAGCTTGATTTTCTCCGCCGGCGCGAACGCGCTGAGCGCCTCGCGAATACCGTCCTCGGAGACGGCGTCGGGAAGGTTTGCGATTACGATTCGCATCTGTCGATTCTCCAGTCGAAGCGGTAACGGTTCGGCATCCACTGGATGCGCAGATTATCGAGTCTCGCAGAGCGTGCTGCGGACACGATCGTGGTCAGGCTGGCGCGCGGACCGACGCGCGATTGGAGTTCTGGAGTGTTCAGCATCAATAGCGCTCGTCGACAAATTTGAACGGATAGTCAGACTCCTTGTAGCCGCCAGCCTTCTGCCGCTTGGGCAGCTTCACCTTCTCCCGGGGTGCCTGCTTGTAAGGAATCTTGCCCAGAAGATGCGCGATGATGTTGAGGCGTGCGCGCCTCTTGTCGTCAGACTTCGCCACGTACCACGGCGCAAATCCGGTGTCAGTGGCTGCAAACATTTCGTCGCGCGCCCTGGAATAGTCGTACCAGCGGCTGTACGACTTGAGATCCATCGGCGAGAGCTTCCAGACCTTGCGGCCGTCATCGATGCGCGCCTCGAGCCTGCGGGTCTGCTCCTCCGCGCTGACCTCCAGCCAGTACTTGAGAAGGATGATTCCCGACTCCACCATCGCCCTTTCGACCAGCGGCACCGCCTGCAGGAATTTGCGCACCTGCGTCTCGTCGGAAAAACCCATGACCCGCTCCACGCCGGCGCGGTTATACCAGCTTCGGTCGAAGATGACGATCTCACCAGCCCCCGGAAAGTGCTGAATGTAGCGCTGCACATACATCTGGCTCTTCTCGCGATCGCTCGGCGCCGGTAATGCCACGACGCGGAACACGCGTGGGCTCACGCGCTCGGTGATCGCCTTTATTGTGCCGCCCTTGCCCGCGCCGTCGCGCCCTTCGAAGACGACGCAGACTTTGAGGCCCTTGTGCACGACCCACCCCTGTAGCTTGACCAGCTCCACGTGAAGCCGGGCGAGTTCCTTGTCGTAGTCCTTCCGCCTCAGCTTCTCCTTCGGCTCGGCGCGGGCGCGCTTCGCTGCCATCCCGGTTGCGGCCTTGGTTTTTGTTGCTCTTGATTTCATGAATCGACCTCCGTCTTGTTATAGGGCACCGCCCACGCCGGGACTTCTCTCCGCAAGGACACTGCAATGCCTTCGGATAGCGGCGCAGCCAGCCTATGCCGGGAATGAGCTTGAGTGAATTGTTGCGGTCCCCGGACATGCGTATTGTTGCTTTTCGTCGCGATATTGTCACATGGGAATTGGCGTCGCGCGGCGCGACTAACGCATTGCATCCTAGGCTGGGCCCCCGGCTGTCACGATTTGATTCAGGTCAGTGGCTCGCGATGGCTCGACCACGTGATGCATTGTACGGCGTGCGGCTGCAACGGGCGAACTCAACGAGCGTCCTCGCGGAACGCACGCCGAAGAGACTCGACCCGCAGCCACGGCGCCTCACGGCATGGGATGGCTGTGCGCGCTATGGGCGCGCTATGGGCGCGCTATGGACAATGCCTGGGCCCCTGGCGCGGGATTCGCGCTGCCGGCCAACGCCGCCTGCGCACGATGAGCTACACTACGCGCAACCACCAATAGGAGAAACACCGATGAGTCCGCATATCTTCGCTGTCGTCATGACGCTCGCTCTGCTTGCGGGTTGCGCCACCCCGCAGAAACCCGCCGGGCGGGTGGAGGACGTCGTCGAGGCGCGTCTGATTGTCACCGCCATCGACTTGCCTCAACGCGTGGTTACGCTGAAAGACGAGTACGGGAAGGAGATCGTCGTTACGGCGGGAAAGGACGTGAAGAACCTGGCGCAGGTGAAGGTGGGTGACGAAGTGGTCGTCTCTTATACCGAAGCGCTGGCATGGCAGGTGAAGCCCGCAGGCAAAGGTGCGCCCGGCGTTAGCGAAGAGGAAAAGGTTACCAGTGCGAAACCTGGCGAAAAACCCGCCGGAACGGCTAGCCAGTCGGTGATGCTCACTGCCACCATCACGGCGATCGACCTGACCAATGGCACCGTGACCCTGACCGGGCCGGAGGGGAATTCGCGCACGATCAAGGCCCGCGATCCGGCGAATCTGAAGAAGGTGCAGGTGGGCGATCTTGTCGACATCACCTACAGCGAGGCGCTGGCGATCGCGGTACGGCCCGTCAGCAAGAAGTAGCTATCGTTGTTCTCGTGTCTGCCCGACAACAGCTCCGCGCCAGCCGTCATGTTCGTCAGCGGGTAGTCAAGGAGGTTGACCGACGCGTAACTGCCTTTCTTGAACGCGTCAGCCAGCTGACGATTGGTATTGGACTGGCTGTGTGCGCTCATACCTATCGAGCTTTGCACTTTTTGCCTTGCGATATTTCTCAGTCTCAGTCCATGGTGGTCTTCAAGTCCTTCAAGTGTCCTCGCGTTTGCCTATCGCGCACCTTCTTCTCTGCCTGCTCCAGTTTGCTTCCCAGATCGATCAGTCCGGCGCGTAGCGCCACCCTGAATTCGCTGGGACCGGTCGCCGAGTACCTTGACACCAGAAGATTGACGTAGCTACGCTGCAGGTCGCGTCGGTACAGGTCGATCACCGGATGCGTTTGTCTGAGTTCGCGGAACAAACCCTCATTCAGATCGAGCAACAAATCTACGCCTTGATATGTCCCGTCTGCACCCGGGAACGTCGCCGCTTCAGACATGCGTTGGAACACGTCCCGATCTACCAGCTGAAGCAGCAGTTTCTGGTTGGTGTCCTGTATCGCATCGGACCCGCCGTAGGGCGCGATACGCCATAGCACCTGCGGATCCAACAGCGCATCAGGGCGCGTGAATCCGCGATCGAGCAGAAACTTTACCGCTTTGCGCTGGCGGCCGCTCGCTACCGGTTTGAATGGAATCGTTCCGCGGCCAGCGTGATAGCGCGTCTCTTCCACGCCACCCACGAGCTTCGCTACCGAGGAAAGCTCCTTCTGACGCTTGATCAGCAGTACTTCATACACTTCCTGCAACTGGTAGTAAGTCTGCCCCAGGTTGGTGGTAGCGGGGATCAACATGGGGACCACGCGGTCGATGTTGCGTAATCCCATATCGGTGGATTCGATCGGATCGCTGCCGAGGACCTGAGTGTTCACGGCCGGATCGACGGCCGCTGCGTCGTTTTCCCCGCCGAAGCGCAATGCCGGGTCGTCGACTTGTCGAGCGGCCAGCTTGTCGAGCTCAGGCCATTCGTCAGCGCAGGTTCTTGCGCCGGGGATGACCCTGTAGCCCCAGTCGATCGCGAAATAGTCATAGACACCGATGATCGGCAGCAAGTAAGCATCGTCCCCTGGCTGGGCTACATAGTTGAACCGCGAGTAGTCCATGATGGAGGCCGAATTTCCGAACTTCCGGGTGAATTCTCGGCTACGAAGCTGCTTCACGGAGTAAGCGGAGTGGGCCCTCAAATTGTGCCGCAGCCCCAGTGCGTGCCCGATTTCATGCCCAATCACGTAGCGCAACAGCTCGCCTACCAGGTCATCCGGCAAGGGGAGCTTCTTTGCGCGTGGATCGAGCGGGCCGACCTGGGTGAAATACCACAGCTCAGCCAGACGCAGCACATCGTGCCACACCAGGGTATGCGAGGAGATCACTTCGCCGCTGCGCGGATCCACCACAGCAGGGCCCAGCGCGTTCTCTCGCGGTCCCGGCGCCCAGCGGATCACCGAATAACGCAGATCACCCGGATCCCAATCGGGATCTTCCTCCTTCGTCGGCGCATCCCTGGCGAAGATAGCGTTCCTGAATCCGGCCGCCTCCAGCGCACCCTGCCACTGCTCCACCGCCTGTTTAAGATAGGGGCGCCACTTGGCGGGTATCTCCCGGCTCAGGTAGAACACGATCGGCTTCACCGGCTCGGAAACCGCAGCATCGGGATCCTTCTTCTCCAACCGATAGCGGGTGATGGCGGCTCTACGCAACACACGGTGCTCGATACTGCTGTAGTCGTCGAACGGAATCGAGAAGTAGCCCACCCGCTCGTTCTCGCAGCGGGGTTGCATCGGCTTCTCCGGCAGCAGCGTGAAATTCGTCGTGAAAAAGAATCCAAGCGCCGCCGGGGGTGGATCCTGGCCTTCGGGCGGCTTGAGGAGATCTTTCTCTTCGGGGATCCAGGTCTGGTAGAACCCGATCTGGATGTTCTGCGGGAACGCCCGGACATTGCGGACAAGCGAGCGGCGCCCGTCCACATGTGCCATACGATAGTGCCGTTTGAATTCGAGCGCGAAGCCTTTCGGCGCATTGGTTGTGAATGCCGAAGTGATATCGATGACGGGCGCCCCGCCTGCCCCCTCTTTCACCACATCGAACACATCTATCACGGTGGGCAGTGCGATCGCGTCGATCCCGCGCTGTAGTTCGGCGGACTCACCTGCCCAGTTGTCGTAATTGACGGTGAGCAAGGCCACTTTGCTGCCAAAGCGTGCCCAGCGCACCACTCGGCTGTCGATTGCGGAGCCTGGAGCGAACTCCGAGGCCCCGGTCGACAGCGCGGAAAACTCCGTGTAGACCAGCATGCTGCGGTTCAGAATCGGCGCGGGGATTTCCAGCAGAACGTTGCTGCAGTCCACGTGCACGATCATGAAAGACTCCAGCTTGCGGACGTCATGCGCGGCATTCGGTGCGCATGGGGCCATGTCGCTTGCCTGCATCGCGTGCGCTGTCGCGGCCGCTGCCAGTGCCATGCACGTGAAAATCGAACAGATGATTCTGCCAGCCATTTCATCCTCCCCTTGCAGACTTAGATGCAGATGAGACTCTTTAGCGCGGATCGTTTCGAGCGTAGCGCAAATACAGATACGAATCTACGGAACCCGGTGCATTTGGGCGGCAGCCCCCGGCGCGCGCATCTTTTCCAGAAGCACTCCCGAGGTCAGGGAAAAGGTGTCACGAACCTTTTTGGAAGTCAGGGAAAAGGTGTCAGGAACCTTTTTGTCAGGTCAGGGAAAAGGTGTCAGGAACCTTTTTGACAGGCGGCCGGTCGCCGTAGCGTCCCAAGACATCTCCCGTACGCTGCGGGTGCGGCGTAGAGGCGCTAAAAGCGAAACCCCAGATCGATACGGTACTGCGTAGTCGACGGTGTCCCTACTGCCCCACCCACGTCCAGCCACTGCTCGCCGACGAGCCCGCGCAAGAACCATGTGTCCTTGGAGTCCCAGCGTATTCCCACCGCGGCGTTGTAGCTGAAATACGTGTCCGAGTGGGTCGGGTACGCCGGTCCGCAGTAGTATCCCCACCAAGGATCCCACCAGCACACGTTCACGGGAGGGCCGTCGGGTATGTTGGTGTCCACCCAGGTCCCACCAACGCCCGCGGATACGAAGGGCGTGAGCGCCCGGGCAAGGAGATTCCAGGTCACGACCGCGTGCGTGCTGAACGTTTCCATCGTGCCCGACACCGTGTAGGCGGCATTCCCATTCCCTACTGCGGGCGTCACTGTGGCTTTGTAGTCCGGCTGGCTCCACGCGAAATCGGCACCCAGCGAAAGATGATCGTTGAGGTTAAAGGCGAAACCCAGTCCGAATCCGTATTCGCTGTCGATCGTGGCCCGTGAACCCGTGCTGCCTTGAATATCCTCTGAGTTCGAATACCTGAGTTGCAGCGTGGTCTCCCACTTTCCTGCACGGTCGGTAAGCTGCGCCTGGGCCTGAACGGCGAGCGTCGCCACCGCGAACGCGACGATCAACTGCCCGACCCTGGTTACCATTACAGTAGAACATCTGGCTCGACGCATGATTCCCTCCTCTGAAGTAATTGTGCTCAACCTGGAAACAGCGATCAGCCACGACACCCACGACACAATACGAAGATAAATGCCGGGATTGGACCAGCGCCAGGTCAGAATTCCTTCTCCGTCTCCTCGTGACTTCTCAGCGTGTCGACCTGATAGAACTTCGCCCAACTGTTGGCCAGGGAGAAGAGCATGGGTTTGCCGATGACCTTGCCCAGGCCGGTCGGCAGGGCGAAGTGACGTCGATTCGAAAAGTAGTTGAAATACTTTTTGTAATCCTCGTCCGCATCCCCAAGGACATTCCTCGCCGTGAAACTTCCGCAGAAGGTCGCCCACGGAATCCCCACGCAGCCGAGGATGAAGCGCAGGTGCGGGTGCTCGGGAGGCTTCGCGATGATCGGAAGCAGATCGCGGGTCGTATCGATCTGTCCGGGCCAGAACTGCATGAAGGAAAGATTGTTCAACTCCGGGAAATGACTCCGGAAGTCCCTGATGACCCGCCTGATGACGCCCGGATTGTTGTAGGCATCCTTGAGAAAGGTGGTGATGGGGCTGCCGCCCCCAAGAAGCAGACGATTGTCGCCGGTGAGCCTGAAGTACGAATACACCAGCTTGGAATCCCAGCACTGCATCTGCTCGCCCGAAGGAAACAGTGTCCGAAGCTCTCTGTCGGTCAGTGGCTCGGTCACGCTCAGAAACGTCTGCGCATGGAACGCCTCATCGGCGAGCGGACTGATCGAGTTGCTCAGCTTGTCGACGGCGATGATGATGTGGTCCGCAGTCACGCTGCCGGCATGCGTATGGACAGTATGATCGTCGAGTCTCTCCATCTCGGTGCTCTCGAAGACCTGCATGCCGTTCTCGATCAGCAGATCCTTGAAGCCCTGCAGACACATCAGCGGGTTGATTCCGTAAGTGCCGCCGTACCGTATCCCGGCCGTGTACCCGTGCGCGCCGAGGATCCCCGTCAACTGATTCACGTCGTAGGTGCGTTGATCAGTGAAACCGACGCTCTCCCGGCACTCCAGCTCCGAAGCAACGGCCTCTTTGCCGCGGGCGCCGAGCCCGAGGAACAGAGAATCCTGTTGCAGCAATCCGCACTGAATATCGTGCTTCTGAATGTTGCTGACTATGCGGTCGATGCCCCGACAGGGCGCTTCCCAGATTTCCGCGGCGGCCTTGGTACCGTAGCGGCGAACCAGTTGATGCAGTTCCAGCTCGCTGTCCGGAGTGAGAAAGCCGGCGCTGCGGCCCGAGGAGCTGCCGCCGACGATGTTTTTCTCGATCAGCACTACGCTGAGGCCCTTGCGCAGGAACTCCGCTGCCGCACTGACGCCGCTGAATCCTCCGCCGACGATCAGCACGTCGCACTTGATCGCCTTCGTGAGCGGCGGACAATACTTGTGCTCCTTGATCATCAAGGTGGTGATCCACCAGTTCTGATTGACCATCCTCACGTTTGCCGTCACTGTGCACCTGCCTTGTCGTTGCGCACCCAGGACTCGAGCAGCGTGTAAGTCACGGCCAGGAGCACGGGGCCAATGAACAAACCGACGACGCCGAAACCCATCAGACCGCCGATGACCCCGGCAATGATCAGCAACAACGGCAGATCCACGCCGCGGCGAATCAATACCGGCCGCAGAATGTTATCCAGCGCGCCCACCAGCACTGTCCACACCAGAAGCGCGATTGCCCAGCCGACGTTACCCGACCAGTAAAGCCAGATTACAGCGGGAAGGAGCACCGGTATCGGCCCGAGTTGAGCGACGCCGAGCACGAACATGATCGCGAGCAGCAAGCCTGGGCGAGGCACGCCGCTCACCCAAAGACCCAGACCCGCGAGCAACGACTGCACGAGTGCCGTAACGATCACACCGAGCGCCACTCCGCGAACCGCCTGCCCTGCGAGACGGACCGCTCGTTCCCCCTCTTCCTGCCCGATGCGATGAGCGAACGACAACACACCTCTCGCTGCCATCTCCCCATGTGAATAGAGAATAGCGGCGATGATGACCGTAAGAATGAAATGCAGGACCATCATCCCGAGCCCGCCGGTGATCGCGAACACCCAGGCCGCCGCCGAACGGGCGTATGGGCGGACAGTTTCGATGACTGCCTCGGGGCCACCGGCAGCGAGTTCGCGCCACCGCGCGGCGATTCGCTCGCCCACCCAGGGCAGCCGCTCGATCCACTCCGGCGGAGGGGCAAGTCCGTGGGCAAAAAACGCTTTCGCCAGTTCGACGCCCTCGACCGCTCCACCGAGGAGCGCGCCGATGGCGAGCCAGAACGGCACGATGAAGATAGCCAGCATTACGCCTGTCATCACTGCCGTCGCCATCAATCGTCGGCCGCCCGCGGCGCGCTGGATCCAGAGCATGAGGGGCCACGTCGCCACGACGATCGTGGCCGCCCAGATCAACGCGCCCAGGAACGGCAGCAGCGTCCAGAGGCTCCCGGCAAGCAATGCGCCGATGATCAGCACTACCAGCGTAATGCGCGTGAGATCGTATCCGGGTCGGGAATTCATGAATCACTCCTGTTTGAGAGCGTGCCGAACGACTTCGAATGATTTTGCCAACCAAGGCACTTGCCCGTGTGACGCGCGGCCCGTAGCAACCGGGAATGTGGCCTGCACCGCGTACTGATCGCGTCGCGGAACATCTTCAGGTAAGCTGGCGGCATCGTCAACCGAATCAGGCCGAACTCATGTTTCATTTTCTTGCTCGCTTGCGCGACGGTGCCGCAGGCATTCTGGTCACGCTGCTGCTGAGCCACGCGGCGTACGGCGCAGAACTGCAGTTGCCGCCCCTGAATGACCCGCCCACCGGGCTGCATCTGTCCGGAAAGCTGGTGTGGGTCGACCTGGTCACGCCGGATCCGGACGCGGCCCGGCGCTTCTACGGGGAGCTGTTCGGCTGGACCTTCACTTCCATCGGCAGCGGTCAGGGCGCATATGCCCTGGCGCACCTCGACGGCGCCGCGATCGCGGGCATCGTTGGCCGCGCCAACCCGGCCGGAGAGCGCAGCCGGTCGCGCTGGATTCCATTCATGTCCGCACGCGACGTGTCGGCGATCGAGCGCGCCGTGTCGCGTGCGGGTGGCAAAGCCCTCGTCGCCACGCGCGCTATCCCCGCGCGCGGTACGCTGGCATTGTTCGCCGACCCCGAGGGCGCCATCTTCGGTGCGCTCGACTCGACCAGCGGCGACCCCGGCGATTACCTGCCCGAGGTCGGCGACTGGATCTGGGCGCAACTATTCAGTCGCGACGCCGACAAGGCGGCGGGCTTCTACGCCGGGCTCGCGGGCTACGTGCCGGTGGAGGCCGAATCTTCCGCGCCCTCCCGCAGCCTGCTGCTCACCAGCGACGGCTTCGCGCGCGCGAGCATCTTGCAGATCCCGTCCGGCCGCGACGATCTGCGCCCCGACTGGCTGCTCTACGTGCGCGTGGCCGACGTCAGCAAGGCCTCCGCCAGCGCCGAGCAGCTCGGCGGACACGTCCTGCTCGCGGCCAAGCCGGAGCTGTATCAGGGGCGCGTGGCGGTGATCGCCGACCCGGGCGGAGCGCCTGTGGGCCTTCTGCAATGGGACGCAATCGAGGAGGCGAAATGAGCCGCCGGCGGTTGTGCGCAATGTTGCTGCTTGCCTGCTGCGCGGCGCTGGCGAGTGGTTGCGCCAGCGACGGCACCGGCGGGAGCGTCCATGGCTCGGTGTACTACGGCGTGGGATGGCACGACCCCTATTACTACGGTGGTGGCTACGGCGGTGATGTCGTCGTCGTTCCGAATCCTCCAGACAGGCCGGATCGACCTATCACCCAACCGAGACCCACGCCCCTGCCTTCCACGGGCGCCGCGTCGAGGCCTTCGATCCCCTCGGGACCGCGCCCATCAGGCGGCGGTCGACGCCGCTGACTTTATACCCCTGCGGCGACCGGCTGTGCGATTGGAGTGGTTCGGGACGGGCCGATTCAACTTGCGTAGCTGCCGCCGAGTGCGAGATGCAGATTGACACGCTGGACGAAGCGCTCGGCCTGCACGCGTACCAGCTGCGTGCGTGAGCTGTAGACTCGCAATGGGATGGCATCATGTTTCCGAATCACATCGGCAACGGGCGGGGTGAACGCGTGTGCATCTGGCGGCACACGAGTCTCGTGTTGGCGTTCGTCTTTGGCGTTTGCTGCCTGACTGATGCAGGCGTCGCATCGGCCGCAGAAGCCGCCACCTACGTGCCGATGAAGTACCCCGCGGCACAGATCTTCACGTTGTTGTTCCTGATGCTCGGCCCGTTCAAGATCATTGCTCCCTTCTCAAGGATAACGAAGGGGGCGGATGCCGCGTTAACGCGCCAGATCGCCCTGCGGGCGACACTCTTTTCAAGTATCGCCCTGTTGCTCGCTGCCTTCCTCGGCGAGAGGTTCCTGAGCAGCTACGGCGTTCCACTGCCCGTGCTGGCTCTTTCCGCGGGGATCATTCTTTTTCTCGTGGCGTTGCAGAGCATCCTTCAGCAGTTCGCGCCGCCAACACCCGACAACGAGGGAATCGCGGGCGCGGCCCCGACACCGACATTGAGCATGGCGTTGACGCCGCTGGCCTTCCCGACGATCGTCACGCCGTACGGCATCGCTGCGCTCGTCGTGTTCGTCGCGATCAGTCCCGATCTGCAGGGCCGGCTGATCATCGGCGCCGTCGTGTTGGCGATCATGCTGTTGAACCTGATCGTCATGCTCACGGAACGGCGTATCCTGCCATTCCTGGGCGTTTTGCTGCCGATCCTGGGCGCGGTGCTCGGCGTCATTCAGGTGGCGCTGGGACTCCAGATCGTGCTTAGGTCGCTCAAGGCGCTGGGCGTGTTGTGAGGCCTTGCCCCGTCAGTGACGGTTGGTACACACCCGCCCCACTGTGGAAGAGCGGTGCGTCCTCCCTTTGTTTCCAGCCCGGGAGGATCGACGTGTTCCATTTCTTTCGGAACACTCTGTACGCCTCATCCACGACCATCCATCCGCTTGTGCGAGAATGTAGAAGGCACTATGAAGAAGTCATGCCTTGACTCAGTTCGTCAGGATGACGGTCGTCAAATCGCTCGGGCGGGACCCATGTCCGGGCGGCGCTTCGTCGCGGCGATCGACGCGCACCTCGCGAAGACGCGCAACGCCACGCTGCGATGCTCTACGTCCATGGCTCGGTGTACTACGGCGTGGGATGGCACGACCCCTATTACTACGGTGGTGGCTACGGCGGTGATGTCGTCGTCGTTCCGAATCCACCAGACAGGCCGGATCGACCTGTCACCCAACCCAGACCCACGCCCCTGCCAGCCACGGGCGCCACGTCGAGGCCTTCGATCCCCGCGGCGCCGCTGACTTTTTGTCCCTGCTGCGACTGGCTGTGCGATTGGAGTGGTTCGGGACGGGCCGATTCAACTTGCATAGCTGCCGCCGAGTGCGAGATGCAGATTGACACGCTGGACGAAGCGCTCGGCCTGCACGCGTACCAGCTGCGTGCGTGAGCTGTAGACTCGCAATTGGTCGTTGAGGACTGCGCGCAGGTCTGCGCTGCCGACCCGGTACCGGATTTCAGACAGTTCAAGCGCGCGCAGATTCTGCACGACCAGTTGCTCGAGCAGTGCCTGCCGATCGGTCAGCGACAATTCATTGGCGAGCGCGGTTTCCACTTCGTTGAAGGCATTGAGCCCCGTGGCCGCATACTCCGCCACGGCGCGCTTCTGTTCGGCGGTGCGCAATTCGACCTGGCCTTCGAGCGCCCCGCCGGTAAATATCGGAAATGAGGCCACGGCGCCTCCCGACAGGCTCGGGTCGTCGCGATCCTGCAACACGAAAAGATTGCTGCTGATCGTCGCCAGACCAGCGCTCAGGCTGATCTTCGGCAATCGCGCGGTTTTGGCTTCCTGCACCAGGTCGAAGGCCGCGGCCACACGTCGCTCGGCGGCCACTACGTCCGGACGACGCTCCAGGAGTTCCGAGGGAATGCCGGCCGTGACCGGCGGGGGCAAAGGGGGAAGTACCTCGGTGGCCTGCAGTGTCGCAGCGGGATAACGCCCGGCAAGCGCTTCCAGCGAGCGCAACGCCTGCTCGCGCGCAAGATCGAGCTTGCGCAATCCTTCGCGATAACTCTGGACATTGGCCTGGGCAAGCACCACATCCGTTTCGTTTCCGTTGCCCACCCGGCGACGCACTTGCGCCAGTTCGACCAGACGCTCGGACACCGCAAGCATGTCACGCGCAAGCTGGCGCTGCAGTGCGCTTTCCGCTGCGACAAACCAGCCTTTCGCCACCAGCGCTGCCATCGACTGCCGGGCGTACGCGTAATCGGCCTCGATGGAGGCAAGCTGCCCGGTCGCGGCCCTCTGTCCGTAGCGTACCCGGCCCCACACATCGATCTCCCAGGACGCGCTCACCAGCACACCGCTCAGCCCCGAGCCATCGCCGCTGAGATCGCCGCCGCCGCGTGCCAGTACACCCACCGCCGGGGTGAGGGCCCCGCCGGCGATCTTGAGCGAAGCCTGGGCCTGATCGACGCGAGTGGCGGCAATGCGCAGGTTGACATTGCGCGCGAGCGCCTCGTCGACCAGCGCCTCGAGCTGCGGCTCGTTGAAACTTTTCAGCCAGCCCGCGGCCACGGCACCCTGCGCGCTTCCGCTGGCGGTCCATTGCGCGGGCGGCACAACGTCGCCCAGTGCGTCCTTCTGCAGCGCTTCGCGATCGGGCTGCGACTTCAACGCGCATCCCGCGGCGACCAGAAGCAGTCCCGTGGCCGCAGCGCGTAACACCGTGATTGGAAGGCTACGCATGGTCGTCGCGCATTCAGTGCAGCTTGAGGATCAGCCAGTCGAGCTTGGTGCCAACCCGCATGATGACCTTGCGAATGATGTGGATCATGCCCAGCGAATCCGTGTACACCGCGCCATTGCCCACGGCGCCGGCCGCCAGGAACAGGTTCTTGTCCTCGACCTCGAGCTTCACGGCAATCCGCCCCGGCGGCATGTGCGCCGCCGTGACCGTCGGAATTGCCCCGGACAGGGGCAACTGGCCCTGGCCGGTCGCCCAGATGATGGAATCGACCTTGCACTTGATGATCTTGTTCGGATAGGTCTTGAGCGCAATCTCCGCGTGGTTTCCCGGTTCTATCGCACGAAGCTCATTCTGGCTATAGAGCGCGATCACCCACTGTTCGGTTTCGACAAAACTCATGACCGGCAACCCGGCAAACTGCGAGGCGGTGGACCCCGGTCGAAGCTGGACATTGATCGCATAGCCGTCGGCTGGCGCGTACACCGTGGACTCGTCGATTTTCCATTTGGCATCGGCAAGCTGCGCCTCGACGCTGGCCACCTGCGCATTGGCCATGGCGATCTGTGCCTTGGCGGCAGCCACGGATGCCTGATCCCCCTGAGACTGTGCGGAAAGCTTCTGCAGTACCTGCGCCTCGTTGGCGCGCGCGCTGTCGTATTGCGCCACGAGATCCTTGAGGTCGGCCTCGGCGCGCTCGAGATCGAACAGGCTGCCCGCGCCGGATGCGACCAGTTCGCGATTCTGATCGACCCGCCTGCGCGCGAGCCCTGCCTGGGCGGCAACTGAATTGACCTGGCCGCCGGCGGCCTTCAGGCTCTCGCGCAGCTCGCGCACCCCGGCAGAGGTCTCGGACAGCTTTGCAGTGGATTCGTTGAGCTTGGATCGTGCCTGTACCAGTTGCGCCTCGAGCGCGGCGGCCTCGTTCAGGAATGGCGTGGGGTCGATCCGGAACAGCACTTCGCCCTTCTTCACCAGGCGGTTGGGCTCGTACCGGCACCTCGATCACCCGGCCGGTGACCCGGGGCACGACCTGCACGACGTAGTTGATGACGCGCACGTCGGCGGAGGACGGCGCCACGATGTTGAGCAGCAGTATGAGGAGCGTAAGCCCGATCATCGGCAAGGTGATGACGATGACCTGGCTGACGATGTTCCAGGGCAGCCATTTGAACTTGAAGAAGATCAGCCAGACGAAAAACGAATAGATCAGCAGCAGGATGATTTCCATCAGGACGGCCTTCCGCGGAAATCTTCGGCATGCGCGATCTGTGCTTCGAGCTCGGCGATTTTCTGTTCCAGCAGGCGCATTTCCGAGGCGACCATGGGTTTGGGCTCGTTGGCCTGCGGCCGGGCCGGCGGCGGTTCGTGTTCCGGTTCGGCGACATCCGTGCCGTAGGCGAGCTTGTACATCACCGGCTTCGAGTAGGCCCATAACCAGGCGAGCGGCCACAACATGCCCCCGAAGAACAGGGAGAGCAGGCACAGCGTGTGGATTGCCTTGGCCTGCGGGTGTTTCTTCTTTTCGGCGATTTTCTCGGGCAGGATATGAACCAGCCAGAACACGGCGATTCCCACGATCGGCACGACTACCAGCACGACCCAACTGAGGACTTCGGCGACCGCATTCTCGAGCGCGGGGGGGAGCAGCGAAGCTTGGGCAACAGCCGGAAAGACGGCGAACGCCG
>CAVOIO010000028.1:0-25611 GCA_963695915.1 uncultured beta proteobacterium
CGATGATGATGCGGCGGAGCAAAGTTCCAAAGCCGGCGCCGGAGGATAGGGTCCCTATGGTCCGTATTCCGGCTATCGCGGCAGTGTGCGCGCGGGTATTTTGCATTGCAATCTCAACGATACGTATGGTTTTTTGCAGAAAGTACCTGAACCATAATTTTCTCAGAGGCTACCACAACGGGCACAGGCACGATCCGGCGCCGCATCGCCCCTCGCAAGAGTCGCCTCAGGCTTCGATAGTGGCGTCCCTGATCACGTAGTCGGGCAGTTTCTTCGGAACGCCGTACATCTGTATGTACTTGATGTTGCAAAACGGGATCATCAACACCGCTCCATCGGCTTCCACGATCAGGGCGGGTTTCCCCAGAATCTTGTCCAGCCGTCCGCTCACAAACTCATCATGCGACACTTGTTTGGGAAAGCTGAAACTCATCTTCGAGCCGTCCATGAAGTGAACCGTCAAGTCACGCTTTTCTGCCATTTTCCGCCTCCATCAGGCAAGTGGATTGGTCGCCGCGGTCGCCGCCGCTGCGTCTATCACGAATGTCGATGCGTAGTGGAAGCTTATTGCTTTTGCGGCGAGGGACGCACCCTGACTGCAACGGCTTCCGTGTAGGTGATGTCAACCAGGTCGCCCACCTGCACTTTCTGGAGATTTTTCGGATCGCGCGCCTTGATGGTGCGGCTGTTGCCCTGCGGACCCTTTAGCGTCACTGTCCCGTTGGCCTGATCGATTGCCTCTATGGTAGCCGTCATATTCACCCGGTTCGCCGCCGCGCCGGCCGGTTTGTTGCCCGGCTTCGCACTTACCGCCCCCGACTGCACCGATGCGCCGGGACTGCCGTCAGACGCCTTTTTTACGTTCCAGACCAGTGATTCCTGATAGGAGACATCCACGCGGTCTCCCACGCGCACCTGCGGCAGATTCCGGACTCTGTCGTCCGCGTGCACTGTAAATTCATTCCCCTTCTGGCCTTTCAAGGTCACCGTGCGCGTCGGAAGATCGATCGCGATCACCTCGGCGGTGGCCAGCCTTTTGCGGCCGATCTCGCCGCTGGGTTTTTTGATGTCGCCGGCTGATGCCACGCCGCCCACTCCAATGCACATTGCGGAAATCAATGCGATTGCCAGCTTTCTCATGGTGCTTGTCTCCATCTCAGGGGTCGAAAGTGACTTTACATCTCATGTGCTGCGCCGCCGCCCAATGCGGATTCCGCCCTGGCGACGGCACCACAATTTGTGCCGGGCCACAGGCACACCACCAGCTTATGCGGCAAAGACGAGCCTCCGCGGCTGTAGCCGAGTTGCTGCATTACAAGTCGCACATTGTTATTGCCGCCTTGTTACAAGGTGCACATTTACTTTGTCGCCTTGGCTCCCCGCGAGGCACGCAAAGCCTACATTACCACACGATGCCACGTATCCAGCCAAACGCGGCGTTTGATGAGAACTGCATGCGCGCACGCGGTGACCCAGAACAGTACGCGCGTTGCAGACAATCAAGCGTTACTTGGTCAAGACAAGGGGCGGCGCCCGCGACACTAACTTCGTCTCCCGCCCGACTATTTGGTCGCTTCCAGTTCGGCCAACATGCGCTTGACACCGGGATCGTCGGGCAGGACTTCGGCGATTTTGCGCGCGTAGGCAAACGCGTTCCGGGTACTGCCGGCCTCACGGTTAATGGAAACGAGCGCGCTCAGGGTCTCCAGATCGTACGGGTAACGTTTATCGGTCGCACGCAACACGGCGAGCGCCTCGGTACGTTTACCGGCGGAGTGCAGTCCGACTGCGTAAACATAAGCGTAACGGGCGTTGTCAGGCGCAAGCTTGGCGGCCAAGCCAAGCTCCGTCAGCGCGGCAACCTTGTCGCCTTTGCGCACCAGAAGCAGCCCCAGCGCGTGGTGCAAGTCGGCTGCCCGCGGCAGCAGAGAAAGGCCGCGGCGCAGCGCCTTCTCCGCATCGTTTTCAAGCATCTGCTGGCGATACGCGTCGGCGAGGTTCACGTAGGCGCCGGCGAAGCGTGGATCAAGAGACAGGGCGCGTTCGTAGGCGGCGATTGCCTCAGCAGCACGCCCCTGACGCATGCGCAAATTCCCGAGATTGACGTTCGCGGCGGGCCAGTCGGAATCGTGCCGCAGCGATTCGACGAATTCGCTGGTGGCCTTCTCCCGGGAACGGCGCTGGTCGGGCGCGAACTGATCGTCGGCGACATCGGCGACGAGGCGCGCGGCCTCGATGCGCACACCACGCACGTGGTCCGCAAGAAGCGGTGCACCCGCCTGCGCGCGGACCGCAGGTTCGAATGGTTCCAGCAAGCCAAGCGCGGCGATGCGGATTCCGGGATCGAAGTGCGCGAGCAACTTGCGCAACTCGGGCAGGTTCCCGGGCCGGACGTAAGGTTGAGCCAACGCTGCCGCGGTCGCCCTCACGATGGAAGGAGTCGCCGGGTCGTCCGCAATCGCCAGCAGCGAAGGCAGTGCCTTCGCCCCTTGCGTTACGCCGGCATGCAACGTCGTGCCGTAGTGCCAACGCTTGCGCCAGGTCTGTCCGTACCACCTGTCCATTGCCGCAGCGGCCCAGTCGGGCTTGTGGTCCGCGTGGCATTGGGTGCACGCGTTCGGGCTGCCGAGCAAAGGCGAGAGATCGGGACGCGGCACGCGGATGCTGTGATCGCGCCGGGCATCGATCATCATGTATTTCTGCGCCGGCATATGGCATTCGACGCATTGCGCGCCCTTCGTGCCGGCCTTGTGAAGATGATGCTTTTCCGTGTCGAATACAACGGCGTTGTGGCAGCGCACGCACAGGGCGTTGCCCTCCGCGCGCAGCTTCAACGCGTGTGGTTCGTGGCAATCCATGCAGGTGACGCCGCGCTGGTGCATTTTGCTTTGCAGAAACGAGCCCCAGGTATAGACCTCGTCGCGTTGCTGTCCGTCGGCGTAGTAGTTCGGCTGCATGAGCATTGCCAGCCGGTGCGTTTCTTCGAGCGGCGCGCCGGGATGGCCGGTTTCGGCGATCGTCGAGCGGCGCGAATGGCAAGCCGCACAGGCGTTCATTGCGGCCGGGTCGGCGGGCTTGTCGCGCTGCGCGTACTTTGCGTCCTTGGCCGGAAACTTCCAGGCGCCATTCCAGCGGCTGTGCATCAGCGCTTCGAAACCTTTGGCGTCCTGCAGCGCATACGGGCCCTTGTTCTTCTTCGCCCACTCGACGTGACCGGAGCCCGCGCCGTGGCAGGCCTCGCAGCCGACATTGATTTCGCTGAAGGTAGTCTTGTAGGTATTGCTGGCCCCGTCATAACCCTTCTTGAGGTTCGTCGAGTGGCACGAGGCGCATTGCAGATTCCAATTCTGGTAGAGGCCGGTCCAATGGAGTGGATCCTTGTGGTCGATCTTCTCGCCCGGATAAAGATGAAACCAGCGTTGCCCGCCCTCCGCTTCATGCCGTGTGTCCCAGGCAACGCCGAGGGACTGCAAGCGCCCGCCGGGAAATTCGATCAGGTATTGCTGCAGCGGCGTGACGCCGAAGGTGTACTTCACCTCGAAGTCGGCAAGCTTGCCGTCGGGGCCGTCGGTGCGGACCATGAAACTGCCGTCGCGTTTGAAGAAAGTGGACTCGACGCCAAAGTGTTTGAATTTCACGTTCTCGAAATTGCCGAGCACCGTGGACGCGTTCGCTGCCTGCATTGCGAGCTGATGGTGCGATCCTTGCCATGTTCTGTCCTGCTCGGCATGACATGACGAACAAACCGCGCGGCCGACGAATTTGGGGGCTGCCGGGTGGGTGGCCGCATCGTCAGGTTGCGTTGAAAAGTATCCTGAAACCCAGCCATAGAGCCCCGCCGCCACAACGACGGCGGCAGCGATTGCCAGGCCAGGCAGGAGCATGCGACGCAGGCTCATTGCCGCCTGCGGTCCCGCCGGGGGTCGCGCACTATTGGCGATGGCGTTCTGTCCGGGCCGGGCACCTTGCGAACCCGGGTGGTATTTTCTCCTCTTGCTCATTGGCCGTCGTTTTACCTGATTTTCTCGATCGTCGGTTTGTGGGCACTATCGCGGAGTCACTTCAAGTCCTTGCCCGACGGACTTTCGCCCGGCGATGCAGTACTGGGTGTAACGATCTTGACCGCATCGACCGGCAGTTTGAGGACGTTGCCGATGATGTCCGTCAAACGGCTCGTGACGGCGCCGGGACCCAGAGGCACAATGATCGGATTCTTCAAAGTGCCGGTTACTCCGACCGGCAGCGCCAGTACCGAGCCGCCGAAAATTCTATCCAGAAATGGCACGTAGTCGAGGATGGCGTTAGCCGTCTGCAGCGGCGCGACCAACACGTCAAGGGACAGCTTTTCAGTGTTGAGATCGATGCGGCCTGTCGCAGCAACCCGGACCGTGGGCGCGTCGAGTGTTGCCTCTTCCAAATGAATGAGTTTTCCATCCAGCGTGCCTCGCGCGCTCATGGTTCGGTAGGGCAGTCCGCCCGACGAAATTTCGAGGTTCTGTCCGCGCGCCGCCTCGGTCAGGTTGAGCACGGAGAAAATCTTGTTGAGAGAGTCCAGCTTTTGGATGTTTCCATTGCGCGCGGTTGCGGAGAATGTGCCGCGCAGGCTCTTATCGAGGGTATCCAGCGTACCCTGAGTCGTGAACTGCGCATCCAGATCGAAGCGACCGCTTGCCTGCAGTTGCTCTCCGGTCAGGCAAGTAATGGATTGGTCGAGTTCCGCATCGCGGGACTTGAGCAAGGCATGCACCTTGACGTCGCCCTTTTCTCCGGTCAGGCCGCCGGACAGGTCGATGCCGCAGACGGCGGCATCGATGAGATCAAAATCGAGTTTCGCGTTTGCAAGCGTGGCGCCTGCGATCAGTGGCGCGATTTCGAACAAGCCGAATTCGAGCTTCTGGATTTTTACCCCGACGCGTCCCTCGACCGGGAGCTTCGACAGGTCGAATGCATCCGGCGGCTCCTTGTCCGCTGTTTCCGTTGCCATCGTGAATTCGGGTACGACAATCCGGTCCGAGCGCAGGTCGGCATCGACGACGAATTTGTTGCCGCGGCGCTCAATGCTGCCGGTGAGTGCGATCCGGCTCTCGCCGCTGGACACGTCGGCTTGCCTGACCACGACCTTGCCATTGTTCGCCTCGAGTGCGAATTTCTCCACCTCCACGGGTATCGGCAATCCCTGTGCGGCGCTGATGGCGGAGCCCTCCAGATGCCCCTGCGCCGTCGACTCTACAATGCTGGCAAGATCCACTTTCACCGCCAGGTCGCCCCGAAGTTCACCTATTGCGAATGCCGGTTCCGCGAAGGCGTGCACTAGCGTCTTTCCGGATAGTCGTCCCTTGAACGAGAACTGCGCGTTCCCGTCGGCCAGTGTTCCGCCAAGGCTGGCATCGGAATCGGCGTCCTTCACGGTGACCTTGCCGGTTGCCAATGCGTTCCCGGCGCGGCGGCCCTCGACCCCGAGCACCGGTCCGCCCGCAATACTGAATCGACCTTTGAAGTTGACATCGTCCACGCCCCTGAGCTTGAGAACGGCGTCGGCAACTTCAATCGGTGCACGCACCTGCAGCCCGGGTGGGACTTTGGCGGCCTGGTAGAGCCAGGCAAGCGCCTCCGCGCCCAGCTTTCCGTTTGCGGTCACATCCAGATCGGTTATTCGTTTGCGATAGTCGGCGGCATGCGCAGACACGCTGAAAGCGGCATCCTTGACCGAGACGCCAACGCCCTTTATGTCGACCTCGCGTTGGGAGAGTTCGACGCCGCCGCCGTCGAGTGTGAGCTCCGGTCCGATATCCGGCGCGTGAATCGTGAGGCCCCGCGGCGTGGCGACGATGCGGAAGTGCAGGTCTTCGGGTTTCTGCATCGATCCTTGCGCCTGTGAGCCGGACAACTCGATCGTGCCGGAAACACGTTTCACGGCAGCCAGCGTTTTGGCAAGTTCCGGAAGGGCAGCGGCCCAGCCGAATAATTCCGCCGACGAGAGTGCCGCGTGTTCGTGACGGACGTTGAATCGATAGGGCGGCTGCAAACTGAGTGAAGCATCGAGTCCGGTGAAACTCGACGCGCCGATACTGCCATTCACTGCGTGTAGCGAGACTGCGTCACCGGTATAGCCGGCCTGTCCCTTCGATATCCGGATCGGCAATGGCACTGCGCGGTGGCGCGCGACGAGATTTATTTCCGGCACATCGACGCGCACCAGCGGTGCCTTCAGGCTGCCCTCCAGGGCGACACGGACAACCGCCCTGCCTTCGATCTGCTCCAGATCGTCGAGCCGTGATCGGTATTCGGCGGTGGGCAGCAACTGCCTCGCCAGAGCCAGGGTTTCCGAGAGGTCGACCGCCAGCTCGGCCTCGGAACTCAGCGTAACGGAGTCGGCCAGTAGATCGGTTGCGAGGCGAGCGTTGCGCAGAATCGTTTGCCCGAGACGGGCCGTCAGCCTTTGAACGCGCAATTCACCGTGCTCGATCGAGAAACGGCCGCCGACATCGCGGATGCGGATGCCCTTGCGCGCGAAGTCTATGCCGATGCCTTCGAGCGCTGCTTCGAGCTGCAACCGGTCGGGGCGCAACAACTCCGAGGGCGTATCGGCATGGCTGCCGATTCGCAGTGCGGCGATCGTTCCGCCGCGAACGACGAAAGGCGGCTGCGCGATCCAGGGAATTTCCGGCGCGATGTCACGGGCGGTGGCCAACAGCTCATCCAGATCGACGCCCAGGGCCTCGCCTTCCAGCGTATAGACGCCGGTTTCGTTCCGCCCCAGTTTTCCGCTCAACATCAGGTGCGGGGAGCGCAGGTAAAGACGATGCAAACTCGCTTCCAGCGCGCGGCCCCGGGTCTGGAATCCGGCGGCGATGGCCACGCCGGCAAAGGCGTGCCAGTTGGTTCCGCGCAGCAGCGTGACCTGTGGCGCCGACGCGATGAGATCGACGTTCAGGTCCGTCAGTCCCTTCATGCGCCAATCGATCCGGCCGATGATCGCCGCTTCTGCGATCGGCGAGTCGGACGCCAGTCCCAGCAGACTGTTCAGGCCACTCGTCTGCAGGCCGATGATCTCGAGGCGTCCGGTGCCGCCAAGATCTACGCCTGAGAGCGTGAATGCAAGGGCGAGTTTTTCCCACAGGTTCGAACTGGAGGCGAGCTCCACGTCGATGCTTCCGGCAGAAACACTGACTCGTGCGCGCACCGCCTGCAACACGAACGGCGGGCGGTCGCCGAACAGCACCTCCACGCGAGCATCCTCGACCGTCGCTTGCAGGTTCGGCATGGCTGCGGTGATCTGGCCGACGAGTTGTTTGAGCCCGAAATCCGCAGTTTCCAGGGAAAGCGGCCCGGAAACCGGCTCGGTGCCCGGCCCGGTCACCGGCAGGCGTACCGATATGCGCGCGCCCGAAAGGTTCACATCCCGCGGCTGCACGCGGCCGGAAAGAAGCGCCCAAAAGTCGAGATTGACGGCGGCGGACTGGGCCTGGATTTCGGCCATGCCCGGCACCGAGTATCTTCGGGCGGGAGATCACCACGCCGGGAAGCGGAAAGTAGCGCAGTTGGAGTCGGTCGAGTTCCACGATGTCGCCGGTCGCGCGCGCCACCAGGCCGACGATCTCGCTTTTCACCGCAGCTTCGTTGATCCACAGCGGGGCGGAAAGCACGATGCCAATGACCGCCACGACCAGCGCGGAAAGAATGAACGCAAACCCGCGCAAAAATCGCTTCAAACGGCTCACTCGCCGCCAGGTCAAAGAAAGCGATTAGGCCGCAGGAACATCCCCAGGAGCACCGCGCCTTCGGGCGCGGTCGCAACGTGGGTGCTGCCTTTCGGCCGCCATACATACTCTCCGGCTCTAACTTCACCCTCCCTGTCTACAAGACGCCCCTCCGGCACATGGGTCTGCTCGACTTCCACGTGCTCGTGCAGTGGCAGAACCGCACCGGGCGCCATGCGCGTGATGCTGGACGTCAGTCCGGTGTCCTTGTCGTCCAGAATCACCTTGATCTCCACTCCGGGAAAGGCCGTCTTCCGCCACGGCAGTGAATCCGTCCTGACGTAGCGTGACGAGAGCGGCTTCAATTTGCGTTCATTTTTCCAGTCGGGTGTGCGTGCACTCACGATCGTCCTCCGTTCTATACCTGGGTCAGCAACGGCTTCCCGGCAAAAAAAGCTGCAGTTTTGTCGACCACCAGTTGGCCCATGGCGGTGCGGGTCGCAACCGTGCCGCCCAAAACATGCGGCCGCGCATGCTCTTCCGCTCAAGTGAGTTGTAGAATATGCCCGCCCATAATGCTCCATTCACCAGTGTCGTTCCATGATGTCTGTATTTGCGCAAACCCGCGTCAACCGAAGTCTGTACAGGGTTCAGCGCTTTCCCCCGCCGACTATCCTCTGGTAGCGCGCTTGCCATGATTTTGCCTTTTTGAAATCCAGCCGTCACCCAACCGAACAGGAGTCACGAGTATCATGAACACTCTTCGTATCCCGCTTGTGGCAACAGTGTTGCTCGCCGCACTGTGCGCCTGCGCCACCACCGAACTGACCAACACCTGGAAGGATCCGGCGTACCAGGGCGGGCCGGTGAAGAAAATCATGGTGGTCGGCATCTCGAACCAGGCGAGCGTGCGCCGCACCTTCGAGGATGCGTTTGCGGAAGCCCTCAGGGCCAACCGCGTCGAGGCGGTACCGAGCCACAACGTAGTTGCCGAAGACGGCCAGATGGCGGAAGAGAAACTGCGCGCCGCGGTCGAACAGTCCGGCGTGGACGCCGTTCTGATCACGCGCATGGTGGAAAAACAAAGCGAGATCGCGGTTGCATCGGCGGCGCCGATGCCGACGATCGGCGTGCACCGCCGCAGTTACTCCGGCTACTACAGCAGCGCCTGGTCCGGGTACTACGAACCGGTCCCGGTGCAGCAGTTCGACTACATCGTTGCCGAAACCACGCTGTTCGTGCCCGGCAATCCGGAGCCGGTTTGGTCCGGCACGACCCGGACCGTGGAGTCGAAGGACATCGCCGCCGTCACCGCGGGCTTCGCCAAGCCGGTGATCGCGGCGTTGAAGAAGGCGGGCCTGATCTGAGCGCGGCTGGGGCAGGACCGAAGGCGAGTCGAACAACTCAGGCACAGTCGAGCAGGCGTAGCTTGTGGGCCTTGATTCTGGCGGGCAAGTCCTGAATTCTTCGGTTTGCTCCCAGCAGATTGGGCAAGCGGATCTGAAGAGAAGATAACGGAGGAAACAGAGAACAGACTTTCCCTTGTCTCCGTTATTACGGTTTGCTTCTGTTGAAGCCCGGGCGGTTCGATGTGCCCAAGGATTTCATCGAGGTATCGTGTCCGGCATCGTTAGAAGAGCACCTTCAGCAATCCGTCGAGCACCTGCTCCAGCGAAAACACCGTCAGCAGCAACGGCCCCACGGGCAGCAGCGTGAGTACCGCCAGTTGCAGCACGGACCGCATGGTGAATGGCACGAGCCTCATTTCCTTGATCACCGCGAAGCTGTTGCCCAGATCGGCCAGCGACTGGATGTCCGCGCTGCCGACCAGAGGCTCATCCGCGGGCGCGCCGCCGCGCAGCCACTTGTGATCGAACTCGCGCACGTAACTTTGTGCCAGCGTGCCGAACTCGCGCAGGCCCGCGCGCTTGGCCGCTGCGAGTTTCGGCATGAACACAAGCATCGGCCCGAGGATGGCGAACACCATAACGGCCACTATCCCGATAATTTCCACCTTGAATTCCAGGAGCTTGGCGCCCGTGTAAAAAATCCGGCTGGCCATCATCCCGGCGAGCGCCGCGCCCTGGGCGACCAGTACCGGTGCGAACGCCTGGCTGACCGACGTCAGAAAGCTCAGCCCGCCGCAGCGGTCCGGATGCGCCGGCATCAGGCTCAATTCGATGCGCGACACCTGCCACAGGAAGCGTGCCCAGATAAACAGCCTGAAGTACCAGCGCAGGAGCAGGAACTGGAACAGCGGCAGGCTTACGCAGCCCATCCACCAGCCGGCCAGATTCGGCTGCCATTTCCCATCCGCCGACGCGCCATACCAAGTTGGCACGTCGAGCGCCATCTGTGTTCGCCAGACGAATCCCACCCCAACGACGTAGACGAACGCGGCCAACAGTACCTCCGCCGTAACCGAGTTGCGCAGGCGTATTGCCGAGGCGATGGCCGCGTCGAACTGCGCCCGCGCCGTGTCCGGTATCAGGCCGCGTTCCAAGAACTGCCGGACCACCGGGCGCATTCGCTGGTGGACAATCAGTTCCGCCACAACCAGAATCGGCAATGCCAGCAACAGGCGTACGTGCATCTCGATGTCGAGGACGAACGGCATCTGGACGCTGCCGCTCCAGGCGTTACCTTCCGCTATCGACAAAAGCAGTAGCGGCGCCCAAGCCACTAGCGCCAACACCATGATGCGGCGACGCAGCAGTTCCAGCGCGTCTCCGGCCAGACGCGACCGCCGCCAGAGCTGATACAGGGGTCCACCGAGGATCAGCGAGAAGTCGGGTCGTTCCTGTAGAACCGGAGGCTTGCTATTCATGGACGGCTCCTCGTTGTGGAACAATGCGCGTTCGACATGCTGCTGTCTAGAAACTGATCGCGAGTCCGACCGACCATCCCGTGAAGTGCTCGCCGAACTTGTAGCGGGCCATCAGCCGCGTGCGCGTAACGCCAACGTCGTACTTGCTGGAGTCGAGCTCGAGGCCGGCGCCGACCGAGTTCAGGTAATTGAACCCAAGGACGCCGTCCAGGTCGCCGAAGAAGGTCGTGTGGGCGTACTCGAGCACGTAGCGGAGCGGCCTCTCGAGCATTGTGGCGCCCGTCGGCGCACGCCAGCGGGCCCACAGGCTCAGGCTCTGGGCATCGGCACTGCCCTGCACCGCCGTCGAGCTGCCGCCGAAGCTCTGCAGGACAATGTTGGTGTACCGCAGCTCGACGTCGATCTCGTTCTCGGGCCGATGGCGCTCGTAGTCGAGCATCATCGAGCCGCCGAGGCCGTATGAGTTGAGCTGGCCGCCCTGAAGAAAGTCGAGGTCCGCGCCAGCTTGTGACTGACCGGTGACCGCCACATTGCTCTCGACGCGGCCGTACGAGAAGTTGAACATCGGGCGCAAGACCAGGTCCCTGGCCACCGGAAAATCCCACCCGATTCCCCCGGTCGCCGAGTACGCGTCCCACTTCGCCGCGACCGAGCCCTCGACCTGGCCGTTGCTCGCGACGAAAGTCGGATCGTAGAGGCTGTATCCCAGGGTGCCCTCGAGGTAGAGCGGGAACTCCTTGCTTACCGTGAAGCCGCCGCCGATCGAGGTCATGGCGAAGTCGGGGTTCCCCGTCGCCGCGTTGGAGATGGAGAGCGATCCGGTGGTGACGTCCGGCGTCAGCATGTAGCCCATCAGCGCGAGCACGCCGTTCACGCGTTTCTGGATGTTCCCGCCGACTGGCTCGAACGCTTGCCCGAGCGCCAGTGACGGAGCAAGCACACATGCGGCGCCCAACGCCAGCGCTGCGACTTCCGAACGACGAAGGTACGATGACGCCCAGCGGGTTGTGGCGGCCATGAGGATTTATCCGCATGTGACTATCAATTTGTGCGCTCGGTCACTGTGCGCTTGCTCACTTCCGCCTGGGTCGGCACGACGATGTCGACGCCGATCGCCACGTAGCCGACGGGCTGTCTCGATCCGTCGTTGGGGTCGTATCCAGCCACAGCCAGCCGATTAACCAGAGCGAGCTCGACCCCCTTGTCTTCGCCGATGCGAAACCGGCTGCGCAACCCGACGTCGTAGATCCACGCATATCCGGCGCCAGTCGAGTTCCCAACCAGCCCCGGCGGAGACATAGGGCTTGAGCCGCCAGCGCGCAGTAATCTGCTTCTCCAATTCGAGGCCGGGAACGAAGCTCATAGTGTTCAATCCCTGCGGCAGACCCTCATTGAGGATGTCGTCAAAGCGATAGTCGTAGAAACCGACCGATACAGGCAATTTGATCCGCAATCCCCAGCGGTCTTCTTCGGATTCCCGCAGGGTAAAGCTCAGCGGCAATTGCAGCACCGCAACGGTGCGGTCCCCGGTGGTATACACGCCGGTGCCGAAAGTGGCGGCGTAGTACCAGTTGACCAGTTCCTTCTGCTCCTGGACGAAGCGCGGCTGCGCCTGCTGCGCCTGTGCCGACGCTGCCGCCAGCAGCCCAGTCAGTAACCAAAGGGAAAAGGCGCGCATCGAATTGCCGGGACCGTCAGGTTCGACACACGAGCGGCCGGCCGGCTCAGAATCGGATTGAAAAGCCCGCCAGCACTTCGCCTTGGTACATCGCGTCGCCATTGATTGTGACCAGACAGCCCACGTTGTCGCCGCAGAACACCGTACTGTCGTTGTCGAGGAGGGTGCCATAACCGCGCGCCTCGAAGCGCAATCCGACATGCTTGCCAAGCGGAAGCATGTAGCCCATGCCGATATTGGCGGACAGGAACGTCTCCGAATTGAGGTCGTCACGATCAGGGCTCACGTGAGTAGCGCCGATTCCACCCACCACGTAGTCTCCTGGCGCCACTTCCTGCATGAAGAAGGTACCGCCCAACGTGGTAGTACTCAATGGTGAGCCCGAAGTTGTTCACCGTCGGCGCAAATGTTCCGGAACTGAGCCCGCTGTCTGACGGCTGTAGAACAGCTGCACCTGCGTCCGCCGGTCGAGGCCAATGTCCACGGCAAGCGCGTAGCTGGCAGTGTTTACGCCACGTCCAAGGTCGCTTCCGTGGTTTCGTCGGTCAGAGCTCCTCGCCCATCGATATCCACCGAAGAGCGTGACGCTGTTCTCGCTCTTCGGCGGTGGGCAGTCTGGGCATGGACCGAACACGCCACCGCCATTGACGCGGCCATGGCGAAAAGCCGCCAACCGTGCTGCAGGGCATGCACCCGTCGTGCCCAAAGGTCTTTCTTCAATGGAATCTCCCGGTAGGAAGCGCCATCCGCAAACGCCGCGAGCGTGGACCGGTGGCAAACCGATATTAGCATCTCGGCTCGAGTCGCCGACGATGGCCAGCACGCTCGTTGTAGCGTCTGGATTGACCGGCCGAGCTATTGCGGCTCGATCTTCCACTCGCCGTCGGGCTGTTTGCAAAGCGTCAAGTACAATACGGTTGTCGTGTCCGCGCGCCGAATTCGCCACTTCGAGATCCCGGCAGGGTTGCCCCGCGCGATCGAAGCTTGCGCGGGGAGTGAGATCGCCATGCGCGCCGGTTTTCGGATTTTCCCAGCGCACGGTCTTTCCTTCCGCGCGTCCGGTCAAGCGTCCCGAAAACGGCGGCCATGAGCATATTCCTGTCTTCGTCGGTCATGTACCGGATCGGCAGATCGCCCATCGAGAAAACGTTGGCCGCCGACACCGTCCCCGATAATAACGCAGCGATCGTGACCCAGAAAAGAAGATTCAATGTCCTGGCGTTCATTCTTCCACCTGCCTTCTCTAAATCGATCAATGAAAAAACAACCGTCCGTTACTCCCCTCCGCATGTTGACCTTTCCTCCCTCTCCACTCGTGGAGAGGGGCGGGGTGAGGTCACGGGGTAGGGGGCCGGGGAGAGGTGGATTCCTTCACCCACTTTTTCATGTCCCAGGGGTCATACAGCGTCCAGATGTAGTCCGTGGTCGAATTCTCGCGGAGGTGGTGGATGTTCTGATTCTCCGCCTCGTCGATAAACTGTTCGAACACTTCCAGGCTGGGAAACTCGACAACGATCAACTGGCGGCGAGTGGTATCGCCGTGCATCTCGCGCAGCGGACCGGCGCCGGCGCTCACCACCTTCCCGCCCAGGCCGAAAATGATCCTGCCGGCCTTGACGCTGTAGTCGCGGTAGTCGTTCTCCTTGCCGGGAATGAGATTGAAAAGATTCAGTGCGTAGATCATGGCGGCATCCGGCATTGTCAGGATTTGGGGGAGTCGCGTCCGGTAGAATGCTATACGAATTGCCACAACATCAGGGAGTCAACATGGCCAGGAACATGCAGGTGCTGCTTGCCAGCCGCCCCACCGGCTGGGTCGAGGAGGCGAACTTCAGGATTGTCGAAACCGATGTTCCGAAACCCGGACCCGGCGAGGTACTGGTAAAAAATCTGTGGCTGTCGCTCGATCCCTACATGCGCGGCCGAATGAACGCGGTGAAGTCGTACACGAAGTACGTGGAGATCGGCGAAGTCATGACCGGCGGCACGGTCGGCCAGGTGGCCGAGTCGAGCAATTCCAAGTTCAAGGTTGGCGATCACGTGGTCGGCTCGCTCGGCTGGCAGCAATATGCAATCTCCAACGGCGACGGGCTCGCAGTGGTGGATTCCAAGCTGGTGGCGCTATCCGCGTATCTGGGCGTCTGCGGCATGCCGGGCGGGACCGCGTGGATCGGACTCCTGGAGCATTGCGCGCCCAAGGCGGGCGAAACCGTCCTGGTGTCGGCGGCTACGGGCGCGGTAGGCGGTGTGGTCGGGCAACTGGCGAAATTGCAGGGCTGCCGCGCGGTCGGCATTGCCGGCGGCGCGAAGAAATGCGAGTTTGCGGTCAAGGAACTCGGATTCGACGCCTGCGTCGATTACAAGGCCGGCAAGCTGCTGGACGATCTCAAGGCGGCGTGCCCGAACGGTGTCGACAATTATTTCGAGAACGTCGGCGGCGAAGTGATGGATGCCGCCTTCAGGGTGCTCAATCCGTTTTCGCGCGTGGCACTGTGCGGACTGATCGCCGAGTACAACGCGACCGAACCCTACGGCGTGACAATGATTCGTTCGCTGCTGGTGAACCGGGTGAAACTGCAGGGCTTCATCGTTTTCGATCGCGTCGATCTGTACCAGCGTGCCATACCGAAGCTCGCAAGCCTGGTTTCGCAGGGGAAGATCAAGTACCACGAGACCATCGCCGACGGATTGCAGAACGCTCCGAAGGCGTTCATCGGGTTACTGAAAGGCCAGAACCTCGGCAAGCAGCTCGTCAAGCTCGCCTGATTTAAAGATACACCTCAACGCAAAGGCGCAGCGGACGCGAAGGACGCAAAGGAACTCAAAAAAACTGACAAGGGGTCAGGGCCAGAAACAGGGGCTGCAAGAGGGCCGACGCCGCCACAACGATCGCAAGATGGCTCAAATATTCATTTTGTGCTCATATTCTCCTTTGCGTACCCCTCAAGGGGGTATTGAAATGAATCCTTTGCGCCTTTACGTTGAGATTGTGGGCCTTAGGTCGAGGACATCCTGTTCAGTCACGGCACGACGGCGAAAAACAGGAACGCCGCAAAAATGGCCAGGTGAACCACGCCCTGCAGCAGCGTCGTGCGGCCGGTGCCCAGCGTAATCACGCCGACGATCAGCGTCAGCGCCAGAAGCACGATCTCTTTCGGCTGAAGCCCAAGGTGAATCGGTTGACCGATCAGGATGGAGACGACGGCAACCGTGGGAATCGTCAGGCCGATGCTGGCCAGCGCGGAGCCGAGCGCGAGATTGAGGCTGGTCTGCAGGCGGTTCGCCCGTGCGTTGCGCAAGGCTGCGAATCCTTCCGGCAGAAGCACCAGCATCGCAATCAAGATCCCGACCACCGCTGCCGGCGCGCCCATCCGGTACACGCCCTCTTCGACGACCGCTGACAGGATTTTGGCAAGGCCGACGACCGCGATCAGGGAAGCGATGAGCAGCCCAAGACTGGAAAGGGCCGTGCGGGAGGAAGGCGGCACCGCATGCGCATCTTCCTTGTCGCTCTCCGCCAGGAAATAATCGCGGTGCCGGATTGTCTGAATGAAAACGAAAACCAGGTACAGCACGAGCGATACGATTCCGGCAAAAACAAGCTGCGAAGTCGAGAGCCCGGGACCGGGCACCGTTATGGCATAGCTGGGCAGGACCATCGACAGCACCGACAGCGCGCAGAGTACGGCCAGCGCGGCGCTGGCGCCCTGGATCTGGAATCCCTGTTCGTGGTGGCGCATGCCGCCCATCAACAGGCACAGACCGACGATGCCATTGCAGCAGATCATGATCGCGGCGAACACCGTGTCGCGCGGCAGCGCTTCCTTGCCCGCGCCACCGGACAGCATCACGGAAACGATCAGCGCCACTTCAATCACCGTAACCGCCACGGCGAGCACCAGCGTGCCGAAGGGCTCGCCGACCCGGTGCGCCACGACTTCAGCGTGATGGACCGCAGCGATGACCGCACCCACCAGGGCCGCGGCCGCCAATCCCCACACGAATGGCCCCGGCATGGCGATCGAAGCCGCCATTACCAGCCACGCCAGCACCGGCACGAACCAGGTCCAATGCGGATTGGTTTTCTTTAATGCCATGCGCCGATCCAGGCGTCAGGTGCTGGGCCGGACCAGCGCCAGCGCAACCCTGAACGGCACCAGCGCGAACAACGCGATCGCCAGCTTCACGGCGAGATCGCCTAGCGCCAGCGTGACCCAGGGCATGTCGGTGCCGGCAAAAGCGAGGGTGAAGAAGATCGCGGTGTCCACGACCGAAGCGAACAGGGTGGACACCAGCGGAGGTTTCCACCATGCGTGCCGGCGCAGCCGGTTGAATATCGTCACGTCCAGCAATTCGGCGCACAGGAACGCCGTGCCCGATGCAACGGCAATGCGCGGCGTGGCCAGCCAAGCGGACAGCAGCAGCGCGACGACGAAGCCGACGTACACGATTCTGCGCGCCATGCGTGAACCGTGATAACGATTCGCGAGGTCCACTACCAGAAACGAGAACGGATAGGTGATCGCGCCCCAGGTGAGCCAGTCGCTGAGCGGATACTGGACCAGGACATTCGAACTCACCACAATCAGGACCATCGCGGCGGCAAATGCGATGGTCAGCTTGACGTTCGTCATGACTTTCCTTTGCCGATTTGGGAGAGCGGATTCGGGAAGCGATTATGAGGTTGCCCCGGGGAAGTTTCCAGTACTTCGGGGGCTACTACTCTGAATTGAGCGGCTGGCCGTATCATTGCACCTGCAACCCGGCTCAAGAGATCAACCCGACTTTGGAAGGAGTCCGTTCATGCGTCGTCTGGCAATGCTCGCCCCGCTATTGTTGATTCCCGCAATGCCTGCCCCGGCGCAGGATCTGGCCACCACTGTGGATCAGAAGGTTCGCGCACTGGAATCGAAGATCGTCGCCTGGCGCCGTGACATTCACCAGAACCCCGAACTTTCCAATCGCGAGGAGAGAACGGCGAAGCTGGTCGCGGATCAATTGCGCAAGCTCGGCATCGAGGTCAAGACCGGCGTGGCGAAAACCGGCGTGGTCGGTCTTCTCAAGGGCGGCAAACCGGGACCGGTGGTGGCGCTGCGCGCCGACATGGACGCGCTGCCAGTGACAGAGGAATCGGACCTGCCGTTCAAGTCCACGGTCAAGACCGAGTATCTCGGGCAGCAGGTCGGCGTCATGCATGCCTGCGGACACGACGCGCATGTGGCCATCCTATTGGGTGTTGCCGAGGCGTTGGCCGGCGTGCGCGAACAGATTCCCGGGACGGTCAAGTTCATTTTCCAGCCCGCGGAGGAAGGACCGCCGCCCGGCGAAACAGGCGGCGCGCCGTTGATGGTTGCCGAAGGCGTGCTGGAGAATCCGAAGCCGGCGGCCATTTTCGGCCTGCACGTAATTTCAGGAATACCTGCGGGCATGATCACCTATCGCGCCGGTCCCCTGATGGCAAGCGCGGACTGGCTCTATATCACCGTGAAAGGCAAGCAGACCCACGGTGCGTGGCCGTGGTCGGGGATCGACCCGGTGGTGACCTCCGCCCAGGTCGTCACCGGACTGCAGAACATTGTGGCAAGGCAGATCGACGTCTCAAAGGAACCGGCGGTCGTGACGGTGGCCACCATTCACGGCGGCACGCGCAAGAACATCATTCCTGACCAGGTCGAGATGACCGGCACGATCCGCACTTTCGACGAGGGCATGCGCCAGGATGTTCACGCCCGGATCAAACACATCTCGGAGTCGATCGCCGAAGCCAATCACGCCCATGCCGACGTGAAAGTTGAAAAAGCAGTGCCGGTCACGGTCAACGATTCTGCGCTCACCGAAAAGATGATTCCGACGCTGAAGCGCATCGGCGGCGATGGGGGATCGAGGACTCAGCAGAGGGTGATGGTGGCGGAGGACTTCTCGTACTTCCAGGAAAAAGTTCCGGGCATGTTCTATTTCGTGGGCGTAACGCCGAAGGACCAGGACATGGTGGCAGCCGCTCCGAACCACTCGCCGCGCTTTTATATCGACGAATCGGGGTTGCTGCAAGGGGCACGGTCGCTCGCAGCGTTGGCGGTGGATTTCCTGACGCAGAAACACTGACAACCAGAGCTAAGCTTTCGCACGGCCCCGGCGAACGCGCAAACGCTCTGCTTTAATGCAGGAGAAAAAGACGAGGGGCCCTGCAGGAATTGAAAGACCCCTCATCCGGTCACGATCAGTCGTAAAGAACCGCAGCGATCTTGGGGTCGTCGATGTTCTTCTTGTCGTACCAGTAGAAGCCGGTGTCGATGATCTTGGGCAGCTTCTCGCCCTTGAGCGCCTTGACCGCCGCCTCGACTGTCTTGTAGCCGATGCCCACCGGGTTCTGGGTGATGGCACCGGCCATGGAGCCGTCCCGGATCGCAGCCTTCTGCTGCTTGCCGGAGTCGTAACCGATGATCACGATCTTGCGCTTCATTTCCTTGGCACCGTTCAGCACCCCGATCGCGGAACCTTCGTTGGCGCCGAAGATGCCCTTGATATTGGGGTTGGCCTGCAAAATGGACTTGGTGATTTCGGTCGACTTCAGCTGGTCGCCGCCGCCATACTGCACGCTCACGATCTTGATGTTCGGGTAGGTCGACTTGATGCGGTTCAAGAAGCCGTCGCGACGGTCGATGCCGGTGCGGCTGGTCTGGTCGTGCACGATCACAGCCACTTCACCGGCCTTGCCGATCAGCTCGGCCATCTTGTCTGCGGCCAGGGCCGCCGCTGCGAGGTTGTCGGTCGTAGCGGTGGTCACGGGAATGTCGCTGTCCACGCCGGAGTCGAAAGCCACGACCGGAATTTTGGCCGCCTGGGCCTTCTTCAGCAGCGGGATCGCGGCCTTGCTGTCGAGCGCGGCAAATCCGATCGCTTCGGGCTTCTTGGCCAGCGCGGCCGAGAGCATGTCGATCTGCTTGTCGACCATGGCTTCGGTCTCGGGGCCTTCGAAGGTCACCTTCACCTTGTAGTCCTTGGCGGCCTGTTCGGCGCCCGACTTCACGGCTTGCCAGAACTGGTGCTGGAAGCCCTTGGATATCAGGGGAATGTAGGTCTCGTCGGCTGCAAGACTCGTTCCCGCGAGTCCGGCGGCCAGACCGAAGCCAATGGCCATGTTCAAAAGTTTTCTTTTCGAAATCATCTTATGTCTCCTCACAGAGTTGCTTGTTTTGCGATTGAAACATCACGAAACGTACTGGGTAGCTGGCTGCGAATCTCCTTTTCAAAAAGTGTATAAAAACTATTTGCGTTTGCGCAGGATGTCAGCGTAGACGGCCAGGATGATGATGACACCGGTCACTACGGTCTGCCACTCCTGGGCGACCGACAGGATGCGCAGGCCGTTGGTCAGCACGCTCATGATGAAGGCGCCGATGATGGTCCCGAGTATCGTGCCCGCGCCACCGCTGAGCGAGGTGCCGCCGATGACGACGGCGGCGATGGCGTCGAGCTCGTAGCCCTGCCCGAGCGCCGGTTGGGCCGAATTGAGCGCGAGGCGATCAGCAGACCGGCGATGCCGCAGATGGCGCCGCTCAGCGAGTAGATGATGATCTTCCAGCGGTCCACGTTCACGCCCGAGAGCCGCACGGCTTCTTCGTTGCTGCCCAGCGCAAAGGTGTAGCGGCCCAGCACCGTCTTGTTCAGGATCAGGCTGGATACGACCGCCACGACGAACAGAATCAGCACCGCGTTGGGAATGGGCAGGTCGGGCAGAAAATAGCCGATGAGCGAATCCTGCGAAATGCTGGGGAACTGGGGCGTGTCGTTGAAGTAGATGGGCTTGGTACCCGAAATCACCAGCGACAAGCCCTTGAGCAGCAGCATCATGCCCAGCGTGGCGATGAATGGCGGGATTTTCAGCTTGGCGATCAGCACGCCCGAGACGAATCCGCGAAAACGCGCCAAAGAAAATGGCTGCCGCAATGCCCACATGGAACGGCAAACCCCAGTAGGTCAGGAACACGCCCGCCATGACCGCGCAGAATGTCATGAGCGTGCCGACCGACAGAGTCGATGCCCGCCGGTGATGATGACGAAAGTGCAGCCGATGGCCAGCACGCCGTTGACCGCGGTGGCCTGCAGGATGCCGACGATGTTGTCGGTCTGCAGGAAACTGGGGGACGCCAGCTGAAGAAGACCATCAATCCCATCAGGCTGGCGAACGCCAGCAGCTTTTGGCGGGCGCTGGGGCTGAAGACAGCGTCCTTGAGTCGCCGCAATGCAGTGGAATTCGGACATGGTTGGTGTTTTGCTTACGTGTTTTTCAGCGGCGTTTGACACGAGTACAGGCCATCAGTGCACTGCGGCACCCACCATGGCTTCACGCTGCGTGGCCAGCTGCATGATCTGCTCCTGCGTGGCCCCAGCGGCCGGCAGTTCGCCAGTGATGCGGCCTTCGCACATCACCAGGATGCGATGGCTCATGCGCAGCACCTCCGGCAGCTCGGACGAGATCATGACGATGGCGCGCCCTTGCTCGGCCAGCGCGTTCAGCAGCTTGTAGATCTCGCTCTTGGCGCCCACGTCGATGCCGCGTGTCGGCTCGTCGAAGAACAGGATTTCGCAATCCCGCACCAGCCATTTGGCGATCACGATCTTTTGCTGGTTGCCGCCCGAGAGCAGGGCTACCTTTTGCGACGAGTCGATGGCGTCTTGATCCCCAGCCGCTTGACGAAGCTCGCAGCAGTGTCACGGATGACCGGGCGCTTGAGGAAAAAACCCAGCGACAGAAAGCGCCGCATGCTGGCCAGCACGATGTTGGACTCCACATCCATGCCGGTGGCCAGGCCGAAGTGCTTGCGGTCTTCCGAGAGGTAGCCGATGCCCTGCGCTCACCGCATCCGCCGGGCTGCGGATGGATACCTTTTCGCCCCGAACCCAGAATCTCACCGGAGTCCACCTTGTCCGCGCCGAACACGGCGCGCGCCACTTCCGTGCGGCCCGCGCCCATCAGCCCGGCGAAACCCAGGATCTCGCCCTTGCGCACCACGAAGTTCACGTCCTTGATGGCCCGGCCGCGGTTCAGGTTGCGCACCTCCAGCACCACTTCGTGGTCCATGGCGGGCGCAACCGCGCCTGTCGCTTTCGAACAGGGTGCGGCCGACCATCATGCTGATGATGGTGTCCATGCTGGTGCTCGCGGTGGGCACCGTGTCGATGTACTGGCCGTCGCGCATCACGGTCACGCGGTCGGAAATTTTTTTCAGCTCGTCCATCTTGTGCGAGATGTAGACGATGCCGACACCATGGCTCTTCAGCTGGCGGATGATGCGGAACAGGTCGTCGATTTCCGCGTTGTTCAGCGCCGCGGTGGGCTCGTCCATGATGAGGACCCGGGATTCGAACGACAGGGCCTTGGCGATTTCCACCATCTGCTGCTTGGCCACCGTCAGGTCACCCACCGGGGTGCGCGGGTCCAGATTCAGGTGCAGGCGTTCGAAAATCTTCCGGGCGTCCTGATCCATCTTCTGCCTGTCAATGAATACGCCCAATCGCCCGCGGGCTCGCGTCCGATGAAGATGTTCTGCGCCACGCTGCAGGTGATTCATCAGGTTGAGTTCCTGATGGATGATGCCGATGCCGAGGGCCTGCGCTGCTCGCGGGCTTGGGATGTCCACCAGTTGCCCATCGACGCGAATCTCGCCCTCGTCTTTCTGGTACACACCCGCCAGCACTTTCATCAGGGTGGACTTGCCCGCGCCGTTCTCGCCCATCAGGGCGTGCACTTCGCCGGCCAGCAGTTCGAACCGGCAGTTATTCAGGGCACGCACGCCCGGAAAGGACTTGCTCAGGTGCTCGATGGCGACAAGCGGGGTCACAGACTGGCCTCCGAAATGGTCAACAAGTTAAGATCGTCGCGCCACCGTCGGCCAATAAGGGCTGTCCGGTCATGGAACGCGATTCGTCGCCGGCAAAGTACACCACCATGGGGGGTGATGTCATCCATCGGAGCCGGGCGCCCTGCCGTTTGAGTCCACCGCCGCTCAGAACGGCAGCGCCCTGAACAGGCTCACGCCGGTTATGTTCGTTGTTACGTATTGCCCGACGACGCGATCGACGTCGAAAGACCTCAGCGACCACGGACGCTATGGCGGCGATGGCACAACGCAACAATGCATACGACATCTTCAAGGATCGATGCCGCACTAGCCGCGATTTGAGATTGTCCGAAACCGCTCATCGGGAAACCATTACCCGGATGACATTCCACGAAGCGGGCAGAAGCGTCGCCGTCAGTCTGTTGCCTTCGGAGCGCACGCCAGCCAGGGCCGAGGGCTTCACGCGATCGGGGTTGGCCCTGGTATTGACCGCCTTGAGATCGGTGTCGTGCAGTTGTAACGCCCGCTCCACCACAAGCGCGGAGAATCCTCCAGCATTCACCCGCAAGGGCATTTCTTCGGTCAGGCTGCGGTTGAGCGCGAACAGAGTCAGCGCGCCGGCGTGTTCGTCGTGCACCGCTGCGAGTTTCAGAAAAGGCACCTCCGGCAGCGCAAACGAGAGATCCTGCGCGCCGCGCGGATCGAAATAGCTGGCCGCGTAAGTGGGCGATGTGATCCGGGCGCGCAGCACGCGGCCACGCCCGAGATTGCTGAAATGCGAAAACGGATGGAAGATCGTCTGCCGCCACGCGGGCCCGCCGGTTTCGGTCATGATCGGGGCGATCACGTTGACCAGTTGGGCAAGGCATCCGGCTTTGACACGGTCCGCATGGTTCAGCAGCGAGATGCAGGCACCACCAAAGACGAGCGCGTCCTCCACGTTGTAGATTTCCTGCAGAATTTCCGGCGCCACCGGCCAGCCGGATTTGGTGCGGGCTGCGGAAGTGCGCCGCGTGCGATACCAGACGTTCCATTCATCGAAGCTCAACATGATGCGTTTGCCGGAGCCGCGGCGGAGAGCGACTGCATCCGCGATCGCCACGACCTCGTCGATGAAACGGTCCATCAGATCGGGACTGGCGAGGAAAGCCGCCGTGTCACCGGCGTAGTTGTTGATGTACGTGTGGAGCGAAATGAATTCGACCTGGTCGAATGTATGCTCCAGCACCGTGTCTTCCCAGGCGCCAAAAGTCGGCATGTTGCGGCCGGAGGACCCGCATGCCGCGAGTTCGATCGCAGGGTCGACCCACTTCATCAACTTTGCCGCTTCGGTGGCGACGCGGCCGTATTCCTGGGCCGTCTTCGCTTCCATCTGCCAGGGCCCGTCCATTTCGTTTCCCAGGCACCAGAATTTTACGCCGTGCGGCTCCACCCATCCATGCGCGCGGCGCAAGTCGGAAAGCGTAGTGCCCCCCGGATGGTTGCAATATTCGACCAATCTTCGCGCGGCATCCGCCCCGCGCGTGCCGAGGTTCACGGCCAGCATCGGCTCGGTATCGGCAAGCCGGCACCAGTCGATGAATTCATTGGTGCCGAACTGGTTGGTCTCGGTGGACATCCAGGCAAGGTCCAGGCGGCGCGGACGGCTCGCCGCGGGACCGACCCCGTCCTCCCAGTCGTAGCCGGAAACGAAGTTGCCTCCCGGATAACGCATGATCGAGGGCGCAAGCTCGCGCACGAGCGCGAGCACGTCCACGCGGAAGCCGTGGGCGTCAGCCGAAGGGTGCCCGGGTTCGAAAATGCCGCCGTAAACACAGCGGCCCAGATGCTCGATGAAAGCGCCGAACAGGCGCCGGTCCGTCACGCCGATTGCGCGATCGCGGTGAAGATCGACTTCGACGTTATCCATATGACATTCCCTCCATCCTGCCTGCCATCCTCATTCCCACCCTAACAGGTTGTCGAAAATCGTCCACTCACACCACTAGCACAACTCTCACCGCAGAGGACGCAGAGGAAACCACCTCATCCCCCGCCTTCTCCCCTGAGCGGAGAAGGAGCTGAAATGCGGGATAGCGACCAATGGTCGCGTGGTTTTCCATCTCCCTCTCCATCCGGTTGTTGGGGGGAGAGGGATGGGGTGAGGGGGGCGTCCTCTGCGGTGCGCGCGTTCTTAGTGCTTAGTATGGTTAGCGGCGTCGGGGGATAACACCGCCGCCTTGAGCATTATCGAGTACGGATGCTGCGGGTTATCCAAAACCGTGCGGGCATCGCCGGACTCTACCACCCGGCCTTCGCGCATGATCATGATGCGGTCGCTGATGGAATAAGCAGTGGCGAGATCGTGGGTGATGTAGACGATTGACACACCCGTCTCGTCGCGCAGCCGTCGCAACAGGTTCACGATGGACAGCCGCAGCGACGCGTCGATCATCGACACCGGCTCGTCCGCGACCAGGAGTGCGGGTGCGGGAATGAGTGCGCGGGCGATGGCGATCCGTTGCAATTGTCCGCCGGAGAGTTCGTGCGGAAAGCGGCCGCGTACCTCGGTGAGCGACAAGCCGACTTGCCTCAATACTTCTTCGACCCGATGCTCGGCATCTCCGAATGCGTCCAGCCCGGCTACGCGCCGCGCCGTCATAAAGAGATAGCGGTCGATTTTTTTCAGTGGATTGAAAGCTTCGAAGGGATTCTGGAAAATCGGTTGCACGCGCTTCCTGAATTCCAGGCGGTCGCGCCCGCGCCGGATTTCAGAGAGGTCGGTGCCGCGAAAGCGGATGCTCCCCGCGGTCGGCAACACCATATTGAGGATCATTCGAGCCAGTGTGGTCTTGCCGCTCCCCGACTCGCCGACCACGGTCAGGATCTCAGCTCGCTCCGAGGGCATGGTGAAGCTGATTCCATCGACCGCGCGCACCCGATGGCGCGACAACAGTTGGCCCATCGAATAGGTCCGTGCAACGTCGCGGACTTCCAGAAGAGAGCCGGTCACTGCACTTTCTCCGGGGTTATGGCGAAGCAGGCCGTCCGGTGGCCGGGCGCAACTTCGGCCATCGGCGGGTCTTGCCGGCGGCAGATGTCCATGGCGAGCGGACAACGCGGGTGAAACCGGCATCCGGCCGGCGGATCGGCGAGGTTCGGCGGCGCACCCTCGAGGCCCTTGCTCGGGTTGTCGCGCCCGATCCGCGGCAGCGCGGAGATCAGATTCGCCGTATATGGGTGTAAAGGATTTCGAAACACATCCGCAGTCCTGCCCTCCTCCACCAGGCGGCCAGCGTACATGATGCCCAGGCGGTCGCTCAGATTGGCGTGCACCGCCAGATCATGCGTCACGAAGATGAGCGACGAGCCGAGTTCACGCTGCACCCCCCGGATCATCGCCAGCACGCTGTTCTGGACGATCACATCGAGCGCCGTGGTCGGTTCGTCGGCGATGATGAAATCCGGGCGGCAGACCGTGGCAAGTGCAATGGCCACTCGTTGGCGCATCCCGCCCGACAGTTGATGCGGAAACGCATCGAGGATTTGCGACTCCAGCTTCAGACGCTGCAAATGGACTCGCAC
>CAVOIO010000029.1:0-58134 GCA_963695915.1 uncultured beta proteobacterium
ACAATGGTCGGACCCCGAACCGGCACGGCCAAGGCAGACGACGTTCACCGTCTCTGTTACTGTGATCGGCAAGGGATCATCGACGATGACCACAAAGTCGATGCTGTCCGATGTGCCGGGAGCCAGCGTCCCATAGTTGTAACAAACCGCCCCCCACCCGACGGCAGCCAGCCGGTACTCGTGAGGTAGCTGGTATATCGGGCAAGGTCTCGGTCAGCACCAGGGCGGCGGCCGGCTCGCCGCACGTATTGCTAAAGGTGATCGTATACCGGATCTCATCCCCGGGGAAGGCGCACGGCGTGTTGTCCTCCTTGACCAGCTCCAGGCACACGTCACAGACCGGCGTGTCGTCGTACGACACATTGTCAGACGGGTCGAGGTCCTCTTCAGCGCCGCCGATCCGCACCTCGTCTTCGATAGTCAGGTCGGGCGGAACCGCATCAACCCGGACGATGAAGGAGACGATGCCACCCGCGCCGGGCGCCAGGGTGCCCACGGGGCGAGTGCAGATAGTTCCGGCGCAGTTCCAGCCCGTCCCGGCAAAGGTTGTATGGGCGGGTAACGTCTCGGTGAGCACGACCTGGGTGGCTGTTACCATCCCCGCATTGCCGTAGGCGATCGAGTAGGTGATCAGCTCGCCGGGCGACACACACAGCCGACGAAGATCCCCGTCAGGGGAAGGGTCCAGCGGTGGCGCTGCCTCTGCCTGCCACCGCTCAAAAGCCCAGGCGATCCCCTTGGGCACAGGGCCCACATTGTCGTTGAGCACCACGTACAGGTCGGGCAGGCACTCGACGTCAAAGGCGCTTGTGAGGGTGAAACACATTGTTCGTCGGGTCGACATCGCCCGCCAGGATGGCGTCGGCCACCTGCACTGTGTTGGTGAACACGATCGGACAATCCAGCGCGCCCTTGTCCAGCGTAACAGGCAGCGTCACCTGGACGCTCGCCGCCGGGACCAATGCGCCCAGCGTGCGGGTGCAGGTATCGGCAAGGCAGCTCCAATCGCTGCCGGTATAGAAGGCTGCGGGAGGCAGGGTGTCGGTGACCAGGACGCTGGTGGCCGTGATCGACCCGACGTTGGACACGGTGATGGTGTACTCTACCAGGTAGTCTTTGTTCGGTCCGACGATCAGCCCGCCGTCGGTCTTGATCACCGCCAGGTCGAGGGCGGCCTCCAGGGTCAGCACCTCGGTAAAGGAAATCGTGGCGCACTGATCGGTGACCTCAATCACGACAGCGCCGGGGGTGGTGCTGGCCGTGTAGGTGGCGTCGGCCTGGCCGTTGTCCAGGACCAGCTCAGTGGGGGCCACGCTTCCCGCTGAGACATTGACCGTGACCGTGTAGCCGTCGGGTACCGTGCGGACGCCGCTGCTCATGGTCAGGGTCAGGGCGGCCGTGCTGGCGCCGTCGGCGGGCAGGACGGGCGGATCGATCACCACCGCCATGCTGATCCACGGGTCAAAATCCACAGTGCCCGAGATGTCGACGCCGACGGCAGGGCTGTTGGTCCCAAACCAGTTGCCTTCAGCCGGCAGCGTGGTCGAGACCAAGAAATACTCGATGCCATAGTCCGCGTTGCCGCAGAAAACGTTGGAGTGGATAGTAGGCAGGATATACTCGGGCTCGACGTAGGTCAGTCCATTTTGGCCATTGCCGCGCACGATGTTGCCGATGAGCTGGAGAGCCTCCTGAGACTGCGCCGACACTCCACTGCCCCCATTGTCATAGATCTCGTTGTCCCGCACCTGGTTGTTCCAGCCATCGTTCAGGTACAGCCCATCGCCGCCATTATCGTGGATCTGGTTGTCCGCGATCGTGTTGCTATCACCGCCGACGCCGATCTCGGCGACGAACCCGATGCCAAAGCCATCGTTTTCATAGATCCGGTTGCCGGTGATGGTATTGTCGAACGACTTGCGAAAGCGCAGGCCCAGCTCATTGTCGTATACCTGGTTATCGGTGATCGTCAGCCCATCCCCGTCTATCGTCATCGCCCCGCCGGGAGGTGGGGTATCACCGCCGTTGTGGTGAAAAACACAGTGGTCGATGACATGGCTGTCTGAATCGTCGGAATAGATGCCCGTGCCGGCATACTCGATCACGCAATAGCGCAGCGTGTTGCTCAGCGAGTTGGCGCTGAACTCGATACCATCCCAAAAGCCGCGCGCCGGGCTCGCAGTTTGAGCCGTGAACGCGATAGGCTGGGAGATAGTCCCGCTGGCTACGAGCCGGCCAGAGCTGGTGGTGTTGCCGATTTCCAGCCCGGTGCCGGCGGTAAAACTGATCGTGACCCCTGGCTCGATGGTCAGGATCGCACCTTGCTGGACGGTCACAGTGCCGGTGACAATGTACGGGCTGTCGGCGAGCGTCCACGTCGTCGGCGTCGAGATCGGCCCGCCGACGTAGGTAGGCCCAGCAGCGACTACCGGCCAGGTAGCCGCCAGCATGACGGCCATCAACAGCAACAGCGGGAGCAGCGCGAGCCGAGATCGACCGCCGGCCAGGCCTCAGCCTTCTGGATGGTCCCCTGAAGGGGATCCCTGCGGTCTGCGTCAACGGGGGTTGGCGTATCCATTGTCCACCTCCTCATGGCGATGCAAGCAGCATTGATCGCCCGGTCGGGAAGACCCGACGGGGTCATTCTCATTATATCCTGCCTGCTGAAAGCAAGATAGCCTCTTTCAAGGGGATGTAGAGGAGTATTTTTACCGCCCCTGGGGTGTAGACCCTGTAGCACAAGGCCGCTTGGAAGGAAAAACCCTGACAGGTCTCAGAAAACCTGTCAGGGTTGTGCACAGATGCAAGAACGTGGCCCTCGTCAGGTAGCAGAATCCCGGACCGCCTCCGCCACACAGCGCAACAACACCGCGTCGTGCTCCGGCAGGACGGTGCGCGGGTCCAGCATCAGGCGGCCGTCCTGGATGCGGGCGATCACCGGCGGCTCGCCACTCCTGAGACGGGCGGCGATGGCGTCGGGCGACCCGCTGGCCAGGGCCACCAGGCGGGTGGGCAGGGTCTCGCCCGGCAGGCTCCCCCCGCCCACAGTCGAGCTGCCGGGCACGACCTGGGCCTCGATCCCCAGCCCCTTCAGTCTGCGGACCCAAACCCTGGCCCGCTTGCCCAGGCTTGCCTCATCGAGGCCGATCATGCGCCATACCGGCACCTTGGCCGCCGCCTCGCCCAGCAGGTAGTGGCGCAGGGTGGCCTGCAGCGCCGGCCAGCGTCGTCTTGTCGACGCGCAGGGCGCGGGCGAGCGGGTGCCTGCTGAGCTGGGCGACCAGGTCGGCCCGGCCCAGCGATGATGCCGGCCTGCGGCCCGCCCAGCAGCTTGTCGCCGCTGAGCACGTGACCAGCGCGGCGCCGGCGGCGATGCTCTCCTGCACCGTCGGCTCGTGGCGCCAGGCCGTAACGGCGCCGTGTCGAGCAGCGTGCCGCTGCCCAGGTCGTCGAACACGGACAGCCCGCGCTGCGTCGCCAGGGCGACCAGCTCCTCCAGGGACGGCTCGTGGCAAAGCCGACCAGTCGAAAGTTGCTGTGGTGGACGCGCATCAGGGCGGCGGTCTCGGCGCTGATGGCCGCCTCGTAGTCGCGGATGTAGGTGCGGTTGGTGGTGCCCACCTCGACCAGCCGGGCGCCGCTCTGGCGCATCACATCGGGGATGCGGAAGCCGCCGCCGATCTCGACCAGCTGCCCGCGCGAGATGATCACCTCCCGGCCCTGGGCCAGGGCCATCAGGACCAGGAGCACGGCCGCCGCGTTGTTGTTGACCACCAGGGCGGCCTCGGCGCCGGTCAGGCGGCACAGCAGCTCCTCGGCATGGACGTAGCGCGAGCCCCGCTCGCCGGCCTCCAGGTCGTACTCCAGGTTGGAGTAGCCGGCAGCCACCGCGTCCATGGCCGCGCGGGCCTCGGCGCTGAGCGGCGCCCGGCCCAGGTTGGTGTGGATGATCACGCCGGTGGCATTGATGACTGGGTGGAGAGTGGGCCGCAGGCAGGCCGCCAGCCAGGCGCCTGCAGCCGATGCCAGCGCCGCCGGCGGCGGTGCGGCCTCTCCGCCGCGGATCGCCCGGCGCGCCGTGTCAAGCGTCTCCCGGACGGCAGCCACTGTCAGCTCGTGGCCCCACCGCCCCGCCAGGGCCTCGACCGCTCCCTCCTGGAGCAGGCGATCCACGCTGGGCAGCTTTCTGAGCTCCTCTTCGGTCCGACTTGCAGTCACTTCAGGTCCCATGGAACACCCCTTTTGTGCTAAGCCCTCAGCCTCACGATCACAAACTCGAGCGCGACAAAGATCAGAGCGATGACCAGGGCAAAGCCCAAGTTAAAGACACGGTGCATCTGCAGCCAGACCCAGGCGGTCAGGCATAGCCCGGCCCAGGCACTGTGGCGCATAAAGCGCCACGGATCGCGGCCGACCGCTTGGGGCGCCAGGCGCCGGTTCAGATAGGCTGCCGGCGGAGCCAGGGTGGCGGTCAGCGCCAGGAAAAGCAAGGCAAAGAAAAAGGGCCTGACACCGGTCTCATCGGGGCCGACCTTGCCTGTCAGCTCGTACAACCCCCACCAGCCCACCACCGCCAGCAGAACCGCTGCAAAAGAGATGATTCTATACCGCATCTGCCCTTCCTCCAGGATCCTATTATAGCTCAAAACGGCGTTACTGACCAGACGACAGGGCGTATGCGTTGCAAGCGCGCTGTGATTCGAGTTACGCCAGATTTGCCTTACCGGTTCTGTATGCTATAATGCAAATGCGGGCATTCACAAATTGGGAACGGCATGGCTACCAAGATCTTGGTCGTAGAATCGTGCTCGCCCCAGGTCATGAACATCTTGGTGCCGTGGAGCCGATAGTCGTCGCCCTCGGGAACGGCGCGGGTGCGCACGGCCGCGAGGTCGGAACCCGCCTGCGGCTCGGTAGAGGTTCGTATGGTTCCCGGTCCACTTGCCGAAACCAGGTTCGGCAAGTACAGCACCTTCTGCTGGTCCGAGCCGTGGCGCATCAGCGCGGCACACCACCCCGGCCGTTAACATGGGGCACAAGCAGAACGACATGTTGGCCGAATTCCACATCTCGGAGGTCTGCGCCGAGATGATGTGCGGCAGCCCCTGTCCGCCGAACTGCGGGTCGCAGTTCAGTCCGGTCCAGCCGCCTTCGGAGAATTGCCTGAACGCTTCCTTGAATCCCGGCGCGGCGGTGACAACATTTTTGTCGAGCCTGGCGCCGGTCTTGTCGCCGTCCTTGTTCAGCGGATCGAGCACGCCGGCCGCGAACTTGCCGGCCTCCTCCAACACCGCGTCAACCAGGTCCGCTGTGACCTCTTCGCATCCGGGCAACGCCGAAATCTGGTCGAGCCCGACCAGCTCGTTGATTACGAACTTCATGTCGCGGATTGGCGCTGCGTATGTGGACATGGCTTCACCTTCCGAATCGTTGAAACCGGAAAACCCTGAACCAAACGATTCGCCACAGACGACACCGAGGGCACAGAGAAAACCCCACAAAAAGACCAATCTATTCCAGGGTTTTGTTTTCCTCTGTGTTCTCTGTGACCACTGTGGCTAAGGATCTTTTGGTTGTTGATCAGAGCTGGGCGGTGAGCTCGGGCACGGCCTGGAAGAGGTCGGCGACGAGCCCATAGTCGGCGACCTCGAAGATCGGCGCTTCGGCGTCTTTGTTGATCGCCACGATCACCGTGCTGTCCTTCATTCCGGTGAGGTGCTGGATCGCACCGGAGATACCGACCGCGATATAGAGCTCGGGCGCGATGATCTTTCCGGTCTGCCCGACCTGGCAGTCGTTCGGCGCGTAGCCGGCGTCCACCGCTGCACGCGAGGCGCCGACGGCCGCGCCGAGCTTGTCGGCGAGCTTTTCCAGAATCCTGAAATTCTCGGCGCTGGCGAGCGCCCGCCCACCCGAGATGACTCTCGACGCGCTTTGCAGGTCGGGCCGGTCGGCCGCGGCGAGTACCGAGAGCGATACGAAGCGCGTGTGCGCGGACTCTGCGCCGGTAACGGCAGGCAGGCTTTCGATTGCGCCGAGCCGCCGGCGCGGCGGTGGCTTCGAAACCGAGCCGTGCGACAGTGGTCACCCGATCACGGCGCGCTCGACCTCGACGGTGGCGATGCGCGTTGCCCGCGTAGATGGGGCGCTGGAAGCGTCGGCGCATCTCGAGCTTGCATCGACGTCGGACACCTGCGGCGCATCGAGCAGCGCCGCCACGCGCGGCATGAGGTCTTTGCCGAAGGTGGTCGAGGTGGCGCCAACACATGCGTGAAGTCCGCGGCGATCGCCGCCATCTGCGGCGCAGGATTTCGGCGAGCTGGATTCAGTACTGGCCGCTTCGTGACTTCCAGCACTCTCGCGACTCCGGCAATTTGGCCGCGGATTGTGCGGCTCCCGCACAGGTGTGCTCCCGCGACCACGACGGTGATATCGCCGCCGATGCTCGGTGCGGCGGCTACGGTGTTGAGCGGCTGGCTTCGATGACGGCGTTGTCGTGTTCGGCGATGACGAGAGCTCGCATCAGATCACCTTCGCTTCGTGCTTCAGTTTTGGCACCAGTTCGAGCCGTTCTTCACCATGGTGCCGCGCTGCGCCTGCGGCGGCTCCTGGACCTTGAGCGTCTTCAGCGCGGCGCGACATCCACGCCGAGCGCATCCGGCTTCAGCACTTCCAGCGGCTTCTTTTTGGCTTTCATGATGTTGGGCAGCGTCACGTAGCGCGGCTCGTTCAGCCGCAGGTCCGTGGTCACCACCGCCGGCAGCTCGACCGCGACAGCGTCTCCAGACCGCCGTCCACTTCGCGGGTGACCTCGAGGGCGTTGCCGGTGATCTTGACCTTCGAGGCGAAAGTGGCCTGCGGCCAGCCCAGCAGCGCCGCCAGCATCTGTCCGGTCTGGTTGGAGTCGTCGTCGATGGCCTGTTTGCCCAGGATCACCAGACCGGGCTGTTCCCTGGCGACGATCGCCTTTAGGATTTTGGCCACGGCCAGCGGCTGGGTTTCGACGGCGGTTTCCACCAGAATCGCGCGGTCGGCGCCGATCGCCAGGGCGGTACGCAGCGTCTCCTGGCATTGGGCGGAACCAACGGAGATCGCGATTATCTCTGTGGCGGTGCCCGCCTCCTTCAGCCGCACCGCTTCTTCGACGGCAATCTCGTCCAATGGATTCATCGACATCTTCACGTTGGCGGTCTCTACGCCGGTGCCGTGGCCTTCACCCGCACCTTTAGGTTGTAGTCCACCACCGGCTTCACCGGGACCAGTATCTTCATTTCACGGACCTTTGCTTGTTCGAAAGGGATGAGATTCTACCGCAGCAAAGTCAACCAACTTTCGGGCAAAGAGATTATGTACGTTTTGCTGTTCACGCAGAACGTTTTTCTGGATCTTGCCGTGTGGAGGCTTGGGCAGTGGCCCGAACACCACCTTGCGCGGGCATTTGAAGCTCGAAGCCGCTGCGGAGAAGGCGATGATGTCCTGCTGGAGACTGCGGCGCGCCACTCTTGAGAGTCACGAACGCGCACGGTGTCTCCCCCTTTTTCATCCGGCCTTGCCACATGCGCTTCCAGCACTTGCGGATGCCTGGAGAGTACGTCCTCCACTTCGATGGTGGAAATGTTCTCTGCTGGAGATGATGATGTCCTTTGCAGCGGTCTTCTATCCTGGCGTAGCCGTCCGGGTAGATCACCGCCAGATCGCCGGTGTGGAACCAGCCGCCCTCGAACGCCTCTTCAGTGGCCTTCGGATTCTTGAGGTAGCCCTTCATCGTGATGTTGCCACGAAAGAAAATTTCGCCCATGGTTTTTCCGTCGCGCGGAACCGGCCGCAGCGTCTTTGGGTCGAGCACGTCCATTGCTTCCTGCAAAACGTAACGCACGCCCTGCCGTCCGTTCAGTTCGGCGCGCTGGTTCGGCGACAGCGCGTCCCACTTCGGATGCTTCGCGCACACCGACGCCGGACCGTAGACCTCGGTCAAACCATAGACATGAGTCAGATTCACGCCCATGCGCTCCATGCCTTCGATGACCGCCTGCGGTGGCGCGGCGCCCGCCACCATCGCCGAGACCTTGTGATCGATTCCGGCACGCAAGTCGCCCGGCGCATTGATCAGCATGTCGTGCACCACCGGCGCGCCACAGAAATGCGTGACCCTGTGGCGCCGGATCAGGTCGAATATCGGCGCGGCTTCGACGCGACGCAGGCATACGCTAGCGCCCGCCAGCGCCGCCAATGTCCACGGGAAACACCAGCCGTTGCAATGAAACATCGGCAGCGTCCACAGGTATACCGGGAAGTGCGGCATGGCCCAGGTGACAATGTTGCTGATCGCATTGAGATACGCGCCGCGATGATGCGTCACCACCCCCTTGGGATTTCCGGTCGTGCCCGAGGTGTACGACAGCGCAATCGCGTCCCACTCATCGTCCGGAAGTCTCCACTCGAAGTCCGGATCGCCGCTCGCAATGAAATTCTCGTACTCGGCTTCGCCGAGCAGTTCGCCGCCCGCGCCGGGAGCATCGTCAATATCGATTACCAGCGGTTTGTGCTCGATCTGGCGCAGCGCCTTGGCAATCGTGGCGGAATACTCGCGGTCGGTGATCAGCACCCTGGCCTCACCGTGGGTGAGCATGAACGCGATCGTATCTGCATCCAGGCGCGTGTTGAGCGTATTCAGGACCGCACCCGTCATCGGCACGCCGTAGTGTGCCTCGAACATCGGCGGCACATTGGGTGCCATGACGGCAACCGTGTCACCGACGCCGACGCCGCGCCTGGCGAGCGCCGAAGCCAGCCTACGGCAGCGTTGGTAGGTTTGCCCCCAGGTCTGGCGTCCGTTGCCGTGGATGACCGCAGTGCGCTGCGGATAAACCTCCGCGGCCCGGGCCAGAAATGACAGCGGTGACAGGGCGACATGGTTGGCCGGGTTTCGATCCAGGCCGGTTCGGTAACGATTGACGTGGCTCAACGCTGCTCCGGAATCATGCAAAACCAAGGACGCCGGGGTTTACAGCCGCTTCCAACTGCGGCGTTCCGGCGGGACCATCCGATCATAAGGGATTGCGTCAAATCCACGGCCGGGGGGCCCCGTCAAAACCTCGAAAACCGTGGAAGATTGTTCGCAAAGAGCTTGACGCAAGAGAAGAAACTTATGCCGGACCCTTGCCGGATCGGCATTAAATGGTGATAAGATTATCGTCCCCGGAAGCTTGTGCCCGCCAAGGAAGCCCGTTTGAAGCCGACTACGCAGGTGATGTCCGATGATGCCTGAGCGCGCCAACCGCACGTTCATTTGCAGCGTGCTGTTCCTGGACATCGCCGAATATTCGAAGAAGCCGGTGTCCGAGCAGATTCAGCTCAAGGATCAATTCAACGCACTGATCGCCACGGCCATTCGCGACATCGCACCGAACGACCGCATCATTCTGGATACCGGCGATGGGGTTGCAATCAATTTCCTAGGCGACCCTGAAGACGCGCTGTTCGTGGCAATGAGCCTGCGCGAGTCGTTTGCCCCGAGACCCAACGAACCGCCAAGGCTTCCGGCCCGAATCGGCATCAATCTCGGCCCGGTCCGGCTGGTCCGGGATCTCAACGGGCAGCCCAACATCATTGGCGACGGCATCAACGTGGCGCAACGCGTCATGGGATTTGCGCTGCCGGCGCAGATTCTGGTGTCGCGCTCCTACTTCGAAATGGTTTCGCACATTTCAGAGGGTTACGCCAAGCTGTTCCGCAACGAAGGTTCGCGCACCGACAAGAACGTGCGCGAGCACGAAATCTATAGCGTCGGATACACCAACGCAGGTGACACCGCCATACGTTCTCCAGCCGAGCGCGCCCAGGTTTCATCCCGCGAGGGGATGCGCCAGTACGCCACCGCAACCATGGCCACCGGGACCGCTGGCTGGTTGGCCATAATCGAGCCCTGGCTGAACAACAGGACCATTGCCTACGGCACCGCAACTTTTTCGGTGGGCGCTTTCGCTTTGGCAGTGCTGCTGAACTTTCTCGGCCAAGGGGACCTTCCGGCGGCGCCGGTGAAGCACGAAGGCCAGACAGCGCAGAAGAAATCCGAGGCCGCCGCCAAGGCCGAGGAACCCGCCATTTTCGGGTTTCCCAGGTCGGCGGATAAGAAACCTGCCGCCGGCGTCAAGCCTGCTGTCAAGGAAGAGGCCCGGGAGGAAGAATCCTCGGCGTTGCCAATCCTGTCCGGTGACGACGAACCGAAGGAAGCCGCCATGCCGATCGGTACCGGCATTGTTACGCTGGCGATTGCGCCATGGGGGGAAGTCTATGTGGACGGCGACCGCGTCGGCGTCAGTCCACCGGTGAACGAAGTCGAAGTCGCACCAGGCAAACGCAAGATCGAAATCCGCAACGGCAGCTTCCCGGTCTACACTCAAGTAGTCGAGGTAAAAGCGGACCAGAAGGTGCGCATCAAGCACAAGTTCAACTAGAACAATACGAAAACATGCCAGCGATTCGACTTGCACTGATCACGTTTCTGGCCGCGAATCTTGCAGCCGGCTGCGCGACCAGTTCGTTCCGTGACTTTTTCGTCACCAGGACAGCCGGCAGCAGCTACCTCGAGGAAGGCATCCGCAATTACGAGGAGGGAAACTACCGGACATCCGCCCGGCGGCTGCAGTACGGGCTGGAAGAAGGTCTGACCCGCCCTGACCGCGTGAAGGCGCACAAGTACCTGGCGTTCATCGCCTGTGTGTCGGGCCAACAGCTCACCTGCCGCGAGGAGTTCAGCATCGCACTGGAACTCGATCCGTCGTTCGAACTCGACGCCGCGGAAACCGGGCACCCGATCTGGGGACCGGTTTACAGGAGCGTGAAGGCAAAACAAAAATGATGAATCTCGCCCGATGACTCCGAATAGCTCGATCGCCACGCTGGGCCGCTACGAAATCCTGGCCGAACTCGGCCAGGGTGCGATGGGTGTGGTCTACAAGGCGCGCGACCCGATGCTCGATCGCGTGGTCGCGATCAAGACGGTGAGCCTGACCCTGCCCAAGGATGAACTGGCGGAGTACGAAGCGCGCTTCTACCAGGAGGCCAAGGCCGCCGGCGGTCTGTCTCACCGCAACATCGTCACCATCTACGACATCGGACGCAGTGAACGAATCGCCTATATGGCGATGGAGTTTCTCGAGGGCGACGAACTGCGCAAGCTTTTGCAGGCGCGCGCGCCGATTCCACTTTCACGCGCGCTGGACATTGGCGCGCAGGTTGCCGAAGGCCTGCAGTACGCGCATGAGCGCCAGATCATCCATCGCGATATCAAGCCGGCCAACATCATGGTGTTGCACGACGGACTGGTGAAAATCACCGATTTCGGCATCGCGCGCATGCGCAATAACGAAGTGAAGACCATGACCGGCATGATCCTGGGTTCCCCCAAGTACATGTCACCGGAGCAAGTGTCGGGCAAGCGCGCGGATACCCGGTCCGATATTTTTTCGCTTGGGGTGGTGATCTACGAGATGCTCACCGGCACCTCGCCGTTCGTGGCCGACAACATTCATGGCGTGATGTATCAGACCATGAACTTCAATCCGCCGGCGCCGAGAACGCTCAATCCAGACTTACCGGAGGTGCTGAATTTCATCATCGCGAAAGCCCTCGCGAAGAATCTCGACGACCGCTATCAGAAGGCCAATGATCTCGCCCACGATCTGCGCGAGGCCATGTCGACGCTGACCGGCGCATCAGCGACGCCGGAAATGGTCGCAGGTCCGGTCGAGGGCGGGCCTTTCGTGCTGCCCGAATCTCCGCTTACCCGCCAGCAGGACAGGGCCGCGCGCATACTCGGCGCAGCAGGCGCGAAACCCGATCAACAGTTCGACGAAGAGCATTCGGGCGATTCCTCATCGGGAACCACGCAGCCGGCGCTGGGATTGTCCAAGGCCTTCGATTCCTTCGATGCCACGATGCGGCTCGCGGCGCTGACCGGGATGGAAAAGGAACTGGACGAGTTTTCCGAAACGCAGAAAATCGCGCGGCTCAAGGCCCTGTCGCAGGCAAAGCGCGCGGCTTCGACGGCGACGTCCCCGCTGTCCACCAGCACGACTTGGCAGCAAACGGGCGGTCTGATTCGATCGGTGGGCAGCGGCGGGCAGTCTGCCGGTGCCAATCTCAAGCTGGTATGGATAGGCAGTGCGCTGCTGGCGCTTGCCACCGCTGCGCTGTTCTTGCTGCACTGACCCTGGGGAAGCTGTGACCAGGTTCCACATGCGCGACCGAAGAGATTCAGGTCGAGGGCAAAACGGCGATGACGCGGTATAGCCGAACGGCTGTGACTCGTTAGCGGTACGTGCCCCGGACACGTTACCGACGTAGTCGGCAGTCTGCGGGCGTAGCCTTGGGGCGGGCAGGAGCGCACATAAGTAGGAGCCGAAGCAGACATCCGCACCTGGCGCAACGCGCGTCACGGAACTTGATCAGAGCTTCCCTGCCCCGAGTATTCCCTGCCTGCACTAGCGCAGCCAGTTAACCGCTTCCTCGACCCGCTCCACCGTCACTACTTCGATTCCTTCGACCGCCGTCCTCGGCCCGTTCGCCTTGGGGATCATTGCGGTCCTGAATCCAAGCTTGGCGGCTTCACGCAACCGCTCCTGTCCGCGCTGCACGGGCCGCACCTCTCCGGCAAGGCCGATTTCTCCAAAAGCGACCAGTTTTTCCGGAAGCGGCTTGTTCCGCAACGACGACACGATTGCCAGCAGCACCGGCAAGTCGGCAGCCGGCTCGTCGATCTTCACTCCGCCCACCGCATTGACGAATACGTCCTGGTCGAAAGCCGCGATGCCCGCGTGCCGGTGCAGCACCGCGAGCAGCATCGCCAGGCGGTTCGGTTCCAGTCCGACGCTCAGTCGCCGCGGGTTCGGCGCGTGCGCTTCATCCACCAGCGCCTGCACCTCCACCAGCAGCGGCCGCGTGCCTTCCTGGGTCACCATCACGCAGGAACCCGCCACCTGGGCGCCGTGTCGGGACAGGAATAGCGCCGAGGGATTGGACACGCCGCGCAGGCCCCGGTCGGTCATGGCGAACACCCCGAGTTCGTTGACCGCGCCGAAACGGTTCTTGGTCGCCCGCACCAGCCGAAAAGCCGAATGCGTGTCGCCCTCGAAGTACAGCACCGCATCCACCATGTGCTCCAACACCCGCGGTCCAGCGAGTGCCCCTTCCTTGGTGACGTGCCCGACCAGCAACAGCGTTGCGCCGGAAGTCTTGGCAAAGCGGGTGAGTTGCGCGGCGCATTCGCGCACTTGCGCGACGCTGCCCGGTGCCGACTGCAATGCTTCCGAATAAATGGTCTGGATTGAGTCGATCACCGCCACATCCGGCTTCTGCGCCGCCAGTACCGACAACACTTTTTCCAGTTGTATTTCGGCCAGCAGGTTGAGCGTCTCGGCGCCGACCGTAAGACGCTTGGCGCGCAGTGCGATCTGCTGGACGGACTCTTCGCCACTGACGTAGACCGCATTGCACGATCCGCTCATGAGCGACAACGCCTGCAGCAGCAGCGTGGATTTGCCGATCCCCGGATCCCCGCCCAAAAGTACCACCGCGCCGCGAACCAGGCCGCCCCCCAGAACGCGGTCGAGTTCGCCGATCCCTGTTGGTCGGCGCGGCTCCTCCTTCCCCTCGATCTCGGCAAGTTTTTGCAGCTTGCTCGACTGTGCCACTGACTGGTAGCGCGTCGAGGCCTTCTCCGCGATCGATTCCACCAGGGTGTTCCAGGTGCTGCAATGCGGGCATTGCCCCTGCCACTTGAGCGTCTGCCCGCCGCACTCGGTGCAGGCGTAAACGGTCTTTGCCTTGGCCATCGCGTCAGTCCCGGCCGCGATCCTCGACCGGAACGCGCCGCGCCAGCGCACACAGCAACTCGTAACTCACGGTCCCGGCTGCTGCCGCCACTTCCTCCACCGGCAGGCCCGCTCCCCACAGCGTCACCGGGCTGCCCATTCCCGCTCGCGGAACAGCGCTCAAGTCCACGCACAACATGTCCATCGCAACCCGCCCGACCATCGGCACGCGCACGCCGTCGACCAGCACCGGTGTGCCGTTAAAAGCGTGACGTGGATACCCGTCCGCATAGCCGCAGGCGACCACGCCGATGCGCATCTCCCGGTCGGCGGTAAACAGGCCTCCATAGCCGACCCGGTCGCCGCGCTTCAGGCCCTGGATTCCGATGATCTCGCTGGTGAGCAACATCGCCGGCCGGAGACCAATCTGCTCCGCAGTGCTGTCCTCGAGCGGGCTGGCGCCGTAGAGCATGATGCCCGGTCGCACCCAGTCGCCGCGTGCCTCCGGGAAGCGCAACAGCGCCGCCGAATTCGCCAGCGAGCGCGCATAACCCGGACGCGCAACATGGTGATCGAATTCCCGCATCTGCTCTTCGATTCCGTTGACGCCCTCGGCATCGGAAAAGTGGCTCGTCAGGACCACTTCGCCGACGCACGGCAGCGCTTTCAGTTGTTCGAGCACGCGGCCCGCCTCGGCGGCCGGAAAGCCGAGCCGGTTCATGCCGGTATTGAATTTGGCGAACACCTCGATCTTCCTGTCGCCGTGCAGGTTGCGGAGCAGCGCGATCTGCTCGTCGTTGTGAATCACCACGGAAAACCCGTGGCGCAGAATCACCGGCAACTCGTCGGCATGGAAGAAACCCTCCAGAAGCAGGATGCGCTGGCGATAACCGGCGTCGCGCAGCCGCATCGCGTCATCGAGTTCCAGCAGCGCAAATGCATCGGCATCGGCAAACGCACGTGCAACACGCAGCAAACCGTGTCCATAGGCGTTGGCCTTGACCACCGCCATCACTTTGGCCGCGCCAGCAAGGCGCCGGGCGATGGCGAAGTTGCTCCCGAGCGCAGCGAGATCGAACGAGGCCTGGATCGGGCGGGCCATGGACTTTGTTGTTGTAGAGGCAGGGAAAAGGTGCCGGACTGCCGCTATTCTATGCGCTTCGCCGTCGGGAATGAACAAATCGGGCCGGCTTCCGGTGTCGACGGATTGCACGCACTTCTATGGTATAAAGCCGCCGGCCTGCCATTACCGATTACGCTCAGACAGAACCCTGGAAACAGCGCACTCTGCCTTCCCGACCTTATGAATCGCGGGTTCTACACCATTCTGGCGGCCCAGTTTTTCTCCGCGCTCGCCGACAACGCGCTGCTGTTCGCTGCGATCGCGCTGCTTGGAACGCTGCATGCGCCGGCATGGCACACCCCCGTCCTGCAGCAGTTCTTCGTGTTTGCGTATATCGCGCTGGCGCCCTTCGTCGGACCTTTCGCCGATGCGCTCCCGAAAGGCCTTGTCATGTTTGTTGCCAACGCGGTGAAGCTTGCCGGCTGTGTGGCCATGCTTCTGGGCATGCATCCGCTGTTCGCCTATGGCATCGTCGGCGTGGGCGCGGCAATGTATTCACCGGCAAAATACGGCATCCTCACCGAGTATCTGCCGCATCAGAAACTGGTGTTTGCAAACGGCTGGATGGAGGGCCTGACCGTTGCCGCCATCATCCTCGGTGCAATCCTCGGCGGCATCATGCTCGGCCCGGAGTTCGCCGACTACATGCTCAAGCACGGGGAATTCCCGGGAGTGGATCTGTGGATAGACACCGTGCCCGAAGTGGCCATCGTATGCATCCTGACGCTTTATTTCGTGGCGGCGATCATCAACCTCTATATTCCCAAAGTCGCGATCGATCACCGGCTGCCCAAGCGCAACCCGCTGTTCATACTGCAGGACTTCTGGCACAGCTTGCGCCTGTTGTGGCGCGATCCGCTCGGCCAGGTGTCGCTTGCGGTGACCACGCTGTTCTGGGGTGCGGGCGCGACATTGCGGCTGATCGTGCTCACCTGGGCCGCGCTGGCACTGAAGTTCGACCTCGAGAGAGCCACCCAACTTACGGCGGTCGTCGCCGTCGGAATCGCGCTCGGAGCGATACTCGCCGCCAAGTACGTCAGCCTGCAACGCGCGGTGCGAGTGCTGCCGGTGGGGGTCGCAATGGGCCTGTTGGTGGTGTCGATGATTTTCGTCACCGACTGGCGGGTGGCGATCGGGCTGCTGGTTCTGATCGGCGCGATGGGCGGTTATTTCGTCGTGCCGATGAACGCGCTGTTACAGCACAGGGGCCACCTGCTGATGGGCGCGGGGCACTCGATCGCGGTGCAGAATTTCAACGAGAACCTTTCGATCCTGGTGCTGCTCGGCGTCTATGCGCTGATGATCAAGGCCGAGCTGTCGATGAACTCGATCATTGTTGCGTTCGGCCTGTTTATCGCGGCAACCATGGCCTCGATAACCGTCAAGCACTGGCACGATCAGGACCAAGGGTGAGGGGTGAGGGGTAAAAGCGAGGACGCAGGCCTAGGGACTCAGCAAAACGCGACCGATTACTGCGACATTCAATCACGAATTTCTCCCATTTGCCTTTCTCTGCGTTCTCTCTAGTTCTTCCTCCGCGAACTCTGCGTCAACGCTCTTGATGCCGGCACCGGCCGGCTGGCTCGTTCTCCAAAGTCAGAGTACGACCGGCCGGTCGGGCAACTCGTTAGTACCGGAGGCTTGCCTGGGAAAGTGGGCTTCCAGGTAGCGCGAAACGCGCGCGATTCCGTCGAGAACGCCCGCCCCGAACCGACCCTCGCGAAACGCCGCTTCCATTTCGCGGCAAACCTCCTCCCAGGCGCGGCTGCCCACTCTTTGGTGAATGCCGCGGTCGGCGACAATCTCGACGTCATGATCGGCGAGCAACAGGTAAATCAGCACGCCGTTGTTGTGTTCGGTGTCCCAGACTCGCAACGCCGCAAACACATCGATGGCACGCTCGCGCGCCGATTCACCACGCAGCAAGGCATGCAGATCGAGCGCGTTCTCGACGGCAAAACGGATCTGCCCGGAGTGGCGCGATTCTGCCTCGGCGATGGCACGCTCGAATTGCAGCAGTGCTCCTCGCGGCAACACCTGCCCAGCCCGCCACTGCGGCATAGTCAGGTGACGCAGCATGCGCGCGAGTTTCATTTCACCAACGCCCCGATGCACCGCCGCCACCAAACCCGCCGCCGCCACCACCGAATCCGCCACCACCGAATCCGCCGCCACCGAAGCCACCCCTGCCAAATCCGCCCAATCCGCCGCGATGCCCGCCGCCGGCCAGCGTAAAAATGAAGCCGACAATGCCAACCAGCACCGCGACAATTACCGGCGCGACGATCAGCCAGGCAAGCAAGCCGGTACCGAGCCCGACGAGCGTCGCGGCAGGCAGCCGACCGAACAGCGCTCGCAACAAACCTCCGACCGCGATCACGATCGCCATGAAAAGGACGAAATAGCCCTCGATCGAGCGCAATTCGCTGCCACCTCCGCCCTCCTGTTTCGGCGGGGGCAGCGGCTCGCCGTCTATGACCCGCATGAGGCGATCCAGTCCGGCGCGCAAGCCACCATAGAAATCGCCCTGGCGAAATTTGGGGATGAATTCTTCCTCGATCAGGCGTTTTGCGACCGCATCCGGCAGCGCGCCTTCCAATCCATACCCGACTTCGATGCGCATTGCCTGGTCGCTCTTGGCAATGACCACGACGATGCCGTCGTCCACGCCCTTGCGGCCGATTTTCCATGCGTCTGCCACACGGATGCTGAAGGATTCGATCGGCTCGGGGAAGGTCGTCCCGGTGATCAGTAACGCGATCTGGCTGCCCTTGCGCTTCTCGAACGCCTCCAGGCTCGCCTCAAGTTCACGCTTCTGTTCGACGGCCAGCGTGCCGTTGATGTCCACGACGCGCCCCGTCAGAGGCGGAATTGGCACGTCTTCCGCCGCGGCACACAAGGCAAACAGCAGCGCGCCCGCCGCCGCGGCGCGCATCAGCAAGGTCATGCGATCATTTACCCGTCGCCGGTTCAGGCTTGGAGAAATCCACGGTTGGGGGTTTCGCGATGGCCTGTTCGTTCTCGACCGTGAATGTCGGCTTGACCTTGTGGCCGAAGAGCATCGCCGTCAGGTTGCTGGGGAAGGTACGCACGGTGACGTTGTATTCTTGAACCGCGCGTATGTAGCGCTGGCGCGCTACCGCGATGCGATTCTCGGTACCTTCGAGTTGCGCCTGCAGGTCGCGGAAATTGGCATCGGATTTCAGCTGCGGATAGTTCTCCACCACCAACAGCAACCGCGACAGCGCCGAGGTCATTTCTCCCTGCGCTGCAATGAACTTGGAGAAGGCCTCCGGATCGTTGACCAGCTCCGGGGTGGCCTGGATGCTGCCGACGCGCGCCCGCGCATTGGTCACGCCCAGCAGCACGTCCCTCTCCTGCGCGGCAAAACCCTTCACGGTATTCACCAGATTCGGCACCAGATCGGCGCGGCGCTGATACTGGTTGATCACTTCCGCCCACGCCGCCTTGATCTGCTCATCGCGGGTTTGCAGCGTGTTATAGCCGCAGCCGGCGAGGCCGAGCGAAAGGGCCAGCAACAAAAGCATGGCAAGGATGCGTTTCATCGAATTCTCCCGATAATAGACAACGGCAGTCAATTGGGGACGCTGGCGGCCTGTTTCAATGCTTTCATGGTGTCCACCGCGAAGCACAGGTCTTCCCAGGACTTGACCTTGTCGCTGAGGTTACGCAGCAGATAGGCCGGATGGTAGGTCACGATCAGGGGCGTTCCGCGATAAGCGTGCGCCCGGCCGCGCAGGCTCGCAACTGTGGCTTCGGTGCCCAGGAGGTTTTGTGCCGCCACCTTGCCGAGAGCGATGATCAGCCGCGGCTTGATGAGCTCGATCTGGCGTGAGAGATAGGGTTCACAGGCGGCGGCCTCGGCGGGCTCGGGATTGCGATTGCCAGGAGGCCGGCATTTCACGGCGTTGGCGATGTAAACGTTGTCGCCGCGCTTCAATGCGATTGCGGCGAGCATGTTGTCCAGCAGTTTGCCGGCCTGGCCGACGAAGGGCTCTCCGCGCGCGTCCTCTTCGACGCCGGGACCTTCGCCGACGAACAGCCATTCGGCGCGCTCGTCGCCCACTCCGAACACTGCCTGTCGCCGCTGCTTGTGTAGAACGCATGAGGTACAGGCGGCAACCGTAGCCTTGAGCTGTTGCCAGTCCATCGTCCCGATCTGCGCGTGGCGGTTATCCGCGGTGAGCGGTAGCGCAGTGGGCAGCGGCGGCAGGTCCTGGAACACGGCGCCTTGAACTGCGTCCGTTTGTTCCGCAGCAAGTGCCGGGCGCCTGCGTACCCATAAGGGCGTAAGCCCGAGTTCGGTGAGTACCAGCGCCCGACGGCTCACAGCATCAATCCCATCAGGATCGCATCCTCGCGCCCGCCGGCGCCCGGGTAATAGCCGCGGCGAACGCAGATGTCGCAAAAGCCGAAGTCCGCGTACAGTCGCCGCGCCGACATATTGGACGGCCTCACCTCCAGGAATATCTGTTGTGCGCCGCTGTCGCGGCCGATGTGCACGAAATGCTCCAGCAGCGAGCGGCCCAGCCCGCGTCCCTGCCACTCCGGGGCGATGCTCAGGTTGAGCAGATGCGCCTCCCGGACGCCGATCATGAGCACGCCGTAGCCGGCCACCACCCCGCCGAAATCGATCACCCAGCAGCTGTAGCCGACCCGCATCGAGTCGTCGAAATTTCCCCGCGTCCACGGGTGCGCATAAATGACCGGCTCGACCTCCATGATCCGATCGAGATCGGTGGCGCACATCGGGCGCAATTTCGGCAGGCTGTCGAGCTGGGCACTCATGGTTGTTCGTGCATTTTACGGGCGACCTTGTCGCGCACATAGAGCGGCACCGCCTGCTCTGCCGAAACGCCCTGGCCCGCGGCAAGTACCGGCAACGCCAACTGCGCGACCTCCCGGGCGTGTGGAAAAGCCTGCGATTGCACGAGCGCAAGCTGGCCGTGATAGCGCGCAGCCAAAGCCTCGCCGTATACCGCGAAACCGTTGCCGCAACCCACCCATGCCCCGCCCGCCAGCGCCGGTGCCGCGTCGGCTTTGCAAACGTTGGGCATCACCGTTTCGCTCCATCCCGCGCCATCTCGTTGGTAGGCTGCGTGGTAGATCTCCCCCATGCGCGCATCGAGGCAGGTCACCACCCTCGGCGCGCCAGCGGCCTCTGCCAGCGCCAGCAGCGTTCCGACCGGCACCACCGGAAGTCCGGCACCGAATGCCAGCCCCTGCGCGACTCCGCAGGCGATTCGCAGTCCGGTGAACGATCCCGGTCCGGCACCGAATGCGATGCCGTGCAAATGCGCCAGCTTGATACTCGAATCACCCAACAGCGCGTCAATCATCGCCAAAATCATTTCGGAGTGCTTCTGGCCCGCTAGTTCTTCGCGAAAAGTGACCTTTCCGTGATGAAGCAGCGCGACCGAACAGTACTCCGTCGAAGTGTCGAGGGCGAGGATGTTCAAGGATGGTCGATCGGAGCTCAAGACGCGTGAATCCAGGCAGACTCGCGGATTCTAGCTGAAGCGAACGCCATAAGTTAGTTGTTATAATCGCAGCCTGTCAGCCGCGGCGGGCTCGCGACCGTTAGTGGCGGCGGGTGGCGACCGCGCCGCCAAAAAAAGATAAGACCCATCCGGAGGATCAATCATGAATCGCTTCCTGCGCAACGCCAGCGCAAATTTCGCACTTTTCGCCCTCGCGCTACTCGGCAGTCCAATCGCTTCGGCGCAAGCTCCGCTGCGAATCGGCGTCATTACCTTCCTCTCCGGACCGGCTGCCGGTCCCTTCGGCGTTCCGGCCAAGAATGCCTCGGATCTGGTGGTGGACGCGCTCAACAAGGGTGGGCAAATTCCAGGCTATGAAAAGAAGGGCTTCGGCGGAAGGCCGCTCGAAGTGGTCTATGTGGACGAGGCCGGCGGACCGACCAAGGTGGTCACCGAATACCGCAACCTGGTCGAGCGCCAGAACGTGGACCTGGTGATTGGAGTCATCTCCTCCGGCGACTGCCTGGCGGTGGCGCCGGTGGCCGAGGAGATGAAGAAACTCACCGTCCTGTTCGACTGCGCCACCAACCGCATCTTCGAAGAGGGCAGCTACAAGTACGTGTTCCGCACCACCACCATGGCCACTCAGGAAAACGTGGCGGCGGCGCGCTACATCGCGGAGAACTATCCCGATCTCAAGGCATTTTCCGGCATCAACCCGAATTACGCCTGGGGCCAGGACGCCTGGTCAGATTTCACCGAGGCAATGAAGATCATCAAGCCGCAAGCGCAGATCGGCACCATCGTCTGGCCCAAGCTCGGCGCTGGTCAGTACGGCACCGAAATCTCCGCGGTTCTGGGCAGCGGCGGAGAGATCGTGCACAACGGGCTGTGGGGAGGCGACCTCGAGGCTTACATTCTTCAGGCCGCGCCGCGCGGCCTGTTGGCAAAGATGCCCAACATCATCATGACCGGCGAGACGGTGATCGAACGCATGGGTGCGCAACTTCCCGATGGCACCATCCTCGGCGCGCGCGGCCCGAACGGCCCGTTCGCCCCGCCCACCACGCTCAACAAGTGGTTCCAGAAGGCGTTCAAGGACCGTTTCGGCGTCGCGCCGGTTTACGCTTCGTATCACATGACGACCGCGTTCCTGGGCGCCAAGGCCGCATATGAAATTGCGCAGACCGCCAACAAGGTGCAGGACCCTACCATCGATCAGATCATCGGGGCTTTCGAATACCTGAAGTTCGAGTCGGTCGCCGGCACGGTGGACATGTCGCTCGGCAAGGGACACCAGGCGGTGCAGCACGTGCCCTACGGGACAGTAAAGAAGGTCGACGGCAAGATCACGCTTACCAACATCAAGTACTATCCGCCGGATCAGATCAGCCCGCCGGACGGAATGAAGAGCATCGACTGGATCCGCTCCGGTTTCAAACGTTGAACAACTATCACCTCACCCCCCGCCCTCTCCACTGACGTGGACAGGGAGCCCAAAGAACATATATATGTTGACGCGTCGCAGGATGCGACTTTGACACCCTCTCCGCCCGCCCCTCGGGGGGAGAGGGCCGGGGTGAGGTGGGTGTCCCTCCGTATCCTCTGTGGCTAAGTGTCCTAGATGAAAGAATTCAACATCGCGCTGATCCCGGGTGACGGCATAGGCAAGGAAGTCGTCCCCGAAGGAACGCGCGTTCTCGACGCCGCGGCGAAAGCGCACGGCGGGCTCAGGTTCAGCTACCGCAGCTTCCCGTGGAGCTGCGAGTACTACCAGAAGCATGGGCGCATGATGCCCGCGGATGGTCTGGACCAGTTGCGCCCTTTCGATTCCATTTTTCTCGGTGCCGTCGGGTTTCCCGGGCGTGCCGGACCATGTCTCGCTGTGGGAACTGATCGCGCCGATACGCCGCGGCTTCCAGCAGTACGCCTGCGTGCGACCGGTAAAGCTGCTGCCCGGAGTGAGAACCCCGCTTGCCGACCGCGGCCCGCAGGACATCGACTTCGTGGTGGTACGCGAAAACAACGAGGGCGAGTATTCGAACATGGGCGGCCGCATCTACTCGGGCACACCCAACGAAGTGGTCAGTCAGATCAGCATCTTCACCCGCATGGGCACCGAGCGCATCATCCGCTATGCGTTCGAGCTCGCGCGCAGGATCGGCAAGAGGAAAGTCACCTCGGCAACGAAGTCCAATGGCATCAATTTCAGTATGCCGTTCTGGGACGAGGTGTTCTGGCAAATCGCCAAAGGCTACCCCGAGATCGAAAGCGAGCAGATGCACATCGACGCACTGTCCGCGCGCTTCGTCACTCATCCGCAACGCTTCGGCGTGGTGGTCGGCAGCAATCTGTTTGGCGACATTCTCACAGACCTGGGGGCGGCCATTGCCGGCAGCATCGGCATTGCGGCCTCCGGCAATATCAATCCGGAAAGGCAGTATCCTTCCATGTTCGAGCCGGTGCACGGCTCGGCGCCGGATATTGCCGGCAAGGGCATTGCCAATCCGCTCGGGCAGATCTGGAGCGGAGCGATGATGTTGGAGCACCTCGGCCAGGCGGAACTCGCAACTCGAATCGTTTCCGCCATGTCCGCGGTGATGCAGTCGGGGCTGCGCACGCCGGACCTGGGCGGCAATGCCAATACCAGGCAGGTGACTGAAGCCGTGGTCGCCCGCATTCTCAAGGCGGCCTGAACCGATTCGGACTCAAACAGCAGCCTGCAGAATCGGGCTGCCACAGCACTCTGGGGAGAAACCATGAGCAAGAGAACTGAAAGGGCGGTCGCACCGGGCCGCCGCAAGCTGATCAAGCAGACCGCCGCGCTGACTGTTGCTGCTGCTGCGGCTCAGTTCGGCTTCCCGGCAATCCTGCGCGCGCAATCCGACACGATCCGTATCGGGCACATCACGCCGCGCACCGGCTTTCTTGGCCAGGTGGGCGAGTACGGCTACAAGGGCGCCATGCTGGCGGTCGAAGAAGCCAATGCAGCGGGCGGCGTGCTCGGGCGCAAAATCGAGATGATCGCCGAAGACAGCGTCAATCCCGCCACCGCAGTGACCAAGGCAAACAAGCTGGTCGAGCGCGACCAGGTGATTTGTCTGATCGGGGAGATCAGTTCGGCTTCGGGGCTCGCCATCGGCGAGCAGGCGCAGCGCTACAAGATCCCGTTCTTCAACACCGGCTGCAATTCGGATGCGCTGCGCGGCGCCAACTGTAAACGCTACACGTTCCACATAGAAGGCAGCAATACCATGTACACCAAGACCATCGGCACATGGCAACTGCAGAAAAACCTCATCAAAGGCGCGCGCTGGGCTTTTCTAACCGCCGACTACGCGTTCGGGCACGATCTCTACAAGGTTTCCTCGCGCTTCCTGGAACAGAACGGCGGCATCATCCTCAACAACGATTTCGTGCCGACCAACACCGCGGACTATAGCGCCTACATTCTCAAGATCCGCCAGCTCAAGCCTGATTTCATCTACCTCAATCTCGCCGGCGTGGACCAGACCACATTCCTGAAGCAGTACAAGGAATACGGCCTGCCGTATCAGCTCGCCGGCGGGGTGATGGATACTGCGCCGTTCTGGGCCACCGGCCTGGATTCGCTGTCCGGCCACTGGCAGAGCCTGTGGTATCACGGCCTCAACGTTCCCTCGGCCCGGGCCTTTACAGAGCGCTTCATGAAGAAGTACGGACAACCGCCGGAGAATCAGGCCTGGGGCGATTACGTCGGCGTGCGCATCGTGCTGCAGACGGTTGCCGAAACCAAGGGCACCGACGCTTCCAGGATGGTCCAGCATCTCGAGAAAGGAGCGGAGTTCGATCTGCTCAAGGCACGCAAAGGCAAGTTCCGCGACTGGGACCACCAGTTACTGCAGGAAATGTACGTGGTGAATGTGAAGGAAAAGTCGAAGTCGAAGGATCAGTGGGACATCTTCGACGTCGTCGAGACCGTGCCGGGCAGCAAGGAGTCACTGGAGTTGATCCAGCCCACGCAGCAGGAAAACCCCTGCAGCCTGCCGGCGGCGTAAGCCGCGGCTGAGTTCGTTTCAGTCGTGCTTCTTCTCGAGCAGATCGCCAACGGCCTGCTGGTCGGGTCGTACTACATCGTCTTGTCGCTGGGCCTTTCGCTGATATTCAGCCTCGGTGGCGTGGTCAACCTCGCCCACGGCGCGTTCTATGCGGTAGGCGCCTATCTCGCCTACGAAATCGAAAGACGACTCGGTTTTTTCGGTGCGATGGGGCTGTCCCCGGTGGGCGTCGCGCTGATCGGCATCCTTATCGAGCGCTTTGCCCTGCGGCGCCTCTACAACAGGGATCCGATGCTGGGCCTGTTGTTCACTTTCGGCCTTGCACTGACCGCCGAGCAAAGCCTGCGCATGATCTGGGGCACCACCGGGCTACCGTTCTCGCTGCCGGAGCAGCTTCGCGGCCAGCTGATCCTCGGCGATTTCATTTATTCCTATTACCGCCTGTTCGTGCTCGCGGTGGCGATGACCGCCGTGACCGGCTGCTGGCTGTTGCTTAACAAGACTGCATTCGGAATGGTGGTCCGCGCCGGAGTACGCGATCCGGAAATGGTGCGCACGCTGGGCATCTCGCTGCGACCGATCCTGACCGCGGTATTTGCGTTGGGAGTGGCGCTCGCCGGCCTGGCGGGCGTGCTGTCCGCCCCGCTCGCAGGCGTGCAACCGGCGATGGGCACCGAAATCCTCACCGCGACTTTCGTCGTGGTGGTGATCGGCGGATTGGGCAGTTTCTGGGGCGTGGTCGTTGCGGGCCTGCTGGTCGGTGCGGTGCGCGGCATCACCGTGTATTACTACCCGCCCGCGGCGGAAGCCTCGATGTACCTGCTGATGGTGCTGATCCTGCTGTTCCGCCCGCGCGGGTTGATGGGCGAGAAATTCGAGAAGTTCGAATGACGCCAGGCAACTTTCTCAGACATCCGCTTTTCGTCGCGGTGGTGGCGCTGCTGGCGCTGCCGCATGTTGTCACCGGCACCGGCTTCACCTGGGGTATAGCCACCGAGATCGCGATCTTTGCGCTGGTTGGCCTGGGCTATAACCTTTTGCTCGGCTACACCGGACTGCTTTCCTTTGGTCACGGCATGTTCTTCGGACTGGCTGCATATGCCACGGCGCTGTCGCAAATACATTGGTTCAATGGCAGTTTGTGGCTGCCGCTCGGCCTCGCCGTGCTGTTCTCCGCCGCGTTCGGCCTGGTCGTCGGTTTCCTGGTGTTGCGCCGGCGCGGCGTGTACTTTTCCCTGCTCACGCTGGCGTTCACTGCACTGACCTTCTACATCGTGTACCGCTGGACCTCGTTCACCGGCGGCGAGAACGGCCTTTCCGGGATTCAGCGTGTGCCGCTTTTCGGACTCGATCTCGATAACCAGGTGCTGTTCTATCACCTGATCGCGGTGATTGTATTTGTCGTTGCCTGGATCATGTGGCGGGTCGTGCACTCGCCGCTTGGCTCGGTGCTCGCAGCCATCCGCGAGAACGAGAACCGTGCGCGATTCATCGGTTATCCGGTGCTGCGCTACAAGCTCGCGGCCTTCGTCATCTCCGCCACCGTCACCGGCCTGGGCGGCAGCCTGATGGCGTTCCTCAAGCTGTTCGTTTCCGCGGACACGGTGCACGTCAATTTCTCCGGGGAAATCCTCGCCATGACCATCTTCGGCGGCGTCGGCAGTTTCCTCGGCCCGACCCTCGGCGCGTTCTTCTACATCATGTTCCGTGAGGTGCTGACCGGTTACACCTCGGCATGGCAGTTCTGGTTCGGGCTCTTGTTCATGGCCTTCATTCTTTTTTCGCCTTCGGGATTGGTCGGTGTTGGCGCGCGCCTGCTTGCACCTCTGCGCAAGAAGACAGAAGGCTTCGGCGCGATGGCCGCACGCGTCACCCCGCAGCCGGGTCAGGAGATCCCTGCGTTTCTGCGCGAACATCCGCGGGTTTCCGGCACGATCCTGAGCTGCGCCGGCGTGGTCAAGCGCTTCGGCGGCTTCACGGCGATCGCCGGGGTGGATCTGAAGATCGCGGATCACAAGCTGCATGCGCTGATCGGACCGAACGGCGCCGGCAAGACCACCCTGTTCAACACCATCTCCGGCATGTTTGCTCCCGATAGCGGACACATCTTTCTGGACAATACCCCGATCGCGGGCCTTCCTGCGGAGCAAGTGGTCAAACAGGGCCTGGCACGCTCCTTCCAGATCACCAGCCTGTTCCCGGCACTGTCCGTTTGGGAGAACCTGCGCTTGGCGGTGCAAGCGCGCGATGCGCGCCGCTTCAACGCCTGGACGCACAGTGGTGTCCTGCCTCAGGTGAACGCTGAAACCCGCGAGCTGGTAAAGTTTCTTGGGCTCGAGAACACCGAGCACGCGTTGATTTCCAGCCTTTCTTACGGTGGACAGAGACTGGTGGAGATCGGCATGGCGCTGGCGGCCAGGCCCCGCGTCCTGCTGCTGGACGAACCGCTGGCCGGCCTAGCCGCGGCGGAACGCGAGCGCATCGGTGTCCTGATACGCCGGCTGACCGGGGATATGGCGGTCCTTCTTGTCGAGCACGACATCGATCGCGTGTTCGGGATGGCCGACATCGTCACGGTAATGAACGAAGGCAGGGTGCTGGTCGAGGGCGACGCGGAAACGGTGCGCGCGCATCCGGAAGTTCAGCGCGTGTACATCGGCGGTGGTCATGCGCATCTCGTCACTCGACGGACGCACAGGGACCCGTCCTTGCAGGAAGTCCTGCTGCAACTGGACACGATCAATTCCTTCTATGGCAAGAGCCACATCCTCCACGATGTCAGCCTCATGGTGCGCGACCGCGAGGTCATAGGCTTGCTGGGACGCAATGGCGCCGGCAAGTCGTCGACATTCAAGAGCATCCTCGGCATCGTTCAGCCCGCTTCCGGTACCGTGACTTTCAACGGCCGCGTGATCAGCGGCAGCACGCCAGAACAGATCGCGCGTTTGGGCATCGGCCTGGTGCCACAGGGGCGCAGGCTGTTCTCCGGCCTGACCGTGGAGGAAAATCTGCGCTTGGGCGCGCTCGCACGCGGGTCGGGCGACGGCATCAAGTGGGATCGCGACAGGATATACGGCTACTTCCCAAGAATCCGCGATAAGCTCCACACCAAGGCCGACCTGCTCTCCGGCGGCGAACAGCAGATGGTCGCGATTGCCCGTGCCCTGTCCGGCAACGTCAGGCTGCTGCTGATGGATGAGCCGTTCGAGGGGCTGTCTCCGGCTATGGTCGAGGAAGTCTTCAAGTCGATCGAGCAACTCCGGCAGGAAGTCGCGATCCTGATCATCGAGCATCACCTGGACCTGGTGCTGTCGCTCGCCGACCGCGCCTACGTCCTCGACCGCGGGCATGTGTCGCACGAGGGCCCGGCGCAGCCTCTGCTCACCGATCTCGAATTCCGCAAACAGGTCTTGTGGCTTTAACTAATGCTCACCGCATCTGTACATCACCGCGAACTTTTTATGGAGTAAGCGATGGAAATTTCTGTAAAGGGACTACGGGTCCTGATCACCGCGGGTGCAGCGGGAATTGGCCGCGCGATGACAGACGTGTTTCACAAGGCAGGCGCGCGGGTGCACATCTGCGACGTGGTGCAGGCTTCGCTTGACGAAACAGTGAGAGCCTTTAGCGGGGTCAGCGCCACCTTGGCAGACGTCTCCAGCCTCAAGGACGTGGACCGCCTGTTTGCCGACGTCAAGAAACATCTCGGCGGGCTCGACTGCCTGATCAACAATGCCGGCATCGCCGGGCCGACGGGAAAAGTAGAGGACATTGCGGTCGAAGATTGGGAGCGCTGTATCGCCGTGGATCTGAACGGTATGTTCTATTGCACGCGCCTGGCGGTGCCGATGATCAAGGCCGCCGGCGGTGGCTCGATAATCAATCTGTCCTCCGCCGCCGGGAGGCTGGGATTCCCGTTTCGCACCCCCTATGCCGCGGCCAAGTGGGGCGTGGTCGGGTTCACCAAGAGCCTGTCGATGGAGGTCGGTCCGGACAACATCCGCATCAATGCGATCCAGCCGGGCGTGGTCGAGGGCGAGCGCATCAACCGCGTCATCGAAGCCAAAGCCAAGGCGATCGGCATCAGTATCGAGGATCAGAAGAAGATTTCGCTCGAACGCGTCTCGATGCACCGCATGGTCAGCCCTTACGACATTGCCAATATGGCTCTGTACCTTGCCAGCGACATCGGCAGGAATGTCACCGGCCAGGCACTGTCGGTCTGCGCCGGCGTTGAGATGTTAGGTTAGATCAGTCACAGAGGACACCCCCCTCACCCCGTCCCTCTCCCCCCACAACCGGGTGGAGAGGGTGATGAAAACGCGCCGATCCGTGGTCGTGTAGTTTTTCGGCGCCCTCTCCAGCTTGCTGGAGAGAGCGGGGGGTGAGGTAATCTTCTCCATGCCTCTGTGTCTTCCGTGTTAGATTTTTTGAAGGAAGCAGAATGGAAAAAGTGGCAATTGTTGGTACGGGACTGATCGGCCGTGCATGGGCAATGGTGTTCGCGCGTGCGGGACATCCCGTGAAACTTTACGACAGCACGGCCGGTGAAACCGACAAGGCCATCGGCCTTATCAGGGAGGCGCTGGAAGAACTGAAACAGTTCGGCCTGATCAAGGAATCGCCCGACAGGGTAATGAAGCGCGTCAGCGGAGCCGCTACCCTGGCAGAGGCCGTGAGGGATGCCGATTACGTTCAGGAAAACACATCGGAGCGGCTGGACGTCAAGGTCGAGGTTTATCGCCAGCTCGATGAGGCGGCGCCGGCGCATTGCATCCTGGCGAGCTCGACGTCGACCATTCAGACTTCGCGCTTCAGCGAGGGACTCAAAGGCAGGCATCGCTGCATCGTCGCGCACCCGGTCAACCCGCCGCACGTGGTGCCGATCGTCGAGATCTCGCCCGCACCGTGGACCAGTCCAGAGGTCGTCACCAGGACCCGTGAGCTGCACCACAGGATCGGTCAGGTGGCCATCACCGTGAAGAAAGAGGTCGAGGGATTCATCCTCAACCGACTGCAGGCCGCTCTCTTGCTGGAATCATGGCGCCTGGTGAAGGAGGATTACGTATCGGTCGAGGACGTCGACAAATGCATCAAGGACGGCCTGGGTTTGCGCTGGTCATTCATGGGCCCCTTCGAGACCATCGACCTGAACGCGCCCGGCGGCGTGTCCGACTATGCGGCGCGCTACGGCCCGGTGCTTTACGGGATGATGAAGGACGTAAAGCACGAACCCTGGGACGACAAGCTGGTCGCGAAGATCGAAGGGGAACGGCGCAAACTCATGCCCCAGAACCACCACGCCGAGCGCGAAGCCTGGCGCGACCGGCGGCTGATGGCGCTGATCGCTCACAAACGCGAGATTTCAAAGAAAGTCTAAGAAAGAGCATTGATCTGGATTTGACTGGAGAAACTGACAATGGCACAGAAAGTCATTATCACCTGCGCGGTAACCGGCGCCATCCACACGCCGTCGATGTCGCCATACCTGCCGGTGACGCCGGAGGAGATCGCGGACGCCGCGATTGGCGCGGCGAAAGCCGGCGCGGCAATCGTCCACCTGCATGCGCGCGAGCCCAAGGACGGCCGTCCCACCCAGGATCCGAAGATGTTTCTGCGGTTCCTGCCGAAGATCAAAGCGGCGTCCGACGTCGTGATCAATCTCACTACCGGTGGGGCTCCGACCATGAGCGTAGAAGAACGGCTGCAGCCGGCGCTGCAGCTCAAGCCCGAAGTGGCGTCGCTGAACATGGGCTCGATGAACTTCGGCCTGTACGAGATGCTGCAGCGCTTCACCGAATTCAAGCACGATTGGGAGAAGCCCTATCTTGCCGGTTCCGACGAACGCATCTTCAAGAACACCTTCAAGGACATCGCACACATCCTCGAGTCCTGCAGCAACAACGACACCCGGTTCGAGATCGAGTGTTATGACATCGGCCACCTGTACACCGCCGCGCACTTCCTCGATCGCGGCCTGGTCAAGCCACCGCTGTTCATCCAGTCGGTGTTCGGCATCCGCGGCGGCATTGGTCCGCACCCGGAGGACGTGCTGCACATGAAGCGCACCGCCGACCGTCTGTTCGGCGAACAGTACCAGTGGTCGGTGCTTGGCGCGGGACGCAACCAGATGTACATCGCCACGCAATCCGCGGTAATGGGCGGCAATGTGCGCGTCGGCCTCGAAGACAGCTTGTGGATCGGCAAGGGCCAGTTTGCCAAGTCCAACGCCGATCAGGTCTCCAAGATCCGCCGCATTCTCGAAGAATTGGGCCTCGAAGTCGCCACGTCCGACGACGCCCGCAGGATTCTCAAGCTCAAGGGCAAGAACAACGTCAATTTCTAAAAGTTCTCATGAAAACATACAGAATTGCGGCGATTCCCGGAGACGGATTAGGCGCCGAAGTGATTGCGTCCGGCGTCGAGGTGCTGAAGATGTTGGCAAAACAGGACGGCAGCTTCGGACTGAGCGTCGAGCACGTCGAGTGGGGCAGCGCGTATTACCTCAAGCACGGCGAGATGAGCCCGCGGACGGTCTTGCAAGGCTCAAGAACTTCGACGCGATCTATTTTGGCGCCGTCGGCTCCCGGGAAGTGCCGGATCACATCAAGCTGTGGGGCCTGCGGCTAAACATTTGCCAAGGCTTCGACCAATACGCCAACGTGCGCCCCGACCGCGTGCTGCCGGGCATCGAGCCGCCGCGCAAACTGAAGTCGCCGGCCGATCTCGATTGAGTGATCTGGGGGTTTGGCAATTCCCAGTTTCTCAAATCCAGTCCGAATGAACAGAAACAACCTATTGGACCATCACACCTAGCGCTTCGCCTCCGGTCTTGCGCGCAAACGGCCGAAACGGCATCTGACGCGGATCACCAGGTCAAATGCACAGCACCATGGGATGGTGATGTGGGACGAGATTTTCGCTTCGGTCGCGAAGGATTATCCCGAGGTCGCGACCGACAAGATGCGGGTGGATGCCGCCACCATGCGCATGGTGCTCCGGCCCGCCTCTCTCGACGTGATGGTCGCCACCAATCTGCATGCCGACATCCTCTCGGATCTCGCCGCGGCGCTCTCCGGCAGCCTCGGCATCGCGCCCACTGCCAACCTCAACCTGGAACGCCATTTTCCGTCGATGTTCGAGCCGATACATGGCTCGGCACTCGACATCGTCGGCAAAGGCATTGCCAATCCGATCAGGACTTTCTGGACCGCGGTGATGATGCCCGAACATCTTGACGAGTCCGGGGCCGCCGCCCGCCTCATGGGTGCGATCGAAAGCGTCACACAGGCGCATGTCTTCACCCCCGACCTTGGCGGCAAGGCCACGACCGCCCAGGTTACCGGGGCGCTCTGCAAGGCAATCGAAACACTGCCCATACACGCCTGATTATGACAATCGACGCTGCGAAGCGGCTACGGCGCCCACGACACCTGTCCCGATTCGCGTGCGCCAGGGGCGCCGGCCATGTTGCCCGTGGGACGGGAATCACTCAGAATGCCACTGGCACGGGGCTTGCACCCATTTGACGAGATCCACTCAACCGGATCAGTTCGCGACTCCCCGATCGCGCCGACAATGGAACAAGAAACGACCGAGTCCCATCGAGTGAGCCCTTCCAAGAGCACAAGACGCGCCGCAAACAAGGCGAAACTACGCAAACGCGCAAGTCCCGGCAGGCGTAAACCCATCGTGCGCACGCCGGCGCGGCCGGCTGACCTGAAGAATAGGCTGGCGTCTGCCGAACAACGCTTGCAGGAAACCAACGAAAAGCTTCAAAGCGCGAGCGCGGAACTGCGGGTATCTTCAGAGAGGCTGCGCGATTCACAAGCCATCACCCGCAACACACTCGATGCGCTCAAGGCCAGCCTTGACCGCGAGAAGCTCGCGCTGGCGTTCGCAGAGATCGGGACCTGCGAGTTCGATGTTCGAACCCGGATGGTGAGGGCCTCGGAAATGAGCCTGCGCCTGTTCGGCATACGCAGCGACCATCCGGACGTCCCCTACAAGAAGTTGCTCGACTCGATCCATCACGAGGATCGTCCCCGTTTCTCACAGGCCGTAGACGAGTGTCTCGGCGGTACCGGCAACCTGGACATCGAGTACCGCGTGGCCTGGCCCGACGGCGCCCACCGCTGGCTGCGCACCAAGGGCGACGCGCTTCTCGATCTGGAAGGCGAACCAATCAAGGTGCTATGGGTAACCGAAGACGTATCCCAGCGCAAAGACATGGATGCACGGGTCCGCTTCCTTGCCCACCACGACTTGCTCACCGGCCTGCCCAACCGCACCCTGTTTCAGGACCGCCTGCAACAGGCGCTGGCATCGGCGAAGCGAATGCAAACCAGGGTCGCGCTTCTGTTCATCGACCTGGACCGCTTCAAATACGTCAACGATTCCTTCGGACACCGCGCCGGCGATATCCTGCTGCAGACCGTGGCGGCGCGACTGCGCGGCTGCGTGCGCGAAACCGATACGGTGTGCCGGCACGCCGGCGATGAATACCTCATCGTCCTCTCGGCATTGCGCGAACCGGCCGAGGCAGCGCTGGTCGCAGGCAAGGTGCTCGCCACTTTCGATGAGCCGTTCCTGCTGGAAACCCAGGAAATCCAGATCTCGGCAAGCGTCGGCATCAGCGTCTATCCTGACGACGGCCAGACGATGGAGGATCTGATCCGCAATGCCGATGCGGCGATGTACTACTCGAAGAAAAGTGGCCGTAACCGCTACGAATTCTTCACGCCCGAGCTGACCGCACCGGTAGCCGAGCGGCTGGTGCTGGCCAATCAGCTGCGACGCGCGATCGAGCGCAATCAACTGGTCCTTCATTATCAGCCACAGTTCGACACCGCCAATGGCAACTTGCTGGGTGCCGAGGCGTTGGTACGCTGGAACCACGATGAGCACGGAATGCTGTTTCCGGAAAGTTTCATTCCCCTGGCGGAAGAATCGGACATCATCCATCTCATCGGCGAATGGGTCCTGAACGAGGCCTGCCGTCAGATCAACGCCTGGCAGACGCAAGGGCTGCGGGTGGTCCCCGTGGCCGTCAACTATTCGGCGTTCCAATTCCGCCGCGCCAACCTGGTCCAGGGCGTGGCGGCGGCGTTTGCCCGCCATAACCTCAAGCCGCATCAACTCGAAATCGAACTTACCGAGAACGCGATCATGCAGGACCCGAAGGAGACCGCCAAGACACTGGAGATGCTGCATGCCATGGGGGTGAGTCTGTCCATTGACGACTTCGGCACCGGCTACTCCAGTCTGAACTATCTGAAACGCTTCCCGATCGACAAACTCAAGATCGACCGCAGCTTCGTCGAGGACCTGCCGCACGACTTGAACGATTCCGCGATCGTGCAGGCGATCATCAACCTGGCGAAGAGCCTGCGAATGACGGTGATTGCCGAAGGCGTGGAAACCCGGGGCCAGCTCGAGTTCCTGCGTGCGCTCGGCTGCGAGGCTTACCAGGGCTATTTCGGCGGCCGGCCCATGGAAGCGGAACGCTTCGCGGCCATGCTTGCGTGAAAGCGCTCAGGCGCTCCGTCGCCTGACGTAATCCACTACGGCGGCGCGTTCAGCGTCGTTCAGGTGCAGGCCGATCTTGCTGCGCCGCCACAGCACGTCTTCCCCAGTGCGTGCCCATTCCCTGTTCATGAAATGATCCACCTCGCGCTCCGTCAATCCGGCGCCGAAGTGTGTACCCAAATCGTTGATACTCTGTGCGTCGCCGATCAAGTCGATTGCAGTCGATCCGTGCCGCCGCACGATGCCCTCGACCAGCCCGGTAGGCAACGAGGCGTAGCGTGTCAACATGCTCTTCAGAAACTCGACGTAATCGAAGCGCCCGGTCGAGGCACCTGGGAGCGGCGCTGTAGCGGTCCAGGGGCGTCCGGGAATCCTCAGGACTGTGGAAAGCCTTTCCAGCGCGTGCTCGGCGAGGCGACGGTAAGTCGTGATCTTGCCCCCGAATACGGATAGGAGGGGCGCGCCGCTGCCGGCGTAGTCGAGCTGCAGGACATAGTCACGGGTGACGTCAGTTGGGTTCGCCTTGCCGTCGTCGTGCAGCGCCCGCACGCCGGCGTAACGCCACACGACGTCGCCAGCATGTATTGGCTTCCTCAGGTAGCGGTTCGCCGCGTCACACAGATAGCGCACTTCTTCAACCGACACGTCCATGGCCGCCGGCGGTTGGGCGAGCGCCACCTCCGTAGTGCCGATCAGGGTGAAACTGCGTTCAAACGGCAGTAGAAAAACAATACGGCGGTCGTTGTTCTGCAGAATATAGGCATGGTCGCCCGCGATCCTGCGCGGCACGACGATATGGCTGCCCTTGACCAACCGAACCTGGGTCCGCACATTCAGACCGGCGATATCGCGCCGCACCCGTTCGACCCAGGGTCCGGCGGCGTTGACGACGGCTTTGGCCGACACAAATCCGCGTTGTCCATCGGCGGGCTCGAGGTCCGCGCGCCAGCCGTTCTCCGTTGCGGTGAGACCTACGCAGGCGGTGCGCGGCAGGATTGTCGCTCCGAGAGTTTGCGCCGAAAGCGCATTGAGCACGACCAGGCGTGCATCGTCCACCCGGCAATCCGAGTAACAGAATCCGCTGAGGAAGCGGGGATCGAGATCGTCGTCGAAGGGCGGCCTGCGCAGATCTACCGCATGGCTTCGCGGCAAAGTGCCGCCGCCGCCGAGATGGTCATAGAGCCACAAGCCGGCACGAATCATCCACTTCGGCTGCATTCCGGGAGCGTGAGGAAGGACGAAGCGCAGGGGCCTCACCAGATGCGGTGCGAGCCGCATCAGCACTTCGCGCTCCGCCAAAGACTCGCGCACCAGCCGCCACTGCCGTTGCTCCAGATAGCGCAGGCCGCCGTGAATCAACTTGCTGCTCGCCGTCGAGGTCGCGCCGCCGAGATCACCGCGTTCGCACAGGGCGACGCGAACGCCCCTGCCGGCGGCATCGCGGGCCACACCCACCCCGTTGATTCCGCCGCCGATCACCAGAAGATCGTACTCGCCGCCCAGCGTATCCATCGCGTCGTTCGTCCCAGGGAATGAAGCATGTCAGCGCAGGCCGGCCAGCACCCCGGTGACCGCCGAGTATGAATCCGCGTTGAAGCAGATACAGCGAACCTCCTCGATGCGCGTCTCCCGCGACAGAAACTTCGCGATCTCGGCGATGGCAATCCCTGCGGCCCGGCGCAACGGGAATCCGTAGGCCCCGGTGCTGATCTGCGGGAAGGCGATGGTTCGCGCTTCGTGCGCCACGGCGAGCGCCAGACTGTTGTGGTAGCAGCGCGCGAGCAGATGGTCTTCATTGTCGCCGCCGCCGCGCCAGACCGGGCCGACGGTATGGATGACCCAGCGCGCCTGCAGACGGAATCCCGGAGAGATTCGCGCCTCGCCGGTCGGGCAGCCTCCGAGTCCACGGCAGAACTCCAGCAGTTCCGGCCCAGCGGCCCGGTGAATCGCCCCGTCCACGCCCCCGCCTCCGAGCAGGGAGGCGTTGGCAGCATTGACGATCGCATCCACCTGCTGGCGGGTGATGTCGCCCTGCAGCACATGTATGCGCTGGTTCATGGAACAAGAATAACCTGTTCCCGACACTATCATGGGCGCCGGCAACTGATTCATAATTTACAGGTATGCTGCAGACGACCGGACCCGACATGAACGCCGCGACCACAAACGTCCTCGTAGTTGACGACGACCAACGCCTGCGTAATCTCCTGAACCGCTATCTCGCGGAACAGGGTTTCGGCGTGCACTCTGTTGCCAACGGTGCCGCGATGGAGCGGGTGATAAGCAAGGAAAACGTGGACATGATCATCCTCGACCTGATGCTGCCAGGCGAAGACGGCATGAGCATCTGCCGCCGGCTGCGCGCGGGGGGAAAGCGCACGCCGATCATCATGCTCACGGCAAAAGGAGACGAAGCGGACCGCATCGCCGGGCTCGATATCGGCGCAGACGACTATCTGCCCAAGCCATTCAACCCGCGCGAACTTGTCGCACGGATAAACGCAGTCTTGCGCCGCCAGTCACCTGCAACCGCCCTTCCCGGCGCTCCGGACGACAGCAAGGCGCCGGTGCAATTCGGCGCTTTCGAGATCAATCTTGCCACCCGCACGCTCACCCGCAATGGCAAGCACGTCGGGCTGACGACTGGAGAATTCGCCATGCTCAAGGCGCTGGTCACGCATCCGCGCACGCCGCTGTCGCGCGACCGATTGATGGAACTCGCCCGCGGACGCGAGTACGGTGTCTTCGACCGCAGCATCGACGTCCAGGTCTCGCGCCTGCGGCGACTGCTGGAGCTGGATCCGGCCAATCCGCGCTACATCCAGACGGTATGGGGCGTGGGATACGTCTTCGTCCCCGACGATTCCCGCTAGGCTTTTCGGACGTGTCGTGAACTGGATTCCGCAATCCCTGCTTTCCCGCTCGGTACTGCTGATCTCGGCGCTGCTGGTGGTCAGCCAGTTGATCTGGTTCGGCCTGTACCGGTCCTACAACCTGCGCGCCCAGTCCGAATACCTCGCCAGCGAGATTGCCAGTGTAATCAGCACAGTGAGCGTGGCGCTGGAAACCATGTCGCCCGCCGACCGCCGCAAGTTCAGCGAGAAACTGCCGGCGCACCACAACATCAAGCTGTTGCCGGCTACCGCCTGGGATGATGAGGACGTAACGCTGCCACAGTCTCCGCTGCTGCGCGCAATTGGCGAGGCATTGAAGCGCGAAATCGCCGACGACGCTCAGGCACTGGTGCTGCTGGAGGATGTTACGCGGGCACTTTGGATCAAGATTAGAGTCAAGAATCAGGCCTACTGGGTGGTATTCCCGCCAGAGTCCCGCGGTTCCGCTTCGGCCTGGGCCTGGACCGGTTGGAGCGTATTCGGGCTGACGCTGGCAATCGCCGGCGGGCTGTTGCTGATGCTGCGGGTGAACCGGCCGCTGCGGGCGCTTGCCGCGGCGGCGGAACAGATCGGCGCAGGCAAGACGCCCTCTCCAATCGATGAAAACGGCCCCACGGAAATTCGCGCGCTGTCGCACGCATTCAACCAGATGAACTCCAACCTGAAGCAACTGGACAGCGATCGCGCGGTCCTGCTCGCAGGAATCTCGCATGATCTGCGCACACCGTTGTCCAGGCTGCGGCTCGGAATCGAGATGTTAGGCGAGGCCGCGGACTGCGGATTGAAGGACGGCATGATCCAGGATATCGAGGACATGGACTCGATCGTCAATCAATTTCTCGACTTTGCCCGCGAAGGCGGCAACGAGCCGTCCCGGAGCGGTGAAGATCTCAACCAGATCGTCTCCAGCGTGTGCGAACGATTCTCGCGCATGGGCAAATCGGTGAACACCAGTCTGGGCACGCTGCCTCCCCTCACGCTAAAACCGACCGCGACCCAGAGGATGCTGACCAACCTGGTGGACAACGCACTGCGATACGGCGGCGGCGAGGTCGAAATCAGGACCGAATGCGTCGATGGGCGTGCGCTGGTTCGGGTTCTCGATCGCGGCCCTGGCATTCCGGAGTCGGAAATCTCGCGCGTCATGCAACCTTTCACCCGGATGGAGGCTTCGCGTAGCGAAGGCAAGGGCTCCGGACTTGGGCTGGCGATCGTCGAGCGCGCCGCCCGCATGAATGGCGGCAACGTCAAACTGCTGCGACGCGAAGGCGGCGGACTAGAGGCCCGGGTCGAACTGCCCACCGATACCCAGAAGGCGGCTTGAATATCAAAATTCATCATTCACCGAGAGCACGCACGTTACCCCGTCCCTCAACCCCCGCTAGCGGGCGGAACGGGTGAAGGCAAACACCGCAATCAAGGGTAACGTTACTTTTGGGCACCCTCTCCAGCTTGCTGGAGAGGGGGTAACGTGGGTGCTCTCCGTGGCTCAAGATTTCGCGTTCACCAAAGGCCAGCGGCCAATGATTTCGTAGCGGGAGCCGTCGGGCGCCAGCGTCGATCGCACCAGAACAAAGTCTTCTACCTGCCACTCTATGCAAGGCGTCGAGTCGGGCAAGGGCGCACACTGTGCCTTCCTGACCAGCGTTACGTGCGGATTGAATGGACGCACATCCATCTCGAATCCCGCGTCACGCAACCAGGCTTCCATTTCCGCGGCCAGTTCGCGCAGCGGATCTGGCACGCGCGACGGCCCCACCCAGGCGATGCCGTTGCGCGGCCAACAACCCCAGCAGTCGAGCGTCAGCGTGAAGCGGGTGACGGTCAACCCGGCCGGCGGCGCCAGCAATTCAGCGAGCCGTCGCTGTCGACGTCACCGACAAAAGCGAGCGTGAGGTGAATGCTGTCATCGCGGGTGCGAATGCCGCTGACCACGCGACGCATCCGTCGAGTCGCCTCGGAAAGAGCACTGTTGACACTTCGATCCGGCCAGAGCGCGTAAAAAGACCCGCAGCCTTGCGGCATTCAACGGCGGCCGAATTCCACCGGCTGCCGCGATTCAATCAGGGCGATCGCCTCTGCCGCAATACCGTCACCGCGGCCGGCGAAGCCGAGCCTCTCGGTGGTCTTCGCCTTCACGTTCACGCGCTCCGTGGAAATGGTCAGATCGGCCGCGATGTTGGCGACCATCGCGGGTATATGCGGCGCCATCTTCGGCGCCTGGGCGATGATCGTGGTGTCCACATTGATCACATGGAAGTGATTCTTCTCCAGCAGGGCGGCGACTTCACGCAACAACCAACGGCTGTCCGCACCGCGATATGCCGGATCGGTATCGGGAAAATGTCTTCCGATGTCACCCAGCGCCGCGGCGCCCAGCAGCGCGTCACAGAGCGCGTGCAATAAGACGTCCGCGTCCGAGTGACCCGCCAATCCCTTGTCGTAGGGTATGGAAACGCCGCCGATGATCAGCGGGCGTCCCGCCACCAGCGCGTGCACGTCGAATCCCTGCCCAATTCTCATCCAGACCCTTTCAGAATCAACTCGGCAAGCGCCACATCCTCCGGATAGGTCACCTTGAGGTTGCTGATGTCCGAAGCGATCAGCCGCGGTTGCATTCCCAGTCTCTCGATTGCCGAAGCCTCATCGGTGATATCGGCAAGATCCGCGGACTGAAGAGCGCGCGTTAGCACGCCATAGCGAAACATCTGGGGAGTCTGCGCCTGCCATAGCCTTGCGCGCGGCTCTGTGGCCACTACGCGCGCGCTTGAATTTGCACGCTTCAGGGTATCGGCAACCGGCACAGCGAGCAGGCCGCCGGTTTGATCCGCACCAATTTCGCCGATCAAGCGGTCAAGCAATGCGGACGTGACGCACGGACGCGCAGCATCGTGCACGAGAATCCAGTCATCGCCGGCGACCTCCCTTTCGATCCGTTGCAGGCCATTGCGTACCGTCTCGGCGCGTGATTCTCCCCCGGCATATAGCGGTACCAGCTTCGAACCGAATGGCTCCCAGTCGTATTCATTGAACCATCGATCAGTGGCTGCCAGCACGACATACACGCGCTCCACCAGCGCGTGCGCGCACAGATGCGCGATCGAGTGGTGAAGAAGCGGTCGATTCAGTATCGGCAGGTATTGCTTGGGCAAGGTCTGGCCCACGCGGCTGCCGGCGCCGGCCGCCGGGATAAGGGCTAGGTATCGGGACATTGGCGAAAGGCCAGCATTATCAACCGGCACCGCCAGCTAGGCAACAAAACTTGCATTCATTCAAGTCGTTGTGCAATAGAGCGCCCATTTCCTGTCATGGGGGTTGACTTGTAAATACAACTCACTATCATTTGTATTACCCGATTACATATCATCAGGACAGAAACGTGAATCTGCGATTTCCCCTTGTTTTGGCTTTGCTCGCCGCCTGCGTACTGGGTGCGACTCCCGCATCCGCCCAGGAAACCTACACGATCGTAATCAAAAACCACCTCATGAGCCCGGCAGAGCTTGAGGTTCCTGCCGGAAAGAAAATCAAGCTGTTGGTCGATAACCAGGACCCTACCCCCGAGGAGTTCGAGAGTCATTCTCTGAACCGGGAAAAGGTCATCCCGGGCAACTCGAAGGCCACCATTTTCATTGGTCCGCTCAAGCCAGGCAGCTACGAGTTCTTTGGTGAATTCCACCAGGCGACGGCCCAGGGCCGCATCGTCGCAAAATAGGCCGAGGCCGGGATGTTTGCCACCGCACTCATCGTTTTCCGGGAAGTTCTCGAGGCTGCTCTGATCATCGGCATCGTGTTGGCGGCCTGCAGGGGGATACCGCACAGGGGCGTGATGGTATTCGGAGGCATCACGGCCGGACTGGCGGGCGCCGTTGTCGTAGCCGCGGCCGCGGGTACGATTGCCGATGCCGCGTCCGGAATGGGACAGGAAATCCTCAACGCCTGCATCCTTGGTGCGGCGGTGCTCATGCTCGGATGGCACAACATCTGGATGAGCCGCCACGGCCGCGAGATTGCCCAGCACATGCGATCCGTCGGCAGGAATATCGCTCATGGCGCCGCGCCGGTGTGGATGCTTGGCACCGTCATCGCACTGGCGGTGCTTCGCGAAGGATCGGAAGTCGTGCTGTTCCTGTATGGAGTTGCCGCAGGCGGAACGGATTCGGGACAGATGCTCGCCGGCGGCGCGGCAGGATTGGCAACTGGCGCGATGGTCGGCGTCCTCCTCTACTTCGGCCTGCTTGGTATCCCCATGCGTTATTTTTTCGCGGTGACCAGCGTGATGATCCTGCTGGTAGCAGCGGGACTGGCCTCGCAGGCGGCCGGCATGCTACTGCAGGCCGGCCTGCTCCCGCCGCTGGGAGAGCCGCTGTGGGACACCTCTTCTCTGGTCTCGGATGGCTCCATACTCGGCAAGCTGCTGCAAGCATTGATCGGCTACAGCGCGCGTCCTGCCGGCATCCAGGTTCTTTCCTACATCGTCACACTCCTTGCAATTGGGGGATTGATGAAATTTATCGGCCGCACGGCTTCCACAACCGGATCCCGCGCGGTTACCGCGCTCGGCGCCGCAGCCGTTGCCGCGATGCTGGCCGTGTCGATGCCGCGTGACGCCGAAGCCGCACCCTTCAAGGTTTACTCGCCGAACGTCGTCAAAGGAGAGAATGAGATCGAGTATCGTGGCTTCCGCGATTTCGACGATGATTCCTCTCGCGACGGCGCCGAGAAGCACAAGTTCGGCGTGGGGCGCGGCTTCACAGATTTCTGGTTCAGCGAGATCTACGGCGTCTACGAGAAGGAACCCGGGGGCTCCTACGAACATGAAGCGATCGAATGGGAGAACCGTTTCCAGTTGACCGAGCAGGGAAATTACTGGGCCGATTTCGGGCTGCTGGTCGAGTACGAAGCCACCCCGCACGGCAACCCGGACGAGCTCGTCATCGCACCGATCATCGAGAAAACGGTCGACCGCTGGGTCGGAACCATCAATCTTTTTTTTGAACGCGAGGTTGGCAGCGGCAGGGAAGACGGCACTACGTTTGCCTATGCCGCACGGCTGAAGTATCTGCTGCATCCGCGATTCGAGCCCGCGATCGAGGCTTTCGGCGAGCCGGGAAAGTTCAACCATTGGGGCACATTCAACGAACAGGAACACTGGGCGGGACCGGCGGTTTACGGCGCGGCCGGCCTGGGCGGGACCCACAAACTCGTCTACAGTGCAGCTTACCTGTTCGGCGAGACTTCGGTATCGAGCGACAACCGCGCAATACTGCGGCTCGAATACGAATTCTTCTGAGACGGCCCCGCCTCGCGACGGCCCGATGGGCCGCCGCGATCCTCTATAATCGCGGCTACTCTTCAGGCCGCAACGATGCTTCTGCCTCCGCTGACCCCGACCCCGGGGTCGCGTGCCACTTTTCCCCCGCTGCACGAATCCGCAGACGCGCTGGCGCTCGCCGAACTGGCACGCAGCGCGCGTCCGCTCGCAATCATTACTGAGACCGCGCAGGATGCAGAACGGCTGCGCGAGGAAATCGCCTTTTTCGACCGGACGCTGCGTGTATTCCTGCTGCCGGATTGGGAAACGCTGCCCTACGACAGCTTCTCGCCGCACCAGGACCTGATTTCCGAGCGCCTGGCCACGCTCTACCAGATCACCCACGATGCCTTCGACGTCGCCGTGGTGCCAATCACCACTGCGCTGTACCGCCTGCCGCCGGCGTCCTATGTTGCGGCCTACACTTTTTTCCTCAAGCAGGGCGAAAAACTCGATGCGAACTCGCTGCGCAGGCAGTTGACGCTGGCGGGCTATTCGCACGTCACGCAGGTTGTCTCGCCCGGAGAGTTCAGCTTTCGCGGCGGCGTCATCGATCTGTTCCCGATGGGAAGTGCGTTGCCCTACCGCATCGATCTGTTCGACGACGAGATCGACAGCATCCGCTCCTTCGACGTGGACACCCAACGCAGCATCTACAAGGTCAAGGAGGTACGGCTGCTGCCGGCGCGCGAGTTCCCGACCGATGACAATGCCCGCACCACTTTTCGCCAGCGCTTCCGGGAGAAGTTCGAAGGCGATCCCTCCAAAAGCCGCCTGTACAAGGACATGAGCCAGGGTTTCACCCCCGCCGGAATCGAGTATTACCTGCCGCTGTTCTTCGAGTCCACCGCGACGCTCGCTGATTACCTTCCCGCCGGAACGCTGGTGTGCCTGAATCAGAACGTGGCAAAAGCGATAAGCCAGTTCTGGCAGGACACCCAGTCGCGTTACAACCTTCTGCGCGGCGATCCGGATCGCCCGCTGCTACCGCCCGCCGAGTTGTTTCTGCGCGAGGACGAGTTCTTCGGCAGCCTCAAGCCGTTCGCCCGGATCGAAACCGCGACCGCAACGAACAGCGAAGGCGCCGGGTCACTGGTCCCGACGCAGCCGCTGCCGCCGGTAGCGGTCGATCGCCGCGCCGACAATCCGCTCGCCAGCCTGTCCGCGTTTCACAGCAACTACGGCGGCCGCGTCCTGCTGATCGCGGAAAGCATGGGGCGGCGGGAGACGCTGCTCGGGCTGCTGAACGAGTACCAAATACGCCCGAAAGTCTGCGACGGCTGGAAAGCCTTCAAGGATGCGACGGAACCGCTGATGCTGACCGTAGGCCCGCTGCATGCCGGGTTCGTCGATGCCGGTGATGCCATCGCGTTGATCACCGAGAACGAACTCTATCCGTCACAGGTTCGCACGCCGGTTTCACGTGAGCGCCGCGTCGCCACCGAGGGCATGCTGCGTGACCTGTCGGAAGTCAAAGTCGGCGATCCCGTGGTGCACGCGCAACACGGCATCGGCCGCTATCTCGGCCTCGCCAACATGGACCTGGGCGACGGCGAAACCGAGTTCCTTACGCTCGAGTACGACGGCGGCGACAAGCTCTACGTGCCGGTGTCGCAGCTTGCCGTGATTGGCCGATACAGCGGCGCGGCACCCGAAGCTGCGCCGCTGCACAAGCTCGGCAGTGGCCAGTGGGAGAAAGCCCGGCGGCGCGCCGCCGCGCAGGTGCGCGATACCGCGGCGGAACTGCTGAACCTCTACGCCCAGCGCGCCGCGCGCCAGGGCCACGCCTTCCAGCTCAAGCCGCACGACTACGAGGCGTTCCGGGCAGGCTTTCCGTTCGAGGAAACGCCCGACCAGGCGGCGGCCATCCAGGCCGTGATCGGCGACATGGAGGCCGGCAAACCCATGGACCGGCTGGTATGCGGCGACGTGGGCTTCGGCAAAACCGAAGTCGCGTTGCGTGCCGCTTTCGTCGCGATTGCCGACGGCAAACAGGTCGCCGTTCTTGTGCCCACCACGCTGCTCGCCGAACAGCACTTCCAGACTTTCTCCGACCGCTTCGCCGATTGGCCGGTGAAGGTCGTCGAGCTCTCGCGCTTTCGTTCGGCAAAGGAAACCAGCGCCGCACTCGAAGGCCTGGAGCAAGGCCGCGTCGACATCGCCATCGGCACCCACAAGCTGCTCTCCCGCGGCGTGAAGTTCAAGGACCTCGGTCTGGTGATCATCGACGAGGAGCACCGCTTCGGCGTGCGCCAGAAGGAAAAACTGAAGGCACTGCGGGCCCAGGTGGACGTGTTGACGCTCACCGCCACGCCGATTCCGCGCACGCTGGCAATGGCGCTTGAAGGACTGCGCGATTTCTCGGTCATCGCCACCGCTCCGCAGCGGCGCCTGGCCATCAAGACCTTCGTCTCACCGCTGAGCGAGGGCCTGATCCGCGAAGCCGTACTGCGTGAACTGAAGCGCGGCGGACAGATTTATTTCCTGCACAACGAAATCGAGACCATCCGCAACATGGAAGCGCGGCTGGCAAAGTTACTGCCGGAAGCGCGCATCCGCATCGCCCACGGCCAGATGCCTGAGCGCGAGCTGGAACTGGTCATGCGCGACTTCTACCAGGGGCGCTTCAATCTGCTGCTGTGCACGACCATCATCGAGACCGGCATCGACGTGCCGACCGCCAACACCATCGTCATCAATCGCGCCGACAAGTTCGGCCTTGCGCAGCTGCACCAGTTGCGCGGCCGCGTCGGCCGCTCGCACCACCAGGCTTACGCCTATCTGCTGACACCGGATGAGGATGCAATCGGCGGCCAGGCCAGGAAACGGCTGGAAGCGATCCAGATGATGGAAGAACTGGGCTCGGGCTTCTATCTCGCGATGCACGATCTCGAAATCCGCGGCGCCGGCGAAGTGCTGGGCGAATCGCAGAGCGGCGAAATGCAGGAAGTGGGGTTCGCGCTCTATGCCGAGATGCTCAACGCGGCCGTAAAGTCGCTCAAGGCCGGCAAGGAGCCGGAACTCACCGGCAACTTCAATCTCGGCACCGAGATCAACCTGCACGCCCCGGCGCTGTTGCCCGAGGAATACTGCGCCGACATCCACGAGCGACTGGTGCTGTACAAGCGGCTCGCCAACTGCGAGACGCCGGAACAACTGGATGCGATGCACGAAGAACTGGTGGATCGCTTCGGCTTACTGCCCGACCCTGCCAAAGTCCTGCTGGAAACCCACCGGTTGCGCATCGCCGCCAGGCCGCTTGGCATCTCCCGTATCGATGCCGGCCCGGAGAGTCTTCTGCTGCAGTTCATACCCAATCCGCCGCTGGACCCCGCCAAGATCATTGAACTGGTACAGAACCGCAAGAACTTCAAGTTGAGCGGGCAGGATCGACTTCGGGTGGAAGCTGCAATGCCGGACGTTGCTGCACGAGTCACGCAGGCACGCGCTGTCCTGAAGGAGCTCGGCTGACTTTCTGGTCGTCCGCAACCGGCGTAATTGCGCAGCGATTCGTTATCTCAGTCCCAGCGATTGTCGCGGACGTAGACTTTCCCGTCTTCGACTTTCACCGGAAACGTTGCGGTAGGTTCGTACGCCGGCGGCGAGAGGGCCTCGCCGGTCCTGACGCAGAAGCGCGCGCCGTGCCGCGGGCAGACGATTTCGTCGCCCTCGATTGGGTTGCCGCTGGTAAGCACTGTGCCGTCGTGGGTGCATACGTCCTCGATCGCATAGAACTCGCCGTCGACGTTGAACACTGCGGCCAGCGTCCCATCGAGATCAGCGGTTTCGTAGTGACCGGGCTCAATGCTGGCCGCTTCGGCAACAAAAATCCAATCGGACATGAGAATTACGAGGGACGAGGGGCGAGGGGCCACGAATATGGGCTAGGGGTCAAACATCACGTCGACTTCGTCACGTCCTCACTCGTCACGTCGTCTACGCTCGTCACGTCCGTCACTGAACCGGTCTACGACCGTCACGGCCGTTCAGACCGCGACGACTTCCATTTCAGGATCGATGCGCTTGACCAGGCTCTCTATGCCGGCGAGTGTGCCGGAAATGGAACTGGGGCAACTGCCGCACGCGCCCTGGTAGTGTACTTTCAACGTGCTTCCTTCCAGACCAATGACGTGGAGATCTCCGCCGTCCCCCTGCAGATAGGGTCGCACTTCCTCGTCCAGCAGTTCATTGATTTGATCGAGTTTGAGTTTCTCGGTCTCAGAAAGTTCTGCCCCGCCCTCGCCCTTCGCCAGCCAGGCGGCGGCTTCGGCATACTCCTTGGACGCTTTGTCCGCAGCCGGCGCCTCGCGAATCGGCCCGGCGACTTGGCGCAACAGCTCCTGCCAGTCGGCCTCGCCGTCCTGGGTCACGGTGATCCAGCTATCGACGTAAAAAACGTTGGTGACGTGAGGAATCGCGAATAGTTTGGAGGCAAGCTCGTCGCGCTGCGCCTGTTCCGCGTTCTCGAAAGAACGCGCCAGACCATTGGTCAGCGGCTCCTTCAAAACGAACTTGCGTGCGTTGGGGTTCGGCGTGTATTCGAGGTCTGCGATTTTTGGCATTGGCTCAGCTTGTAACGGCAACCGGATCCTGGTCGCCCTCGGTGGAAACAACAGACTCGGAATGCAGCGCCGCCTGCAGCGTGTGCCACGGCAGGATCGCGCATTTCACCCGCGACGGCAGGTAGCGCACACCGGCAAAAACCGTGAGCCTGCCGAGATGGTTGGGATCGCCGTCGATGTCGAGTTTGCCGGTGGCCATGTCGCGGAATTCCCGGACCAGTTGCTCGGCCTCGGCAACGGTCTTGCCCTTTACGTTGGTGGTCATCATCGACGATGAGGCTTTGCAGATCGCACAGCCCTCGCCCTCGAAAGCGATGTTCTCGACGCGCTCGTCGTCAAGCTTCAGCGACAGCCAGATGTGATCGCCGCAAAGGGGATTGAGACCCTCCGCCTTGTGGCTCGCATCGGCGAGCTTGCCCCAGTTGCGTGGCTTCTTGTTGTGATCCAGGATCACTTCCTGGTACAGCTGCTTGGAATCCATTTAACCGGGCCTAGCCGAAAATTTTCTGCACTCTGCGAATGCCCGCGACCAGCGCATCCACCTCGGCAAAGGTGTTGTAAAGATAAAACGAGGCGCGCGCCGTCGCCGGGATGCCGAATCGCTGCATCACCGGTTGGGCGCAGTGATGGCCGGTACGCACGGCCACGCCGTCTTCGTTCAGAATGGTGCCGACGTCGTGGGGATGTACGCCCTGCACGGTAAACGACATGACGGCGGCCTTGTTCCTCGCGGTACCAACGATGCGCACGCCTTTGAGTTGCGCAAACGCCTCCGTCGCATACGTCAGCAGATCGTGTTCATGCGCGGCAATTCTGTCCAACCCGACGCTTTCCAGGTAATCGACCGTGGCACCCAGTCCGATGGCGGCGGCGATCGGCGGCGTTCCGGCCTCGAACTTGAAGGGGATCGTGTTGTACGTCGTTTTTTCGAACGTCACCGACAAAATCATGTCGCCGCCGCCCTCGAAGGGCTTCATTTTCTCCAGGAACTGCGCCTTGCCGTAGAGAATGCCGATGCCGGTCGGTCCGCACATCTTGTGGCCTGAAAATGCGTAGAAATCGCAATCCAGGTCCTGCACATCCACTTTCATGTGCGGCACGGCCTGTGCACCATCCACCAGCACCGGCACGGCGTGCCGGTGCGCGGTGGCGATCATGTCCTTGGCCGGGTTGATGGACCCCAGCGCGTTGGAGACATGGGTGATGGCTACGAACCTGGTATTGGCGTTGAACAGCTTCGCGTAGTCATCGAGCAGCAGTTCGCCGGCGTCGTTGCACGGGATCACGCGCAACCTCGCACCCTTCTCCTCGCACAGCATCTGCCAGGGCACGATATTGGAATGGTGTTCGAGCTGGGACACGATAATCTCGTCCCCGGCGCCCAGGAACGCCCGTCCGTAACCGTGCATCACCAGATTCACCGAGTCCGTGGTGCCGCGGGTGAAAATTATTTCGCGTTCTTCCTTCGCATTGATGAAACGCTGAATTTTGCGGCGCGCACCTTCGTATTCCGCGGTCGCCTTCTCCGATAACGAGTGGACCGCACGGTGGATGTTCGAGTGCTCACTGGTCTGATAGCGCACCAGCCGGTCGATGACCTGTTTCGGCATCTGGCTGCTGGCCGCGTTGTCAAGATATGCGAGCGGCTTGCCGTTAACTTTCACATCCAGAATCGGAAAGTCCGCGCGGATGCGACCGACGTCGAGGGCGCCGGCCGCCTTTACCGCCTGTAGCAGGTTGCTCGCAGAAGTCATGGTCAGGATCTGATCCGGGTTTGTTCGAGGACGTGGTTTTCCAGACGCTCCACCAGGGATTTCACCGGTATGCGCTCGATGATCTCGGCGGCAAACGCGTACGTCAGCAGATTGCGCGCAGTGGCGTCCGACAGGCCGCGGCTCTTCAGATAGAACAACTCATCGGCCTCGATCTGACCGACGGTGGCGCCGTGCGCGCATTTGACGTCGTCGGCAAAGATTTCCAGTTGCGGCTTGGTATCCACGTGGGCCTTGTCGGAAAGCAGCAGGTTGCGTGACTGCTGCCCCGCATCGGTCTGCTGCGCGTCCCGGCGAACGAAAATCTTGCCGTTGAACACCGCGTGTGCGCCACCGCCGACCACGGTCTTGTGCAATTGCCTGCTGCGTCCGTGCGCATGCGCATGGTCGATCAGGCTGCTGGTGTCCGCCAACTGGCGCCCGCCGATCAGCGCCAGGCCGTCGATCGAGAATTCGGTGCCCTGGCCCGCCTGCATCACGTGAAGATTGTGACGGGAAATGCGTGCACCCAATGCGACCGACCAGTTGGAATAGCGGCCGTCGCGTGCAACCTGTACTGAGGTCCTGGCGATGTGAAATGCTGCCTGCGCTTCGCGCTGCAGCTTGACGTGCGCGACATACGCATTCTCACCCACGGAAATTTCGGTAACCGCGTCGGTAAAGTAACTCCCGTCGGAAAAGCCCACGAATTCCTCGATCAGCGTGCACTGCGCACCCGGTTCTGCGATCACCAGGACCCGCGGATAGGCAGCGCCATCCTTGCGGGTGGCGATGAACGACAGATGAATTGGTGCGATGCCGTTGCGGTCGCGCCCAACGTGGATCAGTGCGCCATCATGCAGAAACGCCGTATTCACCGCGGCGAAAGCGTCCCGCCCTGTTCCCGCAAGCGTGCCGAGTCTGGACTCGACCAGTCGGCCATGCGCCGCAAGCGCATCCGGAAGATTGGCGACGAGAACGCCATCTGCAGATACGATACGCGACAGCGCAGCCGAATAATGACCGTCCACGAAAGTCAGCCGCGTCGTCGCTTCCGCGATCTCGAAGCGGCCGAATTCGGCCGCCGAAACCGCGCCCGGCAGCGCCGATGGCCGGTACGGGGTCTTATACAGCGGTGACAGGTCGGTGAAGCGCCAGTCCTCGTCGCGTGTGGTCGGCACGGTGAGCGCATTGGCACGCTCCACCGCCTGGGCGCGCAGCGCCTTCAACCAGCCTGCGCGAGCCTCGGGCACCACGTCCCGACCATGTAACAGGCTGTCGAGATAACCGTTTCGGGTTTCGGTGTTCATGCCATCAGACTTACGCCGCTTCCTTGCCCACCCAATCGTATCCGCGGGCTTCGAGCTCCAGCGCGAGCGACTTGTCGCCGGTCCTGATGATCCGCCCGCCTTCCATGACGTGCACGTAGTCCGGCACGATGTAGTTCAGCATGCGCTGGTAATGCGTCACCATCACGATCCCGTTGTCGGGGGTATGCAGCTTGTTGACGCCGTTCGCCACGATCCGCAACGCGTCGATGTCCAGGCCGGAGTCGGTCTCGTCAAGGATCGCGAGCTTCGGCTCCAGCACCGCCATTTGCAGGATCTCGTTGCGCTTCTTCTCGCCGCCGGAAAAACCTTCGTTGACGCTCCGGCCGAGGAAAGACGGATCGATTTCGACGACCTTGAGTTTCTCCTGCACCAGATCGTCGAACTCGAGCGGATCGAGTTCCTCCTTCCGTGCGTTCGGTCTGCAGGGTGTTGTAGGCCAGACGCAGCAATGCGCTGTTGGTGACACCCGGCATTTCGATCGGATACTGGAATGCCAGGAAAAGTCCTGCCCTGGCACGCTCTTCCGGTTCCAGCGCGAACAGGTTGCCTCCGTCGAAAGTGGCTGTGCCGCCGGTCACGGTACGACGGATGCCCGCCAGCACCTTGGAGAAGGTGCTCTTGCCCGAGCCGTTGATGCCCATGATGGCATGCACTTCGCCCGCACGCACGGTCAGGTCGACACCTTTCAGGATGTCCACTCCGCCGACTTTGGCGGTGAGATTGTTGACTTCCAGCAATACGTGCTGCGCTTTGTTGATCATCCTACACTCCCTTCAAGTTTCAGGCCGAGCAGCTTGGTTGCCTCGACCGCAAATTCCATCGGCAGATGCACGAACACGTCCTTGCAAAACCGTTGATGATCATCGAGATCGCTTCTTCCGAACCGATGCCGCGCTGCGCGAAGTAAGAACATCTGGTCTTCGCCGATCTTGGATGTCGATGCCTCGTGCTCTATCGTCGCCGTGGTGTTCTGCACGTCGATGGTCGGAAAGGTGTTCGCCCCGCAGCGGTCGCCGATCAGCATCGAGTCGCATTGCGAATAATTGCGTGGCGCCGCTCGCGCGGCTGCCGATCTTGACCAGGCCGCGATAGCTGTTGTTCGAACGCCCCGGCGGAAATGCCCTTCGAGATGATCTTGCTCCGGGTGTTCTTGCCGATATGGATCATTTTGGTACCGGTGTCGGCCTGCTGGCAGATGGTTGGTCAGCGCCACCGAATAGAATTCGCCGGTCGAGTTGTCGCCCAGCAGCACGCAGCTCGGATACTTCCAGGTGATCGCCGAACCGGTCTCGACCTGGGTCCAGGAAATCTTCGAGTTGATGCCCTTGCACAGGCCGCGCTTGGTGACGAAATTGTAAATGCCGCCCTTGCCGTTCTCGTCTCCCGCATACCAGTTCTGCACCGTCGAATATTTGATGTCGGCATTGTCCAGCGCGACCAGTTCGACCACCGCCGCGTGCAGCTGGTTGGTATCGAACTGGGGTGCGGTGCAGCCTTCGAGATAAGACACGGAACGCCTTCCTCCGCGATGATCAACGTGCGCTCGAACTGTCCCGACACCTCGGTATTGATCCTGAAATACGTGGACAGATCCATCGGGCACTTCACGCCCTTGGGGATGTAACAGAACGAACCGTCGGTGAACACCGCCGAATTGAGCGCGGCATAAAAGTTGTCGCCGCTCGGAACCACGATGCCCAGATACTGTTTCACCAGCTCCGCATGGTCTTGCACCGCCTCGGAAAAGGAACAGAAAATGATGCCGACTTCGGCCAGCTTCTTCTTGTAGGTCGTGGCAACCGACACGCTGTCGAAAATCACGTCCACCGCGACGCCGGCAAGCGTCTTGCGCTCGTGCATCGGCACGCCCAGTTTCTCGAAGGTGCGCAGCAGTTCCGGATCGACTTCGTCCATGGACGCGAGCTTCTTCGTCTTCGGCGCGGAGAAATAGCTGATGTCCTGGAAGTCGATTTGCGGATACTTGACGTTCGGCCAGGCCGGCTCCTGCATCGTCAGCCAGTGCCGATACGCCTTCAGGCGGAATTCGAGCAGCCATTCCGGCTCGCCTTTCTTCGCCGATATCAGGCGGATGACGTCCTCGTTCAGACCCTTCGGCACGGTGTCCGACTCGATGTCGGTAACGAACCCGTGCTTGTAGGGTTGATTGACCAGGTTCTGGATGACTGCGCTCACGAGCCGCTCCCGATGTACCGCTATTTTTTTGTCAGGCGACGCTGAAGCTTTCGCCGCAGCCGCACATCGCCTTCGCCTTCGGGTTCTCAACCTTGAAGGCCTCGTTCAGGCCTTCGCGCGCATAGTCGAGCACCGCGCCGTCCACGAACTCCAGGCTGTCCTTGTCCACCACCACCGTGACGTCGTGGGACCGGAACAATTGGTCGTCGGCGTTGACTTCCTGTGCGTAGTCGAAGGTATAGGCAAAGCCCGAGCAACCGACTTTCCTGACGCCGAAGCGAAGGCCCACGCCGCCTCTTTTTGCCAGCGCACCGCGAATATGCTTTGCCGCGTTTTCCGTTACCGTAATTGCCATGATCATTTCATCCTTTACTGATTGCCGAATTCAAACTGCGATTGCCGTCAGGCGCCGCAGCCGGTTGAGCACTGCGGACAAGGCCTGCAAAAAATCCTCGACCTCCCCCGCCGTGTTTCGCACGCCGAAGCTCACCCGCACGGCACCGCGCGCCAGTTCCGGCGCCACTCCCATCGCCAGCAGAGTCGCGCTGGGTTCGGTGCTGGTGCTGGAGCATGCGGCGCCGCTCGCCACCGCGAAGCCGGCTTTGTCCAGCTCGATCACCAGGGTTTCGCCGTCGATATTGGGGACGGCGAAGTACGTGGTATTCGGAATACGCGGCGCACCCTGGCCGAAAATCACCGCACCCACTGCCGATACTCCTTGATCCGCGCGGTCGCGCAGCGCCTGCAAATGGCCCGAGATTTGATCCATTCGCTCTTGCGCGAGTTCACAGGCAGCGCCGAACCCGACGATCGCCGGCACGTTCTCGGTGCCGGAGCGCAGCCCCATTTCATGGCCACCGCCGTGGATGATCGGCTTCAGTTCCAGCCGCTTGTCCACCACCAGCGCGCCGGTACCCTTCGGACCGTAAATCTTGTGCGCCGAAATCGTCATCGCGTGCACGCCCAACGCTTCGAAATCCACCGGGATCTTGCCCAGCGCCTGCACCGCGTCGGTGTGCATCCAGGCGCGTTTCTCGCGCGCTTTCGCGGCAATTTCCGCCACCGCCTGGATCACGCCGGTCTCGTTATTGGCCAGCATGACGGACACCAGCCCGGTGGCATTCGTGAGTGCCGCGTCAACATCAGCGAGATCGACCAGCCCATCAGACCGGACCGCAAGCTTGCGCAGCTTCCAACCCTGGCGCACCAGGTCCTGCGCCGGCTTCGCAATGCAGGGATGCTCGATGCCGCTGACCACAACCTGAGTGGGCTTCAGATACGCCGCCGCACCCTTGATGAACAGATTGTTCGCTTCGGTTCCGCCGGAGACGAATACCACCTGCGAGGCTTGAACGTTCACCAGTCTTGCGACCTGCTCGCGCGCCTGGTTCACCGCCTTGCGCGCGCGGGTGCCGAATTCGTGGCGGCTGGAGGCGTTGCCGTACTCCCCTCTGAGGTACGGCAGCATGGCCTCGAGCACGCGCTCGTCGGGCGCCGTAGTGGAGTTGTTATCGAAATACACGTGCATCGCGTTCAGTTCAGACCGGAGCCGGTTCTTTCGGCTTCGCCAGGTTCTGGCGGTTGTCGTGCATCTGCATGACCGAAACGTCGGAGGACTTCTTTGTCTGCTTCGCCACCAGCTCGGAGAGCTTCACCGCGCCGAGGTAATCGAAGATGTGCTTGTTGAGGTCAGTCCACAGATCGTGGGTGATGCACTTCTGCTCATCCTTGCAGTTTTCCTTGCCGCCACACTGGGTCGCGTCGATAGGTTCGTCCACCGCAACGATGATGTCTGCCACCGATACTTCCGGGGTCGGCCGCGCCAGGTTGTAGCCGCCGCCAGGACCACGCACGCTGGATACCAGTCCCTGCCGGCGCAGCTTGCCGAACAACTGTTCCAGGTAGGACAGCGAAATCTTCTGCCGGTCGCTGATGTTCGCCAGCGTCACCGGACCTTCTCCGTTGCGCATCGCCAGATCGATCATGGCGGTTACTGCAAATCGTCCTTTGGTCGTGAGTCGCATCGTCGCCTCTACTAGAAAATTCAAAAAAACAGCAACTTATAAATCCTACTATAGTACTCAAGTATACACAAACCCGACTACTTCAGTCAACAATTCGGTTCAGGTAAGCAGGATCGAACGTGTCCGCGGTAGCACGGACGTCCTCGACCTTGACGCCCATGCGCACAAGCTGTTCCAGAATGTATTCGATGCGCTTATCCGCGGAGACGGTGTGATCAATCAGGCCGTGGATCGCTTTAACCACCGGATCGTTTGTGTCGGGGCCGATGCCGTAAGCAGAAAACCCCATCTTTTCAGCAGTCTGCTCGCGCGCGGTCATGGCTTCATCATCCAGGATCCGCGCCGGGATCCCCACCGCAGTCGCATGCGCCGGCACGTCCTTAACAACCACCGCATTCGAGCCGACCTTGGCGCCGTCGCCGATCGTGATCGGGCCGAGAATCTTGGCCCCCGCTCCCACCACTACACCATTGCCGAGCGTGGGATGGCGCTTGCCCTTGTTCCAGGACGTGCCGCCAAGTGTGACACCGTGATAGAGGGTGCAATCGTCCCCGATCAGCGCGGTCTCGCCGATCACCACGCCCATGCCGTGATCGATGAAAAAACGCCTGCCGATGGTCGCGCCGGGGTGGATTTCAATTCCGGTCAGCCAGCGCCCGAAGTGGGAAACGAAACGCCCCGGCCACTTCAGGCCCCAGCCCCAAAGCCGATTCGCGAGCCGATGAAAGAGCAGCGCGTGAAATCCCGGATAGCAGGTAATGACCTCCCAGGCCGAACGCGCCGCCGGGTCCCGCTCGAATACCACGCATATCTCTTCACGAATTCGGCTGAACATAGGGGAAACCTTCGAAGTTTCAGGAATTTTCGTAAATTTGACTGTTTTAGTCAACTATTCGTTCCCGCCGCCCAATCGGTCCCGGACCGCGCGCAGGAATCCGCGAAGGATGTTCACTTCCTCCTTTTCCAGCCGGGAGCGGGCGAACAGCCGGCGCATGCGCTGCATCAGTCGCTTCGGCTGGTGCGGATCGAGAAATCCGCTGGCATGGAAGGCGTCCTCGAACTGGCGGTAGAAGCCCTCAATTTCTTCGTGGGTCGCAGCCTCTGAACTCCGTGGCGGACGCGGCGCTATACCGCCCGCGCTCATGCGCAGTTCGTACGCAAATACCTGCACCGCCTGCGCCAGGTTCAGCGAGGCATAGTCGGGATTGGCCGGGATTGCCGCGATCAGCTGGCACTTGTTGACCTCGCGAACGGTAAGCCCGGTCCGTTCAGGACCGAAGACCAACGCCACTTCGCCGTGCGAGGCGTCTGCCGCCAGGCGTTGGCAGGCCTCGCGGCAATCCACAACGTCGTGTGTGAGGTCGCGATGACGCGAGGTCGAAGCCACCGCCAGCACCGTCCCCGCGAGCGCCGCGTCCAAGCTGTCACAAACGAAGGCGTCGCGCAGTACATCGAACGCACCGGAAGCAAAAGCCTCCGCGTCGGCATGGGGAAAGTGCTTCGGTTTGACGAGGAACAGGCGCGACAGACCCATCGTCTTCATCGCGCGAGCGGCGGCTCCAATATTGCCAGGGTGGCTGGTTTCGCAGAGCACAACCCGCACCCGCTCAAGTGCGGCTGGGGTCATCATCGAATAGAATTGCCGCTTCGTTCTTTTCCAGCGCCCCACTCCTCATGCATCCGATGCTCAACATCGCGGTGAAAGCCGCGCGCCGTGCCGGCGGCATCATCAGCCGCGCATCCCAGAACCTGGACGTTCTGACCATCAAGCACAAGAGCCTTAACGACCTGGTCTCCGAAGTGGATCGCGCAGCGGAAGAAGCGATCATCGACGTGATCAAGAGCGCGTACCCGGAGCACGCGATTCTAGCAGAGGAAAGCGGCGCCTCCGGCGACTCGGAATACGTCTGGATCATCGATCCGCTCGACGGCACCACCAACTTCCTGCATGGCTTTCCGCAGTATTGCGTTTCCATCGGTCTGCTGCACAAGGGCGTGCCGACACAGGGGGTTATTTACGATCCGACCCGAAACGACCTGTACACCGCGTCGCGCGGCCGCGGTGCGTATCTCAACGACAAGCGGCTGCGGGTATCGAAGCGCGACAAGCTGATCGACGGCCTCATCGGCACCGGCTTTCCATTCCGCATGTTCGAATACCTGGACGCCTACAACGCCATGCTCAAGGACATGATGACCAGGTGCGCAGGCGTGCGCCGAGCGGGTGCGGCCGCGCTCGACCTCGCCGCAGTCGCGGCCGGGCGTTTCGACGGCTTCTGGGAAATCGGTCTCTCTCCGTGGGATATGGCGGCAGGAGTAATCATGATCACCGAGTCCGGCGGTCTGGTCGGCGACTTCGAAGGCAACGAAAAATTCATGGAGCGCGGGCAGATCGTCGCCGGCAACCCGAAGATCTTCAGCCAGATCCTGCATGTTCTGCATCCGCACCTGACGGCGAAGATGAAAAGCTGAACGCGAAACTTCAAGACCCACAGACCTCATTCGGCGCGTTTGACGGTTTTATCGTAACGCGTTACGATAATTGCCATGTCCAAGCCTGTCCAGACTGAACGCGGCCGCGGGCGGCCGCCTACTGGCAAGGCGCAAACTGCCGCCGAGCGCATGCGACGCTATCGCTCGCGACAGCATGCGGCGGGTTTGCGCGTGGTCACGCGGCTGGAAGCGGCGGTCCGCGTCCTGTCGGGCGGTGCGCTGAAGCATCGCATCATCGAAGCACGCAGCCTCGCCATGCACTGTCTCGTCGCCCAGAAAATCGAGATCAATCCCGCGCTTCTGAAGCGGGTGAAGAAGACCCTGGAGAACTGGCGTTCGAGATACGGGAACGACATTCCGCGAGCATTGGACGAATGGCACGCCATCCTCCAACGGCCATGGCCGGAGATTGCTCACGTCATTACAGATACGGGAGAACCTGCCACGCGGCTGCGGCAGTCCACGCCATTCGCAGGCGTGCTCACCGCTGGCGAGCGGGAACGGGTGTATGCGGCGTTCCGATCTTGAACACCTGATCCGTGCCGCAGGGCGAATCGCCGACGAGCACGAGCTGGTGATCGTAGGCAGCCAGGCCATTCTCGGCCAGTTTCCGGATGCGCCGGCCGCGTTGGTGCGGTCGATGGAGGTGGATCTCTATCCCTTGTCTCGACCTGAATTAGCCGACAAGGTCGACGGCGCCATCGGCGAGGGTTCAAAATTTCACCAGACCCATGGGTACTTTGCTCAGGGTGTAGGCCCGGACACAGCCACATTGCCCAAGAGTTGGCGGCAACGCCTGGTACGCATCGAGAACCAGAATACCGGCGGCTACGTGGGACTATGCCTGGACGTACACGACCTTGCGATTTCAAAGTACATCGCAGGCCGCGAGAAGGACCGTGAATTTACCCGTGAACTCGCCCGCCACGGCATGACCGACAGGGAAACGCTGTTCAAGCGCCTGACGGTCACGAAACTCGATGCTGCGGTCTTGAAGATCGTGAAGGGCAGAATCGAAAGGGATTTCCCCCGGTCCGTGCGGGGAAGTTGATTGAAATGTGGGCCGTATAATGGCCGCTCCCGAGGATCAGGAATCCCGATCCACCAAGGTCCAAAGATAATGAATCAAGCCCAGCACACGCCGATGATGCAGCAGTACCTTCGCATCAAGGCACAGCATCCCGACAAGCTGCTGTTCTACCGGATGGGCGATTTTTACGAGCTGTTCTTCGAAGACGCGGCGCGTGCCGCAAAACTGATGGACATCACGCTAACGCAGCGCGGCGCTTCGGCCGGCGAACCGATCAAGATGGCTGGCGTCCCCTATCATGCCGTCGAACAATACCTTGCCAAGCTGGTGAAACTCGGCGAGTCGGTGGCGATCTGCGAGCAGATCGGCGATCCCGCCACATCGAAAGGTCCGGTCGAACGCCAGGTTACCCGTGTCGTCACTCCAGGGACGCTTACCGACGCGGCGTTGCTGGACGAGAAGCGCGATAACGTACTGCTCGCGCTCAACCCGCAGGAAAATTTGCTGGGGCTCGCCTGGATGTCCAGCAATACGTCGCG
>CAVOIO010000030.1:0-137272 GCA_963695915.1 uncultured beta proteobacterium
GTCGTAGCCGGCAACGGTGCGGGGGCGGGCGTCGCCTTCTCCGGCGTGGCGAAGGGCGCCCAGCGGCTGACGGCCATCCAGGTCTTCTCGCGGATCACGAGCGCCGCCCTCTGCGGCGGCGTCGCGCCCTGCCTCGGCGCCTGGGAGTCGGACATCATCAAAGGCCTCGAGCGCGTGTACCAGCGGCGCACGGCCCGGAATTTCGTCGCCGCCAACCTGAGTCTGGGCGGGACCTGTTCACGGCGCCCTGCGCCAGCGACGTGCACAAGCCGATCATCGACAACCTGCGGGCGGCGGGGATCGCGACCATCGTGGCCTCCGGGAACGACGGCGCGACGGACGCCATCGCGGCCCCGGCTTGCGTGCCCACCGCGATCAGCGTGGGGTCCACCGGGGACAGAACGACGAGGTTTCGTGGTTCTCGAACGTCGCGCCATTCCTGACCCTGTTCGCCCCCGGGGAATCGATCACCTCGGCGCTCGTAGGCGGCGGTTTCATCACGGCCGACGGCACCTCAGCGGCGACGCCTCACGTCGCCGGCGCGTGGGCCGTCCGCGAAGAGGCCGCGCCCACCGCGACCGTCGACCAGATCCTGGAGGCCTGGTCTCCACCGGGCTCCCGGTGACCGAGCCCATCAGCGGCGTGACCAAGCCCAGGATCCGCGTATTCGAGGCGCTCGCCGCCCTCACCACGGACCCATTGATCGGGACGATCACGCCGTCCAAGGGGGCCAGACCGCACACCCTGGATGTGACCATCGAGGGCGCGAACTTCCAGAGCGGGGCGACGGTGAGCTTCGGCGGGGACGTCAGCGTGGCTACGGCTTACGTTCGTGTCGGACGCGGAGCTCGTCGCGACGGATCAGCATCGCGGCATACGCTACTCGGGGCGCGAACGGTCACGGTCAGAACCCCGACGGCAGCTCCGTCTCGCGGACCGGCGGCTCACGGTCAGTCTGCCGTCCTCCATATCGCCTGGTCTCTGGAACGGCAAGATCCAGGACCGGGTGGGCCAGGGTGAGACGGCGCTCACGCCAGACCTGGCGCTGGACGGGACGCTGACGGCGACGCTGACCGGGCCGGGGCGGACGGTGAAGCAGCTCGTCCTCGTGGCGGGTGGAGCCGCGTCGGGACAGTGGGACACGGTGCCGGACAACCTCTACTGGGTCCTGGGAGCTCGCGGACACGCCCACCGGGGCGCTCAAGAACGCGGCGAACGGGTCCGTGAACTTCCCGGTGGCGACCGGGGCGAGCTTCTCGGTGTTCGCCACCGACTACTTCAACGCGAAGTTCGTAGCGGGGACGACGCTGACCCTGACGGTGACGTTCACCGACGACACGGTGGCGACGGCCACGGCGGTCGTGCCCGTGGTGCCGACGCTGGCCGGGGTGTCGCCGACCGGAGGGGAGCAGGGCGCGACGGTCCCCGTGACGGTGAGCGGGACGAACTTCCAGAGCGGGGCCACGCTGACCGCTGGGGCCGGCGTGACGGTATCGAGCGTGACGGTGTCCGTGGCGACGCAGCTCCTGGCGACCCTCAACATCGCGACGGACGCGGCAGTGGGGCCGCGCGACGTGACGGTGACGAATCCGGGCGGCGGGGGAGCGACCCTGACCGGCGGCTTCACGGTGACGGCGCCGGGGGTGCCGCCCCCGCCGCCGCCGGGCGTGACGCTCGTGTGGAACGGCAAGATCCGGGACCGGGTGGGGCAGGGCGAGGGAGCGCCGAGCCCGGACGGAGCGCTCGACGGTACGCTGACCGCCACGCTCGTCGGGCCGGAGCGGACGGTGAAGCAGCTCGTGCTGACAGCGACCGGCGCGGCCTCCGGGCGTTGGGACACGATCCCCGCCAACGGCTACTGGTTGCTGGGGGCGGCCCAAGGGCGGGACGCAGCCGCGTACAACACGGGGACCGGCGCGGTGAGCTTCACCGTGCCGGTGGGCGGGAGCTTCGCGGTGTTCGCGACGGACTACTTCAACGCGAAGTTCGTGGCGGGGACGACGCTGACCCTGACGGTGACGTTCACGGACGACACGGTGGCGACGGCGAGCGCGACGGTGGCGGTGACACCGACGGTGGCGTCGGTGACGCCGGCCGGCGGGGAGCAGGGGGCGACGGTCTCGGTGACGGTGGGCGGGACGCTCTTCCTGAGCGGAGCGACGCTCACCGTAGGACCCGGCGTGGCGGTGACGAACGTGACGGTGCCGTCGGCGACGCAGCTCCAGGCGACGCTGACCATCGCGGCGGCCGCGACGGTGGGGCCGCGGATGTGACGGTGACAAACCCGGGCGGGGGCACCGCCACGCTGGCTGGAGGATTCGGCGTGACGGCCCCGGGCGTGCCCCCGCCGCCGCCGCCGCCGCCGCCGGGCATCACGCTGGCGTGGGACGGCAAGATCCGGGACCGGGTGGGGCAGGGCGAGGGGGCCGTCGTGCCGGACGGGGCGCTGGACGGGACGCTGACGGCCACGCTGGTGGGACCGGCCCGGACGGTGCGGCAGCTCGTGCTGACCGCGAGCGGGGCGGCCTCGGGGCGGTGGAACACCGTCCCGGGGTAACGGGTACTGGGTGGTCGGGGCGGCCGACATGTGGACGGCGCGCTGAAGAACGCGCCGAACGATGCGGTGAACTTCCCGGTGTCGGCGGACGGGCGCTTCGCGGTGTTCGCGACGGACTACTTCAATGCGAAGTTCGTGGCGGGGACGACGCTCACGCTGACGGCGATCTTCGCGGACGACACGGTGGCCACCGCGAGCGTGACGGTGCCGGTGGTGCCCACGGTGACGTCGGTGGCGCCGACCGGGGGCGCGCAAGGCGCGACGGTCCCGGTGACGGTGAGCGGAACGAACATGCAGGCCGGGGCGACGCTGAGCCTGGGCGCGGGCGTGACGGTGACGAACGTGACGGTGCCGTCGGCGACGCAGCTTCAGGCTACGCTGACCATCGCGGTGGACGCGGCGGTGGGGCTGCGGGACGTGACGGTGACGAACCCGGGCGGCGGCGGGGCGACGCTGGTCGGTGGGTTCTCGGTGACGGCGCCGGGCGCGCCGCCCCCGCCCCCGCCGGGCGTGACGCTCGTGTGGGACGGCAAGATCCGGGACCGCGTGTACCAGGGGGAGGGACCGCCAGGCCCGGACGGGGCGCTGGACGGCACCCTGACGGCCTCGCTCGTGGGGCCGGAGCGGACGGTGAAGCAGCTCGTGCTGGCAGCGACCGGCGCGGCCTCGGGGCGCTGGGACACGATCCCGGGCAACGGCTACTGGATGCTGGGGGCGGCTCAGGGCTGGGACGCAGCCGCATACAATACGGGGAACGGCTCGGTGAGCTTCACCGTGCCGGTCGGCGGGAGCTTCGCGGTGTTCGCGACGGACTACTACAACACGAAGTTCAGGCCGGGGACGACGCTGACCCTGACGGTGGCGTTCACGGACGACACGGTGGCGACGACGAGCGTGTTCGTGCCGTGACGCGGACGCCTCGGGGGTCGGGGCCTTCCCGCTGACCCGCCGCGGCGCCCTCGTGGCCGGGATCACCCTGCTGCTCCTGGCTTCGGGCGGCCGGAGGGCACGCGCTGTCCCCGATGGGGGGCCGGTGATCGATTCGGAGGTCCGGACCGCCGTCGGCCGCGGTCCGGCGCGCGTCCTCGTCGAGCTGAGGATGCGGGAGCCCGCCTCGGGTGCCGCGCCGGAGCGCGAGGCGGCGATCGCCGCCGCCCGACAGGCGGTGCTCGCGCGGCTGTCGGGAACGACCTACCGGCTTGTTCGGGACTACACGAGCGTTCCGCTGCTCGCCCTCGAGATCGGTCCCGACGCGCTCCAGGCTCTCGAGGCGATGGGCGATCTCGTCGCCCGCGTGCGCGCCGAGGCCATCCGCCAGCCGATCGCGCCGCGCTAGCCGTGCCCGGCGGCGGTCGCCCGAGCGCGGCCCCCCCGCCTCGGCCGCCGGCGGAGCGTTTCGTCGCTCGCTGGAAGTGTGCGCCCTTCTGCGCCGAATGGTCTTCCGGTAGAATGGCCGAACGAGTTCCGGCATGGCAGACCAGCGCGTCCGCACGATCGTCGAGGGCGCCCGCGAGGAGATCGAGCGGGCCGCCACGCGTCGGGATCTCGACGAGGTCCGGGTCAAGTACCTCGGCAAGCGGGCGGACCCATACTCGCCCTGGAATGCGCGCGATGGCTGGCGCCCGAACGAGGACAACTATCACACCTTCATGTTCATCGACGCCGACAAGCACGTGGAAGTGGTGGCGCACTACCGTAACCGGGGTTACCTGCTGGAACTACCCGGTGGAAAGATGCTGGCCTCCGGAGAAGTTGACGGCGACCGGACGATCAATGCCGATCTCGCCGGAAGGCGTACCCGTGCCACGGTGGTGCGCCGGGCCAACGAACTGATGGTGTTTGCCTTCGGCAGCAGCCATCGGCTCGAGTTCGAGACTCTCGCCACCGTCGAGGAAGAGGATCCGTCCGGCAGGCTGGTCTCGCCGCTGCCAGGAGCCGTGATCCAGGTGCTGATCAAGGACGGCGAAGCGGTACAAAAAGGCCAGGCGCTGATGATCATCGAGGCGATGAAAATGGAGCACACCATCTGGGCGCCGCAGAGCGGCACGGTCAAGCGGATATACTTCGCGGCAGGCGAGCAGGTTGCCGAAGGCGCGCAGTTGCTCGAATTCGAGGAAGCGACCAAATCATGAAATATCCGAAACGCGTCAAGATGGTCGAAGTCGGTCCGCGCGACGGCTTGCAGAACGAGCCAGGCAGCGTCCCCGCCGAAGTCAAGGTGGCGCTGATCGATCGCCTGTCGGATGCGGGACTGCCAGTGGTCGAAGCGGGCAGTTTCGTCTCACGCAAGTGGGTGCCGCAAATGGCCGATACCGCGGAAGTCATGGCGCGCATCCGCCGCAAGCCGGGAGTCGTCTATCCGGTGCTAGTGCCGAACATGAAAGGCCTGGAAAACGCGCTCGCGGCCAAGGCCGAAGAAATCGCAATTTTTGGCGCGGCCACCGAGGCGTTCTCGAAACGTAATATCAATTGCAGCATTGCCGAATCGCTTGAGCGCTTCGAGCCGGTGTGTCGGGCCGCGCTCGACCACGGCATGCGCGTGCGCGGCTATATGTCCGTGGTGCTCGGCTGTCCCTACGAAGGCGAGGTCAAGCCGGAAGCCGTCGCGGCAGTAGCGCAACGCCTGTACGACATCGGTTGTTACGAGATCTCGCTCGGCGACACCATCGGCACCGGAACGCCGGCCAAGGCGCAGCGCATGATTGAAACGGTGGCGAAGAAAATCCCGGTCGAGAAGCTCGCCGGTCATTTCCACGACACCTACGGACAAGCGCTCGCCAACATTCTGGCGGTGATGGAAATGGGAGTAGCGACGTTCGACAGTTCAGTGGCGGGACTGGGCGGCTGTCCGTATGCGAAGGGCGCGACCGGCAACGTTGCCAGCGAGGACGTGCTTTACATGCACGGCGGCCTGGGCATCGAAACCGGCGTGGATATGGGCAAGCTGCTCGATGCGGCCGAGTTCATCTGCGCGCAACTCAAGCGGCCGACGGTTTCGCGCGCCGGCCGCGCGCTCGCCGCCAAACGCGAGAAAGCGGCGGCATGAATCCGGATTACAAGGACATCCAGTCGCCCTGTGTCAATGTCTGCCAGATGAATCCATTCACCGGATTGTGCCGCGGTTGCTTTCGCACCCTCGACGAAATCGCCGGCTGGCTCGATTTTTCCGCTGAACAGAGGCTTGAAGTGCTTAAACGCCTGGAAGAACGGCGCCCGGGCCACGCCGTCCAACTCAAATGACGCTCAGTATCCCTGCTTCCCGAAAGCTCCTGCACAACCGAAAGGTCGAATGTTTCGGCTACCAGCGTGACGACGGTCTCTGGGACATCGAAGGGCACCTCGTCGATACGAAGACCTACGATTTCGCGAACCGTGACCGCGGCGACATCAAGGCGGGCGAGCCGTTGCACGAGATGTGGCTGCGGCTGACACTCGATCTCGACCTCAAGGTGCACGAGGTGGAGGCACGCACGGTGTGGGGGCCATACAGCATCTGCGGTGACATCACCGAGAACTTCAAGGCGCTGATCGGATTGTCCATCAAGCCGGGCTGGACCCAGAGGACACGCGAGTTGCTGGGCGGCACCAAGGGCTGCACACACCTGGTGGAATTGCTCGGCCCGATTGCAACCACAGCGTTCCAGACGGTGTATGCGGCGCGCGCGGAACGGAGCAAGTATTCGGGCAAACGCGAGCGGCCGGCGCTGATCGATTCCTGCCACGCCTGGGCGAGCGACAGCCCTGTGGTTGCAAAGCGCTTTCCGGAGTTCTATACCGGCCCGAAGAAAACGCCAGGCTGATGCGCCCCAAACCGCTCTCGGGGATTCGCGTCCTCGATCTCACCCGTCTTCTTCCCGGCCCGGTGTGCACGCTGCATCTGGCCGATCTCGGCGCCGACGTCATCAAGATCGAAGACACCGGGGCCGGCGACTATGCCCGCACGATGGGCGCAGGGGTCGGCCGCACGGCACCCTTGTTTCTCGCCATCAACCGCAACAAACGCGCGCTGCGCCTCGACCTGAAAAAACCGGAAGGCGTCGAGGTGTTCCTGCGCCTGGCGCGCGACGCGGACATCGTGGTGGAGAGTTTCCGCCCGGGGGTCGTGGATCGCCTCGGCGTCGGTTATGCCGCCTGTCGCGAAGTCAATCCGCGCATCGTCTATTGCGCCATTTCCGGGTACGGGCAGACCGGCCCTTACCGCGATCTGGCCGGGCACGACGTGAACTATTGCGGCTACGCCGGATTCATCGATCAGGTGGGCACGGCCGGCGGCGATCCGGCGATTCCGAATCTCCAGGTCGCGGACATCCTCGGCGGCGCGGTGGTGCCGGCCATGGGAATTCTTGCGGCCCTGGTAGACGCGCAGCGCCGCGGTCGGGGACGGTACGTCGACGTGGCCATGACCGAAGGCGTGCTTTCGCACAACCTGCAGGCGCTCGCCGCCGTGGCTTCCACCGGGTATGTTCATCCCCGCGGCGAGGATTTTCTCTCCGGACGCGAACCCTGCTACGCGGTTTATCGCACCTTCGACGGCAAGTACATGGCGGTCGGCGCGCTCGAGAGGAAATTCTGGGAACGAGTCTGCGATGTGCTGGCGCGGCCCGACCTCAAGGCCTGCCACTGGGAAGTCCGCGACAGGGATCCGCAGTGGGGAAAGAAAGAACTGGGCACAATCTTCGCCGCCCGGGCGCAGGCACACTGGATCGAGAAATTCCGCGGTGAAGATTGTTGCGTGACACCAGTGCTGGCGCTCGAGGAGAGCCTCGAAGATGCGCAGATCAGGGCGCGGGGCATGGTTGTTCGCAACGGCGATTTGCTACAGTTTTCCCCACCTCTGAAAATGAGCGAGTACGAGTTTGCGGTGGAGCGCCCTGCGCCCGCGCCCGGTGAACACAGCGACCAGATTCTCCGCGAAGCGGGCTACGCCGATGTGGCGATCGGGAAATTGCGTGCAGCCAGGGTAATCTGAACCGGCGCGGCCTGCGCAGTTCAGGTCATCGGCAGCATCACGATCTTCTTGTAAGCGGGGCGTGCAGTCAACGCATCGTACCAGCGCTCCAGATTCGGCATTTCCGGATGGTCGATGGGCAGGGTCATCCAGCGCTGGATTGCGCATCCCATCGGAATGTCGCCCATGGTGAGCGCGTCGCCGGCGACGTATGCGCGGTTCTTCAGGTGCGCATCGAGATACTCAAGAATTTCGGCGGTCTTGAGGCGCGAGTCTTCCATCGCCTTGTCGTCGCGCTGATCGGCCGGGGTGCGCACAAGGTTCCAGAACAGCGGCCGGAAGGTCGGCCAGAACGTCGTGTTCTGCCAGTCCATCCACTTGTCGGCTTCGGCGCGGACCTTGAGGTCCTCGGGCCAGAATTTGCCGGCACCGTGCTTGGCGGCGAGATAGCGCACGATCGCGTTCGATTCCCAGAGCACGAAACCGTCGTCCTCGATGGTCGGCACCAGACCGTTCGGATTGAGGTTGCGGTATTGCGGCGTGTTCACCACGCCGAAGGTGCCGCCGGCGTCCACCCGCTCATACTGAACACCCATTTCCTCGCAGCACCACAGCGGCTTCTGAACGTTGACCGAGTTGTTGCGACCCCAGATTCTCAACATGGCACCCTCCCGGGTTAGGATCTTGTTGTCAGTTTGAAGCGCCGAGCTCGGCGAGCGCCGCATCGATCAGTCGTCTGGAAATGCTGATCTTGCTCGGCAATGCCTGTGGCAGCCGGTCTGTGGTGAACCAGCCCGCGGCCTCGATTTCGGTGGTATCGGGAATGATCTCGCCGCCGGCGTAGTCGGCGTAGAACGCGATCATCAGCGAATGCGGGAACGGCCAAGGCTGGCTGGCGAAGTATCGCAGGTTGGCGACTTCGATGCCGACTTCCTCGCGCACTTCGCGCACCAGCGTCTGCTCCAGCGTTTCCCCCGGCTCGACGAAGCCGGCGAGGGCGCTGTACATGCCGGGGGGGAAATGCGGCGAACGCGCCAGCAACAATTCGTTTCCCCTTCTGACCAGCGCCATCACCGCGGGGGCGATGCGCGGATAGTGCGACTGGCCGCAATTCGGACATACGCGCGCCCGCTCGTTGGCTTTCGGCTCGGTCGGCGTGCCGCAGTGGCCGCAGAACTGGTGGGATCGGTCCCAGTCGACAATCTGGAATGCGCGCCCCGCAAGCGCGAACATCGAATCGTCGAGCGCGCCGAACAGCGCACGCAATCCCGACAGTTGCATGCCCTCCGGCGGCAAAACGTTCGCATCCAGCTCGCAGGCGAAGCAATGCTGTTCGCCGAGGATGCCGAGGTACTGGCTGCGTTTCGGCGCGAGTCCGAATTCGCGCGGATCGGAAGCCGAGGGAACGCTCGTGATTTGCGCGCCGCGCACGACCAGGATCTGCGAGCCCTGGAACGCGAACCACAGCGCCGGGCCTTTCCAATCGGCCGGCGGACTGATCAGCGCGGTGAACCGATCGGGAGCGGCCAGGATCATGGCTAGTGTCTTTTTGGCATGTAGAGATCGGTGATGCTGCCTTCGGCGATCTCGGCGGCGAAGAAAACGGTTTCGGACAGTGTCGGGTGCGGGTGGATGGTGAGCCCGATGTCTTCCGCATCGGCACCCATTTCCAGCGCCAGCACCGTTTCCGCAATCAGCTCCCCGGCATTCGGCCCGACCATGCCTGCGCCGAGCAGGCGTTTGGTGTTCTTGTCGAAAATCAGCTTGGTCATTCCCTCTTCGCGCGCGGTGGCGCGCGCCCGGCCGCTCGCCGCCCACGGAAATACCGCCTTTTCGATCTCGGTTCCCTGCGCCTTGGCTTGCGTTTCGGTGAGCCCCATCCAGGCCACTTCGGGATCGGTATAGGCGACCGATGGAATGGTGCGGGCGTCAAATGCGCGTTTGTGTCCGGCGATGATTTCCGCAGCGAGTTTGCCTTCGTGACTGGCTTTGTGTGCCAGCATCGGCTCGCCGATGATGTCGCCGATCGCATAGATGTGCGGCGCGTTGGTGCGCATGGTCTTGTCCGCCGGGATGAAGCCGCGGTCGGTGACATTCACCCCGGCAGCCTGCGCGTCGATCTCCTTGCCGTTGGGCCGGCGCCCGACCGAAAGCAGCACGCGGTCATAGACTTGCGGCTTGGGCGCGTTTTCGCCCTCGAAGGTGGCCTTGAGGCCGTCTTTCTGCGCTTCCAGTTTGGTGACCTTGGTCTTCAGGTAAATGCCCTCGTAGCGTTTCTCGATACGCTTGTGCAATGGTCTGATGATGTCGCGGTCGGCGCCGGGAATCAGGCCGTCGAGCAATTCCACAACCGTGACCTTCGCACCGATGGCGTCGTAGACCGTGGCCATTTCCAGACCGATGATGCCGCCGCCGATCACCAGCAGCCGCTTCGGCACTTCCTCGAGCCGGAGCGCGCCGGTCGAATCCATCAACCGCGGATCGTCATATGGAAAACCGGGAATGCGCGCGACGCTCGAACCGGCCGCAATTATCGCGCAGTCGAATGACACTTTCTTCACGCCGTCCGCGGTCTTCACCTCGATCATGTGCGAGGCGGTGAACCTGCCCACACCCTGCAGGACTTGAACCTTGCGTTGCTTCGCAAGTCCGGCGAGGCCGCGAATCGACTTGTCCACTACACCATCCTTCCACTCGCGCAACTTTGCGATATCGATCCTGGGCTTGCCAAAAGCGATCCCGAAGTGGCTCATTTCCTCGGCTTCGGAGATGACGCGTGCTGCGTGCAGCAATGCTTTCGACGGAATGCATCCGACGTTCAGGCACACTCCGCCCAGCACCGGGTAACGTTCGACCAGCACCACCTGCTTGCCGAGATCGGCGGCGCGGAAAGCGGCGGTATAGCCGCCGGGGCCGGAACCCAGAACCATCACTTCGGCGTGAATGTCGCCTTTTGCGATCGGTGCGGATGATGTGACCGCCGGCGCGGCGGGCGCCTTCGGCGCGGTTGCGGCAGGTGTGGGCCTGGGTGCCTCGACTTTCGCCGCCGGCGCCTCTCCGGCCGCGCTTTCGAGGAGCAGCACCACGCTGCCTTCGGAAAGCTTGTCGCCCACCTTGACTTTGATTTCTCTGATCACGCCGGATTGCGGCGAAGGCACTTCCATCGTCGCTTTGTCGGATTCCAGGGTGATCAACGCGTCTTCCTTGTTGATCGTGTCCCCGGGGTGGACCAGCACTTCGATCACTGGAATGTTCTTGAAATCGCCGATGTCGGGCACTTTGATTTCGATCAGTTCGCTCATGAGGATTATTGGTGATTAACCGTCAAAGCAGAAGCAAGGACGTGAATTCTCACCACTAAGACACGAAGAAGAGAAAAAAAGTATACGTGTGCAAAGCTCCAATAGGTGGATGTTCCGACCAAACACGAAGTTGGCGGGAGAGGATCACGAACAGTCACCGCGCTTCTCTCCCAATTAGTGTAAGGATTCCTGTTTGTTCTTCGTGTCTTCGTGGTGAGATTTGCTTTTCTATAGTTCGCAGCCTGACCGAGGCAAGGGATCACTCGCGAATTTGGCCGTCACCGAGGACGATGAACTTGAGCGACGTCAGGCCTTCCAGGCCCACGGGGCCGCGGGCGTGCAGCTTGTCGGTGGAAATGCCGATCTCCGCACCCAGGCCGAACTCGAAACCATCGGCAAAGCGGGTGGACGCGTTGACGAGCACGGAGCTGGAATCCACTTCGCGCAGGAAGCGTCGCGCCCGGGTGATATCTTCGGTGACGATGGCGTCTGTATGCTGCGAACCGTAAACGGTGATGTGCTCGATCGCCTGGTCGAGGTCATCCACCACGCGCACGGAGAGGATGGGGGCAAGGTACTCGGTGTACCAGTCTTCTTCGGTGGCGGGTTTCATCTGCGGCACCAGTGCGCGCGCCTGCTGGTCGCCGCGCAGTTCCACGCCTTTGTCGAGATAGATCTTCGCCAGCGCCGGCAGCACGGCTGCGGCGATGTTCTTGTGCACCAGCAGCGTTTCCATGGTGTTGCAGGTGCCATAGCGCTGCGTCTTGGCGTTGTCGGCGATCCGGATCGCCTTGTCGATGTCGGCACGATCGTCGATGTACACGTGACAGACACCGTCGAGATGCTTGAGCACCGGAATGCGCGACTCGTTCGAGATGCGCTCGATCAGGCCTTTGCCGCCGCGCGGAACGATGATGTCCACGTAGTCTTTCATGGTGATCAGTTCGCCGACCGCGGCACGGTCGGTGGTTTCGATCACCTGGACCGCGGTTTCCGGCAATCCGGATTTGCGCAAGCCCTCGTGGACGCAGGCGCCGATGGCCTGGTTGGAATGAATCGCCTCGGAACCGCCACGCAGGATGGCGGCGTTGCCGGACTTCAGGCACAGGCCGGCGGCGTCCGCGGTGACGTTGGGGCGCGCCTCGTAGATGATGCCGATGACACCGAGCGGCACGCGCATTCTCCCCACCTGGATTCCGCTGGGCCGGTAGTTCAGACCGGAGATTTCGCCGACCGGATCGGGCAACGCGGCGATCTGGCGCAATCCTTCGGCCATGGACGCGACGTTCTTCGGTGTCAGCGTCAGCCGATCCACCATCGCAGCCTCGAGTCCTTTGGCGCGCGCAGCCTCGACATCCCTCCTGTTCGCATCCAGCAGCCGAGCGATGTCGCGCTCGACGGCTTGCGCCATGGCGAGCAATGCGTCGTTCTTTGCCCTGGTGTCGGCCTTCGCCATCTGGCGCGAGACGAGGCCCGCGCGGCGCGTCCGACCGAGTGCATGTAGGACTGAATGTCCACGATTCCTAACCTCGAATTGTGCCGGGGATTTTACCCTTATTTCACCGGCGGCATGCCGCTCCTGCGCCGGCGCCATCAGGCTCAATCCGAGCTGCAGCAGCGCATCCCATACGTCGCCGTCGGCAAGCCCCTTGATCATGCGGTCGACCTCCGCGGCGCGTCGCAACGCGGCGATGAGCTGGGTCGAGGCCAGTCGCCGCAGCGCGGGCGGCATCAGCTCCTGGCGCGGTCCCCACACGCGCGCTCTCGCGCAACGCCTGCGCCAACGGATGTCCCGCATTCATCGCCGCCTTCACCCTTGCCATTGCCCGCGTTTCATCGGCGATCGCCCACAGACACCAGTGGTGGCGCGGCGCCCTCGCCGCGCAGGCCGTCAAGCATGCGCACAAAGTGCGCGCGCTCGCCATTGAGCAGGGCGGCGCCGATCTCGAACACGTTGTAGCGCGCCACGTCCAGCACGGCGTTCTTCACTTCGTCGCAAGGCAGCATGCCGGCGGGAAACAGCAGGGCAAGCTTCTTCACTTCCTGGTACGCCGCCATGAGATTGCCCTCTACGCGGCCAACCAGGAAGTCGATCGTTTCGGCGTCGGCCCGCTGATCCTGTTGTGCGAGCCGGCCGGATAACCATTGCGCCAGCTGCTCGCGCTTGACGGCAGCGGCATGCACAGCCACTCCGGCACGCTCCAGCGCGTCGAACCATTTGGAAGCCAGCTGCTGGCGATCCAGTCCGGGCAACGTGATCAGGACGATGGTGTCCGCAGGCAGTGAGGCGGCCAGCCGCTGCAAGGCTTCGGATCCGTCCTTGCCAGGCTTGCCGGAGGGGATGCGCAAGTCCAGCACGCGCCTGCGCGCGAACAGCGACAGGCTGTTGCCGACCATCGCAACTTCTCCCCAGTCGAATCCGGGTTCGACGAACAGCACACGGCGTTCGTCGTAGCCCTGATTGAGCGCGGCAGCGCGGATGCGATCGGCAGCTTCGAGCGCCAGCAATAACTCCTCGCCGAACAAGACATACAGGGATTTGAGTCCGCGCGACAGATGCTGGGACAGTTGCTCGGAATCGATCCGCATCGGCCGGGACGTTACGGATTGGTCCGCGATTCGGCGAGTTGCGAACCTGCTTCGCGGATCTTGTGGCGGATAAAGTCGCGGACGGCAGCATCCATGCCGCCAGCGCGAACATCGAACTCGGCCCCTATGTCCTCGGCGGCAAACCAGCCATCTGCGACCATGATCGGCGTCATGTTCTTGGCCGGCATCTCTTCGCCATCATCGACGCGGCGGTGGAGGAAACCGTGTTCCGCGTTCCAGGCAAGCACACGTTCGTTGCGCAAGCGGTCATAGCAGAGCTGGAACGCGAGCACCCTCCCGGCAGCGTCCGTCCAGACGAACAAGTCGAAGTAATCGTCCTGGAACCAGTGGCGTTCACGGGAAGCGTCGTCTTGCCTCACTCCGCGGATCTTCTGCAGCATCCTCGAACTCAGCGATTCATGCGTGCAGGAGCTGCTCCAGCTTGTCGCGATCGTCGCTCTTCAGCATCTTCTGGGTGAGCACCATGACTTGCTGCAGGTCGGACTTCAATACCTGCTGCTTCACCGACAGCAGGTACGCCGGATGCATCGAGAATTGCCGAAGTCCGAAACCCAAGCAGCACCCTCGTCAGGCGCACGTCGCCGGCCATCTCGCCGCACACCGCTACCGGCACGTCGGCGCGATTGGCGCTGCGAATTACGTGCGCCACCAGGTTCAGCACGGCCGGATGCAGCGGGTCGTAGAGGTGCGCGACCGTGTCGTCGGCGCGGTCGATCGCAAGCGTGTACTGGATCAGGTCGTTGGTGCCGATGGAAAGGAAATCGAGCTTGCGGGTAAAGGTAGAGAGCGACAGTGCCGCGGCCGGAATTTCGATCATGCCCGCCGATCTTGATCTTCTTGTCGTAGGGGATGTCGTCGTCGTGAAGGCTCTTCTTGGCCTCGTCGATCAGGTGCAGAGTCTGGTTCAGCTCGTGCGCCGAGGACAGCATCGGAATCAGGATGCGCACCTTGCCGTAGTGGGAGGTGCGCAGGATGGCACGCAGCTGGTGATGGAACATCTGCGGCTCGGCCAGGCACAGGCGAATCGCGCGCAGACCCAGCGCCGGATTGGGCGCAACGCGTTCGGTGGTGTCGATGCTGCTTGTCCGCACCGAGGTCGAAGGTGCGGATGGTGACGGGCAGACCGTCCATGTCCTGCACCACCTTGCGGTAGGCTTCGAACTGTTCGTCCTCGGTCGGCAGGTCGCGGCGATTCAGGTACAGGAACTCGGTGCGGAACAGTCCGACGCCGTCGGCACCGTTCTCCATGGCGCCGGCAACGTCGTCCGGCAACTCGATGTTGGCGTGCAGTTCGATCGCCGTGCCGTCCAGCGTCGTGGTCCTGGTTTTTCTCAGCCGCCTGAGTTTCAGGCGTTCGAGTTCCCACTGTTCCTGGCGCAGTTTGTACTCGCCCAGAACCGGTCTTGTCGGGATTGATGATGACCACGCCGCTGGTGCCGTCCACGATCAGCACTTCGTTCTCGCGGATCAGCGTGCGCGCGTGGTGCAGGGCCACCACGGAAGGGATGTTCAGGCTGCGGGCGATGATCGCGGTGTGTGACGTGACGCCACCGAGGTCGGTGACGAAACTCGCGAACCGATGGCTCTTGAACAGGATGACATCCGCCGGGGAGAGATCGTGCGCGACCAGGACGCTGTTCTCCTCGGGCACGCTGTGCGCAAGGACCTCGCCGGGACGCCCCATCAAAACCTTCAGTACCCGTTCCACGACCTGAATGACATCGGTCTTGCGCTCGCGGATATAGCCGTCCTCGATACGCTCGAACTGCTCCATCAGTGCTTCCATCTGCAGCTTCAACGCCCATTCGGCGTTGCATTGTTGGGTTTCGATGAGCTGTTTCGGCACTTCCGACAGGGTCGGATCGTCAAGAATCATCAGGTGCAGATTGAGAAAGGCTTCGAACTCCGGCGGCGCGCCGACGGGGAATGTGCTGTCCGAGGCCGGCGAGTTCGGCGCGCGTCGTTACCAATGCCGCATCGAAGCGGACCTGTTCATCAGCAACCCGTGACTTGGCGATGTTGTAATGCGCGACTTCGAGCTGGGCGTGCGAAACCAGTTGGGCATGGCCGATGGCGATGCCCCCCGATACCCCGATGCCGTGGATGGTGAAGCTCATGTAAGAGCAGGGGCGAGGGGCGAGGAGTGAGGGGCGAGTAAGTGAAACGTGAATTTTGGCTGCGCGGTATTGACTCGTTCCTCGTTCCTCGTCCCTCGCCCCTGATTCATTCCCCTTCCCCGAATCTGTCATTGATGAGCCCGACCAACGCCGCCATCGCTTCGGCTTCATCAGGGCCGTTGGTCTCGACCACGACGGTCGCACCCTTGGCGGCGGCGAGCATCATTACGCCCATGATGCTCTTGGCATTCACACGGCGGCCGTCGCGCGTGACCCATACGTCGGCGGAGAATTTGCCGGCGAGCTGGGTGAGCTTGGCCGACGCACGCGCGTGCAGCCCCAGCTTGTTGCTGATTTCAATTTCCCGTTGCTGCATTTCTCATCTGTGCCGATGGAATTTGCATGACGCCTTCGATTCCCCCGGAGATTGCTTTCGCGACCACGGTCCTCAGGGGCTCATTGCGATAAGTCAATGCGCGCACAATCATCGGCAGATTCACGCCCTGCGACACCTTCGATCTTGCCCGGGAATCAGCAACTTGCTGGCGATATTGCAGGGCGTGGCGCCATAAACGTCGGAAAGCACCAGCACGCCGCCGCCCTGGTCGAGGCCTCGCGCCAGCTTGATCGCCTGCGGCAACACCAACTGAGGATCGTCGAGCATGCTTACGCCGATCTGCATCAGGTACGGCGGCCGGCCGCCCATCACGTGACTGGCGCAGTGAATCAGGCTTTCGCCCAACGTGCCGTGGGAAACGATCAGTATTCCAACCATGGATGCCTGGGATTAGTCGGTAACAAAGGGAAATTCTACCTATGTGGACAAGGTGCGTAAGGAGAGAGCGGTGAGGAAAACCGTAACAGGGAGTTTACCCCTGTCTCCTTACCCTACCCCTCACTGCCTTATCCAGCGCATCGATCATCAGCGCGGCGACATTGAAGCCGGTCTGGTCGGCGATTTCACGCATGCAGGTAGGGCTGGTGACGTTGACTTCGGTCAGGTAATCGCCGATCACGTCCAGGCCAACCAGCATCAGCCCCTGTGCCTTGAGTTCGGGGCCGACCGCCTCTGCGATCTCGCGGTCGCGAGTGGTCAACGGCTGCGCGACACCGGTGGCGCCGGCGGCGAGATTGCCGCGGGTTTCCCCCTGTTTCGGAATGCGCGCAAGCGAGTAGGGCACCGGCTTGCCGTCGATGACCAGGACGCGTTTGTCGCCCTTGGCAATTTCGACGATGAAGCGCTGCGCCATCACCGTGCGCCGGCCGTAATGGGTAAGGGTTTCGATGACAACCCCGATGTTGGGATCCTGACTGTGCAGGCGGAATACAGAGGTGCCGCCCATGCCGTCCAGCGGTTTGAGGATGATATCCCCGTGTTCAGCGAGAAAGTCGCGGATCAACGGCTCGACACGCGTGACCAGCGTCGGTACCGTGAACTGCGCAAACTTGGCGATCGCCAGTTTTTCATTGTGGTCGCGCACGGCGCGCGGACTGTTGACGACGAGCGCGCCCTGCTTTTCCGCCAGCTCCAGCAGGTAAGTGCTGTAGATGTATTCCATGTCGAACGGCGGGTCCTTGCGCATCAATACCGCATCGAAGGATTCCAGCGAAACCGGCTTTTTATCGCCGACGCGGTACCAGTGCTTGTCGTCGGAAGCAAGCGACAGGTCGCGCGCGTAGCCAAGTACGCGGCCGTCGCGCCAGATCAGGTCTTCCTGCTGCAGCACTGCGAGCGCATGGCCGCGGCCCGCCGCCTCGCGCATCATCGCGTAGGAAGAGTCCTTGTAGGTCTTTATGCTGTCGAGCGGATCGAGAACGAAGGCGATTTTCATGTTGTTGTCGCGGGAGCGCGCCGACTGCGCCGCACGCGCAAGCGTGCTGGAACCACGTTCAGGTATTTACGGCCCGGGCTCGCGGAAACGGATGCACTTCGAGTGCGGCTTCCATGCGCTCCAGCTCCATCGCGGCCAGCAAAGCCAGCCGCGCCACGACACCGTAGGCGTAAAAGCGGTTGGGAGCAGCACAGTCGGGATTGCCGTCGGGAATCTGCTTCTCGAGCGAAAGCACGGGGCCGGTCTGGGCAGTAGCTCGGCAGGGAACGGGCATGTGCGTCAAGAGGTTGGGTTCGGCCGGATTGTAGCAGACGCGCTCTGTCGGCGAACCGCCCGGTTTGTTGCCTGATGTATCTGTCTGCTACATGACGCCCAATCGACGGCGCGAGCCATACGGCCGCCATTGGGGGCCTTGAACGCAAAAAAACGGGCGCCCGAAGGCGCCCGATGAATTGGTAAGCGAACTTACCGGAGGAGTTTACATGTGATAAGCCGTTTCGCCGTGCTCGGTGATGTCCAGGCCTTCGCGCTCCTTGTCTTCCGGTACGCGCAGTCCGACGATCACATCGGCGATCTTGTAGGCGATGAAGGCGACCACTGCAGACCAAAGGATCGTCACGCCAATCGCCTTGGCCTGGATAATCACCTGCGCGGCGATGGTCCCGAAGCCCGGCTTCATTTCGAACCAGTTGTTGGGGAAGCCGGGTCCGCCGAGCGAAGGGGAATTGAACACGCCGGTCAGGAGCGCACCAAGAGCCCCGCCTACCGCGTGCACGCCGAAAACGTCCAGCGAATCGTCCGCCTTGAGCAGTTTTTTCAGACCGTTCACGCCCCAGAGACAGACCAGGCCGGCGGCGATGCCGATCACGAAGGCGCCGGGAATTCCGACATTGCCCGCGGCCGGGGTAATCGCCACCAGGCCTGCCACGGCACCGGATGCAGCGCCGAGCATGGACGGCTTGCCCTTGAAGAGCCACTCGCCGAACATCCAGGACAGCACCGCACAAGAGGTCGCCAGATAAGTGTTCATGAATGCGAGCGCCGCGGAGTTGTTCGCTTCCAGTGCCGATCCGGCGTTGAATCCGAACCACCCGAACCACAGCAGGGACGCCCCGATCATGGTCATCGTGAGGTTATGCGGTGACATGGCTTCCTTGCCGAACCCGATGCGCTTGCCCATCACGAACGCGCCGACCAAGCCGGCAATACCGGCGTTGATGTGGACTACCGTGCCGCCGGCGAAGTCCAGCGCACCCCATTGCCATAGCAGGCCTGCCTTCGCATTCTGCGCGTCCACGACGTCGGCCGCGGTGTATGCATCCGGACCGGGCCAGAACCAGACCATGTGCGCGATCGGAACATAGGAGAACGTGAACCATAGCACCATGAAGATCAGCACGGCCGAAAATTTCGCCCGCTCGGCGAATGCGCCCAGGATCAGGCAGCAGGTGATCGCCGCGAACGTCGCTTGGAATCCCACGTAGACCAGTTCAGGAATCGGCGTCGCCTTGCTGAAGGTCGCTGCCATCGAGAACTCGCCCTTGCCAGCGTCGAACGTGCCGTTCAGGAACAGCCGGTCGAGCCCGCCGAAGTAGGCGTTGCCCTCGGTGAAGGCCATGCTGTAGCCGTAAATGCACCAAAGCACGGTGACCAGCGAGAACACGACGAAAACCTGCATCAGCATCGAGAGCATGTTCTTCGAGCGCACCATTCCGCCATAGAACAGGGCAAGTGCAGGCACGCTCATCAGCAACACGAACGCGGTCGAAGTCAGCATCCAAGCGACATCGCCTTTGTTGGGCGCAGGCGCCGGAGTTGCGGCCGGCGCGGCCGCGGCCGGAGTCGCTGCCGCGGTATCGGCGGATGTTGCTTCGTCGGCAAGAACCGGGGCCGACAGGCCGATGGCTCCGCACAGAGCGAAAAGCATCAGAATTTTTCTAATCATGACGTTCTCCCTATAGCGCATCAGCGCCGGTTTCGCCGGTGCGGATGCGAACGACTTGTTCGAGCTCGAACACGAAAATCTTGCCGTCGCCGATCTTGCCGGTATTCGCGGACTTCTCGATTGCCTCGATCACCTGTTCGAGCAGGTCCGTCTTGATCGCTGCCTCTATTTTGACCTTGGGCAGGAAGTCGACGACGTATTCGGCACCACGGTACAGCTCGGTATGGCCTTTCTGCCGTCCGAAGCCTTTGACTTCGGTGACCGTGATCCCCTGCACGCCGATCGCGGACAGGGCTTCACGCACCTCGTCAAGCTTGAACGGCTTGATGATTGCGGTCACGAGTTTCATGGTTTCTCCAATTGGTTTTGCAGGGCGGACCCGGCGTTCGCGCCGGGCCCTTCATGACGCGTTTGCTAAAATGTCTTGCCGACCGACAGGATCACGGCGGAATCACCTATGAAAACGGCCTCGGTCCCCTTGAAGACCGTGTAGTTCGCTTCCACGGCATCGGTGTCCTTATAAGCCAGGCCGAAGTTGAAGCCGCTCCACAGATAGTTCACGCCGATCTTGTAGTCGGTATAGTCGAGGTCAACGCCGGGAGCGGTACCTTCGACGGTCTGTTGGCCGACATGCGCAGTGATCGAGAAGGCGTCGTTGATCGGATATGTGGCGTTGAGTTCGATGTACATTGAACCGTCGCTGCCGCCGCTGTAGATTGCCGGAAACGTGGTCTCGTTTCCGCCGAAGAAATCCGACACTGCGTAGGAAAGCTTCGCACTTATCCATTTCCAGGAACCGCCGACGTAAATTTCGGTCGTGTCGAACTTTTCGCCGGGTGCAGGCTCGCCACCGGGGTAGTAATAGAGAAGCGCGCCGACGTTGACGCCGAAATCGCCAAAGGTCTTGGCCCAGCCGCCGTAGAAGTCCCACTCCATGTTTGCGGGGCCGTACAGACTCTGACTCACGTTGGAAGCCCAGGTGCCAAGGTACAGGCCGCTCGAATGGGCATAGTCGAAGCCTCCTTGGATCGCCGGCTCTTCCAGCGTCTGGCTCAATCCGCGAAAGGAGTAGTCGGATACGAAATTGAGATTGCCCGTAATAGTGTGTGGAGACGCGGCCTCCGCGGCCAATACGGCGCCGGGGAGCGCGAAAGCGCTGGCAACGGCAACAGCTAGAAGGTTCTTCTTCAGCATGGCGATCTTCCTTGTGATGAATTGAAACGAGAATTGACTCCCTGAAAACAGCGGCGAGAAGCGTCAGCATTTACCGTGCCACACAAAAATATCATTTGAATTAACCTATTAGTCATATTCCGGGCACAGGGGCGCCAAGCGATGCACTAAAGAAATGCATCGTTGGCATGCCCTGCCCCTTTCCGGTGCGAAGAGAGGCCAGGGTCGCTTTGCTACACTTCGCGAAGGAGGTTGCCTGTGGATACCAAGTTATTGGATGAATTGAATCGCAGGGTGCGCGATTTGATCGCCGCCACCCCGGCGAAAGACATCGAGAAGAATCTGCGCGCGCTCCTGTCGAGCGCTTTCTCGCGGCTCGACCTAGTGACGCGCGAAGAATTCGATGTGCAGCGGGAGGTGCTCCGCCATGCCCGCGAGAAGCTGCAGCAGATGGAAGCGCGGGTTGCGGAGCTGGAAGCGAAACTGAGTCAAAAGGGACGAGGGGCGAGGGACGAGGGATGAGTGGAAAGAGCATGAGCGTCATTGCGATGAAGGCCGGTCCTACCGCTTTGGAGCTGATCCAACTCCCGTTCCGGATTGTGGCCTTTCGTACAAAGTCCTTTCTCGACCCTCGCCCCTCTTCCCTCGTCCCTTAAGTCGCAAACGTGTCTCTCGCTGTCCTTTACAGCAGGGCGCTGGCCGGCATGGAAGCGCCGCCGGTCACCGTGGAGGTTCATCTCGCCAACGGGCTGCCGAATTTCACCATCGTCGGATTGCCCGAGGTCGAAGTAAAAGAGAGCAAGGACCGGGTGCGTTCCGCCCTGCTCAATTGTCGATTCGAATTTCCCGCCCGCCGCATTACCGTCAATCTCGCGCCCGCAGACCTGCCCAAGGAAAGCGGCCGCTTCGATCTGCCGATCGCGCTCGGCATTCTCGCTGCCTCCGCGCAGATTCCCGCCGACAGGCTCGGCGAGTATGAATTCGCCGGGGAGCTTGCATTGACCGGTGAGTTGCGTCCAATCCGGGGCGCCCTGGCCATGACCTACAACGCGCATCGTTCCGGCCGCGCCTTCGTGCTGCCGGTGGAAAGCGCAACGGAAGCATCGCTGGTTCGCGATGCGCTGGTGTATCCCGCTGCCACGCTGTTGCAGGTTTGTGCACACCTTGCCGGGCGCGAGATCCTGCGGCGTGCCGCCGATCCGCCGCCGTCGCCGGATGTGGCCTTTGCCGACCTGGCGGAGGTCAAGGGTCAGGCGCCGGCCAAACGGGCGCTCGAAGTTGCCGCCGCCGGCGGCCACAGCGTGCTCATGGTTGGCCCGCCGGGAACCGGCAAGACCATGCTCGCCGAGCGTTTTGGCGGCATCCTGCCGCCGATGACTGAGGAGGAGGCGCTTGCCTCCGCCGCGCTACAATCGCTCGGCAGCCAGGGCTTCGACGTGCGCAACTGGAAGCGCCGTCCCTATCGCGCGCCGCACCACACCGCCTCGGCGGTGGCGCTGGTTGGCGGCGGCAGCCATCCGCGACCGGGAGAGATCTCGATGGCGATGCACGGCGTGCTGTTCCTGGACGAGCTGCCGGAGTTCGGCCGCGATGTGCTGGAAGTACTGCGCGAACCGCTCGAGTCCGGAAAGATCAGTGTGTCGCGCGCCGCGCGCCAGGCCGAATTTCCGGCGCGGTTTCAATTGATCGCGGCGATGAATCCCTGCCCCTGTGGATTTCTCGGGCACTACAGTGGCAAATGCCACTGCACCCCGGACCAGGTCACGCGCTATCGCCGCCGCATCTCCGGGCCGCTGATGGATCGAATTGACCTGCATATCGAAGTGCCGGCGGTTCCGGAACAGGAGATCGCCTCGCGCCAGTCCGGCGAGCCGAGCGCTGCGGTGCGCAAGCGGGTCAGCGCTGCGCGCGGAATTCAGCTGCTGCGCCAGGGCAAACCGAACGCGTTGCTGTCGGTGAAGGAGATCGAGAGCTACTGTATCGCGGAACCACAGGGCCAGCAGCTGGCACGCCAGGCCATCACCCGGCTGGGATTGTCGGCGCGCGCCTACCACCGGATCCTGAAAGTGGCGCGCACCATCGCCGACCTTGCCGGTGCGGCGACGGTCTCCGCGGCGCACGTGGCGGAAGCGGTGCAGTATCGTCGCTTCGAACGAATCTGAAGAACTTTCACGGCAAAGGCGCAAAGGAAACGCAAAGAAAGACAAATACAAATGTTATAAAAAGCGCGTTCGTACTGGACGCCTCCTTAAACTTGAGCACATATGCTGAGAGCAAAGATTCCGTGAACGAGAACACATTTTGTATTTCCTCGAGTTGCCTTTGCGTACCCCTCGAGGGGGTATTGAAAAGATTGTTTGCGCCTTTGCGGTGAGGAAAATCCGTGGATGATCTGAAAAGCTGGCAGGAAGAGAAGGGCTCCGCGCACCTGTACCGCGTGGTTGCCGAGCAGGAATCCGGCACGGCGCGCCAGGGACTGTTTCTTGAACTGGCGCGCGAAGCAGAGAAGCAGGCGAAAATCTGGGAGCGGAAGATCCGGGAAGCCGGCGGCGCGGTTCCGGAGCACTTCGGGCCGGACCTGCGTACCCGCATCGTCGCCACGCTGGTCAAAACAATGGGGCCGCGGCCACTGCGCTCGATGCTTGCCGCGATGAAGGTGCGCGGCATGTCGCTGTATGCGGGCGCCGATCCGCGTCACTTTATTCCGGATTCCACCGCAGGAATGGAGCGCCGCCACCGAGGGCTGGCGAGCGGCGGGAATCTGCGTGCTGCGGTTTTCGGGGTAAATGACGGGCTGGTCTCGAACGCGAGCCTGATTTTCGGCGTCGCGGGTGCAACTTCGGACAGCAGGATGATTCTTCTATGCCGGAATTGCCGGCCTGCTTGCCGGGGCCTTCTCGATGGCGGCGGGCGAGTACGTGTCGGTGCGCTCGCAGCGCGAAATGTACGAATATCAGATCGGCCTTGAGCGCGACGAGCTGGAACAGTATCCGGAGGAGGAAGCCTCGGAGCTGGCGATGATCTACGTGGCCCGTGGCATTCCCGAAGGCGAAGCGCAGAAAATGGCCAATGTGATCCTGGTGGACCCGACCCGGGCGCTCGATACCCTGGCGCGCGAGGAGCTTGGCCTCAATCCTTCGGAACTGGGTTCGCCCTGGGGTGCGGCGAGTTTCTCCTTTGTGGCCTTCGCCCTTGGCGCGGTATTGCCGCTGCTGCCCTTCCTGTTCGGCGCCGGAACGGCCAGCCTGTACATTTCCGTGGGCCTGACTGCCGGCGCCCTGTTTGGCGTCGGTGCCCTGCTGTCCTTGTTCACCGGACGCCAGGCGCTGCGCGGCGGCCTGCGCATGCTGGTGATCGGTGGCATGGCCGGACTGCTGACGTTTCTTATAGGGAAACTTCTCGGTGTGAGTCTGGGCTAGGCGTAGCCGGCCATTGGCCGGCATGAAGGGCGTTTACGCAGAGGACGCAAAGGAAAGACAAGAAAGGGCGCAGAGAAAATCCATTCCAATTGTTCCTTTGCCTCAAGCATGATCTTTCCTTTGGTCCTCCATCGTTACTCCGCAGCATTGACACCAGCCCATCAACCCGCTAACGTTGTCTTCGCGCCGATTTGATTCTCAGCTTGCGGGCGCTTAAAAAATACCGCTAAAGCGTGGAACGAAAACCCGTCCCACTCAAGCGGACGGGTTTTTTGTTTCTGGAATCGGAATGCCAAATCAACGCATACATCTTCTGCACAGCCTGCTCAAGGAGCGAATCCTCGTCCTCGATGGCGCAATGGGCACCATGATCCAGGGCCACGAACTGGACACCCACCACTATCACGGCGACCGCTTCCAGGCGCACCACTGCGACCAGAAGGGCAACAACGACCTGCTGACCCTGACCCAGCCGCACATCATTCGCGGAATCCATTCGGCGTACCTGGAGGCAGGCGCGGACCTGATCGAGACCAACACGTTCAACTCGAACGCGGTGTCGATGGCCGACTACGGCATGACCCACCTGGCGTACGAGTTGAACAGCGCAGGAGCACGCCTGGCGCGGTCCGCTGTCGACGAGTTCACCGGGATCAATCCCGCCAGGCCGCGCTTCGTCGTCGGCGTGCTCGGGCCCACCAGCCGCACCGCGTCGATTTCGCCGGACGTGAACGATCCGGGATTTCGCAACGTTTCCTTCGACGAACTGGTGGCCGGTTACGGCGAATGCGTCAGGGGGTTGCTCGACGGCGGGCGTCGATCTGCTGATGGTCGAGACCGTGTTCGACACGCTCAACTGCAAGGCCGCGCTGTTCGCCATCGACGATTACTTCGTCCGCAACGGCGTGCACGTGCCGGTCATGGTGTCCGGCACCATCACCGATGCCAGCGGCCGCACGCTTTCCGGACAGACCACCGAGGCGTTCTGGAACTCGATTTCCCACGCGCGGCCGTTCTCGGTCGGGCTGAACTGCGCGCTCGGCGCCAAGGACCTGCGGCCCTATATCGAAGAGTTGTCGAAGATCGCCGATGTGCACACCAGCCTGCACCCGAACGCCGGGCTGCCGAACGCCTTCGGCGAATACGACGAAACGCCGGAGTACACCGCCTCGTTCCTCAGCGAATTCGCGCGCAGCGGATTCCTGAACATCGCCGGCGGTTGCTGCGGCACCACGCCGGCGCACATCAGGGCGATCGTCGAGGCCCTCAAGGATGTGCCGCCGCGCAAAATACCCGTCATTGACAGAAAACTGCGCCTTTCCGGGCTGGAACCGCTCAACGTATCGGACGACTCGCTGTTCGTGAACGTCGGCGAACGCACCAACGTCACCGGCTCGAAAGCCTTCGCCCGCCTGATTCTCGCCGGCAACTATACCGAGGCGCTCTCGGTGGCGCGCAGCCAGGTCGAGAACGGCGCGCAGATCATCGACGTCAACATGGACGAGGCGATGCTGGATTCGAAGAAGGCGATGGTGACCTTCCTCAATCTGGTCGGCTCCGAACCGGACATCTCGCGCGTGCCGGTGATGATCGATTCGTCGAAATGGGATGTGATCGAGGCAGGCCTGAAGTGCGTGCAGGGCAAGTGCGTGGTGAACTCGATCAGCATGAAGGAAGGCGAAGCCGAGTTCATCCGGCAGGCGCGTCTGGTGCGGCGTTACGGCGCAGCGGCGATCGTCATGGCCTTCGACGAGAAAGGCCAGGCCGATACGCTGGCGCGGCGCATCGAGATCTGCACCCGCGCCTACCATCTCCTGGTGAAGGAGGTCGGGTTTCCGGTCGAGGACATCATATTCGACCCGAACATCTTCGCCGTGGCCACCGGGATCGAGGAACACAGCAACTACGCGATCGACTACATCGAAGCCACGCGCGCGATCCGCAAGGCTCTCCCGCACGCAAAGATCAGCGGCGGGGTGTCGAATATTTCGTTTTCGTTCCGCGGCAACGATCCGGTGCGCGCGGCGATCCACACCGCATTCCTGTTCCACGCCATCAAGGCCGGCATGACCATGGGTATCGTCAACGCCGGCCAGCTTGGCGTGTACGAGGAGATTCCCAAGGATCTGCTGGAGCGGGTCGAGGACGTGTTGTTCAACCGCAGGCCGGATGCCACCGAACGCCTGGTCGAGTTCGCCGAGAGCTACAAGGGCGAAGCGAAGGTTTCGGTCGAGGACCTGTCGTGGCGCAAAGGCACGGTGGGCAGCCGCATCACGCATGCGCTGGTACGCGGCATCAATACCTATATCGTCGAGGACACCGAGGAGGCGCGGCAAGCAGTTCGAATATCCGATCCAGGTGATCGAAGGCCCGCTGATGGACGGCATGAACGTGGTCGGCGACCTGTTCGGCGCCGGCAAGATGTTCCTGCCGCAGGTGGTGAAAAGTCGGCGCGGGTGATGAAAGAGGCGGTCGCGCACCTGATTCCCTACATCGAGGCGGAAAAGGCCCGGTCGGGCACCAGCGGACAAGAGCAAGGGCAAGATCGTGATCGCCACGGTCAAGGGCGACGTGCACGACATCGGCAAGAACATCGTTTCCGTCGTGCTCCAGTGCAACAACTTCGACGTGGTCAACCTCGGTGTCATGGTGCCGGCGGAGAAGATTCTCAAGACCGCGCGCGACGAGAACGCCGACATCATCGGGCTCTCCGGCCTGATCACGCCGTCTCTGGAGGAAATGGCGCACGTGGCGAAGGAAATGGAGCGCCAGGGCTTCAAGGTGCCGCTGCTGATCGGTGGCGCCACCACTTCGCGGGTGCACACCGCGGTGAAAATCGAACCGAATTATTCAGGCCCGACGGTATGGGTTCCGGACGCTTCGCGCTCGGTCGGCGTGTGCACGAGCCTGATCTCCGCTGGAGAACCGGGACGAGTATCGTGCGCAAGGTGAAGGACGAAGCGGAGAAAACGCGCACCCAGCACAAGGGCAAGAAGGGCCAGGGGCCGCACTACCCGATCGCGGAGGCCCGCAAGCACGGTTTGAAAACCGACTGGAAGACTTACGTCCCGCCCGTGCCCTCTTTACGTCGGCCTGAAGGCGTTCCGCGACTATCCTCTCGAGGAAATCGCGAAAGTGATCGACTGGACGCCGTTTTTCCAGACCTGGGAACTGGCGGGACGCTATCCGAAGATTCTGCAGGACGCGATCGTCGGCGAGGCGGCGCGCAACCTGTTCGACGACGCGCAGAAGATGCTGGCGCGCATCATCTCGGAGAAATGGCTCGGCGCAGCCGCGGTGATCGGATTGTTTCCGGCCAACCGTGTCGGCGATGACGTCGAGGTCTATGCCGACGAGATCGCGTACAAAGGCTGCGACGACCTTCCACTTACCTGCGGCAACAGATGGTCAAGCCGCTGGACAAACCGAACCAGTGCCTGGCCGATCTCATCGCGCCCAGGGACTCCGGCGTGCGCGACTACGTCGGCGCCTTTGCGGTGACCGCCGGCATCGGCATCGACGAAAGGGTTACGGAATTCGAGCAGCGGCACGACGACTACAACGCCATCATGCTCAAGGCGCTGGCGGACCGGCTGGCGGAGGGTTTCGCCGAGCTGATGCACCAGCGCGTGCGCCGCGAATTCTGGGGTTACGCCGCCGCGAGAGAACCTCGGCGTCGATGAGCTGATCTTCGGAGAAGTACCGCGGAATCCGTCCTGCACCAGGTTATCCCGCCTGCCCGGATCATACCGAGAAAGGCCTGTTGTTCGAACTTCTGGAGGCGACGCAAAACGCCGGCATCACCCTCACGGAATCCTACGCCATGCTGCCGACCGCGGCGGTGAGCGGTTTCTATTTCTCGCACCCGGAATCGCAGTACTTCGCGGTGGCGAAGATCGATCGCGATCAGGTCGAGGATTACGCGCGCCGCAAGGCCATGAGCGTGCCAGAGGTCGAGAGATGGCTTGCGCCCAATCTGGCCTACGAACCTGGAGCGGCGCTGGCCGCCTGACCTGCAGCGGCGAACTTCGCGCCGGCGCGCGCGTCCAATCCCGGTGTAACATTCTGCAGGATCGGAAATGCGCAAATGACGACAGACGTTCAACACGCTCCATTTGCAGATCCTTCGCCGGGTGGTGGCGACATGCCTGGTCGTCATCGCGTTTTCGGCAACCGGGGCTGCGGCGGAGCGTCTGCACAGGTACACCGTCGCAATTGATCCGGAACTCACGACCCTGAACGTGCGGGCGTGCTTCGATGGCGCGCCGCCGCCTTACTCTGGTGGCCGAATCGCTGGACGCATCCTTGGCGTTGATGGAGGCGCGAGTGGAAAGCACCCGCCGCCAGATCGAGCCGAGCGGCTCGATCAGCCTCAAGACCGTCCCCGACGGCGGCTGCATCCTCTATTCGGCCAACGTCTCGCGGCCGATCAAACAGCACGACCGCACCGGCGGGAAAATCCAGCGCGTCGGCACGGATCTGCTGACTTCCGTAGGCATGTGGCTTTGGCGGCCCGACACTCTCGGTCCCGACGATGACATCGAAATCTCCTTCCTGCTTCCCGAGGGCATTTCGGTCTCGGCACCGTGGAGACCGGTCGCCAACTCGCCCGGAGCATGCCGTGTTCCGCATCGGGCGGGGACCCTGGGACTGGCCGGCGTCGGTGGCGTTCGGCCGCTTCAAGGAGCGCGAAGTGAGTGTCGGAGGCGCGCGCTTGCGGCTGTCGGTGCTGGACGGATCGCCGGCGGTCGATGTCGAGCAGGTGCAGGCATGGATCGCCGACGCGGCGCAGACGGTGGCCGACCTTTACGGGAAATTCCCGGTTCCGCAGGCGCAGATCGTGATCGTGCCCGGCGCGCGCAGCCCCGAGCCGACGCCGTGGGCTTACGTCGTGCGCGGCGGCAGTCCGGCGGCGCATTTCTTCATCAACCAGCGGCGGCCGATCCGGGAGTTCTATGACGACTGGACTGCGGTGCATGAATTATCGCACCTGCTCCTGCCGTATGTCGGTTCCGAAGATGCGTGGATCTCGGAGGGCGTGGCCACTTATTACCAAAACGTACTGCGTGCGCGCGGCGGCAGGATGACCGCGCTCGAAGCCTGGGAGCGCCTGCACGCGGGCTTCCTGCGCGGCATGGACAGCGCGCCCGGAATGACGCTGGCCCAGGCGACCGAGAACATGTACCGCGGCGGCACGCACATGCGCGTCTATTGGGAAGGCGCGGCGATGATACTGATCGCCGATGTGCAGCTGCGCCAGATTACCGCCGGCAAGCAATCCATGGACACGGCGCTCGCCAGCGCTCAATGAATGCTGCAGTTCCACGGAGCGCGCCTGGAGCGGGCGCGAGTTGTTCGACAAGCTCGACGAGATCACCGGAACGTCGGTGTTTCGCGAACTCTACGATCAGCACGTGGCCTCGAAGAACTTCCCCGACCTGACGCAGGCCTATCGGTCGCTCGGCATCACGATCGAAGGCACCAACATCGAACTCGCTCCGGAGGGCAGGGAAAAGCAGCTGCGCGACGCAATCATGGAAACCGGTGTGCTGGTGATCAGCGAAGTGCCCGAGCTGTGAGGGATGGCCGTGACTGAGGTTCTGGTGGTTTATCTGCATATCGCGGCGATGATTCTGATCGCGGTGTTTCTTGCGATCGAGTACTTGATGTGCGTTCCGGGGCTGGCGCGGGAAAAGGTGAAACTGCTTGCGCGCATCGATCTGCTCTACCTGATCGCAGCGGCATTCTGCCCTGGCTACCGGAACAGCGCGGATCGTCTGGTTCGGCAAGGGCGCCGGTTTTTACCTCCACAACCCGGTCTTCTACCTCAAGCTGGCGCTGTTCGTCGCCGTTGGATTGATTTCCATTCCCCCGACGATGCAGTATCTGCGCTGGATGCGCATGCTCAAGACAGGCGCCGGTGCGGTGCGGCGGACTTCGAAGTGCTGCGCGCGCGCCGTTACGTGCTCGCTGAACTTGTCCTGTTCGCCTTTATTCCGTTGCTGGCGGTGCTGATGGCGCGCGGTATCGGTATCCAGGTCCCGGCCAGTTGAGTCGTCTTCCGGTGTTGCGAACTTTGCGGTCGTTGCGCCCGCCCGCAACTGGCCAAGCGAATCTCCTGGCTGCCTTGATGCTTCTGTCCGCGGGCGCAGCATCGGGCGCGCCCCTGCATCGTTACCTCGTGGAGGTCGGCGAATCGCTCGATCTTCTTGCGGTCAAGGCCTGCTTCGACGGCAAGTTACCTGACGCGCTGGTGGCCGAAACCAGCGGTGCGCGGACCTTTCTCGAAGAAGTGCGCTTGTCCGGCAGGCTGCTGCAACCGCAGGGCGGCGAACTCATCGCGCTCGACGGGGCCGCGGACAACGCCTGCGTCGACTACCGCGTCAAACTGCGTCCGGCGACCAGCGCCGCCCAGACCGGCGGCCCCGAGACACGCCGCATCGGCCGCGATCTGCTGACATCGGCGGGCGACTGGTTGTGGCGCCCGCGGGAGCGCGAGGAAGGCACGGACGTGGAATTGTCGTTCGTTCTTCCGGCCGGCGTTGCCGTATCGGTGCCATGGGAACGCGCGGCGCGCCGAAGCGGCCAAACCGACTTTCCGGCTCGGTCCGACGCCCTACAACTGGCCGGCCATTGCTGCCTTCGGACGATTTGCCGAAAGGGAGATCGCCGTGCCGGGCGCACTGCTGCGTCTGGTGTTTCCGGGCGGTTTGACTCCGACGCAACAGGCTCGCGCCGAACAGTGGATAAGGCGTGCCGCGCACAGCGTGACCACGCTGTACGGGCGCTTTCCGGTCGAATCGGTGCAGGTGATCGTGGCGACGACGTCACGCGGACGTGGGCCGGTACCGTGGGCTTACGTTTCACGTGGTGGCGGCGCGGGCGTGCATTTGTTCATCGATCCCGATCGATCGCCGCAGGAGTTCGATCGCGACTGGAGCGTCACTCACGAAATGTCGCATCTGTTTCTCCCGTATGTCGTCGCACGCGACGCCTGGCTGTTCGAAGGATTACCGACTTATCTGCAGAACGTGCTGATGGTGCGAGGCGGCGCGATCGATCCACGAGGAAGGCTGGAGCCGCCTGATCACCGGATTCCAGCGCGGTGCCCGCGCGGCACGGGCCTGAGCCTGGCGCAGGCCGGCGAGCGCATCGCGATCCGCGGCAATTATCTGCGGGTGTACTGGGCGGGCGCGGCCATGATGTTCGATGCCGACCTGCGACTGCGCGAGATCACCCAGGGCGGACAGTCGCTCGATACCGCATTTGCGGGTCTTGCCGATTGCTGTCTTGCGCCGGAGCGGCGCTGGAGCGCGGACGAACTGGTCGCCACGCTGGACCGGATCAGCGGCACCACGGTATTCGGCGACGTGATGCGCGAGCAGTTCGAAAGCAGTGATTTTCCGGATTTCAAACGGGTTTTGGTCCGCGCCGGAGTCACTGTCAAGGATGGCGAGGTCGTTCTCGACCCCGCTCCTCCCGGCGCGCCTTTCCGCGAAGCCATTATGCGCCCGCCCGCCGCTTCGCCTCGCTAACCGGAGCCCACACTTTGAAAGAACCATACTTCTCACCACGAAGGCACGAAGAACACGAAGAGATCAAGATCTGGTTGGGATTTACTTGGTGAACTCTCAAATTGTGGTAACTGTGCGAATTTGCCGGTACCTCATGTTGGACCTGCTCTCGTTCATGTGAAGTCCATCCGGCCTTGCTCTTCGTGTGTCTTCGTGTTCTTCGTGCCTTCGTGGTGAGATGTCAGGCCGCTGGTTTTCCCCTCAGGCGGTCTCCTCAATGCAACCGGCGGGATTCCGTTACCATGAGCGCTTTTTTGCGCAGCCGCCCGGCATCGAAACCGCCATGAAAGCCGACGAGATCTGTTTTCTGCCAGCCCACGAACTGGTTCGGCGCATTCGTGCGCGTGAACTGTCCGCGCTGGAAGTCATGGACGCGCACCTGGAGCAGACCGAGAGAGTGAATCCGGCGGTCAATGCGATCGTCACTTATCTTGCCCGAACTGGCACGCAGCGGCGCAAAAGCGGTGGATGCAGCGCTTGCCCGTGGCGATGATCCCGGCCCGCTCGCGGGACTGCCGGTCGCGCACAAGGACCTCGCCGTGACCAAGGGCATTCGCACCACGTTTGGCTCGCCGATTTATCGCGACTTCGTGCCCGAGATGGACGCAATCATCGTCGAGCGGCTGAAGCGGGCCGGCGCGGTCACGATTGGCAAGACCAACACGCCGGAGTTCGGTGCCGGCTCGCAGACATTCAATCCGGTGTTCGGCGCCACACGGAATCCTTACGACCTTTCCAGGACCTGCGGCGGTAGCAGCGGCGGTGCGGCCGTGGCCTTGGCCTGCGGCATGACGCCGATCGCGGATGGCTCGGACCTGGGCGGATCGCTGCGCAACCCCGCGAGCTTCTGCAACGTCGTCGGCATGCGCCCCTCGACCGGGCGCGTACCGAACTGGCCGGGCTTCTCGGCGTGGTTCCCGCTTTCGGTGGTCGGGCCGATGGCGCGCACGGTGCAGGACGCGGCGCTGATGCTTTCAGCCATCGCCGGTCCCGATCCGCGCTCGCCGATCTCGCTGCAGGAAACGGGGATGATGTTTGCGCGGCCGCTGGCGCGCGGATTCAAGGGCACCCGTATCGCCTGGAGCGCGGACCTCGGCGGTCTTGCCGGTGGAGCCGGAAGTAGCAGAGACGTTGAATGCGCAGCGCGGCGTCCTTGCCGATCTCGGCTGCGTGGTCGAAGACGCCACGCCCGATCTGCGCGATGCCGACGAGATTTTCCGGGTGATGCGTGCCTGGAATTTCGAGCTTTCCTACGGCCAACTGCTGAAATCCAAACGCAGTCAAATGAAGGACACGGTGATCTGGAACATCGAAGAAGGCGCGCGGCTTACCGGACCGCAGGTGGGTGCCGCGGAGTACAAGCGCACCCAACTGTTCCACCGCATGCGCGAGTTCATGGACGATTACGATTTTCTGGTTGCGCCGGTCGCACAGGTGCTGCCGTTCGACGTCAACGTGCCGTACGTGACTGAAATCAACGGCATCAGGATGGAAAGCTACATCGACTGGATGCGTTCGTGCTATTACATCACCGTGACCGGCTCGCCGGCGATATCGGTACCGTGCGGGTTCAGCCGCACCGGCCTGCCGGTCGGCCTGCAGATCGTCGGCCGCCATCGGGACGATTTTGGCGTGTTGCAGATCGCCCACGCGTTCGAGCAGGCGACCGGCTTCTGGAAACGCAGGCCGACGGTTGCGCAATCCTGAATGATTTTCTTCCCAATGAGCGAGCGATGATTTCTGGTTTGAAGGCAATTCGGATTCCTGTGCGCCGTGCCGGCGTTCCTGGCTGCAATCCTGTGGTGCCTCCGCGCTGGCGCAGAACCCGTCCCCGCCTTCCAGGGATCGCGTCTATCTGCGTGACATCGAGGGCATCTGGATCAATGAGCAGTATCTGAAAGCGTTGACCGCGCTTCGGAACCCGCATGCAGCGGCGAAGAAAGACGCCGCCGGTGGTGATCGCCATCAAGCGCGAGGGCCGCGCCTTTCCGATCGTGGTGACCGATTTCAACAAGGCCTCGGTGCAGACGGTGCTCGACGTCGAGCCGGATGCGAAGCCCGGGTCCTATCGGCTGGTGGTGGGGGCGGGCGACCGGCCGATGACCAGCAACGAAGTGAAGTACGTTTACTTCCAGGGAAACAGGAATGCGCAGGGCAAGTTCGACCGGCTGCGCTTTGCGGAGATCTTCCTGATGAAGGGCAAGTGGGCGGACTACATCCTGCTTTCCGGCGAAATCAGCCCTTACTCAACCGGCTGGTCCTCGCCGGGCGCTACAAGGACGAGCAGGGCCGGGGCTGGGAGTTCAGCGAATCCGGTGAGGCGCGCTGGCCGGATCAAAAGTTTGTCTACGAACTGTCGCTGAATGATCCGGGAGCGGGCTGCGAGTATCTGCAGACCGAAGACATCAAGGAGGGCGGCGACAACAAGCGCTTCGGTTATGGTTGGAAAAACGGCAAGCTCTCGATTTACCCGGCACGCATGGTGAACAAGAAGGTACGCTGCGATGCAAGGCCGCTCGCGGTGCTCACGCCGCAGTAGAGGGAGGAAGGAGCACCGGAAGGCACAACAGAAGGACCGCAAGGATTGTCATTCTGAGCATCGCATCCGGAGCTGCACCGTAATAGGGGATTCTGCGTCCAGGCGCGAGCAATCTGAAACCGATGTTTGCGAACGCGTTTAACACCGGAATCCAATCACAAGGTAACCAACGAAAAGGGGAAAGTCATGAAACGGTTATGGGCTCTGCTTTTTGGTTGTGCAATTCTGGGTGTTGGCGCCGCCGGGATGGCGCGTGCCGAAGAGTGCGGCGGTCCGGTAACGGCGGAAGAAGCCCAGGCGGCGGAGGATGACCGCTACAAGGCGCAGACCACCAACGACTTCGCCGCCATGGAAAGGCTGTTCGGCGACGACCTGGTGTATATCCACTCTTCCGCCGTGGTGGACAACAAGGCGACGTACATCGATTCGATGCGTTCCGGTACGGTCAAGTACCGGGTCATGCGCCGCAGCGGTGTGACGGTTCGCACTTACGGCTGCATCGCCATCCTCTCCGGCCAGGCCAACTTCGACGTCACGGTGAAAGGCAAGGACCTGTCGGTGGATCTGCGCTTCCATACGGTCTGGGCCAAGCGCGGCGGCGGATTGCAGTTTGTGTCCTGGCAGGCCACCCGCGTGCCTGCCCCGCAATAGACCAGCTTCAATTGCTTCATTGCGCGCGGCGCAATGCCGCGCGCGCTTTGCCCCCAGGCGCCCCGCCAGCCCGCGGGACGAAGGAATATGCAGCGTTGGACTCCTGCAATCCTTTGTTCCTACAATTCCGGACTTTTGAGCCGCCGTCCCGCCTGAGCCGACAATAATGCCGCAAGCCGCGGAAAGGAAACGCACGCCAAGCGTGCAGGATGCCCTCGATCAGGTGCGGGCGCTCCTGCAGAAACACCGGATCGTCGAGAGCATGGTCCGCAAGCAGGACATGCCTCGCCACGAACTGGTGGAGTCGCTCGTCCACAAGCAGAACCTCGTTGAGCTGCAGAAGAAGCTCGACAGGCTCCACCCTGCCGACGTTGCCTACATCCTCGAAGCCCTGCCGCTCGAAGAGCGCCTGGTGCTATGGGACCTGGTCAAGGCCGAGCGCGATGGCGAAATCCTGCTCGAGGTTTCCGACGCGGTGCGGGAAACCCTCATCGCCAACATGGACTCGCAGGAACTGGTGGCTGCCGCGGAGCAACTCGACACCGACGAGATCGCCGACCTGGTCCAGGACCTGCCGCAGGACGTGGTTGCGGGCGTTTTCCAGTCGCTGCCGGTCGAGGAGCGCGAGCAGTTGCGTTCTGCGATGTCCTACCCGGAGGACTCGGTGGGCGCGCTGATGGACTTCGATATGGTGTCGGTGCGCGACGATGTCACGCTGGAGGTGGTATTGCGCTACCTGCGGCGCATGGATGAACTTCCGGACCATACCGACCAGTTGTTCGTGGTGGATCGCGATGAAGCGATCAAGGGCGTGCTGCCGATCAACCGTCTGATCGTCACCGATCCGGAGGTGCTGGTGGCGTCGGTCATGAACTCCGAGTTCATCTCCTTCTCGCCGGACGACAAGGCGCAGAAGGCCGCACAGGCCTTCGAGCGCTACGATCTGGTGTCGGCGCCGGTGGTGGACCAGACGAACCGGCTCGCAGGGCGCGTAACCGTGGACGCGGTGGTGGACTTCATCCGCGAGGAGTCCGAGGCGGAGCTTCTCGGCAAGGCGGGTCTGCGCGAAGAGGAAGATATTTTCGCGTCGGTGTGGAAGAGCGCCAAGAACCGCTGGCTGTGGCTGGCGGTGAATCTGTGCACGGCCTTCTTCGCCTCGCGCGTGATCGGCGTGTTCGAAGACACCATCGAGAAGCTGGTCGCACTTGCGACGCTCATGCCGATTGTCGCGGGCATAGCCGGCAATTCCGGCAATCAGACCACTACGCTCATCATCCGCGCGCTCGCGTTGGGGCAGGTGACCCCGGAGAACGCGCGCCGGATGATTCTCAAGGAACTGGCGATCAGCCTGCTCAACGGCCTGGTGTGGGGCGGTGTGGCGGGGTTGTTCGCGTGGTGGCTCTACGACAATGTCGCCCTGGGCGTGGTGATGATGAGCGCGATGCTACTGAACCTTCTGGTCAGCGCGCTGGTCGGCATAGTCGTTCCGATGGCGATGCAAAGGATGGGCCGGGACCCGGCGATCGGCTCCAGCGTGCTGCTCACGTTCACTACCGACAGCATGGGATTCTTCATCTTTCTCGGTCTGGCGACCGATCTTCCTGCTGAGTTTAGCGCGATCACGGCGATACGAACATCCAGGCGCTAGCTTCGCTCGTATCAAGGCCGGCGATTCATCTTTCGCGGGCGGAACTCCGCAAGCGGCGACGGACCTGAACCGGGTTTCGCGCATATTCCCGGGACGTGTAAGCTAAACCTGTCCGCGCGACAAAATGGACATCACCAAGGAGTACGCCCATGCTGATTCGACGTCCATCCGACATCAAATCTTCGGAGATTACCGGCCAATCGCTGTATCGGGACCGGCGCGAATTCATCCGCGCGGCGGCCGCTCTCGGTGCGGCGGGAGGGTTGGCCGCGGCGGGGCTGCTGAGCGCCGGGCAGGCACGTTCGGCAGAGAAATTCGCCGGTCTCAAGAAAGGCCCTTTCGCCACCAATGAAACTCTCACGGCGTTCGAATCGATCACCACCTACAACAACTTACTACGAGTTCGGCACCGACAAGGAAGACCCGGCGGCGAATGCCGGAAAACTGAAGACCCGCCCGTGGACGGTGAAGGTCGAAGGCGAGGTGAAGAAGCCGAAGACTATTCGACATCGAGGAACTGCTCAAGCTCGCCCCACTGGAAGAGCGCATCTACCGCATGCGCTGCGTGGAAGGCTGGTCGATGGTGATCCCGTGGGTCGGCTATCCGCTCTCGGAACTGATCAAGCGCGTCGAGCCCACCGGCAACGCCAAGTTCGTGGAGTTCTACACGCTGCTCGACCCCGATCAGATGCCGGGGCAGAAGATGCCGATCCTCGACTGGCCCTACGTCGAGGGCCTGCGCATGGACGAAGCGATGCACCCGCTGACGCTGCTGACGGTGGGACTTTACGGCCAGGCACTGCCCAACCAGAACGGTGCGCCGGTGCGCACGGTGGTGCCGTGGAAGTACGGGTTCAAGAGCGCAAAGTCGATCGTGCGTATCCGCTTCACCGAGCAGCAGCCGAAGACTGCCTGGGAACTGGCGGCCCCGACGCGAATACGGGTTCTATTCCAACGTCAACCCGAAGGTCGACCATCCACGCTGGAGCCAGGCCAGAGAGCGCCGCATCGGCGAATTCCGCAAGCGCGAGACGCTGATGTTCAACGGCTATGGCGACCAGGTGGCGGGTCTTTATGCCGGCATGGATTTGAAGAAATTCTTCTGAGAAAATCGCCACCACGGAGACACAAAGGACACAAAGGAATCCAGGAAAAGAACTTCAGGTGAACTCGTGGCGAACAAGCCACGACGTTGCCGCCAGATACGAACCACGCACGATTCGTCCTGCTAGGCAAGCATTCTAGTGTGTGTTCCGTCGTTTGATAATCTTCCTTCCGTGCCTCTGCGTCTCTGCGGTGAAAGATCCTCATGTATCCAATCGCAACCTGAAGCCGGAATAGATAAAGTGGATCAAGGCGGCGGTGTTCGCCGCCTGCCTGATTCCGCTCGCACGCCTGGCCTGGCTGGGATTCCACAACCGGCTCGGAGCCAACCCGATCGAGTACATCACCCATTCCACCGGCTGGTGGACGCTCACGTTCCTGCTGATCACGCTTTCGGTGACGCCGTTGCGCCGGCTGCTCAGCCTGCCGTGGCTGTTGCGGCTGCGGCGGATGCTCGGATTGTTCGCATTCTTCTACGTCAGCCTGCACTTCACCACTTACATCTGGCTCGACCAGTTCTTCGACTGGATCGAGATCGTCAAGGATGTCGGCAAGCGGCCATTCATCACGGTCGGTTTCAGCGCATTCGTCCTGCTGATCCCGCTTGCGGCCACGTCCACCAATGCGATGGTGAAGCGCCTCGGTGCCCGGCGCTGGCAGTTCCTGCATCGGCTTGTGTATGCGATCGCCACACTGGGCGTGTTGCATTTCTGGTGGCTGGTGAAAAAAGACATCACCGAACCGCTCATCTTTGCCTCGCTGCTCGCCCTGCTGCTGATCATCCGGTTGTTGTACCTGCTGAAGCAGCAGCGATCGGCGTCACCACCTTCCGCGGCACGCTCCCAGGTGGCCTGATTGCAGGCGAGCCTCCCGGCGTTTACAGTTGCCGGCCAGAACTTTCGCAAAAAGGGTGTCGCATGCTGGTCGGCGTGCCGAGGGAAATCAAGGATCACGAGTACCGGGTTGGCCTCACGCCGGCGGGTGTCCATGCGCCTCGTGGACGCGGCCACCAGGTCTGCGTCGAGACCGGTGCCGGCGCACGCATCGGATTTGCCGATGCCGACTACCTATCGGCTGGCGCGCGCATCGTTGCTTCTGCGAAGGAGGTCTTTGCTGCGGACATGGTGGTGAAAGTCAAGGAGTTGCAGCCGGCGGAGTTCGGCCTCCCGCGCCGCGGGCAGATCCTGTTTGCCTACCAGCACCTGGCACCGGAGCCCGGAGTTGCTCGACGCATTGCTGGCTAGCGGCTGTCAGCGGAATTGCTTATGAGACGGTGACTGACGCGCAGGGCCGGTTGCCGCTGCTGGCGCCGATGTCGCGGATCGCCGGCAGACTCTCGGTACAGGTTGGTGCCTGGGCGTTGCAGATGGCCAATGGCGGCAGCGGCGTGCTGCTCGGCGGAGTGCCCGGCGTTGCTGCCGGGAAGGGTGGTGGTTATCGGTGCCGGCGCCGCCGGCGCGAACGCAGTGCAGATCGCGGCCGGCATGGGCGCCGACGTCACGGTGCTCGATGTCGACCTCGAGCGCCTCGCGCATCTCGACGAGGTTTATCGCGGCCGGGTGAAAACCTGTTTCTCGGAAGCGCTGGCGATTGCAGAGCAGGTGGCGCAGGCCGACCTGGCGATCGGAGCGCTTCTCGTGCCCGGCAAGCTCGCCCCCAGGCTGATCTCGCGCAAGCTCCTGCAACGCATGCGGCCGGGTTCGGTGCTGGTGGACATTGCGATCGACCAGGGCGGCATCGCCGAGACCTCGCGCCCGACTTCGCACTCGCAGCCGCTGTTCGTGGAAGAAGGCGTGGTGCACTACTGCGTGCCCAACATGCCCTCGGCCTGCGCGCGCACGGCGACGCTGGCGCTGACGCAGGCGACTTTTCCCTATGTGCTAAAGCTTGCCGACCGCGGACTCGACGCTCTATCCGACGATGCGGGACTGGCGAACGGCTTGCAGGTCCACGCCGGGCAGGTTACCCACCGCGGCCTGGCTGAAGATGTGAAGCGGCCGTATCCGCGGTTATGCTGAAGTCGCCGCCGGTATGCGTCGGGCCTGAAGCAAACGGCCAAACCGAGAGTTCTCACCACGAAGACACGAAGAAAAACCAAACAAGAGTATGCGAACCTCGATCGTCGGGCCGGTCAGTTTCACAGGACACGTCTTGAAAAGGCTGTTTAACGTATGACTCACACCACCACACTTATTATGGTCGACGGGGTGCGGATCGTCGTTCCTGACTCACTGGATCTGATCACGTCCTATGTGCTGCTGGAGCAGCAGGATTGGTTTGAGGATGAAATAAAATTCGTGCGCCGCTTGCTAAAGCCGGGGCAGAAAGTCATTGATATCGGTGCTAACTACGGTGTCTATGCTCTATCCATGGCACGGACAGTGGGTCCAACAGGATGCGTGTGGGCCTTCGAGCCAGCATCAAGCACTGCGACACTGCTAGCCGAGGGAATCGCCGTCAATGGTTTTGCGCAGGTAGTGCTTGAACAAAGCGCCCTATCAAGCACCTGTGGTACGGCCCAGTTGTCTTTGAATGAAAATTCAGAATTAAATGCGCTGGTTCCTGGCAAGCCGTCATCGAGCGCTAGTGAGACTGTGCCTCTGGTAACCCTTGACGAGTGCATGGAACGCTATGGCTGGCGGGATATCGATTTCATGAAAATCGATGCGGAAGGGGAGGAAGCGAACATACTGAAAGGGGGGAAACGATTTTTCGCAGAACTGTCACCACTGGTTCAGTATGAGATAAAAGCAGGTGCAGACCTGCATATGGAACTGGTGCAAGATTTCGCCGCACTTGGATATGACTCCTACCGACTAGTGCCCGGCCTCGACCTGCTGGTTTCCTTCGATGCCGAATCAACACCCGATGGATACTTGCTCAATTTATTCTGCTGTAAGCAGGATTGCGTCGAACGGCTTGCCACCCATGGTTTCTTGCTGGCTTCGTGTGGCCGACCTGCCGACCACGGGGACGGAGCGATTCATGGACATCTCGGGAAAAGTCAAGAACCGCAATGCATACGACTGGCGTCACACCATTGCCAAACTGCCATACGGGGCTCAACTCGCCAATCATTGGGAACAGACGGTTGCTGCAGGAAACAGCGCCGAGGTCGAAGTGGCACTATCCTTCTACGCTGTCAGCCGAGATTCGTCTTTATCTTCGACTGAGCGCTTCGGTGCACTTGAAGCCAGTTTCAGCTTGCTCAAGATCCTGTGCGAGCGCCAGCCTTCATGTCTTCGCTTAGCAAGCATGGCGCGAGTAGCGCGAGATTACGGCGCACGGTCGCTCGCCGTAAACGCGCTTCAACAACTCACCATCGCCATCCAAAAGCATAATCGGGTGGATCCGAGTGAGCCGTTTCTCGTGCCGGGCGAACGATTCGATTCTATCCCCACTGCCGGTGCAGCCGTTAGTAACTGGGTTCTAGCAGCCGTCCTGGAGGAAATTGAACGGCTTGGATCCTTTTCGTCCTTTTATACTGGAGCCTCGGCCCGGCAGCGCCTGGAAATTATCCGCAAGCTAGGGTTTGGAAGCGCGGAAATGGAACGCCGCTTGCGCTTGTTGCAGAAGCGTTTTGGCCTGCCCACGTCATAGCTGCATTGCAAAGCTGGAGCATGTGTGCCACCGAAAATCACCGCCGGCTAAGCCGCCGTGCTACGGCCGTGTAATGCAGACCTTTAAAGTGCTCAAATGAATAACCAATCACTTGGCCGCCTCAACGCGCAAATCCGCTAAGTTCGCTTAGGTCTGGTACTTGGCGGAAATTGGGAATATCGCGCGCAGTCCGGACTATGAAACTGTGCGGCCCGGTCCGCTGCGCTGGTACATTTCGATGTAGGCGGCCTCAAGTCCACGGCAATACCGGACGGGATCAAACATCGCGGGAGCCGCGACGTTCGCACGCACCTTATCCTTCAACGTACGCAACCGCCCCTCGTCGAGCGCCAGTTCAACCGCCATGCGCTCGTAGTCGTCGAGCGTCTCGACCACTAACTCGGAACACCCGACTGCATGCAACAGACTGCCAGCCACACGACTCGCAAATGTCCGACCTGAACGGGTAATCAAGGGCACCCCGGCCAACAACGCATCACTCGCGGTGGCATGAGCGTTGTACGGATGGGAATCAAGAAAGAGATCGGCGAGGGTCAGGCGCGCCATATGGTCGGCGTGATCCGCGAGACGCGGGGCAAAGATGATCCGGCCAGGATCGACGCCGCGGCGAACCGCTTCCATCGATAGGTTCGCCCGCGAGACTGCGCTGCCCTGCTGCAACCAAAGTACGCTGTTTGGTACACGAAGCAGGATGCGCATCCAAACGTCGAACACCGACGGTCCGATCTTGAATTGATTGTTGAAGGCGCAGAACACCACGCCGGCCGGTGGCAGCCCGGCTTGCTCACGGGTAGGTTTGCTCTGGGCGATAGAACGACGGGAAATGGCCAGATAGCAGCCTGGCAAGTAAGCAACGTGCTCGGTGAAGAACGCTTTCGCCGAGTCAGGCACCAAGTACCGATCCGCCAAGATATAGTCGTGGCAACCACTTCCGACCGTCCCGGCGAATCCAAGGTAGTTCACCTGAATAGGTGCAACGCGTTGCGCGAAGATACCTATTCGGTGGCCCGTAGTAAATCCCATCAGATCTACCGCGATGTCCACCCGACGGTCTCGAAGCGCGGCGACGATTCGTTCATTCCGCGAGTTGTGCATATCCAGGAACTCATCGAATTCGGCAGTCAGCCTGCGACGGAGAGGTCCTCCGTCATCGGGTCCGAGAGAGACTCCGATTGTCTCGAAGCGTCCCCGGTCGTGAGCTTCGAGCACATCGGCTAGCAGCATGGCAACCGGGTGTTCCCGAAAGTCGGCGGAGATATAGGCAATCCGCAGCCGTCCGCGACTCAACGGGAAGTCCCACGTCGGCGCCGTCCGTTGCCTCATCTCGTAACGCGCAAGGATCTTTGCGCCCAGCAATTGCTGCGATGGGTCGTCTGAAATCGCGAGCAGCGTAAACGGTCGAATGACAGGTTTGCCTTGATGCAGGTCCTTTTCGATCCGGGTCAGTTGCTCATCGAACCCGGACCAGTCGCAGCAGTGCAGCCGCGCGTCGAGAAGCGCACCACGGGCGAAAGGGTGCTCGGGCGACACTTCCAGAAGCGCCCTTAATGCACCCACCGCTTCTTCGTACCGACCCAGTTCCTGCAAAAGGGTGCGTCGGCTGTCCAACGTCGCAATGTGATCAGAGCGCAGAGCGAGTGCCTGGTCGAAAGCTGCAAGCGCCTCCGCGGCGCGACCTTGCGCGCGTAGCGCAATACCGCGATTGTGAAGGGCATCGACATAGTCGGGCGCCCTCTCAATGGCGCGATCGAAATCCTGCAGTGCCTCATCGATCCGGCCAAGATCGAGAAGAACATTTCCGCGATTGAAGTGTGGCTGCGGAGCGCCGGGAGTCAAGGCGATTGCACGAGTGAGCGCGTCGAGCGCTTCATCGAAGCGGTGCAACGCAGCGAGGGCGGCTCCGCGATTGGTCATCAGACGTTCGTTTGCGGGCGATAGCGCCAAGGCGTGGTCGTAGTCTTCAATAGCCTTGGCCGGCCGGCCGAGTTCCATCAGAGCGTTGCCGCGATTGATCAGCACCTCCACCGACTCCGGTTCCATGCGCAAAGCGCGCCCGAAAAGTTTGCAGGCCTCCTCGCCCCGTCCTCGCTGGATTTCGAGATGGCCCAAAAGTCGAAGGACATGGAACTGATCGCCGTCGGAACGAAGCAGCTTGCGGTACAGACGCTCGGCCTCATCCAGCGCGCCTGCCCTGTGTAACTGGGACGCCCGGTCGAACAGTGCCCTCAAGCCGTCGTTACTTCGATTTCCCACTCGATCCCAATCGGTTGTCGCAGACCGCAAAGGCCCGTCCCATGGCTTGACCCAACCGCCAAAAGGCATGTGACATTGGGTTCCCGCATTCCCGCACTACAGCGCGGCGGGTCAGTTTAGCCGTCAGGCCACATCTTCGCTACCAAAGATATTGTTCTTCATAGACCAGGGCCTTCTCATCATCGTTGCGTTGCTTGACCTTTCCCGCATTCATTTGGATTCCTTCCGGCTGATAGGTGCGAGCAATATATCCCCTTTAGATGTAGAGACGGGCCCGACCACTGCAACTCATTCATTCTGACCTGCAAGAGCGTCGCGACTACTCAGGCCGGCTTGTTTTCCTTCGGCTGCTTCGATGCTGCAAGGGTCACCGTACCTATCCTTGTGATACGCGGCGATTCCGACACCGATGCGACACGTGAAGATAATCAGCTGCTGATGAACGCATCGGGCAGCGGGGTGAAGGAATGTGTAGTGGTCTCGAATGGCGGCCATGTTCTGCAGTTCGAGAAAGCGAACGTACAGCTTTACCAGGCGGCCCAGAGTTTTCTGGAGGCAAGGAAGTAGGCTGACGAGAACAATGAAACCCACTGTCCGGTAAAAACGGGGCTACCAATCGGTCACTACCAAACAGAACGTAACTGCGCCCGCTAAAGCGCGGGCGTTCGAAGAGGATTGAACGGCTGCCTTGGATATGAAATTGCAGTTCGGACAATGCCTGTGTGGTCGAATGCCGCCAACCACCCGTTGGCCCGCGCAACCTTACTCCGGTATCTCTATTTTTCTCTTTCGCCCTGCTTCGTATTTCTTCGTGCCTTTGTGCGGAGAACTTGATTTCTTGCGGCGAAGCTTTCAGTTCTGGGTCTCCCGGGATTTCTCCCCGCGCGCGGCGACGAAGATGCCGGCGAGCAACAGCACGAAACCGGCCAACCGCAGCGCGGTGAATCCTTCTTCGAAGAAGAACCACGCGAGAATCGCGGCGCCGACCGGCTCGCCCAGTATTGCGATCGCAACGAAGGTGGCGGTGAGCCGTCTCACCGCCCAGTTGAAAGCGGTGTGTCCGGCAAGCTGCGGACCAATCGCAAGCAACACCATGAATCCCCATGCCGGCACCGGCATCGCGATCAGTGACGTGCCGCTTGCCCACAGCGCGGCGCCCAGCAGCAACGCCGCTGCCGTATAGGTCAGCCAGACATACGCGGTGAGCGATAAGCGCGCGCGCAGCGCGCGCCCCACCAGGAGATAGCCCGACGCGGCGATCGCCCCGGCCAGGGCAAGCGCATTGCCCAGTGGTGGATTTGTGGCCGTTGATTCGCTCCAGACGGAATCGGCGGCAAAGATCAGAACGCTACCGGCGACGGTGAGCCCGATGCCCGCGAGTGCGGCAGGCACGGGACGCTCGCGCAACAGCACCGCAGAAGCCAACCCGACCCAGAGCGGATTGGTGGTGACCAGCGCCGCACTGCTTGCGACCGACGTGTACTCCAGCGAGGAGATCCACGTCCAGAAGTGAATGGCAAGAAACAGGCCGGACAGCAGGCACATGCCGAGCTCGCGTCGGCCCAGCCGCATGATTTCCCGTCCCGCTTTCAGCCAGGCGAAAGGCGCCAGAATCGCAGCGGCCAGTCCCAGCCGCACCGCGGCGATCGTGAGGGACGAAGCACCTTCGAATTGCGCCAACCGGATCAGGATCGAGGCAGTCGAAACCACGGCGACCGCGCCGGCGAGGACGATGAAAGAAAGCCAACGTGGAGACATGGCGCGTTATATCACGCCCGCCTGTGCGATCTACCAGACCTCAGTGGAGTTTCTCTGGCGGAACCGAAATGCCGGAAACAGCGAGAACGTCGATTCCCTCTTCCTTCAGTTCGGTCACTTCCTTCATCGACGCAGTGCCGCGAATTGCGCGTTCGCCAACTTCCTTGTAGAAAATTCGCCGTGCTTCATCCGGAAATCGCTTGCCGACATCCTCGGTGTTCTGGAGCACGTATTCGATGAACTTCTTGTGCAACAACTGGGCGGCGTTGGCGACCATGACCGACTGCGGTTCTCGCGACGATTCGCTGCCGCGTGTGCTGACGTAGGGCGCCGATGGCTGCTTGGCAATGTCCAGCGAGCCGCACAGCGGACAAGCAATGCTTCCGCCGTTCACCTGTACGGCGAAGTCATCGGACGAGGCGAACCACCCTTCAAACCGGTGGCCTTTTTCGCAGGAAAGATTGAAAACGATCATGTTCTTGTTGGGCGCCAGGATTGCGAGGCCGCGCAAAGTTTATCATCTGCGGCCGGTGGATTTGCCGGCATGCAATAGATAGAACCCGCTGCGCAGCGTTAGTTCCGCGCGCTGTGCCAACGCATCAGGGCAGCAGACGTTCTCCGGCGAACAGGTCCTTGACTTGCTCGCGTTCGCGTATCAGGTGAATACGCCCGCCGTCCACCATCACTTCGGCGGCGCGCGGGCGGGCGTTGTAGTTCGAACTCAGGCTCATGCCGTAGGCGCCTGCAGACATGATCGCCAGCAGGTTGCCCTCGTCGATCGCGAGCTTGCGGTCCCTGGCGAGGAAGTCGCCGCTTTCGCATACCGGCCCCACCACATCGTAGACTGCGGCAGCTGTAGCGGAGCGGCTGACTTCACGCACTTCATGCCAGCCGCCGTACAGCGCCGGTCGAAGCAGATCGTTCATCGCGGCGTCCACCACGGCGAAATTCTTCGCCTCGCCATGCTTCAGGTACTCGATCCGGCTCAGCAACAGGCCCGCATTGCCCACCAGCGAACGGCCCGGCTCGACAAACACCGATTGCGGCCGGTTCCCGACCGCATCCAACAACGCCTTGATCCAAACGTCTTGCGTGGGCGGGACCTCATCTGCGTAGCGGATGCCGAGGCCTCCGCCCAGGTCGAGATGTTCCATCTCGATGCCTTCGGAGGCCAAACGATCCGCGAGATTCAGCACCTTGCGCACGGCATCGGCGACCGGTTCCACCTCGAGGAGTTGTGAACCGATATGGCAACCGATGCCGACAACCCTGAGGTGCCTGGACGAATGCGCCAGGCGATAAAGGCGCAACGCGTCCTGGAACGCGACCCCGAACTTGCTTTGCTTCGAGCCGGTGGAGATGTAGGGGTGTGTCCTGGCGTCGACGTCCGGATTCACGCGCAGGCTGACCGGCGCGCGCCGGCTCATTTCGCCCGCGATTTTTTCGAGGCGCAGGAGCTCGGATTCTGACTCCAAGTTGAAGCAAAGTATGCCGGCAGCCAGCCCGTCACGCATCTCCCGCCCGGTCTTGCCCACGCCGGAGAACACCGTCCTGGCAGGGTCCCCGCCGGCAGCGACGACTCGCGCCAGTTCGCCGCCGGAGACGATGTCGAAGCCGCTTCCCAGGCGGGCGAAAAGATTGAGGATCGCCAGATTGGAATTGGCCTTGACCGCATAGCAGATCAGGTGCGGACGCGCACCGAAGGCGCGATCGTAATGCTGGAAGGCGTCCGTCAATGCCGCACGCGAGTAGACGTAGCATGGCGTGCCGAATTCCTCGGCAATGCGCGAAAGCGGCACGTCTTCAGCGTGTAGCGCGCCGTTGCGCTGCGAAAAAAAACTCACTTCTCGATGGTTCCTTCTTCGGTTTTTCTGGGCTTCTGCTCTTCTTTCGGCAGATAGAACGGGCCCTTCTGACCGCAGGCGGAGATCAGGAACGCGAGCAGGATTAGGACGCAAAGGCGGCGCATGGAAGACTTTCTAAAGTGCGGTCGAGTTTAGCACAGCGTCTTGCTGTAACCAGCCACCCGCTAGACGAAAAGTCAAAGTCTCACCACGAAGGCTGACAACAACAAACCTGAACGCTCACCACGAAGGCACGAAGACACGAAGAAAGGCAAGACAATGTTGTTTGATTGCCGGATTGCATGGATTTGGCAGTTCTCTCGATACCGATTGCACGGTTCTCATCGATTAAGGCTGTCGTAGTCGTCGGACACGTGAGGACAGCGTGTTCTGTACAGCGAGTTCATTTGCAGAAATTGTTCTTTAGGTTTTCTTCGTGTCTTCGTGCCTTCGTGTTGAGATTCTTGATTTTTCGAAACTAAAGATCCATGTAGAAGCGGCCCATATGGTCGAGCTCGGCGCGCGCGTCCTTGTGATGCGGGCACACGGCCGTGACCAGGTTCCAGAAGCGGCGCGAGTGATTCATCTCGACAATATGGGCAAGTTCGTGGGCGACTACGTAATCGATCGTTTTCTGTGGCGCCTGGATCAGCCGCCAGTTGAGCCTGACTTCGCGTTTGACGTTGCAGCTTCCCCAGCGCGTCTGTGCGCCGGAAAGAAACAGGCGCGGGGCCGCCAGGCCGTAGAGGCGGGCGTATATGCCGATGCGCTCGGTGAAATTCGAAGTTGCGTGGCGGCGATACCATTTCAACAACCGCGGCTTTTACCGCAGCGGGATCGCCGGGTTCGGGAAGCACGACCTGCAGGCAGTTCGCTTCGGCCAGGGTCGCCAGCACTGCGGCGCGGTCTCCTTGAGACTGCAGCCGCAGATCGCGGCCGAGATACTTGATGGTGTCGCCGTCGGCCCACGACTGGTTGCGTGAAGGATAGGTGCTCCAGGCGACAAGTTTACTGCAGCACCCAGTCCTCGGCGTCGCGAATGATGGCGGTGACGCGGCGCTCCGTGCTGCGCCAGGGGGCGCTCACGATCAGCCCGCGCTCGTCCACGGTCAGCACGATGTTGCGCCGTTGCTGGCTGCGCTTGAGAAGATAGGGAATGTCGCGGTCGCCCAGCCGGATGGTTTTCGGCTCGGAAACCGCGGCGACCGGGAACAGATCTAGCGAGCGTTCCCGAGGCGAGCGACTTCGGTTTCTATCCAGTCTTGGACCTTCCGGTTGAGCGTGTCGGCGCGCATCCCCTGCGGATGAATGGCCGGACCTATGCTGACGGTGATGGTACCCGGGTGCTTGACGAAGGCCTTCTTGCGCCACAAGGTACCGGCATTATGCGCGATCGGCACCACCGGCGCGCCGGTGTGGCACGCCAGCCAGGCGCCGCCGAGATGATACCGTCCACGGTGGCCCGGTGCGATGCGGGTGCCTTCCGGGAATATTACGATCCACCAGCCTTTGGCGAGGCGGTCCTTGCCCTGCTCGAGAGTCTGCTTCAGGGAACGCGTTGCCGAGCCGCGGTCGATTGCGATCGGGCTCATCATCGCCAGTCCCCAGCCGAAGAATGGCACACTAGTAACTCTCTCTTGAGGACCCAGACCTGCGGCGGAAGAATGTTCTGGTAAGCCAGCGTTTCCCAGGCCGATTGATGTTTCGACAGCACGATGCTCGGCACCGTGGGCAGGTTCTCACGGCCGATCACGCGATATTCAACGCCGCAGACGAGTCCGTGCCAGTGCGATCACCAGTCGCGACCAGGTGGTGATGATGCGATAGCGGGTCAGCGGTTCGAGCGCAAAGGTGAGACAGCGAAATGACAGCGAAGACGACCGTGAGCGCGAACCGGACTATCTCGAAGACGGCCGAACGCAGGAAAGCCGCAACGATGCTCATGAAACGATATGCCGCACCGCTTCGGCAAGGTTGGCGAACAACATCGTGTTGTCCGGCAGACTACCCGCGCTCTTGGTCCTGGCCCCTTTGCCGGTGAGTACCAGCATCGGCTGGGCGCCGGCCGCGACCGCGGCCTGCAGATCACGCAGAGAATCTCCCACGCACGGCACACCGGCCAGGTCCACGTTGAACCGCTGCGCGATATCGAGAAACATCCCCGGCTTCGGCTTGCGGCAGTCGCAGTCGGCTTCCGCAGCGTGCGGGCAGTAGAACAATGCGTCGATGCGTCCGCCGACCTGGGCCAGCGCACGGTACATCTTGTCGTTGATCGCGTTGAGCGCCCCCATGTCGAACAGGCCGCGACCGATGCCGGACTGGTTGGAGGCCACGACCACGCGGTAGCCGGTGTGGTTCAGCCGCGCAATCGCCTCCAGGCTCCCCGGAATCGGCTTCCACTCCTCGGGGTTCTTGATGAACTGATCGCTATCCTGGTTGATCACGCCGTCGCGATCGAGGATGACGAGCTTCATGTGCGTAAGGCGTGAGGCGTGAGGCGTGAGGCGAAGGGTATTCGGGTGCGTACCATGGTCACGCGGCGAGCTTGGAGATGTCGGCGATGCGATTCATTTCGTCGCGGAGATCCCGCAGCAACGCGAGCCGGTTCTGGCGTAACTCTTTCTCGTCAACCATGACCATTACCGATTCAAAAAAAGCGTCCACCGGCGACTTCAGCACGGCGAAGGCTTTCAGGTAACCGGTGTAGTCGCCGTTTTGCAGCAGAGGGATCGCGTTTCTGGTTGCGATCGCAAGCGCGTCGAACAACTCGCGCTCGGCCGTCTCGGTCAATGCATCGGCCTGGGCGCCTCTAAAGGACTCTCCTTTGGCCTCCGCTTGTTTGAGGATATTGACGACGCGCTTGTTCGCCGCAGCAAGGCTCTCCGCTTCCGGAAGGCTGGCGAATGCGCGCACCGCCGCTAACCAGAGCGGGGTTTGATCGATTCGAGCCGGATACTTGCTGAGGACTGCATCGACTTCGTTCGCGGAATACCCCGATTCGCGCAGATAACTACGCAATCGCTCCCAGATGAATAACTGCAAATCCGACTGCGTGCCGGCGAGCATTCCATTCGGAAATACCGAGTAAGCCGCATCTACAAGGTCATGAAGCGATACTGGTAGCCCGCGTTCAACGAGAATTCGGATTATTCCCAAGGCGTGTCGCCGCAACGCAAACGGATCTTTGTCCCCGGTCGGCTGTTGGCCGATGCCGAACATGCCAGCAAGCATCTCCAGCTTGTCGGCCAGCGCGAGTGCCGTTGCAATCTCGCCACCCGGCAATGCGCCGCCTGCAAATCGCGGCTGATAATGCTGCTCGATTGCGTCAGCCACGCGCACATCCTCGCCATCGGCGAGCGCGTAATACCGGCCCATGATGCCTTGAAGCTCGGGGAATTCGCCGACCATGCTGGTGACCAGATCGGCCTTGGCGAGCAGCGCGGCGCGGTCGGCAAGCAGCGGATCGGCGCCGACCATCGCTGCAATCGCCCTGGCCAACGCACGAACGCGCTCGACGCGATCGAGCTGGCTGCCGAGCTTGTTGTGGTAGACGATGGAGGCGAGTTGGGGCACGCGGTCGGCGAGCTTGGTCTTCTTGTCGGTCTCGAAGAAGAAGCGCGCGTCGGCCAATCGCGGGCGTATTACGCGCTGATTGCCCGCCACGATGTTCTTCGGGTCGGCAAGGCGCATGTTCGAAACGATCAGGAACTTGTTGGTGAGCTTGCCGGCCGCGTCGAACAGCGGGAAATATTTCTGGTTCTGGCGCATGGTCAGGATCAGACATTCCTGCGGCACGCCCAGATAGTCCGGACTCGAATTCCCCGACGTACACCGTGGGCAACTCGACCAGTCCCGCGACTTCGTCGAGCAACGGCGCGACGTTCTCGTCGGGACCCAGCGAAGCCTTGAGCGCAGCGGCGTTCACCGCGAGCTGGCGGCCGATCTCGGCCCTGCGCTTGTCGAAATCGGCGATGACGCGGCCTTCCTGCGCGAGCCGGGATTCATACTCGTCGGCGCGGACCAGGGCGATGTTCTTCGCCCCCTGGAAGCGATGGCCATGAGTGATGCGGCCGGCCGCCAGGCCGAGCGCGGAAACGTTGAGCACCTTGTCGCCATGCAGCGCGACCAACGCGTGGACGGGGCGAACGAATCTGACGGTCGTAGCGCCGTCGGCGAGCTGGTAGCTCATCACTCTTGGAATGGGCAGCTTGCCGATGGCCCGCTCGATCGCATCGGATAGCATTCGTTCGAGTGTTTGACCCGGCGCGATGCTTCGCAGGAATACGGCTTCGGCCTTGCCATCCGGTTTGATTAGCAGAAACTCGCCACCAACTTTGGAATTGGCCGGAACATCGGCCAGCCGTTCACGGCCCATGCTTGCCAGCTTCCTGCGCAATGCGTCGCTCCAGCCGCCGTCCGGTTTGCGCGCCACGGCCAACGGCATGAGTTTTTGCTCGACCGGACGGTCTCTGGCCTTGGCCAGCACCGCCCCGATGTAAACCGCCAAACGCCGTGGCGTGGCGAATGGCTTGAAGCTGGACGTCGCATCCAGAACCCCGCCGCCTTTGAGTCCATCGAATACCGCACCGGCAAAGGCATCGCCCAGCCGCCTGAGAGCTTTCGGCGGCAATTCCTCGGTGACGAGTTCGACCAGCAGGTTCGAACTCATGCGGTTTCTCTTTGCAGCAGAGCAGCCTTCATGGCCTGGAGGTCCAACCCGAGTTGCTGCAAATGGCCCGGTTTGCACATCGGGAAATCCTTGCGCAGCCGGGAATCGAAGTAAGCCTGCGACACGCTGCGCGCAAGGTTGCGGATACGGCCGATGTAGGCCGCGCGCTCGGTGACCGAGATCGCGCCACGCGCATCCAGGAGGTTGAAGGTATGCGCGGTCTTCAACACCATTTCGTAGGCGGGCAGGGCGAGCTGTGCGCTCATCAGCCGCTTCGCTTCGGATTCGTAATCGGCGAAATGAGCGAACAGCATTTCCGGGTTGGATTGTTCGAAGTTGTAACGGGACTGTTCGATTTCGTTCTGGTGATAGACGTCGCCGTAGGTGAGGCCGGGAGTCCACACCAGGTCGAAGACGTTTTCCACGCCTTGCAGGTACATGGCGAGTCGCTCGATGCCGTAGGTGATCTCGCCTGTAATCGGCTTGCAGTCGAGCCCGCCGACCTGCTGGAAGTACGTGAACTGGGTGACTTCCATTCCGTTCAGCCAGACTTCCCAACCCAGGCCCCAGGCTCCGAGCGTGGCGTTTTCCCAGTCGTCTTCGACCAGGCGTATGTCGTGCGCCTTCGGATCGATGCCGAGCGTTTCCAGCGAACCGAGATAGAGATCGATGATGTCGGCCGGCGACGGCTTCAGCACTAACTGAAACTGGTAATAGTGCTGCAACCGGTTCGGATTCTCGCCGTAGCGGCCGTCCTTGGGCCGGCGCGAGGGCTGTACGTAGGCTGCACGCCACGGCTCGGGACCGATTGCGCGCAGAAACGTCGCCGTGTGCGAAGTGCCCGCACCGACTTCCATGTCATAGGGTTGCAGGATCGCGCAGCCGCGATCGGCCCAATAGCGGGTCAGCGTCAGAATTACTTCCTGGAACGTCAACATCGATAAATTCTTCAGAAAATCAGAGGTTAAGCGGTCGCGCGAAATGCACAAATTGTACTCAATTACGGGTGCATACAGGGGCAATACGCGAAAAGTGACTGAAGCGCGGACAGGGACACCAGCACGGCAGGTCATTCAGAAAAGCCGGAATGCGCCGCCAATCCCCCTGTTTCAAAGGTCCTTTGGTCTTTTCCCGGCGATCCCTTCGCGCACCCCTCAAGGGGGTGTTGAAAGGAAGTATTGGAACGAATCTTTGCGGTGAAAGAGGCTATTTCTTTTCTTTTGCGGCTTTGAGTTCCTCGATCTGTCCCTCGAGGAGGTCGATGCGCTGTTGCATCTGCATGAGCGTGCCGTTGACGCGGCCGACATTGAAATAGGCAACGTTCTCCGCCGGCGCGTCGAAGGTGTTACCGTAGCCCAGCCACGAAGAGTCATACACCTTGACGTTGCGGAATCCCAGGCTTTGCAGCACGGTCGCCGTTTCCGCCGCGCGCACGCCGCTCTGGCAATAAACGATGGTCTCCTTTTCCGGGTCGAGCCGGGCGTAAAGCGCACGCAGGTCTATCGCATGTTTCAGGCTCATCCCATCCTTGCCCGCAACCTGCCGGCGCTGCAGCTTGCGTGGCGTGTCCGGGTCCACCCAGTTGGTCTCGTAGGGTATGTTAACCGCACCCGGAATGCGGCCGCCGCGCAGCGCCCGGATGTCCTCGCCGTTGAATTCCTTTTCGGTGCGTGCATCGACGATCTGTACTCCGGGAGCCCCCAGCTTGGCGACGACCTCCCGGGTCGACACGATAACCCCGGGATTCACTTGCGCCCTGAAGCTGACCGGCGGCAGTTTCACCGGATCGGTAGCGATCGGCTTGCCCGCGGACTTCCAGTCGTCGATTCCGCCGTGGTACACACGGGCACCGCCGCCGCCGAGATAACGCACCGTGACGTAACCGAAGTAGGGCGATGTGTGCGCCTTGGCGCCGTAGAGCACAATTTCACGAGTCGGATCGATTCCGGCTTCGCCGAGGATCTGTTCGATCTTTGCCACCGGGATGTAGTCCTCGGTGTTGGCCTCGCGCAGCACCAGCGCAATTTCGTCGATGTTGGCGGCGCCAGGGATGTGCCCGCGCCGGTATTCCTCCTGACTGCGCACGTCCCAGATCAGTGCACCGCGCGTCGCAGCCTGCTCCACGAAACCGGTGTCGACGATGACCGGCTCGTCGGCCGCGTATACACCCAGCGAAGCAGCGACCAGGGCCGCCGCCGCGATCAGGCGTGCCACAAAGGAATAATGCGTGTGCATGATTGGCTCCGGATTCCAAGGTGATTGTTGATATTAGACCCCGCGATGCCGCGCCGCGAATGACATGGATCAATCTCCGTGCTGCGAGAAACGCCGTGCCGCCAGTGGCAACGCGATCATCAGGGCGGCAAGTGCCAGGAACGCCCAATTGCCCAGGCGCACGTACGGCGTTGCGCCCTGATAGCCTTGAATCTCGCCGGTCAACGTCATGGTCGTGAATTCCGGAGCGGACGCCGCGATGCGGCCTTTCGGATTTATTATTGCGGTGACCCCGGTATTGGTGGCGCGCAACATGGGCCGGCCGGTTTCGATGGCGCGCATTTGGGAGATTTGCAGATGCTGCTCCGCGGCGACCGATTTTCCCCACCAAGCGTCGTTGGTGAAATTGGCCAGTACGGTTGCCTCCGGCAATTGGCGGATGATCTCCTCGCCAAACACATCTTCGTAGCAAATGTTGACCGCGATCTTCTGTCCGGCGGCTTGAATGGGCCGCTGCACCGGCTCGCCCCGGGAAAAATCCGACATCGGAATGTGAAGCAGATTCATGATCCAGCCTAGCACGCTCTGAAGCGGAAAATAGTCGCCGAAGGGCACGAGGTGATGCTTGCGATAAACCTGCGTCGGTGCCGATCCGAAACTCATCACGCTGTTGTAATAGCGTCCCGAGACGTCGAGCTCGGGGACGCCCACCAGCAGATCGCCGCCGTTGCGCCGGCCCTGGTCCGCGAGCATCTCCAGATACTCCCCGGGAACGTTCACGTTGAACATCGGCAGCGCCGTCTCGGGCAGCAGGATCAATTTCGCACCGGCCGACTGTGCCATCCTCACGTAATTCTCAAGCGTGGCGCGCGCGCGCTGCGGCCGCCACTTCATCTCTTGCGGGATATTCCCTTGCAGAAGGGCAATACTGGTCGGCTCTCCGGGCAATGGATGTGTCCATTCCCTGCCGCTCGATGCGGTACCGGCGATCAGCAGGGCGAACCATGGTCCATGAGCCAGGTTCGCGAAGCAGCAGCACGATGCGCCGTTGCGGGGCTTGCGAGCGCCATTCGGCAAAGCGCGCGATGACCGATGCCAGCGCCGCCGCGACGACAGCCGCACCCAGTGAAACGCCGAACACCCCGAGCAGGGGCGCAAAGCCGGCGAAGGGGCTGCCAGGTGCCTGCGAGTAGCCGAGCGCCAGCCACGGGAAGCCGGTGAACACCCAGCCGCGCACCCACTCCGACAACGCCCACAACGCCGGAAAAAAGAGCAGCAGGCGTACCGTTCGGGAAGCCGGCAGACGCTTTAGAATCACCCCGATCAACGCTGGATAACAGGCCAGATAGGCGCAGAAAAAAAAGGTGAATATTGCGGCGGTGAGCATTCCCATTCCGCCGAAATCGTGCAGGCTGACGTAAACCCAGCTCACGCCGGCGAGAAACATGCCGAGGCCGAAGCATAGTCCGATGGCCGCCGTAGACCAAGCATTGCGGCTGCGTTCCCAGAGTAGCAACAGTCCGGTCAGCGCCAGGATCGGCAGCGGGTAAAGATAAAACGGCGCGAATCCCGCTACGGAAGCCGCCCCCAGGAGGAAGGGAAACAGAAAGAATCGAACCAATGCAACGGCAGCGGTGCCTGACACGTGGCCGGCGAACAACTCAGGCCGCACTCTCCGTCCTGACCTTTTCTACCAGAATCGAATGCAGCCTCCGGCTGTCGGCGCGCACCACCTTGAAGTTCAGGTCGCCGATGCGGAACTGCTCGCCGCGCTTTGGCAGCCGGCCCAGGTGAGCCAGCACCAAGCCGCCAACGGTGTCGAAATCCTCGTCGTTGAACTCGGTGCCGAATGTCCTGTTGAAATCGTCGATTTCGGTCTGCGCCTTTACGCGGAACTGACCGTTGCGGTCCAGGACGATGTTGGCTTCAGTCTCGTCGAAATCGAACTCGTCCTCGATTTCACCGACGATCTGTTCCAGCACGTCTTCAATAGTGACCAGACCGGCTACGCCGCCGTACTCGTCCACCACGATCGCAATGTGGTTGCGATTGCTGCGAAAATCCTTGAGCAGAACGTTCAGTCGCTTCGACTCGGGGATGAATACGGCAGGTCGCAGCATCTCGCGCACGTTGAATTCCTCGCCCGCGTAGTAGCGCAGCAGATCCTTGGCCAGGAGGATGCCGATTACGTCGTCTTTGTTGTCGCCGATCACCGGGAAACGCGAGTGACTGGTCTCGATCACCCAGGGGATGAATTTCTCGGGCGCGTCGCCTATGTCGATCACGTCCATCTGCGAACGCGGGATCATGATGTCGCGCGCCTGCATTTCGGAAACTTGAAGAACGCCTTCGATCATGGCAAGTGCGTCGGCATCCAGGAGGTTTCGCTCGTAGGAACGCTGCAGCAACTCGATCAGTTGCTCGCGGTCTTCCGGCTCGCGCATCAGCAGCGCGCCCAGCCGTTCCAGCAATGAGGGTTTGTCCTTGTCGTCGTCCATGACTTGGTGAATAGAGAACGGTCACCGGGAAACGGGCAATACCGCCCCAGCGACCGGCGTAACTATTCCCTAGTTTCCATTTTGCTTTTTCCTGTAAGGATCAGCATACCCCAGGGCGGTGACAATTTGCGTTTCCAGTATTTCCATAACCCGCGCGTCCTCGGCCTTCTCGTGATCGTAACCCTGAAGGTGCAGCATGCCGTGCACCACCAGGTGCGCATAGTGTGCTTCCGCACGCTTGTGCTGTTCGCGGGCTTCGCGCTCGACCAGCGGAACGCACAGTGCAATGTCTCCCGACAGCGGATCGGTATCAGTATAGGCAAAGGTGAGTACGTTGGTGGCGTGATCCCTGCCGCGATACTGCCGGTTGAGCGTACGGCCTTCTTCGGCATCCACCAGGCGCAACGTGACTTCGGCATCGCGCCGCAACGCGGCCTTCACCCAGGCGCGCAACTTCCTGCGTGCCGGCAATTGATCGTTCTCCGCTGCGTATTGAACCGTCAACTCGAGTCTGTGACGTGGTTTGGAGGGGGCAACCGGACCGCCGGCGCGAGACATCGCGGGGTCAGCCTTCCCTGCGTGAGCCGTGCTGTTCATAGGCGTGGACAATGCGCTGCACCAGCGGGTGGCGTACCACGTCATCACTGAGGAACTGGGTGAAGGCGATGCCGCGCACTTCTGCGAGTATCAGTTGCGCCTCGACCAGTCCGCTTTTGTGTCCCTTGGGCAAGTCAATCTGGGTGACGTCGCCGGTGACCACCGCCCTGCTGCCAAAGCCCATGCGGGTAAGGAACATCTTCATCTGCTCGGGTGTGGTGTTCTGCGCCTCGTCGAGAATGATGAAAGAGTGATTCAGCGTACGACCGCGCATGTAGGCCAGCGGCGCGATCTCGATCGAGCCGCGTTCGAACAGTTTGCCGACTTTCTCGAAGCCCATCAGGTCGTAGAGCGCGTCGTAGAGAGGCCGCAGATAAGGATCGACTTTCTGCGCCATGTCTCCGGGCAGGAAACCGAGACGCTCGCCGGCTTCGACCGCGGGGCGCACCAGCACGATCCGTTTCACCAGATCGCGCTCGAATGCGTCCACCGCGCAGGCGACCGCAAGATAGGTCTTGCCTGTGCCGGCCGGGCCGATGCCGACGGTGATGTCGTACTCCTTGATCTGCCGGATGTACTGCACCTGGCGCGGCGTGCGTCCGTGCAAATCCCGACGCCGTGTGTGCAGCACCAGGGCCTCGTCTGCCGCCGAGGGATTGGGCACGCCCGCGACTTCGATGAGGCCGAGCTGGATTTCTTCGACGCTCAGATTACGGTTTGCCTGCTCATAAAAATGCTGAAGGGCCCCGGCGGCCAGCCGCGTCTGCTCGGGGCCGCCGGAGACGCTGAATTTCTCTCCGCGGCGCGCAATGGACACCTCGAGCGCGGTTTCGATCTGCTTGAGGTTCTCGTCGAGTGCACCGCACAGGTTGGCGAGGCGCTCGTTGTCGACAGGGGAAAAAGAAAGTTCGAAGGGCTTCAAACAGCTTCTTTTGCCAACATTTCGCCGCGCAGCGAATGCGACATCGCCGTCGTGATGCGTACGTCGGTCATCCGCCCGATGAGGCGCTGCGGGCCGCGAAAATTGACCATGAGATTGCTGCTGGTGCGCCCCGCCAGTTCTTCCGGGTTCCTCTTCGCAGGTCCCTCGACCAGGATGCACTGGATCGTACCGACCATACGGCTGCTGATCGCCAGCGCCTGCGCGTCGAGTCGTGCCTGCAGGCGTGCGAGGCGTGCCTGCTTGATAGCCTGCGGCACCTGGTCGGGCAGACTCGCCGCCGGTGTGCCAGGGCGCGGGCTGTACACGAAGCTGAAGCTCGAATCGAAACCGATATCCTCGACCAGCTGCAGGGTCTGCTCGAAGTCTTCGTCGGTCTCGCCCGGAAAGCCGACGATGAAATCGGATGAAATGGCTGCGTCCGGCCGTGCCACTCGCAGTCGGCGGATAATGGATATGTATTCCTGCGCGGTGTATCCGCGCTTCATCGCGGAAAGCACCCGGTCCGATCCGGACTGCACCGGCAGGTGCACGTGGCTTACCAGTTGCGGGATCCTGGCGTGCGCCGCGATCAGGCGCTCGCTGAAGTCCTTCGGATGCGAGGTGGTATAACGCAGGCGCTCGATGCCCGGCACTTCGGCGAGATACTCCAGCAACAGGGCAAGGTCGGCAACTTCGGCGTCGCTCATGCTGCCGCGATAGGCATTGACGTTCTGCCCGAGCAGCGTGATCTCCTTCACGCCCTGCTCCGCCAGCCCGGCAACTTCGGTAAGCACATCGTCGAACGGACGCGAGACTTCTTCGCCGCGCGTGTAGGGCACCACGCAGAAACTGCAATACTTGCTGCAGCCCTCCATGATCGAGACGAAGGCAGTGCAGCCCTCGACCGCGGCCGGCGGCAGGTTGTCGAATTTTTCGATCTCGGGAAAGGAGATGTCCACCTGCGGCTTGCCGCTGCTGCGCCGCGCCCGAAGCATCTGCGGCAACCGGTGCAGGGTCTGCGGGCCGAAGACCAGATCGACGTAGGGTGCGCGTGCAATGATCGCCGCGCCCTCCTGGCTGGCGACGCAACCGCCGACACCGATGATGAGTCTCGGGACGGGCCTGCTTCAGAGGCCGGATGCGCCCGAGGTCGTGGAACACTTTTTCCTGGGCCTTCTCGCGCACCGAGCAGGTGTTGAACAGGATGACGTCGGCCTGTTCGGGATCATCGGTGGTTTCGAAACCCTCCGCGGCGGCGAGAACGTCGGTCATCCTGTCCGAGTCGTACTCGTTCATCTGGCAGCCAAAGGTTCGGATATAGAGTTTCTTCATTGCTGGTTTAGCTGCTGCTTTTCGCTGCTTTCTTCTTCTTCTCTTCTTCCTCTTCCCGTTTCTTCCTTTGCTCCTCCTCCAGTTTCTGTTTTTCCGCCGCGTCCAGCTTCGACAATTTGTATTTCTTAGCTTCCTCCCCTGTCAGCAACCACATCGCCGACAACTGGCCGTTGATGTCGACCACATACATGATCTGCCGCGGTCTGCTGCTGCAGCGACACTGGCATGATGATCAGATTCTGCTGGTTGAAAATGCGGCCGGCTGCCGACATCCGGTAGGACCTGCTGCCGATCTTGTAGTTCGGGTACTGGTGTGCCTTGAGTTCGCCCCGATAGGCATGTGGCGGGAAGAAGCGATCGAGCGCCGCAGCTGGCGTCGCGATCAGGGACGACAGGACCATCACACAGACGGCGAAGACGTTGCGCATGCTTGATCGCGGCGAAGGGCGTACGGCAAACGCACCGGGACACGAATCATGAACCCTGGCCCAGGCGTTCGCGATGCTCCGCCCGAAGTCGAACCCGAGTCCTCGATTGCGTTTAACCATAAGGAAATCAGGAAGTTAAAATTTTACCGCGTTTGCGGGACTTGTGGGAATGCTGGACGTCCCACGCAGCGGCTGGGTACCCGGGCGAACGCGCAGTCCCGGCGCCAAAGGACCAAAGGGCCACGGGCTTACATTGCTGCAGGCCCTCCGTCCCGTGTTGCATTGTCCTGGTGGTGATAGGTGGACTTGAACCACCGACCCCAGCATTATGAGTGCTGTGCTCTAACCAACTGAGCTATATCACCGGAAAATTTTCCTTCAATTTGCCGCGACCGCGCAAAGGGAGCGAAAGGTTACTGACGGCCCCCTGCATTGTCAAGGCAGGAACTGCTCTGGCCGCGCACGGGTGTCGCCGTAGTAGACTGGCAGAATGAAGGTCGACATCGCCATTGTAGGCGGAGGTCTGGTCGGAGGCAGCATCGCGAGCGCGCTCGCCGCAAAGCGGGCTGAGCCTCGCATTGGTCGAACCCAGATCGGCTCGTCCCTTGCCCGTCGCGGGTTTCGACTTGCGCGTCTATGCGCTCAATCCGCGCAGCGTGCGCTGTCTGGATGACTGGGGCGTATGGTCGCGGCTCGCGCAGGACCGAGTTGCGCCGGTGCAGGAAATGCTCGTATTCGGCGATTACGGCAATTCGAAGCTCGAATTCAGCGCCTATCGCAACGGTGTCTTCGAGCTTGCGGCGATCGTGGAAGAATCCAATCTTCAGCAAGCGCTGACCGGATCTCTCGAATGGGCAGGCGAATCTTGCGCTTCTGCGCGGCGTCGAATGCCTGCGTGCGCACTGGACGGAGTCCGCGGCCGTGCTTGCGCTTTCCAATGGCGAGGAGCTGGAGGCGCGGCTGGTGATCGCGACCGACGGTGCCGATTCGGGATTGCGTTCGCAGGCCAGGAATCGAAGTCGAGGTTCACGAGTACGGCCAGAAGGGCGTGGTCGCCAATTTTCATGTCGAGAAGACCGCATCGCAACGCGGCGTACCAGTGGTTCCGCAAGGATGGTGTGCTCGCGCTGCTACCCCTGCCGCAGGGCCAGGTGTCCATGGTGTGGTCCACCGCGGACGCGCACGCGCACGATCTGCTGGCAATGAGCGGCGGCGAGCTTGCGCGCGCGGTCGAGCACGCGGCGTCACACAAGCTTGGCGAAATGCGGATCAACGGGGGCCGCCGCCGCATTTGCGTTGCGGCGCCTGCGCGCCAGACGCGTCTGATCTCGCCGCGCCTTGCCCTACTGGGGGATGCCGCCCACAATGTGCACCCGCTTGCCGGGCAGGGATTGAACCTCGGAATCGCCGACGTAGAATCGCTTGCCAGCATTATCGGCGGCCGCGGCCTGGAGAACGACTGCGGGGCAAAAGCGCTGTTGCGGCGTTACGAACGCAGCCGCAAGGAAGACATTGTGGCGATGGAGTGCGTCACCGATGGACTGCACACGCTTTTTGGCAGTTCCTTGCCGGGCCTGCCGTGGCTGCGTAACGCAGGACTGAGTCTTACCAATCAATTTCCGCCGCTCAAGAACTTGTTGGTGAAACGAGCACTCGGAAAAGCGGTCTAATTTCAGCATGAACGACCATTCCCGACTCTTTCCAATCGACCTGACCATGATCATTCGCGCCCTGATTGTTCTTTCATCCATTTTCCTGCTGTTCTCCGGCGTCGCCTGCGCGGATGAGGCCGCCATTCGCTCCGAGGTCGCCAAGAAGTTTCCCAAGGCCAACGTCGAAAGCGTGACCAAGACACCCCATCTTGGCTTGTATGAATTGGTTGTCGACGGCCAGGTCATCTACGCCGATGAAGACTTCAATTACCTGATCGATGGCAGCATCATCGACACCAAAAGCATGACCAACGTAACGGCGGCCAGGCAGAGGGATCTGGAGGAGTTGAAGATCAGGAAACTGGCTTTCCCTTTCCAGCAACTCCCCTTCGAAATGGCGATAAAGAAGGTCAAGGGTAACGGCAGCCGCAAGATCGCCGTCTTTTCCGATCCCGATTGCCCGTTCTGCAAGAGGCTGGAGCAGAGTTTTACCAAGGTCGACAACGTTACGATTTATATCTTCCTGTACCCGCTAAAAGAACTGCATCCGAAAGCCACTGACGTTGCGCGCGCAATCTGGTGTTCGCCGGATCGCGTAAAGGCCTGGGATGACTACATGCTCAAGGGAGTGGCACCCAAGGCCGCGGGCACCTGCGACAACCCGGTGGACAGGATCGTGGAATTCGGCCAGTCCAAACAGATTTCCGGCACGCCCACGATATTCTTTGCCGATGGCAAGCGTGTTCCCGGGGCGATTCCGGTCGACCAGATCGAGGATATCCTCGCGAAGGCGCAAACCAGGTAAGTTTTCCCCGGCATCGCGGCTGACGTTCTAGAATCGGGGGCGTCGTCATTTCCAGTGCGGGATCGGGCAGTGCGCAGGATCAGGCAGGTTCCCCAAGGCGTGTCACAGGCGGCGTTCGCGCGCCTGTTTGTTGCCGTGGTGTTGTCCGCGACGCTCCATATGTATCTGATCTACGGGCTGGCACTGCAACCGACCCGCAACCCCGCGGATCATCTGAGCATCATCAACGCCCGGCTCTTGCCCGAACCCGAAGTGATGAATCGGCCAGCGTTAGCCGCGCCTGCAACGCAGCGCAGGCGCATCGCTCCTGCCCGGCCGCACGTCGCATCATTGCCTGAACCGGTCGAAACGCCGATACCGGCCGAACAAGCTCCTTCGACCGGGGATCTCAGCCCGAAGCCGGAGATTTCAACCGCCAACTTTCCCGATCCGGTTCATTACGCCGCAAGGGATCTCGACGTCTATCCGCAACCGCTGAATCGTATCGAGCCCGACTATCCGCAAACAGCACTCGCCGGTGAAATCGGCGGATCAGTGACGTTGCTGTTGTTGATCGATGAATTCGGGCGGGTCACAGGCGTATCGGTCGTGGATGCGTCTCCCCAGGACGTATTCGAAGAGTCGGCGCTACGGGCCCTGGCGGCGACCGCATACTCTCCCGCGCAGAGAAGCGGCCGCGCGGTGCGCAGCCGCATCCTCGTCAAGATCAACTATGACCCGATTGCGGCCGCAGCAACCCGGTGACGGCTGGGTTCAGAACGGACGCGGCTCGTAGCCGCGCGGATAGAGCACCCACATCCGGCCGCTCTGGCGCATGCGCCCGGCAATCTGCCCGGCCTCGTCGCCGAATCCCCAGAAGAAATCGGCCCGCACCGCGCCCTTTATCGCGCTGCCGGTATCCTGTGCGAGTACGATGCGATTCAGTGGCCGCGCGGAAAGCGGCCAGCTGCTGGAAAGAAAAACCGGTGCTCCGAGCGGCACGACAGATGCATCGACCGCAATGCTCCGGCCCGGCGTCAAGGCGACGCCCAGCGCACCAACAGGCCCGGGCGACGAAGATGGCATCTCGCGGAAAAACACGAACGCCGGATTTTGCTGCAGTAACAGCGACAGCAATTCCGGGTTCTGCTTACCCCATTGCTTGATTCCCTGCATTGACGCCTTGTCTTGCGGCAATTCCCCCCGCTCGACCAGCACGCGCCCGATTGACTTGTAGGGCTGCCCATTGTGCTCGGCGAACCCGATGCGCACGATTTCACCGTTCGGCAATTTGATGCGGCCCGACCCCTGTACTTGCAGGAAGAAGAGTTCGACCGCGTCGTCAACCCAGAGAATTTCGCGGCCGCGCACCGCGGCTTCGCCGCGCTCGATTTCCGCTCGCGTGTAGTAGGGCACCACCTTGTTTCCCTGCAGCCGTCCGCGTAGTCGCATGCCCTTGAGATTGGGCTGCGTTTCAGCGAGGTCGACGACCAGCAGGTCGTTCGGAACGCCGTACAGCGGAAAACGATACATCCTGGTCGGCGTGCGGCTGCCGCGCAGCAGCGGCTCATAGTATCCGGTGACCAGGCCTTCCGTGCTTCCGTCGGCATTGTGGACGGCGTAGGGAACGAAGCTGGATTCGAAGAATTGCCGGACTGCGCCAGGATCTTCGCCAGGGATTTGCGCCGCGACGGCACAAGCTGATTGCCATTCGGGTTGGGATTTCAGGCTGCCGCACGAGGCCAACAGTGCCGGCAATGACTCGGCAAGATTGTCGGCTTCCCAGTCGGGCAACGCGCTCCAATCGGCGGCCTGGAACGTCTGCGGGCGTCGTGTAGGTTGCGCGATCGGCGCGGGAGCCGGCGCGGGTTCGGGCGCGGCGACGATTGGTTCCGGCGTTTCGGGAAGCGGCCCAACCGGGGCCGGTGGCGCTGGGGGTGGGGTCTTGGTTAGACTCGCACAACCGCTGGCAAGCAACCCAAGCATGCACAGGGTGAGCGCCGGCCAATTTCTTCTCTGCATTAGGTGATCATCTGCGTGAACTGTTGCCAACGCGAGTATAACAAAGCGACGCCGCGCGCCCTTCGGCACGACTGGACATGACCTGGCTGATTCTCGAAGGCGTTCTGGCGCTGGCGTTGTTCGCGTTCATCATCTGGTGGACGCTGCCGCGCAAGCGGGAGCGCGACAAAAAAGATTAATTCTCACGCTTCTCGAGCTCGATCAATCGGAACCAGCCACCGAGCAGCGCTGGCTCATCCTTCACGACGCGCAGTTGCGGCACTTTTTCGACGACTTGTTCGAACACGACGTCGGTGCGGGTGGCGATGTGCCGTGTCAGCAGGTTGAGCAGCCGGCGTGCGGGTGCGCGTTCGCCGCGGTGCAGAAACTTGTCCAGCAGGAGAATCCTTCCCGCCGGTTTCAGCACCCTGGCCGTCTCGTGAAGCACTGCGGCGCCATCAGGCACGACCGCGACGATCAGGTGCAGAATCGCGTGATCGAAACATTCATTCCTGAACGGCAGCCTTTGGCTGTCTCCCTGCACCAGCAATGTGTCCAATGAACCGATCCGCGCCCGTGCCCTGCGCAGCATCGCTGCGGTGAGGTCGATTCCCAGGTACTCGTGCAACGCGGGAAGGTACGGCAGGTCCAGGCCGGTGCCGATGCCGTCCAACAGAATCCGGCACGGTTTACCGGCCGGCAGCGCAGCAAGACTGCGGCGACGGACTAGGGCAAGCGGCCGGCGCATGATCGCGTCGTAAACCGGGGCGATCAGCGTGTAACTGTGCTTGAGCGACATGGCGGCGATGACAACTAAGTACAGCGAAAAGCGAAAATCTCACCACGGAGGATTCTTTTCTATACCCCCTTGAGGGGTGCACAGAGGACACGGATACCCTCGCGATAGCGTGGAGTACCCAATTAGGAATACCGAAAACGAGGTAAAACATGTGGCACTTTAAGATCGTGCCTGCTGCAAAAGTGACTACCGTTACCTGGTTTTACTCACGAATTCCTTTTTTTGCTCGTGCCCTTCCTCCGTGCACCCCTCAAGGGCGTATAGAAAAGAATCCTCCGTGGTGAGACTTACGGTTTTTTGGCAGGATCAGTGCAGCACCCGAGGCACGCTCAGGGTGAATTCGGGGATCGGTGCTTCGAAGGAAACGCCGTCCTCCGCGGCCATCTGGTAACTGCCGCGCATCGTGCCTACCGGCGTGGCGATTGCCGTGCCACTGGTGTATTCGTGTTTTTCCTGCGGCCGCAGCAGCGGCTGCTGCCCGACCACACCGAGGCCACGTACTTCCTGCACTTTCCCATTGGCGTCAGTGATGATCCAGTGACGGCTGACAAGCTGGGCAGCGACGGTGCCGGTATTCGCGATTGTGATGGTGTAGGCAAAGACGTAGCGGCCGCCGGCCTCATCGGATTGGTCAGGGACATAGGAGGTCTTCGCGGTCACGGTAATTTCGTACTTTTTGTGCTCGGCCATGCCCGGCATTGGACATTAAACGTGGCGAAGCGGCAAGGCCGGCTAGGGAAGCTCTGCATAGGTCCGACGACGCGCGTTGCGCCAGGTACGGATGACTGCTAGGCGTCGCTTTGCAGTTGCGGCTGAAGCCCCAACAAGGAGCGTAACAACGCAGGCGCCGCACCTGGCACAACCCAATAATATTTCGACTCTTTCGAGGGACCGGGCGATTCGAGCCGATGTCTGCGTCGGCTCCTCCTTATGTAGGCCGGCTACACGGCGTCCTCGCCGTCTTGCCCTCGACCCGAATCGCCTCGGTCGCGCATGCGGGACTTACGCAGAGCTTCCCTAGGGGGCGCGATCCAACGAGGGATGGCCGGCCACCGTTTGCTACAATGCCGCGTTCTTTCGCCTGCGGGCAGCGCCGCTGATCGAATCGCCCATGTATCGAATTGCCCCAAGCATTCTTTCCGCCAACTTCGCCAAGCTCGGCGAAGAAGTCCAGTCGGTGATTGCCGCCGGAGCCGACATCGTGCACTTCGACGTGATGGATAACCATTACGTACCCAATCTGACCGTTGGCCCCGTGGTTTGCGAAGCGATCCGACCGCTTACCAAGGGAATCATCGACGTGCATCTGATGGTCACGCCGGTGGACCGAATCGTTCCCGATTTCGCCAACGCGGGCGCCAACATCATAAGCTTTCATCCGGAAGCCTCGGAGCACGTCGACCGTACCATCGGACTGATCAGGGAATGCGGCTGCAAGGCCGGGCTGGTGCTCAATCCGGCGACCCCGTTGTCCTGGCTCGATTACACCCTCGACAAGCTGGACCTGGTGCTGGTCATGTCGGTCAATCCTGGATTCGGCGGTCAGAAATTCATTCCCGCGGCGCTCTCCAAGCTGCGCGCCGTTCGCGAACGCATAGTGAAATCCGGGCGTGACGTCTGGCTCGAAGTGGACGGCGGGGTCAAGGTGGACAACATTGCCGAGATTGCCCGTGCCGGAGCGGACACATTTGTCGCCGGATCTGCAATTTTCGGCACGAAGGACTACAAGGCCACCATCACCGCCATGCGCGCCGAGCTGACGAAAGTCTGAGACACGTACGTCTCACCACGAAGGCCCGAAGGACGCGAAGAAACACCAAGAAGGACGGGATGCGGAAATCTACCCATCCATTTTGTGTAGGCTGTAGTTCCCGCCAACCGCTTCCGCAAGGTATTCCCCTTCGAAATGAAGATCCGTTTTTGCTAGCCATTTTTTTTGGGGCTTTCTTCGTGAACCTTCGTGTTCTTCGTGCCTTCGTGGTGAGCATTCTGGTTTTCTGCGTTTGCGGCGGTATCTGATGCCCAAATTCCCGATCCCGGTGGCGGCGGTGGCGTTCGATCTGGACGGCACGCTGGTCGATACGCTGCCGGACTTGCATGAAGCGGCTAACCGGATGCTCGGAGACCTCGGTCGACCTGCGATGGCCGAGTCCGCGGTGCGGGCGTATGTGGGAGACGGGGTCGACCGCCTGGTCAAACGCCTGTTGACGGACGATCCTGAGGGCGAGCCGGATACGGCACTGTTCGATCGGGCTGGAAACGTTTTCCGCAGTCACTACGCAAGTGTGCTGTCGCGTGCATCACGGCCCTTTCCCGGCGTGGTGGAGGGGTTGCAGGAAATGCGCCGCTACGGGCTCAGGCTCGCCTGCATTACCAACAAGGCGGCGGGTTTCACCGAACCGCTGCTGCGTGATATCGGGCTCGCGCCGTATCTGGATCTGGTATTGAGCGGGGACAGTCTGCCGCGCAAGAAGCCTGATCCATTGCCACTGCTGCATTGCGCACAGGTCTTTGGCGTGCCGGCGTCGCGCCTGCTGCTGATCGGCGATTCTCCCAACGACACCCGGGCGGCGCGGGCAGCCGGTTGCCCGGTGTTCTGCGTGCCCTACGGCTACCGGGGCACGCTCGGTGTGCACGAACTGGACTGCGATGCTATAGTACCGGCGCTTCTCGACTCCATGAAACTGATCGACATTCCGCGGTCATGAACTTTCTGAAACTCGAAAACCTGAGGCTGGAAATCGGGGCCGACCGGCGCTGGTGGCGCCCGTCCGTGTTCTGGCGCTGCATCTGAGCGTCGCCGGTTTCCGTTTCATCGTTCTTCGCAGTTTCAGGAGTTCGCCATGACTGAGCAGGAATTCAAGCAACTTGCCGCGCAGGGTTTCAACCGCATCCCGGTTGTACTCGAAACCTTTGCCGACCTCGACACTCCGCTCTCGGTTTATCTCAAGCTCGCTAACAAGCCCTATTCCTATTTGCTGGAATCGGTGCAGGGAGGCGAGCGGTTCGGCCGCTACTCCTTCATCGGCCTGCCTGCGGACACCCGCTTCGAAGTGCGCGGCCATACCTGTGCCGAGTTCCGGCGCGGCACGTTGGTGAGCCAGACCGAACACGACAACCCCCTTGATTTCGTCTCGGCCTGCCATGCGCGCATCAGGGCGGCCTCCCGGTCGGAGTTGCCGCGTTTTCTTGGTGGCCTGGTCGGCTGTTTTGGCTACGATACCGTACGTTATGTGGAAAGGAAGCTTGCTGCCACGCAAAAGTCCGACACCCTCCATACCCCGGACATCCTGCTTCTGCTCTCCGAGCAACTGGTCGTACTGGATAATCTTTCCGGCAAGCTGTTTCTGGTGGTCTATGCCGATCCACGCGAAGCCGGCGCGTATTCGCGTGCCCAGCAGCGTTTGCAGGAACTGCTGTGGATGCTGCGCCAGCCGGTCGTGGTGCCGCCGGAAGCCCCCACGACGCCCGCACAACCGCAGTCCGAGTTCAGCGAAGACGCTTTCATGGAGGCGGTGGAGTGCGCCAAGCGCTACATTTTTGACGGCGACATCATGCAGGTGGTGCTGTCGCAGCGCGTGAGCCTGCCTTACCATGCCTCGCCCCTGTCGTTGTACCGTGCCTTGCGTGCGCTCAACCCCTCGCCTTACATGTTTTATTTCGACATGGGCGGATTTCACGTGGTCGGCGCTTCGCCCGAGATCCTGGTGCGGCTGGAAAGCGGGGTGGTGACACTGCGGCCGATAGCCGGCACCCGGCCGCGCGGTGCCAGCCGCGAAGAGGACGTCGCGCTGGAGCGCGAACTGCTCGCCGACCCCAAGGAGCGCGCCGAACATGTGATGCTGATGGACCTGGGGCGCAACGACGTCGGCCGGGTGGCGCAGGTCGGCAGCGTGCGCGTGACGGAGAACATGACCATCGAGCGTTATTCGCACGTGATGCACATCGTTTCCAACGTCGACGGCAAGCTCAAGCCCGGCCTGGATGCCATGGCGGTGCTGAAGGCAACCTTTCCCGCCGGTACCGTGAGTGGAGCGCCGAAAGTGCGGGCGATGGAAATTATCGACGAACTGGAACCATCCAAGCGCGGCATCTATGCCGGGGCTGTGGGCTACCTCGGATTCAACGGCGACATGGATCTTGCGATCGCGATCCGCACCGCTGTGGTGAAGGATGGCACGCTGTATGTGCAGGCCGGCGCCGGCATCGTCGCCGATTCGGTGCCGAAGAACGAATGGGTCGAGACCCAGAACAAGGCGCGCGCACTGCTGCGCGCCGCCGAAATGGCGCAGGCGGGCCTCAACAGCAAGATTGATTGAACAACTAACCACGGAGGAAATCGCCTCGCCCCCCGCCCTCTCCAGCAAGCTGGAGAGGGTGCCGAAAAACCACACGATCGCGGATCGGGGCGTTTGTATCACCCTCTCCACCCGGTTTTGGGGGGAGAGGGATGGGGCGAGGGGGGTGTTCTCCGTGGTGAAAGGTCTTTTATGCTTTTGATGATCGACAATTACGATTCCTTCACCTACAACCTGGTGCAGTATCTGGGCGAACTGGGCGAGGAGGTCAGCGTATTCCGCAATGACGAGATCACGCTGGAACAGATCGAGGCTTTGCATCCCTCGAGAATCGTCATTTCCCCGGGGCCGTGCACGCCCAACGAGGCCGGCATTTCGGTGCCGCTGATTCAGCGCTTTGCCGGCAAGTTGCCAATCCTCGGTGTCTGCCTGGGCCACCAGAGCATCGGCCAGGCCTTCGGCGGAAAGATCGTTCACGCCGGACAACTGATGCACGGCAAGACTTCCGACATTCGCCACAAGGATGCCGGCGTTTTCCATGGGCTGCCCAATCCGCTGACCGCCACGCGCTATCATTCGCTTGTCATTGAAAAGAAAAGCCTGCCCGCCTGTCTCGAAGTGACCGCGTGGACCGACGATGGCGAGATCATGGGCGTTCGGCACAGGGACCTGCCGGTGGAGGGGGTGCAGTTCCATCCCGAGTCGATCCTGACCGAAAAGGGCCACGACCTGCTCGCCAATTTTTTGAGGAATGGCTAGAAAGCGGAACAAACCACCAAGACACAAAGGCACCAAGGAAGGCAAATAAGAAACAGAATCGGGTGCCAGGTGTTGATTTCTGGACATCAATTGCCGCATCACTGGTACGTGGGATTGCGCTGAGACCTTCGTTTTTCGTCTTGGTGTCTTGGTGGTTGGCAGTATGTGCTTTGGCAGTTGGATTCAGGTGTTCAAATTCAAGGAGCGCGCGTGACGCCCCAGGACGCACTGGTACGAATCATCGAACACCGCGAGATATTCCACGACGAGATGCTCTCGCTGATGCGCCAGATCATGAACGGCGAGATGTCGCCGACGTTGATCGCCGCGATCATCATCGGCTTGCGGGTGAAGAAAGAGACCATCGGCGAGATCGCCGCGGCGGCGCAGGTGATGCGCGAGTTCTCGACCAAGGTGCACGTGGCCGACCATGCGCACCTGTTGGACACCTGCGGCACCGGCGGCGACAGTGCGCACACATTCAACATATCCACTGCAGCTGCGTTCGTCTCTGCAGCGGCCGGGGCAAAGGTCGCCAAGCATGGCGGCCGTTCGGTCTCCAGCAAGTCGGGCAGTGCCGACGTGCTCGAGGCACTGGGCGTGAACCTGGCGCTGACGCCGGCACAGGTCGCGCAGTGCATCGACCAGATCGGCGTGGGCTTCATGTTCGCTCCCAACTATCACAGCGCGATGAAACATGCGGCACCGGTGCGGCGCGAGTTGGGAGTGCGCACCTTGTTCAACATCCTCGGGCCGCTCACCAATCCGGCCGGGGCGAAGAATCAGCTCATGGGCGTATTTCACTCCGACCTGGTCGGCATTCAGGCGCGGGTACTGCAGCGGCTGGGCAGCCGCCATGTACTGGTGGTTTACGGCATGGAGGGGCTGGACGAGATCTCGGTGACCGGCGAAACACTGGTCGGCGAACTCAAGAACGACGAAGTTCGCGAGTACGCGATTCACCCGCGACAGTTCGGAATGCAAACCAGCGAGCTTTCAGGGATTCAGGTCAAGGACGGCGTTGAGTCCAGGGACATGCTCGTTGCAGCACTATCGAACAAGGCCGGCCCGGCGCGCGACATCGTGGCGCTCAATGCCGGCGCGGCGATCTATGCATCCGGTATTGCCGACAGCCACGAAGCAGGCGTGAAGAAGGCGCTTGAAGTCATTTCCAGCGGCGCGGCCAGGGCCAAGCTCGACCAGTTCATTGCCTTTACCCAAAAGATGAAGGGCTGAAGCTCTAAACGCAGAGGACGCAGAGGACACAGAGGCAAGGCATGAGTGAAAATGAAATAGGGGAGATACTTCTTGGGTGCGCCATCAAAGTCCATACTGCATTGGGTCCTGGTCTTCTTGAGAGCACTTATGAGGCCTGTCTTGTTCATGAACTCGCCAAGGCCGGTCTAAAAGCGGATAGGCAGGTGGCGTTGCCGGTTGTGTACGATGGAGTACAACTGGATGCCGGATATCGAATAGATGTCTTAGTCGCGCGCCTTGTGGTCGTTGAGCTGAAGGTAGCCGAAAGAATCCTGCCTTTGCATACTGCTCAGCTGTTGAGCTATTTGAAGCTCAGCGGCAAGAGACTCGGCAATTTGCTGAATTTCAATGTTGTCCATATGCGGCAGGGGATCAAACGTGCTGTCAATCACCTTTGAGTTGTTCCTCCGCGTCCTTCGCGTCCTCTGCGTTTAGAGCTTTGTGCCGGACATTCTTGAAAAAATTCTCGCGGTGAAGCGCGAGGAGCTTGCCGCTGCCAAGCGCAGCAGGCCGCTTGCAAGCGTGCGTGCGGAAGCGGAGCGTGCCGGAAAGCCGCGAGACTTTGCCGGGGCGCTGCGAACGAGGATCGCCGCTGGACTTCCGGCGGTGATCGCCGAAGTCAAGAAGGCCAGCCCAAGCAAGGGTGTGCTTCGGCCCGAATTCGATCCGGCAGCGATCGCGAAGTCGTATGCACAGCACGGGGCGGCTTGCCTGTCTGTACTCACCGACATTCAGTTCTTCATGGGCAGTCCCGAGTATCTGGTACGGGCGCGTGCTGCCAGCGGTCTGCCGGTCCTGCGCAAGGACTTTCTGGTCGAGCCGTATCAGGTGTACGAAGCACGCGCGATGGGTGCCGACTGCATTCTGCTCATCGTAGCCGCACTCGACGATGCGCTGATGCGGGATCTGGAACAGGCGGCAGCGGAGGTCGGCATGGTGACGCTGGTCGAGGTCCACGACGCAGAGGAACTGGATCGCGCGTTGTGCCTCAAGACTCCGTTGCTCGGCATCAACAACCGAAATCTGCGCACTTTCGAGACGCGGCTGGAAACGACGTTGTCGCTGCTCGACCGGGTACCGGCTGATCGGCTGGTGATAACCGAGAGCGGCATCCTGGCAGCGGAAGATGTGAATCGGATGCGTGAGGCGGGGGTCAATGCGTTCCTTGTCGGCGAAGCCTTCATGCGCGCGCCTGATCCCGGTGCTGAGCTGGCGAAACTTTTCGACTTGGACCATCGCCGCGAAACATAAAAGCGCATCACGAAGGCACGAAGAAAATCTTTTGACTTGAGGGGAATCGAAGAGATCTCTAGACGATTGAATCCGAAGGTATCTCAGTCTCGGCCGGTAGCCTGACATCCTCAGATTCGCGATAACTGCATGTAAAAGAATCTTGCCGTTTCGTGATGCTCTTGTTCTGTTTTCGTGTCTTCGTGCCTCGTGGTGAGAAGTTCGGTTCTGAATCGAGGGAATTCCAGCCTTCAAACCGTCCACCAGAAAATAGATTAGCTATCTCCAATAACGCCCTGTTCTGTCTGAAAAAGCCCTTTTTGAGCAAAATGGTCATTTTGGTGCGCTGCAGTGTTGCAAATGCGCAACACCTCACCCCGAAACCCGCGTCATTTCAAGAGAAAACGCTTGCTCCCCACTGTTGCACTTTGGCAGAATCTCGACAACTTCTTCTTTCCCGGGAGAGGTTAAATCGTGCGGGGCGCAGTCGCGCTTCCGACAGGGGGGGCGAGTTAACACGCCTCACCGGCTCAAAGCTAATCAGAAAAGGAGATCGCATGAAGAAGAGTCTTATTGCAGTGGCGGTGGCCACCGCGTTTGCCGCACCCGCGGCTTTCGCAGAGGTGACTATCAGCGGCGCCGTCAACATTGGCGTTGCTTATATCGATTCGGATGACTCGGTGCCTACGCTACCCCGCTGTAGCACCGACGGCCTCGACCAGAACGAGCCTGGCGACCAACTACACGAACATGAACGTGACGTCGGTCGATGATATCGGCAACGGCAACAAGGTCATCGCGAACATTCAGTTTGACCTCGGTGCCATGAACAACACCAGCTCGTTCAACAACCGCAACAGCTATCTCGGCATCGAAGGCGGCTGGGGCAGCTTCAGGATGGGCACCAACGAAAACGTGTACGAGCGCTGGAATTACGAGTCTGATCCGCTGGACGGCGCGATGGGCATCGGCGGCAACATTCAGATGCTCGGCAACACCGGCCTTGACGGCGGTGGATGGTTTGACGTCGGTAACGGCCAAGCCTCCAACACCGGCGATGGCGGCAGCTTCTGGCGCCGTACCCACCACACCATCTGGTACAACTCGCCCAACTTTGCCGGCTTCACTTTCGAGGTCGACCAGACCCTGAGCGCGTATAAGAGCTCAACCGCAGCGTGAGACGGACCCCACGGTCACGTCGCTGGGCGTGCAGTTCAAGCCCGAGGGCGGCAAGTTCTTCGTCAACGTCGGTTATGAAACTCACAAGGACGCCGCAAACAACGGCAATCTTGCACTCATTATTGGTGCTGGTACGCACGATGCGACGGCGCAGTCAATCGGTGGCGGTATCGCGTTGGGTCCCGTGCTGATTACCGCTCGCGTCGAGCAACTCTCGTGGGAGGCAAACGCTGGTGGAGGCAAGCTCGACCGTCAACACATTTGGGCCGGCGTGAAGTGGACCCTGCCGGGTGGTTACTTCGGTGCCGAGGTCGGCCAGGCCGCTGAAGCGGAGGACGCGGCCGGAGATATTCCCAATTCCGGAGCGATGATGATCGGCCTGGGCTACTTCCACAACCTGTCCAAGCAGTCGCAGTTGTACGTGGTCGGCACCCAGATCAGCAACGATGACAACGCCAACTACGGTATCGGCGCAGGCACCGGCTCGACCGGCGGCCTCGGCTCCGACCACATGGCCATCACGGTCGGCATGAAGCACACGTTCTAAATTCTCGGGCGGCCGCAAGGCTGATCGAGTAATCGTAATGACGGGCGCCTTCGGGCGCCCGTTTTTTTCGCGGATGAACATCCCGGTGCGAACCACGAAGACACGAAGACACGAAGAAAATCTGCAAGAAGAATTTCTGTAGTAGGCCGATGTTCAGATCAGGTACATATGAGTATTTTTCATCAAACCCTCTAAAGGAAACAGTACTGAATGTCATCACTCTTGCGTCTCTCACCCCCTTGTCTTTCTTCGTGTCTTCGTGCCTTCGTGGTGAGGTGTTGTATTTGGGGTGGCTCAGGTTAGCGTGGCGAGTTGCGCTCTGATTTTCTCCAGCGTGCCGGTGAAGCCCGCAAGCCTTTCCTTTTCCTGCGCGACGACGTTTGCCGGTGCGTGCCCGATGAAACCGGCGTTGCCGAGCTTGCCGCTGGCCTTGGCGATCTCGTTTTCGAGCCGTGCGATCTCCTTGGAAAGGCGCTCACGTTCGGACGCGACGTCCACCTTGATCTTCAGCATCAGGCGATAGTCGCCGACTACCTGCACCGGCGCCGCTCCGGCGTTTTTCGCCGTTGCGAGCACGTCGACGATCTCCACCTCGGAGAGCTTCGCCAGCACCTTGAGGCTCGGTGCGAACTCCCGAAGCTTAGCCACATTCCCGGCGCCAACCAACGGCACGCGCTGCGCCGGAGAAATCGACATCTCGCCGCGCAGCACGCGGCAAGCTTCGACCAATGACTTGAGTTGGGCGACCCAGGCCTCTGCCCGCGCGTCGATGCGCTCGGATTGCGATACCGGGTAGGGCTGCAGCATGATCGATGCCTCGCCACCCGGATGGCGGCCGGCCAGCGGCGCAACCTTCTGCCACAACTCCTCGGTGATGAACGGAATGACCGGATGCGCGAGCCGCAACGTGGATTCCAGCACACGGAGCAGCGTGCGCCGTGTGGCGCGCTGCCGCGCATCGGCGCCATTCTGCAATTGCACTTTGGCGATCTCGAGGTACCAGTCGCAGTACTCGTCCCAGACGAACCTGTAGATCGCGCTGGCGACATTGTCGAAGCGGTAATCGGCGAAGCCCTTCCCGACTTCGGCCTCGGTGCGCTGCAGTTGGCTGACGATCCAGCGGTCGGCCTGGGAAAAATCGAGGTATCCCCCGGGGCCGCAATCCTCCGGTGCATGCTCATCGAGCCCGCAGTCCTTGCCTGCGCAGTTCATCAGCACGAAACGGCTGGCGTTCCACAGCTTGTTGCAGAAGTTGCGATAGCCCTCGCAGCGGCTCAGGTCGAAATTGAGCGTTCTGGCGAATGTGGCGAGCGAGGTAAAGGTAAACCGGAGTGCGTCGGCGCCGAATGGCGGAATGCCGTTCGGATAGTTTCTGCGCACGTACTTTTCGATCTGTTGCCTGTGTTCCGTGCGCAGCAATCCAAGCGTCGATTTAACTACCAGGTCGTTGATCGAGATGCCGTCGATCAGATCGAGCGGGTCGAGCGTGTTTCCTTTCGACTTCGACATCTTCTGGCCGTCGGCGTCGAGCACGAGTGCATTGATATAGACGTGGCGGAACGGCACTCTTCCGGTGAAGTGCAGGGTCATCATGACCATGCGCGCAACCCAGAAGAAAATGATGTCGAACCCGGTGACCAAAACCGAGGAGGGAAGAAAGACCTCCAGGTCTTTGGTTTTCTCCGGCCAGCCGAGCGATGTGAACGGCACCAGTGCCGACGAAAACCAGGTGTCGAGCACGTCCTCGTCGCGGCGGAGCCGGGCGTGAACGGTCAGGCGCGAGGCGTGCTTCTGCCGAATCTCCGCCTCGCTCCGACCCACGTAAACGTTGCCGGCATCGTCGTACCAGGCCGGAATCTGGTGGCCCCACCAGAGCTGGCGCGAGATGCACCAGTCCTGGATATTTTTCAGCCAGTGGTCGTAGGTCGCGGCCCAGTGCTCCGGAAAAAACCTGACGCTGCCATCGGCGACGGCATCGAGTCCGCGCCGGGCCAGGCCCTCCATTTTCACGAACCACTGGTCGGTCAGCATCGGCTCGACGATCGCGCCGGTGCGTCCCGATCGCGGCACCTTGAGTTTGTGCGGCTTCTCCGAGATCAGCAGGTCATCCTTCTTCAGATCGGCGAGCACGCGCTTGCGCGCTTCGAAGCGGTCGAGCCCGCGGTAGGGCGCCGCAACGTTGTCGTTCATTTTCGCATCCAGCGTCATCACGTTGACCGGCGACAATCCATGTCGTTGCCCGACCGCATAGTCGTTGAAATCATGGGCGGGCGTGATCTTGACGCAGCCGGTGCCGAACTCCGGGTCCACATATTCGTCCGCAATCACCGGTATGGTTCTGTCGGTGAGCGGCAGCCGCAAATGCTTTCCAACCAGTTTCCTGTACCGCTCATCATCCGGGTGCACTGCCACGGCCACATCGCCGAGCATTGTTTCGGGACGGGTGGTTACAACCACCATGCTGCCCGATCCATCGGTGAGCGGATAACGGATCTCCCAGATGCGGCCGTCTTCCTCTTCGCTGTCCACTTCCAGATCGGACACCGCGGTTCCCAGGACCGGGTCCCAGTTGACCAGCCGCTTTCCCCGGTAGATCAGACCCTGCTCGTGCAGGCGCACGAACACCTCGATCACCGCGCGCGACATCTTCGGGTCCATCGTGAAGTAGCCGGCGCGCCGGCCTTCAGTGTCGGCGTATTCCCAGTTTGCGGACGTGCCGAGCCGGCGCATCTGGCGGGTAATGGTCGAGCCGGATTGCTGCTTCCACTCCCAAACACGCTCGATGAATCGTTCCCGGCCAAAATCGTGGCGGGTCTTGCCCTCCGACTCCAGCTGGCGCTCGACCACTATCTGTGTGGCAATGCCGGCGTGATCGGTTCCAACCACCCAGTTGGTGTTGAACCCGCGCATGCGGTGATAGCGGACCAGTGCGTCCATCAATGTCTGCTGGAACGCGTGGCCCATGTGCAGCGTGCCGGTGACGTTCGGCGGCGGCAATTGTATGCAGTAGGCAGGGCGATCGAGATCCGGGCGGGTCGAAAAGTGGCCACGCGATTCCCAGATCGGATACCAGCGGACTTCTATGTCCCTGGGTTCGAAGCTCTTGGCGAGTTCCATTTGCTGAGGGAAAATACGAGAGCCGCGAATTATAGCGTAGCGCGCTGCAGCAGAACCTGCCTTTACTCACTGGCTGCGGGGCGCGGCGAAGAACGAAAATTGACTCTCAACACGGAGGACGCGGATACCCTCGTGAAAGCGTGGCGTACCCTTTTAGGAAAAACAAGAGGTAAAACATGTGGGAGTCAAAAGCGGGCTTGGTGCCAACGTGACCACCGATACCAGGTTTTACTCTCGAATGCCTTTTTGATCTTGTCCTTCCTATAAGGGTACGCCACGCTATCGCGAGGGTATCCGTGTCCTCCGTGGTTAAAGCTTTACTCCTGAGACGAACCGTCGGAGAGGACGGATCGAACGATTGCGGGAAGCGTGCGCTTCAGCTCCGTAATCAGTTGGTCAAGTGCGTGCGCGCGCACCGGGTCGTTTCCTATCCGCTCAAGAAGCCGCGCACGCTCCGACTCGAGCTTCACTGCGAGGCGTAAATTGATACCTGCTTCGAGTACTGCGTAGTCATTTGCGGTCGGTCTTGTGCCGTGACGCTGCGGCAGCGAGGGCTCGCGCGCCGGGCCGCTCACCTTGTCCATGAGGGTTGGAATGTTTCCGGGAACCGGCGTGTCGGTGCCGTGCAGGGAATCCGTGAGCTCGGGGACCGGCGCCGCGCCGGGCGCGGATGTACCCGGACGGTGCTTGTGCAAGAGATGGTCAAGTTTACCGAGAACGTCTTCCTCTTCGTCGGCACCGGCGGGCGAAAGGTTCCGAAGGTCTTCAACCATCAGGACTGGGCACCGCCAAGTTGGTGGGTGACGATCTCGTAACCGCGATCGCGATAGAAACGAAAGCGGTTGCGCGCGGCCTCGCGATCCTGGGCATCCGTGCTGACGATCTCGGCCAGGCGCCGGAACCGGCTGAAGAACGGCGGCGTGTCATCACACAGGTTCACGAGCACCTGATCGTGAATCAGCGGTTCGCTCAAGTGATCGACGATCACCGGGGTGATCGGAGCCAGCCGGTGATCGCAGCGGCAATGCGGCATGAAGCCGGTCGGGGGGGCACTCCACAACATTCTCGAGAGTTTGTCGGTCATGCCGGCGTCCCGTGTCAACAACATCACCCGCATTCCGCGCGCGAGCGCCTTGGAAGTGAGCGCGCAGGCGGTCTGCAGTTTGTCGTCGACGTGCGTGTAGAACAAAACCTCAGTCATGGAAAAAAGTCAGAGTCGAAATCCCAACTACCAAGGCACCAAGAAAATCATCAATAAGAATTTTGCGAATCAAAAATTACACAGACCGTTCGGGCAAACCAATTTCTGTCGGCCTCCGGTGTGTGTCGCAGACATTTGTCTAACCTCAACATGAAGGTGGTTTATGGGCGCGTCGTTGAACCGTAGTGATTGTCTCCAGCCTGCTCATTGTTTGTTCTCCTTGGTGTCTTGGTGCCTTGGTAGTTGGCCATTCCTTATTTGATTCCGGCACGCGTCATGAGGAACTGGGTCAACAACGGCACCGGCCGGCCAGTCGAGCCTTTGTCACGGCCCGATTTCCAGGCAGTGCCGGCGATGTCCAGGTGTGCCCACTTGAGGTTCTTCGCGAAACGGGCGAGGAAGCAGGCCGCGGTGATGCTTCCTGCGGGGCGTCCGCCGATGTTCGCCATGTCGGCGAAGTTGCTGCGCAACTGCTCCTGATAGTCTTCCCACACAGGCATATGCCAGGCACGATCCCAGGACGTCTGCCCGGCGGCGAGTACTTCCTGTGCAAGCTTGTCGTCGTTGGCAAACAGTCCAGAGGTGACGTGGCCAAGCGCGATTACGCAGGCGCCGGTAAGCGTGGCGATATCAATCACCGCCGCCGGCTCGAAGCGCTCCGAGTAGGTGAGCGCATCGCACAGAATCAGCCGACCTTCGGCATCCGTGTTGAGGATCTCGATGGTCTGGCCGGACATGCTGGTGACGATGTCGCCCGGGCGGGTGGCGTTGCCGCCGGGCATGTTCTCCGACGTAGGGATCACGCCGACGACATTGAGCGGCAGTTTCATCGCGGCCGCAGCCTTTATGGTGCCGAGCACGCTACCGGCGCCGGACATGTCGTACTTCATCTCGTCCATTTCGGCGGCAGGCTTGAGCGAAATGCCGCCGGTGTCGAACGTGATGCCTTTGCCGACCAGCACAACCGGCTTCTGCTGCTTCGGCCCGCCGCGATATTCGAGCGTGATCAGCTTCGGAGGCTGGCGGCTGCCGTTCGAAACCGAAAGCAGCGAACCCAGGCGAAGCTTCTCCATGTCCCTGCGTTCCAGCACCGAGACCTTGAGCTTGTGGCTCCTGCCGAGGGCGCGCGCCTGCGCAGCGAGGTAGGCCGGAGTACAGATGTTCGGCGGCAGGTTGCCCAAATCGCGGGCGAAGTTGACGCCCTCGCCGATTGCGATGCCGCGAACGAGTGCCGTGTCGAGTTCCCGAGCCTGCTTGCCGATGACGCCGAGAACGAGGTGCTGCAGGCCCTTTTTGTCTTCCTTTGTCTTGCTTTTCAGGCGGTCGAAGCGATAAGTCGTCTCCAGCGCGACAGTTGCCGCGTGCATCGTTGTCCACTCCGCGTCGCGCTGCGTGACGCTGACTTCGATTGCGTACAGGGTCGCCTCCGTCAAGCCCGCATCGGCGAGTGCGCGCACCGCACCGCGCACCCCGTCGCGAAATTCTTTTGCACCCACCTCCTGCTGCTTGCCGAAGCCGACCAGCAGCACGCGGACAGCTGCAACACCTGGCACGCCATAGAGCATCTGGGTCGCACCCGGCTTGGGATCGAAGTCGCCTTGCTTGAGAATCCGCGACAGTTGACCTCTTGCCGCACGGTCCAGTTGCTGTGCGGCCAGCGAAAGCCTGCCCGAAGCAAAAACCGGCACCACGACGCAGTCGCTCTTCAACTTCTCCGGGGTTGTGACTTTTATGCTAAATTCCACTGCGAACTCCTCTAATGCAGTTTTTCATTCAGACACTTAGCATTATCCCTTTCACGTCGCCGAAAAGTCAAAGCAGCAGATGATTTTTCAACGCTCGCTGTTGCGGGAGTTTGCGGCCACCGGCACGGCCACTTTCATCGTGTTGCTGGCGATTACCATCACCACCCAGTTCATCCGTTTCCTGGGCTACGCGGCTCGCGGCAACATTTCCTCCGATACGGTGCTGACGTTTCTGGGTTTTGCCAGCCTGCAATATCTTGCGATCCTGCTGTCGTTGACCCTGTTCATTTCGGTGCTGTTGACGTTGACGCGCAGTTACCGCGATTCGGAAATGGTGGTGTGGTTCACATCAGGGCAGGGATTGAACGCGTGGATCCGTCCGGTATTGATCTATGCGCTGCCGCTGGTGTTCGTGATCGCGGTTCTGAGCCTCGTGCTTTCGCCGTGGTCGATGGAAAAGGCCGATGAGTTTCGCGATCAGCTCGAGACCCAGGATGACGTCGCCGCGATTTCGCCGGGTGTCTTCAAGGAATCCCGCCACGAAGAGCGCGTCTACTTCGTCGAGAAACTGGCTGCCAACCTGACCACCGTGGCCAATATCTTCGTGCACTCGGATGAAAACGGCGAAATCGGCACTACGGTCGCCAAACAGGGGTACCAGGAAACTGCGCCCAACGGGGATCGCTTCCTGGTGCTCCTCAAGGGCCGGCGCTACATCGGCCCACCGGGTTCTGCCGAGTACCGCATCATCGAATTCGAGAAGTATGGGCTGCGCATCGAGGCAAATGAAGCCAAGGAGCACCAGCCCTCGATCAAGTCACGGCCCACTGGCGATCTGTTAGGGGAAAAAACCGCAGAAGCGCGCGCCGAGCTGATCTGGCGCACAGGGTTGCCGCTGAGTGCGCTGGTGCTGTCCCTGCTGGCGGTTCCGATGAGCTTCGTCAATCCGCGCGCCGGACGCTCCCTCAATCTGATGCTGGCGGCGCTCTTGTACATGCTTTACAGCAACATGCTGTCGATTACGCAGGCCTGGGTGGCGCAGGAAAAAATCGGCCCGCTGCTCGGCATGTGTGCAGTTCATCTGACGATGCTGACGTTGACTGTTGCGCTGTTCTACCTGCGACTTTCGGGATCGCCGCTACGAAGACTGCTCAGGCCGCGCCGGTGAAGACCATCCGTCGCTACGTCGCCGCGCAGATTTTCTGGAGCACCGCTCTGGTTTTCGGTGCCTTGTTGTTGCTGTTCGGCTTTTTCGACTTCATCCAGGAACTGGGCGATCTCGGCAAAGGCAGTTATCACCTGTCCCTCGCGGCCATCTATGTGGTGCTGAGCCTGCCGGGACGGGCGTACGAAATTCTGCCGATCGCCGCACTGATCGGAACGCTGTTCGCGCTTGCGCAATTAGTCGCGCACTCCGAATACACGGTGATGCGCGTGTCGGGCGTGTCGATCACGAGCATGGCACTGGCGCTGGTCCAGATCGGCCTGGTGCTGTCGCTGACTACCTTCCTGATCGGAGAATTCGTCGCGCCCGTCAGCGAGCGGGCGGCACAAAAGCTGCGGCTCAAGGCCACCAGCAGCAGCGTGATCGCACAGGCGTTCCGTTCGGGGTTGTGGGTGAAAGACGACACCAACTTCATCAACGTCGCCCGGGTCATGCCGGAAACCGTGATCCATGAGGTGAAGATCTACGAATTCGATTCCGACCACCGCCTGCGCGCGATCAGTCTGGCGAAAACCGGCGAGTACCAGCGCGAGAACCTTTGGCGTCTCAAAGACGTGGTGCAAACGCGCTTCGAGGAGAATCGCACAACGGTGAGCCACATTCCCGAGGCCTATTGGCGCTCTGTGTTGAGTCCTCCGATCCTGAACGTGTTGATGGTGGTGCCGGAACAGATGTCGCTCTGGGACCTGTATTCCTACATCGAACACCTGAGCGAGAACCGGCTGGAGACGTCACGCTACGAGATCGTGCTGTGGTCGAAGGTCATTTACCCGCTCGCGGTTCTGGTGATGATGGTGCTGGCGCTGCCGTTCGCCTATTTTCAGGTGCGTGAAGGCGCGGTGGGCGGCAAGATCTTTACGGGCATCATGTTGGGGCTGGGCTTTCATCTGGCCAACCGGCTGTTTGGCCACCTCGGACTGCTCAATGCCTGGCCATCGCTTTTCAGCGCGGCCTTTCCCACTCTGGCGTTTCTGGGGGCCGCGGTGTGGATGATGTGGAAGGTGGAGAAGAGATAGGGCCGAGGACCGAGGTACGAGGACAGAGGACTGAGGGCCGCGTGGAAGGCAACTGCAATTCCGCTTTTGGTCTTCACCCTTCACCCTTCACCCTTCATCCTTGATTATTCGCGTTCCCGCCAGCCGGTCGTGCAGGAATTGGCGGTCGCGATCGACTAAAGCCCAGAGCACGCCGATGCCCGACAGTACGCCTGGCACAGCCACCAGATAGCGCTGGAATGCCCGGCCGACCGCCAGCGGCTTGCCCTGCGCCGTGACCAACCGGATGCGCCAGGTCTTCATTGGCAGTGTCTGTCCGCTGTTTGCCCAGCAAAATACGAAGTAGGCTCCACACACCGCGAGCACGTAGACCTGGAACAGCAGACGCGGCAGGCCTGACTGTGCATCGCGTGCAATCGCGAGGAACAGGTAGGAAGCAACAAACAGGATCCCGAAAAGCAGCAAGCTTTCGTAGGCGAGACTCAACAGTCGCAGTCCCAAAGGCGCCAACCGCAGCCGACACTCCGGCCCGGCCGGACTCTCACGGGACATGGAAATCAACGCGGCGAAGGCTGGTCGCCTCGATTCCCGGTATTGGGGTCCGCCGATCCCGGCCCGCGCTCCTCCCTCAGACGTTGGCGCTTTTCCTCGGGCAGGCGCTGGTACTCCTGCCAACGCTGATGCAGTTGCTGGCGTTTTTCCGGAGAAAGCTTCTTGAGTTGATTGTAGCGCTCGCGGGCCTGTACGCGCTGTTCCGGAGTCAGCGATGCCCACTCGTGCATGCGCTGCTGGATGCGCAACTGGCGGTCCGCCGGCAGATTCGGGTAGCGAGCCGCCAGGTCAAGCCAGCGCTTGCGCCTGTCGGGCTCCAGGCGGTCCCACTCCTGCTGCAGCGGCGCGAGGATTTTCTGTTGCTCGGGCGAGAGCTGTGTCCACGACGGCGCCCCAACCTGCGCATGCACTTCCCCTGCATGCACCGGATCCCCGTAAAGAAGCGAAACCAGCACTATTGCTGCGGCGGTGTGTGCGACGTATGCGTTAGCCACGTGTCAAAGCCGGGGTCGATATAGGCGTGTAACGGCAGTTCGCCGGCAAGCAGACCGCCATCCAGTTCTTCCTCGTAGTGGCTCGATGTTTGCCAGTATATGAGCGCAGTGAGGCTGGCGACGACAATCGCCACCGGCAGAACCAGGCGCACGGCAAGGCCATGCCGCAAAACCAGGCTGCCCAACAGTCTGTCCGCCCAGGACTGCTGGCCAGGCGAAGAATTGCCGGAGCGAACTCGCGCCAGGGCGGCCGCCCTGGCAGCCCCCAGCTTTTGTACGGTTGAGGTCGGCAACCCGGCCAGGCTGCGGTCGAGTTGCGCAACGATCCGCCTGGCAAGATCGTGCTCGTTCATGGTTCGATTCCCTTCTGCTTCAGAAAGACGGCGAGGGCGTGAGTGGCGCGTGAGCAGTGGGTCTTCACGCTGCCCTCGGAGCACCCCATGGCCGCCGCGGTTTCCGCTACGTCAAACTCCTCCCAATAACGCAACAGAAAAGCCTGGCGTTGACGGGGCGGCAACTTTTCCAGGCCCTGACCGATCAAATCGCCAATTTGCATGCGCTCCATGCGATCGGCCGGGCTGTCGCCCCTGCCGCCTGGGCCTTCGGTCTCCATGGTTTCGAGCGGGTCGTAATCCTCGGTAGCGTCCCTGGGATGAAGGGAGGAAAACAGGGTGGTCCACAGCGACCGCACTTTTTGGCGCCGGTAGAAGTCGCGGATGGTGTTCTGCAGGATGCGCTGGAACAGCAGGGGCAGCTCCGCAGCCGGTCTTCGCGCGTACTTGTCGGTCAACTTCAGCATGGCGTCCTGAACGATATCCAGCGCCACGTGCTGGTCGCGCACCGCAAACACGGCTTGCTTGAACGCCCGCCGCTCAACTTCCGCGAGGAAGGCGGCCAGTTCTTGTTGGGTAGCCAGAAATGTCCTTCGAGGCTCTGTGGAAATTCGCTGGCCGTTGCGTTGCCGGCCGGTGCAGGCAAGCCTGCGCAACCGACCACATCCAATGGTGCTGGCGGCCGATTCTCGAAACCCGATTATACCGGGGCGCTCAGCCGGGTTTGTGGCCGCCATGCCGGCACGGGTAAAATGGCGCTGGCGAATCCATGCAAAGCGTAAATCTCACCAATCACTTCCTGATCGCCATGCCCAACATGGCCGATCCCCACTTTGCCAAGTCGCTGACGTATATCTGCGAACACAACGATCAGGGTGCACTTGGGGTGGTGGTCAATCGCCCTACTGATATGACGCTTGGTTCACTGTTCGAGCAGATCGAGATTCCTCTGGAGAACCGGACCCTGGGGAGCCTGCCGGTATACTTCGGCGGCCCGGTACAAGTCGATCGCGGTTTCGTCCTGCACCGGCCGGTGGGGGGGTGGCAGTCCACGCTGTCGGTGAACGGGGAGGTTGGGCTGACCACCTCCAAGGATATCCTTCAGGCATTGAGCCATGGCGATGGCCCAGGCCACGACAATATCCTTGTGTCCCTCGGTTATGCAGGATGGGCGCCCGGGCAACTGGAGCACGAACTCGGTCAAAACGCCTGGCTGACCGTGCGCGCCGAGCCTTCGGTCATGTTCGACCGGCCGCCCGCGGAACGCCTGACTGCGGCGATGGAACTGCTCGGGATCAATCCTGCCAGCCTTTCAGAGGATGCCGGGCATGCGTAATGGGTATTCGGCGGGCGCACCCGAGTGAGGACGATGGAGAGCAAGTGGCCCGCGTTTCCGGTAGCAGCACGCGACACTCAGCAGCCGCATTTTGGCACCATACTTGCCTTTGACTTCGGCGAACGTCGTATCGGCGTAGCTGTCGGGGAACTGGAACTCGGGATCGCGCACCCGCTCGAGACCATCGATGCCGCCGCCAACGACGCGCGTTTTGCCCGCATCGATGTCCTTTTGCAGGAATGGCGGCCGGTCCTGCTGGTGGTGGGTTTGCCGCTGGCGCTGGACGGAGCCGAGCACCGTTTGACCGGGCTGGCGCGCAAGTTTGCGCAGCGGCTGCATGGTCGCTTTGGCATCGAAATCCAGTTGGTCGACGAGCGCCTGACCTCGGTGGAAGCGCAACGCGAGGCGCGTGAGAGCGGCCTGACTGCTCGAGGCAGCAAGCGCATCGTGGATCCGTTCGCCGCAAAACTCATCCTGGAAGCTTTCTTCAATGAGAATGCCTGACGCCGAAGCCCTGCTCATCCAGCTTGCGGAGGGTATGCGCCCACAGGTCAGCGCGGACACCGCGCTGATCGGGATCCACACTGGCGGCGTGTGGCTTGCCGAGCGGCTGCACCGGGCGCTGGCGCTGAAGCAGCCGCTGGGAACCATCGACGTGTCCTTCTACCGCGATGATTATGAAAGCCGTGGCCTGCACGCACGTGTCAGGCGTTCCGACATACCCTTCGAGGTCGCCGATGCCGATGTGATCCTGGTCGACGATGTCCTCTACACCGGTCGTACCATACGCGCCGCGATCAACGAACTGTTCGACTATGGGCGGCCACGGCGAATTCGCCTGGCGGCATTGCTAGACCGCGGTGGCCGCGAACTCCCGATCGCGGCCCAGTTCCTCGGCGCCGAGGTCAAGGTCGCAGACAACGAGCAGATCGAACTGCAGAAAAGCGCCGATGGCCACTTGAGCCTGGTCGTCAATCCCGTGCCGGCCCAGGAAAGGAAATGATGGCCAACAACCCGCAACTCAACGCCAATGGCGAGTTGCATCACCTGCTCACCATCGAGGGCCTTCCGCGCGACATCATCGTGCGCATCCTCGACACCGCGCACTCCTTCCTTTCCGTTACTGAGCGTGAGATCAAGAAAGTGCCGCTGTTGCGCGGCAAGGCAGTATTCAACCTGTTCTTCGAATCCTCGACGCGCACGCGCACGACATTCGAGATCGCGGCGAAGCGGCTTTCAGCCGACGTCATCAACCTCAACGTCGGCACCTCCTCCCAGACCAAGGGCGAAACCCTGCTCGACACCGTCGCCAACCTCTCGGCCATGCACGCGGACATGTTCATCGTTCGCCACGCGGAGAGCGGTGCCGCGCACCTGATTGCCCGCCATGTCGCACCTTACATCCACGTGATCAACGCCGGAGACGGACGCCACGCGCATCCCACGCAGGGCTTGCTCGACATGTTCACCATCCGCCACTACAAGCACGATTTCACCAAACTGCGGGTGGCGATCGTCGGCGATGTCCTGCACTCGCGCGTGGCGCGTTCGCAGATCCACGCGCTGACCAGCCTGGGTGTGCCCGAGGTGCGTGTGATCGGCCCGCGTACTTTGCTCCCGACCCATGTTTCGGAGCTCGGCGTGCATGTCTTTCACGACATGGCCAAGGGGCTGAAGGAAGTGGACGTCGTGATCATGCTGCGGCTGCAGAACGAGCGCATGAACGGGGCGTTACTGCCCTCGGCGCAGGAATTCTTCAAGTACTACGGACTCACACCGGAGAAACTCGCCGGCGCGAAGCCGGACGCGATCGTGATGCATCCCGGGCCGATGAATCGCGGCATCGAGATCGAATCCAGCGTGGCCGACGGCAACCAGTCGGTGATCCTGCCGCAGGTGACCTTCGGCATCGCCGTGCGCATGGCGGTGATGTCGATCCTGGCTGGTAACGCCTAGCAGCACACGTTAAATGAAGATTCACATCAAGAACGGCCGCGTGGTCGATCCGCAGAGCGGAACCGAGAAGGTTCAGGACCTGTATCTTGCCGCTGGAAAAATTGCGGCTGTCGGTGCCGCACCCGAAAGTTTTCACGCCAACCGGGTGATCGACGCTGACGGTCTGGTGGTGTGTCCGGGATTGGTTGACCTCTCGGCGAGGTTGCGCGAGCCGGGTTTCGAGCACAAGGCCACGCTGGAAAGCGAGATGGCTGCCGCTGTGGCCGGCGGGGTGACTTCTCTGGCATGCCCTCCGGATACCGACCCGCCGCTGGACGAACCGGGTCTGGTGGAAATGCTCAAGCATCGTGCGCGCAGTCTCAACCAGGCGCACGTATACCCGCTGGGCGCACTGACCCTGGGGCTCAAAGGTGAGCGCATTACCGAAATGGCCGAGCTGGTCGACGCCGGATGTGTGGCTTTTTCACAGGCGGACGTGCCGCTTGACGACAACCAGGTCTTACTGCGGGCGATGCAGTATGCGACCACCTTTGGCTACCCGGTGTGGCTGCGCCCGAGCGACGGCAGCCTGGCGCGTGGCGGGGTCGCCCATGACGGGCAGGTAGCGACGCGCCTCGGGCTGGCGCCGATCCCGGTGGTGGCGGAAACGGTGGCGCTCTCCACCATGCTGCTACTTGCCCGCGAAACCGGCGCGCGGGTGCATCTGTGCCGGCTGTCGAGCGCGGAGGGCGTGGAGATGATGCGTCAGGCCAAGGCGCTGGGCATGGACGTGACTTGCGACGTATCGGCGAATCACGTACACCTGAGCGAAATGGATATCGGTTACTTCGATTCCAATTACCACCTGGTGCCGCCGCTGCGAAGCCTGCGCGACCGCGATGCGTTGCGCCGCGGCGTAGAGGACGGCACTATCGATGCGATTTGTTCCGACCATACCCCGGTGGATGAGGACGCCAAGCAACTGCCGTTTGGCGAATCCGAGGCCGGTGCCACCGGGTTGGAACTGCTGCTGGCACTGACTCTGAAATGGTCGGAGGAGTCGCGCATTTCGCTCCCGAAAGCGATTGCAAAGGTGACTACCGAGCCGGCGCGCATTCTGGGCATCGGTGGTGTTGCGATCGCGGCGGGAGCCAACGCCGATCTGTGCATCTTCGATCCGCAGTTGCGATGGAAGGTCGAGCCAGCACGGCTTATCAGCCAGGGCAAGAACACGCCGTTTGCCGGCTACGAAGTCACGGGCCGAGTGCGCTATACGCTGGTAGGCGGCCATATCGTCTTCGAAGCTTGAAATCAGAGTGTCGCACCGCCAGATGCCAAAACAATCGGCAGGAGTCCGCCGTTCACCTGTTACCAGTCACGCGCCACGAGTCACCGCTCTCATGAACCCTCTGCTCGACTTTTCGGGTCTGCCGCGTTTTGCCCAGTTCAGGCCGGACCATGTCACCCCGGCGCTGGACCAGTTGCTGGAAGAGAACCGAGAGCTGATCGCCCGGCAGGAGGCCGATGGGCGGGAACCGACGTGGGAAGAATTTGTCGCCCCCCTGGACGATGCCAACGAACGGCTGCGCCGCTCCTGGGGGCAGGTCGCGCACATGAACGCGGTGATGAACAGCCCGGCGTTGCGCGAGGCTTACAACGCCAACCTGGGGCGAATCACCCAGTATTTCACCGAGTTGTCGCAAAGCGAGGCGCTGTTCGGGAAATACAAGGCGTTGCATGCCTCGCCGAGTTTTTCCACGCTCACGCCGGCGCAGAGAAAAGTCATCGACAATGAACTGCGCGATTTCCGCCTGGGCGGCGTTGAACTTCCCGTTGAGCGCAAGGCTCGGTTCAAGCAGGTGAGTGAGCGGCTCGCCCAGCTATCGTCCAAATTCAACGACAACCTGCTCGATGCCACCAATGCCTTCGAGTTGATCATCCAGGACCGCGCGCAACTGTCCGGCGTGCCCGATGACGCGCTGGAGGCGGCGCACAGGGCCGCAGCGGAGCTCAGCAAGGCGGGCTGGAAATTCACGTTGCAGATGCCGTCCTATCTCCCGGTCATGCAGTACGCTGACAACCGCGATTTGCGCGAGCGGCTGTATCGCGCGTACGCCACCCGCGCCGCCGAGTTCGGCAATCCGGCGTGGGACAACACCGCGCTCATCAGCGAGATTCTGAAGTTGCGGTGCGAACAAGCGCAATTACTAGGATTCGAGACTTTTTCCGAATTGTCGCTGGAGCCAAAGATGGCCGATACGCCCGAACACGTGCTCGGGTTTCTCGAAGAACTGGCAATGCGCGCCAAACCCTACGCCGAGCGCGATCTGGCCGAACTGAAGGAGTTTGCGGCGAAGCAACTGGGGCTCGCCGAACTGCAGCCCTGGGACGTCGCCTATGGATCGGAAAAGTTGCGGATCGCACGCTATGCATTCTCGGATCAGGAAGTCAAACAGTACTTCCCGGAACAGCAGGTTCTCGCCGGCATGTTCCGTGTGGTCGAGACGCTTTATGGACTGAGTATTGCCGCCGATGAGGCGCCGCGCTGGCATGAGGATGTGCGCTTCTTCTCCATCCGCAATGCCGATGGCGAACTGGTCGGGCAGTTCTATCTCGATCTGTATGCGCGGCCGTCCAAGCGCGGTGGAGCGTGGATGGACGACGCGATCACCCGGCGGCGCAAGGCCGCCGGCATCCAGACCCCTGTGGCCTACCTGAACTGCAATTTCTCCGCACCGGTCAGTGGCAGGCCGGCAATGTTCACCCACGATGAGGTGATCACGCTGTTCCACGAGTTCGGCCACGGCCTGCACCATTTGCTGACCCGGGTGGACGTGCTCGGCGTGTCGGGAATCAACGGGGTCGAGTGGGATGCCGTCGAATTGCCCAGCCAGTTCATGGAGAATTTCTGCTGGGAGTGGGACGTACTCAAGGACATGACGCGCCACGTCGATAGCGGACAAACTCTGCCGCGCGCGCTTTTCGACAAAATGGTGGCGGCGAAGAATTTTCTGAGCGGCATGCAGACTGTGCGCCAGCTCGAGTTCGCGCTGTTCGACATGCACCTGCACCATGACTTCGACCCGGCGGGCACAAAAACGCCGCTCGATCTTCTCGATGAGGTGCGCAGCCGAGTCGCGGTCATCTTTCCGCCCACTTACAACCGCTTTCCGCATGGCTTTTCGCACATTTTTGGAGGCGGGTACGCGGCCGGCTATTACAGCTACAAATGGGCGGAGGTGCTGTCTGCGGATGCCTACAGCCTGTTCGAGGAAAACGGTGTGCTGAACCCTGTGGTCGGCGAACGCTTTCGCGAGGAAATTCTCGCGGCTGGCGGAAGCCGCCCGGCGCTCGAGTCGTTTGTGGCGTTTCGCGGGCGCGAGCCTAAAATCGATGCGCTGTTACGGCACAATGGCATGGCCGTGGCATGATGCGGAGATTGAAATGGAGGAAGCCTCGATGAAACCCTGGATGCTTTTGATCATGCTGGTTTCGAGTGTGGCGTTGGCCCAGACCGAGACTTACAAATGGGTGGACGAAACCGGCAAGGTTCATTACAGCGATCAGCTGCCGCCGCCAAGCGCCAGGAACATCGAGCGCAAGCAACTCGGAGACAAGCCTGGGCATGTTGCAATGCCCTACGTCCTCCAGCAGGCAATGAAGAATTTTCCGGTGACGCTTTTTGTGTACGACTGTGGCGACAGTTGCAGTCAAGCGCGCGACCTTCTGGTCAAGCGTGGCGTGCCGCACACCGTCAAGGATCCGCTGGCGCCGGAAATGCGTGAAGAGCTCAGGAAGGTGACCGGTGGAGATGAAGTGGTGCCGGTGCTCCAAGTGGGGCGTCGGGTCTTGCGCGGCTTCGAGGAAGGGCAGTGGAACGCAGCGCTCGACGACGCCGGCTACCCCAAGACTGCACTGGTGCCGGTCACGCCGGTACAGGCCAAGCCGGCCCCGTCCGCACCACCGCCCGCGCCGGAGCAGGCACCGGAGCCCGATGACGCGAGAGGTGCGGCAAAGCCTGAATCCGCACCCGCATCCGAGCAGAACTGACGACGCTTGAAGCTCGCGGCCTGGAATGTGAACTCGCTGAAGGTTCGCCTTCCGCATCTCCTCGAGTGGCTCGCGCGTGAACGCCCCGACGCGGTTTGCCTGCAGGAAACCAAAGTCGAGGATGCAAATTTTCCTCTGGACGCAATCGGACAGGCCGGATACCGCGCCGTATTCTCCGGGCAGAAAACCTATAACGGCGTTGCGATCCTGGCGCGCGATGCGCCGCAGGCAGTTGTGGCGGGCATCCCCGGTTACGCTGACGGGCAAAAACGGGTGCTGTCCGCCAACGTAGGAGACCTGCGGCTCGTATGTGTGTACGTGCCCAACGGCCAAAGCCTGGAATCCGACAAATTTCGCTACAAGCTCGATTGGCTGGCAGCATTTGAGCCCTGGATGGACGCGGAATTGAAGAAGCACCCGCGGCTGGCGGTGCTCGGCGACTTCAACATCGCGCCGGAAGACCGCGATGTCCACGATCCGAAGGCCTGGGAAGGCCAGGTTCTGGTCAGTGCGCCGGAGCGTGATGCGTTTCAGCGACTGCTTGGGCATGGACTGAAGGACAGCTTCAGGCTCTTTGAACAGCCCGAGAAGTCATTCTCGTGGTGGGACTACCGCATGAATGCTTTCAAGCGAGGTCTGGGTTTGCGCATCGATCACATTCTTCTCTCTCCCGAACTGGCGCCGCGCTGCTGTTCGAGCAGCATTCACGTGGATCTACGCAAGTTGGAGCGACCCTCCGACCACGCACCGGTGGTCGCCGAGATTGATCTCTAATATCTGACGCAATCCGAGGTTTAGGGGTTCTTAGTCCGGCGCATCGTCCTTTTCCAAACCCAGTTCGTGGATCTTGCGGGTCAGCGTGTTGCGGCCCATTCCCAGCAGCAATGATGCTTCGATCCTTCGACCGCCGGTATGCGCAAGCGCCCTGGTTATCAGCGCTCGTTCGAACTGGCGGGAAAGTTCATCGAGGATCGCGCTGTCTCCGCGTTTCAGCAGAGATTCCGCTTCCCGCTCCAGCGCGGTCACCCAGTTCTCCGCCGACGGAATGAGGGCTTCCTCACGCAACTCCGGTGGCAGGTCCTTGACATCGACGTTCATCCCCGGCGCCATCACCGTCAGCCAGTGGCAAAGGTTCTCCAGCTGGCGCACATTGCCGGGGAAGTCCAGCGAGGACAGATACTTCATCGCCGCCTCCGACAGTTTCTTCGTTTCCACGCCCAATTCGCGCGCACTTTTCTGAAGGAAATACCTGGCCAGCAGCGGAATGTCATCGCGGCGCTCGCGGAGCGCCGGCAGGCGCAACCGGATCACGTTCAATCGATGGAATAGGTCCTCGCGAAACATGCCCTGCTTGACCCGGCTTTCCAGGTCCTGATGCGTTGCCGCGATGATGCGCACGTTGGCCTTGATCGGTTGATGTCCGCCGACGCGGTAAAACTGACCGTCCGACAGCACCCGCAGCAGGCGTGTTTGCAGATCGGGCGGCATGTCGCCGATCTCGTCCAGAAACAGGGTGCCGCCTTCAGCCTGTTCGAAACGACCGCGCCGCATCGCCTGCGCGCCGGTAAAGGCGCCGCGTTCGTGCCCGAACAACTCCGACTCGAGCAAATCCTTGGGAATTGCCGCCGTGTTGATCGCGATGAATGGCCTGGGCGCGCGCGGACTGTGTCGATGCAGCGCGCGCGCCACCAGTTCCTTGCCGGTTCCGGATTCGCCATTGATGAGAACGGTGGCGTGCGATTGCGTGAGCCGCCCGATGGCACGGAACACTTCCTGCATGGACTGCGCCTGGCCTAGGATCTCAGGTGATTCTTCCGCCACTTCGACGACGTCGCCCTGACGCAGGCTCTCTTCCATCGCCCGGCGAATCAAATCTACCGCCTGATCCACGTCAAAAGGTTTGGGCAGGTACTCGAATGCGCCCCCCTGGAATGCGGCCACCGCGCTTTCGAGGTCCGAGTATGCGGTCATGATGATGACCGGCAGGTTGGGGTACGTCTCCTTGAGCTTCTGCAGCAATTCGAGGCCGGAGTCGCCGGGCATGCGAATGTCGCTGACCACCACCTGTGGGGTTGATGCCGAGAGCGCCTGCAGTGCCTCCTGAGTGGAGGCGAAGACCTTGAATGCAATGTTTTCCCGCGCCAGCGCTTTCTCGAACACCCAGCGAATCGAGCGGTCGTCGTCAATAATCCAAACAGGTTTCATGGTTCTACCGTGAACAGGAAATGGGAAACGGGAAACGGGAAATGGGAAAAAGTGAATCGCAAAACGCGAAGCCTATCAGGTTGTTTCTGATTCTCGATTCCCCATTCCCCGACTATTCAATCGGAAGCATGATGCTGAAGCAGGTCCTGCCAGGCTCACTTTCCAGTTCGATGGTGCCGTGGTGTTGGGTCACGAAGGTCTGGGCGATGGTAAGTCCAACCCCGTGGCCGCCCTCGCGCCCGCTCACTAGTGGGAAAAAGATCCTGTCCTTCAATTCCTCCGGCACACCCGGCCCGTCGTCCACGATCTGCACCAACAAGGCGAGGCGATGCATTTTCTTCGCCAATGTCGCCCTGCGTGCCACGCGCGTGCGCAGGATGATCGTGCCTTTTCCCTGCATTGCCTGTGCGGCATTGCGCGCAACGTTTAGCAGCGACTGGATGATCTGCTCGCGATCCGCGGTCAATGGCGGCACGCTTACGTCGTAGTCGCGCCGGACCCCGATTCCTTCGGGAAATTCCGCCAGCAACAGACTGCGCACGCGCTCCAGCGCCTCGTGCACATTGAACAGCGTGACCTGGGGCAGCCGGTGCGGCGTAAGCAGCCTGTCCATCAGCGACTGAAGCCGGTCCGCCTCCTTCATGATCACCTGCGTGTACTCATGCAGGGCCGGTCGTTCCAGTTCCCGGTCGAGAAGTTGCGCCGCACCGCGCAACGCCCCCAGCGGGTTCTTGATCTCGTGTGCAAGATTGCGGATAAGCTCGCGAGTCTGCGTACTCTGGTCCATCAGGCGCTCCTCGCGCGCGATGCGCAGTTGCTGGTGCAGCGGGCTCAACTCGATCAGGAACCGCTCGACCCCGGCAATTTCCACCGGCGTCACGGTGCATGACACTTCGAGCCGAGTGCCGCCCGCCGTGGACAGCGGTAGTTCATGCAGCGTGTGGCTGCTGTTGTTTTCGGCGGCGTAACTCAACGCGGCAACCAGAAAACCGGGTTCGGCAAACACCTTCTCGAGCGGCATGCCGACGATGTTCTTGGAGCTGATCGCGAGCAGGTTCTCTGCCGCCGGGTTGATGTAACGCACGACCTGTGCGCTGTCCAACAGGACAACCGCAGTCGCCAGTGCGTCGACTCCGGGGAAACTCAGTTGCTTCATCACTGTGCCACACGCCTGACGGCTGGGATCGCGCAAGAAGCGCGCCACTGGGATGGCGTCGAGCGGCAGGTCGCGAAAGGCGGTATGAAAAAGTTGATGCGGGCCGTCGGCTTGCCGCGGCTGTTGCCGGCGCTTATTTCAGATTGGAAATCTCGCGCCTGATGGCTTCGATGTTGCGTTCGTGGTTCGCAACGGTGTCGCGAAAGGGCTGGATGCGATCGAGATAGCGTTGATAGTTGCGCTCGTCCCCTGTCCGTATCGCTTCCTGTTCGGCGAGTTTCTGTCTGGCGGCCTCGAGCTGCTGCTGCTCGTCTGCGAGTTCGCTTTGGAGAATGCGTCGCCGCTCGTCGTCGCGCTTCTTCTGCGTCTGGCCGTCCACCTTCGGAAGTCCTTCCCGGGCGCCGGACTGCGGCTTGGATACCTGCGGCGCGGGAGTCGAAGGTGCAGGGTCGCTGAAGCATTTCACCAACTTCGCGCCCTTGGGTGGATTGTTCGGCGTGTTCGAATAGACCACGCGACCCTCGCCGTCCACGTACTTGCAAGTCTCCGCCAAAGCAGGTAGCGCGATCGCCGCGATTGCCGGCAACAACGCCCAATGATAAAGCCGCATGAAATTCACCCGTGAGATCACCGAAGAATTGAGGTGCGCCTGTCACGCGATGCGCCTCCCGCCGCAGTCTAAGACAGGCGAATTCGATTATCAATCCGCGAACCCCGTCAGAAATTTGATGTGTCACAAACAAAAAAGGGCGGGAACTCCCGCCCTTCTCCTCGTCGCGATGGCGGTTACGCGCTGTAGTACATGTCGAATTCGACCGGATGGGTGGTCATGCGAAAGCGCGTGACTTCCTCCATCTTGAGATCGATGTATGCCTCAATCATGTCGTTGGAAAACACACCGCCCTTGGTGAGAAAGGCGCGATCCTTGTCGAGGTTTTCCAGGGCCTCGTCGAGCGATGCGCATGGATGCGGCACCTTCTTGACTTCTTCCGGCGGGAGGTCGTACAGGTTCTTGTCGATCGGGTCTCCAGGATGGACCTTGTTCTGGACGCCATCCAGGCCCGCCATCAGCATGGCCGCGAAAGCAAGGTACGGATTCGCGGTCGGGTCGGGGAAGCGCACCTCCACGCGTCGCGCCTTGGGGCTGGCCACGTGGGGAATGCGGCAAGCTGCCGAACGATTCTTTGCGGAATAGGCCAGATTGATGGGCGCCTCGAATCCGGGCACCAGGCGCTTGTAGGAGTTGGTGCCGGGGTTGGTGATGGCGTTCAGCGCTTTGGCGTGCTTGATGATTCCGCCGATGTAATAAAGCGCCAGTTCCGACAATCCGGCGTAGCCGTTTCCCGCAAACAAATTCTGTCCGCCTTTCCACACCGACTGGTGCACGTGCATGCCGGAGCCGTTGTCGCCAACGATCGGCTTGGGCATGAACGTGGCGGTCTTGCCGTAGGAATGGGCGACGTTCCACACGGTATATTTCAGAATCTGCATCCAGTCCGCGCGCTTCACCAGGCTGTTGAACTTGGTGCCGATCTCATTCTGGCCGGCTGCCGCCACCTCGTGGTGATGCACTTCCACTTCGACTCCCTGCTGCTCGAGCGCCAGACACATCGCATTGCGGATGTCCTGCAGCGAGTCAACCGGTGGCACGGGGAAATAGCCACCCTTGACCGGAGGGCGGTGAGCCATGTTGCCGCCTTCGAACTCTTTGCCGGTTGACCAGGGCGCTTCCTCCGACGAGATTTTGACGAAGCAGCCGGACATGTCGATACTCCAGGTCACGCCGTCGAAAATGAAGAACTCGGGCTCAGGCCCGAAATAAGCCGTGTCGCCGATTCCGGTGGACTTCAGATAGGCCTCGGCGCGCTTGGCGATGGTGCGGGGATCGCGGTCGTAGCCCTTGCCGTCGGTCGGCTCGATAACGTCGCAGGTAATGTTCAGCGTGGGTTCGTCGGAAAACGGGTCGAGCCGCGCGGAGTCGGGGTCCGGCATGAGCAGCATGTCGGAGGCCTGGATGCCCTTCCACCCGGCTATTGAGGAGCCGTCAAACGCATGGCCGTCCTCAAACTTTTCCGGACCAAATGAGCGGACAGGGACGGTAACGTGCTGTTCCTTGCCGCGGGTGTCGGTAAACCGCAGATCAACGAACTTCACGTCGTTATCTTTTAGCAATTTGAAAACATCGGCTGCCGCCATTTTCTTCTCCTGGTTTGGGGTGTACTGCATGGGAAATTGAGCGAGTCACACGTTCAGCAGGAACCGTGCCGACCCAAATTTCCCGAAAAACCATTAACTCACAACCTGTTAACTGAGTTTCCCCAGACACTCCGGCACCAATGAAGAGCAACAAGGGAATTCGCGCTCGAAAATAGTGCACGACACTACGTTTGGCAAGCGTTTTTTGGTCACCCCAGTCTTTCTGCTAGCCTTGTGCTCATGCCTTCGTGGAGGTACGTGAAAACGGTATGGATCTGGGCTAAGTGCTTATTGGAGAAATAATTGTGGCTACTATTTCAGAAATTTTGAACAAAGCTGCCAAACGTGGGAGGGAGATGAACCTGCCCTATGGCGGAGCATTGCTTCCGGGGGAAGCCGACGAACTTATGAAAAAAGCACCTGGGGCAAAGCTGGTGGACGTGCGCACGCAGGCTGAATGGAATTACGTTGGGCGGATTCCGGGCAGCGTTCAGATCGAGTGGCAAACCTACCCCGGATCTAAGCCAAACCCGAATTTCCTCAACGAGCTCCAGGCACAGACGGATAAGCAGGCGGTCGTGATGTTCCTGTGTCGTAGCGGCGCGCGATCGCATGCCGCTGCTGCAGCCGCGGCACAGGCGGGTTATTCGCAAAGTTACAACGTATTGCAAGGATTCGAGGGCGACAAGGACGCGAGCGGCCACCGCAACTCCCTCGGTGGTTGGCGCCTGGCGGGACTGCCCTGGGTGCAAAGCTGAGAAGCGGCGAATGAGTCATTGAGCGATTGGGTTACTGAACCACTTAATCACAGAATCCTCCATTCCCAATTCCCTGTTCCCCACTCCTCCGTCAGTTGACCGTCCAGGTCACCGCGCCGGTATACGCGGTCAGGAGCACCACAATACCGAAGCCGATCCGATACCACGCGAAAACGGTCAAGTCGTGCCGGCTGATGTAGCGCAATAACCAGCGCACGCACAAAAATGCCGAACCGAAAGCTGCCGCCAATCCGATGCCGAAAATCCCGAGATCCTCTACGAAGAGAAGCTGCCGATTCCTGACCAGTTCGTAAGCCGACGCAGCGAACAGGACTGGGATGGCGAGAAAAAGGAGAACTCGGTCGCCGCCTTGCGCGATAGGCCGAAAAACAGTCCGCCGATAATGGTCGAGCCGGCGCGGGACGTCCCCGGAATCAGGGCAAAGGCCTGTGCAATGCCAACCTTGAGCGCGTCGGTCCAGCGCATGTCCTCGACACTCTGGATTCTGATGACATGTTTGCGCCGTTCGGCCCAGAGAATGATCAGGCCGCCGACGATGAACGCAATGGCGACTGGTACCGGCTTGAACAGGCTCGCCTTGATCGCGCTTCCGAACAGCAGTCCAATCACGGCAAGCGGGATGAAGGCGATCAGCAGGTTCGCAGCGAAACGCTGCGCGCCGCGATCGTTAGGCAACTGCACGGCGACGGACCAGAGTTTCGCGCGGTATTCCCAGACCACGGCGAAAATGGCGCCGCACTGGATCACGATCTCGAAAATCCTGCCCTTTTCGCTGTTGACGCCGAGCAGGTCTCCGGCAAGGATCAGATGGCCGGTGCTCGAGATGGGAAGGAATTCGGTGAGCCCCTCGACGATGCCGAGGATGAGCGCGGCAAGCGGTGTAAGCGCGTCCATGCACGGATGTTAGCACGGTGAATCGGAGCGGCCGGCTCAATGAACACCGGGAATCCTCGAGAGAAAATCCCCGATCTCGCGCCAGAACGCTGGAGTCGCGGACACGTCGTTGTGGTCGGCGTTCGCAATCGACACTAATCGTTTGTCGCCCTGCCACGCGGCATACAGCCGGCGCGCATGCTCTGCGGGAATGATCGAGTCGCGCTCCGCCACGATGCATAGCATGGGAACGCCGATGCTCGGCGCCAGATCGAGCGAATCGAAACGATGCCGCAAGAACAACGACACCGGTGCAAGCGGGTAGTGTCGCTTGGCCACGCTTTCCAGGCTGTCAAAGGGGGTTGCGAGGACTATGCCGGCCAAAGGTCGCTCGGAAGCCAACCGGACGGCAACACCGCTGCCCAGACTGCGCCCGAATGCGACGATGCGGGAGTGCTCGACGTCGGATCTCGATCGCGTCCAGTCGTGGATGCGGCGTGCGTCCGCAACCATCGCCTTTTCGCCCGGACTTCCCTCGGACCAGCCGTAGCCACGGTAGTTGACGACCAGCCAGGCCCAGTTCTGCGGCCGGTCGCCCTCTTCCAGCAGCCAGGAGGCTTCTTCGGCATTGCCGCCGAAATAGATGACCAGCGGAAACTTCGTGCCGGCAACGACCGGGGGTTTGGAGAGGAAACCGTGCAGGCGTGTGCCGTCGTCCGCTACGAGGTTGACTTCCTCTACATTGGGAAAGCGTTGCAGTACCGAATCGCGACGCCCCGGATCAAGCGGCTGCCGGAAGAAAATCAGGCGATCCTGAACGAGGTACAGGAGGATCGACAACGCGACGAAAACGCCGGCCGCGATTGTCAGCACCGACACGGACACGGTCTTGCCGCTCAACGCATTGGCGTCAGGCGCGACGATAAATCTCGGCGCCGGCACGGACAAACTCGGCAGACTTGTCCTTCATCCCCTTTTTCAGGGCCTCGGATTCGGATACGCCCTGGCTGGCGGCGTAGTCGCGCACGTCCTGGGTGATCTTCATCGAGCAGAAGTGCGGACCGCACATCGAACAGAAATGCGCGAGCTTGGCGCCTTCCTGGGGGAGCGTCTCGTCGTGAAACTGCTTCGCCTTGTCCGGGTCGAGTCCGAGGTTGAACTGGTCGTCCCAGCGGAACTCGAAGCGTGCCTTGGACAGCGCATTGTCGCGGACCTGCGCGCCCGGTTGGCCTTTGGCCAGGTCTGCCGCGTGCGCGGCGATCTTGTAAGCGATGATGCCGTCCTTGACGTCGTCCTTGTCCGGCAATCCGAGATGTTCTTTGGGCGTGACATAGCACAGCATCGCGGTGCCGTACCAGGCGATCATCGCCGCGCCGATCGCCGACGTGATGTGATCGTAACCGGGCGCGATATCGGTGGTAAGCGGTCCCAGCGTGTAGAACGGCGCCTCGCGGCAGAGCTTCAACTGCAGATCCATGTTCTCCTTGATGAGGTGCATGGGCACGTGGCCGGGGCCCTCGATCATGACTTGGACGTCGTGTTTCCAGGCGATTTGGGTGAGTTCGCCCAGCGTCTTGAGTTCGCCAAGCTGCGCTTCGTCGTTGGCGTCGTGGATCGAGCCGGGGCGCAGGCCGTCCCCGAGCGAAAAGGAGACGTCGTAGGCCTTCATGATCTCGCAGATGTCCTCGAACCGGGTGTAGAGGAAATTTTCCTGGTGATGCGCGAGACACCACTTGGCGAGGATCGAGCCGCCGCGCGAGACGATGCCGGTCATGCGCTTCGCGGTCAGCGGGACGTAGGCAAGCCGCGCGCCGGCGTGGATGGTGAAGTAGTCCACGCCCTGTTCGGCCTGCTCGACGAGCGTGTCGCGGAAGATCTCCCACGTCAGCTCCTCGGCTTTGCCGTCCACTTTCTCCAGCGCCTGGTAAATCGGCACGGTGCCGATTGGAACTGGCGCATTGCGGATGATCCACTCTCGGGTTTCGTGGATGTGCTTGCCGGTTGAGAGGTCCATCACCGTATCGCCGCCCCAGCGGATTGCCCAGGTCATCTTCTCGACTTCTTCCTGAATGCTGGACCCAAGCGCCGAGTTGCCGATATTGGCGTTGATCTTCACCAGGAAATTGCGGCCGATGATCATCGGCTCGGATTCCGGATGGTTGATGTTCGCGGGGATAATGGCGCGCCCGCGTGCTACTTCGTCGCGCACGAACTCCGGCGTAATCAATTTCGGAAGCGCGGCGCCGAAGGACGTGCCCGGATGCTGGCGTGTCATCAGATCCGGGAGCTGGTCGCGGCGCTGGTTCTCGCGGATAGCGATGAATTCCATTTCGGGCGTGACCGTGCCGCGGCGCGCATAGTGCATCTGGGTTACGTTTACACCGGACTTTGCGCGTCGCGGTGTGCGTTTCAGGTTGAAGCGCATCTGCGCCAGCGCAGGATCCTGTAGGCGCACGCGCCCGAAAATCGATGACGGTCCGGCCAGCGTTTCGGTGTCGTTGCGCTCCGCGATCCATTGTTCCCGAAGCGGCCCCAGGCCGTTGCGGATGTCGATGGCGGCGCCGGGGTCGGTGTAGGGGCCGGAGGTGTCGTAAACGAAAATCGGCGGATTGTGCACAGCGCCGAAACTTGCCGGCGTATCGCTCTGGCTGATCTCGCGCATCGGCACGCGGATGTCAGCACGCGAACCCTGCACATATGCCTTGCGTGAACTGGGCAAAGGCTTGATCGCGGCCTCATCGACGTGGGCCGTGGTGTTGAGAAACTTGGGAATGGCATTCATGGCGCGCTCCACAAAACTGGCAAGGAAAAGGAAGCGCGAGCAATACAACTCGGGGCGCTTCCCTGCATCGGCATTACCCGTACAGGTCCGAAGGGTTTTTCTCACCAACCGGACACTCGTTTTCGCATGCACGCCGCACGACGCGCCCGAGAGAACAAATGGTTCGGAGGACCCCCAACGCAACGCTGACGCTAATTGAATTGTGTAATAATTGCAAGCCTTCAAAAAACTTCGAAGCACGAGCGGCAGTCATGAATCTGGAACAAGCGCGCTTGAACATGGTCGAGAGCCAGATCCGTCCATGGGAAGTGCTGGATCAGACCGTCCTGGATCTGCTGTTGACGATCAAGCGCGAAGAGTTCGTCCCCGAGAAGTACCGCGCGCTGGCTTTTGCCGACATGGAAATCCCGCTGGATCAAGGGGAAGTAATGCTCGCGCCCAAAGTCGAAGCGCGCATGTTGCAGGAACTGGGCATCCGCAAGACCGACAAAATCCTCGAGGTAGGAACCGGCAGCGGTTATGTCACCGCGCTACTGTCGAGACTGGGCGGCCAGGTGATTAGCGTGGAAAGACATGCCGAGTTCAGCCAGTCCGCCGCGCGCAAACTTGCGGGGCATGGAACCAGGAACGCGCAGCTCATCATTGGCGACGCGGCCGAAGGCTGGCCGGCGCTGGCGCCTTACGATGCCATTTTGCTGACCGGTTCGGTACCGGTGTTACCGGAATCCTTCCGGCGCCAGCTCTCTGTCGGTGGTCGGCTGCTCGCGGTCGTCGGGGAGGAGCCGGTGATGACGGCGACACTCATCAACAGGATGGGCGCTGGCACATTCAATTCGGTGGGCCTGTTCGAAACCAGCATCCCGCCGCTCAGGAACGTCAAGCAGCCGGAACGCTTTGTGTTCTGAAGTCGGTCTGTGGTCGAGAAATCACGGACCACCGGTCAAAATCCAAACCGGCGCAGCACCAATGCGGACGCCGGCAAACCAGAAAAACAGGAAATCCGCAATATGAAGAAAAGCACATCCACGTTGCTGGCACTGATGCTGGCTGTTGCAGCGGTTCAGCACGCATTCGCCGCCGACTTGCTTGCGGTGTACCGGGAGGCGACGCTGCAGGACGCGGTGTATGCGGCGGCCAAGGCCCAGTACATAGGCGCCCAGGAGCGGCTGCCGCAGGGCCGGGCGCTGCTGCTGCCCAACGCCAACTTCGCTGCCGGGGTCAACTACAACAATCTCGACGTCGAATACGAGAACAGCGTCTTTCCAGGGGGAAACCGCGACTTTCACGACTACAACTACGGTGTGACGGTGACCCAGCCGATCTACCGCAAGCAAAACGCGCTGACCTACGAGCAGGCCAAGATCCAGGTCCGCCAGGCCCAGACCCAGCTTGGGGTGGCCGCCCAGGAGCTGATGACCCGGGTGGCGCAGGCCTACTTCGATGTGCTGCTTTCGCGCTTCAACTTAAGGACCATCGGATCGCAGAAGATCGCCGTGGCCCAACAGCTCGAGCAGGCCAAGCGCAACTTCGTGGTGGGCACGGCCACCATCACCGACTCGCGCGAAGCCCAGGCCCGCTACGACCTGGTGGTGGCGCAGGAACTGGTGGCACAGAACGACGTGGAAGTCAAAAAACGGACCCTGGAACAGATCGTGGGCAGGCCCCAGGACGAGCTCTCCGGGCTGATCACCCCGATCAGCCTCAACGCGCCGCAGCCCGCCGAGATGAACGCCTGGGTCGAACAGGCCTACCAGTCCAACCTGCAGATCGCTCTCGCCCAGCAAAGCGTGGAACTGGCCGCGCGCGAGAGCGAACGGGCCAGTGCCGGGCACCAGCCCACGCTCGATGCGGTGGGCTCGCTCACCCAGTACTACGCCGGCTCCTCGGCGCAAGGCGTTGGGAGCGACCTGCGCGCGCTGGTGATCGGGGTACAGTTGAACTTGCCGCTCTACCAGGGCGGGGCCATCAGCTCCCGGGTGCGCGAAGCGGTGGCGAACCAGGAGCGCGCCCGCCAGGACCTGGAAAACGCCCGGCGCAGTGCTGCGCTGCAAACGCGGGAGGCCTTCCTGGGGGTCACCTCCGGCCTGGGCCAGGTCAAGGCCCTGCAACAGGCGGTGGCTTCGACGCAGCTGCAACTGGAATCGACCAAGCTGGGCCAGGAAGTGGGGGTGCGCACCGCCGTGGACGTGCTCAACGCCGAGCAGCAACTGAGTATCGCGCGGCGCGACCTGGCGCAAGCCGTCTACAACACCATCCTGAACCAACTGCGGCTCAAGGCCGCGGTGGGCAAGCTCGCCGAGGCCGACCTCGCCGATATCAACGCGCTGCTCAGGGACGACGCACGGTGAGGGACGAGCCGGCGCATGCCCAACGCCGAATCCGCGCCTGAAGATAAGTTGCGGTCCGCCAAGAAAGCACTACGTGCCAGGGTGATCGCGCGGCGCGATGCGCTGGACGCGGAAACGCGACGCCGCGACTCGCAAATCATCACGGCCAAACTGCTCGCGCTGCGGGCGTATCGCGCCGCCGGAGTGGTTTGCGCCTATGCATCGTTCGGCAGCGAGTTCGATAGCGCTGCTTTCTGTTCCGACGTCATAGCCGCCGGCAAACGGCTGTTGCTGCCGCGGATCCACCGCGAGGCGCGCATACTCGAGTTGCGCGACGTCAAGAGCCTGGGCAATGATCTGGTCGCCGGCTTCTGGGGAATCCGCGAGCCGGCAGAACGCTGTCCCATAGTGCCCTCGTCTGCGGTCGAGTTCCTCCTGGTCCCCGGGGTCGCGTTCACGGCGACCGGCGAACGCCTCGGGTATGGTGGTGGATTCTACGATCGCCTGCTGTCAGGCCTAAATGCGAAGACTCCCCGAGTTGCCGCGGCCTTTTCAGTTCAGATTGTGGATGACCTGCCTGCAGGGCCGCGCGACCAGCGGGTGCATCGGGTCGTGACAGAGGGACAATAGAAAGAGGATGAAGGATGAAGGCAGAAGGAAGGGTAAACAACTGCCTACAAGACGGAGCCTATCCCGAATTTATTTTGCCCTTCACCCTTTCACCCTTTCACCCTTTCACTCATTCACCCATTTCCCAATCCCTATCCCCCGTTCCCCTCTTTCCATTTCAGCATTTCCATCGTCCGTTCAGTTGCGCCGCGATGCATTTGAGTGAAGCGCCTGCCCGCTTCTGCCATTGCTTCGCACCGGCCGGGATCGCGAAACAGTGAAGCGACGGTCTTGGCCAACGCCGACGCGTCCGCAACCCGCAGCGCCGCGCCGGCCTCGATTGCGCCTTCGGTAGCCTCTTCGAAGTTGAAAGTGTGCGGTCCGACGATGACGGGACAGCCGACCGCGCAGGCCTCCAGCAGGTTCTGGCCGCCGAGCGGCAGAAGACTGCCGCCGACGAAAGCCACGTCGCTCGCGCAGTAATAGGCAAACATTTCCCCCATAGAATCGCCGAGCACGAAACGAATATCCGCCCCGACCAGCCGTCCTTCACTGCGGCGCACGAAAGCGTGGCCGCGCTGCCTGAGCAGGGCGCCGACTTCGTCGAAACGCTGCGGATGCCGCGGCACGATGATAACGAGCAGTTCCGCCTGGTCCAAGCCAGCTAGCGCATCGAGAATCAACGCCTCTTCTCCCTCGCGGGTGCTGGCTGCGAGAAACACCTTACGGCCGCCGATCAACTCTCGAAGCCGCATTCCCAGTGCCAGCATTTCCGGCGGCGCCGTACGATCGAACTTGACGTTGCCGGTGACCGTGACCGCTCCGGCGCCGAGTTCGGCGAGCCGTGCGGCATCGCGTTCGGTCTGCGCGCCGATCCCGGCGAGATTGCGCAGCGCGGCCCCGGCCAGCCCGCGAAAACGTGCGTAGCCGCGCGCGGATTTCTCCGACATCCTGGCGTTGACCAGGTAAATCGGGATGCTGCAACGGTGGCAGTGCTCGATCAGGTTGGGCCAGATTTCGGTTTCCATCACGATGCCGACCTGCGGCTGGAAACGGCGCAGGAAACGCTTCACTGCAAACGGAAAGTCATAGGGAATATAACAACGGCTGACACCGTCAGCGAACAACGCGACGCCGGTCTGGCGCCCGGTCGGCGTGGTGTGGGTGAGCAGGATCCGGTGCGAAGGATGACGCTGCCGCAACGCCTTGATCAGCGGTTCCGCGGCACGTGTCTCCCCGACCGACACCGCATGCAGCCAAATTACCGGCCGGTCGATTTTTTCGGCGAAGGATCCGAAACGCTCACCGACATGCCGCAAGTAGCCGGGTTGCCTGCGCGCACGCCAGAACAGATGGAGCAGGGCCCAGGGAAGCAGCAGGTAGAGCGTCAGAGAATAGAGCAGCCGGTTCAAGTAACGCCCCGCAGGCGTTCCACTTCGGCGACTACTTCCTCCACTGAAGGTGCATGGCCGACGCCGCCAAGGTTGACGGCGACCGGCGAACCGTAAAGACCGGTTGCGGCCGGATCGGTGGCGCAATAAAGGCCGATTGACGGTCTGCCCAGTGCGACCGCGAGATGGGTGAGTCCGGTGTCGACTCCGACCGCGACGTGCGCTCTGGACAGTAGGGCAGCCAGCAGTTCAAGGCCCAGCCTGGGCGGAACCACTGCCCTCGGGATGAGCGCGGCGAGCCGTGTGCTGCGCAGGCGCTCGGTTTCGCTGCCGAATGGCAGTACCGACGCGATGCCATTTTCCGCAAGCTGCGCGCCGAGCTGCGTCCAGCGCTGTTCCGGCCACTCCTTGCTCTCGGCGCTGGTGGCGTGCAGCAGCACCGCAAATGGTCGATCCAGAGATCCGCCGGGGATCTGCGTTGCCAGCGCCGTGACATCCTCGGTCCGCGGGGCGATCCCGTAACGCAACCTTTCGGGAAGCGGGTAGTCCAGCGCAAGCGCGGCGAGCAGCCGGTTGCGCTCGACCGCGTGCAGGGACCAGGGAATCGAGTAAGTGCGGTCGTAAAACAGTCGCAGGGGCTCGCGCGAACTTTTCCAATCGAGGCCATGACGGCGGCCGCGCGCCATGCGGCCCAGGATCGCGCTTTTGAGCAGCCCCTGGCTGTCGATGACGGCGTCATAGCGGTCCTGGCGCAGTGCCTGCCGGAACTCGCCGAATGCTCCGCGGGTGTCTCCACCGAAAAGGCGCTTGCGCCAGCGGCGAACTGCCACCGGAATGACTCGCCTCACCCTGGGATGCAGGCGTGGAATCGCGGCGAATGCTTCCTCGACCACCCAGTCGATCCGCGCATCGGACCGGGCCGCGAGGATGTCTTCGACGACGGGCAGGTTGTGGACGACATCGCCCATCGAGGAAGTCTTGACGAGAAGTATCGCGGGCACTGGCGGACCTGGTGTTTGCGGCTCAGTTGCGCTTGTAGTCGTCCTCAAAGCGCACGATGTCGTCTTCCCCGAGGTAGCTTCCTGACTGCACTTCGATCAGATGCAGCGGCACCTTGCCCACGTTCTCCAGCCGGTGTTTGGTGCCGAGCGGGATGTACGTCGATTCGTTCTCGGAAATCAGCAGCGTTTCTTCGCCGCGCACCACTTTTGCGGTTCCCGACACCACCACCCAGTGCTCGGCGCGATGATGGTGCATCTGCAGGGATAGTTTAGATCCGGGCTTTACCATGATGCGTTTGACCTGGAAGCGCTCGCCGCTATCCAGGCCTTCGTAGTAGCCCCAAGGCCGGTAAACGCGCTTGTGCACCAGGTACTCGTCGCGCTGCTTGGATTTCAGCGATTCAACAACTTTCTTTACGTCTTGGGAGTAGTCCTTGTGGGTGACCAGCACCGCGTCGGCAGTCTCGACGATGATCAGGTTCTCGACGCCTACGGCCGCCACCAGCCGGTCCTCCGCCCGCACGTAGCAGTTGCGCACATTGTCTGTATGGACATCGCCGAGCATGACGTTACCAGCCGGGTCGGACTGTCCCGCCTGCCACAGCGCGGTCCAGGAGCCGATGTCGCTCCAGCCAATGTCGGCCTCTACGACCGCCGCGTCTTGGGTGTTCTCCATCACCGCGTAGTCGATCGACTCCGCAGGCGAGGCAAGAAACGACTTGTCGTCCAGGCGGATGAAGTCGAGGTCACGAGTGCTCTTGCTCCACGCCTGCGTCGCAGCCTTCAGGATGTCGGGGCGGTACTTGCCGAGTTCCTCGAGGTAGCGCGACGCCTTGAAGACGAACATGCCGCTGTTCCAGTAGAAGCGGCCCGACGCGATGAATTCGCGTGCATGCGTTTCGTCCGGTTTCTCCACGAACCGCGCAACCCGGTAGGAACGGCTGGTGCCGGCAATGACTTCGCCGCGCTCGATGTAGCCATAGCCGGTTTCCGGTTCGCGCCCAACGATGCCGAAGGTGACCAGGCGGCCCGCGTTCGCGAGCGCCGCGGCCTTGCCGATGGCGTCATGGAAACCGCTGCCATCGCGAATCAAATGATCGGCCGGAAGCACCAGCATGACCCCATCGGGATTGGTGTCGGCTACACACAGTGCGGCCACGGCAACTGCCGGCGCGGTATTGCGGCCCGCGGGCTCGAGTAGTTGCGCCATCGAGGTCACGCCGATCTCGCGCAACTGCTCGGCGGCAAGAAAGCGCAGGTCGTTGCCGCACACCACCAGCGGCGCCTGCAATTGCGGTATTCCGCCCAGGCGCAAAAGCGTTTCCTGCAACATCGTCTTGCGCGTCACCAGAGGCAGGAACTGCTTGGGAAGCATCGTTCGCGAAAGCGGCCACAGCCGTGTACCGGATCCGCCGCAGAGAACAACAGGGAAAATCATACTCATGTCAGGTTGCAGGGGGTGGATGCCCCGGGGTTTTCTTTCCGGCAAGTTGCAAATCGCTTAGAATCGCTGCCGTGATCGGAACCATTTCTGCTTCAAACTTTCGCTGTGCGCCGATAGGATCATGGTCGTCGTCCCAGACCGATTTCAAGCGCTGACATGAGTATACAGATGTGCCCGGCACCAAAGAATGAGTAAAGTTGCGCTGGTCACCGGCATTACCGGCCAGGATGGCGCATACCTCGCCGAATTCCTGCTTGCGAAGGGTTACACGGTGCACGGCATCAAGCGCCGCACGTCGCTGTTCAACACCGATCGCATCGATCACCTTTACCAGGACCCGCACGTAAGCAATCGCAATTTTATTCTCCACTATGGGGACATGACCGATTCCACCAGCCTGATGCGCATCATCCAGCAGGTGCAGCCGGACGAAATCTACAACCTCGCGGCGCAAAGCCACGTGGCGGTGTCGTTCGAAGAGCCGGAATACACCGCAAATTCGGACGCGCTGGGCGCGCTGCGCATGCTGGAAGCGATCCGCATCCTCGGGATTGGAGAAGAAGACCCGCTTCTATCAGGCATCGACGTCGGAGATGTATGGCCTGGTCCGCGAAGTACCGCAGAAGGAAACCACGCCGTTCTACCCGCGCTCGCCTTATGCTGTCGCCAAGCTCTACGCCTACTGGATCACGGTGAATTACCGCGAGGCCTATGGAATGTACGCCTGCAACGGCATCCTGTTCAATCATGAAAGTCCCGTGCGCGGCGAGACCTTCGTCACGCGCAAGATCACCCGTGCGCTGGCGCGCATCAAGCTGGGATTGCAGGACTGCCTTTATCTCGGCAATCTCGACGCGCGGCGCGACTGGGGGCACGCCCGTGATTACGTCGAGATGCAGTGGCTGATGCTGCAGCAGCCCCAGCCCGACGATTTCGTGATTGCCACCGGCGTGCAGCACAGCGTGCGCGACTTCGTCGATCTCGCGGCGCGAAAACTTGGCATGAAGCTGAGGTGGTCGGGCAAGGGCCTGGACGAGAAGGCCGCTGACGACAGTGGCCGCGTGCGCGTGGCGGTGGATCCGCGCTACTTTCGCCCGACCGAGGTCGAGACCTTGCTGGGCGATCCGTCGAAAGCGAAAAGCAAACTGGGATGGTCCGCCAAGGTCAGTTTCGAACAACTGGTCGAAGAAATGGTGAGGGAGGACCTGAAGGCGGCGGAACGCGACGAGCTGGTCAAACGCCACGGCCATCGTCCGTACGATTACCACGAGTGAGGCGTTTATAGGGCTTTACCCAATCGCCGAATTGCTGAATCGCCAAATCGCAAAGTGAAGCTGGACTCCAAAATCTACGTTGCGGGCCACCGTGGCCTGGTGGGCTCCGCGATCATGCGACGTCTGCAGGCTGCGGGATATCGCAATCTCCTTACGCGCACCCACGCCGAACTTGAGCTCATGGACCACGCGGCGGTGCGCGCGTTCTTCGAGCGCGAACGGCCCGATCACGTTATTGTGGCCGCGGCCAGGGTCGGCGGAATCGTCGCCAACGACACCTATCCGGCGGAGTTTCTCCGCGAGAATCTCGAGATCCAGAACAGCGTGATTCACGAAGCCTGGCGCAACGGGGTCAAACGCCTGCTTTTCCTGGGTTCATCCTGCATCTACCCGCGCGATTGTCCTCAACCGATCAAGGAGGAATATCTGCTCACCGGGCCGCTCGAGGCAACCAATCGTGCGTACGCGATCGCCAAGATCGCCGGCGTGGAGATGTGCTGGAGCTACAACCGCCAGCACGGCTGCCGTTATCTCGCCGCCATGCCGACCAACCTGTACGGGCCGGGCGACAATTACGATCTGAACGCAGGCCACGTGATCCCCGCGCTGATTCGCAAGATGCACGAGGCACGAACCAAGGGCGCCGGCGAAGTCGTTGTCTGGGGCACGGGTTCGCCGAAGCGCGAGTTCCTGTATTCGGAAGATGCGGCGGACGCCTGTCTTTATCTCCTCGGCATGCCCGAGGAACGCTACCGGGACCTGTGCGAAAGCCGGTCCCGTCCGCCGCTTGTCAATATCGGCTCGGGCGAGGATCTGAGCATCCGTGAACTCGCACAGATCATTGCCACGGTTGTCGGTTTCGACGGCAGGCTCGTGTTCGACGCATCCAAACCCGACGGTACGCCGCGCAAGCTGATGGATGTTTCGCTGCTGGCGGGTCTGGGTTGGCGATACACGACACGGCTCGAAGACGGCCTGAAGCTCGCCTATGCCGACTTTCTCAAGAGCCGGTATGCCGTTGCGACGGCGTGACTATGGGTGACGCAGTACTGGTGACTGGTGGCGCGGGCTACATCGGTTCCCACACCGTCCGACGGCTGATCGCCGAAGGCCACAGGGTCGTGGTGCTGGACGATTTTTCCACCGGGCATCGCTGGGCCGTGTCGCCGAATGCCGTTGTAGTGGCCGGTAATGCCGGCGACCAGGCTCTGGTCGGCGAGCTGATCGAGCAGCATGCGGTTGGCGGCGTGGTTCATTTTGCCGGCAGCATCGTCGTTCCCGAGTCGGTGAGCGATCCCCTCAAGTACTACCGTAACAATGTCGACGCTTCCCGAAACCTGATCGAGGTTTGCGTCCACAAAGGGGTAGAGAAATTCGTCTTCTCCTCATCCGCCGCGGTCTACGGCATTCCCGACCGGCAGCCGGTTTCCGAATCGGCGCCGCTGCGGCCGATCAATCCCTACGGCACCACCAAGCTCATAACCGAATGGATGCTCCGGGACGTGGTTGCCAGCCTTGAGCAGCGGGGCGCCGTGAAGGACGCGAGTTTTCGCTACGCGGCCTTGCGTTACTTCAATGTGGCGGGCGCCAGCCTCGACGGCACCCTCGGACAGGCCACGCCCGCTGCAACACACCTGATCAAAGTGGCCTGCGAAGCGGCATGCGGGGCGCGCGACAAGGTTACCGTCTTCGGCACCGACTATCTGACGCCGGATGGCACCTGCATACGCGACTACATCCACGTGGAAGACCTGGCGTGCGCGCATCTCGATGCATTTGCTCACCTGGACGAAGGCGGAGCGTCCGACATGTTCAACTGCGGATATGGCCGAGGCTTCAGCGTGCGCGAAGTGTTGCAGGCGGTGCAGAAAGCGTCCGGGGTCAGGCTTCCGATCGAGGATGGACCACGCCGTGCCGGCGATCCGCCCGAGCTGGTCGCCGAATCGTCGAAGATCAGGAATGTGCTTGGCTGGAAGCCGCAGCACGACGACCTGGACCTGATTTGCAGGACCGCTTACCAGTGGGAACGGGGTCTCAAGGATCGCATCTTGAGGGCGCATGGCTGACGCGCCGCGAAACGTGACGTGATCGGACCAATTTCCGAGGTCCCGCAAGAACTGTTCTGATCCCTGTGATTCAGCGCGAAAATCCGTCGGGACAAGGCCCAAGTGAGCAAAGACAACCCCGTGCTTGTAATTGAGGCAGGCCGCACAGAACGACATTACTGGCGCGACTTGTGGGCCTACCGCGAGCTTTTCCTGTTCCTCGCGTGGCGCGACATTCTGGTCAGATACAAGCAGACGGCGATCGGAATCGCATGGAGCGTAATCCGGCCGGTCGCCACCATGGTCGTGTTCACCATCGTGTTCGGGCGCATCGCCAGGCTGCCATCTGAGGGCGTGCCTTATCCGCTACTGGTGTTCTCGGCCATGCTGCCGTGGCACTTCTTTGCCAGCGCGATCGCGGAAGGCAGCAACAGCCTGATCGAGAACGCCAACATCGTTTCCAAGGTCTACTTTCCCAGGCTGATCGTGCCTGCCAGCACGGTGGTCGTGAGCTTCGTCGACTTTCTAATTTCGCTGGCACTTCTCGCCGTTCTCCTGATCTGGTATCAGTTTTTGCCGAGCCCGCGGGTATTCTTGCTGCCGGCGTTCCTGTTGTTGGCGATACTCGTTTCGATGGGGCTCACGCTGCTGCTCGCGGCCTTGAACGTACGTTACCGGGACTTCCGCTACGTCGTTCCATTCCTGATCCAGTTCGGCCTTTTCATCTCTCCGGTGGGCTTCAGTATGTCGGTCATTCCCGAGCAGTGGCGCTGGCTCTATTCGCTTAATCCGATGGTCGGCGTCATCGAAGGCTTCCGCTGGAGCCTGCTGCCGGATTATGCGCTCGACCCACGGGCACTTTTATTCAGCGTAATTATCTCGACGATCGTGCTTGTAGTCGGGGTCATGTATTTCCGCAGGACCGAGCGTTCCTTTTCTGACATCATCTGAGGCGAATTTGACAGCAGCTATTCGCGTAGAAAGACTCGGCAAGAAATACCGGATTAGCCACCGGACGGTTCGGGGATATCGCACCCTGCGTGAAGATCTGCTGGGGGTACTCCGTGTCGCATCGCGGCGAGTTATCAGAGGCGACTTTTCGAGAGCCGCGATCGATGAGGATTTCTGGGCAATCAACGATGTTTCGTTTGAGATTGAGAAGGGTGATCGCGTCGGGGTCATTGGCAGGAATGGCGCCGGTAAGTCAACTTTGCTGAAACTATTGAGTCGGATTACCGAGCCTTCCAAAGGTAAGATTTTCCTGCATGGCCGTGTGTCCAGCCTGTTGGAAGTGGGGACCGGCTTCCATCCTGAATTAACCGGTCGAGAAAACATCTTTCTCAACGGATCCATTCTGGGGATGAAGCGCCAGGAAATTCACGCAAAGTTCGACGAGATCGTCTCGTTCTCTGGGGTTGAGAAGTTTCTGGATACGCCGGTAAAGCGCTATTCGTCCGGGATGTACGTTCGTCTGGCCTTTTCTGTGGCGGCTCATCTGGATTCCGAGATTCTTCTTGTGGATGAAGTGCTGGCCGTCGGCGATGCGGAGTTTCAGGCAAAGTGCCTGTCCAGAATGGAATCGATTAGTGCGGGCGGTCGTACCGTGCTCTTCGTGAGCCACAATCTCTCGGCTGTTCAGCGACTCTGCAATACAGGAGTGTTCATGAATGCCGGGCGTTTGCTGACCCAGGGTGCGATATCCAACGTTCTGGAGGCCTATCAGGACGCAATTTCAGGAACTCCGGGGAACTCGGCTGGCATTGAAATCAATGCGGGACAAGCGAAATTTACAAAGTGGGAACTGGAATCAGCCTCGACGCGCCTATCCCACACTTGCCACTCGCGGGATGTCTGCCGGTTCGTCTTTAGTCTGGTATCGCGGCGCGCAATCCAGGAAGCGTATTTTGGTCTTGCCCTCTGGAATTCCGAGGGGCAATTGATCGTTGCGGGAAGTAGTCTGGACGATGGCGGCCGTGCAGCCGGACTTGGAGAAGGGGAACATAGGGTGGTTTTTGAGGTGCGGTTACCCATCAAGGCAGGGGCATATCAACTTGACGTCAGCCTCAATGGTGTCGGCGAGGGACAGATAGACCGATGGCAGGCAGAACCGAAACTGATTGTGCTTCCGTCGGGGGATTCTTCCCTCCCGGAAAGATGGCATGGGATCGTGAATGAAAAGGTGCGGTTCCGTGGTCCAGGCATTTGACTCCCGTTTTGGAGCTTCGAGGTGATTTTTTGACGCTGCTATCCAGAATCAAGGGATTGCTCCCGGGCACGAATCAGGGAGCCAAAAACGCTGGCGCCCTCGATACTGCGGTGTTCGATCAAGGCTTCTATCAGGATATAACGGCGGCCAGGCTGGAACATTTCAAGTCACTTGGGCTCAGCGTCAGCGGGAAGTCGGTAGTGGACGTCGGCTGTGGAGTCGGCCACCTTTCGAAGATATTGGCCGACATGGGCGGAGAGGTGTTGTGTGTTGATGGCCGCAAGGAAAATATCGCGAAACTCCAGGAACTGTATCCCGGCCGTAAAGCAATGGTCGTCGATGTGGAAACCGATGCGTTGATGGAGCTGGGCAAGTTCGATGTCGTGTTTTGTTACGGACTGCTTTATCACCTGGCCGATCCGCTGGGATTCATCGGGCGAGCAGCAGCCATTTGTCGGGAATGGCTGATCATCGAAACCTGCATCATGGATGCGGAAGGCCCGGTCGTCCGGCTTGTGCCCGAGGATGCTGCCAATTTCTCGCAGGCACTGGGTTCAATGGGATGCCGCCCTAGCAGCGCCTATGTTGCTTCTTGTCTGAAACTCGCTGGTATGGAGAATGTGTATGTGCCTTCCACGCTGCCGAAGCACGCGCAGTTCCGCTACCGCCTGACTAATGACTACGCGGACCTGAAGAACGGAAACCTCATGAGGAATATTTTTGTCGCAAGCCGCGCGTCAATCGATTCTTTGCATCTGCTCAAGCGCTGATTGCAGATGGCGTTAATGTCTGGCCTCCGGCGAAAACTAAGGCGCCGTCTCGTGCACCGGCTCGACGATTCCGTTGGCGATTCCCGGGTTCTGCAATTACTTCTTGGATTCAAGAAAACCAACCGTGGGGTAGTCGACAAGCTGGGTTTTATCAGCCTGGAGTATGACCCTCACTCGGTTATCGGCAACATGCTGTTCGTGTCAGGTGCATTCGAAGAATCGGAATTTCGATTCTTTAAGGAGATTCTGACACGTATCGCTCAACCAGTAGTGTTTGACGTCGGCGCAAATATCGGGGTGCACACCATCGGGTGGGCTCGAGCATTTCCTCAGGCAAGAATCTATGCATTCGAGCCCTCAAAGGCGACTTTCGAACTGTTACGGAATAATGTCGATCTGAACAACGTGAGAGGAAGCGTGGAGATGATTCCCGACGCCGTATCCAACTATGTCGGGGTTGGCGAGTTCTTTTGCTGTGAGGACGATGCGTATAGTTCTTTGCGTGATACTAATCGGAAGCGGGTGATGGAATCATTTCCGGTGTCCATCACTACGATAGATGCCTTTGTGGACGGTAGAAACCTTTCGAAGATAGATCTGATCAAAATAGACGTCGAGGGTTTCGAGCGGGAAGCGTTGGAAGGCGGTCTGCGGACGCTCCGGAATCTTCGTCCTCACCTGTTCGTCGAGATTTTCGGGGGCAAGAACTCGAATCCGGATCCCGCCGGCACTGTAGAGTTCGTGCGGTCGCTAGGCTATGAGGCATTTGTCCTGAGAAACGGGATCCCGGAGGCGTATATGGGGCACTCCGATGCGCTCTTTAACTATTACTTTCGCCCGCTGCCCTGACGTCGTGCTTTCGTCTACCTGTGTCCTCAATTCGGCATGCTGACCGCGGGCCGCATGCGACTCTGTCCAATTTGCGAAAGCGCGAAGACCCGGGAATCTCTTGAGGTTTTCGACGACAGATACGGCTACCCGGGAAGTTTCCGGTTGATGAACTGCCGCGACTGCGGCCACATTGCCCTTGACGGAGCGATCTTCACGTCAACCAAGCTTGAGGAGTTGTACACTCGCTACTACCCGCGATCGCAAATGGATGTGCACAGTCACGCGCCTGCCGTCGAGTCCGGAGGATTCGGCGCGTGGTTGAGAGGCGACGGCGCCAGAGCGTTCCGTTGGGTTGCACGAAATTCGCGAGTGCTGGACATCGGGTGCGGCTTCGGCGAATCCCTGGGTTATCATAAGGCTCGCGGCTGCGATGCATACGGCGTGGAGGCCGACAGCAATATCCTGCGCGTCGCGGCGAAGTTCGGCTACAACGTCCGGGTCGGGCTGTTTGATCCCTCCGCTTACCAGCCCGACTTCTTCGACTACGTGACTCTCGATCAGGTCATCGAGCACATGGTAGACCCGCTTTCCGCCCTTCGCGGCATCGCGACGGTCTTGAAGTCGGGAGGGATGGTGATCATCGGTACGCCCAATGCAAATGGTTGGGGTGCGTGCGTCTTCGGCCGCTATTGGATCAACTGGCACGCGCCTTTTCACCTCCATTGCTTTTCAATGCGATCGATGGCTATTGCTGCGCAGCGCGCGGGACTGACCGTGATTCGGTCTCGTACCATCACCAGTTCGGAATGGCTGAGTTATCAGTGGGCTCACCTTGTCACTTTCCCGAAGCCGGGGGAGCCTTCGCCCTTTTGGGCTAAAACGGGATCCGTGAGCCGAAGCCGGCGCGCGGTGCTGAAGGGGCTTTCCCTCCTGCACCGACTGAGAATAAACCATCTGGTGACAAGGCTGTTCGATGCTGCGCGCGTCGGGGATTCCTGTTTATTCTTCCTGGAAAAGGGTTGATGGAGAAAGTCTTCATCGTAATGCCCGTTCACAACAGGCGGGAAGTCACGCGAAAGTTTGTCGAATCCCTGAAACGACAGACCTATGCGCCCTATCACCTGATCCTGGTGGATGATGGCTCCTCCGATGGCACCAGCGACATGGTAGTGGCCCAGATCGATCCCGTGACCGTCATCCACGGGCGCGGCGACTGGTGGTGGGCGGGTAGCCTTCAACAGGGCTTGAACGCCGTGAGCGGAATGCATCCGGACGCCAAGGACGTTCTCCTGATCACAAACGACGACGTTCTTTTCGATGACAGGTTCATCGAAACGGCAGTTTTGACCCTGGGCAAGTGTCCAGGCTGCCTCCTTCTTGCGCGCTCCAGGGACCCGGCGACCGGTGAAATCGCGGAAACCGGCGTTGAAGCCGACTTTCGAGCGTTGAGTTTCCAGATTGCGACTAGGCCCGAAAACATCAACTGTCTCGCCACCCGCGGGCTTTTCCTGCGCTGGTCCGACGCGCTGACGATAGGGGCGTTCAGACCAAAACTTCTTCCACATTACCTGTCGGATTTTGAATGGACCATTCGCGGGCGCCGTCGAGGTCTCAGATGCATCACGGTGCCGGACGTGGCTATCGTTTTCCAGGCAACCGGGGTATCCGGGCGTGTTGCGCCCGAGAACGCATCCGGTATTGTCGAGTTCTTGAAAATCGTGTTCTCGAAAAACAATCACCTGAACCCGATACATTGGACCTTCTTTATCTGCATGGCGTCGGACGTGCGTTACATACCGCGCAACATCGCGCGAGTCTGGTGGCGTGTCGCTCGCGAAGTCGTGAGACGTCTTGCCGGTAACCGGGTTCGGGCATAGCCATGTGCGCGAGGGTGGGCAATGACAACAAAGTCGAGGCGGAAAGCAAACCGCGCGACTGAAATCATGTCCTTCGCCCCGATCGCCCTGTTTTCCTACAATCGTCCGGCACACATGCGGCGCACGGTGGAGTCTCTGCTTGCTAACGAACTGGCGGCGGCAAGCGATCTTTACATCTTTTCGGATGGTCCGAGGGATTCGGCGAAGGTCCCGGCTGTTGCAGAGGTGAGGCGTTATGCCAAAAGCGTGTCGGGATTCCGATCGGTCACCGTGGTGGAGCGTCCAACCAATCTGGGGCTGGCGAATTCGATCATCGACGGAACAACCCGCATGACAAAGGAATATGGTCGTGTCATCGTGTTGGAAGACGATCTCGTGCTTTCGCCGCATTTCCTGAAGTACATGAACCTGGCGCTGGAGCGGTATCGGGACGAAGATCGCGTATTCCAGGTATCAGGGCACATGTTTCAGGCAGCAATCGATTCACCGGACGATGCGATTTTCCTTCCGTTCGTCACTTCCTGGGGCTGGGGTACCTGGGACAGGGCCTGGGCGCACTTCGACCCGAACGCGACAGGCTATCTTGATATCGGCTCCGACCCGGCGCTCAGGCGAAGGTTCAACCTCGACGATGCGTATGACTACTTCGGAATGCTCGAGGCGCAACTGGCCGGTAATATCGATTCGTGGGCAATTCGATGGTATCTGTCGGTCTTTCGGCAACAGGGGTTGGCGCTCTATCCGAAAAAGTCCTTGGTCGACAACTTCGGCTTTGACGGCTCGGGCGAGCACTGCGGAACCGATGGTGTCCCGGCAGGCGTGGACCCGGCCTTCGATCCTGTTCGCATGCCCGAAGCCCATGTGATCGACGAACACAAGCGGGCGGTTTTCGCTCATCTGCGCGAAAGCAGAAGTCTGCTGCGCCGCATTCGACGGAGACTTGACGCATGGTTCGGCTGATTACCATCATGCGGAAACTGTTGAACCGGTTTGCACGGCGACGGCTGTTGCGCAGGCCTGGCGTGGCGATCTCACCGAGCGCCAAGGTAAATTGCCTGCGCATCCGGATGAAGGACGGCGGCTCGTTGGCCGTCGGCCAGTTCTCCATTGTCGACGCGATTCTGATCCATGATCGTGAAGGGGCGGGAATCCGGATAGGCGACAGGACTTTCATCGGCAACTCGACGATCGTCAGTGCCGAAGCGGTCGAAATAGGCGACGATGTGCTGATCTCTTGGGGATGCACGATCGTCGACCATGACTCACATGCGTTGGCCTGGTCGGCGCGCAGTCGCGATGTGGAAATGTGGTACCGCGGCGACAAGGACTGGTCCGCGGTTCGCAAAGCACCAGTGAGGATCGGCGACAAGGCGTGGATCGGATTGAATGCCATCATTCTCAGAGGAGTGACGATCGGCGAAGGCGCGGTGGTGGGGGCGGGCAGCGTGGTAACGGAAAACGTTCCGCCATGGACCCTCGCGGCCGGAAATCCGGCGCGCATCATTCGCGAACTGGATGGCGATGAGAGATAGCGCTCGCAGCTGGGAAGATGCTGTTCTCTGGCTAAGAAGCCAACCCGATCAGGCCGACCTGGTGCGAGCGTGCTTTTTCGACGATCCGTTGGCCTCTGCAGCAGAACGCTATCACCGCAGCAGCGAATGGGCGGCGGTCAGGGCATTGCTTCCGCCCAGTCCGGGATTGGCGCTCGATTTGGGTTCCGGCCGCGGGATCTCGGCCTATGCGCTGGCTCGCGACAGCTGGCGTGTCGTGGCGCTCGAGCCGGATCCAAGTGCAATCGTCGGGGCTGGGGCAATTCGGGCCCTGTCCGCGGAGTGTGGACTCGGCATCGAGGTCGTCCAGGACTGGGGGGAAAAATTGCCGTTTTCCGACTCGCGATTCGACCTCGTTCACTGTCGCCAGGCGCTCCACCATGCGCGCGATCTGGGTCGACTGTGCCTCGAGATAGGGCGAGTCCTCAAGCCCGGGGCGCGTTTCATCGCAACGCGAGAGCATGTCATATCCCACAGGGAAGACCTGGCCAGATTTCTGAACAGCCATCCTCTTCATCACCTCTACGGGGGTGAGAAAGCTTATCTTCTCGACGAATACAAGAAGGCAATAAGCGGTGGCGGAGTGCGGCTCACGGAAATTTTCAATCCGCTGCAGTCGGAGATCAATACTTTTCCCGAGACGCTGCGGGGCATCAAACGCAGGATGGCCAGCCGCGTCGCGTTTCCTTTTCCGAACTTGATTCCGGATTTCGTTCTGGGTCTGCGCGGGCGGTTCCTGAGGCAACCCGGCCGGTTGTACAGCTTTGTGGGAGAGAAAAGGGACGATGGTTAAGCGCGTCGTAGTCACGGGGGCTTACGGATTCATCGGCCGCCATGTCGCGCGACACCTGGCAGAGGAGGGGCACAGGGTCGTAGGCATCGGTCACGGCGGGTGGGATCGCGCGCAGAGCAAGGCCTGGGGCCTGAGCGATTGGCATGCGGCCGACGTCACGCTGGAAAACCTGATCACTCACGGCGGCATGCCTGATCTCATCGTGCATTGTGCCGGCGGTGCATCGGTAGGCTTCTCGATTGAGCGTCCTTTCCAGGACCGTCAGCGCACGTTTTCAACCACTGCGGCGGTGCTCGAGTTTGCCAGGATTCATTCTCCCGGCGCGGCGGTGGTGCTCCCTTCGAGCGCCGCCGTGTATGGCGAGGCGCGCGAGCTGCCAATTGTGGAAACCGCGCTGCTGCAACCGGTTTCCCCTTACGGCGAGCACAAACGCATGGCCGAACAGTTGTGCCGTCTCTACGGGGAACAATTCGGGGTGGCGACTGCCGTGGTGCGTTTCTTTTCGGTATACGGGCCCGGATTGCGCAAGCAACTGATGTGGGACGCCTGCGACAGGCTGGCGCACAACGAGCCGCCGCGCTTTTTCGGCGACGGAACCGAGACGCGCGACTGGCTGCACATCGACGATACTGTCGCGTTGATTGAGCTTGCCGGCAGCCATGCCGGCCGCGATTGCCCGGTCGTCAATGGTGGAACGGGGCAGGCGGTGTCGGTGCGCGAGTTGCTGACGCATCTTTTCCGGCTGCTGGGCCGCAGCGACGAGCCGGTCTTCACCGGCGGCGGACGTAGCGGCGACCCGAAGCACTACCTTGCCGACATTCAGGCTGCACAGCGCTGGGGCTGGAAACCTCGCGTTAGCTGGCGCGACGGTGTGCGCCAGTATCTGGACTGGTTCCGGCAGGGAGCGCTGTGATCCGGGTCGGATTCTTCCTCAATGTCTCCGGTCAGGTATGGCTGGGTGGGACCAGTTACTTCCGCAATCTTCTGACTGCGCTCGCAGATCTGCCCGAGCGGAGAACCCAGACCGTGCTTCTAACCGGATCAAAGTCACCGCCGGAACTGCTCGCCGAATTGCCTGCGGCGGACTGGAGCCGTCCGCCGTCGCTGCAACGTTACGGCGTCCGCTGGGTCGCCCGGAAGCTGCTGGCGGCTTTAACCGACCGTGACCGCTTGCTGGAACGCGATCTTCTGGCGCTGAATATCGATGCGCTATCCCACTCTGGCCACCTCGGGCCCGGCGCCCTCATCCCGGCGCTCGCCTGGATAGCGGATTTTCAACACCTCCGGCTGCCGCAATATTTCTCCGCGCAGCAGCGGCGGTCGCGCGACCTTCACTACGGCCGACTCTGCCGTTACGCCGCTCGCATCATCGTGAGCAGTCATAGCGCAGGCGAGGACCTGGCGAGATTTTTCCCACAGGCCATTCCGAAGATCCGGGTCCTGCAATTCGTGGCCAACGTCCCTGATCCGGAAACCTTGCCGCCGCGAAAGGCGCTGGAGCGCAAGTACGCCTTTTCGGGCCGGTACTTCTTTCTTCCCAACCAGTTCTGGGTACACAAGAATCATCGTGTCGTGCTGGACGCGCTATCGCTGCTCAAGCTGCAGGGAAAAACGCTCACGGTCCTCGCGAGCGGCAAGACCGCTGACGATCGTGACCACGGAGCATTTCGGCCGTCTGATGCGTCATGCCGATGCGCTCGGCGTGGCGGGGCAGTTCCGGGTGCTCGGGCTGATCCCTCAGACGGATCTGATGGCGCTGCAGTGGCATTCGGTCGCCGTGATCAACCCGTCGCGATTCGAGGGCTGGAGCACGACCGTGGAGGAAGCCAAGTCGCTGGGAGTTCCTGCGATCGTTTCGGACATCGACGTTCACCGGGAACAGCAGCCGCCGTCGGGCGCGTATTTCGGGCCCGATGACGCGGAGAAGCTCGCCGAACTGATGTGGCGCGAATGGGATGCAGAGGCAACAGAGGCACGACGCGTCCTCGCCGAACAGGCGCGCCGGCAGCTTGCCGGCCGACGCCGCGAATTTGCCAGACGTTTCGAGAGCTACGTCATGGAATGCGTGGCGCAGCCGCAGGAGGCGGACCGGTGAACCCGATCCACGGCCGACGCAAGACAGTCCCGTCCCGGCGGAGTGCCGGCAGAACCGAACGGCCGCGATGGAATTAGGGGAGAAAATTTACATCCTGCTTCCGGTTCACAACCGGAGGCAGGTAACGGAAAAATTCGTCCACTGCCTGCGCCGTCAGACTTACAGGCCTTACCATCTCATTCTTATCGATGACGGTTCCACCGATGGCACGGCGGAGTCCGTTACAGCTTCGATCGATACGGTAACGGTGATTCGCGGAAGCGGAAACTGGTGGTGGGCCGGCAGTCTTCAACGGGGACTCAATGCGGCCGGAGCAATGCGTCCGGTAGCTCGCGACATGCTGTTCATTACCAACGACGACGTTGAGTTCGAGAGTGATTTTCTGGAAACGGGCGCGGCCGTGTTGCGGTCGCGGCCACGGTGTTTGGTGCTCGCCCGGGTGAAAAATCAGGAAACGGGGGCGATTGCCGAAACCGGAATCGAGGCGGATTTCAAGGCGCTGAGTTTCAAGGTCGCCGCCCAACCGGAACGTATAAACTGTCTTTCCACGCGCGGATTGTTTTTGCGCTGGGCCGATGCGCAAGCGATCGGCGGCTTTTACCCCAGACTGCTGCCACACTATCTGTCCGATTACGAATGGACCATCCGCGCCACCCGGCGCGGCTTCAAGTGCATCACGGTGCCGGAACTGTATGTCGTCAATCAACAAACCGGCGTTTCCGGCGCGGTCGATTTCGACGCGGCCTCGGGCACCATTGATTTGCTGCGCCGCGGTATAGCCAAGAAATCGAGGGTCAATCCCTTCAATTGGGTCATATTCATTCTGCTGGCTGCCGACATGCGAAGTTTGCCGACCAGCCTCATGCGCCTGCTTCAGCGTATCGGGCGTGAAATCATCGCGCAGTTTCGCCGTCAGCGGCGCGAAGGCTGAAGATGCGAGCGAACGATGACGGGATCAGCGCTGGGCCCGCCTGCCCACCCGTGTTGGTATTGGGATTCAATCGGCCGGACACCACGCGTCGCGTGCTGGAATCTTTGCGTGCGGCAAGGCCGGCATTGGTGTTTCTCGCCGTAGATGGGCCGAGACCGGGCTCCCGTGATGACGCCAGTCGCGTCGCCGAGGTGCAGTCCTTGACCGGGCTGATCGATTGGCCATGTGTAACGAAGACGCTGTTCCGCAAAGCAAACCTTGGCTGCAAACTTGCGGTCAGCGAGGCGATCTCATGGTTTTTTGCGGAAGTCGAATCGGGGATCATTCTCGAGGATGACTGCGTTGCGCATCCGTCCTTCTTTCCGTTCGCGGCCGAATTGCTCGATCGCGTACCGGGACGACGAACGCGTCCTCATGATCTCCGGCGACAATTTTCAGTTCGGCTCGCGCCGCAGCGACGACAGCTATTACTTTTCGCGCTATACTCATATCTGGGGCTGGGCAACCTGGCGCCGGGCCTGGCGTCTATACGATCACCGGATGTCCCGTTGGCCGGAATTGCGGGAAGGAGGCTGGCTGCTCGATATGCTCGAAGGACCGGGTTGCCGCAGACTACTGGACCGGATTTTCGACGATACCCATTCCGGGAACGAAATTCGCTCATGGGCGTATCGCTGGACATTTTCCGCGTGGGTCAACGATCGACTGACGGTCCTGCCCGGCGTCAATCTGGTCTCAAACATCTGGTTTCGGCGGACTGGCGACGCACAACCGCGATCCGGCAACCGACTGGCCGCATTGCCAACGTGAGACGGTACGTTTTCCGCTGAGGCATCCTCTCGATGTGTTCCGGGACGAAAACGCCGACGCATTGACGCAGCGTACGATTTTCGACCCGGCCCCCTGGTGGAAGAGGGCCGCGAAGGCAGTCATGGCCTGGCTCCGCGGCGGATAGAATCCTCTCGCGACGCTTCCCCGTGAATCGCAGCAAGGAACTCTTTCGAAGTCGCCCGTCGCCGAATCCGATCCAGCCAGGGCGCAGGCTCTTGAACGTCGGCTGTGGATCGAACTTTCCACTCCGATTGGCTCAATGTGGACTGGAGCCGGCATCCGCAGCGGTCATGTCGGTCGACGTACGCGGGCACTCCCATTCGCCGATGAGTCCTTCGATGTGGTGTACTGCTCCCATGTTCTGGAGCACTTATCGCGACAGGAGGCCGCGAGCCTACTGGGGCAAATGCACAGGGTACTTGCGCCCGGGCGGCGTGATTCGGGTCATGGTGCCGGATCTGCAGACATTCGCAAGGGAGTATTTGCGCTTGCTTGAACGGCCTCAAGATCGGGAACGGTACGCATGCGGCCGACTACGACTGGATTCTGCTGGAGATGTACGACCAGGCGGTACGCGATCGCAGCGGTGGGGATACCGCCCGGTTTCTGGCGGCCCCCGGGTTGTCGAATCGGGAGTTCGTGCTGTCCCGTATCGGTGCTGAGGCGGAGCATGCCTGGCAGGCATCACGACACGCCGTGCGGTCGCGAGGCTGTGGGATCGGATTAGGACCCGAGGACCGCGGTGGATGATGGACAGCTCTGCGGGTTCGGTTCGCCGGCTTGCTGATCGGTCTGCTCGGTGGGCGATCCGCGAGATCGGCATATCTGGAGGGCGTCTTTCCGCCGATCCGGCGAAGTGCACCGCTGGATGTACGATTCGTTTTCCCTCGGCCGTGTCGTTGCGTCGCGCCGGCTTTGTGAACATCCGTCGTTGCAGCGCGTTCGACAGCGCCGTCCCGGGATTCTCGTCGTATGCGCTGGACGTCGGACGAAAGAAAGCGCATTCGCAAGCCGGATTCGCTGTTCATGGAGGCCGAGCGCGCCGCGCGACTGATGGTGCACCAGCGACATCAACCGATGCCCGGATTCCTCTCCTTGCTGCGACCTCTAAGAAATCTCACGCGCCGGTTCGGCGTCGATGTCGATTGCCTATCCGCCTGTGGTCAAGGGGCTGGATGAAAGGACCGCGCGAACGATTGACGCCGTGCGTCCCTACACGATGACCTCGGACTTGCGGGTGGCGGCACTTTGCGACGCCGTTCGATACGTGGTCAACAAGCAGAATTCCCGGAGACATCGTCGAGTGCGGAGTGTGGAAAGGCGGCAGCATGATGGCGGTCGCTCGGACCCTGATCGAATCGGGTGACCGGACACGCCATCTGCACCTGTTCGATACTTTCGAGGGCATGACTAGCGCCGACCGAGGACGACGTTGCCGTTGACCGGCGAATCCGCGTCCGACTTGATGGCCAGAAGCGATATTGACCAGGGAGGATGCCGAGTCGGTTTGGTGTTTCGCTCCACTGGATGTGGTCAAGCAGGCGATGGCCAGCGTCGGTTACGACAACTCGAGGATCCACTACGTCAAAGGACGCGTGGAAGACACCATCCCCGCTTCCGCGCCGGGGGCGCATCGCGCTGCTGCGGCTCGACACGGACTGGTACGAGTCCACCCGCCACGAGATGATTCATCTCTTCCCGCGGCTCTGCAGTCGGTGGCGTGCTGATACTCGACGACTACGGCCACTGGCTGGGCGCGCGCCGGGCGGTGGACGAGTACCTTCGCGATCATGACGTACCGCTGTTCCTGCAGAAAGATCGATTACAGCGGACGTTATGCGGTCAAGTGGCGATGACGGCGACGGCGATGTTGAACGCATTCCGCAGCGGCGGACCCGCGATGAGGCCGTTGCTCGTCAACAGCGAGGACTCCCGAGGCGGGGCGGCGAGCGCGTCTACCGCTTGCACGCGGCCTCAGGTCGATCGGTGTCGATTCGTCGATGCTGGTGCAGGTCAAGGACGGCGAGGATCCATCTGTCGTTGGACCGCGGACCGGTACAGGCCGGCTTGCCGCCCGTATTGCGCCAGTGCTGGATTTGCTTCCGGTCTTGCTTACCCTGCGGGCGGACCCGGAGGACGTTCTATCCCGGATGGTTGCCGGACCGCTCTCGCAGTCGAATTGCGGACCTCGCACCGGACCTGGTTCACTGCACTGGATTACCGGCGGATTCGTGAACGTGAAGTCGCTGAGTACGTACCGCGTTCCGCTGGTTTGGACCCTGCACGACATGTGGGCGTTCACGGGCGGCTGTCATTACGATGAGGGTTGCGGTCGTTATGCTGTCAGGGTGTGGTCGTGCCCGTTCTGGGTTCAAGGCGCGTCGCGATCTTTCGTTCGCTGGGATTCCGTCGCAGAGACGACGCGCTTACCGCGATTTGCCAATCACGATCGTGACGCCGAGCCGGTGGCTGGGAGATCGTGCGCGAAGCAGCCCTCTGCTGTCGGATTTCCGGTCATCGGTCTACCCAATGCCATCGACACGGATTGCTTTCGCCCGATTGCAAAGGACGCCGCGCGCGATCTGCTGTGGACTCCCGACGAGACAGGAAGCTGATTCTGTTCGGCGCGGCGCACGGCGCAGACGAACCGCGCAAAGGGCTTCGGCCATCTGCAATCGGCGCTGCGACTGCTGGCGGAACGCGCTGGCGCGTCACAGTACGCGGCCGTGGTTTTCGGCGAATCTACACCGAAGGCCGCCCGATGTCGGGATGGCATGCACTTACGTCGGGCGCGTGCATGACGACGCGAGGCTTGCCGCGCTCTATGCCGCGGCCGACGTGTTCGTGGCGCCATCCACCAGGAAAACCTTTCCAATACGGTGCTGGAGGCGCTGGCCTGCGGGACGCCGTGCATGGCGTTCGACATCGGCGGGATGCCGGACATGATCGAGCATCGTCACAACGGTTATCTCGCGCGCGCATTCGATTCCGGCGATCTGGCGGAAGGGTATTCGCTGGGCGCTGGAAGACGATGGACGCAACCGGGAGGACTATCTTCGGAACGGGCGCGGCAGAAGGTTCTGGAGACTTTCGCCATGTCCGTCGTTGCGAGACGCCATCTTGAATTCTATCGGAGGTCTCGAAACGCGCTGCATCGGTACGCGAGCCGTGAATTCGGTCGGAAACGATTCCAGCGCAATGAGCGACGTCCTCACGATCTGCGTTATCACCGTTTCGTTCAATTCACGGGAAACCATAGCCAACACGATCGAATCCGTGGCGACGCAAACGCACCCGTGCATCGAGCACATCGTGGTGGACGGCGCCTCGACTGACGGTACCCTGGAAGTGCTGAAGCGATATCGCGACACGTTGTCGAAGGTCGTCTCCGAACCCGACGCGGGCATCTACACCGCGATGAACAAGGGTTTTGCGATGGCCACCGGCGACGTCATCGGGACGCTCAACAGCGACGACGTCTATGCTGACGAAAATGTCCTGGCAATGGTCGCGGAAGTTTTTCGCGACGACGCGGTGGACGTCTGCTACGGAGACATCTTCTACGTGGACAAGGGGGACCTGAACAGGATCGTCCGTCACTGGAAGTCCGAACCTTACCGGCCGGGTCTGTTCGAGCAGGGCTGGATGCCGCCGCATCCGTCCTTCTTCATCCGCCGCCGTGTGCTTAGGCGCGTGGGGCCATTCGAACCAAAGTACAGGTTTGCCGCCGATTTCGATTTCATGTTGCGGGCGCTGCATGTGCAGCAGTTGCGTTCGACCTATCTGCCGCGCGAATTGGTGACAATGCGGGTCGGCGGATGGACCAACAACAGCGTGAGGAATGTCGTGAGGGGAAACATCGAGGCCTACAGGTCGTGCAGGAAGAACGGCCTCGGCGTCAGCCCCCTCTTTATCGCAAGAAAAATTCTTCGCAAGCTGCCTCAGTATGTCTGACCTATGTCTGATTGTGCGTGGGTCGCAACCGCAACCGCCGGTTCATAGGGCAGGCTCGCCCGGGAAAGTTCATTTCTATATGATTCCCGCAGCGTGACTGCGGTTCTGAAGGAACTTCGGCCGGAACGAGAGCCCGGCACACGCTGGTCGCGTGTTCGGACGATCTTTTCAAGGGAACGCAAATTGACGGATCAACGCAACTGAATGGCTGGCGCCCCCGCTCCTGACAATCGAGAGCCGGCGATGGCGGACGTCCATCTGCTGCCGAGGCGCATCGCGCTACTGCTTCTGCTGGCGGATCTCATCGGGCTGATCCTTGCCTTCAACGTGGCGAACTGGCTGCGTCTCCGCTCGTTGCTAGGTCTGCCGTTCGGCATCCTGCTGCCCATCGCGGTGCTGGTGCTGGCGCTCTATGTTCTCGATTGCTACTCGGTGGAAACACAGGTGGCGGGATTGCGCGCCGCCCCGCGCACGCTGATGGCTGTTCTGCTCGGCGCCATCGTAACGGCTGCCGTGGTTTACGCATCCGGGCTTTGGGGAAGCGGGAAACTCCACGGTGGGCCGCGGTGTAATGCCGGTCGCGCATTTCATCTTTGCGGTCTGGGCACCCGTGTGGCGGCACGTCGCGTCGCGCTATCAGCGGCTGCAAACCGGCAAGGCCAGATGGCTGGTCGCGGGCACAAGCGAAAAGGCTGCTCGTCTGTATCGGGATTTCCAGCAGGCACATGCCGAAACCGAACTTTCCTTTCTTTCCGATTCCTCTCCGAACCATGACAACACCCTTCCGAGTGTCGTCGGCACTCTGGACGACCTCGAAACGGTGTTGAAGCAGGACTGGTCCGGCGTGATCGTTGCGCCCATGTCGCCGCTTTCCGAAGTGATCGATCCAGAAGTTGATGAAAGCCCGGTTCTCCGGCCTGCGGGTGTACGACCTCGCCGACTTCTATGAGCAGCGATGGTTCAAGGTGCCAGTGATGCACACGCAGCGAGGTTGGTTGTTGTTCGCGCATGGCTTCGATCTGTTGCACAACGCGCTGGCGCTGCGGCTCAAGCGGCTGCTCGACATCGCCGTGTCGGTGATGTCTGCTGGTCGTCTTCTTTCCCGTTATGGTGTTAGTTGCGGTTACCGTGCGGCTGGAAAGCCGCGGCCCGGCATTGTTCCAACAGACCCGGACCGGATTGAACGGAAAGGAATTTGAGATACTGAAGTTTCGTTCGATGTACGTGGACGCCGAAAAAGCCGGGCCGCAATGGGCTTCCGCCCGCGACCCGCGCGTCACCGAAATCGGCCGCCTGCTGCGTGCTTCTGCGTCTGGACGAACTGCCGCAGATCATCAACGTGATCAAGGGAGAAATGAGCTTCATCGGCCCCCGTCCGGAGCGCCCCGTCTTCGTTCGCGAACTCGAAAAGCAAATCCCCTTCTACGACCTGCGCCAACTGGTGCGGCCCGGCATCACCGGCTGGGCCCAGGTCATGTACACCTACGGCGCATCGACGGACGATGCCCTCGAGAAACTCCAGTATGACCTCTACTACATCAAGAACTATTCGCTGCTACTGGATTTCGCGATCCTGCTGAAGACTCTTCGTGTCGTGATGCTCGGGCGAGGGCGATGATGATGGTTCGGGCCACCCCATTGGTCGGCGTGTGACCGACCTCCATGGTTGTCCGACATTGAGCTGAGACTCGGTATGGTTTCGATTCCATATGGCTGAGAAGCACATTCTCGTCACTGGTGGTGCCGGTTTCATTGGCGCAAATTTTGTCTTCGACTGGCTGGGGAGCGAATCTGCGGGGATTGTGAACCTGGACAAGCTCACCTACGCTGGCAACCTCGGCAGCCTGCAGTCGGTCCGAAATGACCCGCGACACATCTTCGTGCACGGCGATATCTGCGACTCCGGTCTGGTGACAGGTCTGCTCGAAAAGCATCGCCCTTCCGCGATTGTCCACTTTGCCGCGGAGAGCCACGTCGACCGTTCGATTCACGGACCGGAGGATTTCGTCCAGACCAACGTGGTGGGCACGTTCCGCTTGCTAGAAGCAGCGAGGGCGTACTTCTCCAAATTGCCGGCTGGCGAGCGGGAGGCTTTTCGTTTTCTCCATGTCTCGACCGATGAGGTGTACGGCAGCCTCGGCCCGGACGACGCTCGCTTTTTCCGAAATCAGCCCGTACGCACCCAACAGCCCCTACTCGGCGTCCAAGGCCGCCTCCGATCACCTCGCGCGAGCTTACTTTCACACCTACGGACTGCCGGTTGTCACGACGAACTGCTCCAACAACTACGGACCCTACCAGTTTCCGGAAAAACTCATCCCGGTCGTGATCCTGAACGCGCTGGCCGGCAAGCGCCTGCCGGTCTATGGTGATGGAATGCAGGTACGCGACTGGCTTTACGTAAAGGATCACTGCACCGCGGTCCGCGCGGTACTCCACAAGGGCCGGCCCGGTGAGACCTATAATGTCGGCGGCAATTCCGAGAAGCCGAACCTGGAAGTTGTGCGTGCGATATGCGGCATCCTCGACAAGTTGCGGCCGGCGCAAGATGGCCGGCCCTACGAGCACCTGATTTCGCATGTGGGCGATCGTCCCGGACACGACCGCCGCTACGCGATCGACTCCCGGAAAATTCGATCGGAAATCGGCTGGAAATCTGGGGAAACATTCGATTCGGGCATGAGAAAAACCGTTGCTTGGTACCTCGATAACCCGGCTTGGGCCGCCGAAGTTACCAGCGGGGAGTATCGGAACTGGATGAAGAAGAATTATGGACAGCGAGGAGAAGCGTGAAAGGAATCATTCTCGCCGGTGGCTCTGGCACCCGGCTTTACCCGGCCACCCAGGTTGTGTCCAAGCAACTGCTGCCGGTCTACGACAAGCCGATGGTCTACTACCCTTTGAGTACGCTGATGTTCGCCGGCATAAGAGACATCCTGGTGATCTCCACGGAGGACGATACGCCGCGCTTCAAGAAGCTGCTCGCGGACGGAACGCCCTGGGGCATGAATTTCACATACGAAATACAGCCCGAGCCCAAGGGCATCGCACAAGCGTTCCTAATCGGCGATAAGTTCATCGGCGGCGAACGCTGTGCACTGGCGCTCGGCGATAACATTCTTTACGGCCACGACCTGCGTCCCATGTTCAAGAAAGCGGCGGAGAAGATTTCGGGGGCCACGGTCTTCGCCTATCGCGTACAGGATCCGCAACGTTACGGCGTGGTCAAGTTCGATGCGAAAGGCCGGGCCCTCAGCATCGAGGAGAAACCGTCAAAGCCGAAGTCGCACTATGCGGTCACCGGCTTGTACTTCTACGATAACAGGGTCGTGCAAATCGCGAAATCACTCAAGCCTTCGGCGCGCGGGGAGTTGGAAATCACCGACGTCAATCGCCGCTACCTCGAGTATCGTGACCTTCACGTAGAGACGCTAGGGCGTGGGCACGCATGGCTCGATACCGGCACCCACGAATCACTGCTCGAGGCGAGCCACTTTATCGAAACGCTCGAGCGCCGGCAGGGACTGAAGATTGGCTGCCCGGAGGAGGTTGCCTGGCACATGCGCTTCATCGACGACGCGCAACTGGAGTCGCTGGCCGGGCAGATGAAGAATAGCGGCTACGGCGACTACCTGCTGTCGCTCGTGCGCGAAGGCGCGCGCATGCCTCCTCCATGAAAGTCACACCGACACGGCTTCCGGAAGTACTCCTCATCGAGCCGAATGTGTTCGGCGACGAGCGCGGCTTCTTTCTGGAGAGTTACAACAAGCGGGTACTGAAGGATGCGACAGGTATTGCGCAGGACTTCGTGCAGGACAATCACTCCCGCTCAGCAAGAAACGTGTTGCGCGGCCTTCACTACCAGATCAGGCAGCCACAGGGAAAACTCCTGCGGGTCGTCCAGGGCGCCGTTTTCGATGTGGCGGTGGATATGCGCAAGAGTTCTCCGACATTCGGTAAGTGGGTCAGTTTCGAGCTGTCGGCGGAGAACAAGCGCGTGGCCTGGGTGCCTGAGGGATTTGCCCACGGCTTCCTGGTCCTGTCGGAGTCGGCAGATGTCCTTTACAAGGCCACGGCTTACTTTGCGCCGGAGTCCGAGCGAACCATTGCCTGGAACGATCCCGATCTCAACATCGACTGGCCACTGCGGGGCGCGCCGGTACTCTCGGAAAAGGACCGGCGGGGCGTGGCGTTTGCCAGCGCGGAAACATATGCGTGACAGGGAGGCGATTCAGTCATTGAGTGATTCAATCTCCTAATCGCTCAGTCCTCAATCCTCAATCCCCAATCCCCATTTTCCGTATACGGCTTCATGAAAATTCTTCTGATCGGCGGTGACGGCCAGGTGGGCTGGGAATTGAGACGGACCCTGGCGCCGCTGGGCACCGTGCACGCGCCGTTGCGTTCCGATCTGGATCTCGAGTCCGCCGATTCGATCAACCGTGTCGTCCGCGAGACCCGCCCCCAATTGATTGTCAATGCCGCTGCTTATACCGCGGTTGACAGGGCCGAGACGGACGTTGACACGGCAACCAGGGTGAACGGTGACGCGGTCGGCATCCTCGCGGAAGTAGCGAAGCGCGGCGGCGCGGTTGTGGTCCATTACTCCACCGATTACGTATTCGGCGGAAAGAAGGCCGGCCCGTACACCGAAACTGATGAGCCCGATCCCATTAACGTCTATGGCCAAACCAAGCTGCTCGGAGAAAAGCGCATCCGGGAAGTGAACGTCCCGCACCTGATTTTCCGGACCAGTTGGGTATATGGTGCGCGCGGAAGGAATTTCTTCCTGACCATCCGGAAGCTCGCCAGGGAGCGGCCGGTTCTGAAAGTGGTTAACGATCAGACCGGATGCCCCACCTGGTGCCGGCTGATCGCCGAGGCGACTGCGCAAGTGGTCGCCAAGTCCGCAATCGCGAAGGGACTGGACCTGGCCTGGTTTCAGGAGAAACGGCGGGCTCTATAACCTCGCCGCGCAGGGCAGCACCACCTGGTACGAGTTCGCCCGCGCGATCCTGGGCGGTGACGAAGGACAGGCGCGCGTCAAGGCCATTCCCTCGGCCGAATATCCTACCCCCGCAAGCCGTCCCCGCAACTCGGCTCTGGACAGCTCGAAAATTCAGCGTCACCTCGGCATCGCGCTTCCGGATTGGCAAGCCGGATTGGACCTCTGCCGCACGGAATAGACCGGCTGATCAAACGGCTTTTGCTACTTTTCGCGGCTCTTATAGCGTTGCCGCGTTCGTCGAAGCGCCCTTGCCAACGAATTACCCCGCAACAGGCATGTCTTCGGTCGGTGCGATACTCGATTGCGCTGCCATAGAGGAAGAGGAACCTTCCTTTTGGTGAAAGATGAATGCACCAAAATCGCGCCCTTCATCAGGCAATGCCGGCGCGGATTGGATTGCTGCGACCCGGAATTGTTCCAACAGACCCGGACCGGACTGAATGGAAAGGAATTTGAGATACTGAAGTTCCGTTCGATGTACGTGGACGCCGAAAAAGCCGGGCCGCAATGGGCTTCTGCCCGCGACCCGCGCGTCACCAAAATCGGCCGCCTGCTGCGTGTTCTGCGTCTGGACGAGCTGCCGCAGATCATCAACGTGATCAAGGGAGAAATGAGCTTCATCGGCCCCCGTCCGGAGCGCCCCGTCTTCGTTCGCGAACTCGAGAAGCAAATCCCCTTCTACGACCTGCGCCAACTGGTCCGGCCCGGCATCACCGGCTGGGCCCAGGTCATGTACACCTACGGCGCATCTACGGACGATGCCCTCGAGAAACTCCAGTATGACCTCTACTACATCAAGAAATACTCGCTGCTGCTGGACTTTGCGATCCTGCTCACAACCTTGCCGGTAATCATTCTCGGCAAGGGAAAGTGACCAAAGCGAATCGATCTGCGGTTCTCGACTACCACCTACTGGTTTTAGAACCTCGCAAGCTCGGCCGACACGATGCGCCCTTAGGTGTCGGGCGTGCCTCCGGACGGGAATGTGACGATCACGCGGATGGGTTTTGAAGAATATCCATGGGCCCAGGCAGCGGGCGCGAGAACGGCGGCGAAAGCAACAATATATTTCAGGTACACCACGATTCTTCCCCGGCAGAACGGGAACGTCTACGCGAACGTTGACAGGTATAAAGCCCTTCGAGACTGGTAGACATCAGAGAAGATGCAGTGGGGTGGCGCACTATTTCGACCATTGAAATGGATTTGCGCGCCGATAGGCGCTTATGATCAGCCGTCCGGATACGGCATTGAGCCAGCGCGCTACACTCGTATCTCACGCACAATTCAGAGTCACGTAATATTCTCACCTCGGAGCCGTCACGCGCGCCTCGCTCAAATACGCCACGGGACATTGCCGGGATCATGTCGGGGCCTACTTTCAAATGCAAAAGAAAATAAAAATTGCGGCCGTTGGACTGGCTCACGATTACCGGTCTGGTCTAATTCCCTTACTCATAAATACGGCTGGATATTCGATTGAGTGGACCGCTAAGGCCAAGTGTGATCTCCTGATCCTAGGGCCCTTTACGGCAAGGCAAGGCAAAAGATATCGTTGGTTACCCAAGCCTGTTCGCCCAGCCTTCGGCGCTATCGCGATGTACTTCGAGAGTAGGCGTCAACGCCCTCTGACACTTTTCCATACAGCCGAAAATATTAGGCATGATGAGATAGCTGCTGATTTTTCCATCAGCTTTGATCTCGGCGTGAACGATAAGACCCATCTTCGCTTCCCTTATTGGATGGAATTTATCGACTGGTCCCATGAAGGGGTGGTAGGAAATACAAACCCAAGGTTCGGACAACTATTGTCTATTTCCAGACTTATGAGGCCATTGGGAAGAGATTTCTTGAATAAGCCAAGAAAGGCGGCTTTGTTTTGTTCTCATTTACGCGAACCGAGAAAGCTGCTCTACGAAAAAGTGTCGCGCGTTTTGGAAGTTCAAGGATTTGGACTTTATTTTGATTCGTCCATTTCTAGTCACCACGGCAGTGGACTCAAAAAAAAGGATGTCTTGAAAAATTTTGCTTTTAACTTGTGCCCTGAAAATGGGCTCTATCCTGGTTATTGCACAGAGAAAATTCCGGAAGCCTTTGCCGCAGATTCCTTGCCAATCACATGGGTCGACAGCAATGTAGTGGTTGATTTCAATTCGGAATCGTTTATCAATATGCAACAGTTTGCCTGGCAAGATTTTGAACCCGCACTCGATCTATTAAATGACGAGAATCGGCTGGAGAAGTTTGCTTTTGAACCGTTGATGAGCAAGGAGCCGACGCTTACCGAAGTAAAAGCTTATCTGGCGGAAATTCTCGCTCAGGCAACCAGTTAGCAACTATTTGCCAAACCACGGGTTTGAATTTGATAGCCGATCAAGGATGCGACATATTGATCGCTTAAATTTTTTGTATCCCCTGACAACCCTTCGAGCAGGCCTGTCAGCAATAGTGCTTCCGTCACCCGTTACACCCACGGGATACGGTATGAGTGCGTACATTTGCAAACCGTGAAATCGCTTGTGCTCCAGAAAATGATCCAATGGCTCAAAAATCTGCACGGATTTCCGAAGAAGAATCCTGGCAGAGTTGGGGGTAACAATGTAGGCAGTGGCTCCGACAGGGTCAGAATGATTGATTACCACTTTATTTCTACCAAAATCGGCCTTCTCGGTGTAGTCGCTCTCGGCTAAAGCCTGAAGCCGTAGAATGTCCCAGGAAGTAAACTTATTAAGAACAATATCAAGCGCGTCGCTGAAGTTTTGATTGATCACGAAATCATCCTCAAAAATGAGGGTCGGGCGGTTATTTTCAACGCATTTCAACCAAGCTTTTTTGTGAGACAAAAAGCACCCAATTTCATTGTTGGTCAATTCAAAACCCAATAGTCGAATAACCTTGGCTCTGTCATATTCGCTCTTGGAGGGGCTGAACGTTGAGCCATCGATTGCATCCAGAAACGCCCAGCTGTGCCGGATGCCCGACAATTCATGAACTACTTTTGCCCTTCTGCCTGGCGACCGCAACAATGAGATGACTAGAATTTGGAGATTTGACATCTTCTAAGAATCTCGCGCGCTGTCGCGAGGAATGCTTGGCAGACCCAAGATGCGCTCCTTGCCAGGCGGGAACGGGCGAGGAAGCTCATGGCGCTGCACGGCGTCAAGGCGCGGGCCAAGAAGAAGTACAAGGCGACGATGGACGAGGTGATCGACTGGAAGAGCTTCGACAATCATCGGCGGCTGCATTCGACGCTGGCCTATGTCCGTCCGACGCAGTTCGAGCAACGCTGGCTCGCCGATCAGGACAAGCGCGCCGCATGACGGCTTCGGCTGTGGGATGCGCAAACCAGGGGCAAGGTCATCAGGAGTGGGTCCGTATCCACCGATAGGCATCGTCCCACTCCACCAGTGGCAGTTGGCCAACGTTTTCATAAAAATATTGAAAACGTTTGTCTTGGAGAATATCTCCCAGATTATTCAATTCCGCATGGGGATCGGTGACTCGAAAAAGCCCTATTCCACAATCGATCTTGATCACCTTGAATTCAATTCCCGCCGAAGAGGCCAATTCAAAGGCCACCTTCCAAACATCTCCATACCAAGGGCCCAATGAAATAATGGGAACATGCTCACTGATCGCATCATCGGGGAGCATGTCGTGAATGGCAACCCAGCCCCCAGGTTTCAGGAATTTAATGGAATTGACGACATCACGCCTCACCTGATCATAAACATGCAGGCCGTCAATAAAAACCACATCGAAATATTTGGAATTGCCCCCAAAGAAATCATCACTGTAGGCCTTATGGGTGCCACCCGACTCGGGGTCAATGCCAAACTTGTTCCGCATGGGAACGGCGTCGAACAGGATATTGTTTTGGCAGCCAATCTCAAGATAATTACCATCAAGCTTTGACGCACAAAGAAGATTGACAAGCGCGATTCGATTGAAGCGTATGCTCCCCCAATTCCAATTAAACGATTCCTTGAATGGGAGTGCGGGAAGCGCCGGAGTCCTCCTAAAAATACGTTTACGCATATCGCAATTTGCCCAATCTAAATTTCGCGAAAAGGCGGTCGATCCCATTCCAATGGCATTCGGCTACCCTCCAGGACTTCTCGCAGACTTCGAGTTGACGCCACCCCAATCTCAACCGCCCATTCTCGAATAGGTATCGCTCACCAGCTTAGTGCAGGTTGGCGGCATGCTTATCCAATAGCGACATTGTTTTTGAGATCTCTTCCAGTAACAACCGTCTCAAGATCTAGCAATGAATATGTCATGAACTATGCTCCATTGAAATTTATTGTTCCGAGCCCAATCAACCAGGTAGTCCAGAGTGGGATATGCGCCTGTGTGATCTTTGTGTGATGGTGTGAATAAACGTACGTCATCGATGAACACGACCATTTTCGTAAAGTTCATCCGATATCTACTGATGCATTTCAATTCGTCAATGACTGGCGTCTCTTGAGGGCCCTTATGAGTCGCTCCGCCCGAATCGTGCCCGTCAAGCCAAAGATTAACGTTGCCTTCAATTTCTGAGAGAAGCCTGGGTAATACCTCTTCGCTCAGTCCCTTAATAATTTCAATATTTTTATCATTCTTAAACCGAGCTTTCGCATTTTCGAACAGCGTAGGCTCCGGCTCGATGCTATAAACAAATTTAGCATCCTTCGAGAGAAAAAATGTAGTGTCACCGAGATATGTACCGGACTCGATCCATATTGCCTGTGGAATGGAATGGCTCAACAGAACCTGCCTCTTGACCAAGTCGGGACTAGGAGCGGCAAACTTTCTTTTCCTCCACTGATAGAATATTTTGCTGTGGTTCTTTACAAATATCAGGTGATTGAGAGAAAACATTTGTCATGCGTCCATTCGAAGATCTTTTCGCAAAAGAATACGTTCCAAGGCCTTATAGAAAGAGAAGTGATCGTATACGTATTTCGTGGAGATTTCTGGCTTGATCCCGTCTCTATGGTTGTCTAGAAATTCATTCAGTTTGGCCAATGATTTTGAACCCAAGTCTGGTAGATAGTAAAACGAGTCGCCGGGCAAAATATCGAACACCTTATTCGATCCGTGATATACCGGGAAGCAGCCGCAGATCAATGAATCGAATATCTTTTCAGAGATATACCAATCCTCGAGGGAATTCTCTATTACCAAGTTGAATTTGTAATTCATTTAGCGTGTTCCACTTTGATGAACATTCCCCACGGTACGCTCTTATGTTCGCGGCAAGTTTGCTGTACCTGCCATACAGGTCAAAATCCGCATTTGTTTTTGTAAGACCTT
>CAVOIO010000031.1:0-65812 GCA_963695915.1 uncultured beta proteobacterium
AGACCGGCGACAAGGCAGCATGGAAACCACGCATCGCACAAGGCAAGGATGCGCTGTACAGCAGCGCAATCAAGGGGAAAAATCTGATGCCGCCGAAGGGTGGCGCGGCTTCCGTTCCCGACACCGACATCAAGGCCGCTGTGGATTACCTGGTCAGCCAGGCAAAGTGACGAGTGACGAGTGACGAGTAAACAAAGCGGAACACACCGATAAGGGCGCAGCAAGGGCTGCGCCCTTTTGTTTCTGCCTAGGCTGCAAAGACTGCAGATTTCGTCGCGGAACGCGCGTCTCTTGGTTACCATTTGATGGCGAAGCTCGGTATCCCGCAAAGCGGCGCACTTTTCACTCGTCACTTATCACCCGTCACCGATTTTCATGGCTACTTACGCGATAGGCGACCTGCAGGGCTGTTACGACCCGCTCCGGGAACTGCTTGGAGAGATCGGTTTCAACCCGACCCGCGACCGCTTGTGGTTCGTCGGCGATCTGGTGAACCGCGGTCCGCAATCGCAGGAAGTACTGCGTTTCGTCAGAGGGCTCGGCAGCCGCGCAGTCACGGTGCTCGGCAATCACGATCTGCATATGTTGATGGTTGCCGAAGGCCGCGCGAAGTTGCACAAGGGCGACACCTTTGCCGAAATCTTCGAGGCCCCCGATCGCGAAGAACTGCTCGCGTGGATGCGGGGGCTTCAGATGATGCACGTTGAAGGCGAGTACGCCATGGTTCACGCCGGATTACTGCCTTCGTGGAGCGTACCCAAGGCGCTCGATCTGGGGCACGAAGTCGAAGAGGTGCTGCGCGGGCCCGGGTACCGGAGCCTGATGGCACACATGTACGGCAATCAGCCGGATCGCTGGGATGATGCGTTGAGCGGATACGATCGTTTGCGCGTGATCATCAATGTGATGACCCGGCTGAGAGTATGCACCGCCGACGGCCGCATGGAATTCAGCCACAAGGGCCGGATCGAGGATATCCCGGATGGTTACGTTCCGTGGTTTGCGGCGCCGAAGCGCAAGAGCGCGAACGCGACCATTATCTGTGGTCACTGGTCGGCGCTCGGTTTGCTGGCCGAGAAAAACCTTTTTGCGCTGGATTCGGGTTGCCTTTGGGGCCGGCGCTTGTCGGCCGTCCGCCTGGAGGATCGGCGGATATTCCAGGTTACTTGCCCGCAGGGAAGCTCTGACTAGGTCCCGCATGCGCGGCCGAGGCGATTCGGGTCGAGGGCAAGACGGCGAGGACGCCGTGTAGCCGGACGGCTGTGACTCGTTAGCGGTACGTGCCCCGGACACGTTACCGACGTAGTCGGCAGCCTGCGGGTAGAGGCACATGAGGCTGCGATCAACGTTGATTGGCGGGCCATACGGCTACTCCCGCAAACGGGCGTAGCGCTAACGAGTCGCAGCCGTGCTTGCGGGAGCAGCCGTATAAGCGCTCCGTTTACAGTGTTTGACACAGCCTCCATGCGCTCCTGCCCGCCCCGAAGCTACGCTCGCCGAGTCCGCAGCCGCACCTAAGGAGGAGCCGACGCAGACATCGGCCCGAATCGCCCGGTCCCTCGAAAGAGTCGAAATGTCATTGGGTTGTGCCAGGTGCGGCGCCTGCGTTGTTACGCTCCTTGTTGGGGCTTCAGCCGCACCTGCGGAGCGCGAGCGCGCAGGCGGAGCAGGTTCGGGGCCGGGGATGCGACCCGGAGTCGCTCGCATTGCACGCCGATCAGGTGCGCTCGTTGGGACGCCTACGCGGTCAGATCCCCAGAGGGGCCCCTCTTCCGCGCTCCGGCGTCCCTGGCAGTCATCCGCACCTGGCGCAACGCGCGTCGTGGGACCTAGTCAGAGCTTCCCTTGATTCACCGACTGAGCGCCGCGGCGATCGCCGCGTGCGTCGCGCGCGCAAGATCCCGCCGCGACTTGCCTTCGGCATCGATCGCTGGCAGGAAAATCAGTTCCGCCACGATCTTGCGTTCCCGCAGGATCATCGCCATGGATTCGACCAGGCTGGTATCCCCGACATAGCTGGCGTTGACGTTCACCCCGCCTTCCTCGTTCAGATATCGCAACGCCACCGGGAACACCAACGCATGCTCGTCCACCGCGGGTTGCAGCAGAGAAGCGTGGAAGTGTTGCAGGCCGGTGCCTTCCGTGGTCGTGCCTTCGGGAAACACGCCGATGGCGTCCCCGCCGAGGAATGCCTCGTGGATCGCCCGATTGATGCGCGCGGCGTGGCGGCTTTTGCCGCGCTGGATGAACAGCGTCCCGGTCCTGGCCGACAGCCAGCCGATCAGCGGCCAGCGGCGCACTTCCGATTTGGCTATGAAGCGCACCTGCCACACCGAATGCACCAGCGGGATGTCAAGCCAGGATATGTGATTCGCGACCAGCACTGCCGCCCGGTTTTTGCCCGCGGGAGGAGCGCCGCGCAAACGCCGCTCGACGTTGACGGCGGAGAGAACGCGCGCCGACCAGCGCGCCTGGGCCAGCCGGCGGCGTGCACTTCCATAGAAAGGAAACAGCAGGGCCACGGTGGCAATGCCGGCGAAGAGGTGGAACAGAAGAAGCGTTGAACGATAGAAACGGACCGGAAGCGAAGTCTGCTCTCTATCGTCGAGGGTCATGCGTCAGGAAATGGCGGCAGGGGGCGGAACGCGGTGGTTTGCGATCACCACGGCGACCTGCCGAACGCGTCGCGGAAACGCACGCCGATTTCGGCGCGCGAGAACTGGTGATTCTGCGCGCCGCGCTCGGCGATCTTGATCGCGCCCAGCAGCGAGGCCAGCCTGCCGGTGGTCGGCCAGTCCAGATCGTTGGCGATGCCGTACAGCAATCCGGCGCGGTAAGCATCGCCACAGCCGGTCGGATCCACCACGTTCGCCGGTTTGACGCTGGGGATCGTTTCGGACGTGCCACTGGAATACACCAGCGAACCCTGCGCCCCTTGCGTGACTACGAAAGCTTTCACCAGTTTTGCCAGCTCTTCAACGGTCGTGCCGGTGCGTTCCTGCAGCAGCTTTGCCTCGTAATCGTTGGTCGCCACGTAGTCGGCTTGTCTGATGAAATTCAACAATTCCTCGCCGTTGAACATCGGCAAGCCCTGGCCGGGATCGAATATGAACGGGATGCCGGCCTGGTGAAATTCGCGGGCGTGCTGCAGCATGCCCTCGCGCCCGTCCGGCGCCACGATGCCCAGCCCCACGTCGCGCGCGTCGGCAATATGGTTCAGATGCGAAGAATTCATCGCCCCGGGATGGAACGCGGTGATCTGGTTGTCGTCCAGGTCGGTGGTGATGAATGCCTGCGCGGTAAACGCGCCGGCTACCTGGCGCACGTGCGCCTGCGACAGCCGCAGCTTTTCCAGGCGGTAGGCGTAAGGCTGGTAGTCCTCGCCGACGGTCGCCATGATCAACGGATCGCCGCCCAGCATCTTCAGCGTGTAGGCAATGTTGCCGGCGCATCCGCCGAATTCGCGGCGCATGTCCGGCACCAGGAAGGCGACGTTGAGGATGTGGATCTGGTCCGGGAGTATGTGGTTCTTGAAGTAGTCGCCGAACACCATGATGGTGTCGTAGGCGATCGATCCGCAGATCAGTGTGCGCATGCCCGGCAAGACCCCCGTCAACTCAGCGTTTCAGCACAAAGGGCGTGAAACCGAGTTCCTGCCGGATGCGTTCGGCGGCGCGCTCAGCCTCTCCGCGATTGGGGTAAGGCCCCGCGTGCACCTTGTACAGGCCGTCGCCACGGTACAGTTTCATCGAACCGGCAAGCCACCCCAGGTCCATGCGCATCTTGCGCAGGAATGCATCGGCGTTTTCCTCCACCGAGAAGGCGCCGAGCTGCACGAAGATGCCGCCGGCCTCGCTGCTCACCGGCGCCGCAACCGGCGCGGGTAGAACTGGCGTGCTCGCAACCACCGGGGTTTCGCCGTTGCCGGGAATGATGGTTTCCACTTCCACAATTGCGCTGCCCTGGCCGATGATGTCGATGCGGTGCGCTGCGGCGTAGGAAAGATCAATCAACCGGTCCTCATGGAACGGGCCGCGGTCGTTCACGCGCACGACCACGGATTTGCCGTTGGCGACGTTGGTGACGCGGGCGTAACTCGGCAGCGGCAGCAGGGTGTGCGCCGCACTGAGCGCGTACATGTCGTAAACCTCGCCCGAGGAAGTCTTCTGGCCGTGGTAGCGCTTGCCATACCAGGAGGCCGCACCACGTTGCTTATACGAAGTCACCTGCGTGTGCGGCGTGTAGGTGCGGCCCAGTACTGTATACGGGCGGCTGGTGTACTTGTTGAGCGGTTCGATCTTCGGCGTCGGTTCGGGAATCGAATCCAGATTTGCCGGTGGGTTGGCACCGGGCCCGTCGTCGAGATAGTAACCGCCGGGCTTCGACCCGGGGCGCGCAGGGAGCGCTGCCGCAACCCGCGATAATCATTGCAACGAACGTTGCGATGGCGATCATCGCCGAGGGACGAGGGACGAGGGACGGGGGACGAGGGAAAGGACTTCACGTCGAGCGCAATAAGTATCATAGAATGCATTGGTTAAGTCCTGAGCTCTGCACGCATTAAAGTCGTATTCCCCTCATCCCTCGCCCCTCATTCCTCGCCCCTACGTCTGAACCAGACGTCGATGCGTATGGATGCTCATCAGCAAACCGACGCTGAATAAAATCGTCACCAACGAGGTGCCGCCATAGCTGATCAGCGGCAGCGGCACGCCCACCACCGGCAGGATTCCGCTCACCATCCCCATGTTGACGATGACGTAAGTGAAGAAGGTCAGCGTGATCGCACCGGCGAGCAGGCGGGTGAACAGCGTCGGGCCGTTGGCTGCGATCACCAGCCCGCGGCCGACCACAAGCAGAAATAACACCAACAGCACAAGATTGCCGAACAAGCCGAACTCTTCCGCGTACACCGCGAAAATGAAATCGGTGGTGCGCTCCGGCAGGAAGTCGAGATGCGACTGCGTGCCGTTGAGCCAGCCTTTGCCGAAAATTCCGCCGGATCCCAGCGCGATGGTGGACTGGATGGTGTGATAGCCCGCACCCAGCGGGTCCTGCGAAGGATCGAGCAGCGTCAGCACCCGCTGACGCTGGTAATCGTGCAGCATCGACCACAGGAACGGAAGGCTCGTCCCGCCCGCCAGCGCAAGGCCCGACCAGGATTTTCCAAGATAACCCGGCGAAAAACAGCACAAAGAACCCGGCCGAAGTCACCAGCAGCGCGGTGCCGAGGTCCGGCTGCCGCGCAATCAGCAGCACCGGCACCAGCACCAGCAGCGCCCCGACGGCGAAGTCGCGCATTTTCAGCACTGCCTCGTAGCGATCGAAGTACCAGGCCATCATCAACGGCACCGCTATTTTCATCAGCTCCGAAGGCTGGACGCGGGTGAATCCGAGATCGAGCCAGCGTCGCGCACCATTCACGATCTCGCCGAACACCGCCACCGCGATCAGGAGCACGAGGCCCAGGACATACAACGGCAGTGCGATGCGGGAAAGGTAATGCAAGGGCACGTTGGCGGCGATCCACATCACCACGAGCGCGATGCAGATGTTGGCGAACTGCGCCGCCACGCGCTCGAGGCTCGCCCCCGCGGCGCTGTACAGGGTGAGCAAGCCGATCACCAGCAATACAGCAACCAGCGTCATCAGATAGCGATCGACGTGTTTGACCAGATAGGCGTACAGGCGGTTAATCACCTTCCTGCTCCGGTTTCAGCACGTGCTCCAGCGCCTGTTCCTGCTCCGGTGCCAGCTCGGGGACCGTTTCCTGGGCCGGTTCCTGCGCAGGTTTTCTGGTCGGCGGTTTCACCAACTGCGGCTCCTTCCCCAGCAGATAAAAATCAATCACCTGCCGCGCAATCGGCGCGGCGGTGCTGCTGCCGTGTCCGCCGTTTTCCACCAGCACTGCCAGTGCGATCTTGGGATCGTCCGCCGGAGCGTAGCCGATGAACAGCGCGTGGTCGCGGTGGCGCGCGTGAATGCGATCTTCGTCGTACTTCTGCCCTTTCAAACCGATCACCTGCGCGGTGCCGGTCTTGCCGGCAAACAGATACTTCGCGCCCATGCCTGCCCACGCCGCGGTTCCGCCCGGTTTCATCACGTCCACCATCGCGTCGCGCACGCGCTTGACGTTCTCGGGCTTCAAATGGCACTTCGCCGATCGGCTCCGGTTCGATGGTGATCAAATCGCCGGATTGGCTGTCCTGTATGTGCTGGACCACGTGCGGCCGGAAAATACGCCCGTCGTTGGCCAGAATCGCCGTGGCGAACGCAAGCTGCAGCGGTGTAGTCAGGTTGTAGCCCTGGCCGATGCCCACCGAGATGGTGTCGCCGACAAACCACTTCTGCTGGAAGCGCCGCTGCTTCCATTCCTGCGATGGCAACAGCCCGTCGACTTCGCCCTCGATGTCGATGCCGGTCGTCCTGCCGAGTCCGAACTGGTCAATGAATTCGTGGATGGCGTCGATGCCGAGCTCGTGCGCCAGGCCGTAGAAATAGGTATCGCAGGACTCGACGACCGCCTTGTGCAGGTTCACGATGCCGTGACCACCTGCCTTCCAGTCGCGGTAGGCGCGGCCACTGCCGCCGAGCATGAAATAACCCGGATCGTTGATGGTGAATCCGGGTTTGCGCTTTCCCGATTCGAGACCCGCCAGCGCCATGAAAGGCTTGAAGGTCGAGCCCGGCGGATACACGCCCTGCAACGCGCGATTGTTGAGCGGATGGTCGGGCGAATTGTTCAGCGCATCCCAATTCTGCGGATCGATGCCCTCGACGAACAGATTGGGGTCGAAGCCTGGCTTGGAGACCAGCGCCAGCACCCCGCCGGTGGCAGGCTCGATCGCCACCAGCGAGCCGCGGTGAGTCGCCGAACACCTGTTCCGCCACCTGTTGCAACCGCGCGTCCAGCGCCAGCCGCAGATCGTTGCCGGACACCGGCAGGATGCTGCGCAGCGTGCGTACCGACTGCCCGTTGGCATCGGTTTCCACGTGTTCGTAGCCGGTTACCCCGCGCAGGTCTTTCTCGTAGCGCTGCTCAAGGCCGACCTTGCCGATGTAATCCGAGGCGCTGTAGTTCGCCGCCATCCCCTTGTTTTTCAGATCCGCCACGTCCGGATCGCTGATCCGGCCGATGTAACCGACCACGTGCGAGGCGATCTCGCCGTTCGGGTAGTGGCGGAACAGACGCGCGTTCAATTCCACGCCGGGAAAACGATATGCGTTAACCGCGAAGCGCGCCACCTCTTCGTCGTTTAGCCGCGTGCGGATCGGCACGCTGGCGAAATCGTGGCCTTCCTCGAGCAGTTTCTGGAAACGCCTGCGGTCCTTGGGGGTGATGTCGACCAGTATCGACAGCCTGTTGATCATGTCCTCGAAGTTATCGACCTGCGTAGGCATGATCTCCAGGGTATAAGCGGCAAAGTTGTGTGCCAGCACCACGCCGTTGCGGTCCACGATCAACCCGCGGTTGGGCACCACCGGGACGATGAAAATACGGTTCTGCTCGGCGAGCGTATGGTAATAGTCGTGCTGGATCACCTGTACGTAGAAAAAGCGAACAAACAGGACAAAGAAGACGAACAGTACGCCGCCGCCGGCGATTGCCAGCCGCAGCTGGAAGTTGTTGAGGTCGCGTTGAAGGTCGCGAAGCTCGACGGCGCGGTTCATCGCCGTTCGGGGGAAAGTCGCCAGGCGCATGCGCGGCGACCGCCTTACACTTCGTCCGGATCCCGCCGCGAGTGCAGCGGAATCGTGAACAGGAGCCGGGTTCCCGGCCACAACAGCGCACCGACAATGCTGGGAACGAAATACCACCAGCCCGGATACACCCCGCCCGCCGCCGCCCGCACCGCGAGCACGATCACCTGCATCAGCAGCAGTATCACCAGCACGTGAAGCATCTGGTGGCGCACACCGAACATCGCCACGCGCCGGTGCAACGCGATGGCGCTGAACATCAGCACCGAGTAGGCCAGCGCGTGCTGCCCAAACAGGCTGCCGTCGGCCACGTCCATCGCCAGGCCGAGCAGCCATGCGGGAAGGAAACCGATCTCTGCGCGGCTGGTGGATGCCCCAGTACAGCAGCGTGAGGGCGACAAAGTCGGGACGCAGCACCAGCACCCAGCCGGTAAGCGGCGTCAGGTTCAGCAGCAGCGCCCCAAGCAGGGTCAGGGCGACGTACAACGGTCTGACCGGGCGCAGGATCTCCTCGGCCGAAAGATTAGCCGAATCCGGAGCCGCGCATCAGCCGTCCCTCCGCGACTTGCGCGGCTTGGCCTTCTTTTGCGGGGCTGCCGGGGGATACTCGGGCAGCGGCGCCAGCCTGGCGAGAACCAGGACCTGGCGGTGGCGGTTGACACCGGCGGCAGGAGTACAGGTGATGTGCGCAAATGGGTAGGCGGCATTGCGCTCAATGCTGGAAACCACCGCCACCGGCAATCCGGCCGGGTAGACGCCGTCGATGCCGGAGGTCACCAGCACGTCGCCGTTCTCGATGTCGGCGTTGACCGGCATGAAGCGCAGATCCAGCGCGCCGTCGTAGCCGGTACCGAAAATTGCGGCGCGCAGGCCGTTTCTCACCAACTGGACCGGCACGACCTGTTCGCGGTCGGTGACGAGCGCGATCTCGGCGGTCCAGGGAAATGTGCGGCTCACCTGGCCGATCAATCCGGTGTCGTCAACGACTGCGGCACCTTCCTCGACCTTGTGCGACGAACCCCTGTCGATGATCACCTTGCGGCTGAACGGGTCGCGACCGAAGTACAGAATTTCCGCCGCCGTCGAGGTCGGAACGACGCGCTCCTTCATGTCCAGGAGCTGGCGCAGGTGACCGATTTTCGGCGATCAGTTCCTGCTGCGTCTGCAACAGCGCGGCATTGAGGAAATTCTCGCGTGCCAGGCGCTCGTTCTCGCGTTGCAGGTAGGATTGGCTGACAAAGAAGCTGCCGATTCCTGAAACCAGCTCTCCCGGCACGTCCACGATTCTCTGCAGGGGATAAAGCACCACGCCGATGGCCTTGCGCATCCCTTCCGTGTAGTGAAAGCGGACGTCGGCGTACAGCAGGACCAGGGAGAGCAGCGCGAAGAATGACAGTCTGGCAAGGAGGCTGGGGCCCCGCTGGAAGAATGGCGGTGGGGTGTACTCCATCCTAGGGACGAGGGGCGAGGGGCGAAGGACGAGCGGTGAAGCCTAAAGGAGAAAACTGGTGCCTGAAACAAGCTCTGAAAAGTGCCGACGCGATCCCGGGAGTTATCTGCCGTTCCCTCACCCCTCGCCCCTCACACCTCGTCCCTCATGAAATCCTCAGTCGTTCGTGAACATGCTACCGAGCTTGTCGATCTTTTCCAGCGCCCGGCCGGAGCCGCGCACCACACAGGTGAGCGGGTCGTCGGCGACAATCACCGGCAACCCGGTTTCTTCCATCAGCAGCCGGTCGATGTCGCGCAACAGCGCACCGCCGCCGGTGAGCACCATGCCTTTTTCGGCGATATCGGCGCCGAGTTCCGGCGGAGTCTGCTCGAGCGCCGACTTGACCGCGCTGACGATGCTGTTGAGAGGATCGGTCAGCGCTTCCAGGATTTCGTTGCTGGAAATGGTGAAGCTGCGCGGAATGCCTTCCGCGAGGTTGCGGCCCTTGACCTCTTTCTCGCGCACTTCCGAACCCGGGAATGCCGAGCCGATCTCCTTCTTGATTTCCTCGGCGGTGGTTTCGCCGATCAGCATGCCGTAGTTGCGACGGATGTAATTGATGATCGCCTCGTCGAATTTGTCGCCTCCGACCCGCACCGAACCGGAGTAGACGATGCCGCCCAGCGAGATCACGCCGACTTCCGTGGTGCCGCCGCCGATGTCCACCACCATCGAGCCGGTGGCTTCTTCCACCGGCAGGCCGGCGCCGATCGCGGCCGCCATCGGCTCCTCGATCAGCTCCACCTTGCGCGCGCCGGCGCCGTAGGCGGACTCGCGGATCGCCCGGCGTTCCACCTGGGTGGAGCCACAGGGCACGCAGATGACGATGCGCGGACTTGGGGAGAACAGGCGCGAGTCGTGGACCTTCTTGATGAACAGCTTGAGCATCTGCTCGGTGACGGTGAAATCGGCAATCACGCCGTCCTTCATCGGCCGTATCGCGGTAATGTTGCCGGGCGTACGGCCGAGCATCTGCTTGGCCGCGAGCCCGACCTCCTGGATCACCTTCTTGCCGTTCGGGCCGCCTTCCTGGCGGATCGCCACGACCGAGGGTTCGTTGAGCACGATGCCCTTGCCCTGCACGTAGATCAGGGTATTGGCGGTGCCGAGGTCGATGGCCAGGTCGTTGGAAAAATAGCCGTTGAGAAATCCAAACATAAAGTGAGCGGTAGCGTGTGCCGCGGTGCGAAAAATGAAGAGGTTATGATACCCTATCGTACTGCGGCGGTTAACAAAAAGCGGGTTTTCCAGGATCCACCCCCGGGGGCGGCCACCGGCCTTGCAGCCCTCCCTTCCTGTCCCGTTCTGAACCCGGCCGCGATCACGGAAGCCTTCCACGATATGGCTCTTACTCTCAGCGACGTCAAGCGCATCGCTCATCTCGCGCGCATCGAGGTGACCGACGCGGAAGCCGTGCAGGCGCTCGGGCAGCTCAACGACATCTTCAAGCTCATCGAGCAGCTGCAATCGGTGGACACCAGCGGGATCGAACCGATGTCTCATCCGCTCGGAGGTTCGCAGCGGCTGCGCGAAGACGTGGCCAGCGCGGCGGAAAACCGCGAGGCCGACATGAGCAACGCACCTGCGCAACAGGACGGCCTGTTCCTCGTGCCCAAGGTTATCGAGTAGGGGCCGCGCGATGTTCGAAAAGTCGGTGGCCGAGCTGGGCCGCGCGCTGGTTTCAAGGGAAGTTTCCGCCGTAGAACTTGCCCGGCTTTTCCTCGAGCGCATCGAACGCCACAGGAACCTCAATGCATTTCTGGACGTGCGTCCGGAAGTCACGCTGACGCAGGCGCGCGCCGCCGACACGCGCATTGCCAAAGGCGAAGCAACGCCGCTGACCGGCGTGCCGGTCGCACACAAGGACATTTTTGTCACCCGCGATTTCCATTCGACCGCCTCGTCGCGGATGCTCAAAGGTTACATGAGCCCGTTCGATGCCACTGTCGTCGAGCGACTGGGGCAGGCCGGAATGGTCACGCTCGGAAAGCTCAATTGCGACGAGTTCGCGATGGGCTCGTCCAACGAGAACAGCCATTACGGCAACGTACTCAACCCGTGGGACAAGTCCGCGGTACCGGGCGGAAGTTCGGGCGGTTCGGCAGCGGCGGTCGCCGCGAGAATCGCCCCGGCGGCAACGGCCACCGACACCGGCGGGTCCATTCGCGAGCCGGCAGCGTTTTCGGGTGTCACCGGCATCAAGCCGACCTACGGCCGCGCGTCGCGCTGGGGCATGATCGCGTTCGCTTCCAGCCTGGACCAGGCCGGCATCATGACCCGCTCGGCAGAAGATGCAGCGTTGATCTTCAATGCCATGCTCGGTTTCGACCCGAAAGGACTCGACCAGCGTCGAGCGCGCGCCGGAGGACTACACCCGCTCTGCTCAACCTCGATCTCAAGGGCCTGCGCATCGGCATGCCGAAGGAGTTCTTCGGCGAAGGGCCTGCAAGCCGGACGTCGAGAAGGCTGTGCGGCAGGCGCTCGCCGAGTACGTCAGGCTCGGCGCCAGACTGGTGGACATCTCGCTTCCGAACGCCGCGCTCGGCATCCCGGTCTATTACGTGATCGCACCGGCGGAGTGCTCCTCGAACCTGAGCCGCTTCGACGGCGTGCGCTACGGCCACCGCGCGGCGCACTACACCGACCTCATCGACATGATGAAGAAGTCGCGCTCCGAAGGTTTCGGGCCGGAACCCAAACGCCGCATCCTGATCGGCACCTACGTGCTGTCGCACGGCTACTACGATGCCTACTACATCCAGGCGCAGAAGGTGCGACGGATCATCGCCGACGAGTTCCAGCGCGCCTTCCGCGAATGCGATCTGATCGCCGGACCGGTCACCACCAGCGTGGCGTTCGGCTTCGGCGAGAAGGCCGCCGATCCGGTGGCGATGTACCTGTCGGACCTCTACACCATCCCCGGCAGTCTGGCCGGCATTCCGGGGATGAGCATTCCCTGCGGATTCGGCGCGAAGAACCGTCCGGTCGGCCTGCAACTGATGGCCAATTATTTCGATGAAGCCAGGCTGCTCGGCGCCGCGCACCGCTACCAGCAGGCGACCGACTGGCATCTGCGGCTGCCCCCGCGGCTAAAGAGTGACGAGCGATGCATGACGAGTCAGGAGCAAGGGCATTGAAGCCGCCCACAGCGTTGGGCGCATTTCCTCGCCCCTCACTCGTCGCCCGTCACCCGTCACCCGTTAGCGTGAGCCATGGACTGGGAAATCGTCATCGGCATCGAGACCCACGCGCAGCTGTCGACGCGGTCGAAGATATTTTCGTCCGCGCCGACCGCATTCGGCGCCGCACCAAATACCCAGGCCAGCGCGATAGACCTGGCCCTGCCGGGCACGTTGCCGGTGCTCAACAAGGGCGCGGTGGAACGGGCGATCCGCTTCGGGCTGGCGGTCGGTGGAACCATCAACGCGCGCTCGATTTTCGCTCGCAAGAACTATTTCTATCCCGACCTTCCCAAGGGCTACCAGATCAGCCAGTACGAAATTCCCGATCGTGCAGGGCGGGGAAATCGCAATAGTTTCACCGATGCGCGGCGACATCAAGGTACAACTTACGCGCGCCCATCTTGGAGGAAGATGCCGGTAAATCTCTTCATGAAGATTTTCACGGCATGAGCGGCATTGACCTGAACCGCGCGGGCACGCCGCTGCTGGAAATCGTGTCCGAGCCGGACATGCGCTCCGCCGAGGAGGCGGTTGCCTATGCGAAGAAGCTTTACAAGCGAATCGGGTACAGTGGATCGACATCTGCGACGGCAATATGCAGGAAGGATCGTTCCGCTGCGACGCCAACGTCTCGGTGCGCCGCCCGGGCGCGCCTCTCGGCACGCGCCGCGAGATCAAGAATCTGAATTCGTTTCGATTCCTGCAGCAGGCGATCGACTACGAAGCGAAATGGCAGATCGAAACACTGGAGGACGGCGGCACGATTCGAGCAAGCCACTGTGCTGTTCGACGCGGATACCGGCAGACGCGCATGATGCGCACCAAGGAAGATGCGCATGATTACCGTTATTTTCCCGATCCCGATCTACTGCCGCTTGTGATAACGGATGAAGACATAGAACGCGTTCGCTCAACGATGCGGAAACATCTTGAGGAACAACGTAGGGAATTCGAGACTGCTGGGATTCCGAGCCATGTTGCGGCGGTTCTAATGGCCAATCCGACTGGAAAGGCGAGAATTGTTGCTAAGGCAATCGAGATTTTGGAGCAGGACAAGAAAATTTCGCCGGAAAAGCGTGCGAAAATTCTCATGAATACTGCAAATGCAGTAGTGAGTTCAGCTGCCTCCATATTGGAGAATTGGGGAACATCGCAATTTCAGAAGCCGAATTTGCCTAGTGACTTGGTCCAAATTCAGCTATACGTCGACGCGGGAAAGATATCAAACAGACAAGCGAAAGAAGTGCAAGACGCCGTACTAGCTGGAGAAGTTTCGGCGGAGGAAGTAATCAAGACGCGTGGTCTCGAGCAAATGTCCGACAGCGGCGCGATCGAGAAGATCGTCGATGACGTGATCGCCGCCAATCCGCAACAGGTCGCGGACTACAGGAGCGGCAAGGAAAAGGCTTTCAATTCGCTGGTCGGCCAGGTCATGAAGGTAACCAGGGGCAAGGCCAATCCCGCCCAGGTGAACGAGATTCTGAAGAAGAAACTGGGCTAGAACGCGCTGGCTATTTGCCGGCCGTTTTCAGTTCACGGTAACGTAGTTTGTCGGCCTCGTACTTCGCGCGCACCGATTCGGCGTAGCTTTTCCTTTGTTGAAACTCGGCCTCGATCGCCGATAGTTCCTTCTGCTTGATGTCAATCTCTTCAAGCAGTTGCGGCGGGATCGCTTTCTGCTGTCCCGCCAGGCGGTCTGCCTGCGTCTTCAGGTCGAAGAGTTGCTGGTTCACCTTGGTCAGCCGGTTTTCGGCCGTCTTGACCGTTTGCAAGCGGCATTACCAGGCTGCGGTCACGGGCGACGTCGATTTCCTCCTCCGACGTGTAGGTCGCGGTCAGCGCACGATCGCGGCGTTGCTTTTCCGACGATATCCTTGGTCCCGACCTTCCCGTCCTCCGCCAAGGGCTTGGTCGCCGGGCCAGGTTTGGTGGTTTCAAGCTTCTTCACCACCCTGCCGTGACGATTCATCTCTTCGACCTGGTTACATTCCGGCGCCAGTTTGTCCGAGTAATAGGCCCTGCCGCGGTCGTCCAGGCACTTGTACATGACCGTGCCGGAAGCGCCGGGTTTGGGCGTCTGCTGCGCCAGCGCCGGACCCGCGAGTGCCGCGGCGACGGTCAGGCTTACAAGCGTTCGAATCACACTCATGCAGATACCCCGTACTGTTTGCGGTACTGTTCAACTGACTGCAACTGCCGTGCCATATCCGCCCGCCTTCGCAAGGTACGCGGTAAGGTCCTGGAGCGTGGCGATGCTGATGACGGGGATGCCGAACTGACTGCGGACTTCCTGGGCGGCGGACTGCGAACCGCTGCCGCGCTCCATCCGGTCGAGCGCAATCACCACGCCGCAGGGCGCAGCGCCGGCCGCTCGAATGATCTGCACCGATTCGCGCACCGACGTGCCGGCGGAAATGACGTCGTCCACGATCAGTATCCGCCCGGAGAGCGGGGCGCCCACCGTGATGCCGCGCTCGCCGTGGTCCTTGGTTTCCTTGCGATTGAAGCAGAATGGCACGTTTCGCCCAATTTCGGCAAGGGCAACGGCGGTGGCTGAAACCAGCGGAATGCCCTTGTAAGCCGGACCGAACAGCATGTCGAAGGCAGTATCGGCGGCGACGATGGCTTTCGCGTAGAATTGTCCCGAGTTTTCGCAGCGCTTCGCCGTCGTTGAACAGACCGGCGTTGAAGAAGTAAGGCGACAGACGCCCGGCCTTGGTCTTGAACTCGCCAAAGCACAGAACACCGCGGGCCAAGGCAAATTCAATAAACTCCTGCCTGAAATTTTTCATTGCCCGTCGTGCGAATTGTCTCTCTCAATCTAAACGGCATACGGTCGGCAGTCAACAAAGGCTTTCTCGAGTGGATGTCCGCGCAGGATGCCGACGCAATTTGCGTCCAGGAGATCAAGGCGCAGAACCGCGACATCGGTGACGCGATCCGCAATCCCGACGGATACCGCGGCTACTTTCATTGTGCGGATCGGCCGGGCTACAGCGGTGTCGGCATCTACTGCCGCAAAAAGCCCGATCGCGTGATCGAAGGCCTCGGCATTCCCGACATCGACGCCGAAGGCCGTTACATCGAGACACAGTTCGGCAACCTCAGCATCGTGTCGGTGTACGTGCCCTCGGGTTCCAGCTCCGCGGAACGCCTGGCGATCAAGTTCAGCTTCATGGAGCGATTCATCGCGCCGCTGCACAGGCTTGCGCAAAGCGGACGCGACGTCATTTTCTGCGGCGACTGGAATGTCGCGCACAGGGAGATCGACCTCAGGAACTGGCGCTCCAACCAGAAGAACTCCGGCTTCCTGCCCGAGGAACGCGAGTGGTTCTCCGGGGTGCTCGACAAGCTCGGGTACGTGGACGTGTTCCGCCGCGATCAACCAGGAACCGGAGCAGTACACCTGGTGGTCCAATCGCGGCCAGGCCTGGGCCAAGAACGTGGGCTGGCGCATCGACTATCAACTCGCCACGCCCGGCATCGCGGCCAAAGCCAGAAGCGCTGCCATCTACAAGGCGCAGCGTTTCAGCGACCATGCGCCTCTGACCATCGACTATGACTACCCGCTGGTTTAGCGGGCTGCCGGAAGGCATCCGCCCCTATTTTGAAGCCGCGCCCCTCGCGGCGCTGTTCCTGGGCATCTCCTCCGGCTTCGGCTTCGCGATGATCGGCGCGACTCTGACCACGCGCCTCGCCCAGCACGGCATCACCAAGGGCGCGGTGACCGCTTTCGCGCTCACGTTCCTCGCCTACAACTTCAAGTTCCTGTGGGCGCCGATCGTCGACAACGTTCGGCTGCCGGTGATCGGCAGGTTCGGGCAGCGGCGCAGCTGGCTGTGGCTGGTCGGCGTGCTGGTGATGGCCGCCGTCGCGTTCCTCGGAATCGCCGATCCGGACGAAGCGCTTTATGTCGTCGCGATCGCCGCGATCACCGTGGGCGTTGCCGGCGCCACGTTCGACATCATCATCGACGCCTACCGCATCGAGCTGCTCGAGCCGCGCCAGCTCGGCGTCGGCTCCGGCATGTCGCAGTACGGCTGGCGCATCGGCGCCGCGGCGGCCGGCGCCCTTGGCGCTGGTCATCGCCGCGCGTCTCGGCTGGAGCGCCGCCTATCTCGCCTGCGCCGTGTTCGCGCTTCCCGCGAATGCTGGTCGGCGTGGTGATGGGCGAGCCAGAGCGGCACCGCGAGCCGGCCAAGCCGCGCGGCGTCGTCGAGGCGATCGTCGCCTATTTCAGCCCGTTGCTCGAGTTCCTCAAGCGCCAGGGGGCGCTGGTGGTGCTGCTGTTCGTGCTCATCCACAAGATCGGCGACACGCTCGCCAACCTCACGCTCAGGCTGCTCTTCAAGGACCTCGGCTTCAGCAACGACGAGGTGGCCTTCTACGACGTCGGCGTCGGCTTCATCACGCTGCTGATCGGCATTTTCGTCGGCGGCATTCTCTACGCGCGCCTGGGGATGAAGCGCGCGGTCCTGGTCAGCCTGGTCCTGATGGCGGTGTCGAATTTCAGCTTCGCCGCGCTGGCGGCGGCCGGCCATACCAACTTCGGCATGGCGGCGGCGGTCGGCTTCGAGAATTTCGCGAGCGGCATAGGCGGCGTGACGGTGGTCGCCTATCTCTCCGCGCTGTGCAACCTGCGCTTCACCGCGACCCAGTACGCCCTGCTCTCCGCGCTGGCGAGCATCGCCGGCCGCTTCCTCACCGGTACGAGCGCCGGCGCGCTGATCGAGGCCATCGGCTACGTAAACTTCTATCTGCTCACCACCGTCATCGCGTTCCCGGGCGTGATCCTGTTCTGGTTCATGATCCGCTCCGGGCTTGCCGACCTGTCGATCGGCTCGGCAGGCAAGTAGGGCAAAGTTGACGCGTGCGCTGACAAGGCGGCTGACGCCTAATGGCAATCGGCTAAAGCAAGATCATGCGCGCGAACCCGCGTCAAAGCGGAAGACCGCGAGCGCACCCAGCAGATTGGGCAGCACTTCTACCGGCTTGGCATCGTCCATTACCAGGCGTTCGAGAATGCGCACGCCGTGGGTTCTGCAGTAAGCCTCGAAGTCCCTGATGGTGAACAGGTGGATGTTCGGGGTGTCGTACCACTCGTATGGCAGGTCCTTCGACACCGGCATGCGCCCGGCCAGAATCTGCAGCCGGTGGCGCCAGTAGCCGAAATTCGGAAACGTGACGATTCCCTCGCGGCCGACCCGAAGCATTTCCTTCAGGATGCGTTCCGTGTGGCGCACTGCCTGCAGTGTCTGCGACAGGATCACGTAATCGAAGGAATTCGACTCGAATCCCGAGAGCCCCGACTCCAGGTCGTTCTGCAGGACGTTCACGCCGTTGCGGACGCAGGCCAGCACCCTGGCATCGTCGATTTCGATGCCGTAGCCGGTCACGCCGCGCGCCTGCTTCAAATGGCGCAACAGCGATCCGTCGCCGCATCCGAGGTCGAGCACCTGCGCATTCGGCTTGATCCACTTCGCGATCGCGGCAAAGTCGGAACGGCCCGACCGCGTGGCGCGGGGTAGCGGAAGCGCTCATATGCCCGGGCCCTGCAGGACGATGTTGCTGAAGTAGGTGTGGATCAGGTCGTGATAGCGCGGATCGTCCATCAGGAAGGCGTCGTGGCCGTGCGGCGCATCGATTTCCGCGTAGCTCACGTTCAGGCGGTTGTCCACCAGCGCCTTGATGATCTCGCGCGAACGCGCCGGCGAAAAACGCCAGTCCGAGGTGAACGACACCAGCAGAAAGCCCGCCTTCGCCGGTTTCAGGGTTGCGGACAGGTCGCCGCCGCAGACTGCAGCCGGGTCGAAGTAGTCGAGCGCCTTGGTGATGCGCAGGTAGGTGTTGGCATCGAAGCGCTCGGCGAATTTGTCTGCCTGGTAGCGCAGGTAAGACTCGATCTGGAACTCGACGTCGAAGTTGAACTTGAACGCGCCTTCGCGCAACTCGCGGCCGAATTTCTCAGCCATCACGTCGTCGGACAGGTAAGTGATGTGTCCAATCATGCGTGCGATGCGCAGTCCCCGCCTTGGTACCACGCCGTACGAGTAGTAATTGCCGCCGTGGAAATCCGGATCGGTGGTGATCGCCTGGCGCGCCACCTCGTTGAAGGCGATGTTCTGCGCCGAAAGTCTCGGCGCGGCGGCGATCACGATTGAATGGCGCACGCGCTCTGGCTGGCTGATCGCCCACTGCAGCGCCTGCATCGCGCCCAGGCTCCCGCCCATCACCGCGGCGAAGCGCTCGATGCCCAGGCGGGTGGCCAGCCGCGCCTGCGCCTCCACCCAGTCGTCCACCGTCACCACCGGAAAATCGGCACCCCATGGCCTGCCGGTTGCGGGATTGATGCTCGCAGGCCCGGTGGATCCGTGGCATCCGCCCAGGTTATTGACGCCGACGACGAAGAATCGGTTGGTGTCCACCGGCTTGCCCGGGCCGATCAGGTTGTCCCACCAGCCTACGTTTTCCGGATCGTCGGCATAGACGCCCGCGACGTGGTGCGAGGCGTTCAGCGCATGGCAGACCAGGATCGCGTTGTCGCGCGCGGCATTGAGCGTGCCGTAGGTTTCGTACGCGAGTTCGTACGACTCGAGGCGCGCGCCGCTCTTGAGCACGATCGGCTCGTCGAAGTGCGCGAGTTTCGGGCTGACGACGCCGACGGAACCTTCGGGTGGCATGCGAATTCAGGGGCCTTGTTTGCGCGGATTATATCCGCCGGCCGCAAGGGAAGCTCTGACCAAGTTCCGCGACGCGCGATTGCGCCAGGTGCGGGATGACTTGCCAGGCGCCGCTGACGCAAGTAGCGGCTGAAACCCCAGCAAGGAGCGTAAGCAACACAGGCGCCGCACTCGGCACAACCCAATCGACATTTCGACTGCCTTCGAGGGACCGGGCGATTCGGGCCGATGTCAGCGTCGGCTCCTCCTTATGTCAGGCCGGCTACGGAGCGGCGTCCTCGCCGTCTCTGCCCTCGACCCGAATCGCCGCGTTCGCGCATATGAAACCTGGTCAGAGCTTCCCTAGGTCGCGGGTCTCGCCACCGAGAGCCGCCGCAGCATCTGCCGCACCGCGTCGGTCCGCATGTCGCGAAACAGCAGCTGCTTCCTCCGACTCCTTGGCGAGCACCACGGTATCGTCGTAGGTCATGTCGCGGCGAAGAACGATTTCTCCCGGCGACGCCAGATCGGTGCCGGCGCGATCGGTCAGCCGGTAGGCGACGCGATAACGCAATTCGAATTCCCGCACCTTGCCGCCGCTGGACAGCGACAGGATGATGTTTTTCCTGCGACTCTCCGACGATCTGAACCACCGCGTCGGCTTGGTCACGGCTGTCGACGATCCTGGTCTTGCTGCCTGGAGCGGATGGCGCGCTCGAGATCGTTGGCGAACGCCGAGAATGCCGGGGTCTCGACACGCGCACGGTCTGAAACGGAATGGCAGCCTGCCCGCGCAACTGGAAAGCCACAGGCAGAGAGCGTCATCGCGATGCAAGAGCGTCGCAATGATGAGGGACGAGGGACGAGGGGCGAGGGACGAGGGAAAATCTCTGCAAGAATCTGTTCATCGCCTTCCTCGAGCTCCAGGAGCGCTGGCGCATGTCGGTTTTCATTCGCCCTTCATCCCTCACCCCTCGCATCCCTCACGTCCCTCGCTCCCTACACAACGATGTTCACCAGCCGTCCCGGGCACCACCACCACCTTTTTGACCGTCTGTCCGGCAATGTGTTTCTGCGCGTTCGGGTTTTCCATCGCCAGCCGCTCGATCGCGGCGCGGTCCGCGGTGCGCGCCACCCGGATGTTGCCGCGCAGCTTGCCGTTGACCTGCAGCACCAGATCGATCTCGTCCCGAAGCAGCGCCGCCTCATCCACTTCCGGCCAGGGCGCCTCGAGGATGTCGGCGCCGTAGCCCAGCTCGCGCCACAGAGACTGCGCCACATGCGGCGTTATCGGCGCCAGCAATCGCAATAGTATCCCCATACCCTCATGCAGCAACGCGGCGCGCGCCGCGACCGGCATCGCGGTAACCGCGTCGCCGTCCAGCAGATTCAGAATCTTGTGGGTTGCGGACGCCACGGTATTGAACTGCTTGCGCTCGTAGTCGAAGTTGGCCTGATGCAAGTGCTGGTGCAAATCGTGCCGCGCTTCCTTCGGCACGGCGTCCATGCCGCGTGCCTTTCCATCCCTGATCGATGCCTGGTTGTCATGCGCGAACTTCCACAAGCGGCGCAGGAATTTGTAGGCGCCCTCCACGCCCTCGTCGTTCCACGCCAGCGTGTCCTCGGGCGGCGAGGTGAACATCATGAAGAACCGCGCCGTGTCGGCGCCGTACTGATCGATAATCGCCTGCGGATCCACACCGTTGTTCTTCGACTTCGACATGGTGCGGATGCCGCCCGAATCGACCGGTTCGCCGTCGGCCTTGAGCACCGCGCCCGTGCGCTTTCCCTGGCTGTCCGTCTCGAACTCGACGTCGCCAGGATTGAAGTACTGGATGCGGCCGCCGTCGGTCTTGCGGAAGAATATTTCGTTCAGCACCATGCCCTGGGTAAGCAGCCGCGTGAACGGCTCGTCAAGCTTCACCAGCCCGAGGTCGCGCATCACCTTGGTCCAGAAGCGCGAGTAAAGCAGGTGCAGGATCGCATGCTCGATGCCGCCGATGTACTGGTCCACCGGCAGCCAGTAATTCACCCGCTCGTCCACCATGCTTCCCTGCTGGTCGGCGCAGGCGTAGCGCAGAAAGTACCAGGACGAATCCACGAAAGTGTCCATGGTGTCGGTCTCGCGCCGGGCGGGCTTGCCGCACTTCGGGCAGACGGTACTGAGGAAATCCGGCCGCTTGTTGAGTGGATTGCCGCTGCCGTCCGGCACGCAGTCCTCCGGCAGCACCACCGGCAACTGATCGTCGGGCACCGGCACGTCGCCGCAGGAATCGCAATGCACGATCGGGATCGGGCAGCCCCAGTAACGCTGGCGCGACATGCCCCAGTCGCGCAGGCGCCAGGTCACCTGCTTTTCGCCAAGGCCTTTCGCCTTGAGATCCGCCGTGATCGCGTCCACGGACTGCTGATACGACATGCCGTCGTACTTTCCGGAATTCACGCACAGCCCGTAGTCGGCGTACCAGGACTGCCACGCCTCCATTGAATACGACCGCCCCTCGACGTCGATCACCTGCCTGATCGGCAGATCATATTTCCTGGCAAAGGCGAAATCGCGCTCGTCGTGGCCGGGCACGCCCATCACCGCGCCTTCACCGTAACTCATCAGGACGTAGTTGCCGACCCACACCTCGATTTTCTCGCCGGTCAGTGGATGCTCCACGTACAAGCCGGTGGGCATGCCCTTCTTTTCCTGGGTTGCGATTTCGGCTTCCTGCACGCCGCTGCGCTTGCACTCCTCGATGAAATCGGCAAGCTCGGGACTGCGCTTCGCAGCCACGTCGGCAAGCGGGTGCTCCGCGGCGACTGCGACGAAAGTTACGCCCATGATGGTGTCGGCGCGAGTGGTGAACACCCAGAGCTTTGCGGCCTTGCCGTCGAGCACATACGGAAAGGCCAGCCGCGCGCCGAAGCTCTTGCCGATCCAGTTGGCCTGCATCGTCTTCACGCGCTCGGGCCAGCCGGGAAGCCGGTCGAGCGAGGACAGCAGCTCCTCGTGCGTAGCGCGTGATCGCCAGGTAATACATCGGGATCTCGCGCTTCTCCACCAGTGCGCCGGTGCGCCAGCCGCGGCCGTCGATCACCTGCTCGTTGGCGAGCACGGTCTGGTCAACCGGATCCCAGTTCACCGTGCCGGTCTTCTTGTACGCCAGCCCCTTCTCCAGCATGCGCAGGAACAACCACTGGTTCCAGCGGTAGTAGTCCGGTTTGCAGGTCGCAAGTTCGCGCTCCCAGTCGATGGCGAAGCCCAGCGACTTGAGCTGCTTTCTCATGTACGCGATGTTGTCGTAGGTCCACTTCGCCGGCGGCACGTTGTTGGCCATCGCCGCGTTCTCTGCGGGCAGTCCGAATGCGTCCCAGCCCATCGGCTGCAGCACGTTGTAGCCGCACATGCGGTAGTAGCGCGACAGCACATCGCCGATGGTGTAATTGCGCACGTGGCCCATGTGCAGCTTCCCCGATGGATAAGGGAACATCGACAGGCAGTAGTACTTGGGCTTGGTGGATGCGTCGATCGCGCGGAAGGATTTCTTGTCCGCCCACTCTTGTTGGACTTGCTGCTCGATGGCGGCGGGCTGATATTGCGGCTGCATGATGAATGAAACCAAACCCTGAAAAAGGCGGATTATAGCGTTCGGACCCACATCCGTTGGACGTTTCCGGCCGTATTTAACGGGCATGACCTCAACAAAGCAAAGGAGCCCTCGAATGTTGTTGCGCACGGGACTTTTCGTCCTCTTTTTCTTCGCGACCACTTTGTTACAGGCTGCGCCGGCTGCCGTCGTCGAAGGCGTGCAACTGCCCGCCTGGTCCACCCGCGACGGCAAACGCCAGCCGCTGGCCATCGGCACAGAACTGAAGAGCAACGACGAAATCGCTACAGGCGTCAATTCGCGCCTGTTGTTGCGGCTTGGCGACGGCAGCATGGTCAAGCTCGGTGAGAACGGCCGTTTGAAACTTTCCGAACTGGTACAGCGCCCGCAGCAGAATTTCCTCAGCGCAACACTCAGGGTGCTGGAAGGCGCGTTCCGCTTTACCACTGCAGCGGTACAGCGTTCTCGCGCCAGACGCGACATCACCGTGCAGTTCCCGACCATTACCGCCGGCATCCGCGGCACCGATATCTGGGGTAAGAACCTGGGCGACAAGGAAGTGCTGGTGCTGATCGAGGGCAGGGTCACCGTTACCCGTGCCGGTGATGCCCCGCTCGAAATGAAGGACCCGCTGACCTACCTGCAGGCCCCGAAGGCCGGCGCAGCAACCGTTGAGGCGGTACTGATGGAGCAACTCAAGGCTTGGGCGGCGGAAACCGAAATCGCCGCGGGCCAGGGTGCGATCCGCAAAGGCGGCCGCTGGAAGCTGTACCTCGCCAGCTATGATCGCCAGACCGAGGCGTTGGCGCTCTACGATAGTCTGCGCCGCGACGGTTATCCGGCGCGCATCCTGCCGCAGGCGGGCGAGGACGGACAACGTTATCGCGTGCGCATCGCAGGGTTCCCCGATGAGCAGGAAGCCATTGCACTGGGCGCTCGACTCAAGGAGATGAATCCTCGTCTCGAACCGATGGCTTCGTTGCGGTAAGTCTCTTTAACGCGCGCCACTAACGTCGCATCAACTGGTCGCGCGTGTCTAGTTTTTCGTCTCCCTCTCCACCCTTCAGGGAGGAGAGGGCCGGGGTGAGGTGGGTATAATCCAGCGTTGAAACCGCCACGTCCCGTTGCCGAATGCCGATTCTCGAAGGTCTGAATCCCCAGCAGCTCGAAGCCGTCACGCTCCCGCACCAGTCAGCGCTAATTCTTGCCGGCGCCGGCTCGGGAAAGACCCGCGTGCTCACCACCCGCATCGCCTGGCTGATCCAGACCGGCCAGATCGGTCCGCTCGGCATCCTGGCCGTGACCTTCACCAACAAGGCCGCGCGCGAGATGCTCACCCGCATTTCCGCGATGCTGCCGATCAACACCCGCGGCATGTGGGTCGGTACTTTCCACGGACTGTGCAACCGCATCCTTCGCGCGCACCATCGCGACGCCGGATTACCGCAGACCTTCCAGATTCTCGATTCCGCCGATCAACTGGCGGTTATCAAGCGGGTGATGAAGGCAATGAACGTGGACGACGAAAAGTACCCGCCGCGGCAGGCCCAGAACTTCATCAACTCGGCCAAGGAGCAGGGCTTGAGGGCGGCGCAAGTGGACGCGCCCGACGACTTTTCGCGCCGGCTGCTGACGGTTTACGAAGCCTACGAGGCGCAGTGCAATCGCGAAGGCGTGGTGGATTTCGCCGAACTGCTGCTGCGCTGCTACGAACTTGCTCGGCAGAAACGAACTGCTGCGGGATCATTACCGCGGGCGCTTCAAGCACATTCTTGTTGACGAGTTCCAGGACACCAACCGGCTGCAGTACCACTGGCTGAAGCTGCTGGCCGGCCCGAACAACACCATTTTCGCCGTCGGCGACGACGATCAGTCCATCTATGCGTTCCGCGGTGCGCACGCCGGCAACATGCTCGATCTGGAGAGAGACTTCCGTATCGAGAAAGTCATCAAGCTCGAGCAGAACTACCGCAGCCACGGCAACATCCTCGATGCGGCCAACGCGCTGATCCGCCACAACCGCACCCGGCTGGGCAAGAACCTGTGGACCTCGGAAGGCAGTGGCGAGCCGCTGCGGGTGTACGAGGCCATGACCGACATCGAGGAGGCCGGCTACGTCGTCGAAGAAGCGCGCCAGCTTAACAACGAGGGCGTGGCGCTGTCCGATATGGCGCTGCTGTACCGCTCGAACGCACAGTCCCGCGTGCTCGAGCATGCGTTGTTCACTGGTGGGATTTCCTATCGCGTGTACGGGGGGTTGCGCTTTTTCGAGCGCCAGGAAATCAAGCACGCGCTCGCCTACTTGCGCCTCATCGCGAATCCCGACGATGACGGCGCATTTCCTGAGGGTGGTCAACTTCCCCACGCGCGGAATCGGCAACCGCAGCCTCGAACAACTGCAGGAAGCCGCCGCCGCGCGCGGCACGTCTCTGTGGCAGGCCGCGTGCGCCAATACGCTAAGCGGCAAGGCCGGCACCAGCATTGCCGCTTTCGTCCAGTTGATCGAAGCAATGCGCAAGGCGTGCGAGAACCTGCCGCTGCCCGAGATCGTCGATCACGTGGTTGCAACCAGCGGTCTGATCGCGCATTACCAGACCGAGAAGGAGGGCGCGGACCGGATCGAGAACCTCAATGAATTGACCAACGCGGCGACGGCGTTCGTCGGCCAGGACGGCCCGATCACATTGATCAGCGCGGAAGGCGAGATCAGGTCGGAAGGTCTGGACCCGCTGAAGTGCGTTCCTGGCGCACGCGGCGCTGGAAGCCGGCGAGCACCAGGCGGGCGAGGGCACCGACGCACTGCAATTGATGACCGTGCATTCGGCCAAGGGCCTGGAGTTTCACACGGTGTTCATCAGCGGCCTGGAGGAAGGCCTGTTTCCGCACGAGAACAGCCTGTCGGAGACAGGACGGCCTGGAAGAGGAACGGCGGCTGATGTACGTCGCGCTCACTCGCGCACGCCGCAGGCTTTACCTCACCCGCGCGCAGACGCGCATGCTGCACGGGCAGACCCGTTACAACGTGCCCTCGCGCTTTTTCGACGAGGTTCCCGACGAGTTGCTGAAACGGATCAACACCACGAAATTCTCGGGATTCGTGGCTGCCAGGGGATATGAATGCCGGTTCCGATACCGGGACACCGAAGTCCGAAAGCGGCGCGCCAGGCTGGCGCATCGGGCAGAACGTGGTGCATCCGAAGTTCGGCGCCGGAGTGATCGTCAACGCCGAAGGCCGCGGCTCGGACGCGCGGGTGCAGGTCAACTTCCGCGACGCAGGACTCAAATGGCTCGCGCTGGACTACGCCAAGCTTGTTCCCGCGTAAGCCGGGGCGTCTCAGGCCGTCGCCTGGCCGACAGCCGCGGAAGAGACAAATACGTCGCGATAGCTGGTGTAGATCGTCAGCAGCATGACCGGGATCCAAAGGATCAGCCCAAGGCCGAAGGGAATTACGGCGAGCAGGAGCAGGACGGAACTTACGATGCTGTAGATGCAGTAGCGGCATGGCGTTGCGCAGGCAGGCCAGCAGGCTGATCCACAGCGCCCGGAAACCGGGCTGGTCGTCGAGGATTACCAGAGCAGGCGCGAACCAGACCGCCATCGCCAAAGGCAAGAACAACACTGTGCCCGCCAGCATGGCCTGCAACACGCGCCTTGCGGCCTCGGGCGTGAGCGCCGAGGCATCGAGCGCACCAATGCCCTGCTTCACCGCTTCCTGGAATTCCGGACCGCCGACAGTCAGCATCACGCCGGAGATCAACACCTGTCCCACCAGATACACCCCGCCGACCGTCACCAGGTGCGCGGCGTTGTGGCGAAATCCGCGGAACAGGTGTGCGATTTCGATGTCCTGCCCGGTTTCGAGGTCCTTCGCGGCCACCATGATCCCGCCCAGGAACACCGGGGTAAGCAGATACAGCACGATAGGCGCCGATAACCGGCAGCACGCTCAGCCCCACTCCGATCAGCATCAGCGCCATGTTGAGCACTACCCATATCACCGGGTTTTTGCGGAACAGTTGAAAGGCGGCAACGATCCATTGCCAGCCGCGGCCGGGCGCAACGCTTCCGGATATTCATGAAGATTGCCCCGGGTTTATACGCGTCAGCCGCTGCGACCGGTCCGCGGCCTTGCGGTGATTGATCAGTATGCGGCGGAAACGCTCCGGATCGTGGGCGTGGGTGAGTTCGCCCGGACGCGGCAGATGAAAATCGTAAAGCCGCGAAACCCAGAATCGCAGCGCGCCCGCGCGCAGCATCCATGGCCAGGCGTCGCGCTCCTGATCGGTGAACGGCCGCACCGCGGTGTACGCCTTCAGCAGCGCCTGGGTGCGTGCCGGGTCGAGAGTGGCGTCCGCGTTGGTGCACCAGTCGTTCACGGTGATCCCCACGTCGTACACAAAGCAATCGACGCAGGCAAAGTAGAAATCGATGAAGCCGCCGACGTGGTCGCCATCAAACAGCACGTTGTCGCGAAACAGGTCGGCATGAACCACGCCGCGCGGCAGGCCTTCGCGCACCTGCCGCGCCTGAAAGCGGATTTCCGACTCGAGCAGTTCCGCGTCCTCTGATGCGAGGAACGGATAAATCTCCGGCGCGCAGGCGGTCCACCACTTCTCGCCCCGCAGAGTTGTCGAGATGGCCTTTGAAAGTCCGGCCCGCGAGATGCATGTCCGCCAGCACCCCGCCGACCCGCGCGCAATGCTCCGGCGTCGGCTCGTTAACCGGTTGGCCTTCGAGGCAGGTGACGATCGCCGCCGGCTTGCCGTTGAGTTCGCCGAGCAGTTCGTTCTGCAGGTTGGCGATCGGCTTCGGGCAGGGCAGGCCGTGACTGGAAAGATGCGCCATCAGGTTCAGGTAAAACGGCAGTTCCTGGCGGGTGAGCTTCTCGAACAGGGTCAGCACGAACTTGCCGTGCGTGGTGGTGACGAAATAATTGGTGTTCTCGATGCCGGACAGAATGCCCTGCAGTTCGGTGAGCACGCCGATCGAGTAATTGCGGAGCCAGGCCGAGAGCTGTTCCGGCGTAACGGTGGTGAAGACGGACATGAACGGGCTAGCCTGGATAATTCATGAAGGACTCGGGATGATGGCGAGTCGAGTTCGAGCCAGTTGCGGCTCGACTGCCGCAGCCGATAGACCACTCTATCGGCGAGGCAGGCATGCCGCAAATGGCCGGAAATCGGCCGCCAGCGCCCGAGTAGCCCGACGCGACACACTGTACCGCGCAAGAGCTTGCTCATAGACACGGCACGCCAGCAATTATCCGCACACGGGCGTCTTCATGAATTATCCGGGCTAGAGATTCAGTTGCGCTTCGCGCTCGGCGGCGGACGGCTCGAAGCCGCGCTTCTCGTAATGGTTGAAGATCGCCTCGACCACTTGCCTGGGTTCGTCGATCACCTTGATCAGGTCCATGTCGGCCGCGTCGATCATGCCTTCGCTGATCATGCGATCCTGCATCCAGTCGAGCAGGCCGCGCCAGTAGGATTCCTGCACCAGAATGATCGGAATGCGTCGGATCTTCTGCGTCTGCACCAGCGTCAGCGCCTCCATCAGTTCGTCCAGGGTGCCGAATCCGCCCGGCATCACCACGTACGCGCAGGCGAATTTCACGAACATGACCTTGCGCGCAAAGAAGTGGCGGAAGGTCTGGCTGACGTCCTGGTACTGGTTCGAGATCTGCTCGTGCGGCAACTGGATGTTGAGCCCGACCGACAGCGAGCGGCCGAAAAAGGCACCCTTGTTGGCCGCCTCCATGACGCCCGGGCCGCCGCCGGAGATGACGCTGAAGCCGGCATCCGAAAGCTGGCGCGCAGATTTCCTCGGTGAGGCGGTAGTAGGGATGATCGGCAGCGACCCGCGCGCTGCCGAATATGCTGACCGCGGGCCGGACGTTGGCCAGGCGTTCGGTGGCCTCGACGAATTCTGCCATAATCCCGAACACCCGCCAGGATTCGCGCGCCGACCACGCTTTCTCGACGAACTCGGGGGCGAGCGGTACCGGAATCTTCTGCTTTTCGCTCATGCTGGATTTTCCGCGCTGATCATCGATGAAAACGCTCTTGCTGGTCGACGGCTCTTCCTACCTTTACCGCGCATTCCACGCGCTTCCCGACTTGCGCAACAGGAACAACGAACCGACCGGCGCCATCTACGGCGTGCTCAACATGCTGCGCCGGCTGCGTAAGGAAACTGCGGCGGATTATATCGCTTGCGTATTCGACGCAAAAGGAAAGACCTTCCGCGACGACTGGTATGCCGAGTACAAGGCCAACCGCCCGCCCATGCCGGAGGACCTGGTCGCGCAGATCGAACCCCTGCACCAGAGCGTACGCGCGATGGGCTGGCCGCTGCTGATGGTCGAAGGCGTCGAAGCCGACGACGTGATCGGCACGCTGGCGAAGCAGGCCGAAGCCAGGGGCGTGCACACCGTCATCTCCACCGGCGACAAGGACATCACGCAACTGGTCAACCCGACGGTCAGGCTGGTGAACACCATGTCCAACGAGAACCTCGACGAAAAGGGCGTCGAGGAGAAGTTCGGCGTCAAGCCGGAGCAGATGGTGGACTATCTCACGCTGATCGGCGACAGCGTGGACAACGTGCCGGGCGTGGAAAAGGTCGGGCCCAAGACCGCGGTGAAATGGCTGAAGCAGTACGGGACGCTGGACCAGGTGGTCGCGCACGCCGACGAAATCGCCGGCGTGGTCGGCGAGAACCTGCGCAAGGCGCTGGACTGGCTGCCGCAGGCGAGGAAACTGCTCACCATCAAGTGCGACGTCGAGCTGCCGCTGACGCTCGATGACCTCACGCCGCAGCCGCAGGACACGGCGAAGACTCTCGCGAACTCTTCGATCGCCTCGAATTCAAGACCTGGAAGCGGGAACTGGAGGACCGAGGGCCGAGCATCGAGGGCCGAGATCGAGGCGACAGCGTGAATTCCACTCGAACCTCGGACCACGGACCTCGGAACTCGTCACCCCTCACGCCTCACGCCTCACGCCTCACCTGAACGCAAATACGATACCGTCCTAACGGAGGAACAGCTGAGCGCGTGGCTGTCGCGAATATCAGCCGCGCCGCTGGTATCGTCGACACCGAAACCACCGGCCTCGATCCCCTGACCGCACGACTGGTCGGCATCTCGTTGTCGGTCGAGCCTCATCACGCCGCGTACATACCGGTCGGGCACAACTACGCCGGCGCGCCGGAGCAGCTTCGCGCTGGATCGGGTGCTTGCGATACTGAAGGACTGGATGCAGAGCCCGAAGCACCACAAGGTCGGTCAGAACCTGAAGTACGACAAGCACGTGTTCGCCAATCACGGCGTGCTGCTGTCCGGCATCGAGCACGACACGCTGCTGCAGTCCTACGTGCTGGAAAGCCACCAGTCGCACGACATGGACAGCCTCGCGGCACGGCATCTGGGCGTCAAGACCATCAGCTACGACGAAGTGACCGGCAAGGGCGCGAGCCGCATTCCCTTCGAACAGGTCGCTGTGGAACGCGCCACCGAGTACTCGGGCGAAGATGCGGACATGACGCTGCAACTGCACCGGACGCTGTACCCGCAGGTCGAGCGCGACGAGAAACTGGATCAGCGTCTACCGCAGCATCGAAATGCCGGTGATGGAAGTGCTGTTCACGATGGAACGCCAGGGCGTGCTGCTCGACTCCGCGCTGCTGGAGCAGCAGAGCCGCGAACTTGGGCGAAAAGATGATCGAACTTGAAAACAGGGTGCATCAGGAAGCCGGGCAGCCGTTCAACCTCAATTCGCCCAAGCAGCTCCAGGAGATCCTGTTCGAGCGCAAGGGCCTGCCGGTGAAGAAAAAGACGCCGGGCGGCCAGCCTTCCACCGACGAAGATGTCTTGCAGGAACTCGCGCTCGATCATCCGCTGCCGAAGCTGATACTCGAGTACCGCGGGCTGGCAAAACTCAAGTCCACGTACACCGACAAGCTGCCGAAGATGGTGAACCCGGCGACGGGCCGCGTGCATACCAACTACGCGCAGGCGGTGGCGGTGACCGGGCGGCTGGCGAGCAACGATCCGAACCTGCAGAACATACCGGTGCGCACCGCGGAAGGCCGCCGCATCCGCGAAGCCTTCATCGCGCCGCCGGGATCGGTGATCGTGTCGGCGGACTATTCGCAGATCGAACTGCGCATCATGGCGCACCTGTCGCAGGACAAGAGCCTGCTCAAGGCCTTCGCCGCCGGCGAGGACGTGCATCGCCACACCGCGTCGGAAGATATTCGGCGTCGAGTCGGCAGCCGTGACCAGCGAGCAGCGCCGCTACGCCAAGGTGATCAACTTCGGGCTGATCTACGGCATGTCCGCGTTCGGACTGGCCTCGCAGCTCGGCATCGAACGCAGCGCCGCGCAGCAATACATGGACCGCTACTTCCAGCGCTACCCGGGCGTGAAGGACTACATGGAGCGCACCCGCGAGGCGGCGCGCGAGCATCGGCTACGTCGAGACCGTGTTCGGACGCCGGCTCTACCTGCCGGAGATCAAGAGCGGCAACGGCGCACGCCGCCAGGGCGCCGAGCGCGCGGCGATCAACGCGCCGATGCAGGGCACCGCGGCGGACCTGATCAAGCTGGCGATGATCGCCGTGCACAACTGGATCGCGACATCGCGAGGCAAGAGCCGCCTGATCATGCAGGTGCATGACGAACTGGTGCTCGAAGTGCCGGAGGGCGAACTCGATACGGTGAAAAGGGAACTGCCGAAGCTGATGGGCAGCGTGGCGAAGCTCGATGTGCCGCTGGTGGTGGATGTCGGTGCGGGTCCAAATTGGGAAAAGGCGCACTGATCTGGCGGGCAAGGCTACCTTGTCTCATGCGTCAGATCGTCACGACCGTCACGGCTTTTTTGGTGCCGGCCCTAATTGAGAAAAGGCGGACTGAGCTGCATTAGACGTAAACCTCACGCAAAGATTCTTTTCAATACCCCCTTGAGGGGTGCGCAAAGGACGCAAAGAAAGCCCAGGGCAAACGTGAGATTCTTGTCGTTCTGTGGGTGCCGACACCGGTTGAAGCCGCCACGTTGAGCAACAGTTTCCAGGAAAGGCTCGTGATAAACGTTGACCAGTTGATCTTCGCCTTGACGCTTCTCGCCGCTTTGGGCTGCGGGCTGATCGCGGGAGTTTTCTTTGCGTTTTCGTCTTTCGTGATGAAAGCCCTTGCCCGGCTTCCCGCCGGCGCGGGGATTGCCGCCATGCAATCCATCAATATCGTTGTTCTGAGGTCGTGGTTCATGGCGGCGTTTCTGGGAACGGCCGCGGTCTGCGTCCTTGCGTCGATATACGCGTTGCTCCGATTGCACAAACCGGGCGCTATTTACCTTTTGGTCGGCAGCGTGCTCTATCTCGTCGGCAGCTTCCTGGTAACGATCGTATTCAACGTACCCAGAAACGAAGCGCTGGCAAAGCTTGCGCCAACCGATCCCAACGGCGCGAGGCGTTGGTCTGGCTATGTCGCCAGTTGGACGGCCTGGAACCATGTCCGGACCCTCGCGGCCCTTGCGGCTGCCGCATCGTTCACCGTCGCGCTCGCATGTTGATCATGCGACTCGATCCTTAAGGGGATGTCACTGACGCACTCTGAGAACCGAACCGTCGAAGCCTCTCAACACAAAAGCGCCAAGGGCGCAGCACACAGGGTCCATACGCGTCAAGGGGTGCGCAGCTCCGGTTCCCGCTTTTTACCAGTCACTTGTCTCCCGTTACTCGTCACCGCCCCTAAAGCATCACGTGCGTCCCCAGCTCCACCACATGATTCTGGGGAAGATTGAAGCAAGTAGCCGCACCTTTCGCCTTCAACATCGTGTTCTCGGGGATCAGCCCCCTTTGGAATAAGTCATCTTGTCGTGATTGCGGGTGATCATCCCACATGCCAGGCGCGCTCCGGGGTTACCGGCAGGTTGCGACTTCAGGTCGTCCTTGTCGGCATGCACCACCAGCCCGCGGCCGATGATGCTGTCCATTCCCGTACCGAAGGCGACATCGCCAATCGTGAAGGTAGAGTAAATAACCCCCTTCGAATCCGCGGTAATGTTGCCGAGATCGCCGCTGCGCCGCGACGAGTCGTTCGGCCCGCCGTTTTGGGAAGACGTCGGATTGAAATATCCGCCTGCGCTCGAGCCATCCCGCGCCGTGCAATCACCACTTTCGTGAATGTGCAGGCCATGCGTACTGTTCGGTTCGAATCCCGTCATGTTTACCTGAACCAGCGCGACCCCGCCCGTGCGCACGAACGTCACTGCACCGTGCACCAAACTCCCCTGCGTTGGCCCAAGCAACGCCATCGCCGACGGATCTTCATATATCGTGCCGCCCTTGTGCGCTGCACACGCCGGCAGCATGATGGCGCACAATCCCATCGTAATAAGCTTGCTGGAACTGGTCATTTGTCGCTGTCCTTTCCGGAATGTCCATCGATGACGCCGCGAACAGTTCAAAAAAAGCCGATCGACTTTGCATTGTAGACCCCCCCTCAATCCGAATGGTATTGTTGAATTGCTTTCCGCAAGTTCTTTCATCCCGGCCTTTTCCGCATCACCAGATCTCGCTCTTTACCGAGCGCCGAGTCCTGAGCCCTGAGTCCCGGGTCTTGTGCCCTTGCCCTTCACCAGTCACTCGTCACTGCCTCTAAAGCATCACCTGCGTACTCAATTCCACCACGCAGTCCAGCGGTAATCCCCATCCTGCAGCAACGCAGCTTTTACGCGCCGTTTAGTGCCGGCACTCAAATCTTTACGCCCTCTTTACGCAACGACCCGTACATTTCCATTCGTCCTTCGGTGGGGATCGCTACGGCCGTTTGATCCAAGTCAACAGCTCGAGTCGCCGACGGTACAGAGTCAGTCAAGTTTCGATTTGCGCGAGGTGAACCATGGATCTGCTCTACATCTTGCTTGCCGTGGCGTTCTTTGCCCTGAGCGTTGCGCTCGTCTACGGTTTCGAAAAACTGAGGGGGCCGCAATGAACTGGGTCTATGTTCTGAGCGCTGCGCTTGCGGTCGCAATTTTCATCTATCTGTTCGTCGCGCTTCTTTGGCCGGAGAAATTCTGATGAGTGCCAATGGATACCTGCAACTGGCGTTCTACGTCGCGGTCCTGCTTGCACTGGCTAAACCGCTCGGCGCCTACATGGCGCGCATCTACGAGGGCCAGCCGGCATTCCTGAACCGGCTGGGCGCGCCAATCGAGCGCCTCGTGTATCGCCTGTGTGGTGTGGGCGCGGAGCAGGAAATGCGCTGGACGCAGTATGCCCTGGCCGCGCTCTGGTTCAGCCTGGCCGGGTGCCTGACGGTCTATGCCTTGCAGCGCTTCCAAGCCTGGCTGCCGCTGAATCCGCAGGGCCTCGCGGCAGTGTCGCCCGACTCGTCGTTTAACACCGCAATCAGCTTCGCCACCAACACCAACTGGCAGGGCTACGGCGGCGAGTCCACCATGAGTTATCTGACGCAGATGCTCGGCCTTACGGTGCAGAACTTCGTCTCCGCGGCCACCGGCATGGCGGTACTCGTTGCGCTGATCCGCGGCTTCGTTCGCCAGAGCGCGGGAACGATCGGCAATTTCTGGGTAGATCTGACGCGCAGCACCCTTTACATACTGCTTGCCGCTCTCGCTCATCCTCGCGCTGCTGCTCGTATCACAGGGCGTGGTGCAGACTTTCTCCGCCTATCAAACGGTGCCGCTGGTCGAGTCGGTCGAATACGACACGCCGAAGCTCGACGCCGCCGGCCAGCCGATAAAGGACGACAAGGGCAACGCCGGTCACCGAAAAGATCACGCAGAAGGAGCAGGTCATCGCCGTCGGCCCGGCCGCCTCGCAGGTCGCCATCAAGCAGCTCGGCACCAACGGCGGCGGTTTCTTCAACGTCAATTCCGCGCACCCGCTCGAGAACCCGACGCCGCTGTCGAATTTCCTCGAGGTGCTCGCCATCCTGCTGATCCCGGCGGCACTGTGCTACACGTTCGGGCGCATGGTCGGCGATACCCGTCAGGGCTGGGCGATCCTTGGGGCGATGACCATCGTGCTGGTAGTCCTGCTCGCCCTTTGCGCCGGCGCCGAGCAGGCCGGCAATCCTGTGCTCTCGGGGGCAGGCGCTGACCAGACGGTTTCGGAAACCCAGTCCGGCGGCAACATGGAGGGCAAGGAAACCCGTTTCGGAATCGCCAACTCCGCGTTGTGGGCGACTGCCACCACCGCCGCTTCCAACGGATTCGGTCAATTCCATGCACGATTCCTTTACGCCGCTCGGCGGTCTGGTGCCGATGTGGCTCATGCAACTCGGCGAAGTGATCTTCGGCGGCGTCGGCTCGGGGCTCTACGGCATGATCGTGTTCGCCATCGTCGCGGTGTTCGTCGCCGGTCTGATGATCGGCCGCACGCCCGAATATCTCGGCAAGAAGATCGGGGCCTTCGAAATCAAGATGTCGGCGATCGTGCTTCTGATTCCTCTTTTCATGGTGCTGGGCGGCACTGCGATTTCGGTCATGCTCGATGCCGGCAGGGCCGGCGTGGCCAACCCCGGGGCGCATGCTTTCTCGGAAATCCTTTACGCCTTCTCCTCGGCGGGCAACAACAACGGCAGCGCCTTTGCCGGGCTGTCCGCGAACACGCCTTTCTACAACACCATGCTGGGCGTCGCCATGTGGTTCTCGCGCTTCTGGCTGATGGTGCCGACGCTCGCCCTCGCCGGCGCGCTGGCGGCGAAGAAGAAGGTGCCCGCGGGCGTCGGCACGCTGCCCACGCACACGCCGCTGTTCGTCTTTTTCCTGATCGGCGTGGTGCTGGTCGTCGGCGCGCTGACTTTCTTCCCGGCGCTCGCGCTGGGTCCGGTCGTCGAGCACCTCATGCTCTACGGCGGCAAGTAGTTCCATCCGGCTGCCGAATCCGCAACACAGGAGTCCACTCGACATGACAACCCAGGCGATCTCCCCCGGCCACGCTCCCACGCCGGTCACTGGTCAGCAAGAGCATCCTGCAGGAGGCACTGCTGGTCGCATTCGTGAAACTGCTGCCGCAGCATCAGTGGCGAAACCCGGTGATGTTCGTGGTGTATGTCGGCAGCATCCTCACCACGATTCTCTTCGTGCAGGCACTCGGCGGCGAGGGCGAGGCGCCGGCGGGCTTCATCCTGGCGGTGACCGTCTGGCTGTGGTTTACCGTGCTGTTCGCCAACTTCGCTGAAGCCGTGGCCGAAGGGCCGCAGCAAGGCGCAGGCCGCCGCACTGCGCGCCGTTAAGCGCGATACCTTTGCCAAGCGCATCGACGTCCCGCGCCGCGATGCCCGGATGACCTGGACGCCTTCCTCCGATCTGCGCAAGGGCAATCTGATTCTGGTGGAGGCCGGCGACACCATTGCGGCCGACGGCGAGGTCATCGAAGGCGTTGCATCGGTGGACGAGTCGGCCATTACCGGCGAATCGGCACCGGTGATCCGCGAGTCCGGTGGCGATTTTTCCTCGGTAACAGGCGGCACGCGCGTGCTTTCCGACTGGCTGATCGTGCGGGTCACCGTCAATCCGGGCGAGGCCTTCCTCGACCGCATGATCGCCATGGTGGAAAGCGCCGGCGCCACAAGACGCCCAATGAGATCGCGCTGACCATCCTGCTGGTGGCGATGACCCTGATTTTCCTGCTAGCCACGGTCACGCTGCTGCCGTTCTCGATCTACGGCGTCGAGCTTGCCAAGGCCGGCAATCCGGTGACGATCACCGTGCTGGTGGCGCTGCTGGTTTGCCTGATCCCGACGACTATCGGCGGTCTGCTCTCCGCGATCGGCCTGGCCGGCATCGGACGCATGCTGCGCGCCAACGTGATCGCCACCTCCGGCCGCGCGGTGGAAGCGGCAGGCGACGTCGACGTGCTGCTGCTCGACAAGACCGGCACCATCACGCTGGGGAACCGCCAGGCCGCCGGCTTCCTTCCGGCAACCGGCGTGTCGGAAAATGAGCTCGCCGATGCCGCACAGCTTGGCTTCGCTCGCCGACGAAACGCCGGAAGGTCGCAGCATCGTGGTGCTGGCCAAGCAGAAATTCAACCTGCGCAGCCGGGACATCGCCGCTCTCGGCGCCACATTCGTGCCTTTCTCGGCGCACACGCGCATGAGCGGCGTGAATTTCGACGGACGCGAAATCCGCAAGGGCGCCAACGAGGCGATTCGATCCTGGGTGCAATCGAAGGGCGGCACGTTTCCCGCCGAAGTCCTCAACATGCGTGGACGGCGTCGCGCGGCAGGGATCGACCCCACTGGTGGTCGCCGACGGTGCGAAGGTGCTCGGCGTAATCGAACTCAAGGATATCGTCAAAGGCGGCATCAAGGAGCGTTTTGCCGAACTGCGCAGGATGGGCATCAAGACCATCATGATTACCGGCGATAATCGGTTGACGGCCGCGTCCATTGCAGCCGAGGCCGGTGTCGACGATTTTCTGGCCGAAGCCACGCCGGAGGCAAAGCTGAAACTGATCCGCGACCACCAGGCGACGGGCAGGCTGGTGGCGATGACCGGGGACGGCACCAACGACGCGCCGGCGCTGGCGCAGGCCGATGTCGCGGTGGCGATGAACACGCGGTACCCAGGCCGCCAAGGAAGCCGGCAACATGGTGGACCTCGATTCCAACCCGACCAAGTTGATCGAGATCGTCGAGATCGGCAAGCAGCTGCTGATGACGCGCGGGGCGCTGACGACGTTCTCGATCGCCAACGATGTCGCCAAGTATTTCGCCATCATCCCGGCGGCCTTTGCCACGACTTATCCGCAGCTCAATGCACTCAACGTGATGGGGCTGGCCAGTCCGGCCAGCGCGATCCTGTCGGCGGTGATCTTCAATGCGCTGATCATCGTCGCCCTGATCCCGCTGGCGCTCAAGGGCGTGCGCTATCGGCCGGTCGGCGCCGCCGTACGTGCTGCGCAACAACACCCTGATTTACGGCGTGGGCGGGATCATCGTGCCGTTCATCGGCATCAAGCTGATCGACCTGATTCTGGTTGCGGTGGGCATGGCCTGATCAGCAATTGTTCGAAGGAGAAATCGATGTTGACCGATATCAGACGTGCAGTGACGATGTTGGCCGTGATGACGCTGATCACCGGCCTGGTGTACCCGCTGGTGGTAACCGGAATCAGCAGCGCCGCGTTTCCCGGGAAAGCAAGAGGCAGCTTGATCGAGCGCGAGGGCAAGGCGGTCGGCTCGGTGCTCATCGGACAGCCGTTCAGCGATCCGAAACACTTCTGGAGCCGGCCGTCGGCAACCGGTCCGGTGCCGTACAACGCAGGGGCCTCGAGCGGTTCGAACCAGGGTCCGCTCAATCCGGCGCTCTACGATGCAGTCGCGGCGCGCGTCAAAGCCCTGCGGGACGCCGATCCGGACAAACACGGCGCCGGTGCCGGTCGATCTGGTGACCGCCTCCGCCAGCGGGCTCGATCCGCACATCAGCCCGGCGGCGGCCGACTACCAGGTCAATCGCGGGTCGCCAGGGTGCGCGAACCTTCCCATCCGCGAAGGTCCGCGCGCTGGTCGCGGACGCCACGGAAGGCCGGCAACTCGGTTTCCTCGGCGAACCGAGGGTCAATGTGCTCAAGCTCAACCTCGCGCTCGATGCGCGACAGTAACGAACATACCGCCGGCGTAGCCGGGAAGGGCTCGCTCCAGCGGTGATTCGCGGCAGACCATGCGGGTGCCCTGTGGCAGAATGCACTCGCAGCCTGCAGGCACGATGACCGACATCCGACAAGACCCCGATGCGCTGCTCGCCAAAGTCCAGCGCGAGGAAGCGCAAACCGGCCGCGGCCGGCTGAAGATCTTTTTCGGCGCCTCGGCCGGCGTCGGCAAGACTTATGCGATGCTGTCCGCGGCACGCGAGTTGCGCGCCCAGACCGTGGACGTCGTGGTCGGCATTGTCGAGACCCACGGCCGCAAGGACACTGCGGCGCTGCTCGAGGGATTGGAAGTATTGCCCGCGCGCTTTGTCGAATACCGCGGCACGCGCCTCGCGGAATTCGATCTCGACGGCGCACTGGCGCGGCGTCCCGCGGTTATCCTGGTGGACGAACTCGCGCACAACAACGCCGCCGGTTCGCGGCACCCCAAGCGCTGTCAGGACGTCGACGAACTGCTCTCAGCCGGAATCGACGTCTATACCACCGTCAACGTCCAGCATCTCGAAAGCCTCAACGATGTGATCGGCGGCATCACCGGCATCAAGGTCTGGGAAACGGTTCCGGACCAGGTATTCGATCGCGCCGACGAGGTGACGCTGGTAGACCTGCCGCCCGATGAACTGCTGCAGCGACTGCGGCAAGGCAAGGTCTATCTGCCGGCGCAGGCCGAGCGGGCGGTCCGCAATTTCTTCCGCAAGGGCAATCTGATCGCGCTGCGCGAGCTGGCGCTGCGGCGCACCGCCGATCGCGTCGACGACCAGATGCTCGCCTATCGCCACGACGAGGCGATCCGCACGGTCTGGCATACGCGCGAATCGCTGCTCGCCTGCGTCGGGCCCGAACCCGGCGCGGAGAAACTGGTGCGCAGCACGGCACGGCTGGCCAAGCAGCTCGAAGTCGAATGGCATGCGGTATACGTCGAAACGCCGAAGCTGCAGCGGTTGCCGGAGGCACAACGCGAGCGCGTCCTGCGCGTGCTCACGTTGGCCCAGGAACTGGGCGCGCAAACGGCGACCATTCCCGGTCAGTCGCCCACCGAGGAGATTGTCGCCTACGCCCGCAGCCACAACCTGGCCCGCGTGGTGATCGGCCGAGGCCACCGGCGCCGGCTGCCGCTGGCCCGATCCTTTTCCGATCGGATCGCCGCACTGGGCACCGACCTCGAGGTGGTCCAGGTCGGTCTCGGAGAAGGCCCTGCGCCGCGCCGCGCCGGCTCCGCCGCCGACGAGGACGGCGGTGCAATGCAGGGCGGCCTGCGCGCGGGCTATCTGTGGGCGGCCGTAACTTGCGCGCTCGCCACGCTGGCTGCCCTGCCGCTGGTTCCGTATCTGGATCTTGCCAATATCGTGATGCTGTTCCTGCTCGCGGTGGTACTGGTGGCCGTACGTTTCGGCCGCGGCCCGGCCATCCTGGCGGCGTTTCTCAGCGTGGGTTCGTTCGATTTTTTTTTCGTTCCGCCACGCTTTACCTTCGCGGTCTCCGACGTCCAGTACGTTGTCGTGTTCGGCGTGATGCTGGCAGTGGCGCTGATCATCGGCCATCTGACGTCGGGGCTACGCTATCAGGCGCGCGTTTCTGCCCACCGCGAAACACGCGCACGCGCGCTTTATGAACTGGCGCGCGAACTGTCGGGCGTGCTCGTGCGCGACGAAGTCATCCGTATCAGCGACCGCCACATCGAGGCAAGTTTTCATGCGAAGACGGTCATCTTGTTGCCGGATGCGAACGAGAAGTTGCGCCAGCCTGGCGCGGACGAGGTGGCCAGCGCGCCGGCGATGGATCTGGCTGTCGCCCAGTGGGTATTCGACAACGGCAAGCCCGCCGGCTTCGGCACCGATACGCTGCCCGGCACCCGCGTGCATTATGCGCCGCTGCCTTCGCCGATGCGCACGCGCGGCGTGCTTGCGCTGGAGCCGGAAATGGCGAGATTGCTGCTAATTCCCGGAGCAGCGCCGGTTGCTGGAGACGTTCGCAGCGCTGATCGCGATTGCGCTGGAGCGCGTGCACTACATCGAGGTTGCGCAGGACGCGCTGGTGAAAATGGAGTCCGAACGCCTGCGCAATTCCATCCTGAGCGCGCTTTCGCACGATCTGCGCACGCCGCTCACCGCGCTGCTCGGCCTGGCCGAGTCGCTGGCGCTGACCAAGCCCGGATTGAGCGGCGTACAGCTGGAGTTGGCTGCGGCGATCCGCGACGAGGCAGTGCGGATGAATGCGCTGGTGAACAACCTGCTCGACATGGCGCGGCTCGAGGCCGGCGAAGTTCGGCTCAACCGCCAGTGGCAACCGCTGGAGGAAGTGGTCGGCAGCGCCGATCAAGGCACGCGAGCATCTGCTCGCTTCGCACACTGTCAGCATCGATCTGCCCAAGGCCTTGCCGCTGGTCGAATTCGACGCGGTACTGATCGAGACGGGTGCTGTGCAACCTGTTGGAGAACGCGGCAAAGTACACGCCGGCGCAGAGCGAGATTCGCATCGAGGCGAAAACGCAGGGAGCCGAAATGCATGTCAGCGTCGCCGACAACGGACCGGGTCTGGCGCCCGGGAGCGAAGAAACGATCTTCGAGAAATTCACCCGCGGCGCGCGCGAATCGGCGACACCGGGCGTGGGTCTGGGTCTGACCATCAGCCGCGCCATCGTCGAGGCGCACCGCGGCAGGATCTGGGCCGAAAACGACCCAGCCGGAGGCGCCCGGTTCGTGTTCGCGCTGCCACTCGGCACACCGCCGGCGATGCCACGCCTGCCGGAAGAACTGCCGGCCGTGGCTGCGCGAAAAGCAGTGACGTGACCGAACCCGTCCCCGTCGTCGTCGTGGTCGAGGACGAGAAGCAGATCCGTCGCTTCGTGCGCACCGCCCTGGAATCGGAAGGCTGCCGCGTGTTTCGAAGCACAGAGCGGACGACAGGGCCTGACCGAAGCCGCCACCCGCAAGCCGGACCTCGTGATTCTGGACCTGGGACTGCCCGATCTCGACGGTGTCGAATTCATCCGCGACCTGCGCACCTGGAGCGTGCTTCCGATCATCGTGCTGTCGGCGCGCACCGATGAGAACGACAAGATTGCGGCGCTGGACGCCGGCGCGGACGACTACCTGACCAAGCCGTTCGGTGTCGGCGAGTTGCTGGCGCGGGTGCGCGCCGCATTGCGCCGCGGAGCGACCGGAAGCGGTGGCGAGCCGGTGGTTGCGTTCGGCGACATTCGCCTGGACCTTGCAAACCGCAGCGTGCTGCGCGATGGTTCAACGGTCCACCTCACCCCGATCGAGTATCGCCTGCTGTCACTGCTTGCAGGCAACGCCGGCAAGGTGCTGACCCACCGGCAGCTTCTACGCGATGTTTGGGGCCCGTCGCACGTGGAGCATTCGCATTACCTGCGCATCTACATGGCACAACTGCGCCAGAAACTCGAAGCCGACCCGGCTCGACCACGCCACTTTCTCACGGAACCCGGTGTGGGCTACCGGTTCGTGCCTTAGCCCTTCAATCACAATCGACGCGTGCTCCTGGGCGCGAGGTCACTTGCTGCGCGGGCGGCCCCTCCCGGTTCGGCAACTGCGAGCAGCAATGAAATCCGTGCTAGCTCGCCTTTTCCGGCGCCAGTCCCAGCTTCTGGGCAAGCCCGATGCGCTGCAGCTTTCCGGTCGCGCCCTTGGGAATCTCGGCAACGATGAGTATCTTGCGCGGGACCTTGAAGTCCGCCACGCGCTTCGCGGCGAACTCCCGCAGGTCCTTCTCGCTGGCCTGCACGCCCTCCCGCAGACACCACGGCCGCGGCAACGTCTTCGCCCAGCTTGTCGTGCGGAACGGCAAACGTGACGCACTGCTGAACTGCCGGGTGATCCATGAGTACCTCGTCCACTTCGCGCGGCGAGATCTTCTCCCCGCCACGATTGATGATCTCCTTCAAGCGGCCGGTGATCGTAAGATACCCGTCCGCATCCATCACGCCCTGGTCGCCTGTGCGAAACCACCCTTTGGTAAACGCCTCGGCGTTGGCCTTCTGATTGTTCTCGTAGCCGGACATAACGTTCTCGCCACGAATTGCGATTTCTCGCCCGGACGCCCGGCGGGTAACGGATTGCCGTCCAGGTCGATCACGCACACCTCCGGCCCGGCATGCACGCCCACGGTTCCGGGCTTGCGCACGTCCGGCGGCAAGCGGATTACTCGCCATCTGATGCGCGGCCTCGGTCATGCCGTAGGATTCGATGACCGGTGCGCCGAACACCGCTTCGAGCTCCTTGATCACCTGGGTCGGCATGGACGACGACGACGAACGGATGAAGCGTAGCGGATTGGCCTTGATCACATCGACGTTGTTCGCGGCGCGGGACAGTATCGCCTGGTGCATGGTCGGCACGGCCGTATACCAGGTGGGACGCACCTCGGCCATCCAGGAAAAGAATTTCAGGGCGTTGAACCCGGTTGTGCAGCACACTTCGCCGCCGGCCGACAGCGGGGCCAGGATGCCCGCGATCAGGCCGTGGATATGGAACAGCGGCATGATGTTCAGCCCGCGATCCGATGCGGCAAAGGCCAGAGTCTGCCGAACGTTGCGCGCCGAAGCACACACGTTGCGCTGCGCGAGCGGCACGATCTTCGGGCGCGAGGTCGTTCCGGAGGTGTGCAGGACCAGCGCGATGTCGTCCACGGACGCCGCGCCCGAGCGTGCCGGCGGCAGCGCAGCTTGTCTTTCGGGAAAAATGAGCGTGAAGCCGCCCGCGCCGTGTTCGCGCGTGGCGGCAACCCGTGCGATCGGAATGCCAAGCTTGTTCGCGACATCGATGGCAGGGGATGCTTTGTCTCGCTCGATAATCAGCAGCCTGGCATTCAAGTCCCGCAAGTAGAACTCGAATTCGTCGGCCCTATAACCGGGGTTCAGAGGCGCGGCGGTCGCGCCGGCCGCGACGCTCACGAACGCGGCGGCCATCTCGGGACCGTTGTCGAGCACGATCGCGACGCGGTCATTGCGACCGATCCCCATCGCATTGAGCGTGCTCAGCGTATCGCGCGCGAGTTGGCGCAACGCCCATACGTCAGCGGCGCGCCACCGGGCGTGCTCAGGGCTGTCGCGCCGGGCGCTCCCGCTTCCAAAAGTTGGAGCACCGTTGTAGGCAACTGCTCATGTCGACGATCCTGTGGTTGGTTCGAAATCTGAAACGGGGTAAACCTAGCCTTCGAGCGTGAGCTTCGCGTGCCGGGCATTCAGCGACTTCGCCAAAAGGCTGGCACACGCGTACACGGCACTGATGTGAGGCGTCGGCGTCTGGGTCAATCTGCCCAGTTCGACCACCGAGCCGGCCAGCGCCTCGATCTCGATCGGCCGTCCCTGCTCGACGTCCTGCAGCATCGAAGTCTTGTGCGCGCCGACCTTCTCCGCGCCGGCAATCCTGCGCTCAATGCTCACGCGGAAGGTAACGCCGAGCTTTTTGGCGATGGCCTCGGCCTCAGCCATCATCTGCATCGCCAGATCGCGCGTAAGCGGGAACTGACAAATGTCCACCAAGGTGGCGTGCGTCAGCGCGCTGACCGGATTGAAGCTCAGGTTGCCCCAGAGCTTGAGCCAGATCTCGCTGCGGATGTCTTGCGCTATCGGCGCTTTGAAACCAGCCTTGGTGAAGCTCGCCGCGATGGCCTGGACCCGCGGCGTAGTCGAGCCATCCAGTTCCCCGAGCGTAAAGCGGTTGCCCTCGACGACCTGGACCACGCCGGGCGAGACGAGATTCGCCGCCGGATACACTACGCTGCCGATCACTCGCGCGGCATCGATGCTGCGCGCAATGCTGCCGTCGGGGTCGGCGGAGACAATCGGCGTTCCCTCGTACTGCCCGCCGTGCTTGTGAAAGTACCACCAAGGAATTCCGTTCTGCATCGTAACGACGCTGGTCGTCCCGTGGCAAAGTTGATTCAGATCGGGAGCAACGGCGGCGACCTGGTGCGCTTTGAGCGTCAACAGCACGACGTCCTGGAGACCCACATCGCTCAATTTTTCGAACGCACGCGCGCCCTCGGCACGCAGTTCGCTGCCGTCCTCCAGGATCAGCTTCATCCCGCCGGCGCGAATGGCTGCGAGATTGGCGCCGCGGGCGATGAACGTGACGTCCTCGCCCGAATGAGCCAGCCTGACACCCAGGTAGCCTCCGATCGCGCCTGCGCCGACGACGGCGATCTTCATGATGCCTTGCGTGAAAGTCGAGTCATATATAACGGTTGGAGAACTGGCCCGAAGCCGTCGAAGCTCTTGGCCCGCGTCCATTGAACGACGGATCGGTTTTCAACAGCTCCGCTGCGATGATGTCGTTCACGCGAGTGTAGCCGAAGACAGAGCGCTTCGACGCTCATTGCGCACGCCGCCCGACAATGATCAGGTCGCGTTCCACCCCATCCAGCAGCGCGACTTTCGGCAACTCGCCCCAGCGCGCGAAGCCGAACTTGTCGAACAGCGCCAGGCTGTTCAGGTTGTGACCGAATATGAATCCCAGCAAGGTATCAATACCGAGACCCGGCGCCTGAGCGAATGCCTGGGTAAGCAAGTACGAGGCGATGCCGCGTTTCCTGAAGTCGGCGTGAACGTACACGCTGAGTTCCGCCGTCTTGTTGTAAGCAGGGCGGCCGTAGAAAGAGGAAAAGCTCAGCCAGCCGGCGACCTGTCCCTCGGCCTCGACCACCCACAGAGGTCGAAAGTCGGCCGAATGCTCCTCGAACCAGCGCATCCGGCTCGCCACGGAGACAGGTTCGAGATCGGCGGTGACCAAGCGCGAAGGAATGGTTGCATTGTAGATCGCGACGATCTGCGGCAGGTCTTCGCGCCTTGCAATCCGGTGTGAGAACGCCATGGCTGCACATTCAGTCGTCGAAGTCACCTGCCACCGGACGGCGGTTTCCAGGGATCGCGCACCTGCGGCACTGCTTCCATCAGGAGTTCGAGCGCGCGCCGCAGGGATTTCTCGCCGGCTTGCGCTCCCTTGTAGTGGCCAAGGCGCACGACCACCAGGTCGTGCGTCGGAATGATGATCGTGTACTGTCCGCCGGCGCCCGCCATGAAGTACGCGTCCTCCGGCACCGGCCATCTCCCGGTGCGATTGAGCCAGAAGAACCCGCCGTACACCGGCTTCGACCATGCCGGTGCCGGCGTACGCACGAAGTCGGCCCACCCCTCGGGCAGCAGCCGTTCGCCGTTCCAGACGCCGTCCTGCAGATACAGCAGTCCCAGGCGCAACCAGTCGCGTCCCGATCCCAGGTCATAACCCTGAAAAGCAAGGTTGCCATACGCGTCGGCCTCCACAACCATGTTGCGGATTCCGAGCCGGTCGAACAGATGCCGCTGCGGATACGAAAGATATTCCTGCTTGCGTGCGACGACTGCCTTCTTGATCAGATAGTTCACCACCAGCGGATCGGAGTTGCGGTAACGCCCGACAGTATTGGCCGGCCACTGCGGCGGGCGCGTGACCGCCCAGCGAACGGAATCGATCGCGCCGGTATAGATGTAGAGGTGATCGGGATAGCCGCGCGCGGGATCGTAGTCCGGGTCCTGCGGAGCGACGAAACGCAGCCCGCTCGACATCCGCAGCAGGTCGGCAATACGGATGGCGCGCCGTGGATCGTCCGGCCGCTGCCATTCGTCCACCGGTGCGGGCGCCCACAGGTCATAAACGCCTTCATGGATGAGCTGGCCCATGAGCGTCGCCGGCGATGCTTTTGCCCATCGACCAGCTCGGTAGCCTCGTGGTGTGGTCGAGGCCACGCTGGTAGCGCTCGGCGATGATGCGTCCCTTGTACGCCACCACGAACGCCGCGGTGAGCGCTTCCAGCAGGATCGAAAGCGGCTTCGACACCCGACAGCCACTTTCGCCGCATCGATTGCGCGCGGAAGCGGCGTATCGGGGAGCCGGTCTCCCATAGGCCACGGTTGCGTTGCCGGGTCGGGCAGCGACGACCCGATTTTCGCCGGGGTGAAAAACACCGAGTCCGCGCCGCGCGGCAGTGTGACGCATCCCTGGTCGGGAAGAAGCCTGGCGGTGCGCGTAACCCCGTTGGGCAATGTCAGGTGCACGGCGTGCGCCTTCTGATCCACGACCGTTTTCGTAACCAGGCGCCGCTCGGCACGAGGCGACACGAAGAACCCGTCTTCGTCGGCAGCCGTTGCGAGATCGCGGCCGGTGATGAACAGCGCCGAGCACAGAATCTTCGCGTAGCCCGCGGTCATGTGTTCTACGGGATCTCCGGGCGGCACCTCCCACGCGGTTGGGTACTCTTCCGGCGCGGTCCGCTGCTGCGCGCTGCACACGCCGACTGGCATCAGAAGCACGCCGAAAATCATCAGGCGTCGTAGCATTTCGCCTCCCGAATTCATTTCAACGCAGCCCCTCGGCGTTTCATGGCTAGAACATCGTATTGGAGTGTGCCGCCTTACCCGGGACAACTTGGAGCACATCCCAATGCTCGACAATCTTCCCGTTTGCATCGAGCCGGAAAATGTCGATGCCGGCCCAGTCGCGGTCCTCGAAAGTGGGCCACTCCTGATGGCAATGCAGCACCACGTAGTTTCCTTCCGCGATAACTCTCTTGAATGAAACCCGCTTGCCCGGATACTCCCTGGCCATTCGCTCGAAATAGGCGATGAAGGCATCCTTTCCATCCGCCACTTCCGGATTGTGCTGGATGTACTCTTCGCCGGCATATTTCTCGATCGCCTCTCGCGGCCGGTTCTGATTGAACATCAGGTCGTAAAAGGCGGTTACCGTTTTCTTGTTCTGATCGAGCTGGTTCATCGGCGACGCCCTCCGTGGAAGTAGAAAACGCTACTTGTTGGACGCTTAAGGTTACGCAAAACGGCGCGTGCGACGTCGCCGTGCGCGTCCGTGTTGCGCAGTGGGGGTTAGCTTCCATGGCCGGTCCGGTTGCGAGTTCCCAAGACCCTGAACAACAGCTCCAAGGGGTAACTGGCGAGAATGAAGCAGGCAGTCATGCCAAACGCAACGGCACACCAGAGCCCCAGAACGTATACATAGACGATAGCAGGCGGGTGGCCTCCTCCTCCGGCGGACAGCGCAGCGAGCGCCGCAAGGACAATAGCCACCCCGCCGAACGAGATCAGGTGCCATCGCCACAAGCGCTTGCGCTTGCGCAAGACCTCTTCGGTCGCAGTTGCCCGGGCGAGCAACCATCCCCAGAAGAGCACACCGAGCAGGCTGGCGGCAACGATGAGTCCGGTGATGAACACCGGCAGGTTGTTTAACGCGGAATAACGCGCCAGGAGCGGCGCCTCATACCAGAGTTCCGCGTCAGTCAACGGACGATCGACTTCGCGCGAGGTGATCTCCACGAAATGCAGCACATCTTCATCCTTGAGCCGCTCGAATTTGACGATCGACCGGTTTGCGTTGAGCACCCAAAGGCGCTCGCGCCAGACGATCTTGACGTTCGCGCTGTTGGTGAGCGTTTCGGAGCGTTCGAATACGGTGTACTGCGGAGTCGAAAGCGCGCTGTTGGCCGCATATGACTGCAGGTAGCGGGCTCGTTCGGCTTCATCGCCAAGGCGACGAGGATCGGCAGAGAACAATTTGAACACGAACACGGGAAAGATCTGGCTGCGGTCCCGGTAGTGGCCAAAAAGGAACGGGTCGTCAAACGACAATTCCTGGTAACGCCTGCCATGCGGGAGGTAGCGGTAGTACTGCTTCGAATCCGACCAATTCACCAATATGGCGCCCTGCTCGCGCTTTTCGACATACTTGAAGCGGCCGTCGCGGCGCGCGCACCGTTCGAAGAGCTCCTCGGTATACCGTTGGCCGGGCTCGTCACGACGGCCCCACTTCCCGGCGTCGCAATAGCTGATTGCGCTGAAATAGCCCGCTGCGATGGACTCGATCGAGATTGGTTCTTCCCCCACGCCGGACAAAGGTACAAGGACTAAGGCCACGAGGACAAGACGATGCATCGGCATGGATGCTCGGGAAAGCTAACGCTGGCGCTCAGCCGCGCCGCGCTAGCGGTGTCGGCAGGAGCGAATTGTTGGTCTATCGACTGGTTTCAGAATCATATTTCGACTTTTTCGACTGATAGACGCCTTGTTCCGGGCCATGAGAAACGATGAAGCATTGGTACCAGGTTTTTCTCAATAGAAACGTCCTGCCTTTGTTGGTTACCAGAAAGGCAGCCCAAAGCCGGTTGTTGGCAGCAACATGAAGTTCGCTGATCAACGTTGTACTAATTTCTCCATCCAAAATACTCTTGATCTCTGAGCTAACTGTATCTTTGTCTCCACGATTTAGCGAATAGACCAAATGAACTTCCTTTACGGCATCGTCCTTGAAAAGATCCTGGAGTGAGGTGCCGCTCCATCCACTGCTCGTCTTGAGGTTGATATCGTCCTGATGGATGATGATCTCGGACTCCGAGATTGCAATTGCCCATTGAGGGCAGAATAGAACTGAAATCAGAACGACCAAATTGAGTAAATGTTTCATCATTTTCCGGGCCAACGCCGACCATCAGGGGCCGACGAAAGCAAGCGAGGCGCCGCTTTCGTCGGTCCCCTGCATGGTCTTGTTGGGCGTCATTTCGTTTATCGGATCACCTCGTTGGCCCGCAGTAGGATTGACTCTGGGATCGTGATACCGAGCGCCTTGGCGGTCTTGAGGTTAACGACGAGCACGTGCTGCATCGGCTGCTCGATGGGCAGATCTCCGGGCCTGGCCCCCCTGAGGATCTTGTCCACATAGTCGGCTGCCCGACGGAACATCACAGCAAAATCTGGCCCGTACGTGATGAGGCCGCCAGCCTCGACGTAATCGCGCGAAGGGTAGATCGCCGGGAGACGTTGCCGGGCGGCGAGCGCCGTGACTTGCCCTCGATGTGAAAAGAATACGGGATCGGGAAGCACTAGTACCGCCTGAGCCTTTCGCCCCGCCTGCTCGAAGGCGCGGTCGAGCGCTGCGGGTTCGCGCACCTCGATGAGACGGAGCTTCAGGCCCTGCGCGGGGGCAATGGCCTTAAGCTCTTTCGCCAGGTCTCTGTCTATCGCGGTGGTTGGGTTCGCGATAACGGCGAGGGTTGAAAGCCGCGGGACCATGTCCTTTAGCAGTTCCACCCACTTGCTCGCCAGCCCTTGAGCAAGCCCTACCGAAAGCCCGGTCAGGTTGCCCCCGGGCCGGGCCAAGCTGGCCACGAGCCCACTGCCGACCGGGTCTCCCATCACTGCGGCGACAATTGGGATTGTGCTGGTCGCATTCTTAGCTGCGATCGCTGCTGACGTGCTCCAAGTGACAAGCACGTCGACATCGCGCTCAACCACCTCGTTCATAAGCCCGGGCAGCCGCTCGGGCCGGCCCTCGGCAGAGCGCGCCTCCACGATGAGGTTCTGACCGTCGACGTAGCCCAGTTCGCGCATGCGTTCCCAGAACGCACTAAGGCCACGCGGGCCGGTGGAGGCCGATTGCGGGTCGACGAAACCCACTCGCACGACCTTCTGCACTGGCTCTACGGCTCGCGAGGGTTGGGTCCCTAGCGCTGCCACAGTCAGACCAGCGAGGAGGAGCAAAAGACCGCGCCGTTTCACGCGATCACCTGATCCGCACGAAGCACGCGCGCATGACTCGGTTCCACTTTGCTCCCTGATAACGCCCAACGCAGAGCTAACCGGGCGCCGACGCGCGGCACGCACGGCGGGAACCCAACGGCGACGCCGTTGGGCGCTCGGGTTGAGCGCCGGGTTGGGCTGTGATTGAAGGCATTGACGCTAGCATACCGCGACCTTTATGAGACAACATCGCCTGCAGGAAACCACCACTGCTCGCATGACCACGAACCCACGGCTTGCGTCACGCGAATCGTGATCGCAGGCGCGAGCTTACGCGTACCGACCCTGCGACAAGATCAGTGCCGCTCGCTACGTGACGCAAACGGATCCGGCGCTTGCACACGGAAGCCAGTTCGGTAGGCGAGCATCTGCGAATTCGACGAACGATTCCAGATTCACCCGAGAGCAGCCCAACGTGTTGTTCAGCCGCGCCGGCCACAAATCTTACAGAAAACTCTGCGGCGCTTCACAGCGTCGGCTGGAACAACGGGTTAGGCTGCTGGTGGGTACGGTCCAGACACATCGGTAACAGAATAGTCCGGGGACATAGGTAACAGTTTATCCATACTGCGGGCACCGAACGAGGTGCCCATGCCTTGGAGTGAAACTACACCTATGGACCAGAAGACGCAGTTCATTGCCGATTACCTCCGTCAAAGCCTGTCGATGAGTGAGCTGTGCGAGCTCTACCGCATCAGCCGCAAAAAAAACCGGCTACAAGCTGGTGGATCGCTACCTCAGGCACGGGCCTTCGGGGTTGGAGGAGCGCTCGCGAAGACCATCGAGCAGTCCCAATCACACACCCGAACACATCGTCGAGGCCATTGTCGCGCTACGCCAACGGCATCCGTCCTGGGGCGCGAAGAAGCTGCTGCCGATCCTCGAGGGGCGTCACCCGAACTGGGAGCTGCCCGGGCGCAGCACGGTGTGCGACATCTTGAGCCGCCAGGGGTTGGTGCTCAGGAAACGCAACCGGCGCCACATCGGCCACCCGGGCAAGCCCACCAGCCAGATCCTTGGCCCCAATGATTGCTGGAGCGCGGACTTCAAGAGCCAGTTCAAAACCGGCAATGGCCTCTACTGTTATCCGCTCACCGTGACCGATGGCTTCAGCCGCTATCTGCTCGGCTGCCAAGGGCTGGCATCGACCAGCGTGGCAGAATCTAAACCCGTGTTCACGCGCCTGTTTCGCGAGTACGGTCTGCCCAAGCGCGTCCGCACCGACAACGGGGTGCCCTTCGCGACCAATACGCTCGCGAGGCTCTCGCAGCTCTCCGGCCTGGTGGGTGCGTCTAGGGGTGCTGCCCGAGTTGATTGAGCCGGGCAAGCCGCAACAGAACGGGCGCCACGAGCGCATGCACCGCACGCTCAAAGCCGAGACCACGCGCCCGCCGGCTAACAGCTGCCGCGGCCAGCGCTGCCAGGCACGCACGGCTGGCCAGCGTGGCGTCGTCACCGACCCATCTCCTTCCACAGTCGGGGTTCGATCGATGCGGCTGCCAAGAATCCGCCCATGAATGCGCCCTGAATTCCCGGGCTGACGACGTCCTGCCCGGCGAGCAGCAACCCGAGCACCGGCGTGCGGACCTTGAGTGAGCTGTGGCTCATGCGCTCAGCTGACATCTCAAGCCCGTACATTGCACCCCGATCGGCCACGACGAATGACGCCTGCGATAGAGGGGTCGAGAGTTCATGGAAATCGATCATTGGCGCGAGCTGCGGAAAGTGGCGCTTGAATTGCGCAAGCAGGCTTTCGGCGATCCAGGCTTTGGTTGCCTCGTACTCCTCGGGCCGATCTCCCGGCGCACCACGTGTCCACGCCGAGAACGGTTCCCAACGACAGATCGCTATGACCTCGGCGGTATGGTGTTCAGGGTCTCGATGAGCGGCGTCCTTGAGCGAAGGGAATGACACGAACATCGCCGGCGCGTCTTCGTCCGCGGGGCGCTCCCACACCCGGCCAACGTCGTCGCTCTCGTATATCCAAACGTTCGCTGCCGTGGCTCCACGCTGGCGAATATCACCGCGGAACCCCAAATATAGACTCACGTATGAGAGGCCCGACTTGAGCGACTCGACTGCGTCACGCCATTCCGGCGCAACGCCTTCAGGAAGCGCTGCGGCCGTGTTGTGCGCGCCCATGGCCGAAAAAACTATGGGCGCGTCGATCGACTCGCCGTTTGCCATGCGTACGCCGGTCACTCGGCCAAGTGCGACGCGGATCTCCGCAACCGTGGAACGAGTACGCAATTCGCCACCAGCGCCGATAATGGTTTCTCCCAGGGCCTGGGCAAACTTCGCCGGGCCGCCGAGGGGGTAGTAGGCGCCGGCAAAGTAGCTGCCCGTTACGAGGGCATGTATCGCGAATGGTGACTGCGCTGGCACCATTCCGTAATCGCCCCAACGCGCAGTGAGCAGCGCTGCCAGGCGTTTATCGCCAATATCACGCACCACTTCGGCAGTCGTAGTGCCAAGGGCCCGGCGCACGTGTCGCGCGTTGAACCAGCGCATGGGCACCGCGAGAAGGGCGGGAAGCGCTTTGGCTGCGAATAGCGCCCGGCTCGCTTTTCGCGCCTCGTCCAAGGCCGTGAAATACCTTTCGATGGCTGCGACCTCGTTGGGGAAAGTGGCCTTCAGCCGCGCGATGTATGCCGCTCGCGGTGCCTCGATCGGGAACTCGAACCCGGGGAGTCGCACGATGTCGTAGGGCGACCCCAGGGACGCGAAGCGTAATCGGCCGTCTGTTAGCCAACGCAGCATGCGACCGAACTGGTCCTCGGATCCCGGCGTCTCGCCAAGGCCCCCGATGTAATGCACTCCGGTCGCAAATGTGTATTCACCGCGGATGAAAGTCTGTGTGAGGCCGCCGAGCTGGAGATGCTGTTCGAGCACGAGAACGCGCCGACCGCGCTTCGCCAACGCCGCCGCAGCCGTAAGTCCACCGATTCCCGAACCGATGACAATCGCGTCGCATCTGCGCTCGTTGAAACTCATGCTCTTTCGCCTACTGGGTTTTCACCCGCCCAACAATACGCATCACTGGCCGGAGCCGGCGGGCGAAGCCCGCTGGTGACGGTCCGAGTGCAGGCGCGGGTTGGGCGGCACTCTCGCTACTCCTTCTCCGGCCGGGCCCAGAGGGCGCGCGAGCCCGTGCGGTTCATCGGACTACCTCGTCGGCGCGGAGCAGTATCGATTGAGGGATTGTCAGCCCAAGCGCCTTAGCGGTCTTAAGATTGACGACCAGCCTGAACTTTGAGGCTTGCTCCACTGGCAGATCGCTGACCTTTGCACCCTTGAGCAATCGATCGATATAGTAGGCGGAGCGGCCAAACATTTCGGCTAGAGATGGTCCATAGGACATGAGGCCCCCGGCCTTGACCGGGATCTCCTCTTGATACATGGTCGGCATCTTCCTCTCGAGAGCCAGGGATGCGATCTGAACACGCTGCTGTGTGAACATCGGGGAAAACAGGAGGACCACAGCTTGTGCCCCTTGCTTCCTCGCCGCACTGAATGCGGCCGCGTAGTCATAGGAACCGCGCAGCTCAATGCGCTCCAGGTCCAGTCCCAGGGCGCGGGTGCTTGGCTCTACCGCTGCGAGTTGCCGGGCGCTGGCCGAGTCCCAGAAGACCGCCACCCGCGAAGCGTTGGGCAAGGCTTCCCTTAGCAACTCTAGGCGTTTGCCAACGAGCTCGGACGTGCGGGAGAAGACTCCAGTCACGTTGCCGCTTGGGCGGCTGAAGCTGTCTATCAACCCGGATGCTACGGGGTCGTGGTCGAAAGATATGATGATGATCGGAAGCGTGCTGCTCGCTTGCCTCGCGGCTCGTGCCGTGGGCTCTCCACCCACCACAATAACGTCTGCCCCGAGGTCCACGAGTTCTCTCGCAAGGGCAGGCAGCCGATCCATGTGGTTCTGCGCGGCCCGGCGCTCGATCCTGATGTTGCTCCCGTCAACGTAGCCGAACTCGCGGAGTCCTTCACGGATTGCCGGAAGAACCGGATCCTCTGGTAGCGCTATGACCATCAGGACGCCCACGACTGGAACCTTGGCGCGTTCCTGCGCAGCGACGGGAAGGGACAAGGTCATGAAGCACAAGACGGCCGTTCCGAGGCAGCAGCGCGTTTTCATCGGATCACCTTGCACCGCCAACTATCACGGACTTGTCCATACTCCTTGCCTGTCTCCTATGTGACGCCCAACGCCTGAATTCAGCGGCGCGCTTCAGCGCGTCCGCTGGAATGAGAGGTTAGCCATTCGATCACCCGACCCGCATCTGCATCGGATGGGAAGACAGGGTAAAGCACCTCTTCGATCCGCCCCGCATGGACAATCATAGTAAGACGTTTGATGAGCTGGAAACCGGCGAAAGCGAACGTTGGCAGCCGTAAGAGCCGTGCGAAGTGAAGCTGTGCATCGCTTAGAAGGGGAAACGGTAGATGAAGCCTTTGAACAGCCTCCGATTGATACTCAGTATCTTGCGTACTCAGGCCGTACACCGTTGCGCCCAAGGCGGCAAGCTCCGCGTAGTGGTCCCGATAGGCACAGGACTGCGGCGTACAACCACGTGCGCCCGGGATGGCGTTCCACGCTGCCGCACCGCCTGGCGGTTCCTGATCAGGTCGTCCGGTTCGAGGGTAACAATAGACAACTAGCCAAGGTCGACCTTCCTTGGACAAATCGACCGTTAGTCCGGAAGTAGCCCTCAAGCCAATTGACGGCAGCATTGACCGACGAAGGTGATCACACGCCCCGTCGTCTTCTGGGGCGGGCAGGTTCTCGGGAAGAGAATAGAGATTGTCCGTTCGCATAGATGGCTAACTGGAAGTAGCAATCCCATTGACGGAATATTTTTCGTCAATTTGACGAATAAACTGGTCGAGCGCATCGCAACTAATTGATATTTGAACAGTTGGCATCTCGGGACTCCTCCCAATAGGCTATCAAGACGCCCGACAAGCCGGCTCGACGAAAAGCCTACGCTCGGACCGAATCCGGAACAAGTTCGCCTGAAGCATCGAAGCGTCAGGATGGGGCCGCATACGTCGATTGGACAGGCGGGTTCGTCACCTTCAACCGGGATTCTCAGTTCCATCCGGGAATACAATAAGGAACCGCGGCAATCTGGCCGTTCGCGGCATGAAAAAGGGAGGCCTCATGAGTTCTTCTTTGACACGTCGCGAGTTTCTGGCCCGTGCTGGAATTGCGGTTGCGGGCATCCAGACTTTCGAGCACCTTGACCCCTGCTGTGCCTTTGCCGCCGATGCCAAGACATCGGACAAGGAACTCTTCGAACTCAAACCCGTGGCCGACGGCATCTATGCCGCTATTGCCGCGCCCCGCTACAAGGTCAATTCCAACGCCGCGGTAATCGTCACCAACGACGGCGTGATCGTGGTGGACTCGCACTCCAAACCTTCCGCCGCGTATGCGCTGTACCGGGAGATCCAGTCGATCACGAAGCAACCGATCAAAAAGATCATCAACACCCATTTCCACTGGGATCACTGGCAGGGCAACCAGGTCTATGCCGAAGCCAACCCCAACCTGGAAATTATTTCCTCACAGCGCACGCTGGAGAACATGACCGATCCCGATGCCGGAGGCGGCGGCCTGCCGTACATCGAGAAGCAGTTGGCGAACTTGCCGAAAGAAATCGAGGCGCTGAAGGCCGACATCCTGCGGGCGGCCGACTCCGGACAGAAAGCCCGACTCGAGGCGAACCTGCAGCAGACCGAGGCGTACCTGGAGGAACTGAAGCATATCAAGCCGCCGCTCCCAAACAGGACAGTCGCCAATACGGTTACGCTCAACGAAGGCGGGCGCGAAATTCAGATTCTGTTGCTGGGACGCGGCCACACCGACGGCGACATCTTCATCCACTTGCCGAAGGAAAAAGTGGTCGTGACTGGGGACGCGGTGATCGACTGGATGCCGTTCATGAATGACGGCTTTCCGGAGGAGTGGGTGCAAACCCTCGATGCGCTGGAGAAATTCGACTTCACACAGATCATTCCCGGGCACGGCGAAGTCGCGTCCAAGGCTCATCTGGGATTCTTCCGGGGCTATCTCGCCGATCTCGTCGCCGCGGTCAAGTCGGCGCACGCCGACGGGGCCAGCCTGGATGAAATGAAGAAAGTGATCCCGGATCAACTCGCTGCGAAATACGAGCGGGGAATGTCGAAGTATCCGCTGGGCCAGTTTCGCGATCGCATAGGACTGAATATTGAAGCGGCCCATCGAAAAGTCATCAGGAAATCCTGACGATCGGATTCACCGGCGCGAGCGCATCGTTCTTCAGGCGCCGGCCTGAAGAGCGGGGCTCGCGACTACAGCACCGGGCGCGAACTGGATACTGTACAACCGGCTGTAGATGCCGCCTTTCGCGAGCAGCTCGGAATGGGTTCCGATTTCGGCGACCTCGCCCTTGTCCAGCACCAATATCCGGTCGGCATTTTCAATGGTGGAAAGCCGGTGGGCGATGACGATGGTGGTGCGGCCCAGCAGCAGTCTTTCGAGCGCCGCCTGTACGTGCTTCTCCGATTCCGAATCCAGCGCGGAGGTTGCTTCGTCGAGAATCAGGATCGGCGCATCCTTGAGGATGGTGCGCGCAATTGCCAGCCGCTGGCGCTGGCCGCCGGAGAGCCGCACGCCGTTTTCTCCGATCAGCGTATCGAAACCTTGCGGCATGGCGCGGATGAAATCCAGTGCATGCGCGGCTTGCGCGGCGCGTTCGATCGCCTCGCGGCTGGCGCCGGCAGACTGGCCGTAGGCAATGTTGGCGGCGACCGTGTCGTTGAACAGCGCGACGTCCTGGCTGACCAGCGCGATGTTCCGCCGCAAGCTGGCGAGAGACAGCGACTCCAAGTCGTGGCCGTCGATGGTGATCCGGCCCGAGGCCGGATGAAAAAAGCGCGGCACCATATTGGCGAACGTGGTCTTGCCGCCACCGGACGGTCCAACCAGTGCCACGGTTTCGCCGGATCGGATCGCCACCGTCACGCCCAGCAATGCCGGCTGTTCGGCGCGCGGGTATCGGAAAGTAACTCGGTCGAAGCGGATGTCACCGCGCGCGCGCTCCAGCGCCACGGTACCCTCGTCTTTTTCCGGTTCCTCGTCGAGCACTGCAAACACGCTTTCTGCGGCGGCCAGCCCGCGCTGCAGGTGCTCGGCTACGCCGGTCAGCCGTTTCAGTGGCGCGGTCAGCAGCATCATGGCGGCGAGGAAAGCGACGAAGCTGCCGACAGTTGTCGAATCGGACTGCACCTGAATGGTGGCGTAGTACACCACCACCGCCACCGCCAGCGCGGCCAGCACCTGAACGATCGGCACGTTGGCCGCCGCCGCCGCGGTCTGCTTCATGTTAAAGCCACGCAGCCGGTTGCTGGTCTCGGCAAAGCGCTTTGCCTCGTACTCCTGCCCGCCGAAAATCTTCACGACTTTGTTGCACTCGACTGTTTCCTGCAACACCTGGGTAATGTCACCCATCGCCCGCTGGGTGGCGCGGCTCATGTTGCGCAGCCGAATGTTGAAATAGCGCACCGCCAACGCGATCGGCGGAACCATGATGAGCGATAGCAGCGTGAGTTTCCAGTCGACGTAAAGCAGATAAGCCAGCAGCCCGAAGATGGTGACCGAATCCTTCACCAGTACCATGATCACGTTAGTCGCCGCACTGGTGACTTGACCAACGTCAAAGGTAAAGCGTGAAATCAGATTTCCGGTGGTATTGTCGTAAAAATAGCCGAGCGGCAATGCCAGCATGCGGCGGAACATGATGTCGCGCAGGTCCATCACCACCTTGTTGCCGACCCAGGTGCTGGCATAAGTGCCAATGTAGGCGCCAATCCCGCGGACAATGAAAATCATCACCAACGCCACCGGCACCCACTTGATCAGGAACGGGTCCTTGTTGACGAAGGTGCCATCGAGGAAAGGCTTTATCGCGACCGGCAGCGCCACCTCGGTCGCCGCCGAGATCAGCATGCCGAGGATCGAAAGCGCGAACACGCCCCAGTACGGTTTCACGTACTGGAGCAACCGGAAATAGAGCTGAATGCTGGTTATATGCTGCATAGCGGGAAGATAACACACCACCACCCCGCCACCTCACCCCTTGCCCTCTCACCCGCAAGCGACGGATAGGGTAAGGGGTGAGGTGGCTATCCGAAGTTCACCATCACGTGCCGGGTGACGGTGTAGTCTTCAAGACCATACATGGACATATCCTTGCCGTAACCCGACATCTTCATCCCGCCGTGCGGCATTTCGTTCACCAGCATGAAGTGGGTGTTGATCCAGGTGCATCCGTACTCCAGCCGGCCTGCCACTTTCATCGCCCGGCTCACGTCCCGGGTCCACACCGACGAAGCAAGGCCGTATTCCGAGTCGTTGGCCCAGGCGATCGCCTCGTCGGCATCCTTGAAGCGGGTCACCGACACCACTGGGCCGAATACTTCCTTGCGCACGATTTCGTCGTCCTGGAGCGCGCCCGCCACCACGGTGGGCTGATAGAAAAAGCCCTTGCCCGCCGCGACCGCACCGCCGGCGACCGCTTCCATGTGCTTGGTTGCGATCGCACGCTCGACGAAACCGGACACGCGCTCACGCTGTGCGGCACTGATTAGCGGCCCGATCTCGGAGTCGTCCTTGTCGGGCTGACCGAATTTGATGGTCTTTACCGCAGCACCGAGATCGGCGACCAGCTTGTCGTAGATTTTCGCGCCGGCGTAGATGCGGCACGCGGCGGTGCAGTCCTGCCCGGCGTTGTAATAGCCGAAAGTGCGCAGCCCGCCGACCACGGCTTCGAGATCGGCGTCGTCGAACACGATCACCGGCGCCTTTCCACCGAGTTCGAGATGGGTACGCTTGAGCGTGGCCTGCGCTGCCTGCAGGACTTTGCGCCCGGTGGCGATGCTGCCAGTCACCGACACCATTCGCACGGCGGCGTGATTGATCAGCGGTGAACCGACCGTGTCGCCGCGGCCGTTGACGATGTTGATCACGCCTTTCGGAAAAATCTCGGCAAGGAGCTCGCCGAGTTTGAGTGTGGTGAGTGGCGTCATTTCCGAAGGCTTGAGTACCACCGTGTTGCCCGCGGCCAGCGCCGGCGCGATTTTCCACGCCGCCATCATCAGCGGGTAATTCCACGGCGTGATCTGCGCCACCACGCCGACCGGATCGCGGCGGATCATGCTGGTGTGGTTCGGCAGATACTCGTCGGCGGCGCTGCCGTGCAGGCAGCGCGCGGCACCGGCGAAGTAACGGAAACAATCCACGATCGCGGGCATTTCGTCGCCGAGCGCACGTGCCCTGGGCTTTCCACAGTTGAGCGACTCTAGATCGGCGTAGCCTTTGGCGTCCTGCTCGATGCGATCGGCAAGCTTCAGCAGCAGCAGCGAACGCTCTTGCGGCGTAGTGCCGCCCCAGCTCCTGAACGCTCTGCCCGCAGCCTCCACCGCCTGGTTGACCTGGTCCGCCGAGGCTTCACGAATCTTCGTGATCGCTTCGCCGGTGGCCGGATTGAGGACTTCGACTTCGGCGCCCGCCCCCGCGATCAGTTGTCCGTCGATGAGCAGTTTGATTTGCATGGTATGCCTCCTTGTTATTTGCCGCTGCCCGCCACTTCGTGGGTATCGCGAGTGAGATAGAACGCCAGCAGGATGGGAATGAAGGTCACCGCGATGACGAACACCGCGACCACGTTGGTGACCGGTCGCTGGCGCGGTCGCACCAGCTCGGAGAGCATCCAGATCGGCAGGGTTGTCTGTTGCCCGGCGGTGAATGTGGTGACGATGACCTCATCGAAAGACAATGCAAAGGCGAGCATGCCGCCGGCCAGCAACGCGGTGGCGATGTTCGGCAGCACCACATGGCGAAAAGTCTGAAAGCCGTCGGCGCCGAGATCCATCGAGGCTTCGATCAACGCCGGCGAAGAGCGCCGGAAGCGCGCCAGCACGTTGTTGTAGACCACCACTACACAGAATGTGGCGTGGCCGATGGCGATGGTCCAGAAGCTGAACGGAATACCCGCCAGGTTGAGCGCGGAACGCAGGCTGATGCCGGTGATGATCCCCGGCAGAGCGATCGGCAGGATCAGCAACAGGGAAATCATCTCGCGGCCGAAGAATTTCGAACGCCATACCGCAGCCGCGGCCAGCGTGCCGAGCAGAATCGCGACCAGCGTTGAAATCGCGGCGACCTGCAGCGAAAGCAACAACGCGGAATGAATGTCTTCACGGGCCCAGGCTACCGCGAACCATTTGAGGGTCAGGCCTGGTAACGGAAAGACGAAACTTTTCTCGTCCGTGCTGAAGGCATAAAGAATAATGAATGCCAGCGGCACATGCAGGAAAGCCACGCCGATAAGCGCGCCAGCCCTGAGCGACAGCCCCGCTTTGGCCCCGTGGCGCACGGCTCCCCGGGCCTCAGAGGGCATCGAAAGCTCCCAGCCGTCTCGCGATCGTGAGATAGATTGCCATGACCACGATGGGCACGATGGTGAAGGCTGCAGCGAGCGGGATGTTGCCCGCCGTGCCCTGCAACTGGTACACCGCCTGGCCGATGAACGGGCGCGAGTTGCCGATGATGCCCGGAATGATGTAGTCGCCGAGCGTTAGCGAAAACGTAAAGATCGAGCCCGCCACCACACCCGGAAACGCCAGCGGCAGGATCACCTTGCGGAAGGTCTGTTTCGGCGTCGCCCCGAGATCGGCGGAAGCTTCGGTGAGCGAGGCCGGCACGCGCTCCAGTGCCGCCACGATCGGCAGGATCATGAACGGCAGCCAGATATACAGAAACACCAGGAAGCTTCCGATGTAGGAAATCGACAGGGACGGGCCACCGATCACCGGGATCGCCAGCACCAAGTCGAGGAGCCAGGTGAGATGCAACTGCGCGGCGAACCAGGTGACGATGCCTTCCTTGGCCAGAATCAGCTTCCAGGCGTAAACACGCACCAGGTAACTCGACCATAGCGGCAGCATCACCGCAAGGTACAGCGCCGCCTTCATCTTCATCGAGGCATAGCGCACCATGTAGTACGCGATCGGGAAGGCGATCAGCGCTGCGGCGATGGTGACGGCCGCGGCCATCACCGTGGTACGGATGAAAACGTCGGCGTTGGCGCGGGTGAACAACTGCTCGTAGGTAGCGAGCGAGAATTCGCGAACAATGTTACCGGAGAATTCGTCGATGTAAAAAAAACTCTGCAGCAGCAGCGCGAACAACGATCCGAGGTAGATGATGCCCAGCCAGAGCAGCGGCGGGCCAAGAAGCAGAATCAGCAGAAGCTTCGGATGCAGGTAGAGCGCGGTGGAGATCCGCGAGGACAGGGAGGGCTGGGCGTAGGCCGCGCTCACGCGTCCTCCGCAAGCGGCTGGTTGAGGTGGCGCGGCCAGGCAAGCCTGACGGCCTCATCCGTGTGTACGGCGTATCCGCCGTCGCCGGCATTCTGGCGCATTACCGCCAGTTCGCCGCCACTGTCGAGCGCGACCGCGTAACGGGTAGTGGCGCCGTGGTAAGTCACCGAGCGTATGCGGCCGGTGACGGAGAGCCAGCCGTCAGGCCCCTGCTCGGATGCCCCGATCATGGCGATTTTCTCGGGGCGAATCGCGAAGGCCTGCGCCGATCCGGTAAGCCGGCGGGCCAGCTCGCCGTTGCAGATATTCGACACGCCTACGAAGCCGGCGACGAAGACGGTTGCCGGATGCTCGTAGATTTCCGCCGGCGCGCCAATCTGCTCGATGCGGCCATGGTTGAACACCGCCAGCCGGTCGCTCATCGCCAGCGCTTCGCCCTGATCGTGGGTCACATAAATGAAGGTGATGCCGACCTGGCGCTGCAGGGCCTTGAGTTCCTCCTGCATCTGTTCGCGCAGCTTGAGGTCAAGCGCACCCAGCGGCTCGTCCAGCAGCAGCACGCTGGGCCGGTTGATCAACGCTCGCGCCAGCGCGACGCGCTGGCGCTGTCCTCCGGAGAGTTGGTTGGGCTTTCGGGCGCCCAGGGTTTCGAGTTTCACCAGCCCGAGCATCTCCTGCGAGCGCCGGCGCCGCTCGGCCGCTGCCACCCTGCGGATCATCAGTCCGTACTCGACGTTCTCCATCACGGTCATGTGCGGAAACAGGGCGTAGTCCTGAAACACCGTGTTCACGTCGCGCTGATAAGGCGGCACACCCTCGACATTAACGCCATGAATCACGATATTCCCGGCGTCCGGCTGCTCAAACCCGGCAATCAGCCGCAAACAAGTGGTCTTGCCCGAGCCGGAGGGGCCGAGCATGGAGAAGAATTCTCCGTCCTGAATTTCGAAGCTGACGCCGTCCACCGCACGGACCTCGCCGAAGTGGCGCGAGACGCCGGCGAATCGGACGGCGATTCCGGATGGCTTTGTCATGGACGGAAGATGCCACACAAAGAACGGGCCGCAAAGAGCGGCCCGTCTTGTTGGTTCTTACGGAGTGTGACTGTTCAGCAAGTCGTGGGCATTTTCAATGGCGCTATCTTACCGGCCGCCCAGGACAGCGATGTAATCCGTCACCCAGCGGTAGTAGGGTACGCAGGTACGCCCCGCGCCGCAGTTGGTAACCGGGGTGCGCCAGAACCAGATGCGGTCGAATTCCTTCATGCCGTTGGTCTCACAACCCTTATCACCGAGAAGCGGATTGCCCTTGCAGGCCTCCGGGACTACCGGCACTGAACCGAACCAGGCCGACAGGTCACCCTGCAGCTTCTTGTTGATGGAATGTTCCATCCACATGTACGAGCAGTTCGGGTGTGGCGCATCCGCGTGCATCATGGTGGTGTCGGCCCAGCCGGTTGCGCCTTCCCGCGGAACGACGCTGGCGATCGGCTTCTTCTCGCCCTGCAGCAGGTTGACCTGGAAGCCCCATGAGGACGACGCGACCACACCTTCGTTTTTGAAATCGTCGATCTGCACCATGGCGTCATGCCAGTAGCGCGACACCAGCTTGCGTTGTTCCCGCAGCAGCGTCAGTGCCGCCTTGTATTGCGCTTCGTCGAGTTCGTACGGGTTCTTGATGCCAAGCGCAGGCTGGGAATGCATCAGGTACAGCGCCGCGTCGGCGATGTAGATCGGGCCGTCGAAGGCCTGCACCCGTCCCTTGTTCGACTTGCCGTCGTCCAGCTTCATTTCCTTGAATACGACTTCCCAGCTTTGCGGCGGCTTCTTGAACACCTTGGTGTTGTAAGCCAGCACGTTGTAGCCCCACTGGTAGGGCACGCCGTAGTGTTTGCCGCCGACATGGTGCCACGGCGCCTTCTGCAGGCGCGGGTCGATGCTGTTATAGCTGGGGATGAGGCTGACGTTGACCTCCTGCACCCGCTTGCCGGAAACCAGGCGCAAGCTGGCGTCTCCCGAAGCGGTCACCAGGTCGAAGCCGCCTTCATTCATCAACGCCACCATTTCGTCCGAAGTGCCGGCGGTCTTCACCCGGACCTTGCAACCGCTTTTCTTCTCGAAATCGGTGACCCAGTTGTAACTCTTGTCGGTGTCGCCGCGCTCGATATATCCAGGCCACGCGACGATATCCACGACACCCTCCCCTTTGCCGATTTTTTCCATCCTGGCGATGGCCGGCGAGGCGCACAGCGCCACGGTGGCCAGAGCCATCACCAGAAAGCTACCCGTCAAGCGAAGTCTGCGATGCGACATAACGCCTCCTTGTTGTTGGTTCCCGGCCGCGTCCCAGCGGCCGAGAATCACCAGGGAGCGTACCCGTTGGCGCGCTGGCCGGCAAGCATCCGTCATATCGGCGGGGCCGGGCAAGCGCCTCGTCCGCCCCGGGGACCAACACCGTCCGCTAGCGTCCGAAGCGGTACTCGGCGGAGAAAAAGAAGCTGCGCTCGGCCGCGGGATAGGCGTTATAGGAGTCCCCAGCATTGTTGCGTATGCCGTAGCTGAAGTAGTCTTCGGCAAATAGATTATCGACCTCCGCGCTGAACCGCCATTGGCCGACCGCGCGTGTGGCCTTGAGGTCGACCACGGTGTAGGCCGGCATCTTGCTGGGAAAAGTGTTGCTCTGGTCGTTGTCGAAACGCTGATCACCGACATAGCGCACTGCACCGGTCAGGTTCCAGTGCTCGGCCGGTTGCCACGCCGCCAGCAATGAGGCCAGGTGCTTTGGGACTAGCGGAATTTCGTTGCCGCTCACGTCGACGCCACCGAACACGCCTTCGCGGAAGCGCGCGCGCAAATATTCGTAACGTGCCTGAAGTTGGACATTGGAGGCTGGACGCAAACGCCCTTCGAGTTCGATGCCCTCATGGCTGGTCGGGGGCAGGTTCACGTTCGAAAAGAACGCCGCGAAGGGTACGCCGGGGATGACCATCAAATGGATTTCGTTGGCTACGTCGAGGCGATAGCCCGACAGGCGCACGTTACCGTTGGCATCGCCGTATTCGAGGGCGATCTCACGGTCGTGAGATGTCTGCGGCTCCAATGGCGTGGACTTGCCCCGATTCTCATCCACTGTTGCCACGCGGAAGCTGTTTCCCGCTTTGAGGTAAAGGTTCAGTCCTGCGGTCAATGCCTGCCGCAGTGCGATCTCATAGGCGTTCGGATGGACCGTCTTGCTCGTCATCGACGCGGGTATGAAAGTGTCACCACGCTCCTCGATTTGGGTGCGGCTGCGTTGCGTCCGCCCGCCAATAGTGACCGCGGTGCGGCTGCCCAAGTCAAACGTATCCTGGACGAAAAACGCCGCGTTTTCCTGCGTCGAGGTGGCATCCGAATCGAATCCGGGAAATTCCGGGAAAACCACTGACGAGTCAGAATCCCAGTCCTCCCAGTCACCGCCGACGACGAGTGAATTTCGCTGGCCGAAAATCAAGCCGGTGATTCTCGCGCGCGGCGAGAACAACACCGTGCGGCCTGTGGTCTGATTGCGTCCACCCGAGACGCTGCCGGAATTTTCTCGCTCCCGGTAGGAACCGTCGGCGCTGAATTCGACACCTTCCAGCGTGCGTGTCCAGGCAAGGGACGCATATTCGGTGTCAAGGGACCCATTGTCATTAGGAAAAACCGTCTGGCGGCGGTTCACGGCAATTTGTGCAGCGGATAGTGCGCCGGGAAGCCGGGCGTCCTGCGAGTCGGTGCCGAAACCCAGCGTCACCCGGTCGCGCTCCCCCGAAAATCGGACGCTGCCGGCCACGGTGTCTTGGCGCAGAGCATTGTTGTCGCGGTAATTCTCGGTGTCGTAGCGGCGCGCGCTGATGTCGAATCCGAGTGTTTCGCCGGCGATTCCCAATGCCGCCTCCACGGCATATGCGTCGTAGCTGCCCCCGCCGAAGAGCAGGCGTCCGGAGTGGCTGCCAGGATCCTGGCTGCGAGTGATGATGTTGATGGTTCCGCCGGTGGCCCCGCCGCCGTAGAGCACTGCACCTCCACTGCGAAGGATCTCGATACGGTCCACTGAGGCAAGCGGAATAGCAGCGATGTTCGCGGGCTGAAGTTCGTTTTCGCTAATGCGCTGCCCGTTGACCAGCACCAGGGTGTTCTGGTCGCCGCTGACGCCGAAGCCACGCAGGTCGAGCTGCGGATTGGGTTGCCCGCTGCTGTCGCGGACATGAACACCGCCAATCGAGGTTAGAACGTCCGCAATGCTGCGGGCGTTGCTGGCTTCGATCTGGTCTCGGGTGATCACCGTCACGCCGATCGGCTGGTCGCTTTGCTTTTCCTCGAATCGCGAAGCCGTTACCACCACTTCATCGGTAACGATGTCCGAGGCAACCTGCGCATATGCGTTTGCCGAACCGGCCAGTCCGGCAAGAAACAAAAAATTCCCTATTCTCATTGTTAGCTCCCGAATACACATGCCCGCCGCATGCAGGTTTATGAATGGGACTTTCCGGGAGGGGCCTTCGAGGATGTCGGCGCTCAGCTGCCGCTCCGGATGC
>CAVOIO010000032.1:0-154157 GCA_963695915.1 uncultured beta proteobacterium
GGTTATCAACGGGGTGCTACTAGTGGCCAACCTGGCGCCTTCCGCCGGCAACATGCATGTCCGGGATTTCCTAGTGGTCAAGAACGAGGAGACCAGGAGGAACTCATGGCCCGCCACCCACAACCAGCAACACCTCTCCGACGCACCGGTGGTGGTAGTCTACTATGCCAAAATGGACCGCATCATCCAGGACGGCCCGAGGGGGCGGAACATGTACTGCCTGCAGGACGTCGCGGCCTCGGTCGAGAACATGCTGCTGTTCATCGCCGCCAACTGATGCGGAGCATACTGGATCGGGGGGTTCGACGAGAAGCAGGTCGCCGCGGTATTGGTACTCCTGGTATACCTCTGTCCGGTCACCATGGTGTCTATCGGTGTGCCCAGTAGGGAGGGGGATAAACCGCCCACAGGTGAAGAACGAGGGCTTTATCCACTATGGGCGATGGTAGGCGGGATAAGAAGGAAAATGGTAGCCCCGGGCGGATTCGAACCGCCGTCACCGGCTCCAAAGGCCAGCATGATTGACCACTACACTACGGGGCTGTTTCGCGCGATCCCAACTCCCTCCATTCGTCGAAGCGAGGTTAGGGCGGCATGATGAGGATTAGGGAAATGTATTTCAGACTTGGCATGTCGGATGACGGAGACCATGACGGTCAGAGAACGCGTCCGAACAGGTGCGTCGGCGCGCTGTCGATGATCTCGACCTCCAGGACCGTCCCTAGTTCCAGATGCTGTGGAACGACCACCGCACGGTAGGCCCGGGTTCGGCCCACCGATGTTGAGTTCTTTCCATGCTCGGTGACGACGATACGCTCCCGAGTACCTAGGAATTCCGCATTCTTCGCTCCCGAGATCCCGAACCGCACCTTGGTGAGTTCCCGGGACCGCTCCTTAGAAACCCACCCTGGGACCTGTTTCCGGGCCTTGGCCGCTCGGGGTGCCCTGTCGAGGAGAGAATCGGGTCACGTTTATGATGTCCGGCCTTACCTGTTCAAGGAGCTCCACCGTTCCCCGATGGTCCTCCTCGGTCTCCCCGGGGAACCCGGTGATGATGTCGGTGGACAGGGTCATGGACGGCGATGCCTCCCGCAGCGTGCTGACCAGCGAGGCGAAGTGCTCCGGGCGGTAGCCTCGTTTCATACCTTCCAGTACCATGGTGCTGCCACTCTGTACCGGTAGATGGACGAACTGATAGACCTTCTCGGTGGCCCAGGTCGGAACGAATCGCTTGATGATCCGGCCGAGATGATCGGGGTTCATCATTCCTACCCGGACCATGAAGTCCCCGGGCAGAGCGGTTAGTGGTAACAGTAGGTCAGAGAGGTCGATGCCCAGGTCGAAGCCGTAGCAGGCGGTGTCCTGGGCAGTTAACAGCAGCTCCCGCGCTCCATTCTCCACGGCGATCCTCGCCGATGAGATGATCCCCTCTGGTCGATACGAGCTGAGAGACCCTCGAGCCCTTCTGGTTATGCAATATGAACAGGTACCCAGGCACCCCTGGGCGATAGGAAGGACCGACGTAAGGGGGGACGGCAGGACCATCAGCGTTGCGCTGCCTCGCCCAAAGTTGCTCTCGACCAAGGCGTTCAAACGGCCGTAGTCCCGAGGAGCCAAGATCAGCGCGCTTGGAGCGTGTTTGACGATCTCGTCTGGCTGCGCCGAGGCCATGCATCCGACCACAACCAGCTTCTTGCGCTGAGCGCTCAGCTGATTCATCCGGCGGACCATTCGGTTCTCCGTCTCCCTGATCACCGTGCAGGGGTGTTCAGGACAACCATCTCGGCCTCGGCGGTCTCGGCCACCACCTCGTGCCCCAGGGATGCTAGCCGTTCCCGCTGCGCGGTCCCCTCACCCTGGTTCATGGTGCAATCGTAGGTCTCCACCCGGACCTTCACGCTACCTCATCGGGGCTTCCATCTTAAGGGTTTTCACACCTTGGTCAGCATTGGTCCATGAATTCGTGACACTCTATACGGTCGGTATGGCAATGGGCGGTCAAAAAGGTGGTATCCTGAGCCAGTAAAAAGAAATGTTAACTATTGTATCGACGCCATCGAGGCTAAATTGCTTGGTGCAAAAGGATAGACCCGATGCTCCACCTCTGACACGCGATGGGTCAGAGCACCTAGATCAGAGCGGTTCGCTCATTTCGCCTTCTTGGGAGCAAGGGGGTCCTTCTGCTCCATCGGCGGCTCGATCACATCGGGCTTCTGGTCGGGAGGACCAGGCGGCTGGATGAGCGCTCGTCCACCCTCTTCGTTCCCTTAGGCTTGGGTTTGGGGACCTCTTCGTGGGGCCTCATGGGGTGACCCTTGGAGCATGCCGTATTAATATCATCTCATTTCGGCTGGCCTGCCGACGACGGACATATAGAGGATGCTCTCCTTTCGGCCATCGATTCCCAGGATGCTGTTGATCTCGTCATCATAGGTGGCGGCGATCTGGCAAGAGCCCAAGCTGAGCGCGGTCGCCGCCAGGGAGAGCTACGCTGGATATGTCCGGCATCCGAGTAGACATAGCGGTAAGCGCGCTGGCCGTACTTCCAAACGGAACGAGCGAACACCGCAGTCAACGTATGAAGACCACTGGGGCCTGGGCGCACATCTCCTGGTCCAATGCACCATGAGCTACCTCATCCCTAAGGTCCCCGAACCTCAACAGCTCAAGGCGATGCTCCCGGATGCCGTAATGGTAGATCCCCTGCTCCAGGCCAGACACAGAATTGATCGCTAGGTAGGTCTCGATGGGGTATAACGCTCCGGCCGAGGGGGACGTTCGGAACTCATGTCGACCGCGCCGTTCCCTTATACCAGTGGACACCCACAGCAGGTATGAGAGGTCCTCCGGGAGAAGGGGATGAGGTTCGAAGTCCCGGACGCTCCGCCGGTCCCGGACGGCCTGATCAACGTCGTCGCGGATGGTGCGGGTGCGGGCAGGACGAACACCTTGACCTCGGGATACTCCTTGTAGGTCGGCGGCTTTTTGGTCCAGTCCAGTGCCCTCCCCCCCAGCTTGTCGGCCGGTGCTTGCTGATCTCCTGGAACTGCTCGCCAAGGTTCTCCCTATCCATGCTACGATGGACGGCAATCATTCGATAAAAGGTTGAACCCATTTCTGGACATATCTTCAAGAGCGGGGAGCTGCGACCGCTAACGTATCATGGACCAGTTGTCCCCTTCTGGTCCAGGGACACCATCCTTGCCCCGGTGGTGGCGAATAGGTGCCGAGCCTTGTTGCGATCTGCCGTAGCTGTCACTACCTCTCCGACGAAAAGGGTATGATCGCCCGTTTCGTGGCTGGAGACCACCTTACACTCCAGAGCCACGGTACAACCATCGACGGTCGGCGGTCGCACCCTCTTACTGGCGATCGGAACCAGACCAGCGCGGGCGAACTTATCCTCGCTCCGCCCGGAGTGTGCCCCGCAATACTGGGCTGCTTTCTCCTGTTCGGCCGAGGGATAGCAGATGACGAACTCTCCTCCCTCCCGGATAAGGGAGTGGGAGTAACGGCTGTGCCCAATGGATATGACCATCAGGAACGGTGAGAAAGAGGTCTTGGTGACCGAGGATACTCCCATCACGTTGGGGCGACCCTCCATGTCCGCGGTAGTGACCAGGGCGTACGGCAACGGAGAGGTGAAGCTGAACGCCAGGTTGGGGTCAAGTTCGTCCATGAACGAGGATTGGAGGTCGGAATATTTACTATGATTTATAGATCATTAGGCCTGATCCAATCGCTCCAATGGGGATGGATAGTGATCACGATCTGGCATGGGACTAGGGACCAACCCCAATATGGCTAACCCTTTAACGGTGGTCCGGGGAAAGAAGGGGTTGGACTCCAAAGCCCTTCAATTAAGATGTTGATTCTGGATAGTGGTTCGAAGGAGAAGTATGGCGATTGGGCGGTTCCAGGATACTGAACTGGGGCAACATCCTCACCTATATAACCATGGTGATCGTCAATGGCCTGGCAGGGAGCACGACGCTGCTGGGGGGGAGGTTCACGTCAGAGATATCGGACGCCAACCCGACCCTTATCACTCCGGAGGGGTATGTGTTCGGAATCTGGGGATCATCTTCATCCTATTGGGGGGTCTCGTCATTTACCAGGTCCTGCCCCGCGGTCGAACCGCTGCCAGTTCCATGAACAGGTAGGCTGGCTGTTCGCTACCGGCGGCGTAGTGAACGTCCTCTGGCTGTTCGCCTGGCAATACGGGTACCTGCTCGTCTCGGTCATCCTTATGTTCCTCCTTCTGGGGACGTTGATCCTATCTACCTCCGACTAGACATCGGCAGATCGAAAGTGGGATGGGAAGAAATGCTGGCAGTCCACCTACCGTTCAGCGTCTACCTCGGATGGATAACCATTGCTACCATCGCCAATGTCTCCGTGTACCTGGTCTCGATCGGGTGGGATGGATTCGGCATCAGCTCGGATACCTGGGCAGTCTTGATACTTGTGATCGCCACCGCCATCGCCGCGCTGGTGATGATCACCAGAAGAGATATCGCCTATGCTCTAGTTATCGTCTGGGCGTTCGTGGGCATCGCCGTGAACCAAGAGTCCAACACGATAGTGGTGACCCTGACCATGATCGGAGTGGCCGTGGTCACGGCTGTCCTAGTGTTGAGCATCCTCCGATCCCGGAGGAGAACGGTGGGAGGAAGTCCGGCGTAGGCAGGTGATGACAGACCAGAGGATTGCTGTGTAAGGGGCATCTCCGCAGCGGTGGAGCATTTATTTCCTCTGGAACTATTCACGGCTGGTTATCGAGGTCAGCATGGACGCCGAGGAGCTCGTGGGGATGTTATCGAGGGAGGATCTGCGATCGATCCTGCGATGCAATAACCAGAACGATGCTGGCTCGGTGGATGAGCTCCACTCGAAGGTGCTCCAGATGGCCGCGAACCTGCCATGGAAGGGGTTGCTCACTTGTGTTCCCAAGGAGAGCTTGCAGAGGATCAGTGAATCTCGAGGTATGCGGAGCGATCTGTCCAAGGACGAGCTGATCGATCAGATCGTGAGATTGAGGAGCAGACCGACATCCAAAGGTAGTCCACTGAGAAGTCTGTTCAGCCTGTGGTCCAGATGATGAGATTCCCTTGAATAATGAATTACAATAGGATCTCATCCTAGCCACTGGAGAACTCCGGAGATAAAACCAAGGCCTGCGGAGAACGATACACTCCATGGATAACTTCGTCGGTGTTAATTGACGTAAGATGATCTATCCTTTCACCGGTGCATAGAAACCATTAAAATAAAATTTCCTTGTACAAGGAACACTTGTCTCCGATTCGGCCGGTACCTCTGTTGGACTGCTATTCTGACTGCGTTCGTCTTTATGATGATCGCTTCAGCCCCCAACACCGATGCAGCCGATGGCCCAGATATTCCCAGGACCGATCTTACCCTGGGCGACTCAGAGACGGGTTCCCCCGTGATAAACATAGGGGTGTGGGTCATTAATGTATACGACTTCGATTATCCATCGGGCAGCTACGTCTTCGACTATTACATTTACTTCTATTGGTCGGACCCCAACATTACGACGATCAACTGGTTCATGATGAACGGGTATCCGTCAACGCCCGCAACAAAACAACTTGTCGATAGCGGGGTGGAGAATGGTGTGCATTATGAGTTCTATCGGGTCAGAGCGAACCTGAGTTATCCACTGGAGGCTGGCAATTACCCGTTCGAAGAGGTCGCCTTGCCGATAAGCATAGAGGTGGTGGATTTCAATCACCCGGTCGAGCTCCGTTGGCTGGATAACAAGAGCGGGGTGGACCCCGGATTTAAAATCGTAGGCTGGGAGGTGACGGATGTTAGGTACTCCATCACCCCGCATGACTATTCGTTCGGCACGAGTACCGATCAGGCTACCATGGACATCATCATCGAACGCGAGATGATCGTTGCGACCCCACAGCTCATCATCCCACCTATCATCTTCTGCCTAGTTTCGGCGTTCTCCTACCTACTTCGCATGGATGACAGCGGAGCGTTCGGGCTGCGGGTTGGATTGAACACTTCCATGCTAATCACCGCTGTATTGTTCAATCTTTCCGAGCAGGACAATATGCCCCCGACCTCCACCATCAACTTTTACACCATCTTCATCACCGGGGTGTTCCTTTTCCTGGCTATAAATCTCGTGGTGACAATCCTGGGTTATGTCCAGTTCAATTATCACAAGGACCCCGCGAGACTGAAGAGGATAAATCGATATGGCATAGTATTGTCGATAGCGATCCCATTGATCGTAATTATAATGATAATATTCGCGATCCTATGATCAAGGAGGCAAGACCGCCTGGTTCTTTCCTCCCATCGCCCAAAATTTCAGGATCGATGATCGCGAACGTCCCACCTGCTCGCCATGCTAGTACCAAATCCATGGGTGGCTTGAAAATTGGCGGAGTACATTAGAGGAAAGGGACCGAGCAAATGATGTGATGATGCTACGGGCTCCTGGAGTGGGGATAATGGCGGAGTGTTTCGCCGTGTGTACAATTATTTCTACAGCAGAATGTCAAATTTGTCTATCTGACATTATTTATTAAACCTGGACCATTCGCTCTCAAGGATTCGAATGATAAACGCCAGGACTCCCGCCTTAATGAAAATGGCCGTTCTTATTTCACTCATCGCGGTGGTCTCCATACCATTATTCACCTCCACCCCTGGTGTCGCCGAACCTTTAAGTGAGGTCGAGAGCCAGCAATTGGCGGAGCAATACGCCCCCGTCCTACAATACTCGAAAGATGAGCCGTGTTACCCGGTTGATGTGGATTACTACCTTCAGAGTTGTTCTCTCTACCAAGTGATCGATCAGAACGCTTCCTTGATAACCGAGACGCCCACCCTTGCAGAACTGGCCCAACTTACCACTGAGGATTACTTCCTCAGTAATCGCCTCGGGGGAGTTGACGATGATAATGTCATCGATGCATACCAAGAGAATCTGAGCCGGCTAGGTTACACCATCTATTTCAATGTTCAAACAGAAGGCCAATTCGTACCTACATCCAGTATTGGATGTTCTATGTCTTCAACCCTGGCTCGTTCAATCGCCACCAGGGAGACTGGGAAATGGTCCAGGTGGTACTTGATGAGAATGAGCAACCCCTTGCCACGACCTATTCGCAACACCACTCTGGTGTACAAGCTCGATGGTCCGACTACTCGTGCAGGATCTAACACATCCCATAGCTTATGTTGCCTTGGGCAGCCACGCCAATTATTATCGTTACTATGAGGGAAAGTTGGAGGGCGATCATTGCGACGATGATGGAATCGTACTAGAGCCAGCCGATTATGCGCTAATAGGGATACAAGAGGACGTCCCGGGGGGTCAGCCCGATACATCCTGGATATGGTTTGGTGGTAAGTGGGGGACCGTTCCAGATCTATTGGCGAATGTTAGGGGTGAGGCCGGCCCTCCCGGGCCCATGTATCGTGAGGAGGGGGCGATGTGGGATGGGGCAGCATTTTATGAGGGAGCCAGGGAATTTGAGACTGGCACGTTATGGGTGAAGTTTTTACTTTATTATGCGACCTGGATCATCCTAGGCATTGTCCTAATCAGTGTTTTTTTTACCTTATTAAGGGGCTACAGGAAGAGAAAGAAGGGTGAGTTAAAGAGCCCCTATCTGGAACTTCTCAACATCAGGGGTAAGGACCGCCGATCAATCGCTAACATGATCGCCTTAACCGGCTTGATCATGGCGGTGATAGGGATGAACTACCCAATATTCACCATGGAGGCATGGGTAGTTGGAGGGCAATACGCTACAGGAGATTACGTCACCCTATTCTCGTTAGGAGGAACGGACATATTAGTTCTCAACACCCTGGACCCGAATGGGGAACTTCTTAGCCTAGGAAATGTGGCAGTCAATTTCGCTATCCTTCTGGGATCCATGGTCTGGCTGTTCGTACTCAGTAATTTCGCTTCGACGCCCAAGAAGAACGCGAGGAGGTACATGGGCTTTGGAGTCACGATCATCATCATCTTCACCATGTTTTTCTGGGCGGTCCTTAATATGGGAGAAATAGTGAGCTATCTGGCACCCTCCGATGAAGGAGGATTGGTCGAGTTAGTAAGTTATGCGGGTCAGAATCCACTGGGTGGAGCTGCCACCGTGCAGAACCCAACATTTGGCCAGATCGAAGTTCGTTGGGGAATGGATTGGGGTGCGCTCCTATTGCCAGCAGGAACAGCCCTCGTCGTGGCCGGCCTGCTCATGCGATCCGTGGCAAAAGATGGTGATAACTAATGATTTCCTCCTCCAGGGCCAAGGGCAGGATACCATTTACGGTCGTGCCATTCCCCTTTTCCTGAGTATGAAATCCTACATCTGCCCATTTACCCATGCCTATTCCGTTCTCCTCAGAACTCGCCAAGGAAGAAAATAGTACGAGCCGGTCGGCCTTTGAATCACCGGTCGGGCCATTCTCATTTTATGCCCAACATCTTCCTATTCTGTCAAAATTCCCTGAAGAAAAGTTTGAAACAGAATGGGTGATATCGTGATAGGTGCGTCATTCATGGTTACCCTCTTCTGACTAGCCTCCATTACCTAAGGCTTTGAAAACCGAAATACAATATCGATTATCAGGGGATATGCACAACTATTAAGGCCGATGCCCTTTCAGAGGACCCTGGCATTTATGAGCGGTTCGGGAGGAAGGGGAGATCGATATATTGTTCTGGCCATTGTCATGACCGGTGTGTTCATGTCGGTCCTCGATGCAGTGGCGTTGAACATTGCCCTACCCGCCATCACCTCCTATTTTCAAGTGACGGTCGCCGATACCCAGTGGGTAGTGACTGCTTATTTGCTAGCTCAAACCTGCTTCCTCATCATCACTGGTAAGGTGGCCGAACGGGTCGGCCAAGCTAGGATGTTTACTTTCGGCCTTGCTGTGTTCTCGACCGCCTCCTTCCTATGCGCCCTTTCTTCCAGTCTTAACCAGCTCATAGCGTTCCGAGTGTTGCAAGGCCTAGGAGCGTCAATGCTGTTCAGCGTGTCCATGGCCATCGTGTTCAGGACATTCGGTCCAAACGAGCGGGGAAAGGCCATGGGCTTTTTAGGGTCGACCGTTGCCGTTGGAGGTATGCTGGGCCCGGTGATTGGCGGTTTGTTAGTTGGCACCTTAGGATGGCAGTCCATCTTCTTGGTTAACGTGCCCGATAGGTTTCGTCGCCGCGGTGGTGGCACTTAGGGTCATGAAGGTCGATGAGACATCATCGAAGCATCTACACCTCGATATCCCCGGCGCGGTTTTATGGGTCTTATCGATCGCCTCCCTGGTGCTCATGCTCGGCGCACTCGGGGAGACCGGGATTTTTACATCTGCAGCGTTGGCTTACCTGGTGATCTTCGTTCTATCCGCTTTCCTCTTCGTGATCAGGGAGCGTAGAACCAAGAAGCCCCTGCTTGACCTTTCGGTCTTTCGAGTCAAACGTTTCGACTTAATTGCGCTGAGCATGATCCTGTTCTTTGTCTCCATGAGCATGATCACCATCTTGGGGCCATTCTACTTCGAGGGGGTGTTAAACTACGACCCAGAGACGGTTGGTCTGATATTCGTCATCCTCCCGATGGTCATGATGTTCGGTGCCCCCCTGGTCGGCCGAATGTACGACAAGGCTCGCTTCCGACCCTACGCCACGGTGGGACACATTGTGCGTGGGTTGTCGTTGTTTCTTCTAGCATTTGGATTTCTCGAACAGGACATCCCTCTGATCCTGGTGGCCTTCATGTTTATGGGTGTCGGCAGCAGCTTGTTCCAGACCCCTAACAACAGCGAGATGATGTTATCTCTCCCAAGGGACAAGAGTGGGCTGGCATCCAGCGTACAAGCTACTACCAGGAATTTGAGTATGGCAATCGGGGTTTCCTTAGCCACCCTCATTATGACCATTCTGATGGGTTCAATGGATTATAGCGAGATCGCGGGAGGGCCGTTGGCTGGGGAGCTGGCCTCCTCGGTGGCGGTGGCGGTGGTAATCGCAGGGATCCTTTCGTTGGTAGGGGCTGTGATCTCCCACCTAAGCGAAAAAGCAGTGGAGAATGCTACTCCACCATACGCTCGCGAGTAAGGTTGTTAGGTCACAGATTCTATTGCTGCCTTATCCTAATTCTTCGGGCATCAATGCCTGAGCAAACACCCTTACCGAAAGATGGTCTAGTCCGGCTAGAGTTTACCACAACGAACCCGGTCCTAATGCTCTTTTTCTTAAGAGTAGCAATTAAGATACGATCATAAGATGGCCGATACCCGCCCATAGTTCTCCGGGGAGCAAGATGTGTATGGGTAAGAACCGTGCTCGATGATAAGGTCCTCGGGATTTACATTCTAGCACTTGCTCTCGACCATTTCCTCGATCCCGCCTGAATCAGGGATATTGGCAGGTCCGCCATAAGAAAAAGGCGGTTTTAACCGCTGGTCATTGCTGCGAAAATCAAGCCGTTATCACCGATCGCCTTGATCGCATCCTCCAATGTTCTTTCCATTCGACTATCGACGATTACTCTCACTCCGCCGAGAGCTTCTAGGCTTACCCACGCGTAGTATCCTAGAATACAGCCCGACTGCCCCAATAAACGTTATTCTCTCCCATCATGTATCAAGGCGTTATGTAATAATCTATTGTGAAAATGTAATTCAGCTCAAATGCTGCCTGTCAAACATCACTATCCAAGCCTAGTGTGATCATCTACTACTTGGTCCGTTTCAATTGTTGAGCGAACTCTTCCGCATGCTTGAGGTCAGCAGCATTCGGTCTACCCTTATTGAGTCCTCCAAAGATCTTAAGAAAACTGTTAGTGTTGAGGCCAGCACAAGAAAATTCGTTAACTATCGTGTAACCTTTTGAAATAAGTTTTTCCCTAAGCGGCAGGTGGTTTCTTCTAGAATACTCGGCCTCCATCACCGCGGCGGGAGCACCATTGGTGGAGAAGATGAACGCTCTCCTATTGTCGACCGGTGGAAGTTCATCGGCAAGGTCAAGCAGAGATATATGATGTTTTCCGTCATATGTCCCGGAGCCAAAGCCAACCAGATCGTATCCCTGTAATCCTTCAGGTATGACCTGGGTTGGCGTTCTTATTTGTGCGCCAAGAATCTCGGCGATGACGTTGGCAATCTTCTCAGTGTTATGGTGATGATAAGAGAATAAAACTATAAGCGAACTCATGAAACAACATCACCTTTTATCTTAATAACCCAAAGCGATTGTCACCTCACCCTGCTTAATCAAGATTGATTGGAAAAAGCCCAAGTAGATCTGACCCTAATACTGCCATTATCCTGCGATGAAAGTTCTTGCCGTGGTTGGGTCATCCTGGCCTTCACCTTAACTTTCACCAAGGGCTTTCAGGATGCTCGCTCGTTGGCTGCCAACTTCATCACCTCCCGCTGGGTAACACTCTGCTGAGCTATTTGAGCGATGTTCTCCGCTCGCTCTAGTACTCCCGGACTGTCGGGAGCTACCGACCACGATCTCGATGCCAGAACGCTAGTTTGAGAAGGAATAATTAGCCATCATAATCGGGGAATTATTGTTCTTTACCAGATATGGCAGAATCATCATGTCCCAGCGTCCCCACTTCACAACCTTCCAGGTCGAATGTTGCGGACCCGAAGTATGGAGATTATGGAACATTTTCGAGATGTTTAGAAAAAAAAGGAAGGGGGCATCTAATCTCCCCTCCAAAAGTCCCTCCTAAATTCGGGTTTTTAGGTTCAGAAGCGCTTGCCCGCCAGAGGGTTCCGTGTTACCAATACCCTCTGATTGACCAAAAATTTCGACTTGCTGGATAGAAAAATGGCGCGAAGGGTGGGATTTGAACCCACGATTCCTTGCGGAAGACAGGATTAGCAATCCTCGCCTTACCGGGCTGGGCCACCTCCGCTTTATCTGGACGATGTGAGAGGGGGTATTTATTGGTTGACGCCCGAGCGGAAAAGCGCAGGACTAGTGACCAGCTAGGAAGCGTTACAACATGACTGGATGCATCGAGAGCATAGATTTTACGATATTAAATGGCGCAGGGATGAAAAGGGCAGAAGGACGGCATCGAAACCACCTAGCTATTTGCATGGCATTTAGCAGTCCTGCGCCTTACTGGGCTGAGCCACCTCCGAGTTGATGCCACACGATAGTTAGTCTCAACTGAACTACCCCGCCCTTTCGGGTGGAGCTTCTTGCTTCAACCAGTCAACTTGCAGCGCGTTCGCTGACGGCTGTAGCGGTCGTCTGTCCACAAGCGTTAGTTCCGGTCGTTCCGACCGTACCTTCTGCGATCCCCTTTCAAGGATCACAAGCGAAGATGCATGGTCACTCTTTGAGAAAGTGGTTTCGCTTCCGCCCTGCCACATGATGGACATGTCTGGCTCGTTCCTCTGGCGTCCACTTGAACGAACAGCTTACCAGCTCTTTCAGCCTTGTAAGCTATCTTGTCGTTGAACGAGGACCAGGAAGCGTCGGAGATGCTACGGGCCAGTCTGCGGTCCTGGACCATGTTGACTGGAGCTAGCTTCTCAGTGACGATCAAGTCGTACTCGTCAACGTAGGCGCGAGCTAGTTTGTGCTGGAAGTCGTTACGCTGATCACACACCCGTGAGTTCGAGCAACGACGATCCGTTGCTTGTCCCAGTTCTTGGATCCCTTCTGTTTTTTGCTAAGCTTCATTTGCTCTTTGCGCAGCTTCTTCAGCTCGCGCTTCAAGAATGTGGATTCTCCACCCCGTGGCCGTCGCTGTCGACGGCGAAGCGCTCGAGGCCGACGTCAATGCCGACCGCGGTTTCGATGACGGTCAGTTCCTCGGCCCCGGTGCCGTCGTCGATAAGAAGGTACGCGTACCACTTGCCGGATGGGAAGTGCTTGACGGTGACGCCCTTGATGTTACCGACCACCTCGCGGTGCGATCGGATAGGGATGTCGCCGATCTTGGATAGATGCAGCAAACCGAACTTGTCGTTCTTCGGCAGGACGCTGAACCCGGACTGGTTGTAGGTGATGGTTCGAAAACGATGCGATGGCTTGAAGCGCAGCTTACCGACCTTACGGCCCCGCCTCCTCATCTCGTCCAGGGCGGCGAGGTTGGAGAACAAACGATACAGCTCGTACTGGAGCACTTTCGAATGTACTCCGGTCAGGTCAGCATCGTCCCTCTTCCATACGGGAAGAAATGCTTGCAGTTTCCATCGGTCGTGCTCGCCAGCGTTGTACAGCTCTAAGAACGTTATAGGTGTGGCGGCACACCTCCTTGGTCCACATCAGCTTCCGCTCTTGCTCGTTGCTAGGGTAGAGGCGGAACTTGTAGGCGAGCACCCCTTGATTTCTTTAGAAGTTGAACATAAACGCCGTCAGGGAGGTCGCCGAGGTGGTCTCCTCGCTTTCAACGCAAGCTGGGAAATTCGTTTCAGTTCTGGCGTTCGCAACGCTCGCTCGCACAACTCGACGAGCACGCGATGGAGATCCTCACCAGCGTCGAACTCGCCGAACACGCGCAACTCCAGGCCACCGAACTTCCCTACGGGCGCAAACGCGCGCTGGAGTTCGCCACCACACTGGCGCTGGAACCGGAACTGATGCTGCTCGACGAACCGACGCAAGGAATGGCGCACGAGGACGTGGGCCGCGTGGTCGGACTGATCCGCAAAGTCGCCTCCGGGCGCACCATCCTGATGGTCGAGCATAATCTGAGCGTGGTGGAAGACTTGTGTGACACCATCACGGTGCTGCAACGGGGTGCGGTGCTTGCCGAGGGAACTTACCCGGAAGTGTCGGCCAACCCCCAGGTGCTGGAGGCCTATGTCGGGATCGCGGATGAATGACGGCGCTCCGATCCTCGAGGTCACCGACCTGCACGCGTGGTACGGCGAGTCGCACGTACTGCATGGAATGCAGTTCGCCGTGCACCGCGGCGAGTTGGTCACGTTGCTCGGCCGCAACGGCGCGGGGCGCACGACCACGTTGCGCGCGATCCTCGGGCTCACCGGCAGGCGCAGCGGTTCGATCCTGGTGCGGGGGCGGCAGGCAATCGCCATGGCGACGCATCGCATCGCACGGCTGGGGATCGGCTATTGCCCGGAGGAACGCGGCATCTTCGCCAGCCTCTCGACCGAAGAAAACCTGTGGCTTCCGCCACGGATCGGCAAAGGAGGCATGAGCATCGAAGAAATCTATGGCATGTTCCCGAATCTGCACGAACGCAGGAAAAGTCCGGGAAGCCGGCTTTCCGGCGGCGAGCAGCAGATGCTGGCTTTGGCGCGCATACTTCGCACCGGCGCCGATCTGCTGCTGCTGGACGAGATTACCGAGGGGCTGGCCCCGGTGCTGGTCAAGATGTTGGGCCGCGCGGTCCGAAGCCTCAAAGAGAAGGGCTATACGATTATCATGGTGGAGCAAAATTTCCGTTTCGCAGCTCCTCTTGCCGACCGGCATTACGTGGTCGAGCTTGGGCGTGTGGTGGAAACGGTCAACAAAAGCGAACTGGACACCCGCCTCGATCTTCTGCATGAGTATCTGGGCGTGTGAACTGGTTGCTCAATTTGGGGAGAGGAAAATGAAAAAAGGAAAAATATGCGCCCTGTCCTGCGCGGTGGCACTGGTGCTTATCGCGGGCTGCAAGGACGCCGGCAAGAGCGGCGGCAAGATTACCGATGACGTAGTGCGTGTCGGCGTGCTCACCGATATGTCCGGGCTGTACTCGGATATCGGCGGGCAGGGATCGGTGATCGCGGCCAAAATGGCGGCCGAGGATTTCGGCGGCACCGTGGTCGGCAAGAAGATCGACGTGGTTTCCGTCGATCACCAGAACAAGGCCGACGTGGCGGCGCAGAAAGTGCGCGAGTGGATCGACCGTGGCGGCGTGGACATGATCACAGACGCGCTCAACTCCGCGGTGGCGCTCGCGACTTCAAAAGTCGTCGCCGAAAAGAAGAAGATCCTGATGGATACCGGTGCCGCCTCGACCCGCCTGACCAATGAGGACTGCACCCCGTACACCATCCATCACACCTACGACACTTATGCGCTTGCCAACGGCACCGGCCGCGCCGTGGTGAAGCAGGGTGGGGATACCTGGTTCTTTCTTACCGCCGACTATGCCTTCGGCCATTCGCTGGAGCAGGACACCATGAACGTGGTGAAGGAAACCGGCGGCAAGGTGCTGGGCGCGGTACGGCACCCGTTGTCCGCGTCCGACTTTTCTTCGTTCCTGTTGCAGGCGCAGGCGTCGAAAGCCAAGATCGTCGGACTGGCGAATGCGGGCGGCGACACTATCAATGCCATCAAGGCGGCCAACGAGTTCGGATTGACCAAGACCCAGAACCTTGCCGGGCTGCTGGTGTTCGTCAGTGACATCCACAGCCTCGGCCTCCAGGCCACGCAAGGCATGTACGTCACCGAGGCCTGGTACTGGGACCTCAACGACCAGACCCGCGCGTGGAGCAAGCGCTTCTTCGAGAAAACCCAGAAAATGCCGACCATGATCCACGCCGGGGTGTACTCGGCGACGACCATGTATCTCAATGCGGTCAAGGCGACCGGCACCGACGATGCGGATGCCGTCATGGCGTGGATGCGGGCCAACAAGCACAGTGACATGTTCGGCACGGACATGACGCTGCGCCAAGACGGCCGTCTTGTGCACGACATGTACCTGTTCCAGGTCAAGAAGCCGTCCGAGTCCAAGGGACCGTGGGACTACTACCACTTGCGCGAGAAGATATCGGCCGATCATGCGTTCCAGCCGCTCTCCCTGTCGCGCTGTCCGATGCTCAGCCGATAAGAATGCAAGGCGCCGGTCGGGTGCTCGAAGCACGATAAATGACGGCGATTTTCGGCGTATCGATCGATGCCTTGTTCGGCCAGCTTCTGCTGGGGTTGGTCAACGGCTCGTTCTACGCGATGCTGAGCCTGGGGCTCGCGGTCATCTTCGGCCTGCTCAACATCATCAATTTCGCCCATGGCGCGCTCTACATGATGGGCGCGTACGCGACATGGATCGCGTTGACTTATTTCGGCATCGGCTACTGGCCCAGCCTGCTGTTGGCGCCGCTGATCGTCGGCGCCTTCGGAATGGTGATCGAACGCGCGCTGCTGCAGTGGTTGTACAAGCTCGATCACCTTTACGGCCTGCTGCTTACATTCGGGGTCGCGCTCATCATCGAAGGCACCTACCGGCATTTTTTCGGCGTCTCGGGCCAGCCTTACCCGGTGCCGGAACTGCTGGCCGGCTCCACCGATCTCGGCTTCATGGTGCTGCCCAACTATCGCGCGTGGGTGGTGGCGGCCTCGGCTGCGGTGTGTCTTGGGACCTGGCTGGTGATTGAGCGCACCCGGCTCGGCGCCTACCTGCGCGCGGGCACCGAGAATCCGAAACTGGTGCAGGCCTTCGGCATCAACGTGCCTTTGATGGTGACGCTGACTTACGGTTTCGGCGTGGCGCTGGCGGCTTTTGCCGGCGTGCTCGCGGCACCGGTGATCCAGGTGAGCCCGCTGATGGGCTCGAATCTGATCATCGTGGTGTTCGCGGTGGTGGTCATCGGCGGAATGGGTTCGATCCTCGGCTCGATTGCCACCGGCCTGGGGCTGGGCGTGATCGAAGGTTTCACCAAGGTGTTTTATCCTGAGGCCTCTTCCACGGTGGTCTTCGTCATCATGGCGCTGGTGCTGCTTATCCGGCCGGCGGGACTTTTCGGGCGCGAGAAGTGAATCGGCAATGAAGCGCGATCACATCGTTTTCGTTGCCGGGCTCGCCGTCCTGCTCGCTGCGCCCTTCTTCATCTATCCGGTGCTGATGATGAAGGTGCTGTGCTTCGCGTTGTTCGCCTGCGCTTTCAATCTTCTGCTCGGATTTACCGGACTGTTGTCATTCGGCCACGCTGCATTTTTCGGCACCGCAGCCTATGCAACGGGTTATGCCATGACGCACCTGCCGGTCACGCCGGAAGTGGGCCTGATTCTCGGCACGCTGGCCGCTGCCGCGCTCGGCGCCGTGTTCGGCGGGCTGGCGATTCGCCGGCAGGGCATCTACTTCGCCATGATCACGCTGGCTCTCGCCCAGATGGTTTACTTCTTCTGCCTTCAGGCGCCGTTCACCGGCGGGGAGGACGGATTGCAGGGGGTGCCGCGCGGGGCGCTGTTCGGGTTGCTGAACCTCGGCAACGATCTGGTGATGTATTACTTCGTGCTCGCTGTCTTCGTGGCCGGATTCCTCATCATCTACCGCACCATCCATTCGCCGTTCGGCCAGATACTCAAGGCGATCCGCGAGAATGAGCCGCGGGCGTTGTCTCTGGGGTACGACGTGGACCGCTACAAGCTGGTTGCCTTCGTGCTCTCGACTGCGCTCGCCGGTCTGGCCGGCGCGACCAAGACCCTGGTCCTCGGCTTTGCAACGCTGACCGACGTGCATTGGGGAACCTCGGGAGAGGTGGTGCTGATGACGCTGGTCGGCGGCGTGGGAACGGTGCTGGGCCCGATCGCCGGTGCCGTCATCATCGTGGTGCTGCAGAACGAACTCGCGGATAAGGTCGGCTCGTGGGTCACAGTCATCATGGGCGCGATTTTCGTTGCCACCGTTCTGGCGTTCCGGCGCGGCGTCGTCGGAGAGATCGCGGCGCGGCTCGGGGAAAAGCGCGGACAATAGGGAGAGGATGATAGTAAGTTCAAACGCCAGGGAGGAAGCCATGAAGATAATCCGAGTCGGAGCGGCGAGGGCGCTCATCGTTGCAATCGCTTTTGCGACATGCTTATCGATCCCGGCGCCGGCGATTGGAGCGCAAGGCGACGGGATATCGGACGGCGTGGTCAAGATCGGTCTGATTCTCGATATGTCCGGCCTTTATTCGGACATCACCGGCGAAGCGTCGGTCACCGCAGTGAAGATGGCGGTTGAGGACTTTGGCGGCAAGGTGCTTGGCGTACCGATCGAAGTCGTTGTCGCCGACCACCAGAACAAGGCCGACATCGCCGCCAACAAGGCGCGCGAGTGGTTCGACCGGGACCAGGTCGACGCGCTGATGGAGGTGACCGCTTCGGCCCCAGCACTTGCGGTCGTGGAAATCGCCAGGCAGAAGAACAGGATCGCCATCTTCAGCGGTCCTGGGTCAACGCGGTTGACCAATGAGAACTGCTCGCCTGTCACTGTGCATTATGCCTACGACACCTACACGCTCGCCAATGTCACCGGAAACGAGGTGCTGAAGCAGGGTGGGGATACCTGGTACTTTCTGACCGTGGACTATGCATTCGGATATTCGCTGGAGAAGGACGCGCGCGAAGTGGTCAACGCCCACGGCGGCAAGGTGCTGGGTTCGGTGCGCCATCCACTTAACGCGCCGGATTTTTCTTCCTATCTGCTGCAAGCGCAGGCCTCCGGGGCCAAGATCATCGCGCTGGCCAACGCCGGCGGCGACTTGATCAATGCCGTCAAGGCCGCCAATGAGTTCGGCATCACAAGGTCCGGCAAACAGCGACTGGCTGGCCTGCTGGTCTACATCAACGATATCCACAGTCTGGGGCTCGACACCACGCAGGGTCTGCTGCTCACGGATGCGTTCTACTGGGACCTGAACGACGAGACGCGCAAGTGGTCGCAACGCTTCTTCGACCGCATGAAAAAAATGCCCAACATGGCGCAGGCTGGGGAGTACTCCGCCACCCTGCACTACCTCAAGGCGGTGCAGGCGGCCGGCACGGACGAGACCGCGGCGGTGATGGCGAAGATGAAAGAGATGCCGATCAACGACTTCTTCGCAAAGAACGGCCGCATCCGGGAAGATGGCCGCATGGTGCACGAGGTATACCTGTTCCAGGTCAAGAAGCCTTCGGAATCGAAGCGGCCGTGGGACTACTACACGCTCAAGGCGGTCATCCCCGGAGAGCAGGCCTTTCAACCCCTGGCCAGGAGCACCTGTCCTTTGGTGAAGAAATAGCTGTGCACTTCCGGGCGAGGCGTTGGCACCATTCTGGCGTTCCGCCGCGGGGTCGTCGGCGAGATCGCAGCGCGGTTCGGCGTCAAGTAGCACAAGCGCACGGGCGTGCTTGACGGGCTGCCGGCCCGTCCGCCATAGTGGATTCAGGTCTTTGTTCCAGTCTCGCATCCGTCCGTCCTGGGGGGAGGGAATTCGTGAGCGCGTGTTGGCTGGGCAGCAGAAAGTCACTCGTTCTTTCGCTGGTCGCGCTGTATGCGGCCGCTTTCGCCTTTCTTGTGCCCAACGCAGACGCAGCCGACCAAGTTCGAGCTGGTGGTCAATCTCAAGACCGCCAAGGCGCTCGGTATCACCATCCCGCAGTCGATTCTGCTCAGGGCGGATGAGGTGATTCGATGAGGCGCCGAGACTTCCTCCTACGTAGTCGGGGCCGCCGCTACTTGGTTGCTTCGGCCCGGTGTGAACAGCGCGGAGGAGAAGGTAGCGCGTATCGGTTTCCTGGCCCGCGCGCTTCCAGAGTGGAGCGTGATGCATGGTCTTGACGAGGGACTGCGGGAGCGGGGCTACGTCGAAGGAAAAAACGTCCGCATCGAGCGCCGTTATACCCTTGGCTTCGATGAACTTAACTCCCTTGCCGTGGAACTGGCCCGCGGGAACCCTGATGTGATGGTTACGTTCGGCACGCCAAGCACCGTCGCTGCGCGGAATGCCACGAAGACCATCCCGATCGTTTTCACGGCGGTCGGCGACCCTCTAGCTACCGGCTTGGCCGACAGTCTGGCTCGTCCAGGAGGCAATGCTACCGGCGTGTCTGTCATTTCCACCGAGTTGGGCGCCAAACGCCTCGACCTTCTGAGGCAGCTCGCACCGCGCTTGCACAAAGTCACGTATCTATCCGCGTCTTCCAACCCAGTCTCCGCCCCTGCGGTGAAGTCAATGCAGGCTGCCGCAAAGGCGCTGCAGCTGAAGTTGGATGTCGTAAATGTGCGCCGCCGTGAGGATGTCGCTGCAGCGATTGGGGCGATGTCGTGGAAGTCCATCGGCGGTCTGGTCGTTGGTGGCGACCCGATCTTTGTAGCCGAAGGCGCCCGGATTGTCGAGGCGGTACGCAAAGCCCGGGTGCCTGCAGTATTTCCCTGGCGGCAGTTCCAGGAGTACGGGGTCGTGATGATCTACGACACTGATCTCAAGGATGTACTCCGTCGGGCCGCCTACTTCGTGGACAGGATCCTGAAAGGCACTTCGCCCGCCGAGTTGCCCGTGGAACAGGTCTCCACAACCACCCTTATCATCGACCTTCGCGCCGCGCGTGAGCAGAAGATAGACGTGCCGGCAGAGCTGGTGTATCGAGCCGATCAGGTGATTCGATGACTCGACGGATTGTTCTGCTCGCCTTCGCGTTGAATCTCGCTGTCGCGACTACCGAGTCGTGGGCACAGCAGCCGAACAGGATTCCGGTCGTAGGCGTGCTCATGGCTATTTCGGTCCGGACGACCCGATCGTCGAGGCATTGCGACAAGGACTGCGCGATCTGGAATATGTGGAAGGCCGCAATATCAGGATCGAGTTCCGGACAGCGCGGGATCATCCCGATCGTCTGCCAATTCTTGCCGAGGAACTGGTCGAGCTCAAGGTCGATGTAATTTTCACTGTGGCACCATCTGCAATCGAGGCGGCCAGGCGTGCAACGTCTACCATTCCCATTGTCATGGCTCTCGGCGGTGATCCAGTCGCATCCGGTTGGGTAACGAGTCTCGCCAATCCCGGCGGTAACGTCACCGGCCTCTCGTCCATGTCGGCCGAGTACAGCGCAAAACTGCTGCAACTGCTCAAGGAAACGATCCCACGCCTTAGCCGGGTCGCGGTCCTTTGGAAGCCCGACACGCCGCTTAATCCACTGCAGACGAAGTTGGCTGAGGACCTCAAATCGGCGGCGTCCTCGTTGTCGATCGAGTTGAATTTCGTGAGCGCGCGAACGCCCGAGGAACTCGGTGCGGCGTTCGCGGCAGCCGCGCGTGCGCGAGCCCAGGCGCTTTACGTAGTTGACAACCCGCTCTTCTATGTTCAACGAGTGACACTGGCCCAGTTGGCAGCGAAGGCGCGGTTGCCGGCCATCTACAGGACGCGGATCTTCGTGGATGCGGGTGGGCTGATGTCCTATGGTGCAAGCTGGTTGGACCAGGCGCGCCGCGCGGCGGCCTACATTGACAAGATCCTGAAGGGCGCCAAGCCCGGCGACCTGCCGATCGAACAGCCGACGAAACTGGAGCTGGTCGTAAACCTGAGAACTGCGAAAGTCCTTGGCATCACGATCCCGCAGTCGATCCTGGTCCGGGCCGATGAGGTGATCCGGTGAGAGGGTATCGGCTTGTCCTCGTATTCTTGTTCTGCGTCGCGGCCGAAGTTTGCTTGGCTTCGGACACGGCCAAGCCGACTGCTCACATTGGATTCCTGCGGGCCGAGGCACCTGACACCTCCCTCGAGTCTTTCCGGAGCGGGATGCGTGACCTGGGATACGTCGAGGGCCGCAATCTAGTCATCGAGCAACGCTGGGCTAAAGGGAAGTACGACGATCTCCCCCGCCTCGCACAGGAGTTGGTCGATTTGAAGGTCGAGGTCATCCTTACTGCAAGCACACCCGCTGCGCTGGCGGCACAACGCGCAACCCGGACCATCCCCATCGTAATCGCCCGTGGCGCCGATCCCGTAGCGAGTGGGCTTGTGGCCAGTCTCGCACGGCCCGGCGGCAACGTCACTGGGCTCACCAGCATGGTCGATGAACTCAGCACCAAGCGCCTTGAACTGCTCAAGGAAGTAGTGCCGGGAATCGTGCACGTCGCAGTTCTTTGGGTCGCAGGTAATCCGACCCACGCGCCGTTGAGGAGGCGAATGGACGCGATTGCGCCCAACTTGAAGCTGAAGCTCGCAGCTGTGATAGTGATCAATCCAAGCGATCTCGATCAAGCGCTCGGAAAGATCGCGGCCGGAAATCCCGACGCGCTCTACGTGTTCGAAGAACCGGTATTTAGCAGCAATTCAGCCAAGATTATCGGGTTCGCGGCTAAGTATCGCCTGCCGGCAATCTACGGTGGGGTGGAGTTTGTCAGGGACGGAGGACTAATTTCCTACGCTCCCAGCTTCGACGCCATGTTCAAAAGGGCGGCCGGATACGTGGACAAGATCCTGAAGGGCGCAAACCCCGCCGACCTGCCGATCGAGCGGCCGACCAAATTCGAGCTGGTGGTCAATCTGAAGACCGCCAAAGCCCTCGGCATCACGATTCCCGAGTCGATCCTGCTCAGGGCGGATGAGGTGATCCGATGAACCGGCGGATTACTCGGCGCGTATTCGTCCGCGACCTTGCGATCTTGATCGGATCTCTAGGTATGACTGGGAAGGGCATCCCACAGCAGCCGGCATTGCCGCGGCACGTCGGGGTGCTTCTGTCGGCCTGGTTACCCGAGGAAAAGGTGCCGCAGGCGTTCCGGCAGGGGCTACTAGACGCGGGGTATTCCGAGGGACGCGATGTTGTGATCGAGTGGCGTTCCGCCAACGGCAATTACGATCGGCTACCGCAGTTGGCCGCCGACCTCGTCCAGCGTAAAGTCGAAGTGATCGTCGTGGAAAGTACGGTTGCCACCCAGGCGGCCACGCGCGCCACGTCCACCATCCCCATCGTCATGGCAGTCGTCGCTGATCCAGTTGGGTCCGGCCTGGTCGCGAGCCTCGCGCGTCCTGGTGGAAACGTCACCGGGCTCTCGATGATGATTACCGATATCAGTGCCAAGCGGCTGCAACTGCTCAAGGAAACAGATCCACGGCTGGCCCGGGTGGCAGTCCTGTGGAATCCAGAAACGCCGTACAGCCCGAAGGTGATCGCGGAGCTTAAGGCGGCGGCGCCCTCGCTGTCGATGGAACTGAGTTTCGTGGAGGTGCGAATGGCCGAGGAGTTCGGCCCAGCCTTCTCGGCTGTCAGCCGAGCGCACGCGCAGGTGCTGTACGTGATCGACGATCCCTTCTTCTTTGCTCAGCGAATAACACTTCTCAAGCTGGCATCAAAGGCCCGGCTACCAAGCATCTATGGTGGGAGGCACTTCGTCGATGCAGGCGGGCTGATGTCGTATGGGGCGAACTTCGGTGATTTGTTCCGCCGATCGGCCGGGTACGTTGACAAGATCTTCAAAGGTGCAAAGCCAGGCGATCTGCCCATCGAGCAACCGACCACGTTCGAGCTCGTGGTCAATCTCAAGACCGCCAAGGCATTGGGCATCACCATCCCGCAGTCGATCCTGCTGCGGGCCGATGAGGTGATTCGATGACTCGGCGGCTACCCCGGCGTGCCGCTCTGGACTTCGGCAAAACCTGCGCGCGCAACGCGATCCGCCACCCGGTTGACCCCTGCTCCCTGGTCGATGATCCAACCCCTGTACGCATCGACGTCGATCAGCGCTTCGCTGAGGGCGCGCACCGCGCGAGGGTGATCGCCGCGCGCTGTCTTTACCTCCACGCCGATGCGCTGGTCGACCCGCTCTATCAGGAGGTCGATCTCCGCGCCGGCCGCCGTTCGCCAGAAATAGGCCTGCGAGTCGGGGTGGGCCAGTTGCTGCCGTCTGAGCACATCCTCGATCACGAACGTCTCCCAGCTCGCGCCACGAATCGGGTGTGCAATAAGCTGATCGTGCGTCGAGATGTTCTGCAAATGGTGCAGCAGTCCGGTATCCCGCAGGTAGATCTTCGGCGCCTTGACCAACCGCTTGCCGACGTTGCGGAAGTAGGGCGGAAGCGGGCGCACCAGGAAGGTTTGTTCCAGGACAGTGAGATAGCGCTGAACGGTGTGATAGGACACGCCGAGCGATGCGCCAAGCTGAGAGGCATTGAGCAGGCCGCCCTGCGAGTGGGCAAGCATCGTGAGCAGGCGCCGAACGAAGACCGGATCGGCAGGCACGCCGTACTGCGGAAGATCGCGTTCCAGGAACAGGCGCAGGTAGGCCTCCCACCAATCCCGAAAATCCCCTCTCAACGCGTCCGGAAACCCGCCCTTGAGCCAAACTGATCGCCAGTCTGCCGGTTTCTCTCCCGTTACTGCCTCGCAGGCTGTCAACGGAGCCAGTTCGAAAACCGCGGCGCGGCCCGCGAGCGATTCGGCGGCGCCGCGTATCAGTGTCGGCTGCGCCGAGCCCAGGATGATAAACCGCCCGGTGCGTGAGCGAGCCTCGTCGATCAGGCCCCGGATCGCGGCGAACACGCTGTTCACCGCCTGGGCTTCATCCACGATGAGCCCGCCTTGTTCCCGGCTGGCCAGCGCGAAGCGGGCGTCCTCGCGCATCGCTGCCGCGGTTGCCGGATCTTCGCAGTCGAGATATGGGAGATGGGGGAAGGCGCGGCGGGCTAGGGTGGTCTTGCCGACCTGCCGCGCGCCAAGAATGACCACGGCAGGGAAGCGCTGCGCGAGTTCCCTTATTCTGCTGGCTGCCAAGCGGTCGTACATACCTTGTATTTTAGAAGCTGTCATTCTAATGTGCAAGGCGATAAAACGTCCTTTGAAGTGGCCGGTTTGGGGCACCGTGGGCCGGAACCCCTGCTTCACTGGCCCGCTCGCCGTGCTTGGCGGCTGTTTCAGACCTTGGAGCAGGGTGGATCAGCCGGCAAGGCGGCCAGTTTTGCGAGCCGACCAACTGCAGTCCGCGACGCGCCCCCCGCCGGAGGCGGTGCACTTGGATGAGGTGATCCGGTGAGGATGGCGCTACTCACGCTCCGCCGAATATTCGCGGGTGTCGCGGTGGGCTCAACCATACTGATGACAGCCGGGCATGCGGACGAAGCGAAAGTCGCTCGGATCGGTGTTCTTGTCGGAGCTTGGAGCCCGTGGGAAGGATTCCTGCGTGACGGGCTTCGCGAGCTCGGCTACACCGAAGGCAAGAACATTGTCATCGAGTGGCGGCGGTTCGCAGGAGGCGGTGAGGAGCTGCGCTCGCTCGCCGCCGACCTCGCGCGCTCGAAGGTGGATGTGATCGTGGCGGACACCACGGCCGCTGGCCGCGCGGCATTGGAAGCGACCGCAACAAGCCCGGTGGTATTCCTATCGGGCGATCCCGTGGCTACTGGCCTCGCGGCGAGCCTGGCGAAGCCGGGCAGAAATGGGACAGGCGTGTCGGTCGTCTCCACGGAGTTGTATCCAAAGCGACTGGAGTACCTCCACTTGCTCGCACCCCGGGCTCGGCGCATCGCCTTTCTGACCAATTCCTCCAACCCGATCGCTGCACCGCAGCTCGCGGCGCTGCAGAAGGCTGCCCCCATGCTCGGCGTGCAACTGGTGATGTTGGACGCCCGAAATGAAAGTGAGCTCGGTACGGTCCTCCGAGCGCTACTAGGAGGCGAGGCGGAGGGCGTCATCGTTAGCAACGATAGCGTCTTTCGCTCGAACAAGTCCAAAATAGCCCAAGCGTTACGCAAAACCAGACTACCCGCGATATACCCTTACCGGGCTTACCTCGAGGACGGTGTGTTGATGTCCTTCGGACCAAACCTGAAAGTGGTGGGGCGCAAGCTCGCGGTCTACGTCGACAAGATCCTCAAGGGCGCCAAGCCGGCCGACCTGCCCATTGAAGAGATGTCCACGTATGAGCTGGTCATCAACCTGCGCATAGCGCGCGAGCTCGGTCTCAAGGTACCGCAGGAGCTGCTCTTCCGTGCCGATGAGGTGATTCGATGATTCGACGGATTGTTCTGCTCGCCTTTGCATTGCATGTCGGCTGCCGTCGACTACCGAATCGTGGGCACAGCAGCCGAACAGGATTCCGGTCGTGGGCGTCCTCATGACCATTGCCGGCCCCGACGACCCGATCGTTGACGCTTTGCGGCATGGACTCCGGGATCTCGGATATGTCGAAGGCCGTAACATCAAGATCGAGTTCCGGACAGCGCAGGATCATCCCGACCGTCTGCCGGGGCTTGCAGAAGAACTGGTTCAGCTCAAGGTCGATGTCATTTTCGCGCCGGCATCAACTGCGGTCGAGGCGGTCAGACGCGTCTCGTCTACGATCCCCATTGTTATGGCCCTTAGCGGCGATCCGGTCGCATCCGGTCTGGTTTCGAGTCTTGCCCGTCCCGGTGGGAATGTCACCGGGCTCTCGATCATGACCACCGATCTGAGCGGCAAACTACTGCAACTGCTCAAGGAGATCGAGCCACGGCTTACAAAGGTTGCGGTTCTGTGGAGTCCTGCCACACCACATACGCCACTTCAGGCAAAGATCGTCGAGAGTCTCAAGGCCGCGGCATCCTCGTTGTCGATCGAATTGACCTTCGTGAGCGCGCGGACACCCGAGGAGTTCGAGCCAGCTTTCTCGGCCAGCAGCCGCGCGGGCGCGCAGGCGCTGTACGTATCCGATAGCCCGGTCCTCTACATTCATCGAAAAACGTTGGTCAGGCTGGCCTCGAAGACTGGGTTACCGGCAATCTATAGGACGAAGGTCTTCGCCGACGCAGGCGGACTGATGTCCTACGGTCCAAGCTGGATAGACCTCGCGCGCCGTTCAGCAGGCTACGTCGACAAGATCCTGAAGGGCGCCAAGCCCGCCGATTTGCCGATCGAGCAGCCAACAACGTTCGAACTGGTGGTCAATCTCAAGACCGCCAAGGCCCTCGGCATCACGATCCCGCAATCGATCCTGCTCAGGGCGGATGAGGTGATTCGATGATCGGACGCCTTCCCACAATCGCGCTGTCACTGATTTTGGCCGTGTGGCCGGCCGTCGCTTTCGCGCAGGAAACGGGCGCAGTTCCGGTCATCGGGATCCTCAGATCGTCTTTCGCCACGCATCATGATCACGCGATGGAGGCAATTCGGGCTGAATTGCGGGCGATGGGATATGCCGAAGGTCAGAACATTCGCATCGAGCAGCGGTTTGCCAATGGCCGCACGGAGCTACTGCCCAAGCTCGCTGAAGACTTGGTGCAGATGAAGGTCAAGGTGCTCATCGCGCTGAACGAGGCTTCACTTCGTGCCGCGAAGCAAGCGACCAGCACCATCCCGATTATCGTAATCGCCTACGACCACGATCCCGTCGCATCCGGCTTGATCGACAGCATGACCCGGCCGGGCGGCAACGTAACGGGAATCTTTTCGCGCCACGTCGAATTGGACGGGAAACGCCTGGAATTGCTAAAGGAGACGGTGCCCACCGCCACGCGAATTGCCGTACTTCACGACCGCGCCAGCCGCTCTACTGACGGCCTGGAGGCTGCGGGGAAACAGCTCGGGCTGCCGCTTCGGTTCGTTGAACTGAAGAATCCGAAGGAATTCGAGGGCGCGATGAAACTCGCCGCGAAGAACGCACAGGCTGCGATCTTGTTGTTCTCGCCGATGATCTTCGACTATCGCATCAGGCTCGCTTCTCTTGCCACCGAGGCTCGATTGCCGACCATGACTCAAGCACGCGAGTTTGTCCTGGCCGGTGCATTGATGTCCTACGCCCCTGACCGCACCGAAGTGGCCGCGCGGACTGCCTATTTTATCGACCGCCTGTTGCGTGGCGCTTCGCCTAGCGATCTACCTGTCGAGGAAGCGGCAACGTTCAAGTTGACAGTCAATCTCGAGACGGCAAAGACCCTGGGAATAGTGATTCCCCAGTCGATTCTGCTCCGGGCCGACGAGGTGATCCGATAGTGCAAGCCATGACCCGACCATTCCTCCTGGCTGTCGGACTCACACTGTGTCTTGGTGTAGCAGTATTTGACGCAGCACCGGCAGACCCTCCGCGCGTCGGATTCCTGACCCCGTTACCGGAGTCGGGGTCTGACCGAGAGGGTTTCCGCCAGGGACTCCGCGAACTGGGCTATATCGAAGGCAAAAACATTGTCATCGACTGGCGGCGTGGAGAAAACAGTCAGGAGTTCCAAGCTCTGGCGGAGGCATTGGTCAAAGGAAAGGTAGCAGTCATCGTGACTACGGGCACACCGGCCGCCGCCGCGGCGATGCGGGCCACCGCGACAATTCCTGTGGTATTTGCGAATACTGGCGACCCTGTGGCGAGTGGTTTCGCGGTGAGTCTGGCGAAGCCGGGACGAAACGGCACAGGCGTATCGGTATTCGCCACAGAGTTGTATCCAAAGCGCTTGGAGTTACTGCATCAGCTCGCACCAAAAGCCAGACGTATTACGTTCCTCGTAAATTCGTCGAACCCTCTAACGGCCAGATATCTCGAAGAAACGGAGACGGCCGCCCGCACGCTGGGCATAAGGCTACAGATCCTCGATGCACGCAATACCCGCGAGCTCGACGCCGTGCTGCGGTCTCTGGACAAGAACCCGCCTGAGGCGATTCTCGTGGGCGGCGACGGCCTGTATCTTGGCCACAAGGAAAAGGTTGCCGCGACCGTGCGCAAGGCTCGTGTCCCTGCAATGTTTACTCACGACGACTATCACGAGCACGGCGCACTGATGTCCTACGGCCCGAGCCTGAGAGAACCGGCACGGCTCGCCGCCGGCTACGTCGACAAGATCCTGAAAGGTGCGAAACCTTCCGATTTGCCCATCGAGCAGATCTCGAGGTTCGAACTCGTTGTCGATCTTCGGCTCGCTCGCGAGCTGGGAATCGATGTGCCTCGCGAGCTATTGGCGCGTGCCGACAAGGTGATCAAATGATCTGGCGCGGCAGCCTCTTTCTGAAGTACGCGATTCCGCTCGTTGTCCTGGTAATGGGCGGGCTCGTCATTAGCGGCCTTGTCGAAATCTATTTCTCGTATCAGGAAAACAAGAACGCGCTTTCCCGCATCCAGCACGAGAAAGCTGTCGCGGCGGCGATCAGGATCGAGCAGTTCGTACGCGCGCTGGAACACGATCTCTCCTGGATCGCGCAGACGCCGTGGGGTCCGCGCGGCATTCCCCTGGATCAGCGGCGATTGGACTCGTTGCGGCTCCTGCGCCAGGTTCCCACCATTACCGAAGTGAGCCATATCGATCCCACAGGGCATGAGCAACTGCGCGTGTCGCGCCTGGCAATGGATGTCATCGGCAGTAATCTCGATCTCTCCAGCGACCCGAAGTTCAAGGAAGCGATGGCGCGCAAGACCTATTTCAGCCCGGTCTATTTCCGCAAGGAGTCGGAGCCGTACATGACGATTGCCATGGCTGGGGCGGGGGAGGACGCAGGTGTCGTCGCTGCAGAAGCCAACCTCAAGTTCATTTGGGACGTGGTCTCGAACCTCAAAGTCGGCAAGGGCGGAAATGCCTATGTCGTGGATGAGCGCGGCCGCCTGATCGCCCACCCGGACATCAGCCTGGTCCTGCAGAAAACCGATCTATCCGCGCTTCCACAGGTGCGCGCGGCCGCCGCTACACTCAGTCGCGACGCCGACACATCTGTTGAGGCAATGGTCGGCAGGGACGTGCGCGGAACCGAAGTACTTTCGGCGCACGCCACGATTACGCCTTTGAACTGGTCCGTATTTGTCGAACTGCCGATCACCGAGGCGTTCGCATCGCTGTACGCGTCAATCTGGCGCACCGTGATACTCGTGCTCGTGGGCGTCGTGGTTTCAATTGCAGCGAGCTTGTTTATTGTGCGCCGGATGGTGTCGCCGATCCAGGCGCTCCGTGCCGGCGCTGCCCGCATCGGCGCGGGAGCGCTCGAACATCGAATCGCAGTACAGAGCGGTGACGAACTGCAGGCGTTGGCCGACGAATTCAACCGCATGACCGAGCGTCTCCAGGAGTCGTATGCGGGCCTGGAACGGAAGGTGGAGGAACGCACTCGCGATTTGCGCGAATCGCTGGAGCAGCAGACCGCCACCAGCGAGATCCTCCGAGTAATCAGTCAGTCCCAACGGGACGTGCAGCCGGTGTTCGAGACCATCGTGGCGAATGCGCGGAAGCTGTGCGACGCCACCTTCTCGGTGGTCTACACGTTCGACGGCGAGCTGGTCCATTTGGCGGCGGCGCACGGCATTAACCCGGGGTTCGAGGCATTCCGGCAGTTCTACCCGATGCCCCTGAGCCGCGCGAGTGCCACCACCCGGGCAATCCTGACCCGAGCCGTAGCCTACATCCCGGACATAGAACAAGACCCGGAGTATCGCCTGCAAGACCTGGCTGAGGCGGCTGGATATCGCAGCGCCCTTACCGTGCCCATGCTTCGTGAGGGCAGCCCGATTGGAGCGATCGGCGTCACCGGCGCCGAACCCGCGATGTTCTCCGAGAGCCAGATCGCCATGCTCCAGACCTTCGCCGACCAGGCCGTGATTGCCGTCGAGAACGTGAGGCTGTTCACGGAACTGGAGGAGCGCAACAAGGCACTCTCCGAAGCCCTGGAGCAGCAGACCGCGACCAGCGAGATCTTGCGGGTGATCAGCAGTTCGCCGACCGATCTGCAGCCAGTACTTGACGCAGTCGCAGAGAGCGCGGCACGGCTCTGCGACGCGAGCGACGCTCTGATCCAACGCGTCGAGGGCGATTTCATCCATGCGGCTGCCCAATACGGAACTCTCGGGAAGTATTCCCGGGATCGCTTTGCGATCAGTCGCGACGTCGTTGCCGGACGCGCCATCATCGATCGCCGTGTGGTTCATGTGCACGACATACTGGCGGAAGCGGACGCCGAGTTTGCCACCGCAAAGGCATTTCAACCAGAAACAGGTCAGCGCACCATGCTCGCCGCGCCGATGCTGCGCGAGGGCAATGCAATAGGTGCAATCCTGATCCGCCGGACAGAGGTTCGCCCATTTTCCGAGAAACAGATTGAGTTGCTCAAGACCTTCGCCGACCAGGCCGTGATCGCGATTGAGAACGTGCGTCTCTTCCAGGAGTTGCAATCGCGGACTAAGGAACTTGGTCGCTCTGTCGAGGAACTAAAGGCGCTCGGCGAGGTCGGTGCCGCAGTCAGCTCCACACTCGATCTCGATACCGTCCTTACAACGATCCTCACCCACGCCAACAAGCTCGCCGGGACACAGGCAGGGCAGATCTTTGACTACGACGAAGCCACTGACGAGCTACGCCCCAGGGCCACGATCGGCTATACGCGAGGACATCGCTGAGGCCTTGCGGCGCAATCCCGTCAGGAAAGGAGTGGGCGTGACCGGTCAGGCGGTCGCCAGGCGCCGGCCGGTTCAGATCGCAGACATTACGGCCGACGGCGCGTACGAGAGCAGCGTGCGAGACCTCATCGTCGAGCGTGGGTACCGGGCTTTGCTGGCAGTGCCGCTCATCAGCGAGGACCAGGTGATCGGGGCCTTGGTGATCGCTCGCAATCAGCCGGGAGAATTTCCGCCGCCAGTGGTCGATCTGCTGACCACCTTTGCCAGCCAGTCCGCGCTGGCGATCCAGAACGCGCGCCTGTTCCGCGAGATCGAGCAGAAGAGTCACGAACTGCAGATTGCGAGCCAGCACAAATCGCAGTTCCTCGCCAACATGAGTCACGAGTTGCGCACGCCGCTCAATGCGATCCTCGGTTATACCGAACTGATCGTCGACCAGATCTACGGCAAGGTGCCGGAGAAGATCCGCGACGTACTCGAGCGTGTACAGAAGAGCGGCCGGCATCTGCTCGGGCTGATCAATGACGTGCTCGATCTTTCCAAGATCGAGGCGGGGCAGCTCGATGCTTTCGCTGAGCGATTACTCCTTCGAAGAGGTGGCTCAGAGCGTCGCCACTGCGGTGGGGTCCCTGGCTGCCGAGAAAAAGCTCCATCTGCTTGTTGACGTGCCACCCGGTTTGCCGGTCGGCAATGGCGACGAGCGGCGCATCACGCAGGTGCTGTTGAACCTCGTGGGCAATGCGATCAAGTTCACGGATGCGGGCGAAGTCGCCGTGCGGGTGACCTTGCCCGACGGGATGTTCGTGGTTTCGGTCGCCGACACCGGTCCGGGAATCCGTGAGGAGGACCGACAGAAGATCTTCGAAGAGTTTCAACAAGTCGATAGTTCGTCCACCAAGACCAAGGGCGGCACCGGGCTCGGGCTGGCGATCGCAAAGCGGATCGTGGAGATGCACGGTGGACGGATCTGGGTCGAGTCCACGGTAGGGAAGGGCTCCACTTTCTTCTTCAGTATCCCGGTGCGGACCAATGAGCAAGGAGGAGGAGCATGAGCAAACGCATTCTGGTCGTCGAAGACCAAGAGGACAACCGCCAGATCTTGCGGGACTTGCTCGTGGCCAGCGGCTACGAGCTGGTCGAAGCGACGACCGGCGAGGAGGGGCTGGCGCTCGCCGAGCGAGAGCGGCCCGACTTGATTCTGATGGATATACAGTTGCCGGGGCTGGATGGGTATGAGGTCACGCGCCGCATCAAGGCCAACCCCGCCTTGAACCATATCCCGATCATCGCCGTCACCTCCTATGCGCTGAGCGGAGACGACCAGAAGGCTTACGCGGCCGGGTGCAACGGCTACGTGACGAAGCCGTTCAGCCCGCGCGTGCTGTTGGCCAAGATACGCGAGTATCTGAAATGACGCGTGGCTGGCCCCTCCGTGGTGCCCTCCCGCAAACGGAGTAGGGTGGCGACCCGCGCATTTATTCCCTCCTCCGCCTGCGGGGGAGGGCCAGAGTGGGGGCGATAACTCGAGACCATGCGTGACGCTCTCCTACAGTCCAGGGCGCGTCGTCTGCGCAACCAGGCGACAGATGCTGAACGCTACCTTTGGCGCCATCTCTGCCACCGACAGATCGCCGGCTACAGGTTCCGGCGACAGGTGCCGGCTGCTGGTTTCATCGCGGATTTTGCGTGCCTGGAAGCGAAGGTTATCGTCGAGCTCGATGGTGGCCAACATGCGCAGAACGTCGGGTACGATGAGCAGCGCGACCGCAGGATCGAGGCGCAGGGATTTCGCGTCCTGCGCTTCCTGGACAACCAGGTATTTCTGGAGACGCAGGCGGTGTTAGAGGAGATCATGCGAGCGTTGGAAGCTATTTCCCCCCACCCTGACCCTCCCCCGCAAGCGGAGGAGGGAATAGAGAGCATTGACCTTCCCCGCAGGCGGAGGAACGGTCTCGCGCCATGACCCGGCCGGCAAAACCTGAACCCGCGTCTCGGCCGAGAGCAAAGCGTCGCACGGCGACGGGTCGACCAGGGATTGCTGCGAAGTCTGTCGTCGGCGGCCCCGGCGGTCGCTCGTCCCAGCGCCAGCGTGCTGGTGGCAATGGAACGTGGAGACAGAAGGCTGAGGCGCTTGAGGGTGAGGTGCGGGAACTGCGACGGCAGCAGCGGGCTACCAGCGATATCCTGCGGGCGATCAGCAGCTCGCCAACCAACTTACAGCCGGTTTTGGCTGCCGTCGCGCAGAGCGCCGCGACTCTCTGTGCGGGCAACGATGCGGCAATCTATCGCATCGACGGCGATGTTCTCCAGCCGGTCGCAACGACCGGGCCATTGGATGCACACCCCCTCCCCGTGACGCGAACGACGGTGACTGGTCGAGCGGTGATCGATCGCAAGACAATTCACATCGACGACATCCTGAGCAGATTGGAAACCGACTTTCCGGACGCGAAGCCCTTCCAGGCTCGGGTGGGATTTCGGACGATTCTCGCAACACCGTTGCTTCGTGAAGGCACTTCGATCGGCGCAATTCTGATTCGCCGAACAGTAGTGCGCCCGTTTTCCGAGAAGCAGATCGATCTCCTGAAGACTTTCGCCGATCAGGCCGTCATTGCGATCGAAAACGTGCGGCTGTTCAAGGAGCTCGAAGAACGCAATAAGGCGCTCTCCGAGGCTTTGGAGCAGCAGACGGCCACCAGCGAGATCTTGCGCGTCATCAGCAGTTCCCCGACTGATTTGCAGCCAGTGCTGGATGCGGTAGCTGAGAGTGCAGCACGGCTCTGCAATGCTGGCGATGCCACCCTCTTTCGCGTCGAAGGCGACTCGCTTAAACAAGTTGCCCTGCATGGGCCGATTCCACACGTGACTGCCGAGGAAAGCCTTCCAATCCGCCGCGATGTGATGACCGGACGAGCCGTCATGGACCGCTCCGTTGTACACCTTGCCGACGTGTTTGCGGAGTCGGACGCCGAATATGCCGAATCCAAAACCTATGCACGCCGGCTTGGCTATCGCACTGCGCTTGCAGTGCCGATGCTTCGCGAGGGCAAAGCCATCGGCGCAATCCTTCTCCGCCGCACGGAGGTGCGGCCCTTTACAAGCAAGCAGATCGAGCTGCTCAAGACCTTCGCCGACCAGGCCGTGATCGCCATCGAGAACACGCGGCTGTTCAAGGAACTGCAATCGCGCACCCAGGAACTCGCACACTCGGTCGAGCAGTTGCGTTCTCTCGCGGGCGTAAGCCAGACGGTCAATTCGACTCTCGACCTGGACCAAGTGCTGTCCACGATCGTGGAGCAGGCAGTGCATTTGTCCTCCGCCGATGGGGGTGCGGCTTACGAGTTCAACGAAGGAAGCGGCGAGTTCCGGCCTCGCGCTACCTACGGATACTCCCAGGAACTTGTTGACACGCTGGTGGCGAAGCCATTGCGTATCGGCGAAGGCGCGACCGGACAGGCGGCGGCAAAACGTGCGCCGGTCCAGATCCCGGATTTGCGGGTCGAAGGGGCATATACAGGTCCGCTCCAGAAGTTGAGAATGGAAGCTGGCGCACTCGCCGTCCTCGCAGTCCCCTTGATGCGTGAGGAACGCATTCTCGGCAGTCTCGTCGTCTCGCGTAACAGCGTCGGCGAGTTTCCGACGGAAATTGTCGACCTGCTGCAGACCTTCGCGGCGCAGTCCACTCTGGCGATCCAGAATGCGCGATTGTTCCGCGAAATCGAACAGAAGGGCCGCGAACTGGAGATCGCCAGCCAGCACAAGTCACAGTTTCTCGCCAACATGAGCCACGAATTGCGCACACCTCTCAACGCGATCCTCGGTTATACCGAGCTGATCATGGACCAGATATACGGCCCGGTGCCGGAGAAGATCCTCGCGGTGCTCGACCGCGTGGAGAAGAGCGGGCGCCATCTGCTCGGGCTGATCAATGATGTACTCGACCTGTCAAAGATCGAGGCCGGGCAACTGGTGCTCTCGCTTGTCGACTACTCCTTCAGCGACGTGGTCCAGGCGGTAGCGAGCGCGGTGGGCTCGCTCGCCGCCGAGAAGCGCCTGCCGCTCGAGGTCGATGTGGCGCCGGACCTGCCGGTCGGACGCGGCGATGAGCGGCGCATCACGCAGGTGCTCTTGAACTTGGTGGGCAATGCGATCAAGTTCACCGAAGCGGGCGAGGTGGCGGTACGCGTCAGCGCGTCAGAAGGCTCCTTTTTGGCGGCCGTCGTCGACACCGGGCCTGGCATCCGGGAGGAGGACCGGCAGAGGATATTCGAGGAGTTCCAGCAGAGCGACAGCTCACCCGCGAAAACCAAAGGCGGCACCGGCCTCGGGCTGGCGATCGCCAAGCGGATCGTGGAAATGCACGGTGGACGGATCTGGGTCGAGTCCACGGTAGGGAAGGGCTCCACTTTCTTCTTCAGTATCCCGGTGCGGGCCGAACAGGAGGGAGGTGTGCCATGACCAAGCGCATTCTCTTAGTAGAAGACCAGGAGGATGCTCGCCGCATCGTGCGGGACTTGCTGGCGGTCTCGGACTACGAGCTGGTCGAAGCGACGACCGGCGAGGAGGGGCTGGCGCTCGCCGAGCGAGAGCGGCCCGACTTGATTCTGATGGATATACAGTTGCCGGGGCTGGATGGGTATGAGGTCACGCGCCGCATCAAGGCCAACCCCGCCTTGAACCATATCCCGATCATCGCCGTTACCTCCTATGCGCTGAGCGGGGACGACCAGAAGGCTTACGCAGCCGGGTGCAACGGCTACGTGACGAAGCCTTTCAGCCCCCGTGTGCTGCTGGCCAAGATACGCGAGTATCTGAAGTGATGCGCGCGGTTGCCCCCACCCTGGCCCTCCCCCCGCGCAGCGAGGGAGGGTACAAGAAATCTTTTCAGCTCTCTCCCGTGCATCACGCGGGAGGTGCCATGAATCCTTCCCTCCTCCGCTCGCGGGGGAGGGCTAGGGAGGGGGTGATGGGAAAGCGAATCGTGCGCCACTATGCGTAATTCGTTGCTGCAACGCCGTGCGCGTACGTTACGCAACCAAGCAACGGATGCTGAGCGCCACCTTTGGCGGTATCTTCGGGGCCGACAACTCGCGGGCCACAGGTTTAGGCGGCAGGTGCCGATTGCGGCGTTCATCGCTGACTTTGCGTGCCTGGAAGCGAAGGTCATTGTCGAGCTTGATGGGGGACAGCACGCGCAGAACGTCGGATACGATGAACAGCGCGACCGCTTGATTGAGGCGCAGGGATTTCGCGTCCTTCACTTCTGGGACAACCAGGTATTTCTGGAAACGCAGGCAGTGTTGGAGCAGGTCATGCGCGTCTTGGCATCGACCGTCCCCCATCCTGACCTTCCCCCGCAAGCGAGGGAAGGAAATGACGAGGCTGACCTTGCCCCACCAAAGGGGGAAGGAAACTGACCATGCATAACCCACCGCGAATCCTGGTGGTTGACGACAATGCGACCAATGTCGAGATCCTGCGAATGCGACTGCAGGCGCACGGCTACGAGATCAAGACAGCGGCCGATGGCGAAGAGGGCTTGACCGCGGTCCGCGACCAGCTCCCGGACCTGATCCTGCTCGACGTGATGATGCCCAAGCTCGACGGCATCGAAGTTTGCCGCCGGTTACGTGCCGATCCGGCGCTGCCATTTGTGCCGATCATTCTGGTCACCGCCAAGGCCGACTCGAAGGACGTGGTCGCGGGGCTGGAAGCGGGCGGCGATGAGTATCTGACCAAGCCCGTGGATCAGGCGGCGCTGGTCGCGCGCGTCAAGTCGATGCTGCGCATCAAGGCGCTGCAGGACACGGTCCAGGAGCAAGCGCGCAGCTTCAGGAATCGAACCGCACGCTCGAGAGCGCGTCGCCGAGCAGGGTCCGAGCTGGAGCGACTGGGCCGGCTCAAGCGTTTCTTCTCGCCCCAGCTTGCCGACCTGATCGTTTCCGGAGGCGCGGATGATCCGCTGAAAAGCCACCGCCGCGAAGTCACGGTCGTGTTCCTCGACCTGCGCGGGTTCACGGCATTTGCGGAAACCAGCGAACCGGAGGAGATCATGGGCGTGCTTCGCGAGTATCACGCGGAGATGGGACGGATGATCCTTGCCCACGAAGGCACGCTCGAACGGTTTGCCGGGGACGGCATGATGGTGTTTTTCAACGACCCGGTGCCGGTGCCCGATCCGGCCGCGCGCGCCGTGCGCATGGTGCTGGAGATGCGCGAGCGGCTCGCCGAGCTGACGGTGAAGTGGCGCAAACGCGGCTTCGATCTCGGATTCGGCGCCGGCATCGCGCAGGGTTTCGCGACCATCGGCGCGGTCGGATTCGAAGGAAGATGGGACTATGGCGCGATCGGAACGGTGACCAACCTTGCGGCACGCCTGTGCAGCGAAGCCAAGCCCGGGCAGATCCTGATCTCGCAGAAAGCGCCGCCGCGGTCGAGGACTTCATCGAGCTGGAGCCCGTCGGCGAACTCCAGCTCAAGGGCTTTCTCAAGCCGGTCCCCGCCGCCAATATTCTCGGGCTCAGGAAATAGCCACCGGTTTCGGGGTTGACCTTGGCCGCGAACGCCGTATTCTGTACACAGGGTCAAAGGCGCCGGCCGGCAGATTTAGGAGCCGGTCGTGCGCAAATATCGAGCCAGGACGCAGGAGGAGATCGATGAAACTCACCAGCGAACAGATCGGCCGGTTCGACCGCGACGGCTATCTGTTTTTCCCGAGCCTGTTCACGCCGCAGGAGATGAGAGGCCTTCTCGACGAGGTGCCGGCGCTGTATGCCCAGCGACCGCCCGGAGAACGTGCGCGAAAAAGGCAGCGATGCGGTGCGCACCAATTTCGCCGCGCACATGTACAGCAAGCCGTTCGCCAAACTCGCGCGCCACCCGCGCATGGTCGAGCCGGTGATGGAGCTGTTCGGCGAAGCGGTGTACATGCACCAGTTCAAGATCAACGGCAAGATGGCTTTCGACGGCGACGTCTGGCAGTGGCACCAGGACTACGGCACCTGGAAGAACGACGATCTGATGCCGGAGCCGCGGGCGATGAACGTGGCGATCTTCCTGGACGAGGTGACCGAGTTCAACGGGCCGCTGATGTTCATCCCCGGCAGCCACAAGCTCGGGGTGCTCGACGCGCAGCACGATACTTCGACCACCAGCTATCCGTTGTGGACCATCAACCACGACAGCATCCGCAAGCTGGTGGAACGCGGCGGCATCGTCGCGCCGAAAGGCCCGGCCGGATCGATGATCCTGTTCCACTCCTGCCTGGTGCATGCCTCGTCGTCCAACCTGTCGCCGTGGAACCGGGTGAGCGTGTACCTGAGCCTGTGCGCGGTTTCCAACCACATCCGCCGCTTCAAGCGCCCCGAATACATCGCGCATCGCGATTTCACGCCGATACAGTGCCTGCCCGACGACTGCCTGCTGCGCGACTACGACGTGCCGCTGCCCTGGAAGGACGGCACGCCCGAGGAAGCGCTCAAGCCGCTGGTCGCCGCATAGCCTGTCAGCCGGGATGAATCTCTACGCCAAGCTTCAGGAGCGCGAAGTGCAGGGGAAGCGGCTGCGCGTCGGGCTGATCGGCGCCGGAAAGTTCGGCGCCATGTACCTTGCGCAGGTACCCAAGACCCCGGGCCTGCATCTGGCCGGCATTGCCGACCTGTCGCCGCAGAATGCCAGGACCAACCTCGAGCGCGTCGGCTGGAAAGCGGAGCGCTACGCCGCGCCCTCGCTCGATGCCGCGCTTTCCTCGGGGCTCACGCACGTGGGCGAGGACTGGCAGGCGCTGGTTGCGCACCCCGCTGTGGACATCATCGTCGAAGCCACCGGCAATCCGATCGCCGCGGTCGAGCATGCACTGGCGGCATTCAAGAACGGCAAGCACGTGGTAATGGTCACCGTCGAAGCGGATGCGATGTGCGGCCCGTTGCTGGCGCGCCGGGCGCGGGAAGCCGGCGTGGTTTACAGCCTGGCTTACGGCGATCAGCCGGCACTGATCTGCGACCTGGTTGATTGGGCGCGAGCTGCCGGCTTCAGCGTCGTTGCCGCCGGCCGCGGCCACAAGTGGTTGCCGCATTTTGCGCAGTCCACGCCGGAAACGGTGTGGGGCTACTACGGGCTCACACCGGAGCAGGCCAAAATCGGTGGCCTGAATCCGAAGATGTTCAATTCCTTCCTCGACGGCTCGAAGCCCGCGATCGAGAGCACCGCCGTGTGCAACGCCACCGGCCTGACCCCGGCGCCCTGGGGCTTGAAATTCCCGCCTGCCAGCGTGGACGACATACCGAACGTAATGCGTCCGGTGTCCGAAGGCGGGCATCTGCATCACAAAGGCCAGGTCGAAGTGATTTCCTCGCTGGAAACGGACGGCCGGGTGATTCCCTACGACATCCGCTTCGGTGTGTGGGTCGTGTTCGAGGGCGAGACCGAGTACATCCGCAACTGCTTCAAGGAGTACATGGTGCGCACCGATTCATCGGGCCGCTATGCCTGCATGTACAAGCGCTGGCATCTGATCGGCCTGGAAGTCGGCATATCGGTTGCGTCGGTGGGGTTGCGGCGCGAGCCGACCGGCTGCCCCACCGGGTTTCGCGCCGACGTGGTGGCCACCGCCAAGCGCGACTTGAAAGCCGGCGAAATTCTGGACGGCGAGGGCGGCTACACGGTGGTCGGCAAGCTCATGCAGGCGCAGGCTTCCCTCAGGATCGGCGGACTGTCGCTCGGGCTCGCGCACGGGGTGAAGCTGCTCAAGCCGGTGGCCGCGGGCCAGCCGCTGCGATGGACCGATGTTGCCGTCGATGAGTCCAGCCATGCCGTCAAGGTGCGCAGGGAAATGGAACGGCTGTTTGCATCGCACACGGAAGTTACGCTGATGCAATAGGTTGTCAGGCTTTCAGTTAGCAGGTTTCTGCGCCAGGTACTCGGAGAAGATCTTGAGTTCGACGTGGCGGTGAACGCTCTCGAAGCCGGCACTCTCGAGCGTATGCAGCACGGAGCCGGGCGCCGCGCAGGCGTCGATGGTGTCCCAGTAGTAACTCCACAAAAGCGGTGTGTCGGCCTGCCGCGCCGCCAGCTTCGCCAGCCAGGGCACCACGCCGCGCAGGTAGTATTTGAGCAGCGCCGCATGAAACGCATTATCAGGTCGCGTGATCTCGAGGATGCAAAGCCGCCCGCCGGGCCTCAGGACGCGGAAGAATTCGCGAAACGCCACCGAAAGATCCGCGATATGCCGCAGCGCATAGCCCATGCTCACGAAATCGAAACTCGCGTCCGGATACGGAATGTTCTCGGCGTAGCCCTCCACCAGTCTGATGCCCGCCGGCACATGCGCGTTGCGCAGCATTCCCGGGCTGGGATCGAGGCCGGTGACACAGGCAGGATCGCCGACGATTAGGGCGGCCTGACTCGCAACCAGCCCGGTACCGACGCCGACATCGAGGACCTGCATTTCCCGCCGCAATCCGGCCCTGCTCAGGGCGTCGCGACGATAACGGGAGCCAGATCCGAATCCGATGAGACGTTCGATGCGATCGTAGTCGGCGGCCGTGTCATCGAACATGCGCCGGACCCAGCCACGCCGATCCTCCACCGAACCGTAGTAGCCGGTGAGCGGCGGGTGGGGTGCGCGCACGATTTCGGAGTCTGGAGTTTCCGGAGTGGCCACGTAAAGGGTCCGGGTCAGGTCAGCAAAGCAAGCTTACGGCCGTCTGCGTCCAGGGTCACCTTACACCGGGCTCGATCACGGCTGTCCATCGATCCTGAGACCTCCGAGAATGGCACTGCCCCGTTCGATGAACCGGGGATCCTTGTCTTCCGGAAAGTACTGGTGCGAGTAAGTAACGTTGATTCCGGTGTTCCGGTCTTTGGGGTGTGCGCAGGTCAACGTCAGCGTTTCCAGCATCATGTTTGCGGTTGGCCCGGTGGTGCCGGATATGGCGCGATCCACCGCCTCGACATGCGAAAGCGCACAGGACTCCCCGTCCACCGGTTGCATGCTGAGCTCGTGCTTGAGGATGCGGAAGCGTTTGGGGTCCAGCTCGCGCTGCTGCGTCGCCTTGACGTGTTGCAACAACGCGTCGGGAGACACGAGTGCCGGAAGCCTGATGACCGCCGCCTGCACGATGAAGACCTCGCTTTCGTATTCGCCGGGCTTGCCGAGGACCAGAAGATCGGGCGTTCGCTTTGCGACGCTCCATGGCCTTTCATCCTTGACCACCGCAGGCGTGGTTATCGAGAAACCCCGCAGTTCAAAACGTTGCGGCTTGTCGGATTTCGAAGCGCATGCGGCAACCACAAGCGCAACGAGAAGTACGGGCAGAACTATTTGAATTTTCATTCAGTTTCAATGGTAAAGGGTGCAGAGCTTCCCTGGATCGCAATTCCGCGAGGAATGCTACACCGCGGGTGGTAAAGCGCAAGGCTTTCGGCGCGCGTCGTCGCGACCGGACACGGCGACTTGTTTCATCCGCCGCTCAACGCGGCAACGATGATCACTTCGTCGTTGGACTGCAGGCGATGGTCCAGGCGGGTGTTGCCGTCCCTGTTCACGAAGAAACGGATGTGCGGCCGGATGCGATCCTGTTCGTCCACAATGCGGTGGCGCATTCCCGCGTAGCGGGACTCGAGAAATTCCTGCAGTTGCGCGAGCGACTCGCCGACGACAACATGTTCGTCAAAAACGCTGATAAATCATTATCTTCGCATTCTGCGGCGGCAACGGTATCAAACAGTCAGAGGAGAATCTGAAGCGAATTGTCCTGGCATTTGTTGCTGTGTTGCTGTTTGCAGTGGCGGGCACTGCGGCCGCACAAGGCTATATAGGTGTGGGGGCCGGTCTTACAACGGTGAATCTCTGTGACGACCTTTTTGCACTGGGCGCAATTTCCTGCGATGACGAAGACACCGGATTGAAACTCTTCGGCGGTTACAAGGTCAATCCGAACTTCGCGGTCGAGGGCGCCTGGGTCGACCTTGGTGAAGTTTCTGCTTCGGGAGTCGGCGGTACTGTTACGGCTGAGGTAGACGGAATCCAGATCGCGGCGGTAGGCATGATCCCAATCAACCCGCAGTTCGGCGTCTTCGGCAAAGTTGGCCTCTTCCTGTGGGATGCGACCGTCAGCGCTACCGGGCTAGGGTCGGCAAGCGATGATGGTAACGACATCATGTTCGGTGCCGGCGTGAGCTGGAATTTGACCAGCAAATTCGGCGTCAGGGCCGAATGGGAGAGTTTCGATATCGACGGCGACGACGTGGACTTTCTTTCCGTCGGCGCGCAGTTCAATTTCTGAGCGCGTCGCGTCAAGCAGACGAAGAGCCGCAGCAATGCGGCTCTTTTTTTTGCCCGGCGCCGAAGCAGCGCAACGCATCGAAACCTGCCGTAGGGCAGGGACTGCGGGCATTGCAACCGGGTCCGCCCGATACGTCGCTTGTCGTGTTGGTTAACAGGTCACGACGGAAGGACCAGTTGTGTCTGGGTAACGACGGCGCACAACTTGCCGGTGTCGGTCTTGATCTGTGTCTGCCACACCATTGTCGTCTTGCCGCGGTGAAACGCGGTGCACTCCCCGGTGATGCGCGTGCCTTCCGGCGCCGCCCGCAGGAAGTTGGTCTTCGATTCGATGGTGGTGGTGCGCGTGTCCTTCGATAGATTCGCTATAGTGCCAACGGCCCCTAGCGTGTCGGCGAAAGCCATGATCGCGCCACCGTGGAGGACCTTGCCGGTGGTGCACAGATCTGGGCGCACCTCCATCGATGCGACGACCCGCTCGGGGGTGACTTCCGTTAACTGCACTCCAATCAGGCCGGGAAACAAGTGGTTCATTTGTTCCTGAATCGAGGCTGCTGTGGTCATGAAATCTTCTCCCGGAGAAGGAACTTTTCTAGAACTTGGCGTTGTCGCGGTGCTCGGCGCGGTCGAAGCCGTTCGCGGCATCCAGGCCGCGCACGCTTTTGAATATCGTCCCGTCAACATTCGCTTCCTCCAGATTCGCTCCAGTCACATCCGCACCGGTCAGGTCCGCACCGGAGAGGTCGGCTCGATATAAATCGGCCCCGCGCAGGTTTGCATCCTTCAGGTTGGCAAACCGCAGCAGCGTCCGGTTCAGGTCGGCTTCGGCAAGATTGGCGCCCTCAAGGTTGGCCTTTATGAGGTTGGTGCGCATCTGTCCCATTCCCTGATTCCTGATGTCGACGCCGAGGCGCGCCTTGGACAGGTTGGCATGTGACAGATCGGCACCGTCGAGTTCCGCGATGATGCGCGCTCCGGAGAGATTCGCGTTCCTGAAGTTCGGACGGGCGGTGATTTCTCCGCCGAGTATCACGACGGACATCAGCGTTGCGCGCGAGAGATCGGCATTCGAAAAGTCCGTTCCCATCAGCCAGGCTCCGTTCAGGTTGGCCCCGGAGAGCTTCGCCCCGGAAAAATTGCACTGCACGAGTTTGCTGGCGAAGAAATTGGTCCCGACGAGGTTCGCATTTCGGAAATCCTGTCGCGTTAGATTCAGGCGGGAAAGGTCTTTGCCGGCAAGTGCTGCGGTGGTCTCATGCTCCGGCGACGACAGAACCTGTTTCACCTGTTCGGCCGTCAGATCTGCGGCAAAAGCTGGCAGCAGCGGTGCGGCGAACGCTGCAAGGGCGAAACATGCGTGCATTCGACTCATGGCGCAATCTCCCGGAAGGGGGCTTGACGTTGTCCGCCGTTCTGACTATTCGGCCCGTCATTCCGGCGGTTCGGAAGGTCGCTTGGCGAACAGGAACCATGATACATAGACAATCGGAACGATGACGATGGGCGGGAGGAGATTCACTCCCCGCTGTTCATATTCGGGATTAGATGGATTCGGCTCCCTCGAGTTGCGAAAAACGAACCGGCAGAATTTCCCTGGTCGACAACCGGCCGTTCGCGCTCTTTTCCACCAGGATAAGTTGCTGATCGTCGGACAGGCCTGCCGGGATCATCATTCTGCCCCCGGGCTTGAGCTGGTTGATCAGCGAGGGAGGAATCAGGTCCGGCGCCGCCGTGACCATCACCTTGTCGTATGGGGCGTGTTCGGGCAAACCCTGACTGCCATTGGCGACCTTGACTTCGATGTTGGTATAGCCCGCGCGGCTCAGCCGCTTGACCGCCTGCCGAGCGAGCGCCTCGATGATTTCGACGCTGTACACCTTGTGCGCCAGTTCGGCGAGGACTGCCGCCTGGTAACCAAGCCCGGTGCCAATCTCCAGAACCACGTCTTCTTTTCGGATCTCCAGCATGTCCGTCATCAATGCGACGATGAACGGCTGGGATATGGTCTTGTCGAAGCCGATCGGAAGCGGGCGGTTGAGATAGGCGTAAGGCTGGATCTCGACGGGAACGAATTCGTGTCTCGGCACCTTGCCCATGACTTCCATCACCCGCGCATCGAGGTTGTACTTGCCGATCCGTTCACCCGCCAGGACGGTTTGCGCGGCAATTTCAAGAACCATGTGTTGCCGCAGGGCTGCGGCCTGCTGCTCGTTCATGCGACTGCCCCTTGGGCTGCATCGGACGCAGACAATACCCCTTTGGAAGGCAGCCGGACAGCCATTGCGGCAGCATCAATAGCCCTCAGGCGACCGGATTACTTACGCTTTCGATTTTCCGCTTCACCGCCATGGGGTCATCGACCGTTCTGAAGATAACATTGCTCAACCCCCGGCCGGTCACTGTCACATCGCCGAAACCGAACAGGCGTCCGGTTATGCCCTGATCGATCTCCACGGTTTCAATGGAGTTGAGCTTCATCTCCTCGGATTTGCGGCTGATGATGCCTTTCTTGTAGATCACTCGTTTGTTGGTAACGCCCTGCTCGATGGACCGGAGCCTGAGGAATTCGTACACGGCCGGGATCAGGGTGATTCCAATTGTGGGGATTGCGAGCACGATCCAGAGGACCATCCAGCTCCTGGAAATCCAGTGGAGCCTGAAAAATCCTACGATCTGCTCGCCGGCGGAAAGCGACTCTTCGATATAAGGCATGGAGGTACTCGTTTCGTTGGGGAATTCTGCGGATCGCCGTTCATTCTCCTGTCCAGCCTTGAAGCACCGTAACGGTTTGACCGTCTCGCGATCGGCGTGCTATAAAGTGCTTGAAATATAAACGCTTACGGCCGGGTGCGCCAGTCATTCAAACCCGCGTTCATGACCCCGGAGGAGTTCCCCTGATGCCTGCAGTATCCCGCCGAGCGAACGAACTCGGTACTGAAAACGCTTTCGTTGTACTGGCCGAAGTCAGCGCACTGCAACGCCAGGGCAAGGACATCATTTCCTTCTGCATCGGCCAGCCGGATTTCCACACCCCGAAGAATATCCGCGATGCGGGCATCAGGGCGATCAACGAGGGCAAGCACGGCTACACGCCTTCGGCCGGCATCCTGGAACTGCGCGAGGCGGCGGCAAATTATCTGAACCGCACGCGGCATATCAAAGTGAGCGCGGATGACATCGTTGTCGGCGCGGGTGCAAAACCGTTCATCGCCTATTCGATACTCTCGGTCACCGACTATGGTGCGGGCGACGAGGTGGTCTTCCCGAACCCGGGTTTCCCGATCTACGAATCGCAGATTCGCGCGCATGGCGCTGTGCCGGTGCCGATCCATCTGCGCGAGTCGCGCAACTTCAGCTTCGACCCGGCCGAACTCGAAACGAAGATCACGCCGAAAACAAAGCTGCTGATCCTGAACTCACCGCAGAACCCGACCGGCGGCATCATTCCGAAGAAGGACATGGAAGCGATCGCCGCAATCCTGCGCAGGCATCCGCAGGTCTGGGTGTTCGCGGACGAGATCTATTCGCAGCTCTGCTACGACGGCGAATTCGTGTCGCTGGCCCAGTTTCCCGACATGCTCGAGCGCACCATCATTTCCGATGGCGCATCGAAGACCTGGGCGATGACCGGCTGGCGCCTGGGGTTTACCGCGAACAGGGCGCTGGCGCCGGTTTTCACCCGTTGGGTGACCAACACCGATTCCTGCGCTTCGCAAATTACGCAGTGGGCGGCGGTGGAAGCAATGAACGGTCCGCAGGACGAGGCGAAAAAAATGCGCGACAGCTTTCTCGCGCGGCGCGATCTGATCGTGGGGTTGCTGAACAAGGTGCCCGGCGTGACTTGCCGGAACCCTGGCGGCGCCTTCTACGCCTGGCCGAACGTTACGGCTGCTTGCGAGATGATCGGCGTCCAAGGACTCGGAGGAGTTCCGCAAGCGGCTCCTGAACGAAGCCGGCGTGGCGGTTCTGGCGGACATCCATTTCGGTCCGCGCGTGCCCAACGAAGGCCAGCACATCCGTTTCAGTTACGCCGCTTCCAATGAAGCGATCGAGAAGGGTGTGGCTCGCATGGCGGACTTCATCCGCGCAAACACGAAGATCAAAAAAAGTGCGTGAAACGCAAAGGACGCAAAGGTACGCCAAGGAAAACGGGATACAAGAAAACGGACGGGAGCAGCGGCTAAGATACTTATCCGACCACAAAGGTGTCGGTCTGACGGGTCGGATTCCCCTGAATTGGTTACGTGCGGACTGTGGTCAGTTAGTCTGTACCGGGAGTCCGGCGCTGCGCCATTCGGGCAGGCCCGCTTCCAGCCGCCGGGCTTTGTGCCCCCGGCCGCGCAGCATTTTCACCGCAGTGAAAGACATCAGACAGTACGGCCCCCGGCAATAGGCGATGATTTCTTTGCCCTTGGGCAGATCTCGCAGTCGCTTCTGCAGCTCGGGCAGTGGGATGTTGATCGCCCCGGGAACGTGTCCCGCAGCGTATTCCTCGACCGGGCGCAGATCAATCACGGTTACGAGCCCCTTGCGCGCCTGCTTGAGCAACTCCTTCGCGGGAACCGCCTCGATTTCGTCCTGGGCGGTGAAGAAGTTCTGTATGAGCTTGCCGACTTCCGCTATGTAGGTTTCTCCGACCCGACCCAGGGATCCGATCAGCGTGACTACTTCGTCTCCTGCGAGTTGGTAGAAGATGAACTGCCCCTCCCGGCGGGAAGTTACCAATCCCACCTGACGAAGCAACTGAAGGTGCTGGGATGTATTGGCAACCGTCAGTCCGCTGAGGCGTGCAAGTCCATCCACGCTGCGTTCGGCCTGGGCCAGCAGTTCCAGGATTTCCAGCCGGGCGGGAGTGGACAACGCTTTCCCGATCCGGGCGAGCTGTTCATAGACCGCTTGCTTCGGCGAGCTTGACACCCGTGATCTCCTCTTCTAGCATTCAAGCAAGTACTTGAATGATACAGTCGCCTCGGGCTGTATGTCGAGAGGGTAGCTGATATGGGCGGCAATGAATACGCGGGTATTTCCGAGGGCATGATTCGCCTGGGCAGTTTCGTGGCCATTTTCGGTTTGATGGGGCTATGGGAGCTGTTGGCCCCTGCCCGTGACCGCTCCTTGCCGCGGTTGCGGCGCTGGCCGAACAATCTTGCACTTGCCGCGTTGAATGTGGCGATCGTCCGAGTCCTGTTTCCCGCCGCAGGGGTCGGACTGGCGGTGATGGCCGAGGCGCAGGGGGCAGGGCTGCTCCGGTTGCCGGATCTTCCATACTGGCTTGCGGTGCTCGCGGGCGTGGTCGTGCTGGATCTGGCGATCTATCTCCAGCATCTGCTGTTCCACGCCGTGCCAGCTTTATGGCGGCTGCATAGAGTGCACCACGCGGACCCGGATTTCGATGTGACCACGGCTCTGCGCTTCCATCCTGTCGAGATCCTATTGTCCATGTTCATCAAGGCAGCCGTGATCTTTGCCTTCGGGCCACCTGTGCTGGCGGTGCTGATATTCGAGGTCGTGCTGAACGGCGCTTCGGTATTCAACCATGCCAACGTAAGGCTGCCGCCGCGAATCGAACGCGTGCTGCGATGGCTCGTCGTTACGCCCGACATGCACCGTGTACACCATTCGAAGGACATGCGGGAAACGAACAGCAATTACGGCTTCAATCTGTCCATATGGGACCGGCTCTTTGGCACCTACCGCGCCCAGCCGCGGCTCGGTCATACCGGGATGCAGATCGGCGTCCTTGGACTGGAGAATGCGCGACAGTCGGTGAATCTCATGGGTTTGCTGCAGATACCTTTTCTGCCGTTGGTGATTGGCCGCGAAGCCCGCTTCGATCACGATGAAGATATTATTCGTACTTAATGACCCGCCTTACGGGTCCGAGCGAAGCTACAACGGCCTGCGTCTCGCCGGTGCGCTCGCGAAGGGGGCTGACAACGAAGTGCGCCTCTTTCTGATTGGCGACGCGGCGGCTTGCGCCAAATCAGGACAGAAAGTGCCTGAGGGGTTCTACAATATTGCGCTGATGCTTGATCGGGTTTCAAAGCATGGCGGCACCATCGGCGTATGCAGCACCTGTATGGACGCGCGGGGTATCACCGATTCTGAGCTGGCGCCCGGAACCAGACGTAGCACGCTCGATGAGTTGGCTGCTTGGGCGATCTGGAACGATAGAGTATTCGTCTTCTGAGATTTGCAACGATCGTGGCGCGTGAGTCCGTCAGGGCTTGGGCAGTCACCCAGTCCCCGAGCCTTGATGGCATGGAGGCATGTCCGCCAAGCCTGCGTTTGCGTACCCCTTGAGCAGTTGCAGGAATGAATCCTTAGCGCAAAACGCGTTCAGGTTTCAGATCCAGAAGTACCGCAGGAGCCATAACGCTGCCATGCCGGCCACGATGGTCGGCATTATTTTTTTGAAGTGCCACGCCACGAGGATCGCGAGGACACCGGCGATCAGGCGATGATTGTCCATGCTCACCGCCAGGTGAGCGTCCCGAACCAGTAACTCCGGAAACACGATTGCGGTCATCACGGCCGGTGGCACGAAGCTCAGTGCTCGCTGCGCTAGAGGCGGCATCTCCCAATTCGCCAGCAGCGAAATGAACGAAAGGCGGATCAGGAAAGTCAGCAGGCCCGCGACAATCACCACCAGCCAGAGGTTCATTTCCGCAGCCTCCACGTCAGCATGCCCGCGCCGACGCCGCAGAACGCGGCAAGAATCAGCCCGAGCTTGTAGGGCAGGCCGAAAACTACTACCGCGACGATGCCGCCAACCAGCGCCGCAACGATATCGGCCCGGGTCCTGAGCACCGGCACCAGCAAAGCGATGAAAGACAGCGCCAGGGTGAAATCCAGCGACCACTCGTGCGGTATTTCAGTGCCGAGGAAAATGCCGACTGCGGTACTCGCCTGCCAGGTGCCCCACAGCGCCACGCCGGCGCCGAGAAAATACCAGTGCCGGTATGGTTCGCCGGCATTGTCTCGGTAGTGCGCAATCGCGACTGCAAAGGCCTCGTCGGTGAGCAGGTAGGAGAGCACCCACTTCCATGCTCTAGGCAGGTCTTTCACGTATGGCGCAATCGAAGCGCTGTATAGCGCATGCCGCAGATTGACGATGGAGGTGGTCAGGACGATCACCAGTCCCGATGCGCCGGCACCGATCAACTGTGCGGCGATGAATTGCGCCGAGCCGGCGAACACGATCAGCGAGATCGCCTGCGCCATCACCACGGGAATCCCTGCGCCGGTCGCCAGCACGCCGTAAATGATGCCGAAGGGAGCGGCGCCGATCAGAAGAGGGGACGTGTCCTTCAGACCGGAAAAGAACTGCGCGCGGGCGGTGCTCATGGTTGCGGTTATGCTGTCGCAGTCGGCCGATTGTAAACAGACGCGTGATGCCGCGTCCGTTACGGTTTTGCGGAATCGCGGCCGGAAGGGAGCATTGCTCGGACGATCCACCTTTGTTTTGCCTGGGTCTGGGCAGGGGGCTCTATGGAGCCCTCAAGTGGGTATCGAAAGGTACCCTTTGTGGATTAAGAGTTCTATTTTCGGTTCAGAGTGTTGGTCGGCTCGCGCTCCTGCAGGATGTCCTGCATGCGCGTTTCGATCGCGGATTTGATCTTTTGGTGCGGAAGGATGTAGAACTTGTCCGTCCGGATGGCCGCGAGCACCATTTCGGCAACCTGCTCCGCGGATATGCGCCCCGACCGCACCGCGTGCCGCAGCCGCTCTTCCCGTTTCAAGTCCTCCGGGCTTTGCTTCTTATCCTCGCGCAACGATGCGGGGCGGTTTCGCTGAGAATCGGAAATGCCGGTGGGAACGTAGGCGGGGCACAGCACCGACGCCTTTAACTTGGCACCGAATTCGACCAGGTCGTGGTGCAGGCACTCGGTCAGCGTGACGACCGAGTGCTTGGACACGCAGTAAACGCTCATGCCCGGCAGCGACAGCAGTCCGGCCACCGATGCCGTGTTGACCACATGACATTCGACGTCCTGCTCGAGCATGCGCGGCACGAAGGCGCGGATGCCGTGAATCACACCCCATAAATTGACGCCCAGCGTCCATTCCCAATCTTTCTCGGTGTGCTCCCAGACCGTGCCGCCCGGTGCGACGCCCGCGTTGTTGCACAGGATATGCACGCCGCCAAAAGTCTTGAACGCCTTGTCGGCCAGCGCGTCAACGTCCTTGCCCTTCGACACATCGGTGCGCACTGCCAATACCGGAATACGGGCCTGTTCGAAGTCGGCTTCGGCTTTCTTCAGGGCATCGGCCTGCACGTCGGCCAGGACGATCTTCATGCCCTCTCGGGCGAAGCGCAGCGCCATGGCACGGCCGAGGCCGCTTGCGCCCCCGGTGACGACTGCGACTCGGTCCTGGAAATCTTTCATCGGCGTGATTGCAGAGGACAATACGCATGGATTCTAGCATGCGGGTTTTCGCCACCCGGAGCCGCGTTGGCAGGCCTCGAGCGCCGATGGTATTCTCGCCGGGCATCAATGGATGCGAGGGAGAGAAGTTCATGAACGAGGAGTTCATCGGCACGATGCCCGTACAGGAGCGGCATCGCTTCGATGTCGCAGGTCTGGACCGCTATCTGCGCCAGCACGTCGCAGGCTTCTCGGGAAATCTCGAAGTCGAACAGTTCAAGGGCGGCCAGTCCAATCCCACCTTCAGGCTGACGGCAGGCGGAAAGCGCTACGTTCTGCGCCGCAAGCCGCCGGGCAAGCTGCTGCCATCGGCGCACGCCGTCGATCGCGAGTACCGTGTCATCACCGCACTGCATGGCAGCGACGTGCCGGTGGCGAAAACCTACTGCCTGTGTGAGGACGACGCGGTGATCGGCACTGCGTTCTACATCATGGATTGCGTGGAAGGCCGGGTGTTGTGGGATCCGTCGCTGCCCGGCATGAGCACGGTTCAGCGCGCGGCGTACTTCGACGAGCTGAACCGCGTGATCGCAGAGCTCCACAAGGTGGATTACGCGCGAGTCGGTCTCGCGGACTACGGCAAGCCGGGCAACTACATCGAGCGCCAGATAAACCGCTGGACCAAGCAGTACCGCGCCTCCGAAAGCGAGCGCATCGAGGCGATGGAGAACCTGATCGCGTGGTTGCCGAAAAATATTCCGCCGGGCGACGAGACCACCATCGTCCATGGCGATTACCGGATGGACAATGTGATTTTCCATCCGAAGGAGCCGAAAATTCTCGCGGTGCTCGACTGGGAACTGTCCACGCTCGGGCATCCGCTGGCGGATTTCGCGTATCACTGCATGACCTGGCGGTTGACGCCGGGCCAGTTCCGCGGCATGAACGGAATCGACTTTCGCGCGCTGGGCATACCGACCGAGGAAGAGTACGTCGCCGCATACTGCAGGCGTACGGGCAGGATGCCACATACCCAACTGGGATTTCTACATGGCCTACAACATGTTCCGCCTGGCCGGGATACTTCAGGGCATCATGGGCCGGGTCAAGGACGGCACCGCGGCGAGCGCGCACGCGATGGAGCAGGGCCAGCGTGCCCGGCCCATGGCCGAAGCCGGCTGGCGCCAGGTCGAAAAGATCCTGAAAGGCACATGAAACGCGTTCAACACAAAGGATTCATTTCAATACCCCCTTGTGGGGTACGCAAAGGTACGCAAGGAAAAGACGAAGTGCAGAAAAAATAACGAATGATTGAAGGGTTCTTGGTCATGAATTTACTCAATCGGAACGATGTCAGTTGAATCGAGCGTAGACTCAATATCACGAGACACTTGGTAGTATGAAAATACTAACTTGTGGTTGATTGTTATCCTTTGCGTACCTTCGCGTCCTTTGCGTTTCACGCGGTTGATCTAGAGGGTTCAAATGAAAGCGGTACTGTGTAAAGAGTTGGGGTTGCCCGAAAAGCTGGTTGTCGAGGAGGTGCCGTCGCCGAAAGCGGTGCAGGGACAGGTCGTCGTCAGCGTAAAAGCCTGCGGGGTCAATTTCCCCGATACCCTGATCATCCAGGGCAAGTATCAGTTCAAACCGGAGTTGCCGTTTTCGCCCGGCGGCGAAGTCGCCGGCATCGTCAAGGAAGTCGGCGAGGGCGTGACGCGGGTCAAGAGCGGTGACAGGGTGATCGCGTTCAACACCTGGGGCGGATTCGCCGAGGAGATCGCTGTAGATGCCGAACGTACCATTCCCATGCCGCCCGCAATGGATTTCGTACCGGCCTCCGCATTCGTGCTGACCTACGGCACCTCATATCACGCCCTCAAGGATCGCGCCGACCTCAAGGCCGGCGAAACGTTGCTGGTACTGGGGGCGGCCGGCGGAGTGGGGTTGGCGGCAATTCAACTGGGCAAGACGATGGGCGCAAAGGTCATCGCCGCTGCCTCCAGCGATGCGAAACTGCAGATCTGCAGGCAAAATGGTGCCGACGCAGTGATCAACTACGGCACTGAGGACCTGCGGGCACGGATCAAGGCGCTCACCGCGGGCAAGGGAATAGACGTGGTGTACGACCCGGTCGGCGGACCGTACTCGGAACCGGCATTGCGCGACATGGCGTGGAAGGGCCGTTTCCTGGTGGTCGGTTTCGCCGCCGGTGAAATTCCCAAGGTGCCGCTGAATCTGACGCTTCTGAAGGGTTGCTCCATCGTCGGGGTGTTCTGGGGTGCGTTCACGAAGTACGAACCCGAGCGCAATCGCGAAAACAACTACGATCTGATGGCGATGTACGCGGCTGCCAAGGTCAGGCCGCACATTCACGCCACCTATCCGCTGGAACGCGCTGCGGAAGCGCTCAACGAAGTGCTCAACAAGCGCGTCACCGGCAAGGTTGTTCTGGTGACCGGTCGGTAAAATCGAATCACTTTTAACACGAAGGACACGAAGGAAGTACAGGAAGAGAACACGAAGGAGAGGCAAAATTCAACAAACGAAAAGAGATCGGAAACGTATGGGTGTTTTTCGCGATCGCCAGTTTCTGTTGTCGCACCTGTAGGGCACATTGGACACGTCGCACCAGGTTCAGAAATCAAAAGCCGAAATCCCTTTCTGACCCTACTCTTGTTTTCCTTCGTGTCCTTCGTATTCCCTTCGTGTACCTTCGTGTTCACGCGTTTGCCTGGGGGTATTTATGAATGAAGCTGTGATTATCGAAGCGGTGCGCACGCCGTTCGGAAAGCGCGGCGGGGCGCTGCGCGAGCAGCGGCCCGATACGCTGCTGGCACATGCGCTCGACGGACTCATCGAACGGTCGCACATCGACCCGCAGAAGATCGAAGACGTGATCGACGGCACCGTAACGCTCGCCGGCGAGCAAGGCGCCAATCCCGCCCGGCTGGCGGTGCTGCTCTCCGGGTTGCCGGTGAAAGTACCGGGGGTGTCGTTGAACCGCATGTGCGGCTCGAGTCAGCAGGCAGTCCATTTCGCTGCGCAGGCCGTTGCGGCCGGCGACATGAATTACGCAATCGGTTGCGGCGTGGAGAGCATGACCCGCGTGCCGATGTTTCTCGATATCGGCCTGGGCCGCACCATCAGCGGCTTCGAAGTGCTGAACCCGGAACTGTTCCAGCGCCACGCGCTGATCCATCAGGGCGAAAGCGCCGAACGCATTTCCGAAAAATGGGGCTTGTCTCGGCAGATGCTCGACGACTTCGCCAGGGAAAGCCACCGCCGCGCCGCGAAGGCGCAGAAGGCCGGTTCCAACAAGGAGTTATTGCCGGTGCAGGGTGTATCGCCGGAAGGCCAGGCCATGCGGCTCGATCGCGATGAGGGCGTGCGGGCGCAGGTTGATGAGGCCAAGATGGCTTCGTTGAAGCCGGCGTTCCGCCCGGACGGAAACGGTGTGATTACCGCGGCGAATTCCAGTCAGATCTCCGATGGCGCCGCCGCCGTACTGGTAGCGAACAGGAACGTTGCGAGGGCCGACGGTTTCAAACCGAAAGCGCGCTTCCGCGCCCGCGTCGCTGTCGGTTCCGATCCGATGCTGCAACTCACCGGCGTCATTCCGGCGACCGAACTGGCGTTGAAGAAGGCGGGAGTCTCTATCAAGGACATCGACTGGATCGAAATCAATGAGGCTTTTGCTGCAGTGGTGCTGGCGTGGGCAAGGGAAATCCATCCCGACATGGACAAAGTCAATCCCTGGGGCGGGGCCATCGCCCACGGACACCCGCTGGGCGCGACCGGCGCCGGGCTGATGTCCAAGTTGCTGGCCGGCCTGGAAGCCTCTGGCGGCACGCTTGGCCTTCAGGTCATGTGCATCGGGCACGGCCAGGCCACCGCGACCATCATCGAACGTCTCTGAAGCTGGCACAGCATGGCGAAGGCGATTCGCATTGCGGTGCTGCTGTTCGTGCTTGCGACCGTCGCAGTCGGCACGTGGCAGACCCGATCGCGCACCCAGTCGTGGCAGCGCACGCTGGACGTCGTGGTGTACCCCGTCAACGGCGACCGGCGCGAAGCCACGGCGGAGTATATCGGGTCACTCTCCAACGAGTCGTTCGATTCGATCAGGGATTTCATGCGCCGCGAAGCAGAGCGCTACAAGGTGGACCTCGTTGCTCCAGTTGACATTTTCCTGGGCCCGCAGGTTTCGACGCTGCCGCCGGCTCCACCAAGAGGCGGCTCCATTGCCGGCATCATCCTGTGGAGCCTGAAGCTGCGCTTTTGGGCGTGGCGCAACGACGACTATCCGGGCTCAAGACCCGACATACGAATTTTCGCCGTGTTTTACGATCCTGCGACCACACGGCAGGTGGAACACTCGGTCGGGCTGAAGGAGGGGTTGATCGGACTGGCCAACGTATTTGCGGTCAGCCATATGACGGAAGAAAACAACGTGATTGTCGCGCACGAGCTGTTGCACACGCTGGGCGCAACGGACAAGTACGATCCGACAACCACCCAGCCGCTGTTCCCCGCGGGTTTTGCAGATCCCGAACGGTCTCCGCTCTATCCGCAGGAATTTGCCGAGATCATGGCTGGTCGCGTCCCGCTATCTGAAACCGAATCCGACACGCCGCGAAACCTGGAACTGGCGGTCGTCGGCCAGGGTACCGCAGAAGAGATCCGCTGGCGACGCTAGGATAGCTTTGCGCATCCTTCCAGACGCACTCACGCGTGCCACGACCTGCTTAAGGAAGCTCTGATCAAGTTCCGCGACGCGCGTTGCGCCAGGTGTGGATGACTGCCAGGGACGCCGGAGCGCGGAAGAGGGGCCCCTCTGGGGATCTGACCGCGTAGGCGTCCCAACGAGCGCACATGATCGGCGTGCAATGCGAGCGACTCCGGGTCGCATCCCCCGGCCAAGGCCGGCGGAACCTGCTCCGCCTGCGCGCTCGCGCTCCGCAGGTGCGGCTGAAGCCCCAGCAAGGAGCGTAACACCGCAGGCGCCGCGCCCTGGCACAACCCAATGACATTTCGACTCCTTTCGGGGGACCGGGCGATTCGGGCCGATGTCAGCGTCGGCTCCTCCTTATGTGCGCTCCGGACTCGGCGAGCGTAGCTTCGGGGCGGGTGGAGCGAATGGAGGCTGTGTCAAACACTGTAAACGGAGCGCTTGTACGGCTGCTCCCGCAAACGGGCGTACCGCTAACGAGTCACAGCCGTCCGGCTACACGGCGTCCTCGCCGTCTTGCCCTCGACCCGAATCGCCTCGGTCGCGCATGTGGAACTTGATCAGAGCTTCCTTAACCTTGTTGGTTGGGGCCGGCTGCTGAGTGGCCCCATCGTTCTTGTCTAGCGGGTAATGGGTTCCGGGACAAGGCTCAGGTCGACGGGCGATGGGTTCGCCACTTCGGTTTTCGGTTGGCTGCTACTCGCAGCGGGCGCCTTTTTTTGTTCAGTGCTGCGATAGGCTATGCCATGCTCGATCGAGGGTTTGACGACTTCGAAGTAGGGGGAGATGTCGAAGTCGCGTGGCGAAAACAGGCTGAAATGACGAATCGTCAGGATTTCCCGGTTGTGGTCATCGGCACCGGGGTCATCGCGTCGCCTGATCATGTCGGGCAGGATCGGATAACTCACCGACTGAAACGCCTGCGCGATGAGGGTCGAGCAGATTGCCTTTGTCGGGTCGCCGCTGCCGAGCGCCATCATCCGCCGGCGCCAACGCCTGGGCAGCGGGGGCGTGGGCAACAGATAGCGGGCGAGATCGATCAGGTTCTTCAGATCGTATGTCTGGCCGAGGCGAGACACCACGTACTCTATAACGCGTGACGAATCCTCGACGGTAAGGGCGGCCGGTCGGCAGATCCGCGTATGGAACGCCGCGTATGTGCTCAGCGGCACCGCCGTGACGCCGTTGACCATGTCCACCTCGACCAGAACCGGCTCGTCTTCGATGTCAATGGAGGCATTCGGGATCGTGCCGACATACAGCGCCGCGTGCGACCAGGTGGACTGGGTCAGATACTTGATCGCGTTGCTGATTCGGGTGTTGCCTTCGACGAGCAACACGTCCGCCGGGCGCAGCGTGGACGCGAGCTGGCTGGGTGGCGACGTGGTTAATGGCCGGTAATTGGCGACCGGCGTGCTCAGGTAGCGCGCGATTGCCTGTCCGATCGAGTTTGAAGTTTGACGCAACATGTCTTGATTCGTGAGGTGGTGGAATCGCTCCTGACTACGGCTTAAGCACACCCTATGCCAAGTTCGAGATTGGGGCGAGTCAGAAGGCCAAGAAGTGGCCGGACGGCTCTTCGGGTTGCCAGCTTTGGGTTTTCTTCGTCTTCCGCCCTTCTGCCGAACGCAGAAGGCGGTTTCTTTCCCCCGCCCGGGAGAGGGATCGAGGGTGAGGGCGTTCGATTCTCTTGTTGTTGCTGTCGATCGCTTCACCCCCGCACTTGCGCGGAACTTCCCTAGCGGGGATCAGGATCGAGCCGTTGACGCAGACGGTGACGAGGCTGGTACCGCCCTGGCAGATCCGCCGCTGCATCCGCTTCGGCGGCAGCCATCGACTTCATCATCATCGACGTCGCTTTGGCTGATCGATTTTCCTCCTCCCTCGCCGCTTGTCTACATCTATACCGGCGCACTTTGCCCAAGATCCTGGTTGGCCCAGGCGAGGGTAGTGTCATCGTTAACCGAGTTCTATCCCTTTAACAATAAGTACTTAGGTGCGAACTGACTGTGGAGTGAGCCTTTCCATACGGAGGTTTCCGAGTCAGAGATTCTAGTATTGCAAGTAGCAACGATTCGCATTACGATTTGTGCGTGCCTGTCAAGGAAGAAGTCCTGACAGGGAACAAAAACTCACGCCAGGGAGAAATTCAATGGAATTCACATTCATGCGCCGGTGCGCGGCCCCAGTTGCTGTCGCATTGGTGGCGGTGACCGCCGGCTCTTTTCCCTCAGAGACCCGCGCCGACGAAGAAGTATTCGGTTATGTAAAGGGGGCGGAGCCGCTACCCAAGGGCGCGCTGGAAATGGTCGAGCGATTGACATTCCGCAGTGACAAGGGCACCGGTGATTACCAGGCCCTCGATTCCAAGACAGAGTTCGAATATGGATTTACCGATCGCTTTTCGGGCGAATTCAGCGTTCTCGCCATGGCGATCGACACTTCGGGGCTCACGATCGACGGCTATCTGCCTGGGGACATGCAATATGGCATGAAACTGTCGGGTGTGGAGGGCGCGCTCAAATACAATTTCCTGAGTGCTGCCAAGGATCCGATCGGGCTTTCCACCTATTTCGCCTTCTTGTACACGACCCTGGATCCCCATTCGGGACAGGACAAGGACAAGATGACGATGGAGCTGAAACTGCTCCTTCAAAAGTATTTTCTCGACGACCAACTCATTGTGGTCACGAACGTGGGCATGGAGGCCACTCATGCCAGGCGCGCGCCCATCGACAATCTTCCACCTGGTTTCGAATGGCCTACCGACCCGGAAATGGAGATTGGACTGAATTTTGGGTTGGGTGTGGCTTACCGGTTCGCGCCAAACTGGTATGCGGGTGTGGAAGCCATGTACGAGGATGAGCATGAGACCGAAGTCGGACTGGAGCGCTGGTCGCTCTTTGCCGGGCCGACTTTGCACTACGGGGCGAAGAAGTGGTGGGCGACGCTGACATGGTTTCCGCAGCTAAAGGGCGGGGGTGAGACGTACCCCGGGCAGCCGTACGACGACCTGCATCTGATCGAAAAGACCAAGGAAGAAGTGCGGCTCAAGATCGGCTACAACTTCTGAGTGACGCATGTCGACGCACGACGATTGGGTACGGTTCATAGCGGTGCCGGTCGCCGTTTTTTCCGCGGTGGGCACCGTTCACGCCACCCAGTATTTTTCCGTTGAACAGGCTCAGCAACTAATGTTCGGGCCGGGTGCGCAGTTTCAGCGCCGCGACCTCAAACTGAGCAAGGAAGTCTCCCGCGAGGTCGAGAAAGCGTCGGGTGTAAGGATGCGCCTGCTCGACGTACCGCTGTGGGAGGTGCGCGAGAACGACAAGCTCAGCGGCTATTTCATTGTCGACGAGGTTTATGGCAAGCACGAATTCATTACCTATGCTGTCGCGTTGGAAGCGGATGGGCGCTTGCGCCAGATCGAGATTCTCGACTATCGGGAAACCTATGGTTATCAGGTCCGCGATCCGGCCTGGCGCGCCCAGTTCATCGGCAAAACTTCTGCCGATCCTCTCAAGTTCGACGAACACATCAAGAATATCTCCGGTGCAACGCTGTCCTGTCGCCATCTCACCGAAGGCGTAAGGCGCTTGCTTGCAATCTATGACCGTGTCTTGCGCAAGAGTTAGGCGGGCGCGTCCGCTGCTCGGAACCCTCGTCGAGATCGTCCTCGAGGCAGGGGGTGAGCCCGTACTTCAGCCGGCCGCCACGCGCGCTTTCGATGCCATGGAGCGCGTTCATGGCCTGATGAGTTTCCATTCCGAATTCAGTGATGTGACACGCCTCAACCGGCAAGCATGCCTTGGACCGGTCGAAGTCGATAGGGAGACATGGCGGGTGCTGGAACTTGCTTTCGAGGTCTCCCTGGCGACCGGTGGAGCGTTCGACGTCACGGTGGGCGCAAAGATGATGGAACGCGGCGCCCTGCCGCGAATGGTATCCGGGCCTTTCGATACTGACGCGACTTTCCGTGATATCGAACTTCTTTCCGGCTACCGTGTGTGTTTTCGTCGCCCGCTGGCGGTCGATCTCGGCGGTATTGCCAAGGGCTATGCGGTGGACAGGGCGGTGGAAGTCCTGTGCGAGAACAAGGATTTTTCGGGTTGGGTCAACGCCGGCGGCGACCTGCGTGCGTTTGGCGTCAACACGGTGCCTGTGCAAGTCCGCGATCCGCAGCGGCCGCTGTGCGCCGGCGCGCTGGCATTGCTGCATGACCGTGCGCTTGCAACGACTGCAAACTATTCCTCCAGTTCGGGATTGGCCACCGCAGGGATCATTCTGGATCCGCTAACGTCTACCGGGCCGCAGGGATTTCGTTCCGCCTCGGTGCGTGCCACGTCCTGTGCGGTCGCGGACGCCCTGGCGAAATCGGTGTTTCTGCTGGGAGACCGGGCCGCAGCAGCGCTTGCGCAATTCGGCGCGGCCGGATTCCTGCTCGATGACGAAGGCCTGTCATTGATAGGCACGCGAACATGAGTTTGCCGGCGATGCGCCTTGGCGGCAGGCATCAAGCCTATGTGTACGCAGTCGGGACGCTCCTTGTGCTCTCGGGCGCGCTGTGGCTGCTGTTTCATTACTTCGTCAGGATGCCGGGAGAGTTCGGCGATGTGGCGCATCCGCTGGAGCCCTGGTGGTTGCGCGTGCACGGTCTGTCTGCGGCTGCATTCCTGATCGGTTTCGGCAGTGTACTTCCGGGGCATGTGCGCCGTGCCTGGGTTGGACGGCGCAATCGCTTATCCGGCACGCTGTTCTTTTCGGTACTTGCGCTGCTGATCGCCTCTGGCTATGCGCTGTACTACATGGGCAATGAAGACTGGCGTGCAATTGTTTCCGTCCTGCATTGGGTGATTGGCTTGGGTGCACCGCTGTTACTGGCCTGGCACGTATGGCGTGGCCAGGCCCGGCGCAGTCTGCATGGCAAGGCGGATGGCATCAGAGAGCCTGTTGAGCAAGCGAGTCCGACCACCGCCGTCGTTCGCCTGCGCGGAAAGCACTGAGTCCGGCGGATTCATTTCGGGATCAGAATCGAGCCGTTGACGGTGACGGTGACGCGGCTGGTGCCGCCCTGGAGATCCGGCGCTGCAACGGCCTCGGCGGCTATTGCCTTCATCATCATCGGCCGCGGCGGAATGAAGCCGCCATCGGCGGACACCGTCGCTTCCAGGACGTTGAATCCAGTGCCTTTGAAACCCTTCGCCACGTGCTCCGACTTGCGCAAGAATTCCGCGATTGCCGTCTCGGTGAGTGCTTCTTCGGCCTTGGCGCGCGCCGCCGGAGAAACGGAAAAATCCACGCCGCCGAGCCGCATGATTGCCTGCAACTTGCCGAGCGCTTCGGACATGCGCCTAAAGTCCTCGCTTTCGACCCAAATTTCGGAGCGTGAGCGCCAGCGTGCAATTTTTTCCTTGTCGATGACCGGATAGGTGGTGTAAGTGGAGGTCTTTGCCCGCACCCCGGTGAATCCCCTTGCCAGTTTCAGCGCGTCATTGGTCGAGCGGTTGACCTTGTCGGCGAGCCGGGTGGCGTCAGTATCTTCCATTTCGACGAACAGGCTGGCTCGCATCACGTCGTTGTCCACTTCCGCCGAGGCGCGGGCATCGAGGTTGACCTTGGTGCCCTTGACGTCATTTACCGCTTGCACGGTTTGCGCTTGAGCCAGGCCGGTGACCAGCAAGAAAGACATGAAGGCAATCAGGTTGCGCATGTTTTTGCTCCGTTTGTCATAGCGGTTCATTACGAAAACTATCATACAATCGCCGGGAAGCAAGGATGAGATGAACGGTGAGGGGTGAGGAGTGAGGAGTAGCCCAGGCCCCCCTACTTTTTTTGCTCGTCCCTCGTGTCCGTTGTTAGATTCCTTATTTTCCGTCGTGTCGAGAGAGAATCGCCCCTGAACAATGGCTGACGGCACAAAAGACAGCCCGCGCGGCATACGCCGCAACCTCACTAATTACGGCGATCCGGATTTCGCGGCCTATTTGCGCCGCTCGTTTGCCCGCTCGATGGGTTACTCGAAGGACATGCTGGAGCGGCCGATCGTCGGCATCGCCCAGTCCGCGAGCGGATTCAACAACTGCCATCGCTATGTGCCGGAGCTTACCGAGGCGGTCAAGCGCGGGGTACTCGGGAGCGGCGGGCTGCCGATCGACTTTCCGACCATCTCGCTGGGCGAAGTATTTCTGAGCCCAACCAGCCTGATGTTCCGCAACCTCATGGCGATGGACGTCGAGGAAATGGTGCGGGCGCAGCCGATGGATGCGGTGGTGCTGATCGGCGGCTGCGACAAGACGGTGCCGGCGCAACTGATGGGCGCGGCTTCCGCCGACGTGCCGGCGATTCAGCTCGTAACCGGGCCGATGATGGCAATGCCATACCGGGGCGAACGCTTGGGCGCTTGCACCGATTGCCGCCGATTCTGGGCCAAGTTTCGCGCTGGGGAAATCAGCGACGAGGGCATCGACGAAATCGAGGGCAACCTCGCCACCACGGCCGGCACCTGCGCGGTGATGGGAACGGCGAGCACCATGGCCTGCGTTGCCGAGGGACTGGGCATGATGCTTCCCGACACGGCGGCGATCCCCGCGGTGCACGCGGATCGCATACGCGCGGCGGAAGCCACCGGCGTGCGCGCTGTGGCAATGATCAGGACCAAAGGTCCGCGTCCTTCGGAGATCATCACGGAAGAATCGGTCGAGAACGCATTGCGGGTGCTGCTCGCGATCGGCGGCTCGACCAACGCGATCATCCATCTCACCGCCATCGCCGGCCGTCGCGGCATCGGAATCTCGCTCGAGCGCCTGAACCGACTCTCCGACGAGACTCCGGTTCTGCTGGATCTCAAACCCACCGGCAGTCACTACATGCAGGATTTCCACGCGGCAGGCGGAATGAGTGCGTTGCTTTCGGAACTGAAGGACCTCCTGCACCTGGACTGCATGACGGTCACCGGAGAATCACTGGGCACCCGCATCGCCCGTGGTGCGCCGTTTGTGGATCGCGGGGTAATCCGTCCCCGGAACGATCCGATTTCCCCCGTCGGCGGGCTGGTGGCGCTGTTCGGCAGCCTTGCTCCGCGCGGGGCGATTCTCAAACGCGCCGCAGCCGATTCCGGTTTGTTCGAGAAGGAGGGCAGGGCGGTGGTGTTCGAGTCGCTCGAGGACTTGTCGGCACGAATAGACCTGCCGGACCTGGATGTGACGAAGGATGATTTCCTGGTGCTCAAGAATGCCGGACCGCGCAGCGCTTCCGGGATGCCGGAGGCGGGTTATCTGCCGATTCCGAAGAAGCTCGCGAGAACCGGACTCAAGGACATGGTGCGGATTTCGGATGCGCGCATGAGCGGTACCGCGTTCGGCACGGTGGTGTTGCACGTCTCTCCCGATGCGGCTTCCGGCGGGCCGCTGGCTCTGGTGAGAAGCGGCGACCGCATCCGCTTGTCGGTCAGGGATCGACGTCTGGACCTGATGGTCAGCGAGGCCGAACTGGCGAAACGGCGCGAGCACTTGAAGACGCCGCACCTCCCTGACCGCGGCTACGCCCGGCTTTACAACGAGCACATCCTTCAGGCAGACGCGGGTTGCGACTTCGACTTCCTGCGCGGCTGAAAAATACTGAAGGACCCACCACCACGACGCCAACCCTCTGGGGTGGCGTGAGGAACCCAGGCGCCGCGTCAGACCTTCATGCTGGCGTCGTAGAACCGGTAGGTATTCCGGCCCGACTGCTTGGCGTGGTACATCGCCTTGTCGGCGATGCGGATCAGCGTGCTGGCATCGTCGGCATGATCGGGGTAGATGCTGATTCCCAGGCTGGGCGTGATCAGCAGTCTCTCCCCGGACACGATGTATTCGCCGTCAACCGCCCGCAGCAGCTTCTGTCCGATGACGCGTGCGTCTTCGATCTGGCGCAATTCCGGCAGTACCACCACGAATTCGTCGCCGCCCAGCCTCGAAACCGTGTCCACCTCGCGCAGGCTGGCGCGGATGCGCTCCGATACCTGCTGCAGAAGCATGTCGCCAACGTGATGGCCGAGTTTATCGTTGACCTCCTTGAAGTTATCGAGGTCCATGAAGATGACGCCGGTCTTGGATTGGTTGCGCTGGGAGATCGCCAGCGCCTGTTCCAGGCGGTCCATCAGCAGGATCCGATTGGGCAGGCTGGTGAGAGAGTCGAAGTGCGCCATGCGCCGGATCTGCTCTTCCATGGTTCGCCGGGCGGTGATGTCGATGAACGCGGCCACCGCGCCGTAAACCTTGCCGGCAGCATCGCGCAGCGGTGCTGCATTGCCGATCAGATGCTTGATGGAGCCGTCGTCGAAGACCAGATCCTCCTCGAAGTCGCGTACTTCGATGCCGCGGAATGCCGCCATCTGCACCGGCAATTCGTGGGATTCGAGCGCGCGGCCATTGCGAAAAACGCGGAAATGCACCGGCGGCGTTTCCTCCGGCCCCGTAAACGAGATATTGCTGCCTTGGGGAAGGCGCAGCAGATCGTAAGAGGTGCGATTGCCGGTGATGAGCTTGCATTCGGCATCATGGGCAATCCACACGGCCGCCGGAACCGCATCGAGAACGATCTTGAGCTCCGCCGTGCGCTGCCGCTGCTTGCGCTCGCTTTCCATAAGCGCGCGCTCCATGCGCTTGCGTTCAGTGACGTCGGTGGCCACCAGAGACAATCGCACCACCTTGTCGCTCTCGACGACCGGCGACAGGCTGACCGCTACGTCGATGAACTTGCCGTCCTTGTGCTGCCAGACGGTTTCGCAATGGAGGGTCGCCTTGAGGTCGATGACCTGGCGCATCATCTTGGCGTCCTCGTTCTTGAGGAACTCGGGAATCAGGCAGGCACGGCTCTTGCCCACCATTTCGTCGGCGCTGTACCCGAAAATTCGTTCGGCACCCCGGTTCCAGGTAAGCACCACCCCGTTCCAGGTCTCGCTCATGATGGCGGCGTCCGCGGACTCCACGACGGCAGCCAGCAGCTGCGGGTGAGAAGCGATGTGGGGGTTGGGTGGCGCGCTTGGCCTGCTGACGAGAGAGCGCGGACTCCAGCATCGAGGGCTTGCTGTCCACGGAATGCAATTGCTGGCGCACCCGCTTCTCGGCGAGGGATGCCTGCAGTGCCCGCACGATCTCCAGCAACTCCGGACTGAGGTCGGAGTAATCCCGCGAACGGTCCTCATTGGGCACGTCGGCCTCCCCCAACTGCCTTCTGCTCTGCTTGTACTTGTAGAAATACTCTAAATGCGCTCTTATGGTCTTTTTAGTATTATGGGACCCAATTGAGCCACGATTCCGGCGCTGCCGCAACCACCCGCGCCAGACGCGGGTTTGCGGGCCGGTCAGGGATCGGCTGCGCGGGAAGTTCCGCTCTGTGGAATGGTTAATTCGATCTTCTGGAGGGTAAAGACGGTAGCTGTTGCGGCCAGCCTGCTTGGCCTCGTGCATGGCCTTGTCGGCCAGGCGGATCAGCAGATTCGGACCCCGCCGTGAACTGGGAGGGTGCTGCTTGCCAAGGTTGGATGTAACAAGGCGTTTCTACCCGGCGACGATATATTCCCCTGCGATGAGCGAGAGCATCTTTCGGGCAATGGTCGCCAAGTCCTCGGGCTGGCGCAGTTCCGGCAGCACAATGACGAAGTCGTCGCCGCCGCTCGCGACACCGTATTCACCGCCCCGATCGAGTCCTGCACCTGCCCGGCCACCTGCTGCAACAACTGGTCGCCGACGCCGTGGCCGAGACGGTCGTTTTTTTTTCGGCGTTCTGCGACCGGGCGGCGGGGCAACCGCCCCCGGGAGGCAGCTACGGTCGCCGATGTCATAATCGCGCCCAATGAAAATCAATCCTTTTTCCCCGACGACCGAACTTCTTGGTGCGCTGCGTGCCGGCGAGGTTATCCAGCCGTGAGCTTCTCGAAACCTGTCTGGTGCGGGTCGAGCGACTCAATCCGGGACTCAATGCTGTAGTGACGCTCGATGCTGCGGTCGCGCGCAGTCGCGCAGACGCGGCGGACGCACGGCGCGCCGGCAGGGGTGCAGTCGGTGCGTTACACGGCTTGCCGGCCACCATCAAGGACAGTTTTGAGACCGCTGGCTTGCGCACCACGTGCGGCGCGCCGATTTACTCGAAGCATGTGCCGATGACAAATGCGGAAGCGGTGCAACGGCTGGAGGATGCCGGCAGCCTGGTTTTTGGCAAGACCAACGTCCCGATCCACGCCGGCGATCTGCAGAGCTACAACGTTCTTTTCGGCGCCACCAACAATCCCTGGGATGCCGCGCGCACCTGCGGCGGTTCATCGGGCGGTGCAGCGGCTGCGGTCGCCGCCGGATTGACGGCCTTCGAGCTGGGCAGCGATATCGGCGGCTCGATCCGCGTTCCGGCGCATTTTTGCGGTGTTTACGGCCACAAGCCTTCGTACGGGGCTCATTCCCTTGCGCGGCCATATCCCGCCACCGCCGGGCTCATTGTCGGCACCTGACATGGCGGTCGCGGGACCGATCGCGCGTTCCGCCGGGGATCTTGAGTTGCTGCTCGGCGTTCTCACCGGTGCCGATGGTCCGGTCGTCGCCGGCTGGAGACCTGTCCTGCCGGCACCGCGTGCCAGACGGTTGCAGGATTTCCGGGTGGCGCTGTGGCTGGATGATCCGGCAGCTTCCGGTCGATGACCATGTAAGGGCGGCAATCCAGGGGACGGTACAGGCATTGCGAAAGTCGGGAGTGAAGGTGGACGAAGCCGCCCGTCCCGGAATAACGTTGGAGGAGAATTTCGACGATTACCTGAGGCTGCTATGGCCGGTCACAACCGCGCAGCTCAGCGACAAGGCTTTCGCTCGCGTCCAGGAAGCCGGCCGAGGTGCCGATCCGGACAGTGCGCATGGCCGGCTTGCACGCTACAGCAGCGCCGGACATCGAGAATGGCTGCGGCTGAACGAGAAGCGCGAGGTCGTTCGGGCCAGATGGCGCGCTTTTTTCGAGCGCTACGACGTGCTGCTTTGTCCGGTCGGGCCGGTGTGCGCGTTTGCGCACGACCACAGCGAAGACCTGATCGCACGCACCATTGTCGTCAACGGCCAGCGCCGCTGGTACTGGGAGCAACTTGCCTGGATTTCGCTTGCCACGCTGGCCTGGCTGCCGGCGACTGCCGCGCCGATTGGACGTTCGCCTGGCGGACTGCCGGTCGGGATGCAGATCATCGGTCCGTATTTCGAGGACCGCAGTTGCATCGAATTCGCGAAATTGCTGGCCGACGTGGCCGGGGGATTCGAGGCACCGCCCGGGTTTGCTTGACTACCCCGGCCGGCGGGCAGCTTCACATCGTGATCCTGCGTGCCTCGTTGAAATGCTTGCGCCAGTAGGTGAGGTCTATCTTGTCGGCGCGTACCTTGCCTCCTGTGGAGGGCGCGTGCACGAATCTTCCGTCACCAAGGTAGATGCCGACGTGGGAGGATTTCTTTCCTTCCTGGTCGAAGAACACCAGGTCGCCTTTGGCAAGATCATTTATTTCGATCTCGATTCCGATCTTGCGCAGCGAACGCGTATCACGCGGAAGCGATATTCCAATCTTGCGGAAGCTGTAGTGGACCAGGCCGCTGCAATCGAAGCCGGCGGGATCGACGCCGCCGTAGCGATAGGGTGCGCCAACCATGGCCAGCGCGTGGTCAGCGGCACGGCTTACGTCCGCGTTCTCGGAGTTCACCTGAGCCGTTGCCAATGCCGTTCGCGGCGGCGAGCCGGCGCAGGCCGCGAGCGTGAACACGACACTCAATATCAAGACAGGACGGAAGCACTTATAGGTCACGGCGACTCCTCCTTTTGGAGGTAGCCGACGCAAGGTCCGTGCCGAGGAAAAAAGCCTTCCCGTTGCATGGATCCGTCTCTGGTCTGACGGTCCGCGACACCTGGCTGCCGTTCGGCGTCGCCCGATGGTTGTCGTTTGCCGGCGACGGAGCGGGGCGCTGCGCGTTCGTATGGCGGAGCAAGGCGACAGGCTGGTGTCAGCCGCACTCGCCTTTCGAAAAAAACGCGCCGCGATTCGCGGCGCGCTCTGATACCGGACTTCTTTTCGATCAGCCGATCGGCACCGGCACGTAGATCCGCGCCTCGCCACGCTGGACCAGCAGTGCCACGCTCTTTGAGGACTTCTTCACCAGTTGCTTCAGTTGCTCGACGGACTTAACCGGCGTTTCGTTCAACGCCAGAATCACGTCGCCGGCCTGAATCCCGGCACGCGCCCCGGCACCGGAGGTGTTCTGCACCACCAGTCCGCCGTCGGTTTTCAGCTTCGCGCGCTCCTCCGGCGCAAGCTCGCGTACCGTCAGCCCGAGGCTTGCGGCACTGGCGGGCTCGCTGGACTCGAGCGTGGCTACTTTTTGCTCGGAGAGTTCGCTCCACCGCGACGTTGATCTCCTGGCGGCCGCCGTTGCGCCATATCTGAAGACGAGCATTGCTACCCGGCTTGATGCCGGCGATCGCGCTTGGTAGCTCGTGATATCTGTTCGATGTCCTTGCCGTTGACGCTCAGCACCACGTCGCCCGATTTCAATCCCGCTTTGTCGGCAGGGCTGCCCGGTTCCACCGCGCTGACCAGCGCGCCTTGCGGTTTGGGCAGGCCGAAGGAATTGGCCAGCGCCTGGTTGACGTCCTGGATCTGCACGCCGATACGGCCGCGCGTGACCTTACCGTTCTGTACCAGTTGATCCTTGATGTTCATCGCCACGTCGATCGGGATGGCGAAGGAAAGCCCCATGTATCCGCCGGTGCGGCTGAAGATCTGCGAGTTGATGCCGACCACTTCGCCGTTCATGTTGAACAGCGGGCCGCCGGAATTGCCGGGATTGACCGCAACGTCGGTCTGGATGAACGGTACATAGTTCTCGTCCGGCAGCGCGCGCGCCTTGGCGCTGACGATGCCGGCGGTGACCGTGTTCTCCAGGCCGAAAGGCGAGCCGATGGCCGCAACCCACTCGCCCACCTTGAGGCGCGCGGGGTTGCCGATTTTCACGACCGGCAGGTTCTTCGCCTCGATTTTCAGTACCGCGATGTCGGAGCGCCGGTCCACGCCGATCACCTTGGCGTCGAACTCACGCCTGTCGGTGAGTTTGACGACGATGTCGGTGGCGTCGGCAGCCACATGGGCGTTGGTGAGAATCATGCCGTCGGCGCTGACGATGAAACCGGAGCCCTGGCCGCGCTGCATCGGTTGCTCGCCTCGCTGCTGGGGCGGCCCGAAGCGGCGGAAGAACTCCTGCATCGGGTCGTCTTCCGGGATGACCTTGGGGGCCTTGAGCGCCGGCCGGAGCTTTGCGCGACGCGCTGACGTTGACCACCGCCGGCCCGTTCTGTTCGACGATCCGGGTGAAATCGGGGAGCATTTGCTGCGATTGCCACTGCGGTGTTCTGCGTTGCGCTCGTTCTGCGCGCCGGCATGGGCGGGTGGCGTGCCCGGCAGGACAACGGTGTAATAGGCTGCGATCAGCGCGGGCAGAATCCCGGCGATGGCAATCCGTCTGACAGTCTTGCTGGTAATCATCGTGACCTCCTGAAATGCAATGCGGGCGGAACGCCCGCGTTGTGCGTGAAGTCGAAACTCACGACATCTCAGACCAGCCCGGCGCGCCGGAGTTCTCTATCTTATCGGACTACGGGATCGCGCCGACCCCGCCGGTCCGGGAGAAAACCGAGTGGGAACGCGGTATTCATCAGCCGGTTGACTCGCGCTGGAATTGACCATCCGATGAGTGAAAGGGAACGTTGGAAGAAGCGCATGGAAGCCCGTTCCTTAACGGATCGATGCCTGCAAACGGTACTATGCCAATCCGGGTATTTTGCGGGGACTACCGAGTGCCCGCGTTACGGAATGCAGGCAAGTGACGGTTTTTTCCGGTGCTGACCAGTGACCGCACCGTAATTTGATGTGCAAAAAGAAGGAGTGACAATGAGCATAGTGAGCGAGTTCAAAGAGTTTGCGGTCAAGGGCAGCGTGGTTGATCTTGCGGTGGGCGTCATCATTGGCGGCGCGTTCGGCAAGATTGTGGATTCCATTGTGAACGACCTGATCATGCCGCTCGTCGGCAAGGTGACGGGGGGCTTGGATTTCAGCAGCTACTACATCGGGCTGAATGGCCAGGCTGCGGGATTGCCGCTGGCAGAGGCGAAGAAGGCCGGCGCGGTGTTCGCTTACGGCAATTTCATCACGGTCCTCATCTACTTCATCATTCTCGCTTTCATCATCTTCATGATGATCAAGCAGGTAAACAGGCTCAAGAAAGAGGTTCCGCCGGCGCCCGCTGCGCCGACCCGAAGACGTGTTGCTGCTGCGCCAGATTCGCGACAGCCTCAGGAAGTAGTTACTACTGGTCGGGGCCGGCGCAGATGACTGCCCCGGCCCTGCGAGACCGCACTCGGGTGGCGGGGGTGATGTGTTCTTGTCGTTCCGGACGGCCTGCTGGTCCGGGAAAGACTTGACCACGGTGTTCCCGAGCGCGCACTTGCTGCGCGTGTTGGTCAACGATGCAGGCTTGCAGTCCCTGCAAGTGCGTCGGGAGAACGAACGATGCATGAACAAAAGGGCTGGCGCAGGTGCGGTCTGGCCGGAATATCATGGGTCGCGGCCCTGGCGTTGTTGTCCGTTGGGTCGGACGGCTCAGGACAGGCTGCGGTTGTTCGACGGACATATCCACTACAGCGTCGGTTCGCCGAAACAGTATCCGCCGGAGAAAGCGATTGCGATCCTTGATGAGGCCGGGATCGGCCGGGCGCTGCTGTCCAGCACTCCGAACGACGGCACCATCCAGCTCCACAAGCTGTACCCGGAACGCTTTATTCCCGAACTGCGTCCCTACCGCAAGACCCGCGATTTCGAGACCTGGTCGGTGGAGCGCGCAAGCTGGTACCGCGATCCCGAAACCGTGACCTTCATGGAGCAGGAACTCAAGCGTGGCATCTATCGCGGAATCGGCGAGTTTCATCTGGACGGGGATGAAGCCGACACACCGGTAATCGCGAGAATCGTGGACATGGCGGTGGCGCGCAATCTGTGGCTGCACGCGCATTCGGACGCCGCCGCGGTCGAGAAGACTCTTTTCGTTCAATCCAGGGGCGCGCATTGTCTGGGCGCACGCGGGCATGAGCACGCCACCGGAGACGATCGACCGCTGGCTCGCGCGTTATCCGGCGCTGTGGGCGGAGCTTTCCTATCGCGATGTCGTGGCGGACAGCGGTGAACTGGACCCGCAGTGGAAAACGTTGTTCCTGAAGTATCCGGACCGCTTCATCTACGGCAGCGACACCTGGATACCGCCACGTTGGGGTGAGGTCGTCGCGCTGGCGGACCGCGCCAGGGGCTGGCTCGCGCAGTTGCCGCGGGACGTGGCGGAGAACATCGCCTTTCGCAACGCCGAGCGCATTTTCGGCAAGTAGCTAGATGAACAAGACAGGTCAGGCGGGGAAGGGCAAGGCAGAAAAAAGGTCGCAAAGTCATCGCAACTGAAGCGATATCTCGTCGAAGGTGTTCGTTTAGCGAATTACTTTTTCGCGTTCTTTGCCTTTCCGGTGAGGTTTACTTTTCTTGGTACTAGCGAGGGAAGGGCTGGACGTCGGGGAACCCGAGCGCCCGCTTGATGCGGGTGTTGGCCACCGGGCGGATGCCTGAACGGTCCAGCCGCCACTTGTCCATGTACTGGCCGGGTTTGAGCAGCTTCACGCCGGACTTGGCGAGAAACTCCTCGAGCGCGGCGTCGGGAAACGGCCACGGCATGCCGGCTTCGAAGGGTTCCCACAGTCCGTCCCAGTGGATCGGGATGTAGGCCTTGGGTCTGATCACCGGCACCACCAGTTGCGCGATCGGCACCCCGCCGGTGCCGATCCAGAGATCCACCGACTGCAATCCCGCGTCCTTTATCGCAGTCTTGAGGTTCTCGATCGGCGCGCCGTAATCCACTCCATTGATGACGATCGGCACGTGCAGGTCCACCGGGCTGGCCGAGTTCTGATAGAACCAGCTGAAGCGGCCCACGGGACCGTCCACGGTAAACAGAAAGCCGCGGTTGCCGCCGCCGTTGGGAAAGTCCTCCGCGACGCCGGCGCGCAATCCGCCGGTTGCCGGGTCGGGGCGGGGCACCGCATCAAGCTCGACCGGATCGTGCTGCTCCCAGTTCTTCGCCGGATCGCCGCTGTGGTTCCAGCGCACCACCCGCAGCGTTACGCCTTCGCCCAGGGGAATCTTCTCCAGCCCGTAAACGGGCGTGCAACGCTCGGCCGGTATGTTCTCCGCCATCACTTCGAAACACGTGGTGATCGAGCCGATGATCGGGGCATTGGTCAGTTTCGACCAGGTCGCGGTATCGAACGAGTGATCCCAGTGGCTGTGGCCGGTGAGCAGCAGATTGACCTCGCCGGTGCCGCCTATCGCGTCGAGCACGCGTGATACCGCGTCGACGTCGGGCTTCCAGGGGTGGCGCGTGTAGGCATATCCGCCACCGCCGCCGTGAAACTCCCGTTCCGGAATGCGGCTGATGTAACCGTCGGTGAGGATCCTCAGCGGCCCAAGTTCGTAGTGGATGTTGGCGATGGACATCCAGGTGATGTCCACGTGGGCGGGACCCGCGGCTAATCCCTGGGACATCGAGGCAGCGGCGAGAAGCGCAACCGCCGTACCGGACAATTTTCTCTTCATCAAGTCTCCTAATGAAAAAGGCAAAGAACCGATTCAACAGCGTTGACGCAAAGGTCGCAAAGAAAAAAGAAAGGTACGTAAAGGAATAAATTGAGAGGATACCCAAGAGTCCTTCATGGTTGCTTGTCGATTTCCTTCGCGTACCTTTGCGTCCTTTGCGTTGAACGCGTTTCGCCCTTTTTTAAGTGTCTTCGTGGTGGGATTTTTTCTACAAATCTAGACCCGGCGGGCTTCGACGAAGTGCTTTTTCCAGAAGTCCGTGCCGAGGCTGTCGGTGCGCACGCGCCCGCCGGTAGAAGGCGCATGGACAAAGCGACCGTCGCCGACGTAGATGCCGACATGCGAGGCCTTCTTTCCTTCCTGATCGAAAAACAGCAGGTCACCAAGGCGCAGACTGCGCACAGAAATCAGCGTGGTGGCGTTGCGCTGTGCAGGTGTGGCACGCGGCATGCTGATGCCGGCGCGGCCGTAGCTGTAGCGTACCAGCCCGCTGCAGTCGAACCCCGCCGGCGTTTCGCCGGCGTAGCGATAGGGCTTGCCGATCATCTCGCGCGCAAAGGCAACAGCCTTGCGTGCCGCCTCGTCGCGGCCCGTGTTGCCGGCGCATCGGCAACTTCCGGCGCGCCGGCGCAGCCAGCCAGCACCGCACTCAGCAGCAGCGGCGAGAGCCGCGGCGAAATCCAGGAAGGAAATGCACCGTAATATGCGGTCATCGTGTCAGGCACTCCACAAAGCGGTAAGCTGTGCAAGACTAGGATAGCAGAACGCCGTGGCGGTTCCCGCTGTGGGGGCAGGACTTGTTTATCGGTCAGCGGCCTATATTTTGAAAGTCAAGGTGGCCGGCCAGGGTACCCGTTTACGGCCGCCTGCCCCTAATCCGGAAAATTGCCTGATCTCACAAGGAAAAAAATGAAACGACTGATCTTCAGGCTGGTCCGGGCCGCGCTTGCCGGTGCGCTCACGTTGGCCGCGGGTGGCGGCGCGCACGCGGGCACGCTGCCGATTGCCGACGGCGAGGGCACGCCCACGCTCGCGCCGATCCTCGAGCAAGTGACGCCCGCAGTGGTGAATATCGCTGTGCTATCGCGCTCACCCGAGGAAGACAATCCGATGTTGCAGGATCCGTTCTTCCGCCGCTTCTTCGGATTGCCCGAGCGCGCGCGACCGCAGATTTCCGCGGGCTCGGGTGTAGTAGTGGATGCGACGCTGGGACACGTGCTGACCAACCATCACGTGATCAGGGACGCGAAGCAAATCGTCGTCACGCTAAAGGACGGCCGCCAGATCGAAGCCAAGCTGCTGGGGTCGGACGCGGGAACCGACATCGCACTGCTGAAAGTCGAAGCAGAGAAACTCACGGCGATAAGGTTTGCCGATTCCGACCGGCTTCGGGTGGGGGACTATGTGCTGGCGATCGGCAATCCCTTCGGCATCGGGCAGACGGTGACTTCGGGGATCGTCAGCGCGTTGGGGCGCACCGGGCTGAGCATCGAAGGCTACGAGGATTTCATCCAGACCGACGCCTCGATCAACCCCGGCAACTCCGGCGGGGCGCTGGTCAACCTCCGGGGCGAACTGGTCGGCATCAATACCGCGATTATCGGTCCATCCGGCGGCAATGTCGGTATCGGCTTCGCCGTGCCGAGCAACATGGCGCGCGCGGTGATGAGCCAACTTGCAAAGTACGGCGAAGTCAAACGCGGGCGTATCGGGCTGACCACTCAGGAAATCACCCCGGAACTTGCACAGGCGCTCGGGCTGACGCCCAATCAGGGCGCGGTCGTGGTGGAAGTCGCTCCGGACTCGCCGGCGGCCAAAGTGGGTTTGAAGCGCGGCGATGTGGTCGTTGCGGTGAACGGACGCGGCGTTCGCGGCTCATCCGACCTGCGCAATCAGATCGGCCTAATGGCAGTGGGCGAAGAGGTCGAATTCAAGGTGCTCCGCGACGGCAAGGAGCTGGTGCTCAAGACCAAGGTCGAGAACTTGCGCGCGGCAACAGCACTCGGTAGCCAGATCGTGGCCGAACTGCAAGGTGCGACGGTCGGCACGATCGAGAGCGGCGGCAAGCCCAACGCCGTGATGGTCGTCGAAGTCGCGCCCGACAGCCCGGCGTGGTCGCACGGGTTGCGCCGGGGCGACGTGATCGTCGCGGTGAACGGCAGGAAAGTCGGCAGTACCCGCGAACTGACCGCCGCACTCAAGGCACCTGGCAGGGCGGTGCTTTCGGTGGTGCGGGGGGATTATATTTTCGCCATCGTGCTTCGCAGATAAAACCTTCTTTGCCACAGAGTACACAGTAGAATCCAGCAATATTGAACTCGAAGGACACGAGGAGAACGCAAGGACACAGAGGAGAATACAAGAAAATGCGTACTAAAGTTGACGCTTCTGGTAAGAGTGACAGTCCAATATTCATTCGCAGGTTTTTCTCCGTGCCCTCCGTGTCCTCCGTGGTTCAAGGTTTGGGTTGTCCTTCCCATTCTTTCTCTTGTAAAGCGCGCCATCGATCCACTGGGGCAGCGGTCGGCTTGGCCCAGATGACACCGTCGGAGGACCAACAATGAGTCGCGGCGGCACAGTACGTTCTTGGCGCAACGCGCTCGCTCTTCTCGCGTGCACGGCGGCGGTCGTTGCGGGGGGTTGTGCAGGAGGTGGAAACGGAAGCGCGGAGTTCAGCTACGGCGTGCACTATGGCAGCGTGTGGGGATACGATGATTACTATTACGGCGGTCCAATCTACGTCGGGCCGCCAGGTACCGTGCCTCCGCCCGACGTGAAGCCTCCGCGGCCTGATGCGCGCCCGCCGCAAGCCTCCCAACTGCCGACGCGCCCGATGCCACCACCGCGTCCGGCACCGCGTGCAGGGGGTGGAAGGCGCAGATAGTTCGGCGCATTAGGTGGCGCACTGCGCCGTTTTCTTACGCGACTCGTACGCAGTCGCTTCCATACCTCCACACCTTGCTTCGGGGCGGTAGTCGGCGATGACGATGCGAACCGGGTTGAAGGCATATCGACACCGCAGCGAGCGCCGCGCCGCACTCGCCGCAGAATCTTTGGGACGTAGCGTTATCGTGCTGACAGCGGGAGCATTTCATGACGCCGGGTTAGGATTGTTCGAGGACACGGGCGGCTCTACGCCTTCCCATTCCTTCTCCTGCAAAGCGCGCCACTGGATCTTGCCGGTGCCGGAGCGGGGCAAGCTGGTCGGTGAACTCGACGATGCGCGGCACCTTGTACGCCGCCATGTGGCCACGCGACCATTCCATGATGTCTTCCGCGGTCACCTGTCCCTTGCGATCTTCCTTGAGCACGATGACCGCTTTCACGGTTTCGCCGCGGCGCGGATCCGGCGCGGAGATCACCGCCACTTCCCTGATGTCGGGGTGCTTGTAGAGAGTGGCTTCGAGTTCCGCCGGCCAGACCTTGAAGCCGGCGGCGTTGATCATGCGCTTGAGCCGGTCGGCGATGTAGTAGTAACCGTCCTCATCGACACGCCCGAGGTCGCCGGTGCGCAGAAAAGTCTTGCCTTCGATTTCGATGAATGCTGTTTCGTTTGCGTCCGGCCGTTGCCAGTAGCCTTTCATCACCTGCGGGCCGTGCACGACGATCTCGCCCTGTTCATTCGGTCCAAGTTGTTCGAGCGTGTCGGGATTGATCACCAGCGATTCGGTATCGAAAGTGGGAATGCCGAGGCACTGCTTGCGCGGCTTGTCCGGCGGATTCATGTGGGTCTGCGAGATGGTTTCGGTCATGCCGTAGGCCTCCATGTAATCGATCCCGCACAGTTCATGGAGTTTTTGCGCTACCGATTCCGGCATCGAACTGCCGCCGCCGAAGACGTTCTGCAGGGAAGACAGGTTGCGGCCGGCGGTCGAGGGATGGGCCAGCAGGTCCACCACCATGGTGGGCACGTTGGCCCAGTGGGTGACACCGTAGCGTTCGATCATGTAGCCCGCCGCATCCGGGTTCCAGCGCGGCAGGATGGCGATGGTCGCGCCTGCGTACAAAGGCGCGTTCATGCTGTGCTGCATGCCGGTGACGTGAAACATCGGCGCGGTGGCGAGCGCCACCGAATCGGCGGTGAATCCCTCCCACAACGCTGCACCCACCAGCGTGGTCATGATGGTGCGGTGAGTGTGCATGCACCCCTTGGATTTCCCGGTGGTTCCCGAGGTGTAGAGAATCGCGGCGAGATCGTCGGCCTCGGCTGACGGTTTCAGCGGCTTGTAGGTGGCGGCCAGCGCATCGGACCAGGGCACGACGCCGGGATCGGTGATGGCCTGGCGCGGTGCCTGCAGGAATTCCGGGATCTCAAGCGTGGTGTATTCGGTCAGGTAGTCGCCGTAGGTGACGACGATGGCGTGCTTCACCTGTTTGCCCATTAGTGGCTGAATTTGCGGATACAAGATCCTGGGCGACGAACGCGACGGATGCACCGCCGTCGTCGAAATAGTGAACGAGTTCGTCGGTCACGTGCATCGGACTGACCGGCACGACGACCGCGCGGGCGCGCAGAATCGCGTAATAGGCGATGACGAACTGCGGCGAGTTCTGCATCTGCAGCACCACGCGGTCGCCCTTGCGTACGCCGCAGCGGTGCTGCAGGAAGCCTGCTATCAAATCAACATGCTTCTTCAACAGGCGATAGGCGAGACGCGTGTCGTAGAAAATCGTCGCCGGCTTATCGGGGTAACGCGCCGCTGATACGTCGAGATGAAAATGGAGACACGTGGATGGTACGGTGAGGTGCCTGGGGAGATGTTTGGGCCAGTGCTGCAGATGCCGTGATTCCATTGGAGTCGATTCAAATCGGCGGGTTTTCTGTTTTCGGCTTCCTGCAACTGCCGCCACTGGATCTTGCCGGTGGCGGACTTCGGCAGGCTGGCGACGAACTCCACCACCCGTGGAACTTTGTAGGCGGCCATGCGTTCACGCGACCACGCCACGATGTCTTCCGGCGAGACTTTGCCGCGGCTAGCCTCCTTGAGCACTACCAACGCCTTGACGGTTTCGCCGCGCCGCGGCATCCTGTGTTCCGATCACGCAGGCCTCGTGAACGTCGGCGTGATGGTAGAGCGTGGCCTCGACCTCGGCCGGCCAGACCTTGTAGCCGGAGGCGTTGATCATGCGCTTGAGCCGATCGACGATGAAAAAGTAACCGTCCTCGTCGTAGTAGCCGAGGTCGCCGGTGCGGAAGAAGCGTTTGCCCCCGAGTTCGATGAAACAGGCCGCCGTGGCGTCCGGGATTCTTCCAGTAGCCGAGGAAGATCTGCGGACCGCTGGAGACGATCTCGCCGACCTCCTTCGGGCCAAGTTCCTTCAGGGTGTCCGGGTTGATCACGCGCGCGTCCGTCGAGCAGATCGGAATGCCCAGGCATTGCTTTTTGGTGCGCTGAGGCGGGTTGATGTGCGTGGGCGCGATGGTCTCCGACAGTCCGTAGCCCTCGATGTAGGCAGAGACCGGTGCGATCCTGCAGGCGCTGCGCCACCGCCTCGGGCATCGCCGCGCCGCCTCCGCCGATGTGCCGGATGCTGGTGATGTCGTAGCGGCCGAGATCCGGATTGGAGAGGAAGTCGATCGCCATGGTGGTGATATTGGTCCAGCCGTCCACTTTGTAGCGCTGTATCAGCTCGGCGGCGGTGTCGCGATCCCAGCGCGTCATCAGCACGATGGTCGCGCCGCGGTAGATCGGCTGGTTCATGCTGCATTGCATGCCGGTGACGTGAAACAGCGGCATGGTGCACAGGACCACGGAATTGCTGTCCATGCCGACCCAGGCGGAGCCGGCGATGGTCGTGCTCATCACGGTGCGATGGGTGTGGATGCAGCCCTTGGGCTTACCGGTGGTGCCCGAGGTGTAGGGCATGACGCACAAGTCGTCCGGTCCGGCACGGTGTAGCCCCGGCGCAAGATTGGCGGCGAGGGCGTCGCTCCACAACGTCAACGCCCGGTTCGCGGATCGCCTGACGCGGCGCGGCCGCCGCTTCCGGCACCTTCAGGTCGGTGGGCTGGGTCAGGTAATCGGAGTAGGCGGCCACAAGGACGATGATCGAGGCCCGCGCCGATCAGCGGGCGGAGTCTGGGCAAAGAGCTCCTGTCCGGTGATCGCAACCCTGGCATCGCTGTCGGAAACGTAGTGGCGCAGTTCATCGGTGAGGTTCATCGGGTTCACCGGCACGACCATCGCATCGGCGCGCAGGATTGCGTAGAACGCAATCATGAATTGAGGGCTGTTCTGCATGAACAGCAGCACGCGGTCACCCTTTTTCCACGCCGCATCGCCGTTGCAGGAAGCCGGCAAGCGAGTCCACCTCGCTCTTGAAAGTGCGGTAGGTGAGCGGCGATGCCGTAGTAGATCAGCGCGGTCTTGTCGGGTTCACGTGCCGCCGCGCTCGCCAGGTTGTGATAGACGCTGGCCCGAGGCAGCACGATTTCACGCGGCACGTTCTCCGGCCAGAAACGGTAATGACTCGGTTCCACCCCTTGTTCCTCCTTGTGAGCTCGTCGCAGCGGCCTATTTTTGTAGTCGGATTCGCCTCGGCAGACTGTCACGGGCCGGTACTTGCGGCGCCGCATCCGACTATGGTGAACATGCCCGCCGCCGCGGTCAACGTCGCGTTTTCAGTGATTCACGGTTCAGATAAGACGAACCGCATTGCACTGCAGCGAAGGCCGGCCCAGCCGTAACTTTACCGGCCACGACGGTTGTGCCAGTATCCGGTGCGCGTTTCGGTACGGCGCATCCCACATCGGGGAGGGCTTGGAGTTGGCGAGCACCGTGGGCCAAGAAAATATGAACAATGCCGCGCCGGGGGGCGACCCTCGCGGCCAATCTTTGTTGCGGGTATCCGGACTGAGCGTTCAGTTCGGGGGCATCGTTGCGCTGGAAGACGTGTCCTTCGACGTGATGCAGGGGCAGATCGCAGGCGTGATCGGTCCCAACGGCGCCGGCAAGACCACTCTGTTCAACTGCTTGTCGCGCCTCTATCCGTTCCAGGGCGGCAGCATTTTCTTCCGTGGGCAGTCGCTGCTCGAAGTGCCGCGCCACCGCATCGCCGACTGGGGCATCGGCCGCACCTTCCAGAATCTCGCGCTGTTCCGGACCATGAGTGTTCTGGACAACATCATGGTCGGCGCCCATTGCCGCAGCCGCGGTGGTTTCTTCGCCAACGCCCTGCGCACGCCGGTGGTGGCGCGCGAGGAGTTGCGGGTGAAGGCGAAAGCAATGGGGCCTGATCGAACTGCTGGATCTGCAGGCGGTTGCGCAGTTGCGAGTGGCGGACTTGCCGTTCGGTACGCAAAAACGTGTGGAACTCGGCCGCGCCCTGGCCGCCGAGCCCCGGCTGCTGCTTCTCGATGAACCGGCGGGCGGACTGAACCACGAGGAGGTGGAATCGCTTTCCGCACTTATTCGCCGCATCCGCGACCAGCTTGGGGTGACGATCCTGCTGGTGGAACATCACATGGGCCTGGTTATGCAGCTCTCCGACAAGGTCGTGGCGCTCAATTTCGGCAGGAAGATCGCCGACGGTACCCCGGCAGACGTCCAGCGCAATCCGGATGTGATCCGCGCCTACCTGGGAAAGGACGCCTGAATGGCGCTGCTCGAGGTCTCTGGTTTGCACGCCGGTTACAGCGCCGCGGACGTTCTGCGCGGTGTGGCTTTCGCCGTCGAGCAGGACGGCATCACCGACCGTTCTCGGCGCCAACGGAGCCGGCAAAGACCACGCTTGCTGCGCGCCGTGAGCGGCATGGTGAGGAGGCAGGGCTCGGTGCACTTCGACGGCCGGCCGATCGAGACCCTTGCTACCGAGGAGATTGCACGGCTGGGAATCGCGCACGTGCCCGATGGCCGCGGCACTTTCTTCGATTTCACCACCGAGGAAAACCTGCGCATCGGCGCCTACACCCGCAAGGACCGGCACGCGGTGGCTCGCGACTTCGAGCGCGTCTACAACTATTTTCCGCGGCTCAAGGAGCGGCGGCACCAGCAGGCGGGCACGCTCTCCGGCGGCGAGCAGCAGATGCTGGCCATTGCCCGGGCGCTCATGCTTTCGCCGAGGCTGTTGCTGCTCGACGAGCCCTCCTTCGGCCTGGCGCCGCTGGTGGTGCAGGATATTTTCCGCATCATGCGCAGTATCAACGCGGAGGAGGGGGTCAGCGTTCTTCTGGTGGAGCAGAACGCGGCGCTGGCGCTGGATCTTGCCGATCACGCCTATCTGCTCGAGACCGGGGAGGTGGTGATGTCGGGCAGCGCCGATACCATCCGCTCCAACGAGACCGTGCGGCGCGCTTATCTCGGCTATTAGGACATTTTGGGGAGCGCCAATGGAAGCGTTTCTGCATCAGGTGTTGTCGGGACTGGCCACCGGCGGCATTTACGCCAGCCTGGCGCTGGCGCTGGTGATGATTTACCAGTCCACCAGCCACATCAATTTCGCCCAGGGCGAAATGGCGATGTTCTCGACGTATCTGGCGTGGAGCCTGATCAATGCCGGCGTGCCCTACTGGTGGGCGTTCCTGCTGACGATAGCCATCTCGTTCGTGGCCGGCGTCGTGATCGAGCGGGTGATCATCCGGCCGGTGGAGCACGCGCCGGTGTTGTCCATCGTCACCGTGTTCATCGCGCTGCTGGTCATTTTCAACAGCGTGGCCGGATGGATTTTCACGTACACGATCAAGACCTTTTCCCAGCCCGTTCCCGAAGCAGCCGCTGTTCGGCAATCGCTTCATCTCTTCGCATGAACTGGGCGCGATCGGCATCACCCTGACGGTGTTGGTCATGCTCTACCTGTTTTTCCGCTTCACCCCGCTCGGCCTGGCGATGCGGGCGGCGGCGCAGAACCCGGTGTCGAGCCGGCTGGTGGGGGTGCGCGTGGGGTGGATGCTGGCGCTGGGCTGGGGACTGGCGGCGGCAGTCGGATCGGTGGCCGGCATGCTGGTGGCGCCTATTGTGTACCTGGAACCGAACATGATGGCGGGCGTGCTGTTGTACGCCTTCGCCGCGGCGCTGGTCGGTGGGATCGACAATCCGTTCGGCGCGGTGGTGGGCGGTTTCACTGTGGGGGTTCTGGAGAATCTGCTGGGCGCCTACGTGATCGGTACGGAACTGAAACTCACGGTGGCGCTGGTACTGATTATCGGTGTGCTGCTGGTCAAACCGACCGGACTGTTCGGAAAGGTGTTTGTTACGCGGGTGTGAAGAATGTCGTGACGAACGTGACGACGTGACGAGGTAAGGCCGAAGGAGAGCGAATGAGGGACGCAGTCAGGAGCGAGAGCGGACTGCGCAATTTATCGCGACGCTTCGCACACGTAGCCTGCACTGCAGCCACGGAGCATTTCATGGACGACATGCATGAGATCTGGACAACTGACGACATGCTAGATGGCGCTTCCCCGCTACGCCGGCCTTTCCGTGCGCGCCTGGAAGGCGATCGGCCTGGCGGTCCTGCTGTGCGCTGCCGTGGCGCTGCCGTTTCTGGTGAGCAGCTATCGGGTGTTCCAGTTCAACATGGTGCTGGTCTACGCCATCGTGCTGCTGGGGCTGAACATCCTGACCGGTTACAACGGCCAGATCTCGTTGGGGCACGGCGCTTTCTACGCCATCGGCGCCTACGTTGCCGCGATCCTGATGGAGCACCTCGGGTGGCCGTACTGGGCGACCCTTCCGGTGGCCGGGCTCGCCTGTTTCGTCTTCGGTTTTCTCTTCGGGCTGCCCGCGCTGCGGTTGCGCGGCCATTACCTGGCGCTGGCGACGTTTGCACTGGCTGTGGCGATGCCGCAGATCCTCAAGTACAAGCACATCGAGCATTGGACCGGAGGCGTGCAGGGTATCGTCATCATCAAGCCGGAAGCCCCGTTCGGGCTGAAGATCACGCCGGATCAGTGGCTGTACCTGTTCACGCTGGCAATCCTTGTAGTGATGTTCGTGGTCGGCTGGAACCTGCTGCGCGGGCGCGTCGGGCGCGCGCTGGTGGCGATCCGCGACCATCCGATCGCGGCCGAGGCGATGGGCGTGAACAGCGCGCTGTACAAGACGCTTACCTTCGGCGTGAGCGCGCTGTTTACCGGCGTGGCGGGCGCGCTCGGCGCCATCGTGATCCAGTTCGTTGCGCCCGACAGTTTCACCGCGGGACTGTCCATCAACTTCCTGATCGGCATCGTGATCGGCGGCATCGCCTCGATCTCGGGCGCCTTCTACGGGGCGCTGTTCATCCAGTTCGTGCCCAATTTCGCCGACCAGATTTCCAAGGCCGCGCCATGGGCGATCTACGGCGTGTTCCTGCTTGCGTTCGTGTACCTGATGCCGACCGGGGTCGGCGGGTTTGTGCGTCTCGCATGGATGCGGATGCGGGGCACGCGTCGGCAGAACATTTAGACCGCATTGAATGCAGTGAATGGACCGGGAGAACAGCATGACAAGCAAACTATTGTTGGTACTGGGGATGGTCGCCTCGGTTGCCGCCTCGACCGCGCTGGCGCAGAAGAAGTACGGTCCCGGAGTGACCGATACCGAGATCAAGATCGGCAATACCAATCCCTACAGCGGGCCGGCCTCGGCCTACGGCACCATCGCGCGGTCGGAGGCCGCTTACTTCAAGATGATCAACGACCAGGGCGGGATCAACGGGCGCAAGATCAATTTCATCAGCCTGGACGACGCCTACAGTCCGCCGAAGACCGTCGAGCAGGTCAGGCGCCTGGTGGAGCAGGAAGAGGTGCTGTTCATCTTCCAAAGCCTCGGCACGCCGAGCAATACCGCGATCCACAAGTACATGAATGCCAGGAAAGTGCCGCAGCTGTTTGTCGCCACCGGCGCGACCAAGTGGGGCGATCCGCAGAACTTTCCCTGGACCATGGGCTGGCAGCCGAACTATCAGACCGAGGCACACCTCTATGCCAAGTATCTGCTGCAGAACAAGCCCGATGCCAGGATCGCCGTGCTGTACCAGAATGACGACTACGGCAAGGACTACGTGAAGGGATTGCACGATGGGCTGGGCAGCCAGGCCGACAGGATTGATCGCCAGGGAGGTCAGCTACGAGGTCACCGATCCGACGGTGGACTCGCAGATCGTCACGCTTCAAGCGTCAGGCGCGGACACCCTCTTCATCATTGCGACACCGAAGTTCGCCGCCCAGGCGATCCGCAAGACCTATGACGTGGGCTGGAAACCGCTGACCTTTGTGAACAATGTCTCGACCTCGGTGGCAGCAGTGCTCGAACCCGCCGGGCTGGAAAAGTCTGTCGGCCTCATCACCGCCTTGTACTTCAAGGATCCCACCGATCCACAATGGGCGAATGATCCGGCGATGAAGGAGTGGCAGGGGTGGATGAAAAGTACTTCCCGGATGGAAACGTGAACGACGGCTTCAACGTGTACGGCTACGCAGTGGCGCAGACCCTTGTGCAGGTTCTTAAACAGTGCGGCGATGATCTGACCCGAGAGAACGTCATGCGGCAGGCGGCAAACTTGAAGAATTTCGAGGTTCCAGTGCTCCTGCCCGGGATCAGGATCAACACGAGCCCGACCGGACTTTTACCCGATCGAGCAAGTCCAACTTGCGCGATTCGACGGCAAGCGCTGGGTGCTGTTCGGCGAGGTGCTGGGCAAGTAGCACATGGTGTCGCCGAACATCGCAGAAGGACCGAAGGAAAGGCCAAGGTAGGTTAGCCACGAAAGCACACGGAATGACACGGAAGGAAAACCGGAAAACAGATCACGTTCGGTGTCCGATAGACCAACCAGGTTGAAGTCCAATATTGCGGGTTCTCTGCACGAATAGCCTCCGCAATTTGCACCCGAGTTCATTTTTCCCGGTCTTGCGTCTTTCTTTCTGTGTCATTCCGTGTGCTTCCGTGGCCAATTTGGTTTCGAAAATATTGCAGGGAGATCGCGATGCGGCTCGAGGGAAAAGTAGCGATCATCGTTGGTGCCGGGCAGAGTCCTGGAGAAGGCATCGGGAATGGCCGCGCGACGGCCATTCGCTTTGCGCAGGAAGGCGCGAAGATCCTTGCCGTGGATCGGGACATTGCATCGGCGAGGGATACCGTGGCCCTGGTGACGAAGGAGGGCGCAGAGTGCGTCGCATTTGAAGCGGACGTTACTGATGAAGCCACGCTGGCCGAGGCAGTGGACTTCGCTCGGCGGCGATGGGGACGCATCGATATTTTGCACAACAATGTCGGGGTGAGCATTTCGGGAGACGACGCGCCGCTTCTGGAACTCACCGAGGAAATCTTCGATCGGATCCATGCCATCAACCTTCGTGGAACGATGATGGCCTGCAAACATGTCATTCCCATCATGCGTGGACAGCGAAGCGGAGCCATCATCAACATCTCATCCATTGCGGCGTGGGTCGACTATCCTCTCGTTGCCTACAAAGCCACCAAGGCGGCCATGATCGCCTTTACGCAGCAGCTTGCATTGCAAAACGCCGCTTATGGCGTTCGCGCCAACGTGATCTTGCCGGGACTGATGGATACACCCATGGCGGTGGATACGCGCGCCCACGCAACCGGCAAGAGTCGCGAGACGATCGCCGCGGAACGCGACAAGAAGGTTCCCCTGCGTGGAAAGATGGGGACGGCTTGGGATGTGGCCAATGCGGCGTTGTTTCTCGCATCCGACGAGGCCAATTTCATCACCGGTGTGGCCTTGCCGGTGGATGGCGGGGCGTTGGTCCGGATTGGATGATGAAGGAACTTATAGATGGCGAATGATTTGGCTGCGGGAACGGGGAGGTGCTCGGCAAGCAGCTTGACTTCGTCGTCCATCAAGAATTAGTCAGGTAGCGGCGCGGGTTGTGGGATTATGAGATCAATTTTCTGAGAGGAGGAGAATCATCATGCGCATCCATCGAGTAATGTTTGCGGTGGCCCTCGCAGCCGTCGTTTCGCAACTGAGTTACGCGGAGAAGAAGTACGGCCCGGGCGTGACCGACACCGAGATCAAGATCGGCAGCACCAATCCCTACAGCGGGCCGGCTTCGGCCTACGGCATCATCGGCCGGGCGGAGTCCGCGTACTTCAAGATGATCAACGACCAGGGCGGGATCAACGGCCGCAAGATCAACTTCATCAGCCTCGATGACGGCTACAGCCCGCCGCGCACGGTCGAGCAGGTGCGCAAGCTGGTCGAGCAGGAGCAGGTGCTGTTCCTGGCCGGCACGCTGGGCACGCCGCCGAACTCGGCGATCCACAAGTACGTCAACGCCAAGAGGCGTGCCGCACATCTTCGTCAACACCGGCGCCACCAAGTGGGGCGACCCGAAGAACTTCCCCTGGACCATGGGTTTCAACCTCAACTACCAGGCCGAGGGCCGCATCTACGCAAACTACATCCTGGAGACCAAGCCCGACGCCAAGATCGCCATCCTTTACCAGAACGACGACTACGGCAAAGACTACGTCAAGGGCCTGAAGGACGGGCTTGGCGACAAGGCCGCAAAGATGGTCGTGGCCGAGGCCAGCTACGAGGTGACCGATCCGACGATCGATTCGCAGATCGTCACCCTGCAAGGCCTCGGGCGCGGATACTTTCTACAACGTCACCACGCCCAAGTTCGCCGCCCAGGCGATCCGCAAGGTCTACGACATGGGCTGGAGGCCGCTGCACATTCTCAACAACGTGTCCGATTCGGTCGGCTCGGTATTGACGCCGGCCGGCCTGGACAAGTCGGTCGGACTGATCACTGCCGCCTACTTCAAGGATCCGGTCGATCCGCGGTGGAAGAACGATCCCGGATTCAAGGAATATTCCGCCTGGTTCAAGAAGTACTATCCGGAAGGCGACATCAAGGACGTCTTCAACGTGTCCGGATACCTGATCGCCCAGGGTGTGGTGCACGTGCTCAAGGCCTGCGGCGACGATCTCAGCCGCGAAAACGTGATGAAACAGATGGCGAGCATCAAGGACCTGCAACTGCCGATGATGCTGCCCGGAATCAAGTGGAATACTTCTCCGGACGACTTCTTCCTGATCGAATCGGCTCAGCTTGCGCGCTTCGACGGTAAGGAGTGGGTGAGTTTCGGCAAGATCATCGGGAAGTAAGAAAGGCCGTAAAGGCCGGAAGGGCCGCAACGGCCGTGAATATCGTGAAACACGTAGACGTGACTGCCTGGAACAATTCAAACTCCGTAACTACGTCCGGAAGTCCGTATCGCCAGTCCGTCATCGGCGTTCACGACATTCACGGCATTCACGGCATCGCTGGCAAAAAAGTAACCGGAGGCGGACGATGGAAGGCAGGTTCCTGCAGGGCAAAGTCGCGGTAGTTACCGGTGCCAGCCGTGGGCTGGGGCGGGCGATGGCGTTGGCGCTCGGCGAGGCCGGGGCGAAGCTGGCGTTGGTCAGTCGCGACAAGAACAAGCTCGCCGAGACGCAGAAGCTGGCAAAAGAGACCGGTGCGGAAAGCGAAATTTTCATCGCCGATGTGCGCGATGAAGGGCAGGTCGGGAAACTCGGCAAGGATGTCCTTGCGCGATTCGGTGGCACGCACATTCTCATCAACAACGCCGGCACCGCGGTGCGCAAGAATGTCGCCGATTTCACTCTGGACGAGTGGAAGCTGGTGCTGGATACCAACCTCACCGGCGCGTTCCTGGTGTCGCGCGCCTTCATTCCGCACATGAAGGCGGCCAAGTGGGGCCGCATCATCAACATCACTTCGATCATGGCGCATGTCGGCAGTGCCGGCCGCGGCGCGTATTGCGCGTCCAAGGCCGGGCTGCTCTGCCTCACCAAGTGCATGGCGCTGGAATTGGTGAATGACGGCATCACGGTCGTGGCGATCAGTCCTGGCTTCTACGCCACGGACCTGACCGCGCCGCTTCGCGCCGACGCACAGAAGAATGCGGCGCTGATGGCGCAGACCCCGATGGCGCGCTGGGGCAAGCCGGAAGAGATCGGCGGGCTGGCGCGCTACATCTGCAGCGACGCCGCGTCGTTCATGACCGGCACGGACATCCTCATGGACGGCGGCTGGACCGCGCAGTAAAGCCGTGACGAACGTTACGGCGTGACGATCGTGACGATGGAAAGTCACCGGTGATTATCTTCGTAGTCGCCGCCCGGCAAGGGGTGAAGCAGCTCAGCCAAGCCACACAGGCAAGATGGATTGCTTTTTTCTAGTCCTCGGTTTACGTCGTCACGTCGTCACGTCGTTACGCCGTCACGTCATTTCCGTTCTCCCTGGAGAACGGAAATGAAGATTCTGGTTTTCGGAGCGGGAGTGATCGGCGTGACCAGTGCCTGGTATCTGGCGAAGGCTGGGCACGAGGTCACGGTGATCGACCGGCAGCCCGCCGCCGGGATGGAGACCAGTTTCGCCAATGGCGGCCAGATTTCGGTCAGCCACGCCGAACCCTGGGCCAATCCCGGTGCGCCGCTGAAGATTCTCAAATGGCTGGGGCGCGAGGATGCGCCGCTGCTGTTCCGGCTGCGCGCCGACCTGCGCCAATGGTCGTGGGGACTGCGATTCCTGCTCGAATGCCTGCCCGGCCGTACCCGGAGCAATACGCTGACCATCCTGCGGCTGGCGCTGTACAGCCGCACGATGCTGCAGCAACTGCGCCGCGATACCACCATTGCCTACGATCACCTCGAAAAAGGGATTCTCCACCTGCACACCGACGATGCCGAGTTCGCGCATGCGCATGCACGGGTGGTGCTGATGCGGAAGTACGGCTGCGCCATGGAACTGAAGAGCACGCAGGAGTGCTTGGCCATAGAGCCGGCCCTGCGAGCCACGCGGATACGCATCGTCGGCGCGACTTATTCGCCGGACGACGAATCGGGCGATGCCCATCAGTTCACCCAGAACCTTGCCGTGTTGTGCCGTGGCCAGGGCGTGGAATTCCGCTACGAGACTTCGGTCGAGTCGATCACCACCGCGGGTGACGCGGTTACCGGTGCGGCCGTGCGCGATGCTGACGGCAGCCGCGAGATGGTGAACGCGGACGCCTACGTGGTTGCGCTCGGCAGCTACAGTCCCTTCCTGCTCGCTTCCGTTGGCGTGCGCGTGCCGGTGTATCCGGTGAAAGGCTATTCGGTGACGGCGCCGCTGGCGCGTCCAGATGCGGCGCCAACCGTGTGCATGACCGACGAAAACGCCAAGATCGCCGTCACGAGACTGGGCAACCGCCTGCGTTCGGCCGGTACCGCGGAACTGACCGGTTACGACACGTCGCTCAACGAGGCGCGCTGCCGGGCGATCATCGAACGCGTCGAGGAACTCTTCCCCGAGGCCGGCGACTTCTGCCAATGCGTCCCGTGGGCGGGCTTGCGCCCGGCCACACCCAGCAATGTGCCGCTGATCGGGCGCACGCGTTATCGAAACCTCTTCCTCAATACCGGTCACGGCACGCTCGGCTGGACGCTCGCATGCGGATCCGGCAAGGCCGTCGCCGACCTGATTGGCGGGCGCCGGCCGGAAGTCGAGTTTCCTTTTTGTTGAGTTCGTTGAATTCATAAGGCAAACCACCAAGACACCAAGGCTCCAAGGGAAGCAATACATTCCGGAGTTTGGTTCTCTTGGTGTATTCGTGCCTTGGTGGTCGGATTTCCTGTTTTGGATCTCCGTCTATCGTTGCCGTTGACGGCGGCGTCGTATCCGCCTGAGAATAGCGCCTCCCGGTACTCACCCGATGCCCGCAGATGCGCGGGCGCCTGGACTCACTGTCGTTACATCCCCTGGAAGGCTGGATCATGGCTATTTTTCTGAAGACCGGCATTTCCGCCGAGCAGGACGCTGCGGACATCGCCAAGGTTCGCAAGACCGTCGAGGACATCCTCGCCGACATCGAAAAGCGCGGCGACGCGGCCGTGCGCGATCTGTCGAAGAAATTCGACAACTGGTCGCCGGAAGACTTCCGCATGAGCAAGGGCGAGATCGAGGACTGCGTGCGCCAGCTCCCGAAGCAGGTGATCGAAGACATCAAATTCGCGCAGGAGCAGATCCGCAATTTCGCGCAGATCCAGCGTGACGCGCTGCGCGACGTGGAAGTGGAAACGCTTCCCGGCGTGATCCTCGGCCACAGGAACATCCCGGTGGGGAGCGTCGGCTGCTACGTTCCCGGCGGCAAGTATCCGCTGGTGGCTTCCGCGCACATGAGCATCGTCACCGCGCGCGTGGCCGGGGTGAAGCGCATCATCGCCTGCGCACCGCCGTACCAGGGCAAGCCGCATCCGGCGATCGTCGCGGCAATGAGTCTTGCCGGTGCCAACGAGATCTACACCATCGGTGGCGTGCAGGCGATCGGCGCGATGGCGCTCGGCACCGCCACGATCAAGCCGACCGACATGATCGCCGGCCCGGGCAACGCCTTTGTGGCGGAAGCCAAGCGCCAGCTTTCGGGGCGGGTCGGCATCGATTTGTTTGCAGGCCCCACCGAAACCCTGATCATTGCCGACGACTCCTGCGACGCGGAGATGTGCGCGACCGACCTGCTGGGCCAGGCCGAGCACGGTCCGAATTCGCCGGCGATTCTGCTCACCAACTCGCGCCGGCTCGCGGAAGATACGATGAAGGAAGTCGAGCGTCAGCTCCAGACGCTGTCGACCGCGGCAATCGCCGGCCAGGCGTGGCGGGACTACGGGCAGGTGATCGTATGCAAGGACTACGCAGAAATGGTGAAGGAGGCGGATCGCATCGCTTCCGAACACGTGCAGGTGATGACCAGGGATCCGGATTATTTCCTGAAGAACATGAGCAACTACGGTGCGCTGTTCCTGGGGCCCGAAACCAACGTCTCCTACGGCGACAAGGTGATCGGCACCAACCACACGCTGCCCACCCGCAAGGCGGCGCGCTACACCGGTGGCTTGTGGGTCGGCAAGTTCATCAAGACCTGCACCTACCAGAAGGTGAAGCCCGAGTCCTCGGCGATGATCGGCGAATACTGTTCGCGGCTGTGCGCGGTTGAAGGTTTCGCCGGCCACAAGGCGCAGGCCGATCTGCGGGTCAAGCGCTACGGCAAGCGTCGCGCAGCGTAAAGGCCGTGACGATCGTAACGCGTGACGGCGTGACGAGAACCATACTCTTTCCTGGAACTACGAGGCTGCCTTCTCGGTAGTCGCGCTTTATTCCTCATTTGTAGCCAATCCGTAGCCGCCTTCCCTCTAGCCTGATGGCACGCCAGCGGGAGGTGGGTGAATGGAAGAATTGGGTGTCTACGTAGTCCGGGTGTATCGGCGGGATGCTGCCGGCATGGCCGGAGTCGTCGAATCGGTGAGCAGCGGCGAACAAGCGCCGTTTCACACGACCGAAGAACTGTGGCGCGCCCTCCACGACCTGCCTTCTCCTCGGCGTAATTTCCTGGACGGTAAACCAAACGAGGAGGGCGGAACATGAAGCGGTTAATTGTTACGGTGGTGTGGACGTTTGCGGTGTTGGCCACGAGTGGCGCAATCGCGGGCAAGGTCAATATACCCAAGGAGGGCAGCTACGCCTTCGACTTCTGCCCCATCGGTCAGGGCAAGACATTCGCCAACGGTGACAAGCTCTTCCACATGCAGTATGACCTCAACGCCCTGTTACGGGCAAACCCGGCCGGCGGTGCGTTCGACCGTATGGGCGCGCGCTGTCTTGGACTTTTCACCAATATCAACGGCAAACTCGCCGAGACCGGGATGTGCGAGATCACCGATCTGGACGGCGACAAATGGTGGATGGACTACCACGGCAATCCGGACGGCGCGGGCGGTACCTATACCGCCGCGGGCGGGACAGGTAAGTACGACGGCATGGTGCTGAAGGGCGAGTATCGCCTCGACAACAACTGGGGCAGCCCGTCAAAGGAAGTAGCGTTCCTGGGATGCAACCCGAACAAGGGCACCTACAAACTGAAGTGACCGTATTGCGAATCGCGGTGCGGAGGCTTGAGCCTCGCACCGCGCTTGCGCATACTCCCCGGAAGTCGGCCGCTACGTGTGCCGGCCCGTGCGTCCATGAGTCGGGAGGGGACTCCGGGATGAGCAAGAAAGCATCTCTTGCAAAGATCAGCCGGCCACGTCTGTTCGGCGTGGTGCCGCGGGAGCGGCTGTTTGCACTGCTGGATGACAACCGCGGCCGACCCCTGGTCTGGATTTCCGGTCCACCCGGCGCAGGCAAGACCGCACTGACGGCGAGTTATCTCGAAGACCGGGGATTGCCTACCATCTGGTATCAGAGTTGATGCCGGCGACGCCGACCCGGCCACTTTGTTCCACTATCTTGCGCTGGCGGCGGAAGCTCTCGGTACAAGCGGTTGCACTTCGCTACCGAGATTTGTACCCGAGCATTTGTCGGACTTACCGAGCTTCGCCCGTCTCTTCTTTCGCGCGTTCTTTACCCAGTTACCCGACCGGTTGATATTGGTGCTCGACAACTACCAGGAAGCGCCGGAGAGTGCTTTGTTGCACGACGTCCTGCGCCACGCCATTGTCGAGGTGCCACCCGACAGTTCAGTCATCGCAATCAGTCGAGTGGAGGCGCCCCGGACCTTCGTACAACTCGCGGCGCGGGGCGCGATGACTGAAGTTGGATGGGACAAACTGCAGCTCACCCTTCATGAAGTGCGCGCCATCGCGGCAAAACGAAGTGTCACCGACGACTGGTTGCTCAAGGCGCTGCATCAACAATCCCAGGGATGGGCCGCCGGCATTACGCTCATGCTGGAACGGCTCGGACACTTCGATGGCAGATCTCAGGAACTCCCCACGGAAACACGCGAATCGGTATTCAACTATTTCGCCAGTCTTATCTTCGATCAGGCCCCTGAAGTAACGCAACATATCCTGCTGTCGATCGCGTTCCTGCCTCGAGTTACGCCCTCGTTCGCGACCGAGCTGAGCGGGCGCGCAGAGGCACCAACCCTGCTGGAAGACCTTTATCGCCGCCGGATGTTCACCGATCGCAGACCCGGACCCGAACCGGTGTACCAGTTTCACGCCCTGTTTCTCGACTTCCTCAGGGCCAGGGTAAGGGAGTTGTTTGCGCCGGAGGAACTCGATGAACTGCTCGGTCGTTCCGCCGCGTATTGGAAGGCAGCGGAGAATTCGATGCGGCAATGGATTTGTGTATCGTAGCTGAAGATTGGGACGAGGCCGTTCGCCGATCCTCCAGGAGGCCAATGGGCTGCTCAACAGCGGACGGCGGCAAACGCTGGAGCGCTGGATACAAGCGTTACCGGTTCAGGAAAGTTACACGCCTTCCCCTGGATCGTCTACTGGCTGGGCATAGCACACGTGCAGACGGCACCGACGCGATGGCATCGACACGCTGCGCTTGGCGCTGGAGCGGTTTCGAGACACTCAGGATCTGCCGGGTCAGGTTCTTTGTCTCGCCGCGCTGCTGAATGCTGCCCACCTCGGATACTTTGCGATTCAAGCAATGGATGGCTGGCTCGACGAACTGCTCGCCTAAGATGGAGCAACTGAAAGCGTTTCCGTCACCTGATGTCGAACTGCGGGTTTGGGGCGTGCTGTGCTCTGCGCTTTGTTCTGGAGCAGACCATCGCACCCTTGGACGGCGTGGGCGGCACAGCGGGTGGAAGCATTACTGCGCAGGCGGCGGTGATCCTGCCGTCGCACTAGCGGCCGCCGCTGGGCGCGCTCGGTCGCGACTTCGGCTAAGTGGCGAGCTTCGAATGTGGAGATCGGATTCACGCGCTGAAGCCACTGCGCATCTTATCAATGGTCACGGTGCGAGCCCATCGGAGGCCGCATGGTGGCTTGTCTCGGGCGGGTTACCTGAGATTCGTCGAGGCGCGGTACGAAGAGGCGCTGGACATTCCTGGCCGCGCCTGCGCAGGTTGCGGAGGCCAACGGTATTCGCGCGACGTTTGCGATGACTATCTATACGCGATTTATGGTCGAATTCCGCGTCTCCGGATGGGCCGTCGCGAACGCGACGCTCGTGAAGGTGGAGGCAATGCCTCGACCGAGATCATCCGGTAGGTGAAGCAATGCTTGTACGTGTATCAGGCCCGACGCGCAGCAGTTTCGTGGTCGGAGCGACGAAGCGGCCGATTTGGCAGAGTTGACCCATGTCGCAATTCTGCAGGACTGGGTCCCGCATGCAGGAGATGCTCTTCGGGATGGTCGATGCGGAGTTGTTGCTCGCTGCAGGTCGCATCAGGAAAAGCGCTCGGCCCCTGATCGCGTGGAGCCGGGATATCATCGAGCACGCCCCCGTGCTTGACTGCTTCCTGGCCGCGTGCTGGTCTTCGACGGAGGCATGGCTTGCGCTGGTCGAGGGCAAGCTGGACCTCGCATTGACGCGACTCAGCGGAATCGCTGTCGCGGGCGAGGGAGGGCAACCGAAAGTACTACCTGCGCTATCTCGAATGCGCCATGCCTCCACTGTTTACCCTGGCAATCGAGGAAGGCATCGAAGTGGATCTGGTTCAGGACATCATTCGCATGTTTCGGCTCAAACCCCCGAAAGACGCGCCGGACAAGTGGCCATGGCAAGTGCGTATCTTTACGCTGGGCCGCTTTGAAGCACAGGTCAACGGAGAAAGGCTTGAATTCTCGCGCAAGCTGCCGCGCAAGACTTTGCTGTTGCTGAAAGCAATCGTGGCCCTTGGGGGACGAGACGTGTCGGAGCAGGGACTGTGCGATGCGCTTTGGGGGGACGAAGAAGGTGACGCGGCGCGCAACGCACTGTCCATCACGGTATTGCGATTACGGAAGCTGCTTGGGTCGAACGAGTCCATTATTCATCAGGGTGGAAAGGTATCGCTTAACCCGGAGATGTGCTGGGTGGATGCGTGGGTGTTCGAGGCACGACTTTCCGACACAGGATTCGACAGCCAGAAGGTCCTGGCCCTGTACGGCGGCACGTTCCTGCCCGAGGACGAAGGCGAGTCGTGGAGTGTGGCGCCGAGAGAACGGTTGCGCGGAAAATTCATCGACGCTTTGTCCAGGTACAGCGCTGCTCTGGAATCGGAAGGTGATCTACCTGGGGCAGTTCAGTGCTATATGCGCGGCATCGATGCCGACCCGATCGTGGAATCCTTTCCCTTGGGGCTGATGCGCTGTTACGAGCGGTTGGGCAAACGCACCGAGGCGCTCAGCGTCTACCGAAGGCTCAAGCACACTTTATCTGTAGTGTTGGGCGTTCCGCCGTCGGACGCTACGCAAAGGCTGTTTCACGACATGCTGCAACGCCAGTCTGAAGTTGGGGTGCTTCCCGGGGCGGACAGTGTAATACCCTCCGCATCGAAGGCGAAACGGGGAGTTGTAGCGAGATTGCCTCTGCGGCGCACGCGCTGACCTGTCACCGCAAATCGGGCACCAGTCCTGTTTTCTGGGACCATCCGCGGATCGGTCCCCTGGCTGAGGCGTCTGCGATATGTGCGCCAAAACGGCGCATGCTCAGGCTGTCGTACGATTCCCTCCTTCTGGTTCTTCTCTGCGTCTCTGTGGTTCAATACGGCCTTATTGATGTTACGAGCACGGTTGCTTGCGCGCCGGAGAAAAACTCACTCGTTCCCTCTGGCCTTAGAGGTGGAGAGGGAGTCTAAACGCGGTCACGGATACGATGAAACAAGAGCGCACACGACAACTCCCTCTCCGCCCGCGAGCGGGCGGAGAGGTGGGTGGCTGTCGTTATCGGCGGCTCCGGCGCCATCGGCTCCGCAATCTGCAGGCATTTCGCCGGAGGCCGGCGCGACCTGCATCGTCACCTACAATCACGGCAAGGAAGCCGCGAAGGATCTAATGCTGAACCTGCCCGGGCAGGGGCATTGGGCCGCCAATGTGCCGGTAGAAGACAGCGCGCACTGAGCCTTCTGGCCGCCGACATCGAGGCGAAGCACGGCCGGCTCGACGTGCTGGTGAACTGCGCGGGCATCACCCGTTATGTGCCGCACAACGATCTCGATGCACTGGACGATCAGTTGATCGACGATATCTTCCGCGTCAACTGGCGCGGGCCGTTCGCCGCGGTCAGGGCCTTCCGCAAGATGCTGGCGGCCGGCGAGGGCGGGCTGGTGATCAACATCTCCTCGATCGCCGCCGTGACCGCAATGGGCAGCAACGTCGCTTACTGCGCCTCGAAAGCAGCGCTCGATTCGATGACCAAGTCGCTGGCCCGCGCGCTGGCGCCCCAGATCCGGGTCGTTTCGGTTTCCCCCGGCCTGGTGGACACCGACTTCGTGAAGGGTCTGGACAAGAAGTGGCGCGACGAGCAGGCAGCACGTACGCCGCTCAGGCGTCTCGCCACCGCCGACGAGATCGGCGCCGCGACGCTGGCCGTGGTCACCCACTTCCGCTACTCTACCGGCTGCATATTTCCCGTGGACGGCGGCCGGCCTCTGGCCTGACCGCGCGACATTCCCTCGTGGCCGAATCGAAGTCGATTTACAACGATGTGATCCTCGATCACATCAGGAATGCGCGCAATTTCCGCGAACTTAGGCGATGCCAACCGCAAGGCGCAAGGTTTGAATCCCTTATGCGGCGACACGTTCACCGTCTATGCGCGCATCGAAGGTGATCGTGTGGCGGAGGCGAGCTTTCAGTGCGAATGCTGCGGAATTTCGATGGCTTCCGCCTCGGTCATGACCGAGGCGATCACCGGCAGGACGGTGAGCGATGCCAGATCGCTGTACCGGCACTTCGAGCGCCTGCTGAAGGATCCCGCCGGAACACCGGACCAGCCGGACGATGATGACCAACTCGCGGTGCTGGCGCTGATCAGGGAGTTTCCCTCGCGAGTGAACTGCGCGTTGCTAGGCTGGAAGACGCTGGATGCCGCACTCGACGGACGTTCGGAAGTGACGATCGGCTGACGGCTTCGGCCAAAGCCGGCTACTTACTGCGCCTTGCAGATCATGCGTAGGTCGCCGCCCGGGAACACCGTCAGCGCTTCGACGTTGCCGTTGGCGTTGAGGCGCACGGCCAGGCCATTGAGGTAACAATACATCCGCATCACCGCCGTCGCCCCGTTCTCGCCGGTCACGGTCGTTTCTCCCACCGATTGTGGTTTGCCGAAGCTCGCCCTGACCAGTGCATCGGAAGAACCGAAGCGCACGCCTTCCCGCGTCTGGAAGCTCTCGCTTCGACCGACCTCGATGGAGTAGACGGTCTGATCGTGTTCGCGCACCAGCACCAGAAGGGCACCTTCAGCGGCGCCGGGGTCCGGGTAGCGGTATAACAGCGCCGGCCGGCCGCCGGGCATGCGCGAGTTGGTGCCGGATACCGGTTCGCCGAATACCTCGATCAATTTGCGCAGCGGCATATCCAGGAACACCGGCCCGACGCGGACGCCCGGAATCACGGTCTTGTCATGAAGTAGATTCTCGGCAGCGGGCACCTCAGCCTTTGCCGGCGGCGGCGCGGGTTCCTTCTTCGACGCGCAAGCAGGCAGTGCCAACAGCACGATCACAATCCACAGTAAATGCAACGTTTGTCTCATGTTGTCCTGGAGATCCTATAGATCCGTCTGGTACCGCTCGCCGACCGCCCGATCGAATTCTGCGATCGCCTCGCGCTGGAGACCGCCGCTTTCTGCGATTTCTTCGCCGAAGGAGATTGCCATCTTTTCCGGCCAGGTCCCGGGATTCCACAGATCGCTGCGCAGGAAAGCTTTGGCGCAGTGGAAGTAACATTCGGTCACCGTGACGCGCGTTACCAACAGCGCCGGGCTGCCACGCGCTGTGAGGGTCTCGCGCCGGTTGGCATCGTCGATCAGCTCGGCGGTTCCTTGCACCCGCAGGGTTTCGCTCGTGCCGGGTACCAGAAAGATCAGTCCCACATGCGGGTTCTCGAGGATGTGGGTGAGGGAAAAGATGAGCTTGTTGCCCTTGCGTTCGGGGATCAGCAGCGTGCGGCTGTCCTCGACCTGCACGAAACCGGGAAGGTCGCCCTTGGGCGAGACCGTGGGCCGGCCGGCCGCATCGCTGGTGGCAAGCATGAGCATCGGCGACTTGCCGATGAACTCGATCGCCCGGGCATTCAGTTCCCGATGGATCTTCAGCGGCACCTGCTGATTGGGTGAGCCGATGATTTTTCGCAGCGCCTCGACGGTCGCGATTTTTGCCACCCGGATTCCTTACTTGGCTTGCGATTCGATCTCTTTGTCGCGTTCCTGCTTTTGTTGTTCCAGCGTCGAGCCCAGCTCGGCGCCAGTGTTCATGGTGCGCGCACCTTCCCGTATCGTACCCGACGGCAGGCTCTCGACGTTCTTCACCGGCGCAGAACTCCTGGCCGCGTCGGACTCCGGCGGTGGAGGAGGATCGCTCTTCCCGCAGCCGGTCGCAGCCAATATCAGAAGGAACAGCGTGATCTTGAAAGAATTGTGCATTTGTTCCTCCCTCGCCCCTCGTGCCTCGTCCCTCGTCCCTGTCCTACTTCATCGTCGGCATGACGAACTCGGCGCCTTTGCGGATTCCGGTCGGCCAGCGCGTGGTGACGGTCTTAAGGTGAGTGTAGAAGCGCACACCCTCGGGGCCGTAGGCGTAATGGTCGCCGAACAGCGAGCGCTTCCAGCCGCCGAAACTGTGGAAGGCCATCGGCACCGGGATCGGGACGTTGATCCCGACCATCCCGATCTGAATCCGCGTGGCGAACTCGCGCGCGGCGTCGCCGTCGCGGGTGAAGATCGACACACCGTTACCGAACTCATGCTTGTTGATCAGGTCCACCGCCGTTTCGAAATCCGGCACACGCACCACCGACAATACCGGCCCAAAGATTTCCTCCTTGTAGATGGTCATCTCCGGCTTGACGCCGTCGAACAGGCAGCCGCCCAGGAAGAAGCCATTCTCATGATTTTTCACCTTAAGCCCGCGGCCGTCCACAACCAGTTTTGCGCCTTCCTTGACACCCAGCGCGACGTAGCCGGTGACCTTGTCGAGATGCTGTTTGGTGACCAGCGGACCCATTTCGGCGGCGCTGTCGGTGCCGGTATTGATCTACGAGCTTCTTGGCGCGGTCGGCCAGCTTTTCCACCAGCTTGTCGGCGATCCCGCCGACCGCGACGGCGACGGAGATGGCCATGCAGCGCTCGCCTGCGGAGCCATAGGCGGCGCCGGTCAGCGCGTCCACGGCCTGCTCGAGATCGGCGTCCGGCATCACCACCAGGTGATTCTTGGCGCCGCCGAGCGCCTGCACGCGTTTCCCCGAAGCCGTGCCGGTGCGATAGATGTATTCGGCGATCGGCGTGGAGCCTACGAAGCTCACCGCGTTCACGCGCGGGTCATGCAGCAGCGCATCCACGGCGACCTTGTCGCCGTGCACCACGTTGAACACGCCATCCGGCAGGCCGGCTTCCTTCAGCAGTTTCGCGAGATACAGGCTCGCCGACGGATCGCGTTCGGAAGGCTTGAGGACGAAGGTGTTGCCGCAGGCGATGGCCACCGGGAACATCCACATCGGCACCATCACCGGGAAATTGAACGGCGTGATGCCCGCGCACACGCCCAGCGGCTGGCGCACCGAATAGCTGTCCACGCCGGTGCCGACCTGTTCGGTGTATTCGCCCTTGAGCAGTTGCGGAATGCCGCACGCGAACTCGACGACTTCGATGCCGCGGGTGACTTCGCCCTTCGCGTCGGACAGAACCTTGCCGTGTTCGCTGGTGACGATGGCCGCCAGCGCATCGGCGTGTTGATCCAGCAACTCTTTAAACTTGAACATGACCCGCGCACGGCGCAGCGGCGGGGTGGCGGCCCACGCCGGGAAAGCCTTGTGGGCAGCTTCGACGGCCGCGCCGACTTCGGACTCGCTGGCGAACGGCGCCCGCGCCGCTGCTTGCCCGAGTGCCGGATTGAAGACGTCGCCGAAGCGGCCGCTCTGTCCGGCAGTTTCCCTGCCGCCGATGAAATGGTGAATTTCCTTCAGGACCGATGCCTGATTGAGTGGCTTGTTCATGTTTCACTGTCCTTGGTGAAGACCGGCCCGCGGAAAAGGGCCGCCATGTGTAAATTATGCAGCCGCAGCGTTACGGCCGTTGGTGAAATGCTGGTCCAGAGGATAGATCGGCCGCCGCAGTTTGCGGTATTCGAACTCGGTCCAGTCCGAGGATGACACGCCGGGGGCGTCACAAAACACCATCCCCTTCGCGATCGGCAGGAACACCGGCCGGAAATACATCCGCGACTTCAGCAATAAGTAGCGCTGGCGTGCAGGGTCGATGCCGACGCTCTCGAACACGCCGCGGTCCCAGGGTTCCTGATTGCGCTCGGAGATGACCACCAGCGCGGTCCCGGTGTCGAGCACCACGGTGCGGCCCATGAAGCAGCGCATTCCGGTGAATTGCGGTCCGGTGATGGTGTACTCGCCGTCCGTAATCGTGCGGACTACCCCGCTCAGCGTCAAGGCTCGCCCTTGCGCCGGATGGAGGGCATGTCCATCTTGCCGCCCACCGGAAGCGTGACCCGCGCGCCCCTGCCGGCCTCGATCAGCTTCGCGACCGCTTCCGGATCGCGGATCGGCGCCACCGCGATTCCGGTCAGGCCCTGGCGCAGCGCCTCGCGCAGCACGTACATCGTGTCCTGCGTTGAGCCGGAGGCGCAGTTGTCGGCGTGATCCAGCAGCAGGATCGGCCCGCCCGACTGTTCGCCCATGCGCTTCGCCTGCGCGATCGACTGCTCGAGCGGCTGTCCGCGGTAGATGAAATCTTCCTTCTGCGCCCAGGCGACGTCGAGGATCGCATTGCACGCGTTCGCGGCTGCAGCCTTGCTGGCGTCCGCGACGGTGACCACGCTGATGCCGGCATCGTGAATATCGGCCATCTGGAAACCGCCGAAGGCGGTGGCGGCCAGCAGGCCGCCGCTTTCCGCAGCGCGGGCGGCATCGACGAAATCCTTCATCGCGCCCTCGGAGGTGTTCTGGCGCAGCGTCTGCGCAAGGATCGGCGCGTTGCCCCACGCCATCACCGGCTTCACTTCGCCTTTCATCATGCGCAGCAGGATGGAGCCGGCCAGTTGCCCTGATTCGTGCTGGTCCACGTGCGGATAGGTCTTGTAGCCGGAGATGACGTCGCAATTGCGCACCATGCGTTCGGTGACGTTGGCGTGCAGGTCCAGCGATACCGCGATGGGCGTGCGTGGCGCGATGGCGCGCAGTTTTTCCAGCAGCGTGCCTTCGCCGTCGTCCGTTCGATTCGCCACCACCATGGCTCCGTGCAGGTCGAGAAACACCGCATCGCAGCCTTTGGCGACCGCGTTGCAGATCGCCTCGCAAATGCGGTCATAGGCATTGCCGTCCACCGGTCCGCTCGGATTTGCCCACGCGGCGATCGGGGTGACAATCTCCGCGCCGGCCTTTGCAGCCAGGTCCAGGAACGCCGCCATGGCCATGCCCTTTCCCTTCATCGCCTCCAAGGCGTCGCGGCCGAGATATGGACCTTTGGGCCCGAACTCCTCCCACGGTGTGGGTACCGGCGAGAAGGTATTGGTCTCGTGCTGCATCTGGGCGATGACGAATTTCATTGATGAACCCCGAAAAGGCGAAACGCGTTCAACGCAAAGGCCGCAAAGGTACGCAATGGAAAACCAAGGAAGTTCGACGAAAATCCGGAGTCGAAGATTTGGGCAAGTCCCATTACCCCTTGCGTTCCTGTTGGTCCGTTGGCCCCTTCGTTTCTATCTCTTGAATTCCTTCGCGTACCTTTGCGGCCTTTGCGTTGACGCTGTATTCAAGGAAGAGTTTTCAAAATGTCGCGGACGGTATCGAAGATCTCGTCGATCTGGCTCTTTTCGATGATGAACGAAGGCGAGAGCGCAATGGTGTCTCCGGTGGTGCGGATCAGCACGTTCTTGTCGTAGGCGCGCAGAAAAGCCTCGAACGCCCGCGCGCCAGGCTTGTCGGCCATGGGTTGCAGCTCGATGCCGGCGACCAGTCCGATCGTGCGTATGTCGATCACGTGCGGCAGGCCCTTGAGAGAGTGCGCAGCGTCTTCCCAGTAGGGCGCGAGATCCGCGGCACGCTCGAACAGCTTTTCTTCCTTGAACAGGTCGAGCGCTGCGCACGCCGCGGCCGAGGCCAGCGGGTGGCCGGAATAGGTGTAGCCGTGGAAGAACTCGATGTTGCTGTCCGCACCACCCTTGTCCATGAAGGTGTCGTAGATCTCTTTCTTCACGATCACGCCGCCCATCGGCACCGCCGCGTTGGTGAGCGCCTTGGCGCAAGTGATCATGTCCGGCGTCACCCCGAATGTTTGCGCCGCAAAGGCCTTGCCGGTGCGCCCGAATCCAGTGATGACTTCATCGAATATCAGCAGGATGCCGTATTTGTCGCAGAGCTGGCGCAGCTTCTGCAGGTAACCCTTCGGTGGCAGCAGCACGCCGGTGGATCCTGCGACCGGCTCGACGATTACCGCAGCGATATTGGAGGCGTCGTGTAGCTGCACCAGCCGTTCGAGGTCGTCGGCGAGTTCGGCACCGTGCTCCGGCAGCCCGCGCGAGAAGGCATTGCGGGCGGGATCGTGCGTATGGCGCAGATGATCCACCGACCCCAGCATGTTGCCGAATGTTTTGCGGTTGCCGACCATGCCGCCCACCGATATGCCGCCGAATCCCACGCCGTGATAGCCGCGTTCGCGCCCAATCAGCATCCGTCGCGTGCCTTCGCCACGCACCCGGTGATAGGCCAGCGCAATCTTGAGCGCCGTGTCCACGGCTTCCGATCCGGAATTGGTGAAGAACACATGGTCCAGGCCCTTTGGCGTTATCGAAACCAGTTTTTCCGCCGCCTGGAACGCGGCCGGATGATGCAACTGGAAGCCGGTGGCGTAGTCGATGGTTTCCGCCTGTTTCTTGATTGCATCTACAATTTTCTGGCGGCAGTGGCCGGCGTTCACCGCCCACAGACCCGCGATGCCGTCCAGTACCTTGCGGCCATCCTGCGTTAAATAGTGCATGTCTTTGGCGGCCACCAGCAGGCGCGGCGCCGCCTTGAACTGGCGGTTGGCTGTGAACGGCATCCACAGCGGTTCGAGATTGAGCGATTCGTTCAGGTGACGCAGGGCTTTCTCGTCGGGCATGTTCATGGCGGGTCTCCTCGGATGCCGGACCGCGACAAAGTTCGCGCAGCCCGGGCAGGCGTTAGGGAAGCTCTGATCAAGTTCCGCGACGCGCGTTGCGCCAGGTGCGGATGACTGCCAGGCGCCGCTCCGCAGATGCGGCTGAAGCCCCAGCAAGGAGCGTAACAACGCAGGCGCCGCACCTTGGCACAACCCAATAATACTTCAACTCTTTCGAGGGACCGGGCGATTCGGGCCGATGTCAGCGTCGGCTCCTCCTTATGTAGGCCGGCTACACGGCGTCCTCGCCGTCTTGCCCTCGACCCGAATCGCCTCGGTCGCGCATGTGGAACTTGGTCAGAGCTTCCCTATAATTTGTGGGTTCATTATAGTGCGCGGCAACGGCCTGCGGCCAGCATGATTGCCTGGATGGGAGGCTTCCCTTATCCTGTGGCGCTTTCGTCAAAACCTGACACTCGGACAGCAATCTATTGATCCCGCTGGGCCTTTGCAGCCTCCACCAGGAAATTCCCCATGGATCTGAACTACACGCAGGAAGAAATCGCCTTTCGCGACCAGGTGCGCGAGTTCGTCCGCACCCATCTCCCCGGGGATGTGTCACGCAAGGTCCTCGAACACCGCCGGCTCGGCAAGGACGATTACGTGCGGTGGCAGAAGATCCTGTTCGAAAAGGGCTGGATTGCCGCCGGATGGCCGGTGGAACATGGCGGCACCGGCTGGACGCCGATCCAGCGTTACATTTTCGAGGAGGAGTGCGCGGCCGCAGGTGCGCCGCGGCTCACGCCTTTTGGTTTGCATATGGTCGGGCCGGTGATCATCGCCTTTGGCACCGAACAGCAGAAGAAGCATTACCTCCCGCGCATTCTTGCCAGTGAGGACTGGTGGTGCCAGGGCTATTCCGAACCGGGATCGGGTTCCGACCTGGCGTCGCTCAAGACCCGCGCCGGGCGTCAGGGCGACCACTACATCGTCAATGGCCAGAAGACGTGGAATACCCACGGCCAGTGGGCGGATATGTGTTTCTGCCTTGTTCGCACCTCGAGCGAAGGCAAGAAGCAGGAGGGCATTTCCTTCCTGCTGATCGACATGCACTCGCCTGGTGTGACCGTACGGCCGATTGTCATGCTCGACGGCGAGCATGAGGTCAACGAGATCTGGTTCGAGAACGTGAAGGTACCGGCGCAGAACCTGGTGGGCGACGAAGGGCGGGGCTGGACCTACGCCAAGTTCCTGTTGTCGCACGAGCGCACCGGCATCGCGGGCGTGGGGCATTCGAAGCGGGAACTCCGTTACCTCAAGCACATCGCTTCCGGGGAACGGTCGGGCGGGCGGCCGCTCATCGAGGATCCACTGTTTCGCGACCGCGTCGCGCATGTGGAAATAGACCTGATGGCGCTGGAGATCACCAATCTGAGGGTGGCGGCCGCTGACCGCGACGGCAAGGCGCCGGGACCGGAGGCCTCGATCCTGAAGATCAAAGGCACTGAGATCCAGCAGGAACTCACCGAACTGATGATGGAGGCGGTTGGGCCTTACGCGCTTCCGCACCTGCCGATGGCCTGGGGTGACCACTGGATCGGCGCGCACGTAGGCCCGGATTATGCCGCGCCGCTCGCCGCTCGTTACTTCAACTACCGCAAGACCAGTATCTACGGCGGCTCCAACGAGATCCAGCGCAACATCATCGCTCAGATGGTTCTTGGGCTCTAAAACAAAAACGCGTTGAACCAAGGACGCGAAGGAAAGGCGAAAGGGACCAATGGGAAAGAGCGCAACACGTGTGCACGCAGCTCGCTTTGACATTTAGAGTCCTGGTACCGCGATCTCTCAAGGCTGAGAGCGCGAAGTTATGGATTTTTCACTGACTGACGAACAGCAGATGCTCAAGGACAGCGTGCAACGCTTCCTTGAGAAGAATTGCACCTTCGAGAGCCGCCGCAAGATGCTCGCCGAGCGGATGCCGATGAATGCGCAGCTATGGGAAGGGCTGGCGTCGCTGGGCGTGCTCGGCGTGCCGTTCTCTCCGGACTACGGTGGTTTCGGCGGCGGCGGAGTGGAGACCATGCTGGTGATGGAAGCGCTGGGCCGGCATCTTTCGCTCGAGCCCTACCTCGCCACCGTGGTGCTCGCGGGCGGCTGCGTCGATCTCGGCGGCGCCGACTGGCAGAAGAAGATCCTGATTCCGAAGATCATCGACGGTTCGATGCTGCTGGCATTCGCCCATGCCGAACCGAACGCCCGCTTCGAACTCGGCCATGTCGAGAGCCGTGCAATCCGCGACGGCAACAACTTCGTGCTGGAGGGCGAGAAGACGCTGGTGCTGCACGGCCCGGTGGCAGAGAAGTTCATCGTCTCCGCGCGCACCTCGGGTAGTCCGGGCGACGTTCACGGCGTGACGCTGTTCATCGTCGAGGCCGGCGAGGAAAACCTCGGCGGCCAGGAGTATCCGCTGTTCGACGGCACCCGCGCGCTCGACCTGCAACTCGGCGGCGTCAAAGTTGGCCCGGAGTCGGTGATCGGCACCCTCGACGCGGCGATGCCGCTGATCGAGGCGGTCGCCGACCGTGCGATGGCGGCGCTGTGTGCCGAAGCTGTCGGTATCATGGATGCACTGCACGCGGCCACGGTCGAGTACCTCAAGACCCGCCAGCAGTTCGGCCAGCCGATCGGACGCTTTCAGGCACTGCAGCATCGAGCCGTGGACATGCTGATCCATCTCGAGCAGGCGCGATCAATGGCGGTTCTCGCCGCATCCCGGGTCGATTCGCCGAACGTGGCGGAACGTCGCAAAGCAATCGCCGCGGCGAAAGAGATGATCGGCCGGGGAGGGCGCTTTGTCGGGCAGCAGGCGATCCAGTTGCATGGCGGCATGGGCATGACCGACGAACTCAACGTCAGCCACTACTTCAAGAGGCTTACCGCGATCGATGTTCTTTTCGGCAACGCGGCGTATCAGCGGCAGCGCTTTGCCACCATGAAGGAAGACCAGCCCGCAGCGCAACTCAAAGCCCCTCGCAAATCCTGGGTGAAGATCTAAACCATCTCGCCAAACCGAAGACCTGAAAAGGTTGGAACGCAAAGGACGCAAAGGTACGCGAAGGAAGACGATGGAAACGCGACGAAGACCGCGGTAACGAATTATAGCTAGTGACAGAATCCTCTTTGCGATTGTCCCCCATATGCTCCCGTGATTTTTTCGCATTCCTTTGCGTACCTTTGCGTCCTTTGCGTTGAACGCGTTCCGTCCTTGGGGGAGAAATTTTGACGTTCAAGTATTACTGGGAGGATTTCAAGGTCGGTGAAGTGCACCAGATCGGCGAGAAGCGCGTCGACAAGGATGAGATCATCGCCTTTGCAAAGCAATTCGATCCGCAGCCGTTCCACGTCGACGAAGCAGCGGCGAAGGCGTCGATGTACGGCGGCCTGATCGCCAGCGGCTGGCATACCGTTGCGCTGGTGATGCGCATGATGTGCGATTCCTACATGCTCGACTCGGCCAGCCTGGGCTCGCCCGGAATCGAAAATCTCAAGTGGCTCAAGCCGGTGCGTCCGGGCGATACCATCCGCGCGCAGCGCACCACGCTCGAAGTCCGCGCCTCCGCAAGCAGGCCCGAAATGGGATTGGTCAAGACTCGATGGGAAGTATCCAATCAGAACGGTGAGTCGGTCATGACCATGGAAGGCTACGGCATGTTCCGGCGCCGCAATCCCGGGAGCCCGGTCAAATGAGCGATCTGTTCAAGCACAAGGTCCATGTCCTGTTTCGCAAGGAAGAACTCGATCACGAACGCCTCGAAGGCAAGGTGGCGATCGTGCTCGATGTGCTGTTCGCAACCTCCACCATTATCACCGCGCTCGCCAACGGGGCGACCGAGGTGATCCCGACGCTGGACGAAGCCGGCGCGAATGCCGAAGCGCAGAAGCATCCGATGGGAAGCTACGTGCTGGCCGGGGAATTGTACGCGGAGACCCTGCCGGGCTTTGCCTCGCCCACGCCGCTCGCGTTGCTGAAGGAAGACATCGCCGGCAGAAAGCTCATCTACTCAACCACCAACGGCACGGTGGCACTGCGGCAGTCTTCGCATGCGGAGCACGTCTATGCAGCAGCGCTGCTGAACGGCGAAGCGGTGGTCAAGCGTGTTCTCAGGAGCCATCCCGGGCAAACCATCCTCATCGTCTGTTCCGGCTCGATGGGCATGGTCAATCTCGAAGATCTTTACGGCGCCGGTTATCTCGTCGATCTGCTTTCGAACGCGTTGAACGAAAGCAGTGATTTCTCGGATGCGGCGCTTGCCGCACGCAGCCTGTTCCGCGCCGAAGACGCCGCCGACTGCCTGCTGCGTGCCCGTGTCGGCCGGATGATGATCGAGCGCGGTCTGACCCACGAAGTTCATTACGCTGCGGAACTCAGCAGGCTCGCCGCGGTTCCCAAGCTTGTCGGCGGCCGCCTGGTGCTCGCCTGACAAAAAGTCGTTGGCGGACGATAACGGAATACCGTGGCCGGGCCGTCTGCCGCAGAGGTTACCGCATGAAAATTTAGGTCGACCGTCTCGGTCCGAGCCGGTCCTGCCACGTTAATATGGTGAGTCAGCCTCCACATTGACTTGGGTGTGGTAAGTTGAGGATTCCATGAGAAATATGTTCTTTGCCGCAATTGCGATAACGCTGGCTGCGCCGGTACCGGCGGCGGCGGCACTGGATTGCAGCCGGACCAAATCCAATGCCGAGAAAATGGTTTGCTCGAACAGCCGGCTTGCGCTGGCGGAAGAGCGCATGGCGTATGCGTTTCGCGGGGCCATCCGTCGGGGTGCGGACCCTTCCGCGCTCATGCAAACGCAGCGCCGATGGACCTCCGAAATCCGCGATGCGTGCAACGAGGTCGAATGCATGTTGAAGGCCTATGAAGACCGGACTGCTGAACTTGAGAATCCCTGAAGCCGGCGAACTTTGCCGTCGGGGACTTATTCGACATCGGTTCTGCATGCGGCGCCGGGGCTGAATCATGCGCAGATGGCTGTTGACACTGAATCCGGCAATCGGCCTTCTGGTGTTGTTCATGGTCCTGATCGCCAATGCGGCCATCACGTATCGCAACGGGGTGAATCTTATTGAACAATCCCGGACTGCTGCACGAACCCTCAACTCGTCGCGGCTCGTGGTTGAACTTCAAGGGCGGTTGGTCGATGCCGAGACCAGCCAGCGCGGTTTCCTCATCACCGGCAATGCCGACTATCTCGAAGCCTACAGCGACACCCTGATCAGCCTTACTCCGACTTTCGTGGAATTGTATGAGAGCACGGCCTACGAACCCTCGTGGGAACAGAAACTGGACACGCTTCAGTCGCTGGTGTTTCTCAAATTCCGCGAACTGCAGACGTCGATCGAGCTGCGGCGGCGCTCCGGATTCGCTGCCGCGCAGGGGCTGACCATGACCAACCAAGGCAAGCGGACCATGGACCGGATACGGAAGCACATTGCCGAACTACGCAGCGACGAGGCGCGCGCATTCTCGTTACAGGAGAGCCGTGTGCAGGACACCGTCACAACGGCACGCGCGAGCTTCTGGGCCGTCACGCTGGTCGGCCTGATATTGATGGTTTACGTGTTGTACACGCTGTGGCTCAACCTCGTGGAGGTCAATAAAACCGAAAGGTCTCTGCGTCGCCAGGCGCTGCGCGATCCGTTGACCGGGTTGTTCAACCGGCGATTCTTCGATGCCGGCCTGGAGCAGGAGATAATGCGTTCCCGCCGCAGCGGCAACCCGGTATCGCTCCTGATCCTCGATATCGATCACTTCAAGAACTACAACGACGAGTTCGGTCACGACGCCGGTGATGCGGTACTGCGCGCAATCGGCCAGTCGCTGCAGACGCAAGTGCGGGGCAGCGACGTCGCCTGCCGTTTCGGCGGCGAGGAGTTCGTGATTCTGATGCCGAATGCGCCGCTGGATTCCGCGAAGGAGAGGGGCAAGCAGATCCTGGAGGCTATCCGCGGGCTTGAAATTCCGTACCAGGGACATTTGCTGCCAGTGGTCACCGCGTCGCTGGGTGTGGCCGCATTCCCGTCACATGCTCGCGATGCCGAAGGCATTCTCGAGGCGGCGGACAACGCCTTGTACATGGCCAAACGCACCGGGCGCGATCGGATGGTGGTCAGCGGTGAGGCGGAGGCGGCCGTCGCCTGACCACTCAAATCGGCAATACGTACACTCTGAAATGCGAGCCCTGGTGCCTGCGTCCTGAATCGTCGGTGTGCTGCGACGGGTCGGCCGATTTGAGTGGTCAGGCCAGTACCAGAATCTCGCCGGTGCCGCCGTTGGCAAGATCGCCGCAATAACGCCGCACGCGGTTCCCAAGAGGCAAGAAGCGTCCGAACCGTTCACTTTCCCTGTTCAGTTCCCTCTCGAGAAGCGTCAGGAACAGCAATGCGTGCTGGCCGCTGTCCTGGAATGTCGCGGGCAACTCAGGCGGTTGCTGCGCAAGGAGAAGGGTTCCGCGCTTAAGCATGAAGCCCGGCATAATCCCCACGCGCCCCCAAACCAGAATGGTTCCGGCCAGCATGCGCGATCCGCAATACGCACCAGCATCGCCGCCGATCAGGATCAGCCCGCGACGCACCCGATCGGCCGCGCGGTCCCCGGCGTTTCCGTGCACGACGATGATGCCCCCGCGCATTCCCTGCTTGTCCCCGGGTAACGCTCCGCCGAGAAAGTCGCTGGTGTCGCCGCGGATCTCAAGCCCGCCCGCTGTCATTCCGCTTCCTGCAAACGGGCCGGCATTTCCGGTGACGACAATCCGCCCTCCGCGCATGCCGAGGCCCGCGTAGGCGCCGCAGTCGCCTTCGACCGTGATCACGCCTTGCGTCATGCCGCCGCCGATGTGGGTGAGCCTTGCGGAACTGTTGCGGATGATCAACTGCTGCGAGTCATCGCCGCTTACCGCAAACAGATCGGCCACCTGCAATCCGCGACTGCCGAGCGCGATGCTCTCGATGGCCGCCTTGTTCAGGCCGGCCAGCCGGTCTGGGATGAGCGGCGAGAGGTCGACATTGTGGGGCGGCAATGCGCGCAGTGCGAGGGTGAGCGCCGTCATGTCAAGATATCGTGCAGCCTGAAATGAAACTGACCGAGCTTGCCGCCGTAATTGCCGGCGCTGATGCGCATTACCCCGCCTGCCAAACCGACCCTGCAGGCGGCGTCAATGCCGGCGCGCATCGCGTTGCGCACGTCGGTCTCGGTCAGTCCGTCGATCACGATTTCCAGCACTGCGCCCACATCCGGTGAGAGTTCGCTGTTCACCGCGCCGCGCAGCGTCGGACAAAAGACATCGTTGGTCGAAGCGGTAAGCGTCTTGTACTTCGAACCGATCTTGGAACCCGAGCGCACCACCCCGCCGGGAAACGGCATGATGGCGCCCGGCACCTTCGACATCGCCGCGATCGCTGCTTCGCATGCCGTCAGTGCCTCGGCAGGTCCGCGCGCGAGCACCAGGAAGTTGCCGCCGCCGACGGCGCGCACCATGCCGGTAGTTTCCTCGCAAAGGAACTCGCCATCCATTACCGGTATGCGCCAGTAGCGCCTCCCGCCGATCACCTTGGAGTTCTGATACCCGTCACCGAAGAAACGCAGATTCTTTCCCAGACTGATCGGTTCGCCCTCGATTCCCGCGAACGCCGCGGAGGTGGGGGCGGTCAGTACGCACTGGCCGACACGGCGTTCGACCTGTTTGGCGAGTTCCTTGCCCGATACGGCGAACAACAGCACCGACACACCGGGCCGCCCGTCGGGAGTCTCGCCGGCAGACAGTTCGCGTTCGATTCCGGCCTCGCAGCCGCAACCGATCACCGAAGTGGCGAATCCAGTCGCTGCACACGCGGCGTGATAGGCCCATTTGAGATCCAGCGCCGTGATCAGAACGCGGGTCGCGCGCATGCCGAAGGCTTCGGCAAACGTATCGTCGATCGCCACACCGTTGATGATCATCGGCCGCTTTGCGCGCAAGCGTGCACCAGCGTCTCGCGGCTGCCGCAATCGGTGAGTTCATCGGCGGAAATGGCGAAATTGTCGAAGCCGATGGTGTGATAGCGCTCGAAGTAATCCCGCAAGGATTTTTCGATGCCGCGGTCGAAATCGGGGCGTACCACGTGGGTCGCGCCGCGGGTGGTTTTCACGATCCTGCCGCGCTGTGCAACCAGTTCCCCGTCCTTGAAAACGTACTCTGGCGCCGTGAACATCTTCTCGCGGTCGGGAAAGTCTTCATACACGGTGATATCGGCGGCAGCGCCGGCGCCGAGATGCCCGCGGTCGGCGAGCCCGAGGCTGCGTGCCGGCGCAGCGCGGGTCATGATGGCGATCTCGTACAGCGAGTATTCACGGCCGAGCCCGGCCAGTTCGCTGTGCGCCGCGGCCTCGGGATGGATCTGCGCCAGTTTCTGATTGCGGAAGTCCCTGTCCATCAGCAGCCGGATGAGGTGCGGGTAGCTGGTGAACGGCGCGCCGTTCGGATGGTCGGTGGTGAGGAATACGCGCCACGGGTCCTGCACGCGCAGGAACAGCTCCAGACCGATCGCCCACTGCAGCGCGTTGACGAAATTGTGGTCGCGGTAGCGGAACGGCACCACGCCGCAGCCGGCGTCGCACTCGATGTCCATGCACACCCATTTGCTGGGGTGCGCGTGGCGGCTGTTGCGGTACTGCGCCATGGTGTCGCCGGACGCCGTCACCGTCTGACCGAACATGATCTGTCCCACGTCTGCGGAGACATTCTTCTGCCGGTCGATGGCCTCCGCAATGCGCGCCGCGCCGGAAGAGAACTTACGCTCGCCCTCGGCGCCGTAGCTGTGGAACTGGATGTGCGTGAGGTGGATCGGCAATCCCCCGGCGGCGTCCATGGTGGCGAGCGTGGTATCCACATTGCCGGGCACGCCGAGGTTGCTGGCGTGCACGTGCAGGGGGAACGGCACCGCGAGATCGTGCAGCGCGCGCGTCAGCGTGGCGAGAATCGCGCGTGGCGTCACCCGGTAATGCGGGTGCGGTTCATCCAGGTCGAGCTTGCGCGTGTTGAACTTGAAAGCGCTGATGCCACCGGGATTGACCACCTTGATGCCGATGCACTCGGTGGCGTGCAGCGTCCACGCTACATAGTCGTTGATCGAGTTTCTGGTCCGCCCCCGCAGCCATCATACGCAGCAGGAAATCATCGTTGCCGAGCAATGCGTAGCCGCCCTTGTCCACGATCGGCGTGTCGCCCATTTCCATGTGTGCATGACGTGCATTGACCGGCAGGATGGCCGGCTCGAAACAGGCGGTATAGCCCATTTCAGCATAGCGATAGCCGGTGGCGAACGTCGATGGCGCAGCGTGGCCGCTGCCGGAACGGGTCTGCGAAGTGCGCGCGAACGCGCTGACACGATGGTCTTCGGGCAGCATGGTGCGTGCGATATTGACCTTTCCGCCGCCGATGTGGGTGTGCACATCAATCGCACCAGCCATGACGATGCGCCCGGCCAGATCGATCTCGCGATCGATGCGTGTTCCTGCTGCAGGCGCGGCGACGATACGGCCGGCATCCACGAACAAGTCGCGCACGTCGCCGTCGATCCCGTTGGCCGGGTCGTAGAGTTTTCCTCCCCTGAACTTGATCACGCCCCTCTCTCCATCGCGTCGAGGATCATTTGCAGCGCCTGCGCTGCCGAAGGCAGCGCGGATTCAGAAAGCTTTCGCACGCCGATGGCAACGACGTTGTCGGTGCGAAACAGGTGCCCCGCATGATGAAGTCCCGGCGTGGCCACCGGGAGGAACACGGATGACCTTCCGGTGCGCGTACCGGGCCGCCCCAGAACGATGACAGGGGCGTCGCTTTCAGGAGGCGCGTTTGCAGCGTCCAGCGCGGACACGAACACGATCGCGTCGGTTTCGTTGCGCGCGAGCAGACGTTTCGCCGAGTGTTCCCACGGATCGTAATCGGGCTTCCCGCCGTCAAAACGGACCCGCAGCGGAAAGCCGGTCTGCCAGGTCGTTACCTGTGCGGCGGTGAGGTCTCCGTCGGTGCCGCCCAATGGAAGCACGGAGAATCGCCCATCTACATTCAACGCCGTCACCAGTTCGCACATGTTCTGTATCGCGAGTTCGGCGTGCGGGAACGCAAGATCGGCTGCCGCCCAGGTGAGTACGCCGTAGCGCGCTCTCTGCATGCGCGCGAGCAGTGCCGCCAGATTTTCCGTCGCGATGCCGGCGACTGTCCTTGCGATCAAATTCTTGCCCGTAAGGAGGCTGCGCAGCGCGCCGAATATTTCGCCAAGCCGTTCGGGTTCGACGGCAATCGATGTTGCCTTCGTTTTCAGTGGGGTGGGCAGATCTTCCGGCATGGCGCCGAGGAAGCAGATTTCGCGCTTGCCGGTCGTGAATAGCGAATCGACCTCACCGAAGAGACGCTCGAAGAAACGGGGAAAGCGGCTGCTGATGTCGGTGCCGGTCACGACCAGCAGATCGGCGCGATTGCGCACTTCGGTGAGCGTGGTGCTAATCCAGCCGGTGTCCTGCAGCACCAACAGATTGCGCATCATGGCTTCGCTGGCGCTGTGATCGGCGATTCCGCCCGTGCGCTCGGCAAGTTCCAGCAGCGCGCGCATGCCAGCCACGTCGGTGCCCGCCGAAATAAGTACCGGCTGCCGGGCCTCGCGCAGAATGGCGGCCGCCTTGCTTGCCGCAACCTTGAGCGTGGCCGGCTTTCCACTCACCAGCGGCGTGGTGTCGGCGTCGGATGTTGTACCAAACAGACGACGACTTTTCGTGCATCCGTTGGCCAGCACGGTGGCCGCGCGTTCCGTCACGGCGATACGCAGGTCGTCGCACAGCAGTCCGCAAAAGGGGCAGGGCACGTGAACAAACTCTTGTGCGCCGGTTGGCTGCTTGTACATTGTCCTTACGGAATCTGTAATGGTTGAAAATGGGACACCGCGCGAAAGGTGTCGCATTAATGCACAGTTTCGTGTCAGTGCCCCGAAATTGAACACCCCGATGTGCGAATTTTTTCAAATTGGTGCAAGGACTGCGATGCTAAACTTTAACCGATCCACGCAGGTTGCGTGCACTCGCGACCGACACCACAGGATGATGGCAGCCTTGCGCCAAGTTTCCGCCCATGCTCCGGCAAGATTGCATCTCGGCTTTCTCGATCCGAGCGGTTCGAGGGGAAGGCGTTTTTGCAGCGTCGGTCTGACGCTTGAGGGACTGGGTGTATCGCTGACGGCCGAGCGCGCATCGTCGTTCTCGGTGTCGGGACCGCAGGCTGCACGAGTGGAAGCATTCGTGCGCGCCATGCGCGAAAAGTTCAATCTTCCCGGCGACCTGCCGCATCGTCGTTCACGAGGCGATCCCCGAGCATGTCGGACTCGGCTCAGGCACCCAGCTCGCGATCGCCGTTGGTGTCGCACTCGCCGGACTCTACCGGCTCGATTTGCCGGCACGCGCGGTGGCCACCTTGTATCAACGCGGGCAACGTTCCGGAATCGGCGTCGGCGCTTTCGAGCAGGGTGGATTTCTGGTGGACGGCGGCAAGGATGCGGGCGCGGAACCGCCGCCAATCGTTTCCCGTCTGGAGTTTCCCGCCGACTGGCGTGTCGTGCTATTGCTCGACCCTGCTGTCCAGGGCTTGCACGGGGAAAGGGAAATTGCCGCGTTCCAGGCAGTGCCGGAGTTTGCAGAGTCCGAGTCCGCGCATCTGTGCCGTCTTATGTTCACGGACGCGCTGCCGGCGCTGGTAGAGCAGGATCTCGACAAATTCGGTCGCGCCATTGGTGAGCTCCAGCGCGTAATCGGCGAGTATTTTTCCCCGGTACAGGGCGGGCGTTTCTCGAGCCCGCGGGTCGCGGATGCGCTGGCGTGGATGGAGAGTCAGGGAATTGCCGGAGTCGGGCAAAGCTCCTGGGGGCCGACCGGGTTCGCGATCGTCGGCGACGAGGCGCGGGCTACCGCGCTGGTGCGCGCCGCGCACGCGCGCTGGGGCGGCCCCGGCCGACTGCAGTTCAAGATCTGCAGCGGCCGCAATCGCGGCGGCGAAGTCGAACTCGTTCCCTTGGCTCGTGCCTCCGCCGACGGGAAATAAGGAAAACCTTGAACCACAGAGAACGCGCCCCTCACCCCGACGCGCGGACACGTTACCGACGAGGTCGGCCGCTTGCGGACAACGCGTCAAGGTATCGTCTCCCGCCCCGGATGACTCCACCAACGCCCTGTCGACGATACCCTCTCCCCCCAAAATCGGGTGGAGAGGGTGACGCAAACGCTCAGACCCACGATCGCGTGACCTATCGGCACCCTCTCCAGCTTGCTGGAGAGGGCGGGGGGTGAGGCGATTGATGGAGAAGCCGTACATCCTGCATTTGTTCACGCCGATGGCGCAGGCGAGTCCGTTCGACATCAACATGGCGTACGACGCCGGTTATGACGGCGTGGTGCCGTACACGCAGGTCGAACTGGAACAGGTCGCCGCGCTGACGCAGGACACGATTTTTTCGCGCGGCCCCAAAGGCGCGAAGCGCACCGGAATTTTCATCGGCGGCCGCGACAACGGGCTTGCCGCGGACATGCTCGATGCCGCCAGAAAGGCGATGGTGCCGCCGTTCGAGGTGTCAGTGTTTGCCGATCCTAGTGGGGCGTTCACCACCGCGGCGGCGATGGTGGCGGCGGTGGAGAAGCATTTGAAGAAGGCCCACGCGACAGGTCTGAACGGCAAGACGGTCATGATCTTCGGAGGCAGCGGTCCGGTCGGCGCGGCCGCTGCGGTGCTCGCCTCGCAGGCCGGCGCAAAGGTCGGCATCGTCGGCCGTGAGGAGTCTTCCCGGGCGCGCCAGACCGCAGAAGACTGCAACAGGCGCTACGGTACCCAGGTCGAGCCGGTGGGGGCGAATACCGAAGCGTTGAAGTTCTCGATGATGCAGCAGGCCGATGTCGTGCTCGCCACTGCCAGGGCGGGTCATCGCGTCGTCGCCAAAGATCTGCTCGCCGCCGCGCTGCGAGTGCTGGTGGCAGCGGATGTGAACGCGGTGCCGCCCTCCGGCATCGAGGGCGTCGGACCGATGGACGACGGCGCACAGTTGGCAGCCGGTTCGCGAAAGGCGGTGGGAATCGGCGCGCTGGCAATCGGAAACATCAAGTACCAGACACAGCGCAGCCTGCTGGAGATGATGCTCAGGGCAGAGAAACCAGTTTACCTGGACATGCGGGACGCATTCACCGAGGCGCGCAAGCATGCAGGCATTGCCTGAGAATTTGCCGTTGCTGCTGGTCTCAGCGTCGGGGCGCGCACTGGCACAGTCGGCCGCGCACGCCGGCGTGCAGGTAGTCGTCCTCGACCTGTTCAACGATCTGGACGCGCGCGCGGTTGCAGTGGCCAGCCGGGGAGTCGCCGGCCGCAATGGCAAGTTCGACTCGCGGCAACTGCTTGCCGCCGCGCATGAGCTCTGTCCACCCGAAAGCTGCGCAGGTCTGGTATATGGCTCGGGATTCGAAGGACGGACCAGGCTGCTCGAGCGTTTGAGCAACGGTCGCACGCTGTTCGGCAACAGGCCGGATACCGTCGCTGCACTCAAGGACCCCGCGCGATTCTTTCCGTTACTCGATACGCTCGGAATCGCGCATCCCGAAGTCACGCCTGATCCGCCGGCGGACGTTTCGGGCTGGCTGGTGAAACGCATTGGTGGTGCAGGCGGAAGCCACGTACGGCAGGCACGTTCGCGACATCGGGCGCGCGTGCACCGGTACTTCCAGAAATTCCAGCCCGGCCGCACGCTCTCCGCACTGTTCATTGCAGACGGACAGCGCGCGCGGGTGATTGGTTTCAACGAGCAGTGGACTGCCGGCGTGCGGCACTGCGCGCCTTTTTGTTATGGCGGCGCGGTAAGCCAACCGCCGTTGCCGCAACAAACGCGACGGCGAATCGCCGGCGTGCTCGATGACCTGGTACAGGCATACGGCCTTATCGGGCTGAACGGTCTCGATTTCATTCTTACCGGTGACGCGCCTTTCGTGCTTGAAATCAATCCACGGCCCACTGCGACCATTGATCTCTACGACGCCGACATCGAATGCGGCATGCTCGCGCTGCACTTACGCGCCTGCCGCGGCGAACTGCCGGAAATTCCAGCGGCGGACATTGCGCGCGCAACCGCAATCGTCTTCGCGGCAGTTGCGCTGCGTGTCCGGGTGGGCATCGAGTGGCCCGAATGGTGCACTGACCTGCCCGAAGGCGGCAGTGTGATCCCGATGGGTGCCCCGGTGTGCAGCGTGCATGCGGCGGCGACTAACAGCGCGGAAGCGAGCCAACTGGTGTTGGCGCGCCGCAGCCGGATGGAGAATTCGCTGTGGGAGGAGGCGGCATGAACGAAACGCAATCGTCGGCCGCCGCCGATCCAATACAGCAGGCGATTGCCGCAAATTGGCCCAGCGTCAACGCGCTCGCGGCACCGATGGTCGCTGCGCTGATCGGCGATGCGGCCAGCTTGCGGCTCGGAATCGAACGGCTCGCCAACGGCTGCGCCGTCGTGGATGCCGGCATCGCCCATCGCGGCGGCCTGGAGGCCGGCCGGCGCATCGCCGGCATCTGCATGGCCGGGTTGGGGCAGGTGTCGTTGCAGACTTCGGGGTCGGTGCGCTGGCCATGGCAACTTTCGGTGCACAGTTCCGATCCGGTGCTTGCCTGTCTTGGCAGCCAGTACGCTGGCTGGAGCCTTTCACACGGAGAGGGCAAAGGTGCTTTCCGGGCACTCGGTTCGGGGCCCGGGCGGGCGGCAGCGGCGCGCGAGCCCCTGTTCGGCGAACTGGCGTACCGTGACCTGGCCGAGTCGGTCTGCCTGGTGCTCGAAGTGGACAAGAAGCCGCCGGTGGAACTCACCGACAAGATCGCACGTCACTGCGGTGTTGCAGCGGAACAAGTGACGCTGATCCTGACGCCGACACGCAGCCTCGCCGGCGCAACGCAGATCGTAGCGCGCGTACTGGAAGTGGCCCTGCACAAGGTGCATACGCTCGGCTTTCCCCTGCATCACGTGGTGGACGGCGCCGGGGCCGCGCCGCTGCCGCCGCCGGCGGCAGACTTTCTCATTGCGATGGGACGCACCAACGATGCAATTCTTTTCGGCGGGGAGGTGCAGTTGTTCGTGGATTGCGACGATCGCGAAGCCGAGCGCCTCGCGGTGGAGCTGCCGTCCAGCGTTTCGAAGGACTACGGCAAGCCGTTCGCGTGGGTGTTCAAGGACGCGGAGTACGACTTCTATCGCATCGATCCCAATCTGTTTGCGCCGGCAGCGGTATCGGTGACGGCTCTCAAGAGCGGCAGGACTTTCCATGCCGGCGCCCGCGACGAGAAGCTTCTCGAACTGTCGTTCGGTGGCTGAACGAAATCAGAACCATTTCAATCGCGTTGACGCAGAGGTTTCTTTTCAATGCCCTCTTGAGGGGTACGTAAAGGGGGAAAGAAAGTACGCAAAGGAATGCATGACCAGGCATGTACGTGAGGTTGCAGGATTTCTCTCGCGTTGAGCGCGTTTCGATTTTGAAGGTGGTACACGATTTATGGAGATGACCTGTTGACGAAAGTGAGTACAGGAACAACGGGCGGTGGCCGCCGGGTGATGATACTCACCGACGATCCCGGCTGGCACGGCGCGCGGCTGCGCGAAGCGTTCGAGTCGCGCGGCGTGGAAGTGAGCTTCGCATCGTTGCGCGATTGCCGCTTCGATTTCGACACGCGGCGCCGCGATCCGGCCAATTCCGGCGTCGTCATTCCGGGTTTCGACGGACGGCTTCCTGATGGTGTGTTCGTGCGCGGCGTGCCGGGAGGCACGCTTGAACAGGTAGTGCTTCATCTGGACATCCTGCACGCACTCAAGCTTCTCGGCGTTCCCGTCTACAACGACGGACGGGCGATCGAACGCACGGTGGACAAGGCTATGACCAGTTTCGTGCTGGCACGGGCCGGTATTGCGACTCCGGCCACTTGGGTGACCGAATCCGAAGCGCTGGCGTGCGACATTGTCGCCAGGGAGACCGCCGGCGGCAGCGAACTCGTCGTAAAGCCGTTGTTCGGTTCCCAAGGCGCGGGACTCAAGCGGGTGAACGGCGTTGCCGCATTGCCTGTCTCGGCGGAGTACGACGGGGTGTACTACTTGCAACGCTACATTGAGCCGGCCGCAGCAGGCTGGCACGACTGGCGCGTATTCGTGATCGACGGCAGGGCGGCGGCGGCGATGACCCGGCACGGCAAGGACTGGATCACCAACGTTGCGCAGGGCGCGCGTTGCGAGCCCGTGGATCTTGCCGAACGCGACGACCTTCGCGCTCTGGCAGAGCGCGCAGTCGCCGCGCTGGAGATGGACTACGCGGGCGTGGACCTGATCCGCGATCGCGTTGGGCGCACGCACGTGGTGGAAGTCAACGGCATCCCGGCATGGAAAGGATTGCAGTCGGTCAGCCGGGTGAATATCGCACAAAGACTGGTTGATGATTTTCTCGATCGTTATTTGCAGTGCCCAGTGCTGCACTCGGTGGCATGACCACGATGGAAACCTTTGCACTCGATCCGGCTGAGGTCGCTGCAGCAATCCGCGATGCGTGTTTGACCGAGATCCGCTCGTTCAAGCCGGGCAACGTGAGCCTGGGTTCGCCCGGGCACGGGATGAGCGCACGGGATTTCGTCGCGAGCGCCTATGCGATGGCCGCCGTGATCGCTTTACCGGGGGCGAGCGTGGGCCGGCGCATTCTGCGCGCGATCGAAGTCACGCACGCGGTGGTTCCGTTCAACACCAACCTCGGGATCGTCCTGCTGTGCGCGCCGCTTGCCCATGCAGTGGTGAAAGCCTCGGGGGAGACCGGATTGCGCGCTCGACTGCAAACGGTACTCGCAGCGCTCGACGTAAATGACGCCGTGCTGGCGTACCAGGCCATACGCATCGCGGAACCTGGTGGATTGGGACGGGCGGAGCGCCACGACGTAGCCGCCGTACCCGACGTGACCCTGCTTGAGGCGATGCGCGAAGCGCGCGAGCGCGACCGCATCGCCTGTCAGTACGCCACGGATTTCCGGGATGTCTTCGATACCGGCATGCCCGCGGCGCGCAAGTGGCTGGCAAGGTGGGGCCACCGGGAGTGGGCTGCAGTGGCTGTGTATCTGGAGCTTCTTTCGCGCTTTCCCGACAGTCACGTCGCGCGCAAGCACGGCAGGGAAGTCGCGGCGGCGGTGAGCCGCGAAGCAGGTTTGTTAGTGCAGGCGCTGGGGCGTGTGAGCGACCCAGCGCAGGAAATGCCGACGCTGGAGGTGTTCGACCGCCAGCTCAAGGCAAAATCCATCAACCCGGGGACCAGCGCCGACATGACGGTGGCAACCCTGGTCGCGATGGACCTGGAGGACTCGCTGGAGCGACGTTTCCATGAGTGCAGCGCGGAAGTCGCTGCCGGCGAATGAGTTTGCAGTGAGTGGCGGGCTTTGGCCCGTGTTCAATAACCAACTTCAAGAAACCTGAGAAGGAGGACCAAGATGGCGAAGATAACTCGAGTATGTGTCGGCGAGTCGCTGGTCGGCGAGGGCAACGAAGTCGCCCACATCGACCTGCTGATTGGACCGCGTGGCAGTGCGGTGGAAACGGCGTTCTGCAATGCTTTGACCAACAACAAGGACGGTTTCACCTCCCTGCTTGCGGTGGTGGCGCCGAACCTGATAACCAAGCCGAATACCGTGATGTTCAACAAGGTGACGATCAAGGGCGCGAAGCAGGCGGTGCAGATGTTCGGCCCGGCCCAGCGCGCAGTCGCAATGGCGGTGGCCGACAGCGTCGCCGAAGGCGTGATTCCCATGGCCGAGGCGGACGACCTGTTCATCTGTGTCGGCGTGTTCATTCACTGGCAGGCGGCCGACGACAAGAAGATCCAGGACTACAACTATAAGGCCACCAAGGAATCAATCGCGCGCGCGATCAACGGTGAGCCGAAAGCCAAGGACGTGGTCGCCAGGAAAGGAACCGTGGACCACCCCTTCCAGGCTCACAAGTAATTCTGCAGGTCCAACGCCAGGCCCGCTCCGCATTCACGGAGCGGGCTTTATTTTTCTAAGGCAAATCCTCTGTGGCAAATCGGTTCAATTAAAGCGGGAGAGTTCCGAGGAGCCGAGGCGACCGTCGTGCAAAGCGGTTGCGATCAACGCACCTGCGGCGCCTGCCGCGGCTGCACGTTCGAGATCTTCGACGGAGCGGACCCCACCCGCCGCGTACACCTCGCAAGTTGGTGCCTTTACGGCCAGGCTTCCTATCAGCGCGAGGTCCGGTCCGGCATCGCTTCCGACCCGCCGGAGATTCATCGCGAGAACACGTTCCGGCCAATAGCGGGCCGGGTCGCCGAGCAGCGCTTCGGGGCCTTTGAACTCCTCGGCAATGAAGTCCAGTGAAAGCACCGGTGACCAGTCACCGCAGCGTTTGCGGGCAAAGGACATGAATTCCGCATCGTGAAGGGATTCGCTACCGATTACTGGCCGGCCGATATCTGCGCGAAGCCACGCATCGAGCCCGCGTTCGTCGGCGATCCCCGAGTCCACCCACAGATCCAGATCCGGGAAGCGGCGGCGAATCCGATCGAGGGAATCGAGATTGCTGCCCTGGCGTTGGATCGAATCGAGGTCGGCGACGTAAAGCGAGCGAAAGGAGTGCAGCCGGAGCAGCGCATCCACGACCGCCTCCGTGTCCGCGCCTTCGCAAAGGCGCGACTGCACCGGCCGGTACTCCGCGCGACGACCTTCGCGCGCATGGACTACCATTCCACCCTTGAGGTCTACAACCGGAATTAACCGCAGTTTAGCCACAGAGGACACCCCCCTCTCCCCATCCCTCTCCCCCCAAAACCGGGCCGAGAGGGCGATGAAAACCCGCTGATCCGAAGTCGCATAGTTTTGCGGCCCCCTCTCCAGCACGCTGGAGAGGGCTGGCGGTTAGGTCGTTTCCTCTGTGTTTTCTGTGGCAAAGAGTTTGCCCTGGTGATGAAGATTTTCGTTTATGAACACATAACCGGCGGCGGGATGCTGGACGAACCGCGGATCGCCGCGCTGGCGCCGGAAGGCGAGATGATGCTCCGCGCGCTGGTGGATGATCTCACGGCGATTCCCGGCATGGAAGTAACGGTCCTGCGCGACGCGAGGTTATCAGCCGATCTGCCGGCCGCCATCCACACAGTGCGCACTCCAGAGGTGTTCTGGCCGGCGTTCCGCCGTGCCGCAAGCGAAGCCGATGCCGTGTGGCCGATTGCGCCGGAGCAGGATGGCATACTCGCACGCATCACGCGGGAAGTGATCCGTTGCGACCGAATGTTGCTCGGCTGCCGCCCCGACGCGGTCGATGTCACGACCAGCAAGCGTGCGACGGCGGAGGTGCTTGGCCGTGCCGGAATTCCGGTGATTCCGGTCTACGCTCGGGAGAACGGCGTGCCGCCGCAAGTCAACGAGATTGTGGTGAAGCCTGACGACGGCGCGGGTTGTCAGGACACGCGCCTTTTCTACGGTCGCGCCGAACTGCGCGACTGGCTGCAAGCTCATCCGGATCCGATGCGGATATTCCAGCCCTTTGTGCGCGGTGAGGCGAGAAGCCTGTCCGTTCTCTGTTGTGAAAACCGCGCCCGGCTCCTCGCCTGCAATCGGCAGAAGGTCGAGATCGCCGACGGCGCATTTCGTTTCGATGGTATCAGCGTCAATGCGATTCCGGATCGCGATGGGCGTTACGCCGAACTTGCTTCGCGAATCGCACGCACGTTGCCTGGTCTGTGGGGCTACTGCGGGGTGGATTTTATCGAGACCGCTGGCGGGCCGTTGGTGGTCGAAGTGAATCCGCGACTCACTACTTCTTATGCCGGCCTGCGCCGTGCGATCGGATTGAATCCCGCGCAGCTCGTGCTCGGCCTGCCTGGCTCGCTTGAATCGTCGAACGATCCAAAGCGCGAATCGCGCTCAGTCGAAGTCGAGCTCTCCCATGCCGTCTGACATCGTTCTCGGTTGGGACTTGGGCGGCGCGCATCTGAAGGCCGCGGCGGTCGATCGTCGTGGAAAGGTCCTGTGGGTGCGCCAGTTACCATGCCCGCTGTGGCTGGGGCTCGAGCATCTCGATCGCGCGGTGGCGGGCGTGTTGGAGGAACAGCCCGGCGCACGGTGGCATGCGGTCACCATGACCGGCGAACTGACCGATTTCTTCAAGAACCGTGCGCAAGGCGTAAGGGGCATCCTGTCCCGCTTTGGCAAACACGTGCCTGTAAGCCGCACCCTCCTCTATGCAGGAATGTCCGGATTCTTCACACCGCAGCGTGCTGCAAAGAATCCTGAAGCGGTCGCCTCCGCCAACTGGGCGGCGAGCGCGCAACTGGTGGCGAGCCGCGTGCCGGATGCGCTGTTCGTGGACATCGGCAGCACGACCACCGACATCGTTCCGATCTGCGACAGGAAGCTCGCAGTTCGCGGCCACAGCGACTACGAACGTCTCGCCTGCGAGGAACTGGTCTACACCGGCATCGTGCGCACACCGGTCATGGCGCTGGCAGATCGCATTCCGTTCGAAGGAAACTGGATCGCACCAATGGCGGAAGACTTCGCTACCGCAGCGGACATCTATCGCCTGACCGGCGATCTGCCCGAAGGCGCTGACCAACTTCCCGCCGCCGACAACGGCGGCAAGACGGTGCGCGACAGCGCACGGCGGCTTGCCAGAATGATAGGACGCGACCTCGAATCCGCGCCGCTTTTCGCTTGGCGACAATGCGCGCACAATCTTGCCGAGTTGCAGCTCTGGAAGATTCGCCAAGCCTGTGATCGGATCCTGTCACGCGGTGACGTGCCGGTAAAATCGCCGCTCGTGGGGGCGGGGGTCGGCAGATTCCTGGTCAGGAAACTTGCCGCTCAGCTCGACCGCCGCTACCGTGATTTCGACAGCCTCGTGGACACCGCGCCGGATGTCGCGTCCTGGGCATCGAGTTGCGCGCCCGCTGTGGCGGTGGCGGCCCTCGCACAGGCGCGAGGGCGCAAGCGAATATAGTCATGTGGGTCGTCAAACTCGGCGGGAGCTTCGCCAACTCCGAAGAACTGCCGCGCTGGCTCGAAGTCATCGCGACCGCTGGTGCGGGCAAGGTCGTGCTGGTTCCCGGCGGTGGGCCGTGGGCGAATGAAGTACGCGAAGCGCAGAAGCGCGAAGGTTTTGACGATCGTGTCGCGCACCGGAAGGCATTGCGGGCGATGGAGCAGTACGGACGGGTGCTTGCAGCAAAGCGTTCGGGGCTCGTCGCCGCGGAAAGCATGGTTGCGATTCGCGAGGTTCTAAGAAGTGGTCAAGTCCCGGTCTGGATGCCTTACGAGATGGTAATTGCTGATCGTTCTATTCCCGAATCCTGGGACGTGACTTCCGACAGCCTCGCCGCCTGGCTCGCCGGCAAACTTAATGCCTCGACACTGTTACTCGTAAAGTCCTTCGCGATTACCGAACCTCAGTCGCGTATCGAGGAGATGGTGCGCCGAGGCTGGTTAGATCCCAGTTTTCCGCTATTCACTTCGGGCGCGCATTTGCAGATTCGCTTGCTCGGCAAAAGTGAACACGAACGGTTCCTCAGTTTGTGCAGCAGTGGTAAGGCCGAAGGGATGATAGTCAATCTTGATCCGCAGAATAGTCTGCCCAAAGTGGCGAGATGAGGTTTATGCTATTAGAACCTTGCTTATAGGATTAGAAACATGTGTTTGATACTAGAAACGCTTAGCACGACATCTACTCGTAGTCGCGCCTCTTGTGGTCTCGCAACAAGGGCGGTCGTGACACATAGTTAGAAATCGGGGGCTGACACCAGGACGATATACCGAGGAGCATGATGAACGATGTCCGCACTTGGCTCGAGAGCCTCGGTCTCGCGGACTACGCCGAAGCATTCGAGGCTAACAGAATTGATGCAGACGTCCTGCCGCACCTGACCGAGCAGGATCTCGCCGACCTCGGTTTGCCGATCGGTCCACGCCGCAAGATCCTGGTCGCGATCCGCACGCTGGCGGAGAAGCCCGCCGGCGAACTGCCTCATCCGGCACAGGCTGGCGTCGCCTCCCCGCGGCGCCGAGCGACGCCATATAACAGTGATGTTCTGTGATCTCGTAGGCTCGACTGCGCTGTCGGAGGCACTCGATGCCGAGGATCTGCGCAACGTCATGCAAACCTATCAGCAGGCAGCTGGCGCGGTGATCGAGCGCTACGCGGGTCACGTCGCGCAGTATCTGGGCGATGGGCTAATGACGTATTTCGGCTGGCCCACGGCACACGAGGACGATGCCGAGCGCGCGGTGAGGGCCGGGCTCGAGATCGTGAACGGAGGTGAAGGCGCTAGCGTTGCCCGTGCCGCTGCGAGTACGCATCGGCATCGCGTCCGGTTCGGTCGTGGTCGGCGAAACCGGTGCAGGCGACGCCTCGGTTCCCAAGCTCGCGGTCGGTGAAACGCCGAACCTCGCCGCTCGCATGCAAGGGCTGGCGGGTGCGGACGAGATCGTGATATCCGCCTCGACGCGGCGCCTGATTGGCGCAGCCTTCGACCTGTCTGACCTGGGCGCGCACGCGCTCAAGGGGCTCGCCGAGCCGGTACGCGCGTGGCGGGTCACGCGCATCGCGGCAACCGAGGGGCGATTCGAGGCGGTGCGCGGCGGGCGTTTCACGCCATTCGTCGGCCGCGAGGCCGAGCTGGCGTTGCTGCGGGACCGCTGGGAGCAGGCCAGGGACCGGGAGGGGCAGGTTGTGCTGCTTTCCGGAGAGCCCGGCATCGGCAAAAGCCGAGTCACCCAGGTGCTGCGCGAGCGGGTCTCCGAGGATCTCCACACCGCAGCTCCGCTACCAGTGCTCGCCCTATCACACGAACTCGGCGCTCTATCCGGTGATCGACCAGTTCCAGCGCGCGGCGGGACTCGATGCCGCTGACCAGGCGCGGACCAAGCTCGACAAGATGGAAGCGCTGCTGCGCAGGGCGATCGACGACGTTTCCGCCGTGGCCCCGCTGTTTGCCGCCTTGCTCTCGATCGACACGGGCGGCCGCTACCCGTCCTCGAAGTTGACCCCGCAGACGCAGAAGGACGCGACACTGAAGGCCCTGGTCGGCCAGGTGCTGGCGCTGGCGGCGAAGCAGCCGGTACTGATGATCTTCGAGGACGTGCACTGGATCGATCCGACCACGCAGGAATTTCTGGACCTGCTGCTGCCCGCCATTGCAAATGAGCGTGTTCTGGCGGTGATCACCCATCGCCCGGAATACCAGCCGCCTTGGTCGCGCCTCGCACACGTCACGGCACTGGCGCTCGTCCGCCTGCCGCGCAGGCAAGCCGTGCTCATGACCGAGAACGTCAGCGGCGGCAAGCAGCTGCCCAAGGAAGTGCTCGACCAGATCATCGTTAAGACCGATGGCGTTCCGCTGTTCGTCGAGGAGCTGACCAAGACCGTGCTCGAGAGCGGCTTGGTCACCGAGGCGGACGGCGTCTACCGTCTCGTCGCCCCTCTTCCCGACTTCTCATTCCCTCGACACTCCAGGACAGCCTGATGGCCCGTCTCGACCGCGCGGTGCCGATGCGCGAGGTGGCGCAGGTCGGCGCTTGCATCGGCCGACAGTTCTCCCGTGATCTGCTCGCGGCGGTCTCGCCGCTCGACGCCAACGCCCTAGACGATGCGCTTGCGCCAGTTGGTGGATGCCGAGTTGGTTTTTCGCACCGGCAAGGCGCCGGGACGCCAGCTATACGTTCAAGCACGCGCTGGTGCAGGACACCGCCTACAGTAGCTTGCTCAAGGTCAAGCGGCAGACGATCCACGGCCGCATCGCCGAAACGCTGCTCTCCAGTCTTCGCCGATATCGCCGCGTCGAACCCGGAGACGCTGGCCCATCACTACACGGAAGCTGCAGTATTCGAGCAGGCGGCCGTTTATTGGCGCCTCGCAGCCGAGCGCGCTAGCGCCCGCTTCGCCAACACGGAGGCGATCGCGCACGCTCGACAAGGGCTGGCGGCCCTCGCCCGCTTGCCCGCCGGCGCCGAGCGTGTCGACTCGGAACTGGCGCTGCGCATGAGTCTGGTCGCAAGTCTGCGCATCAGTGACCGACACGACGAAGCGCTCGAAGAGCTGCAGGCGGCGGAGACGCTGGCCACCGAGCACAAGCGCGTGCTGGCCCTCTCGCGTATTCACCACTCTCGAGGCAACATCTATTTCCCTCTCGGCCAAGTCGAGCGCTGCTTCGCCGAACATCAGGCTGCGTTGCATTTCGCCGGACTGGCTCATTCCACAGAGGACGAGGCTCGGGCTCTAGGCGGGATTTGCGACGCCCATTACATGGCTGGAAGGCTGCGCCGGGCACATGACTACGTCGACCGCTGCGTGACGCTGTGCCGTGGACACGGGCTGGAAGCCATCGAGATCGCGTACCTTCCCATGCGTGCCGCTACTCACATGTATTGCTTGCAGTTCGAGCAAGGACTCGAGGACTGCCGCTCGGTCATCGACTTGGCGGCGAGGGTCGGCCAAGCGCGCGCCGAGATCGTATCGCGCAGCACCAGCTGCTGGGTGCTGCTGGAGCAGCGCGAGTTCGCCCTGGCCGAGGAGCACGCACGCAGAGGGGTGGACGTGGCGAACCGGATCGGAGCGCGGCGATTGATACCGGCATTCAGCGACCCCCTCGCGCAGATCCGGCTTCACGCCGGCGACCGCGCCGGGGCCGTCAAACTGCTCGAAAGCGGCTGGGCCATCTCCCAGGAGACCGGTGTGACCCAAGTTGGGCCGTGCGTCCTCGGTGCGTTGGCACTGGTCACGACCGATCCCGTCCGCCGGCGCGAAGCATTACGGGAGGGGCAGGCAATACTGGAGAAGGGTTGCGCAAGCCACAACTATTTTTGGTTCTACCGCCGCGCCATCGAAGTTAGCCTGACCGAGAATGACTGGGACGCGGCGGACGCCTACGCACGCGCATTGCAAAGTTACTTCCACGCCGAACCAGTCCCCTGGGCGAACTTCATTACCGCCCGAGGCCAAGCACTCGCCGAGTTGGGTCGCCAAGGTCCGGATGAGCGGGTCGTTGTGGAACTTCGTCGGCTGCGTGATGATGCGACGCGTCTGGGCCTGAAGACCGACGTTGAGCGCCTCGACGCGGCCCTCGAGTCGGGGCGAGCGAGCTGATCGAACCCCAAGCTCTCAACCGGGTCGGACCAGTCTATGGCATTGATTTTCGTGAACAGGGGCGTAAAAAAGGAGGCATTCCAGACGCTTAAAGGCGTGTTTTCGCAGGCAATGCGCACGCTTTATGCAGAGGAGCGATACCCCGCGCCAACCGCCACCTCAATTCCGGCGTAATTTGCCGCGCGCAATGGCGTCCACTGAATCCGCCCTACATCTGCATGCCCTCGATATTCGCCCCCGATGTTCGCCCCGCGCGCGTGCGCGCGAAGTAGTAGAGCCATGGATCGGCGGGATGCGAGCGCGCGGCGAGCGCCGATCCGTCTTTGGCGAAAATCTCCACACCGTCGAATCCCGCCTCCCGCAGCTGATTGTCCTGAAATTCGGGCGTAACGAAACACGTCATGAGCCGGTACCCGTGCGCCATGTCCACGAGCAGCGCGTAGCCGTCGCCACTTCGCTCGCGCGCCTTCCGGGCGTGGTAGTTCACATGGTGCCCCGCATGACGGAAAAGCCTGCGCAGATTCGAGATCTGGCGCCGGACCGGATGGCCCTCACGGCGCCATTCGGGGAACAACGTCGGTGGACGCGGTGGTGCATGCAGGTTGTGCGACGAGAATACCAGCGCGCCACCCGGCGAGAGGACGCGCAAGCACTCGCGCAGCACCCGCCCGCGATCCTCCGGCGGCACGAAGTCGATCCCGTTGTACGAGAACCACACGACGTCGAATGACTGCGGCTCGAAGGCGGACAGGTCGCGCGCGTCCTGCCGGCGGAAATCGAGATTCGGATACATTCTCCGGCACCGGTCGACCATTGCCTGCGCGTAATCGACTCCGGCGTAGCGCCGGCATGCGGCGCTGAAGGCGGGCGTGGTCCGGCCCGCGCCGACGCCGACGTCGAGGAGCGAGCCGCCGGCGAGTTCGCCCATTAGACGAGCCAGGATCACCTTCTCCGGCTCGAAGAGTCCGAACGATGCGCCCCAGCTCTCATACTCGTCCGCGACCACGCGCGATTCATACAAGCTGCGGTTGCCGTCGGAAGGGGATGGCGTCATTGACCGTCTTACTCGAGAGTCTCGAATTACTGCGCAATCTATTCCAACCACCAAAGCGAGGCAAGAGAGCTACGGGGTCAGAAGAGAGTTACGCAGTCAGGCTTATGCATTCTGGTTCTGGAATTGCCTTCCGAATCATGGCGAATGCTGCCGCGCTGAGATTCTGGTTCCGATTGGATCCTGAGCAGAGCGCACCACGGAACCCGAGATAATCTGGCTCGAACGCAAGCAGTGGCGCAATGTCTTCCTTGCGCAGGGAGCCAGCAAGGCCGGCAAAAAGTCCATGGTCAATGGCACGATTCACGAACTCCCGTAACTCTACGTCCTCGCGCCAGTCGCGCAGCGTCTTGCCGGTCTTGTGGGCGGTGTCCAGCATTGCCCCGGTAAAGCCCGCATTGGCGAGCGCATCAATTAACGCGGGGTCGTAGGGCGCGTCCGCAAACATCACGGCGACGAGTCGCGTTTGGCGCGCCAGCGTTTTCAATGCTGTGGCGCAGTCGAAGGCCAGCGAATGCGCGAAGAAGCCGATCTTGATGTAGTCCACGCCGGTTGCGGCCATGCGTTCTACTGCCGCTGTCATCTCTCGCGGGTCCATGGAAACGATATCGCCGATGGTTGCGCTGACCGGCCGGCGTCCGCCGATTGCCTGCACGCACACTCGAACGGCAGCGTGATCCAGTGCGCCGAGTGCACCTTGCGACGGTTCCTTGAGGTCGATGAAATCGGCGCCGGCTTCGAGCGCGAACAGCGCTTCGTTCAGTGTGCGCACGCTGGCGAGCATCGCGGTCATGCCGATCGCTCCGCCTTGCGGACGCGGAATTCCTCGATTCGCGCGGTGAGCCAGCCCCAGGCTTCGAGTTCGCGTGTCCCCGCGGTTTTCTCGACCGCAATCTTGAGATAGGCCATGTCTGTGTCGATTTTCTCTTGCGGCAGCATGTTGAGCCGGCTTACCAGGATCGCGGCTTCGAGCACCGCCGCCTGAGCGCGATTGAATCCGCGAAACGTGCCGTGGCTCTCGCGCGCAAGTTCGCGGCAGTAAAGGCGTGGGCGCGTCGCGTCGTCCTCGACGCGCTCCAGTTTCACCTCGGAGTGCGCCAGTGACGCCGCCAGCCTTCGGCAGGGAAGATGTTCCACCGGAACCGTCGGCCAGTCGTAGCGGCCGGTCAGGCAGCCGGCGAAGATGCGCACGTCGTCGGTGTAGTTCACCACCGCGCATTCTTCGCGAAGGACGTGCTCCAATGTGGCCGACGGCCGGAAGGGGCTGAGCACGATGAACCCGTACTGCTCGCGGATGCCCATCGGTGCGATGTGATCGCGGCCCGATTCGTCACGGGTGGTGATGACGGTTTCCAGGATCACGACGCGGCCTTGGCCTTCTCGCCGCCCGGCGCCGGCGCGCGGTGCGCTTCGGAATCGTCGCTGCGGCGAAGCCGGGCGGCGCCCCAATCCAGTTCCTGATCCTGGACGTAGCGCTTTCCCAACTGCCAGGCGATCTGCGCCCGCGCCAGTTCCACTCCTATATAGAAGGCATGCGAACCGTCGGCCTCGAGCCCGAGTTGCGGGAACAGCTTGAACGGATCGGAGGCGGTTCGCATTCCATCGCGGTTGTACACGTGCAGCCCCTCCGGGCTGATCTGGATGCGGAAGCTAGGGTCCTTGATTGCCGCGGCGGTGGCGGCGATCTCGTCCACGCTGTAGGGGAAGGGGTCCAGTGAACGAAGCGCCAGCAGTGTCTCGCCGAAGGCGCGCGGCAGATCGTCCGCGTCGCGCGCGGCGTACATCACGCGCCGCGCGGCGTCCGCCTCCTGCACCACACCCGCGGCATGCGCGCTCACCTGAGTGGTGAGGATGTTGGTGATGCGCAGCTCGGAAATGATGCCCATCAGGATCGCCTGCATGCCCAGCGTGTCAGCATCGGTCAGCTCGGTGAGGTTGGCGGTGCCCATAATGATCTGCAGGTCCGGCAACCGCCGACGCAGCTCGCGGTAGCGCACCAGCGATTCGGTGAAACCGAAGTGGATCGGATCGAGAATCGGGTCGGCCAGATACGCGCGCCCTTTCTTATCCATCGTTTCGATCGCGCGCAGGAGCGAACGCAGGTTCCCGGCCTTCGAGGGAATCAGCACCGGGGTCGACGCAACCTCGTCGGTGATCCAAAGTGTCGCATTCGTCAGCGAGAGCAGAAAGTCGGCACCCGCGCGCCCGCCGCGAAGCAGTTCGTCTTCGTCCATCGAGTCCACGCTGACTTGGAACCCGGCGGCATGCAGTGCCGCGACGGATTCCTCCAGATGCGGGAACGCCGTCTGCGGCAGGCAGCCGAGGTCGATCACGTCGGCGCCAGAATCGTGGTAGGCGCGGGCTTGCTCGAGAATCGCCTCGGCGGTCATGTTCGGCGCGTCCACGATTTCGGCGAAGATGCGCACGTCGTGCTTCGACAGATCCAGCGGCCTGCCTTCGCGTCCGAAGAAGCGCGGCAGGTCCTTGAGGTCGTCAGGCCCGCGCTGGAATGGCACGCCGAAGTGCGCGCTCAACGGTTCGAGGTCGCCGCGGCAACGGCCCGGCACGATCACCCGGCTGGCGCCGAGCGCATCCGGCAGCCTGCGCCTGATCATGTCTGAGGTTATCAATCCCGCAACTTGAATTGAAAGCACGTGCACGCCGTGCGAAAAGGGCGCCGGCTGTATCGACTCCAGCACCCGGTGCAGGCTTTTCTCGGCGAGACGGCCGGTCAGGAAGAGGACGTGCTCATCCATGCGCGAGTTCCGCCAGCCTCTTGTCGATCGCCGTCTGCAGTTCTTCGATCGAGATCACCACCGTGGTGTAGTCGAACTTCGCCAGTCTGCCGACGTTCTCCAGATCGATCGGACGCGGATAGACCCAGACGTCGCCGCCGGGCGCCTCCGAGACGAGCGCCGGGGCTGTATCGCAGGCGAACACGATCGAGGGGATGCGGCACTTGCCGGCCTGTGCATAGATGTTGGTCGCGAGCGTGTCGGAGATCCCCGCGGCGCATTTGGCCACGGTGTTAGAACTCGCCGGGCCGATCACCACGGTGTGATACTCGCCGCCGTACAGAAAGGTCACAGGTACCGAACTGGCGGTGCTGTCCCGGAAAACCTTCATGCTCTGCCTGAGCTTGGCGAGGTCGTAACCGTACATCTTCAGCACTTCGCCGGCGGCTTCGCTCAAAAACAGGTTCACCCCGGGAAGTTGCCGGATGATTTCCATGCACTCCTTGAGGTAGTGGCCGGAGCCGGTGAGTACCCAGGCAATGCGCGGATCTTTGACTTTAGCCATACCGGTGAATGCTACGCGCGCTGCGTTGAGGACGGTTGCGGAAGGCAAAAGGATTCATCGGATCGAGGATCCACTGGTTGTGTCTTGCGTGTGCACCTGTCCACCGCATCTGTTCAATAGTGGAACGCCCGCGCGACCGGAATGCATGGCACCGATGTTAGCCGTGTTCGGTGCGAAACGGAACACGCTGGCAACGCTGCGATAGTTGGATAGAATGAGCCGGAGCGAACAGAGTGTCCGCGCACGCAGGAGGATGACATGGCGGAACCAACCGAGAAAGCCTACAGCGAGGATGAGGTCAAGCAGCGACTGGCCGCGGAGCTGCCGCACTGGTATTACGAGGACGGCTGGATCAGAAGGAAGTTCAAGACCGGCGGCTGGAAGGGCACGCTGATGGTGGTGAACACGGTGGGCCACCTTGCGGAAGCGGCGTGGCACCATCCCGACCTCACTGTCTCGTACGCGTTCGTGATCGTGAAGCTTGTCACCCATTCGGCAAAGGGCATCACTGACAAGGACCTCGCGCTGGCAAAAAAAATCGAGGACGTGGTCCAGTGGCAACCGGGCAAGGAAGGAAGCACGCTGGAGGGCACGCCGAACGACGACCAGCGCTTCAAGTACATCAAGTATGACTGAGACTGTGGTCCGGCCATCCGCGCGGGCAGACAGGAATTCGTCCGGAACAACGACAGGCCCCGCCATACCCATGGACATCATCTTCGTCCGCGACATCAGGCTCGAAACGCTCATCGGCGCCTACGAGCATGAGCGCCGCCAGCCGAGGACATTACAGGTGAACGTCGAGATCGGCCGTCAGGCCATTCGCGCGTGCAAGACCGACCAGCTTGCCGACACGATCGACTATGCGACAGTGGTGGGTGCGGTCCAGGAAGTGTTCGCTTCGCATCGCTTCCATCTGCTCGAACCGCTGGCGGAGACGCTCGCGGACTCGATGCTCTCCAGGTTCGAAGCGCAATGGGTGCGGATCGAGCTTTCCAAGATCGGCGTCGTCCCCAACGCCCGCGACGTCGGCGTGCGCATCGAGCGCACTCGCTAAGGCGTTTTTTGCACAGGAGAACACAGAGGCCACAGAGGAAAGGCAAGAGCAAGAAATTGAACTTGGGTAAGAACCCTTCATTGGCTCATGATCCATCGCAGCGAAACGTAGCCGCACCGGTTTGCGGACCGTTACCCCGCCATATCCTCAACCTGCCTTTCCTTGGTCTTGTTCTTCATCTGTGTTCTCTGTGTGCTCCTGTGGCCAAGAGGATTGAGGGGGTTGAAAAACCTTATTGCGCTGCGCAATGAAATCTCCTGATGCACGGGTTCATGGGCGGCGGGTTGGCCATGGAAGAAGGCTCTCGAAGGTTTCCGATTCGCACGAGTAAATCAAGAAATTCATCTGTTTGCGGGCGCACGGCGGGTGCCACGGTGGATCTTGCGGAGCCCGATCGGGCATCGTGAAGAAATCGTGCAGTGCAGAATAAACAATTTCCCTTGCGTGCCGGAACGGCTGACACGTTGACCCTGTCAGGGGTCTGTGCTTGACTGCTTGCAAGCGCCCGCTGGAATGCCGGTTTCCTTACGTTCGTGGGGTTCCCGGTTCCGGTGAGTAGTCAAAGCAGGGTCCGTCAGGACCCCTGGGCATAAGCGCTCTTGTCCGACGGCATCTCAAGACAAGTCCGGACAGGGGAGGAGGTCGGCATGAATCACAACCAGATCAACACCGACGTCACGGCGATCCGACGTGCCTACGGACAATTCCTCGAGAAGGGGGTTGTTCCCGAGGGCGTCGTCCCGGATTTCATCAAGCGATCGTGGCAACGCAGCGTGGATTTTGGCGTGCCCTACGATCGCATCCGCGAAGTTGCGCGCATCGATGAAACGGATCTGCGGGTGGCGGTGAGCCAGTACGGAAGCCTGATCAATCTCGCGGCTCCCGTAATGGAAAATCTCCACCACCAGCTCACCGGCTCGGGAAGCGTAGTGCTCCTGTGCAGCGGCGACGGCCTTATCCTGCATTCGTTGGGAGATCCGGATTTTATCCCCCGGGCACAGCATGTCGCGCTCAAGCCCGGTGTTTCCTGGGCCGAGAAACAGAAGGGCACCAACGCCATCGGCACCGCAATCGTTGAACGCGAACCGGTGGTGATCTACGCCGGGCACCACTTCATCCGCCAGAACCATTTCCTGGCCTGTTCCGCCAGTCCCGTGCTCGATCCGGGCGGCGACGTGGCCGGCGTGCTCGACATCACCTGCGACTACCGCGGCCACCAGCGCCACACCATCGCGCTGGTGCAGATGGCGGTGCGGGTGATCGAGAGGCAGATGTTTCAACACCGCTTCTGCCGCGAGGTGGTATTCAATGTGCACCCGGAGCGCAACTATCTCGGCAGCCCCTTCGACGTGCAGGTGGCTTTTTCGCCCCACGGCGTTTACCTGGCGGCGACGCCGGCAACCTGCGGACAGCTCGACCTGCAGCCGGGTGCTTTCCGGGGTCTGTTCGCCGAGCTGTTCGACGCGTCCTTCGAACAGGTGCTGCGCAAACTCGGATCGGTTTCGCCGCCGGTGATACAGGTGCGCCTGCGCCACAACGGCATGCCAGTGTATCTGCAGTTGGCGCAGCCCACCCTGGTCGCCAAATCGGGTCACGATACGCCCGTGGCTTCTCCGGCGCAGAAACGGCAAACCGCGTTCGACGGCCAACGTGCGCTGCACGAACTGACGCTCGATACGCTCGGTGCATCCGATCCGGTGACGCTGTTCAACATCGAGAAAGCGCGCCGCACGCTCGGCCACGACATTCCGATCGTCATTGAGGGCGAAACCGGCGTCGGTAAGGAGTGGCTGGCGCGCGCAATCCACAACAGCGGCCCGCGAGCCGGCGGCGAGTTCGTGGCGCTGAATTGTGCAGCCATTTCGGAAGGGCCGCTCGAGGCGGACCTGTTTGGCTACGAGGAGGGCGCGATCGGCGCCAAGCACAAGGTGGCGATCAGCAAGATCCAGCAGGCCGATGGCGGCACGCTTTTCCTGGACGAAATCGGGGACATGCCGCTGAACCTGCAGGCGCGATTGCTGCGTGTCCTGCATGAGCGTTCCGTTACACCGCTCGACGGCAAACCGGTGAACGTCGACCTTTCGGTCATCTGCGCCACCCACCACAAGCTGCACGACCTGGTGCGGGCTCGCGGCTTTCGAGAGGACCTTTACTACCGTCTCAACGGGCTCACGCTGTTTCTGCCGCGGCTGCGGGAACGCAAGGACCTGCTCGAGCTGGCGACGGCGCTGGTCGCGAAGGAGTGCGTTGCCCCGCGCTGCGTCGAGATCTCTGCCGAGGTCATGGACATCTTTGCGCATCACCCCTGGCCGGGAAATCTGCGGCAGATGCATTCGGTGATCCGCACCGCGCTGACAATGGTGGACGCGGACGAGAAACTCGACCGCCGCCACCTTCCCGAAGATTTTATCGAAGAACTAACGCCCGCGTCTGCCATTGCGCCCGCGCGCGAGCCGGTCGCTCCACATGGGATCATGTCGTCGATGTACGCGGACAGTCTCGAGCAGATCGAATTGCAGGCAATCCAGGAAACCATCCGCCACTGCAACGGCAACATTTCCGCGGCCGCACGCCAACTGAACGTGAGCCGTACCACGCTCTACCGCAAACTCAAGCACTCTTCATTCGCGATTCCCGGTCCGCCGGTTAACCGGCGCGGCGCCGGTCGCAAGCACAGTGACAACCGGCGCGGTTGACGCGCTCGCACATAGATTCTCCGGACATTGCGAAGCCGCGCTCGATGAGTGGCAGCGGGCACGCCGGCTGCGCTGATGCATCCTGCAACAGTTGTCCAGAACTGAAACACTCCTCGGGGATCGTCGTGGTTTCACATTCTTCCGCATTCAATTTCCGTTCAGGAAATGTGTTGACCCTGTAAAAGCACTGTGTTTGTATAGGGATACACGTTCGGTGAGATTTCCGTCCGGAAATGCATGTGCCGGAAATGTGTGTGCCGTTACGGTGAAGTGGGTGATTCGCAGGCACCGTGAGGCAAAGGGAACGCTCTGTGGTCAACTTCACAACACTATAAGCAGGAGGGGGCATGAGAATTACTTTACGTTATCTGGTTTTGCCATTGGCCCTGGCCGCCGCAGCTGGCGTGGCACAGGCCAACTCGGACGTTGAAAAACTTACTGCAAATCCGAAGAACTGGGCAATGCAGGCTGGCGACATGTACAACCAGCGCTACAGCAAGCTCAGCCAGGTCAACGCCGGCAATGTCAACAAACTTCAGGTCGCCTGGACATTTTCTACGGGCGTATTGCGCGGTCACGAAGGCTCCCCGCTTGTTATCGGGGACATGATGTATCTGCATTCGCCATTCCCGAACAAGGTCTTCGCGATCGATCTCAATACCAACATGATCAAATGGAAGTACACCCCCAAACAGGATCCGGCGGTCATTCCGCAGATGTGCTGTGACACGGTGAATCGGGGTCTCGCCTACGCGGAAGGCAAGTTATTTCTGCAGCAGGCCGACAGCACGCTGGTCGCTTTCGATGCCAACTCCGGCAAGATCCTGTGGTCGGTGACGAACGGCGATCCAAGCGTGGGTGCGGTGAATACCAATGCGCCGCATGTCTTCAAGGACAAGGTGATCACAGGTATCAGCGGCGGCGAATGGGGCGTACGCGGTTATGTTGCCGCCTACAACATCAACACCGGCGATCTGGTCTGGAAGGGCTACAGCACGGGACCGGACGACGAAATGCTGATGGATCCCAAGACCACCACAGCCTGGAAGGACGGCAGGGTGCAGCCTGTCGGAGAGGATTCCTCGCTGCAGACATGGAAGGAAGACCTGTGGAAGATCGGCGGCGGCACCACCTGGGGCTGGTACAGCTACGACAAGGCGCTGAACCTGATGTACTACGGCACCGGCAACCCGAGCACCTGGAACCCGTCACAGCGTCCCGGCGACAACAAGTGGAGCATGTCCATCTGGGCGCGTGACGTGGATACCGGCAAGGTGAAATGGGTGTATCAAATGACGCCGTTCGACGAGTGGGACTTCGACGGCATCAACGAAATGATCCTCGCCGATATTCCGGTCAAGGGCAAGATGACCAAGGCGCTGGTGCATTTCGACCGCAACGGCTTCGGCTACACGCTCGATCGTACCAACGGTGCCCTCCTCGTGGCACAGAAGTATGACCCGTCGGTGAATTGGGCGACCCACGTGGACATGAAGACCGGCCGTCCGCAGGTGGTTTCCAAGTACTCGACTGCGCAGAACGGGCCCGACGTCAACACCAAGGGCGTATGCCCGGCGGCATTGGGGACCAAGGACGAGCAGCCGGCAGCGTTCTCGCCCAAGACCAAGCACTTTTACGTGCCTACCAACCACGTGTGCATGGATTATGAGCCGTTCGCGGTCGAGTACACGGCGGGCCAACCGTACGTGGGCGCGACGCTGTCCATGTATCCGCCGCCCGGCGACAAACACATGGGCAACTTCATCGCCTGGGATGCCGGCACCGGCAAGATCGTCTGGTCGAAGCCGGAGAAGTTCTCGGTGTGGAGTGGCGCGCTGGCTACGGCGGGTGACGTGATCTTCTACGGAACCCTTGAAGGCTACCTCAAGGCGGTGGACACGAAGGGCAAGGAACTGTGGAAGTTCAAGACCCCCTCAGGCATCATCGGCAACGTGTTCACCTACGAGCACAAGGGCAAGCAGTATGTCGGCGTGTTTTCCGGCATCGGCGGCTGGGCCGGCATCGGCATGGCAGCCGGCCTGGAGAAGGACACCGACGGCCTGGGTGCGGTGGGCGGTTATAGAGAACTGAACCAGTACACCGAACTGGGCGGATCGCTCACGGTGTTTGCTCTCGGAAACTGAAAAGCCAAAAAAATAGTTCGTATGCGAAATGGCATCCCGGTGCGTTTACGGGATGCCATTTCTTTATCAGCCCGGGGATTCACACATCATGAGTACCTCAATGTTAAAAAGCAGAAATTTGGTCGCCGTATTCGCAGCGATTGCAACGTTCCAGGCAGGGGCCGATGAACCCGCTTCCGGAAGCAATCTTTACACCGTAGTGGACGGTTACAAGGTGGATTCGGCCACGATGAAAGGATTCCGCGCCTGGCGCGCGGGGGCTTGCGACCGCTGTCATGGCGCCAACCAGGAGGGTCTGGTCGGACCTTCGCTGATCAGCAGCCTTAAAGTGCTGAGCAAGGAGGAGTTCGTCAAGACGGTCACCGAGGGCAGGCTCGAGAAAGGGATGGTCGCCTTCAAGACCAGCAAAATCGTGATGGACAACATGGACAGCCTCTATGCCTACCTCAAGGGCCGTTCCGACGGCGCCATCACGCGCGCCAAGGTCGAGGAGCTGAAACCTTGAAGCCCGCCAGCAGTCATATCGGGCTGTTGCAGACCTCCCGAACAGTGAAAGACCGGCGAACAAGGGGCGCGATTACGTTCCTGGCCGCGTGCGTACTCGTGATGGTCGGGGCCGGCGCGATGGCCAATGAATCTGACGAGGCTGAACGCAAAGTACTCAAGGTGTGTGCCGATCCCAACAATCTGCCATTTTCCAACCAGCAAGGCGAAGGCTACGAGAACAAGCTCGCCGAGCTTTTCGGGCGAGAAATGGGCCTGCCGGTCGAGACCTATTTTCAGGCGCAGCGTTTGAATTTCGTGCGCAATACGCTGCGGTATAAGTTGCCGGGAGAGGACTACCGCTGCGACATCATGATGGGAGTGCCGGTGGGATTCGAGCAGGTCGCCACAACCCGGCCCTATTACCGCTCGACCTACGCGCTGGTATACGTCAAGGGCCGCGGACTGGATGCGGTCAAGAGCGTTGCGGATTTTCTGGCGTTGCCGAAGGCGCAGTTACGGCGTCTCAAGATTGGCGTGTTCGACCGCTCCCCCGCGACCCAGTGGCTGAAGAATCACGACCTTATCGATAGTGGCGTACCCTACCGCATGATGAATGCGCGGCCGGATTACTATCCCGGGGAGGTCGTTGAAAAGGACCTGGTGCAGGGTAAAGTGGACGTGGCGGTTGTGTGGGGTCCGATCGCCGGGTTCGCGGCCACGCGGGTCAAGGATCACGAAGTGGTGGTGATACCGATGCCGTCCGAACCGGGGGTGAAGTTCGACTACCAGGTGGCGATGGGCGTGCGCCACGGGGAAACGAAATGGAAGCAGCGCATCGATGGTTTGATCGAATCGAAGTTGCCGCAGATTCGCGAAATCCTGCAGAGTTACCGGATTCCGCTTCAGGACCTGTGAGGCGCGATCACGAGGCGGCACGAAATTGCGCTGCGATCTCGTGTCAATGACCTGGATGCATAACGAGGCCCCGCATGCATATTGAGCCGAAAGCACTGCTTTCGACTCTGAGCCGGGCGACGCTGACGGTGTTTCTCCTTGCCTGCGCCAGCTCATGGGCGGATCCAGGTCGTTCGCAGCTGTTTAAGGTGGCGCCAAGCCTGGCGCGGGTGGAAGCCAGAAAGACAACCGGTGGCTATGCATTTGGCACTGCGGTGGCGATCACACCGGATCGCGTCGTCACCAACTGCCACGTCACGCGGGAAGCGTATGTGGTTTATGTGGTAAGGGGCGGATTGCGCTGGGATGCGCGCGCCCAACTCGCCGACGTCGACCATGACCTTTGCCTGCTATGGATTCCCGGGCTGGATGCCAGGGCGGCGCCGCTTGCCGCCAGCGCGGATCTGCGCGTCGGCCAGCCGGTCGCGGCAATCGGTTACGGCGGCGCGACCGGAATCCAGGTCTCGATCGGCGAGGTGACCGGATTGTATGCGCTCGACGGCGGCCGGGTGATCCGGAGCAGTGCAGCATTTTCCGGTGGCGCCAGCGGTGGAGGGCTGTTCGACGAGGATGGAAGACTGGTCGGCATTCTCTCGTTCCGGCTTCCGGCAAAGGGGGCATACTTCTTCTCGATACCGGTCGAATGGTTAAGGGAGCGCGCGCTCGGCCTGTCCCGCTACCAGCCTGTGGCGCCTCTCGGCAAAGCGAGGTCGTTCTGGGAGCGGCCGCAGACGGAGCAGCCGTATTTCATGCGTGCCACTTCGCTGGAAGCGGCGCAAGACTGGCCTGAGTTGCTGCGCCTCACCGACTCCTGGGTCGAGGCCGAGCCGGAAAATCCGGATCCGCAGGACTTCCGCATCAAGGCATTGAACGCACCGGTGAACGGAAACCGGGAGTTGCAATGAAAATGCACTTTCCGATGTTTCTGGGTTTCCTCGCGTTCGCAGCGGCGGCACCGGCTGCCGGTGCTGCCGGGAACGATTTCCCGACGGTGGACCGCGTGGAGTACGTGCAGGAATGCATGCGCAACCATCCCGGCAGCCGCCATGAGATGCTCTACAAGTGCTCCTGCACGCTTGACCGTATCGCTGCGAAAGTCCGTTACGGCGAGTACGTCGAATTGTGGACGGCTGCGAACGCGGTCTCGATCGGCGGCGAGCGCGGCGCGCAGTTGCGCGATGCGCAGGTGTCGCAGGACATGGCAAAGAAATTCCGGACCATCGAGGGAAAAGCACAGAAAGACTGCTTCCTGCGCAAGGAGGAATAACGTTGGTTGGAACGCGGCGCAGCATAGGCAATTGGTCCGGTCCACTGTTGCTGGGCTTGGGATGCGCGTTGTCCGTGCCTGCGGCGCAGGCCGCGGAGGTGGTTCCCGATACCGACATCTGGCTGAAGGTGCGCGAGAGCTTCTTCGGCGCGCGACCGATCAGGGCCAATGCCGACGATGTGATCCGGCTAGAAGCGCCCAACCGGGCACAGGACGCCGCCACTGTGCCGATCGCGATCCGCACCCAGCTTCCGCAGGCTGGTGAGCGATACATCCGGACCGTCTATCTCATTGTGGACAGGAATCCGTCGCCGATCGCCGCGATTTTCCGTCTCACGCCGGACAGCGGTCGCGCGGAAATCGAAACCCGCATCCGCATCGAGGAGTACACGGCAGTGCGGGCGATTGCAGAAATGAGCGACGGGGAATTGTACGGCTCGGCGCGGTTCGTCAAGGCCGCCGGAGGTTGTTCGGCACCCGCAGGCAAGGACCCGGAGGCCGCGCTGGCGCGGCTGGGCCGAATGAAGTTTCATCTGGATCAGGCGGTGGTGCTCGGCGAGCCCAACCTGGCGCAACTGATGATCAGCCACCCGAACCATTCCGGTCTGGCGATGGACCAGTTGACGCGCCATTATGTACCGGCCTACTTTGTCAGGACCATCAATGTCACCTACTCCGGAAAGCCGGTTCTATACGCCGAAGTGGACTTTTCGATCAGCGAGAATCCGAACTTCCGTTTTTATTTCGTGCCGCGGGAAGATGGCGAACTGAAAGCGGAAGTCGTGGATACCAAAGACTTCAAATTCGAGTCGCTGTTCGCGGTCCGACGCGGCCTCTCCACCAAGGCGGGCGAATGACGGTCAGGGCGTGACCGGTCGGGAAAGATCCTGACCGGGCAGCAAAGCATCGATCAGCTTGCGCAGTTGCTCCGCCATTGCTGGTTGCAGCGCAGCGCCAGGATGGCGGACCTTGCTGGTCGTGAGCGCGCCCCTCAGCCGTAGAATTTCCTTCCTGATCGCGACCCCAGGCTGCTGCTCGAACACGATCAGCGGCAGGAAGCGCGTATAGACCTCCTGTACTTTGGCCCAATTGCCCGCGCGGGCCGCTTTCACCATCGCGACCAGCACTTCGGGAAACGCGAAGCCGGTATTGAAACCGGCTGAGCCTGCCTGCAGGTCGAACAGTCCGTACAGCGCGCCGAGTCCGGTCAGGATCGGCACCTTGCGTTCCTTCATGCTGGCGGCCAATGCGCGGATTTTCGGTGCGGTGGGCACGGCTTCCTCCTTGATGCTGGCGACCTGCGGCACTTCCCTGATGATCCTCAGCAATAGCGCCGCCGTCATGTGCACCTGCGTGGAGGCGGGGTGATCCTGCGCCACGATCGGAATGCGTATGCCTTCCCCGATGCTCCGGTAGTACTCGAAGATGCGATCGTCGTTCGGCACGGCCTCGGCATGAGGCGTAACCATCACCGCTTTGGCGCCGAGATCCTGCGCCATCTGTGCGAGCTCCGTCGCCGCGCGTGTACCGCTGTGGCTGGCGCCGACGATCACCGGCATTTCTCCCGCCGCGGCAACCGCGGCGCGGATCAGCTCGGCGCGTTCGCTGTCGAGCAGGCGGTTGGCCTCTCCCAGCACGCCGAGGACGGTGATGCCGTCCATGCCAAGACCGGCCATGAAGCGCACCAGCCGATCGAAGGATTCGAGGTCGAGGTTTTCATTGTCGTCGAAGGGCGTCGCCAGGATCGGGTACACGCCTTCAAACGAAAGATGTGTGGTCACTGTTGTTGTCTCCGAGATGGTGGCATTCTCGGGTGCGCCGGGCACCCTGTAAAGGGCGGGCGCCCTGCAAGGAGACGGTACAATCGCGCCTCACAAACGAAAACAACCATGGGAGAGAAGTCATGGATATGTACATCAATCAGCTCAAGCGCGAATTGCGCGAGGGCCGGCCGCAAGTCGGTTGCTGGCTGAGCCTCGCCAGCCACGCATCGGCTGAAATCTGTGCCGGCGCCGGCTTCGACTGGGTGTTGGTGGACACCGAGCACGCGCCCGCGGACCTGACGCAGGTGCACCACCAGTTGCACGCGATCGCGGCGTATCCGGTCTCCGCCCTGGTGCGGCCGTACTGGAACGATACAGTCGTGCTCAAGCGTTTGCTTGACATCGGCGTGCAGTCGTTCGTAATTCCCTACGTACAGAGCGCTGACGAGGCGAAGCGCGCGGTGGCGGCGGTGCGTTACCCGCCGAGGGGCATACGCGGCGTCTCGACCAATTCCCGCTCCAACCGCTTCGGACGGGTAAAAGACTACTTTGCCCACGCCGACAGTGAGATCTGCGTGATCGTGCAGGTGGAGACGCGGGCGGCGCTGGCGGAGATTGAGAAGACGGCGGCGATCGACGGCGTCGACGGCCTTTTCATCGGACCGCAGGACCTCGCTGCCGACTTCGGTCATCTGGGCAACCCGGGCCATCCGGAGGTGCAGGCCGCAATGGCCGACGCCATCAAGCGCATTCGCAAGGCAGGCAAGGCGCCGGGGATCCTGGCCTTTGCCGAAGCCGACGCCAAGCGCTGGCTCGAACTCGGCGCTCTGTTCGTCGCCGTGACCTCGGATCAGTTCCTGCTCGCCCGTGAAAGCGCGGCGGTCGCCGCGAGATTCAAAACCTGACAGGTAGATCAAGACACCGAAAATCTCACCACGAAGGCACGAAGGACACGAAGAAGAAAAATCCCTGGTTTCTTTCCGTGCCTTTGCGGGCCTCGACTGCGGCGTCTACTCCAGTTTCCTGCAATTATGTATTAAGAGTTCTTTTGTCTTGCCCCTGTTCGTGTTCTTCGCACCCCTCAAGGGGGTACTGAACTGAGTGTCTTCGGGGTGAGAAATGGTTTTTTCTCAGTATCGCGAAGCGATCAGCGAAGGTGCTGCTTCTTCTCCTCGATGCTGTTCACCATAAAACGGATGCCGCGCAGCCACGAGTTGTCGCTATTGCTGCGCAGGTCCACCGATTTCACGTACAGCATCCTGCCGGAGCTGACGTCCCTGACTTCGATATTGATGTTGAGTATCAGGTTGCTCACTTTCTGCACCCAGCCGATGATGATGACGTCGGCACCGAGTGCCTTGCCGATGTCGATTTCGCAGCCATTGCAGGCGCGCAGTTCCTGTCGCGCCTTCAGGTCGGAAATAAGCTCTGCCGCCGCGTTATTGTCCGCGAGCCGGTACATACCGCGCTTAAACAATTCCTGGCGTAAGGCATCGCTGATCAGACCGATCCTCTGGTTCTGCGCGTCCCTGACCTCGGGACGTTCGTAGTCCCGCATGTCGTCGATCAGCTCGAACTCCATGACAGCCGCAATTTTGCGTCCTTGGGCATCGGCTTCCCACGCAAGTGCCGGTGCGGCAAGGCAGGGCAACATCGCGAACGCCAAGCAATAACGCACGGTTCTCATCTACGTGATCCCGAAACAGACATTCGTGCGCCACGGAGCGCGACCTCCACCGCGTCCGCGATTGCTTCGGGAGCAGAGCTGATTTCAAGAGTGATCGCGTCCACGGGCTCCTCGAGCGCGGCAAACTGAGACTCGAGCAGCCCCGCCTTCATGTAATGCCCCTTGCGCGCTTTCAGCCTCGACTCAATCAGTTCGAAACTGCCTTTCAGGTACACCCAGCGCAGATCGCTACAACTTGCCGCGAGACGGTCGCGATACTTCTGCTTGAGCGCCGAACAGGCCAGCAATGCGCTCTCGCCATTCGCAACCTTGTCTCTGAGCAGGCCATTGAGCCGGTCGAGCCACGGCCAGCGATCTTCGTCGGTGAGCGCTATCCCGGAGCGCATTTTCTCGATGTTCGCCGGCGGGTGGAAATCGTCCGCGTCCAGAAGCGGCCAGCCGAGCCGTTCGGAAAGCAGTTTTCCGACCGTGGACTTGCCGGAACCCGAAACGCCCATCAACACCACGATCATTTGTTCTCCGCCGCATGCACGACATGGCCGCCGAAACTGGCGCGCATCATCGCCAGCAGCTTCGAGGCGTAATCGTCCTGCCCCTGGCTGGCAAAGCGCGCCATCAGTGCCAGGCTCATCACCGGGGCGGGAACGCCCAGTTCCACTGCTTCGATCGCGGTCCATCGGCCTTCGCCGGAATCTGCGACCAGCGGCTTGATGGCTTCCAGCGAACGCTCCTGCTTCAAGAAATCGGCGATCAGGTCGAGCAACCAGGAGCGCACCACGCTCCCATGACGCCACATCTCGGTGATCGCTGCGAGATCCAGGCCGAACTCGGATTTGGCCTTGAGCACCGAAAGTCCTTCGGCGTAGGCCTGCATCATTCCGTACTCGATGCCGTTGTGGATCATCTTGACATAGTGACCCGAACCCGCCGGTCCGCAGTGCGTCCAGCCGCGGTCGGGCGCCGGCGCCAGCAGGCGCACGAACGGCTCGACGGGCGCGAATGCCTCCCTGGTTCCGCCCAGCATCAGCGCGTAGCCGTTGTCGAGTCCCCACACGCCGCCGGAGACGCCGGCATCGACAAAGCCGATGCCGCGTTCAGCCAGCCACCCGGCGCGCCGCTGTGAATCCTTGTAGTGGGCATTGCCGCCGTCCACCAGCACATCGCTTTTGGCGAGCAGCGGGGCAAGTTCGTGCAGCGCACGCCCGGTGACTTCTCCGGCCGGCAGCATTACCCACACCACCCGCGGCGCCGGAAGGGCCGCGATCACGTTCTTCAGTTCGGAGTGTGCCGTGATGCCGCCTTCGCGTTCGACCGCGCTGCGCGCCACGGGGCTGACGTCGTGCGCCACCACCCGCACGCCTTTGCGCGCCAGACGCCGCGCCATGTTGGCGCCCATGCGCCCAGACCAACGATGCCGATATCCATTTGCCTCCCCCGGTCTGCTTGTTGCGGCCATTCTCCGTGGCACGGCGTTCCGGCGCAATGCGAATCCATGACGAATCCGGTAATCTGCGCCTCTCGGGAACCGGAGAGGACCAGGATGGCGAGAGTGGTGTTCGCAAATCTGGAAGAGCTGGCGACAAAGGTCGGGCAGGAGGTCGTGGTGAGCGACTGGCTCGAGGTCACGCAGGAACGCATCGACCGGTTTGCCGACGCCACCGGCGACCATCAGTGGATCCATGTCGACGTCGAGCGCGCGCGCCGTGAGTCGCCGTTCGGCACGACCATTGCACATGGTTTCCTGACCCTGTCGTTGCTGAGCCACTTCCTCAACAATTCGCTGGAGTTCGGGAATTCGAAAATGGGGGTGAATTACGGCTGCAACCGGCTGCGCTTCACGGCGCCGGTGAAAACCGGTTCGCGGCTGCGCGCCCGGTTGAAGCTAAAGGAATTCCAACGCATAGAAGGCGGAGTGCAGATGATCTGGGACGTGGCGATGGAATGCGAAGGTCAGGAAAAGCCGGTGCTGGTCGCGGAGTGGGTTGGGCGGCGGTATGGCTGAGCGCTTCCCCGCGATTTTCGTTTCCCACGGCGCACCGCTGCTAGCGATCCAGCCGGGCCTGGCCCGCGAGTTCCTCTCGGGACTGGGCAAGACGCTCGGCAAGCCCAAGTCGATTCTGACGGTGTCCGCGCACTGGGAAAGCGGCGATGCGGCGGTGAGCGCGGCTGCGCGACCGGAAACGATTCATGATTTCTACGGTTTTCCCGATGAGCTCTATCAAATCGAGTACCCCGCGCCTGGCGCGCCCGGGCTTGCGACGCGGGCGCGGGCGTTGCTCGGCGAGAAGGGGATCGCTGCGCGCGTGCATCCCACCCGCGGACTGGACCACGGCGCCTGGGTGCCACTGATGCTGATGTATCCGGACGCCGACGTTCCGGTGACGCAGCTCGCGGTGCAGACCGCCTTGGGCCCGGCGCATCACGTCAAGCTTGGCGAAGCGCTGCGCGGCCTGCGCGAAGAAGGGGTGCTGATCCTCGGCTCCGGCGGCACCACGCACAATCTGCGCGAATTCGGCCGCCACCCCGATGGGGCCGCTCCGCCGCAGTGGGTGACGGGATTCCAGGAATGGCTGGCGCGGACCATCGAGAGCGGAAAATCCGACGAACTGGTGCGCTATCGCAGTGTGGCGCCGGACGCCGTGCGCAATCATCCGACTGAGGAACATTTCCTGCCACTGTTCGTGCCGGCCGGGGCGGGATCGCCCGGTGTCGCCGGCAAGCGCATTCACCGCAGCCACACGTTTGGCATCCTGGCGATGGATGCGTATCGCTTCGACTGACATCCGGTCAAACAGACAACGATGGCAAGAACGGACTTCAGATTCGCGCACCGCATGCGGGTGCGCTGGGCCGAGGTGGACAAGCAGGGCATCGTGTTCAATGGCCATTACCTGATGTATTTCGACGTGGCGATTACCGAGTATTACCGCGCGCTGGGCTACCCCTATCCCGAGGGCCTGGCGCAGCACGGCACCGATCTCTACGTAAAGAAGGCCGAGGTGGAGTACCACGCATCGGCCGCCTACGACGACGAGATCGATGTCTGCGTGAGGGTCGGGCGGCTGGGGCGGTCGAGTTTCGAGTTCCATATCGAGATCTATCGCGCGGATAAACTTCTGGTTGACGGCAGGGTGGTCTACGTGAACGCCGACCCGGAAACCCGCAAATCGGCGGCGCTGCGCGGACTTCCTGCGCACCGCTATCAAGGCCTTCGAGCACACGGCACCGACCGACACGGTTACGAGTCCGGCTTAAAAAAACGCAGCCGGGGTGTTATAACTTCGTACAATTGCGCTTGCGGGAGGCTTCCCTGAAGTAGTCCGTCGCACGAAGCGGGCACGGAAATACCGACGCGTTTCGCACGAGGCGGCTTCGAGATCTGCAACCATGCAAAACACCGACAAGCTCTACATCGATGGTCAATGGACTGCGTCGTCGTCGAACCAGACGATAGATGTAGTCTCTCCTTCGACCGAAGAAGTCATTGGCCGCATCCCCGCCGGTACGGTGACGGACGTCGAACGTGCGGTGGCTGCTGCGCGCAAGGCGTTCGCGGCCTGGTCGGCGACGGCACCCAATGAGCGCGCGGGGTGGCTGAAGAAAATCCAAGAGCAACTGGTGGCACGCGCAGACGAGATCGCGCGCACCATCACCGCCGAGGTCGGCATGCCGCTCAAGATGGCGGCGCGCATCCAGGCGTATCTGCCGCAGGCGAGTTTCGGGCTTTACGCCGGGCTCACGCCGGGATTTGCCTTCGAAGAGGAAATCGGCAACTCGCGCGTCACCCGCGAAGCGGTGGGAGTGGCTGCCTGCATCACGCCATGGAATTACCCGCTGCACCAGATCGCGGCGAAGGTGGCGCCGGCGCTGGCTGCCGGCTGTACCGTGGTCCTCAAACCATCCGAAGTTGCGCCGCTCAATGCCTACATTCTTGCCGACATCATGCACAGCGTCGGCCTGCCTGCCGGAGTGTTCAATCTGGTGACGGGCACCGGCGCAGTGGTCGGCGAGGCGCTGGCGAAGCATCCCGAAGTCGACATGATTTCCTTTACCGGTTCCACCCGCGCCGGGAAGCGCGTGGCGGAACTCGCTGCCGGCACTGTCAAGCGCGTGGCGCTGGAACTGGGCGGCAAGTCGGCCGCCGTGCTGCTCGACGACGCCGATTTCAACGTCGCGGTGAAAAGCGTGCTCAATTCGTGTTTCCTCAATTCCGGCCAGACCTGCAATGCACTCACCCGCATGCTGGTGCCGGCGTCGCGCTATGACGAGGCGGCGCGGCTGGCGGCCGAGACCGCTGCAACGTTCAACGTCGGCGACCCATTCGGCGCCGAGGCCAAACTGGGGCCGGTGGTATCGAAGGCGCAGCAGGAGCGTGTGCGCGCCTACGTCCGCAAGGGAATCGAGGAGGGCGCGGAACTGCTCGCCGGCGGTCCCGATATGCCCGAGGGCCTGAGCAAGGGCTGTTACGTGAAGCCTACTGTGTTCGGGCGCGTGCAACCCCACGCCACAATCGCGCAGGAAGAGATTTTCGGACCGGTGCTTTCCATTATCCCCTACGGCAATGAAGACGAGGCGGTGCAGATCGCCAACGGCACCGTGTACGGCCTCGCCGCGGCGGTATGGTCTGCGGACGGGGCGCGGGCGCAACGCGTGGCGAAACGCCTTCGTGCCGGGCAGGTCGACGTAAACGGCGGGACATTCAACATCAATGCACCCTTCGGCGGCTTCAAGCAGTCCGGCCGCGGGCGCGAACTCGGCAAGTACGGACTCGAGGAATTCCTCGAATTCAAATCGGTCCAGGTGCGGCTGCCGTCAAAAGGCGGCTGACCGCATTTCAGGATTCGAGAATGCATTCCCGACTATCGCCAGCAGAACCGGTATTAATCCGGCTGCTTTTCCCGCAAATAACCACACCCATAAGCCAAGGATAAAGACATGGACTTCAATTTCTCCGACAAGGTCAGGGACCTGCAAAAAAAGGTCGGTTCCTTCATGGACGCGAACGTTTATCCGAACGAGAACCGCTTCTTCGAGGAAATCGAGGAAAACCGCCGCAAGGGCAACGCCTGGATTCCCACGCGCATCATCGAGGATCTCAAGCCCAAGGCGCGGGCCGCTGGACTTTGGAATCTGTGGCGGCCTAAGGATCACGGCGGTGCGCTTACCAACCTGGAGTACGCGCCGCTATGCGAGATCATGGGCCGGCTGGCGTGGGCGCCCGAGGTGTTCAATTGCTCGGCGCCCGATACCGGAAACATGGAAGTGCTGCTGCGCTACGGCACGCCGGAGCAGCAGAAGCAGTGGCTTACGCCGCTGCTGGAAGGGCAGATCCGTTCCGCCTTCCTGATGACGGAGCCGGAGGTCGCTTCGTCCGACGCGACCAACATCCAGTGCCGCATCGAGCGTCAGGGCAACGAATACGTCGTCAACGGGCGCAAGTGGTGGTCTTCGGGCGCGGGCGATCCGCGCTGCAAGATCTACATCCTGATGGGAAAGAGCGACCCGGACAACGCCGACCGTCACAAGCAGCAGTCGATGATCCTGGTGCCGGCCGACGCCAAGGGGGTGAAAATGGTGCGCGCGCTGAGCGTATTCGGTTACGACGATGCGCCGCACGGCCACATGGAAGTCACCCTGGAGAACGTGCGCGTCCCGGCGGCGAACCTGCTGCTGGGCGAGGGCCGCGGCTTCGAAATCGCGCAGGGACGGCTTGGGCCAGGACGCATCCACCACTGCATGCGCATCATCGGCCAGGCCGAGCGCGCGCTCGAGTTCATGTGCAAGCGGCTGAAGTCGCGAGTTGCATTCGGCAAGCCGGTGTCCGAGCAAAGCGTCTGGCACGAGCGCATCGCCGAATCGCGCATCATGATCGAGCAGGCGCGCCTGCTTACCCTCAAGGCGGCGTCCATGATGGACACTGTGGGCAACAAGGAGGCGAAGGCGGAAATCGCCATGATCAAGGTGATCGCGCCGAACATGGCGCAGCAGATCATCGACTGGGCGATCCAGGCGCACGGCGGCGGCGGGGTGTGCCAGGAATTCCCGCTATCGTGGATGTACGCGTGGAACCGCACGCTGCGGCTGGCTGACGGCCCGGACGAAGTGCACCGCAGCCAGGTTGCGCGCCTGGAACTGAAGAAGTACGCTTAGCGACCAGAAACAGAAACCAAGGGACGCAACGCAGCCCGGTTGCAGTGTTCCGGAACGATGCGGCCCGACGGGGAAATACTCAGAAGGCACCGGTCGGTTTTCCGCCTGCATCATCGGCTGAAGCTGTCACAGGATCATGCCCATAGCGTGCTGCTGCCTGCAGAGAGCAGCGGCAGCTATTTCATTCGCAAATGGGAGGGCGGCGTGATCAAGCTGTGCGGTTTCAGCGTCAGCAATTATTACAACAAGGTGAAGCTCGCCTTGCTGGAGAAAGGCATTCCGTTCGAGGAAAGCCTGATCTATCCGGCGGGCAATTCGGCGATTCTCTCCGATTCGCCGATGGGCAAGGTGCCCTACATTCTGGTCGACGGCACTGCCATCTCGGAGTCCCAACCCATCCTTGAGTACCTCGAGCAAACCCGTCCGGATACGCCGCTGTATCCGGATGATCCGGCTCGCGCTGCCAAGTGTCGCGAGTTGATTCAGGTCATCGAACTTTATCTCGAACTGCCGGCGCGACGCCTGTACGGCGAGGCTTTCTTCGGCGGCCGGGTGACCGAGGAAGTCAAGAGGGAAGTCTCCGTGGCGCTGGCAAAGGCTGCGCGCGCGCTGGATAAACTGGCGCGTTTCCAGCCATTCATCGCCGGTCCCGAGTTCAGCTACGCGGATTGCGCGGCCTACGCGCACCTGCCGGTGGTGTCGAACGCATCGCAGGCGGTGCTGGGAGCGGATGCGCTCGCGTCGGTTGCCGGTATTGCCGAATACTTGGAGCTCATCGCTGCGCGTCCGCACGCGCATCGGGTCAACGTGGAACGCAAGGCGGGAGTGGAGTCGTTTGCGGCATCGCGGCGGCGCGCCTGAAGCGGCATGGCGCAGGTCCGACGCATGCCGGTTTGCCCCCGATCCCTGAGGCTGCAGTGCGGCCGGTCCTCTGTCCCCATTTCACGATACGGTTACTGCACCGCAACATCGCAGCTCTCTCGCGACCTCAACACCCGTTCCGAATCCGCTGAATTTCCGCAACAAAGCTCGTCGCCCGCAAATCCGCGCCGGTAGCGGCTTTCAGCCCCGTGCGTAATTTGCACTGAGATAGCGTTCCGACACGCGAACAATGCGCCGTAAAGAGTTGAAAGGCAGTTTTTATTCGTGTATTTTGCCCGGGTAACCAGAATGTTGTTATTAGTTTCATTCCTCACTACTGCTCAATAATGAAGGGGGAGTTTTGCAATGAAGATCTCGTTCACCGTTAATGGAAAACAATCGAGCGTAGACGTCCCGCCAGATACCCCACTGCTGTGGGTGCTCCGCGACACATTGGGCCTCACCGGCACCAAGTTTGGTTGCGGCAAGGCGCTTTGCGGAGCCTGTACTGTGCATCTGAACGGAATGGCAGTTCGCTCCTGTCAAACCCCGATCGGTTCCGTATCCGGCCAGAAAGTCACCACCATCGAAGGACTGGGCGGGAACCACAAGGTTCAGAAGGCATGGGTTGCACTGGATGTACCGCAGTGCGGCTATTGCCAGCCTGGCCAAATGATGTCGGCGGCCGCGCTGCTCGCAGCCAACAAGAAACCCACCGATGATGATATCGATGCCTTCATGTCCGGCAACATCTGCCGCTGTGGCACGTATCCTCGGATTCGCGCAGCGATCAAAGAAGCTGCGAAGATGGCCTAAGGAGTTGACACATGAAAAACATCATCAAGAACGAAACCCGTCGTGACTTCCTGAAGGTCAGCGGTACCGTCGCCGGAGGACTGGCGCTCGGTTTTTACCTGCCACAAGGTCCCCGCGTTGCCCATGCGGACGCAGGCGGTGGTTACGCCAGTCCGAACGCCTGGATACGCATTGGTGCGGACAACACCATCACCATCATGTGTGCCCGTTCCGAAATGGGACAGGACGTATATACGTCGATGACGATGCTGGTTGCCGAGGAGCTTGAGGTCGATATCAACAAGGTCAAGGTCGAGTTCGCCCCGCCTGCCGAGGTGTACATCAATGCACTTCTGGGCGGCCAGCTCACCGGTGGTTCGACCGCGGTGCGTGACGCCTGGGAGAAACTGCGCAAGGCTGGAGCTTCTGCCCGCATGATGCTGGTCGCTGCGGCCGCGGATCAGTGGGGCGTAGATGCGTCCCAGTGCAAGGCCGCGAACGGTTCCATCTCCGGTCCCGGCGGAAAGCGCGTCAACTACGGCCAGGTCGCACCCAAAGCGGCGACGATGGAAGTGCCGAAGGATGTCCCGCTCAAGCCGTCAAGCCAGTTCAAGGTGATCGGCAACGTGAAGCAGAAACGCCTCGATACGGTTGCCAAGGTGAACGGTACCGCGCAATTCGGTATCGACACCCGCGTGCCCGGCATGCTCTACGCCGCGGTCGCGATGGCGCCGATGATCGGCGGCAAGGTCGCCAGTTACGACGATACGCGCGCCAAGGCGGTGCCCGGGGTGAAGGCCGTGGTGCAATACAGCCGCGGAGTCGCGGTGGTTGCCGATTCGTACTGGCAAGCAAAGAAGGGCAAGGATCTGCTGTTGATCCAGTGGGATGCCGGTCCGAATGCCGACAACGACCAGAAGAAAATCTGGGAAGGCATCCGTAACGCATCTCAGCAGCCAGGTGCGGTGTTCCGTGAACAGGGCGATGTGGCCGCGGGCATGGGCCAGGCTGTGAAGACTGTAGAGGCCACGTACCAGTTGCCGTTCCTGTCGCACTCGCCGATGGAGCCGCAGAACACCACGGCTGACGTGCGCGCCGACAAGGCGGTGATCATCACCCCGACGCAGTTCCAGCAATTGATCCCGCATGTTGTAGCGGGTGCGACGGGTCTAAAGCCCGAGCAGGTCGAAGTGCATACTACCTTCCTGGGTGGCGGGTTCGGTCGCCGCGTGGAAGTGGACTATGCCATCGACGCAGCGGAAATCTCCAAGGCCGTCGGTGCGCCGGTGAAGATGGTGTGGAGCCGCGAAGACGACATGACGCACGATTCCTACCGCCCGGCGGGCCTGTATACGCTGACGGCCGGCCTGGATGCGAGTGGCAAACCGGTCGCCATGCGTTTCCATTCGACCAGCCCGTCCATTTCGGCGCGTCTGTTCCCGAGCATCGTGAAGGATGGCATCGACCCGTTCGCGGTTGAAGGTATCGACAACTACCCATACACCACGCCCAACCTGAAGTTCACCTACCAGATGCACGACACTGGCGTGACCCCGGGTTATTGGCGGGCGGTGTCGCACAACCTGAACGCGGTGGCCCTCGAGTGCTTCATCGACGAGATGGCGCAAGCGGCCGGCAAGGACCCGATCCAGTACCGCATCGACATGCTCGACATGGGCTCGACCAAGCATCAGTGGTCCGGTCTATCGGCCGGCGTGCCGGTCGGCGCCCGGATGAAGCGCGTCCTGGAAGAAATTCGCGCCAAATCCGGCTGGGGCAAGAAAATGCCTGCGGGCAAGGGCATGGGGGTCGCGGTAATGGAAGGTTATAACACCGTGATCGCGATGGTCGCGGAAGTGACCGTGTCGTCAGCCTACGACGTGACTGTCGACAAAGTCACCTCGGTGGTCGATGCCGGTACCCTGATTCACCCGGATCAGGCTCTAGCCCAGATGCAGTCGACGATCAACTTCGGTCAGTCGGCATGTATGTGGGGCGAGATCACCATCAAGAATGGTGGTGTCGAACAGACCAACTTCGACATGTACCGCGTCGCGCGGATCAACGAAAATCCGAGGGTCATGGATATTCACTTCATCAAGAGCGACAGCACGCCCGGTGGTCTGGGCGAGCCCGGAACCGCGGTGGTGCAGCCGGCCATCGGCAATGCGATCTTTGCCGCTTGCGGCAAGCGTTGTCGTACCCTGCCGTTCACTCCGGAGAACATCGGCGGCGCGTAACAGCAACATCGTTGCCCGGCATCAAGACCGGGCGGCATAAAGCAAGCTTGATGACCCTCCAACGTTTTGCGTTGGGGGGTTTTTATTGGCAATCCCGGGGCCGGCTGGATTAGAATCGTTATTCCCGTTCAAGCAGAACGGTAGCGACAAAGGATCAGGTAAAGGAAAGTCATGGACAGCGTGGACTTGCAGGTTCTGCGAAGCAGCGTGGCTTGGCTGGGTCAGGGCCATCGCGTGATCCTGGCCACCATCGTGGAGACTTGGGGTTCTTCGCCGCGGCCGGCGGGCGCGATGCTCGCAGTCCGTGGCGACGGCCTGGTTGCCGGTTCAGTATCGGGGGGTTGCGTGGAAGACGATCTGATCTTCAGGATCCGCAACAAGTCGCTGGCGGTGGATAATCCCGAAATCGCCACCTACGGAATCAGCAAAGACGAGGCAACGCGCTACGGCCTTCCCTGCGGCGGC
>CAVOIO010000033.1:0-3823 GCA_963695915.1 uncultured beta proteobacterium
AATATCTACTTCGCAGAAGGGGGGGAAGTAGCCGCACCCGCCGGGTTCAGGTATTTCTGGTTGGTCACCACGCACGCAAGTAGCGCGAGACCGATCGCGTCGGAAATGTAGCCGGGCTTGATCAGCAGCAGCGCGGCGACAACTAGCAGCACTCGCTCCCAGATCGTGTTTTCGCGCAAAAGATAGCCGTGCAAGCCCGAGGCAAGGCAGATCACGCCGATGGTGGCGGAAACGAACGAAGTGAGGATGGTGAACCAGTCCCCGATCATGAGGAGGGAAGTCTCGAACACGAACATGAAGGGAACGATGAAGCCGGCTGCGCCGACGCGCACCGCCGCCCAGCCGGATTCCCACAGGTTGGTCTTGGCGATGCTGGCGGCAGCATAGACCGCGAGCGCGACGGGTGGCGTGATCGCGGACAGGATCGCAAAATAGAATGCGAACATGTGCGCGGCTGGGGCAGTCGCCCCGAGCTTGATGATGGCCGGTACCAGCAGCGATACCATCACGATGTAGGCAGGCGTGGTCGGCATGCCCATGCCGAGCACGATGCCCGCGAGCATGGTCAGCACCAGCGCCAGCGCCAGCATATCCCTGGAGAGATCGACCACAACGGCGGTGAAATTGATTGCAGCGCCGGTCAGGGCGATGACACCGATAATGATGCCGGCGCAGGCGCAGGCAAGCGCTACCGCGATCGAGTTCTTCGCGCCATCCTGCAGCGCGCCCCACACCGTCTTCCAGGAGATGTCCTGGCGAGTGTTTTTGCGCAGCAATGCGACCGGGACGCAGGACAGCGTTCCGGCGAGCGCGCACAACGGCGCGCTGTATCCGGAGATGAGCCCGAACAGGATCACCAGAAGCGGAATGAACAGGTGCCCGCGTTCGCGCATCACGTCGAGCAGGCGCGGAATTTCCGAGCGCGGCAGCCCGTGCAAACCGACGCGCTTGGCCTCGAAGTGCACTGCGAAAAATACCGCCACGTAATAGAGTATCGCCGGGATCGCCGCCCACAGCGTGACCTGGAAATAGCTTACTGCGAGGAACTCCGCCATGACGAATGCCGCCGCCCCCATGACCGGTGGCATGATCTGCCCGCCGGTGGAGGCGACCGCCTCGACTGCTGCGGCAAACGGCGGGCGAAATCCGGTGCGCTTCATGAGCGGAATGGTGATCGGTCCGTCCACCAGCACGTTGGCCACCGCGCTTCCCGAGACGGTACCGAACAGGCTCGAGGATATGACCGAGACCTTTCCCGGTCCGCCCGCGGAGTGACCCGTGAGAGACAGCGCAAAATCCATGAAAAGACGCCCGACGCCGGTGCGCTCCATGAAGGCCCCGAACAGCACGAACATGATGACGTAGGACGCGGAGACGCCGAGTGTGGTGCCGAAGATGCCCTCGGTCGTGATATAGAGGATCTCGATGATCTGCTCCGGGCGCACCTTGGCGACGAATGACGCGTACGCAAGGAAGATGATGGCCGTAATCGGCAGGGCCCATCCGATAATCCGCCGCGTCGCGTCGAGCACGAGCACGGTAAAGAGCACCCCCAGTACTAGCTCGATGGTTTCAGGGTCCTCGACGTAGACGAAACGGGTAATCAGGCGCTCGTGATTGACCCAGATGTAGATGATGGTGACGGCAGACGCGGCGATGCACAGCCAGTCGAGCCATGATGGGGACGGGGCAACCCCGGTGCCACCCACGGTCCCGCCGGCGTCATCACGAAACACATCTCCTGTAGGCGTCTTCCGTCTGGCAAGGCTCGGATAGACCAGAAACACCAGCGCCATCGCGAACAACAGGTGCGTCCCGCGGAAGAACAGCGCTTGCGGCGCGCCAGTGAGCGCGACGTACACGTGGTACAACGACATCGCGGCCGCAGTGAACGCGATGAGGCTCTTAACGAAGCGATCGTAGCCTGGAGCCATGCCAGCTCAAAAAAATAGCGGCGCGGGGTCCGCGCCGCCGTCGATGCCGTTCAACCTCTAGAGAACCTTGGCCTCGCGATAGAATTTGCGGGCGCCCGGGTGATAGGGCACACCGACGTCGATTGCAAGCTCCTTGGCCGTCAGCCCTTTCACTGCCGCGACGACGTTTCCGAGAGTTTCGGTGTTAGCCGCAAGGGCCTTGGTCACCTTGTAGGCCAGGTCTTCCGGAGTGGAGCACCTCATCATGAGATGGGTCCAGGTACCGATGGTCTGAATGTCCTTCTCCTGGCCGGGGTAAGTCCCGGCCTTGATGATGCGCTTGTCGTAGCCCTTGTTGATCTTCTGCAGCTCCCGGAGTTTATCGTCCGGTACCGGGACCACGGTGATCTTGCGCGCCGAGCCCAGGTCCATGACGGCCGACGCCGGAACTGTCGTGATCAGCGTGAATACCTGGGCGTGACCATCTTTTAACTGCTCGACGGAGTCGGTGTAGGAGCCGAAGTTCACCTTGCTCAGTTTGCCATAATCGAGGCCGTACACACGGAGCAGGTCCCGCGTCATTTGCTCTCCGGTGTTGCCCTTCTGCTGCGTCGTCAGCGCCTTGCCCTTGGTGTCGCCCATGGACTTGATGCCGGCGTCGGCTATGGCTACCACGTGGAAATACTGGAAATACAGCGTGGCGATGTGGCAGACGTTGTCCGTCTTTTGCTTGAATGGATCGTTGCCCTGCACGCCGTCATACGAGGAGACCGAGTTGCCGAAACCCATCTCGGCCTTGTTGTTCTGGAGGCCGAGGACGTTTGAGATGCCGGCGCCCGGCGCGACTTGCACGTTGGTGCCCGGGATGCTCTTTTCGACGATGCCCTGGATTGCGCCTGCGAGGGGGTACCACGAGCCGCCCTGCGGGCCGCTCATGATCCGGATCAACTGGGCGGATGCCGTCGAGCTGAGCAGCGCGACTGCGATACCGAGGGAGCACTAAGCGCACGACACGCATGATGTTCATGACTCCTCCTGGTGGGTTCCACGCGCCGCGATGACGCGCGTGAATTTCGAGTCCCGATTGTGTCGCTTGCGAAGTTCGGCAAGTCAAGCGACGGACGCTACAGGTACGGCCTGACCCAGCCCAGGCCAGCGTCGGTCGTCGTCTTCGGCTTGTATTCGCAGCCGATCCACCCCGCGTAGCCGACGCGGTCGATATGGCCGAACAGGAAGGGGTAGTTGATCTCGCCGGTGCCGGGCTCGTTGCGCCCGGGATTGTCGGCGAGCTGCATGTGCGGGATCAGTTTGAGGTTCGTTTCGATCGTGCGCGCCAGATCGCCTTCCATCACCTGCGCGTGATACAGGTCGAACTGCAGGAACAGGTTGTCGGAGCCGACCGCCGTGATGATGTCGAGCGCCTGCTTCGAGTAGCAGAGGAAGAATCCCGGGATGTCGCGCGTGTTGACCGGCTCGATCAGGAGCTTGACGCCGGCGTCCTTCAACCGCGGCGCCGCGTACTGCAGGTTCTTGATGAACGTCTCGCGCGCGTCGCTGGGGTCGGTATTGCGCGGACGAATCCCGGCGAGGCAGTTCAACTGTTTGCAGCCCAGCGCCGTTGCGTATTCGATCGCCGTCGCGACGCCAGCCTGGAACTCCTTCACACGGTCGGGATGGCAGCCGATGCCGCGCTCGCCCTTGGCCCAGTCGCCCGCGGGGAGGTTGTGCAGCACCTGGGTGAGGCCGTGCTTCTTCAGCTCCCCGGCGATGCGCTCCTTGTCGTGTTCGTACGGGAACAGGTACTCGACGCCCTTGAACCCCGCCTTCGCCGCAGCCGAAAAGCGGTCCATGAAGTCGAGTTCATTCCAGAGCATCGTCAGGTTCGCGCAGAACCTGGGCATGTCAGGCGA
>CAVOIO010000034.1:0-107770 GCA_963695915.1 uncultured beta proteobacterium
GAGCGCTTCGCGGCCTGCGCCGCTTCGCGATCCATTCGCAGCAGTTCGCTCAATACCGCGATCGCCAGGATCGGGTCGGATGCCGGCGCGGCGTCTTGAAACAGTTCGGACCGGTAGCGCTCGATCAGGCCGGTATCGAGCAATTCCGGCTCTCGATGCGCTTCGGCGAACGCGCGATGCGCGGTAACAGCGGAAAGAAATGCCAGATTGCTGGTCGGCCCGACGATCTGAAATTCGCCTAGCGCGGCGCGCAACCGGCGCAATGCGGAAGGGCGGTCCAAGTCCCAGGCAATCAGCTTGGCGATCATCGGATCATAGTGCACGCCGACTTCGTCGCCCGACTGCACGCCGCTGTCCACGCGTACATGCGCCGATTCTTCCGGCTGGCACAAGTGTTCGATGCGCCCGGCGGCAGGAAGAAATCCACGCGCGGGATCTTCCGCGTACACGCGGGCTTCGATCGCGTGACCGTTGATCGCCAACTGCTCCTGCGTCAGCGGCAGGGGTTCCCCGGAAGCAACCAGCAACTGCCATTCAACCAGATCGAGCCCCGTGATCATCTCGGTCACCGGGTGCTCGACCTGTAATCGGGTGTTCATCTCCATGAAGTAGAAGCGGCCATTGCCGTCGGCGATGAACTCCACCGTGCCGGCATTCACGTAACTGACGGCCCGCGCCGCCGCAACCGCCGCGTTGCCCATTTCGCGGCGGCGCTCAGCGGTCATACCCGGTGCCGGCGCTTCCTCCAGGATCTTCTGATGACGGCGCTGCACCGAGCAGTCGCGCTCGAACAGGTACACGCAATGCCCCTGCGTGTCCGCGAACACCTGCACCTCGATGTGTCGTGGACGCGTGAGATACTTCTCGATGAGCACCCGGTCATCGCCGAACGAGGAAGCCGCTTCGCGCTTCGCTGCGGCGAGTGCATCGGCAAAGTCGGCCGCCTTACCCACCATCCGCATGCCCTTTCCGCCGCCGCCGGCGGACGCCTTGATCAGAACCGGGTAGCCGATGCGATCGGCTTCCTCCTTGAGTAAAGCTGCGTCCTGCGCGTCGCCGTGGTAACCGGGTACCAGCGGCACGCCGGCCTTTCCCATCAGCGCCTTTGCGGCGCTCTTCAAACCCATCGCTTCAATCGCACCGGCCGGCGGGCCGACGAAAACCACTCCGGCCTGCCCACAAGCCTTCGCAAACTCCGCGTTTTCGGACAGGAAACCGTAGCCGGGATGGATCGCCTGCGCGCCGCTTTTCTTCGCGGCCTCGAGGATGCGGTCCACGCGCAAATATGAATCACGCGGATGCGCCGGCCCGATCAGGTAAGCCTCGTCGCAGTCCGCCACATGCAGCGCGTTTGCGTCCGCCTCCGAATAAACGGCGACAGTGCGTATGCCGAGCCGTTTCGCGGTACGCGCGACACGGCAGGCGATCTCGCCCCGATTGGCTATGAGAATTTTTTCAAACATGAGATTCAATGAACCTCCAAGACGCAAGACACCAAGGAAACCCAATCAGGAATCATGAATCGCCGAGCATTCAGTGGACTTCCCCGCGAACCGAGTTGGAGGCCGGACTTGAAACGCGCTATCCATAGATCGATATTGCAATTTCGGTACTCGATTTTGCTTGGAGCGCTTGGCGTGTTGAGGTCGATGTTCAAGATTTCTTCGTCCAGGCGGGCGGGCGTTTCTCCAGGAAAGCGCTCAAGCCTTCGCGCCCTTCCGGACTGACGCGGATCGAAGCGATGCGCCTGGCGGTTTCTTCCATCAGCGCGTCGTCCAGCGGATGGCGGGCAACGTCTGCGATCAGTTTCTTTGCGGCTGCCAGCGCGTTCGGCCCGACCTTTAGCAGGTAGTCGGCGAAGTTCTTTAACCACCTCATCGAGCTCGGTCGCCGGTGGTGACTTCGTGCACCAGACCAATGCGCCTGGCCTCCTCGGCGCCGAAGCGTTCGGCGGTCAGAAAATAACGCCGCGCCTCGCGCTCGCCGATTGCAGCGATGACGTAGGGGCTGATCACCGAAGGGATCAGTCCCAATCGCACTTCAGACAACGAGAACGACGCTTCAGCGGCAGCCAGCGCAATATCGCAGCACGCGACCAGCCCCACGCCGCCGCCAAACGCCGCGCCCTGAACCCTCGCAATCGTCGGTTTGTGCATGCCATGCAGCGTGCGCATCAGCCCGGCCATCGCCACCGCGTCACGCAGGTTCTCGGCCTCGGAGTACTTGGCCATGCGCTGCATCCAGTTGAGGTCCGCGCCCGCGGAGAAGCTCTTGCCGTTGGCGGCGAGCACCACGACGCGTACTTCCGGCGCCTGTTCGAGCCGGCGCAGTTCCGTGGTCAGTTCGGCAATCAGATGGTCGTCGAAGGCGTTGTGCACGTCCGGACGGTTCATCCGCACCACGGCCAGCCCCTGCGTAGTCTCGGTTTCCAGGGTGTCGTATTTCATCGTCGTTCGGCTCTTTACTTCGAGTCAATAGCAAATTGATTTCGAGAAACTCCAGCTTTGTTTCACTTCCTCTTGCCGACTCCACGTCCTGTCGTGAGGTATTTTTCTCCCTCCCCCTCGATGGGGGAGGGCCGGGGAGAGGGTGTTCAGTCCGGCGCGAAACGCTTCGCCACTTCCTCGAGCATCACTTCGGTCGCGCCGCCGCCGATGGATAGCACGCGCGAATCCCGCGCCAGGCGCTCGATGGCGCTCTCGCGCATGTATCCCATGCCGCCATGGAACTGCTGGCAGGTGTAAAGCACTTCGTTCACCAGTTCGCCGGTCAGGGCTTTCACCATCGACACTTCGCGCACGCAGTCGCGCTGCTGCGCCGCCAGCCATCCGCAGTGGTAGAGAAACTGGCGCGCCGCGTGCGTCCTGGCCTCCAGCATCGCCAGACGCTGTCGGATCACCTGCTTGTCGAACAGCACCCCGCCGAAGGCTTTGCGGCTCTTGACGTACTCGACGGTCAGACGCAACGCCGTCAGCGCATGGCCGACCGCAATGGCAGCCGCCGGCGATGCGCTCGGTCTGGAAATTCTTCATCACCGCGTAGAAGCCGGCATTCTCTTCCCCGAGCAGGTTCTCCGCCGGAACGCGGCAGTCCTCGAATACCAGTTCCGCGGTGTCCGAGCACAGCCAGCCGGTCTTCTTCAGCGCGCGGCCGACGCGAAACCCCGGCAGGCCCTTCTCGACGATGAACATCGAGATGCCACGCGACCCCTTGGCCTCGGGGTCGGTGCGCGCCGCGACGAAGTAGAGATCCGCAAACACTCCGTTGGTGATGAACATCTTGGCGCCGTTCAGCACCCAGCCGCTTGCCGTCCCTGCGGGCGCGCGTGCGGATTGCCGCAACGTCGGATCCGGCGTCCGGCTCGGTGACTGCGACCGCGGTAATGCGCTCTCCACGAATGATCCCGGGCAGGTACTTGTCGAGTTGGGCCCGGGAGCCTGCGTTGACCAGGTGTGGCGAGGCCATGTCGGTATGTACCAGGACCGTCGCCGCGAAGCCGCCGAAGGTCGTCCGTGAAACCGCTTCGGCGAACACCAGCGCGGTCAGCGCGTCGGCCTCCGCGCCGCCGTATTCGGCCGGATAGGTAATGCCGAAGAACCCCAGTTCGCCCATCTTGCGCAGAACCTCGCGCGGGACGAAGCCCTGTTCCTCCCACGCCTCCCCATGCGGCTCGACTTCCTTCGCCAGAAACCGCGCGATCTGGTCGCGCAGGGCGACATGTTCCTCGGTGAGGTAAATCGACGCCATGCCGCTGATTGGGGAGTGTGGGTCCATGTTTTACATCCGGAACACGCCAAAGCGCGTTTCCTCGATCGGCGCGTTGAGCGCGGCGGAGATTCCCAATCCCAGTACCCTGCGGGAGTCGGCTGGATCGATTACGCCGTCGTCCCACAGCCGCGCGCTGGCGTAGTACGGATGCCCCTGGGTCTCGTATTGCGCGCGGATCGGCGCCTTGAACGCTTCCTCGTCTTCCGCGGCTCCACGACTTGCCGGACTTTTCCAGGCCATCACGCTTGACCTGCGCCAGCACGGCTGCCGCCTGCTCGCCGCCCATCACCGAGATGCGTGCGTTCGGCCACATCCACAGGAAACGCGGGCTGTAGGCGCGACCGCACATGCCGTAGTTGCCGGCGCCGAAGCTGCCGCCGATGATCACCGTGAACTTCGGCACGCGCGCACAGGACACCGCAGTCACCAGTTTTGCGCCGTCCTTGGCGATGCCGCCAGCCTCGTACTTCTTGCCGACCATGAAGCCGGTTATGTTCTGCAGGAACACCAGCGGGATGCGCCGCTGCGCGCACAGCTCGATGAAGTGTGCGCCCTTCATTGCTGATTCTGAGAACAGGATGCCGTTATTGGCAAGAATTCCGACCGGGTAGCCGAAAATGTGCGCGAAGCCGCACACCAGAGTGGTGCCGTAGAGCGGCTTGAATTCGTCGATTTCGCTGCCGTCCACGATCCGGGCAATAACCTCGCGCACTTCGAACGGTTTGCGCGCATCGGTGGGCACCACGCCGTGCAGCTCGGCCACCTCGTAGAGCGGCTCGCGCGGCTCGCGGATTTCGAGCGTGATCTGCTTTTTCAGGTTGAGGTGCGAAACGACGCGGCGCGCCAGTTCCAGTGCATGCGCGTCGTTGAGCGCATAGTGGTCCGCGACACCGGAAGTGCGGGCATGCACGTCCGCGCCGCCCAGCTCTTCCGCACTCACCACTTCACCGGTCGCGGCCTTGACCAGCGGCGGCCCAGCCAGAAAGATGGTGCCTTGATTTCTGACGATGATCGCTTCGTCCGCCATCGCGGGCACGTACGCACCGCCAGCGGTGCACGACCCCATCACCACCGCTATCTGTGGAATCCCGGCCGCCGACATGTTCGCCTGGTTGTAGAAGATCCGCCCGAAATGATCGCGGTCCGGGAACACTTCGTCCCAGGTGGGCAGGTTCGCACCGCCGGAATCGACCAGGTAGATGCACGGCAGCCGGTTCTGCTGCGCGATCTCCTGCGCCCGCACGTGCTTCTTCACCGTCATCGGAAAATAAGTGCCGCCCTTCACCGTGGCGTCGTTGGCAACGATGACGCATTCCCGCCCCGCTACCCGGCCCACGCCGGCAATGATGCCTGCGGCAGGCACCGCGCCGTCGTACATGTTCCACGCGGCAAGTTGCGACAACTCCAGAAACGGCGAGCCGACATCGAGCAAGCGCCGGATGCGTTCGCGCGGCAGCAGCTTGCCGCGGCTGAGGTGTTTCTCCCGCGCCGCCTCGCCGCCTCCCTGGCTGATGAGCCCGACCTTGGCGCTCAGGTCGGCCACCAGCGCCGCCATCGCCTCCTGATTGGCTTTGAAATCAGGTGCGCGCGGATTGAGCTTGCTGCGAATCGCCGTCATGTCGGTGACTTCCTGTCCGGAATCGGGTGGCCGGGCAGGAGTTGATACGGGTGTTTCCAGCGCGGCAAGGCACGGATGCGGGCAAGCCAGTCGCGGATGTTCGGATACTGGTTCCAGTCGACGCCGATCTCTTCGTCGAAGAATAAGTACGCGCAAATCGACAGGTCGGCGATGGTCGGCCTTTCGCCGACGACGAAGGTGCGGCCGGCAAGGTGCGTGTCCAGCACCTTCCAGGCGCTTTCCGAACGCTTGCGGAAATTGTCGACGACGGCCTTGTCCGTGTCCGGCGCAAACTGGCGCAGGAAACGGTAGGTCGCCGTATAGCTGGTGAGCTTGTGGTTGTCCCAGAACAACCAGCGCAGGACTTCCCGGCGTTCCGCGTCATCGTTCCAGCCGAACCGCCCGAACTGTTCGACCAGGTAATCGAGAATGACGGCGGACTGGCTCATACGCTTGCCGCGGTGTTCGAGCACCGGCGCTTCGCCCATGACGTTGATTTCGCGGTACGCCGGCGTCCGGGTTTCGCCATTGAAGAAATCCACGAAGCGCGGCGTCCAGTCGGCCCCGGCGAGTTCGAGGTAAAGCGCCGGCTTGTACGAGTTACCGGACTGCGCGAAACCGTAGAGGATGTATTCGGCCATGGTGTTTTCAACCGGATGCGGGTACGCCGGTCACCAGCCTCCGGTCGAAAGCCACTTGTCCACATGCTCCAACCTGTCGACGCCCCAGAATGGCTCGCCGTCCACGATCATGTAAGGCGAGCCGAACACGCCGCGCTGGATTGCGGTCTCGGTCTCGGTCTTGAGTCTCTCTTTCATTATCGGGTCGGCGATAACGTCGAGGATTTTCTGCCGGTTCAGGCCTATCGAAGCGGCTACGTCGGCGGTGACCTCGGGACTGGAGATGTCCCGGTCTTCCACCATGTAGGCACGATAGAGCGCGAGCATGGCCTCTTCCTGCCTGGCGGATCCCTGCGGCTCCAGCCAGTAGACGGCGCGCGCCGGCGCCTGGCTGGCGATCGGAAACTTGCTCGGCACCTTGAACGGGATCCCGTACAGTCGCGCGGAGCGCTCCATGTCGCGCCTGCTGTAGTCACCCTTAAGCGGCGCGTTGGGCAGTGGCACGCCGCCGGTCACCTTGAACACGACACCAAGCAGGATCGGCTTCCACTCGACGCTGCGGCCATGCTTCGACGCAAGGCGTGAGATCTGCGTCGCTGCCATGTACCCGTACGGCGAAGCGAAGTCGAAATAAAACTGGATCGGATCAGCCATTTCGATTGTTCGCCCTCAGAACATCTGCCTTGTGAATTCAAAATCAACAAATCTCATCACGAAGACACGAAGGACACGAAGTGACACAAAGAGAAACAAGATTCAGGTGTGAGATCTTCTTCGTGAATGTTCGTGATCTTTGTGCCTTCGTGGTAAGGATTTCGGTTTCTGTTCTCATTGGTATCTCTACGATTTCGGCGGGAACGGCGTGTTGTTGAGCTTGGCGATTGCCGGAACCAGTGACGCGACCAGATGCTCGGGACCGCCGAATCCGAGATTCACCGCCTGCATCAATGTCTGCAGTGTCGCCGCTGCCATAGAACCCGCCACGCCGAATTCCATCGCCATCTGGTTGTAGTACCGCACGTCCTTGAGCGCATTGGCGAGCCCGAACTTCATCCCGGTGAAATCGCCTTCGATCGCCTTGCCTGCCAGCATCTGGAAGATGCCCGAGTTTGCTGCCCCGGCCGAAACCAGCTGGAAGTACTTTTTCGGATCCACGCCGAGTTTCGCGCACGCGGTCAGCGCTTCCGCGATCAGCGCCATCTGTCCGATCGCGGCGCAGTTGTTGATCAGCTTGACTTTGTGACCCGCACCGACGTCGCCTATATGGAAGATGTTCTCGCAGAACGCCTTGAGCACCGGCTCGATCTCTCTGAACGTGGCCGCGTCGGCGCCCACCATGGTGTTGAGCCGTCCCTGTTCCGCCTCTACCGGGGTGCGGGTCAGCGGCGCATCGACAAAGCGCACGCCCCTGGACTCGAATTCGCCGGCGATCTTCAGTGTCGAACCCGGCTGGCTGGTTGAAGTATCCACCACGATCTGCCCCGAACGCGCCGACTCGAGAATTCCGCCCATGCGATAAACCAGGTCTTCCACCTGCGGCGAGCCGGTCACGCAGATGAACAAGATGTCGCTGGCGGCGACCAGGCCGGCGACGTCCTTGGCTTCCGCTGCGCCGCGCTTCACCAGGTCTTCGACCGGCGCGCGATTCTTGTGGCCGAGGATGGTGGTCGGGAAACCCTTCTCGACCAGGTTCTTCGCCATGCCGTGGCCCATCATGCCCACGCCGATGAATCCTATTTTCTTGTTCGCCACTTTTGGCTCCTCAAATTCAGATCAAAACCCAACACAGAGGCACAGAGGTCACCGAGATCACAGAGAACTTCCTGTGAGAGAGGACAAGCTGCCTGGAGCAAACCATCGAATTTCATCCTTATTGGCCACTGCGATATATCTCTTGCGCCTTCCTCTGTCTCTGTGTCCTCCAGTTTTTCTCCGCGCCTCTGCGTTGAGATCTAGACAAGTTCAACAGCCATGGCGGTGGCTTCGCCGCCGCCGATGCAGAGCGACGCGACGCCGCGTTTGCCGCCGCGCTTGCGCAGTGCGCCGATGAGCGTGACGAGAATCCGCGCGCCGGACGCACCGATCGGATGTCCAAGCGCGCAGGCGCCGCCATGGACGTTTACCTTTTCATGCGGCAGGTTGTGCTCTTTCATCGCCGCCATGGTCACCACAGCAAAGGCTTCGTTGATCTCGTACAGGTCGACCCGCTCCGCGCTCCAGCCTGTCTTGTCGAAAAGCTTCCTGATCGCGCCGACCGGCGCCGTGGTGAACCAGCCCGGTTCCTGCGCGTGCGTCGAATGACCGGCAACAGTTGCGAGCGGCCTGAGGCCGAGTCTGTCTGCGGTCGAGCGTCTCATCAGCACCAGCGCCGCGGCACCATCCGAAATGGAACTCGAATTTGCCGCAGTAACGGTGCCGTCCTTGCTGAACGCCGGTTTAAGCAGCGGGATCTTGTCGAAGTTGGCTTTGAACGGTGATTCGTCATGCTCGACGAAGCGTTCATCCTTGCCGGCCTTGATCGCCATCGGCACGGTCTCCCATGCGAACGAACCGTCCTTGTTGGCCTTCTGTGCGCGCTCCAGAGACGCAACGGCGAACTTGTCCTGATCTTGCCGGCTGAACTGGTATTTCGCCGCGCAGTCTTCGGCAAAGCTGCCCATCAGTCTGCCTTTGTCGTAGGCATCTTCCAGACCGTCCAGGAACATGTGGTCGAGCACCTGCTGATGCCCCATGCGGTAGCCCGAGCGTGCCTTCGGCAAAAGATAGGGCGCGTTGCTCATGCTCTCCATCCCGCCTGCGACCATGACGTCGTTGGTGCCTGCAGTAAGCAGGTCGTGCGCGAGCATCGCCGCTTTCATCCCCGAACCGCACATCTTGTTCACGGTGGTGCAGCCTGCCGACAACGGCAGACCGGCGCCGAGCGACGCCTGCCGCGCCGGCGCCTGCCCCTGTCCGGCCGGCAACACACAGCCCATGATCACTTCCTGCACCTGGTCGGGCTTGACGCCGGCGCGTTCGATCGCTGCGCGGATCGCCGCCGCGCCGAGTTGCGGAGCCGCGAAGTCCTTCAGTTCGCCCTGCAGCGCCCCCATCGGCGTGCGCGCAGCCGAAACAATGACAATCGGATCGTTAACCATTGCCCCTCCTGGAACAACAAAGCTATTAACTCAAGTCGTTTGCGTCGTACGGCGAGCGAAACGGTTGCGGAAGCGCAACGCCTCCGGATACGGAAACACGTCTTCGATATGTCCGGCTGCGATACGTTGCTTGTTCGCGTTCCAGTAGTCGGCGTCGAGCAGATCGGCGTGGTGTTCGAGGAAGCACTTGCGCACCCGCGCGTCCCCCAGCAGGAATGCTGCGAACTCCTCCGGGAACACGTCGTTGGCGCCCACGGGGTACCACGGCTCAGCGGACATCTCGTCTTCCGAAGTACGCGGCGCCGGCATGCGGCGAAACGTGCAATCCGTCATATAGGCGACCTCATCGTAGTCGTAGAACACTACCCGGGCGAAACGGGTCACCCCGAAGTTCTTGAACAGCAAGTCGCCCGGAAAAATGTTCGCCGCCGCCATCTGCTTGATGGCGTTGCCGTACTCGCGGATCGCGTGCATTACTTGTTCGTTGTCAGCGCTATCCAGATGCATGTTGAGCGGCACCATGCGCCGCTCGATGTAGACGTGCTTTACGATCAGCGTGTCGCCTTCCTCTTCGAACACGGTCGGTGCGAGCGCTCGTAACTGCTGCAGCACCTCGGGTGCAAATCGATCTTTCGGAAATGCCACGTCCTTGTATTCCAGCGTATCCGCCATGCGCCCCACGCGATCGTGGTACTTCACCAGCAGGTACTTTTCCATCACCCGCTTGCGGTCGGTGTCTTTCGGAGGGGAGATGACGTCCTTGATCACCTTGAACACGTACGGGTAGGAAGGCAGCGTGAACACCAGCATCACCAGCCCGCGGATGCCGGGCGCGATCACGAAGTCGTCGCTCGAGTGCCTGAGGTGATGCAGAAAATCGCGATAAAAAAGCGTCTTGCCGTGCTTCTGCAGGCCGAGCGCGGTGTAGATCTCGGCGGCTGGTTTGTTGGGCAACAGAGTTTTGAGGAACTCCACGTAACCGGACGGCACCTCCATGTCCACCATGAAATACGACCGGCTGTAACCGAACAGGATGGACAGCTGCTCGGTGTCGAGCAGAACGGTATCCAGATAAATGCTGCCGTCGTCGTTGCGCAAGACCGCGATCGCGAACGGGTACTCGTGGTTGCCGTTGATAATCTTGCCGATCGCGTACGCGCCCTTGTTTCGGAAAAACAGCGAAGTCAGGACCTGGATCTGGTGATTGGCGTCCGGCAGGAAAGGGCGTGCCAGATGCGCGCGCCATGCGCGCAGCAGCCACCGTGTATCGCGATGCAGATCGCGGAACGGATTGCGCAGCCCGAAGTCTCGCAGGACCTGTGCGATGGTGGCCCGCAGTCCGGCCTTTGCCGGGTAGTAACTGCGGTAGGTCGGCGGGTCGGAGTCCATGTGCTCGGTGGAGATGGTCGGGCGCACGAACAGGAAATCGTTGTGGTAATAGCTGCGGTGCAGAATGCGGCAGCTCACCGAGTTGAAAAAGGTTTCTGCCAATTCCGGTTGTTTGTGATTGGCAAGCAGAGCGATGTAGGGCAGCTTTACCTGCTGCCAGATCGTGTCGGGAAGCCGGTCGGAGTTGAAGCGGCGTTGCAGGTACTCGACCGTTTCCGTCACGCGGCGTTCGTAAAACTGGATGCGCTCGCGCGAGATGCGCTGGATTTCCGCCCATTGTCCCGCCTCGAACAGCGATCTTGCATAGCGGCTGGTTTCGCGGAACAACCGGTAGTGACGGTTGAAGCCGTCCAGCATTCCCTGCGCAATCAGAAACGCAAGATCCGGCTGGGTTTGCGTCGTAACGGTCGTCATCGCTATCCAAAAGCTCTCATCGCGGAGGACGCAGAGGACGCGGAGGAAAAGCAGCGACAAAAGAGAACTAGCAGATGAACACCAGAGAAACGGGTGTACCACGTTGTCCGGTTCCCGCTGCGATCAACTGGTTTCATTCCGTTCAGTCCTTCCTCGGCGTCCTCGGCGTCCTCTGCGTTGAGCGTTTTAAGAAGTTTCCTTAAAAAGTTCGCGGCCTATGAGCATGCGGCGGATTTCGCTGGTGCCGGCGCCGATCTCGTAAAGTTTCGCATCGCGCCATAACCTGCCGGTCGCGTATTCGTTGATATAGCCGTTGCCGCCCAGTGCCTGGATAGCTTCGCCGGCCATCCAGGTCGCCTTTTCCGCGGCGTAGAGAATGGCGCCGGCGGCGTCCTTGCGTGCGGTCTCGCCGCGATCACAGGCCCTGCCCACCGCATACACATAGGCCCTGCAGGCATTCATCGTGGTGTACATGTCAGCGATCTTGCCTTGCATCAGCTGGAACTCGCCGATCGGCTGGCCGAACTGTTCGCGTTCGTGGACGTAAGGCATCACCACGTCCATGCAGGCCTGCATGATGCCCAGCGGCCCGCCGGCGAGCACCACGCGCTCGTAGTCCAGCCCGCTCATCAGCACCTGTACGCCGCGGTTTAAGTCGCCCAGTACGTTCTCGGCCGGTACTTCGCAGTCCCGGAACACCAGTTCGCAGGTGTTGGAGCCGCGCATTCCAAGCTTGTCGAGTTTCTGCGCGGTGGAGAAGCCCTTGCAGCCTTTTTCGACGATGAAGGCGGTTATTCCTTTCGGTCCGGCATTGCACGTCGGTCTTGGCGTACACCACCAGCACGTTCGCGTCCGGCCCGTTGGTGATCCACATCTTGTTGCCGTTGAGGATGTAGTGGTTGCCCTTCTTCTCGGCGCGCAGCTTCATGCTCACCACGTCCGAGCCGGAATTCGGCTCGCTCATCGCCAGCGCGCCGACGTGTTCGCCGGAAATAAGTCTCGGCAGGTACTTGCTCTTCTGAGCCTCGTTCCCGTTGCGGCGGATTTGGTTCACCGCCAGGTTCGAGTGCGCGCCATAGGACAGTCCGACCGAGCCCGAGGCGCGGGAGATCTCTTCCATCGCCACCACGTGTGCGAGATAGCCCATGTTGGTGCCGCCGTATTCCTCCTCGACAGTGACGCCTAGCAGCCCGAGACCGCCGAGCTTGCGCCACAGGTCCATTGGGAATTCGTTGTTGTGGTCGATCTCGGCCGCGCGCGGGGCGATCTCCCTGGAAGCGAAGTTCTGCACGGTGTCGCGCAGCATATCGATGTCTTCGCCGAGGCTGAAATTGAGCGTCGGGTAGCTTTTGAGAAAGGTTTCGGGTTTCATTGGTCTGCCCTCCCGTGCATCGTCATCAGGGTGAACGCCGCATATCCGCCTGCCGAGTCTGCGATGGTACCGATGATGCCGCCATGGTAGTAGCCGTGCTGCTGCGATAGTTCGGGCATAAAGGGCAGATGGATTTCGCACTCGCCAGGCGCCAGCCGCACCAACCGCGCGCCGATCAGCGTCATGAATTTCTGGCGATCGAAACTCCTCCACACCCGATCGGCGTAGGCGGGGTCCATGAATTTAAACGCGCTCAAGCGTGCTCTCCATTCCGGTAGACTGTAATTGACGTTTACGTTAACGTCAATCAACAGGCGCAGCTTGGCATAAAACCGTTTTATATCAGGTTATTAACTCTAAGTCCGGGCGCTTCGACCGGTCCAGCGTGGCCCTGTCCCGAACACTTGCCTCATTGCAAGCCGTAGCGATCTTGTGCGCAATAACTTCATACAATCAGGACTTTGCATTGACCCCTGGCTCGCCGCCGCGATCCTGGCCCGGCTTTTTACCTTTCCCCGCCAGAAAATCCCGGCACTGTTTCTCGAACGCAGCAATTTCGCCCAGTACTGCCTCGATGTCCTCCCGCTGCTGCTTGAGGATGGCGCGCCGCCGTTCCAGCACTTCGAGGAAGCGTTCGACCTGGACCTGTTCATCCTTGGCGGCGTCGTAGAGGTCGATGAGCTCGCGGATTTCGGACAGCGAGAGCCCGAGGCGCTTGCCGCGCAGAGTAAGCTTGAGGCGGACCTTGTCGCGGTGGCCGTAAACGCGGTTGCGCCCAGCGCGGCCGGGCGTGAGCAGGCCCTGGTCTTCGTAGAAGCGGATCGCCCGCGTCGTCAGACCGAACTCCCGGGCAAGTTCGGTAATGGTGTATGTAGAGTCCGTCATGCGCGACGCAGTTTACGTAAACGTAAAGTAGAATCCAACTAAATCGCGGCACGCCGCCGCGCCAACATTCCCGAAGATTCCGCTCATGCAGACACCCGCTCGCGCGGCGCGAATTGAAGCGCCGGCACCGCTCGCGTTCCCGTTCCTGGAACCGCCCCCCGGAGGAACCGTGCGCGAGATCGCGTACGGCGTGTTCTGGCTGCGCATGCCGTTGCCGTTTGCGCTCGACCACATCAACCTCTGGCTGCTGCGCGACGGCAAGGGGTGGACAGCGGTGGACTGCGGGATTGCTCTCGACGCAACCCGCGCTCACTGGGAGCAGATCTTTCGCGACGTAGTCGGCAGTGCCGGGCTCACGCGTGTTCTCGTTACGCACTTTCACCCCGATCATTTCGGCAATGCCGGTTGGTTGACGCAGCGATTCGAAGCGCCGCTGTGGATGAGCGAGTCCGAGTACCTCAATGCCCATGCCCAGTACCAGACCCAGGCGGGCTTCGGAGCGGATGCAACCGCGCGACTATTTGCCGAACACGGTCTCGACCCCGAGCGCGTTGCCGCAATCAAAGGCCGGGGCAACTCCTACCGCAAGATCGTCTCCGAACCACCCACCCGGTTCGTGCGCATCATGGATAGCGACGAGATCGACATCGGCGGCAACAACTGGCGCGTCATCGTCGGTTGGGGACACGCCCCCGAACACGCGGCACTGTACTGCAAGTCGCTGGGCGTGCTGATCTCCGGCGATATGTTGCTGCCGAGAATCAGCACCAACGTCAGCGTCTGGCCAACCGAGCCGAAAGGCGATCCGCTGAAACTTTTCCTGCGCTCGATCGACCGCTTTGCCGAACTGCCCGCCAGACACGCTGGTGCTGCCTTCGCACGGCCTGCCGTTCCGCGGCGCGCATACGCGGGTGCAGATGTTGCACGCGCATCATCGCGACCGCCTGGCGGAAGTGCTCGAATCCTGCGCCACGCCGAAGACCGCCAAGGATCTTCTTCCGGTATTGTTCCGCCGCACGCTGGACACGCACCAGACTTTCTTCGCGATGGGTGAATCCATAGCGCATCTGCATTACCTCTGGTACCAGGGCCGGTTGACGCACTCGCAGGCCGCGGACGGCGTTCACCGGTTCGTCAGGGCCGGTTGATGAATATAGACGGTGTCGCGTATCGAAGCATCTGGCGCGACGGCAACGTCGTGCGCATCGTCGATCAGACGCTGCTGCCGCATACCTTCAGGGTCGTCAAACTGACCAGCGCGGACGAAGTGGCCGACGCGATCCGCAACATGCGGGTGCGCGGTGCGCCGCTGATCGGCGCTGCCGCGGCATTCGGCATGGCCTGGCGATGGCGGCTGACGCGTCCGGCGCCAATCTCACCCGTGCAGGCGAACAGCTCGCCAAGACCCGGCCGACTGCAATCAACCTGCGCTGGGCAATCGGGCGCATGACCCATGTGCTGCGGCCGCTGCCGGTCCAGGATCGCGCGACGCGGCATGGAAGGAAGCGAAGACAATCGCCGACGAAGACGTGGCGATGAATCACGCAATCGGGCAGCACGGTGTCGAGCTGATTCGCAAGGCTGCGGAGAATCGGTCTGGGCCGGTCAACGTGCTTACCCACTGCAATGCCGGCTGGCTGGCCACCGTGGACATGGGCACCGCGCTCGCACCCATCTATCTGGCGCACGACCTAGGGCATACCCGTGCACGTATGGGTGGACGAAACCCGCCCACGCAACCAGGGATTGCTTACTGCCTGGGAACTCGCGCATCACGGCGTGCCGCACACGGTAATCGCCGACAACGCCGGCGGGCACTTGATGCAGCGGGGCCAGGTGGATATCACGATCGTCGGGGCGGACCGCGTCACCGCGCGCGGCGACGTCTGCAACAAGATCGGCACCTATCTGAAGGCGCTGGCCGCGAAGGATTGCGGCATCCCGTTTTGTGTGGCGTTTCCGGGCTCGACCATAGACTGGGATATCGAGGACGGATTTGTCGGGATCCCGATAGAAGAGCGCGGAGCCGATGAGCTGCGATCGGTTGCCGGCCGCGGCGGCGACGGTGAACCGGCGCGGCTGTGGCTGGTGCCGGAGAGAAGCCCGGTCGCCAATCCGGCCTTCGATGTCACGCCGGCCGCGCTGGTGTCCACGCTGATCACCGAGCGCGGGCTCGCGCCGGCTTCGCGCGCGGGTTTGTCGGTGCTCTATCCGGAACGATCGCAGCGATGAGCGAATTGCCTTCGAGAAAGGCGATCATCACCACCGCGCTGGCGATGAATGCGCTCGGCATCAACCGCGGCAAGTCCGGAAACGTCAGCGCACGCTGGAAGGACGGTTTCCTGATTACGCCATCCGGTCTGCCCTACGAGGAAACCAGGCCGGCCGACATCGTCTTCGTCGACATGAAAGGCAAGCCAACGGGAAAACGGCTCCCGTCATCGGAGTGGCGCTTCCATCACGACATCTACCGCACCCGCAGGGAAGCGCAGGCAGTGGTTCACGCCCATGCGAGTTTCGCCACCACGCTCGCCTGTCTCGGGATGGACGTGCCTGCGTTTCACTACATGATCGCGGTCGCTGGCGGCAACAGCATCCGTTGCGCACCATACGCCACCTTCGGCTCCCGGGAATTGTCTGACCACGCACTGGAAGCTCTTTCGAACCGCAAGGCCTGCCTGCTGGCAAACCATGGAATGATCGCGACCGGGGACAGCCTGAAACGTGCGCTGGCGCTGGCGGTGGAAGTCGAAGCATTGTGCGAGCAGTACTGGCGCGCGCTGCAGATCGGAAAGCCCGCCATTCTTTCCGATGCCGAGATGGAAGTAGTGCTGGAGAAATTCAAGACCTACGGCAAGAATACAAATGAACACCGCGCACCTCGGTGAGAGCCGGTTTTTACGAACGCACACTTGCGCTGTCGCACGGTTGCGCCTAGCTTAGCGGCCATGGCCGAAGAAAAACCAAACAACCCCCGCCTCCGTCGATACGACGGAATTCGCGCGCACGCTCGCGGAAATTGCGCTGCGCAGCAGCCATCTCTTCAAGGAACACCTCGCAGAACAGTCGAAGGAGTCCGGCGAGGAACCGGTGGACGAACTCGGCGTCGGCAAGGCTTTCACCGACCTGGCTGCGAAGCTGATGACCGACCCGTTCAAGCTCGCCGAGGCCGGGATGCGCATGTGGCAGGACTACTTCATGTTGTGGCAGAACACCATGAAGAGGGCCATGGGCGAAGAATCCGCACCGGTGGTGGAAGCTCCCAAGTCCGACAACCGCTTCCGCAGCGAGCTTTGGCAGAACAACCTGGTTTTCGATTACATCAAGCAGTCCTACCTGATCGCCGCGCAGAACATCCAGAAGACCGTCTCCGAAGTCGAAGGCCTCGACGCGCAGACTGCGCGCAAGGTGAAGTTCTTCACCCGCCAGTACGTGGACGCGCTGGCCCCGACCAATTTCGTGATGACCAATCCCGAGGTGCTGAAGACCACGGTAGAGACCGGGGGGAAGAACCTGCTCGACGGTCTCAACCACCTGCTCCACGACCTCGAACGCGGCCACGGCAAGCTGGCGATCAGCATGACCGACTACAAGGCGTTCAAGATGGGCGAAAACGTCGCCACCACGCCCGGGAAAGGTCGTCCACCAGAACGATCTGATGCAGTTGATCCAGTATCAGCCGGCCACGACCGAGGTTTACCAGACGCCGCTGCTGATCATTCCGCCATGGATCAACAAGTACTACATCCTCGACCTGCGGCAGAAGAACTCGTTTATCAAGTGGGCAGTGGACCAGGGCATCACCGTGTTCGTGGTTTCCTGGGTCAATCCCGGCAAGGAACTCGCGAACAAGGGTTTCGAGGACTACATGCTGGAAGGCCCGCTGGCGGCGCTGGATGCGGTGGAGAAGGCGACCGGCGAGCGTGAAGTCAACATGATCGGCTACTGCCTGGGTGGCACGCTCACCGCATCGGCGCTCGCCTGGATGGCGGCAAAGGGACAGTCGCGGGTTAAGAGCGTGACGTTCTTCACCGCGCTCCTGGATTTTTCCGAACCCGGCGAACTCGGCGTGTTCGTGGACGAAGGCGTGCTTTCCAACCTTGAAAAGAAAATGGAGAGCCGCGGCTATCTCGAAGGCGCGGAGATGGCCGGCACGTTCAACATGCTGCGAGCCAACGACCTGATCTGGTCGTTCGTGGTGAACAACTATCTGCTCGGCAAGGACCCGTTCCCGTTCGACCTGTTGTATTGGAATTCGGACTCCACCCGCATGCCGGCGAAAATGCACACCTTCTACCTGCGCAACATGTACATCAGGAACAAGTTGCGCGAACCCGGCGGAATCACGCTTGCCGGCGTGCCGATTGACCTGTCCAAAATCGACATTCCCACGTATTTCATCTCCACGGTCGAGGACCACATCGCACCGTGGAAGTGCACTTATCTCGGCGCCCGGTTGCTCAAGGGTCCTGTCCGCTTCGTGCTTGGCGGCTCCGGGCCACATAGCCGGCATCGTCAACCCGCCGGCGGCGAACAAGTACTGGTACTGGACCAACGAGAAGCTGCGCGACAGCGCCGACGAATGGCTCTCCACCGCGGAGAAGCACGAAGGCTCGTGGTGGAACGACTGGGGCAACTGGCTGGCCGGCTTCGGCGGCGACAAGGTTCCCGCCCGCGTTCCCGGCAAAGGCGGGCTGAAAGTCATCGAGGACGCGCCGGGCACTTACGCGAGCTTCAGGCTCGATGCGGAGCCGGCCGATCCGCCGACGAAACCATCAAGACAAAAAACCAGACGGCGTTAACACGAAGGTGCACGAAAAAAAGAACAAGGAACACGAAGTACGGCAAAAGTGATTCTTCGTGTCGAGCGCGGTCTGGCGGGCTGCGCGAAGCCTGAAACAGACTAGAGCCACTTTGCCTTTCTGAACCGGTAGAAGAGATAGCCGTCTATCGCCACCATTACCGCCACCGTCAGCGGGTAGCCCAGGCTCCAGTTCAGTTCCGGCATGTTGTCGAAGTTCATGCCGTAAACGCCCGCGATCATGGTGGGCACCGCGACCAGCGCGGCATACCCGGCCAAACGCTTGGTGACCTCGTTTTCCTGGATGGTCAGAAGCGACAGGTTCACCGATATCGCGGTGGTGACCATTTCCCGCAGAATGTCTATCGACTGGTTCACCCGGGCCAGGTGGTCGTAAACATCGCGGAAATACTCCTGGAGCCCCGCGCAAAGCTGCGGCACCCGGCCGCCGTAAAGTTTGCTGCTCGCCTCCAGAAGCGGCCCGGCGGCGTGCTTGAGGGTCATCAGTTTCTGCTTCAGGACGTACAGGGATTCAATGATCGCGCGGTTGTTTTGCCCGGAGAATATTCGCTTTTCGACTTCTTCGAGCTCGCCCTCAAGAGCGTCGAGCACGGGGAAGTAGCGGTCGACCACGGCGTCCATGATCGCGTAGAGCACATACGCCGAGCCGTGGCGCAGCAAGTCCGGCTCGCGTTCGCTGCGGGCGCGCACGTCGGCAAATCCCCGTTCGGTGTGGCTGCGAACCGAGAGTACGTAGTTGGGGCCGACGAATATGTCGACTTCGCCGACTTTCAGCTCGTCAGCCCGCAAGCTCCACGGTGTGAAGCACGATGAACAGCGAATCGCCGTATTCCTCGATCTTGGGCCGCTGATGGCCGTGTCGCGCGTCCTCGACCGCAAGTTCGTGCAGTCCGAACTCTTGCTGCATCGTTTCGAGTTCTTCCAGGGTCGGCTCATACAGCGCGACCCAGACAAAACACTCCGGCCGGCGGACATACTCGTGGATCTCCTGCGGCTGAATATCGGCGAGCTTCCGCCCTTCCTCGTATGCGACGCAGTTGACCAGCATGGCAATCTCCTTGCGGGCATCGTAGCACCGCACAAGGAAAGCCGAGGCAAATGGCGGGTTCCGTGATGGTCGGATGGCGTGGCTGCGGTAGTGCTATTGGTTGGTTCTTCTCCGTGTATTCCGTGGTTCACGGTCCTGAAGTGGTGCGCAGCGAAGCGAGATAGCGCATTCCCTCGATCGCCCGGCTGCCGTACCAGGACGTCATTTCCGCGTCGATCAGTGAAACCGTAACCGTCCGAACCGTGTGACCTGGGATGGGTGATGCAACATTCATCGCCTCTCTCACCGGCTCGACGTCTCGCAGTCTGAACGCGTAAGGCTCCGAAGAGAGCAGGACACGATCAACGCGTCCAAGTACCGATTCGAGATAGAGGGTTGGGTAACGATCAGGGTTTTCCGCATAGATCTGGTCCCATCCCACTGCCGCCAGCGTCCGTGCGATATAAGTATCGCGCGAAATCGTCATCCACGGGTCTTTCCAGATGAGGTACAGCACGCGCGCGCGCGGCAGTATGGAAGTTGCGTCGACCGCTTCGCGATAGGCCGCTCGGAATTCTCGCGCGAGACAGTCCGCCTCGGCCTCGGCGCGGAAGATTCCACCGAACAGTCGATATAGAGGTGGGTTCTCGAGTGGTCCCATCGGGTGGGTCACGATCACATTCGGCACGAAAGCTGCCGCCGCTTCGACCCGTTCGCGCGGGTTTTCGTCCACATTTACGATCAGATGAGTTGGCGCCAGCGCCCGGATTTTTTCCAGGTCAAAGTCCTTGGTGCCGCCGACCTTGGCGACCTTTTTCACCTCAGGCTTCGGATGGACGCAGAACCCTGTACGGCCCACCATCCGCGAACCAACGCCCAGCGCGAATAACAATTCGGTCAGGCTGGGCACGAGACTTACGATTCGAGCATCAGACTGGGCCGGCGTATGGGCGCGCCCGCTTGCGTCGGTCAACTGTAAATATCCTGTGTTCACGCGATTTCCAGATCAAATAGAGCACGCGCTCTCGCGGCAGCCTCGCGCAAGTGTCGACAGCTTCTGCATACGCCCGTTGAACTTTCCGACATAGCACTTCCGCCTCCTCCCGCCGTCCGAAGATGCCGCCGATCAGCCGGTACAGACCCGGATTGTCGAGCGGACCGAGCGGATGTGTGACGACGATATTGGGAACGTAACCGCGCCAATTCGTCGACCGTGGGTTTTTCGTTTTCGTCCACGTTGACGATCAGATGCGTGGGCGCCAGCCGGCGGATCTCTCCGACGTTTACATCCTTGGTCCCGCCCACTTTCGGCACCGACTTGACCCGGTCCTCCGGATGGACGCAGAAGCCGGTGCGGCCAACGATACGGTCGCCGAGTCCGAGCTCGAAAAGCAACTCGGTAATGCTAGGAACGAGGCAGACGATCCGTGCGTCCGGCCCGGCGGCCGCATGGGTGCGCCCGACCGCGTCGGTCAACGGTGAATTTCGTGTGTCCACGCGATTTCTCCGGCTTGCTTTCGCTACGGCTGACGCTTGGTCGCCGGTTTCCCGGTCGCGCGCGCATTGCGCGCCTTTCGCGGCGGCGAGCCGACCACAACCGGGGCCGAGGACAACGGTATCAGGCTCTCCTTCAATGTCCGCAGCACGAAGCTCGATTTGCTGTGCCGGATCCCAGGAATCCGGTACAGGCGTTCGCGCAGCAGGCGCTCGTAATCGCGCGTGTCCTTTACCGCGATGCGGATGTAATAGTCGTAGTCGCCGGACACCAGGTAGGCCTCGAGCACTTCCGGAATCTGCTCCAGCGTCTTGCCGAAATCGTAGAGCGTCTCGTCGGTATGGCTCTCGAGGGTGACTTGCACGATCACCGTCTCCGTAAAGCCAATTGCGGCCGGATCGATGCGGACGGTGTAGCCCTGGATCACACCGTCAGCCTCCATTTTCCTGATCCGGTTCCAGCACGGCGTCGGCGACAGACCCACGCGTTTGCTGATGTCCTGCAGGCTCGCGCGCGCGTCTCCCTGCAGCACCTTCAATATCGCCAGATCGAATTTATCGACATTCATTCTGTAGAATAAGCGTTAGGCAGAAAATTTTTCTGAATATACTGCATTTAGAAGGTAAAGAAGAAGCCTTTTCTCAAGTCTGGCGGGTAGGATGCGTTTGCCGGCAGACAGGGTCGTGCCGATTGAACGGCCGACCTCGGGACGCGCATGATGTCCTGATGAGGCGGCATGTGGACTGCGTGAAGGACGACCGGTCCAACGCGCTGCAGGGGCGCCGCCGAACCCAAGGCGGTGTGCCTTATGTCCGAATTCCTACAGGAGTCAGACATGCAAGAAGTCACATTGGACGACAAGTACGCTTCCGATCAGGGGCGCGTTTATCTGACCGGCATCCAGGCGCTGGTGCGCCTGGCCCTGGTCCAGCGTCGGCGCGATCTGGCGGCAGGGCTCAATACCGCCGGCTTCATCTCCGGCTATCGCGGCTCGCCGTTGGGCGGACTCGACGAAGCGCTGTGGAAGGCAGCCAAGCACCTCGAAGCGCATCACGTCAAATTCCAGCCCGGCGTCAACGAAGAACTTGCCGCCACCGCCGTGTGGGGCACGCAGCAGGTTCACCTGATCGGCGAGTCGGATTACGACGGGGTGTTCGCCATGTGGTACGGCAAGGGACCCGGCGTGGACCGTTGCGGCGATGTGTTCAAGCACATGAACTTCGGCGGCACTTCGAAGCATGGCGGCGTGCTGCTGGTCGCGGGCGATGACCACGGTGCCTACTCCTCGACGCTCCCGCACCAGAGCGATCACCTGTTCTCGGCCTCGATGATCCCGGTCCTGTACCCGTGCAACGTGCACGAATACATCGAGCTGGGATTGCATGGCTGGGCCATGTCGCGGTTTTCCGGATGCGCGGTCGGTTTCAAGGCGCTGGCCGACACCGTCGAGTCGTCCGCTTCGATCGAGGCCGACCCGTTTCGCATCCAGACCCGCGTGCCGGAGGATTTCGTGATGCCGGAGGGCGGACTGAACGGCCGGCTGTCCGGCGATCTGCTCGGCCTGCAGGCGCGCAAGCAGGAGGCGCTGATGCAGGATTACAAGATCTACGCGGCCATGGCCTACGCGCGGTTGAATCATCTGAACCGCACCACCATCGATTCGCCCAAGGCGCGGCTCGGCATCATCGCTTCGGGCAAGTCGTACATGGACGTGCTGGAGGCGCTGGAGGAATTGGGCATAACCGAGCGCAACGCCGCCGAAATCGGCGTTCGCCTCTTCAAGGTCTCGATGCCCTGGCCGCTGGAGCCGGACGGGGTGCGCGAATTCGCGAAGGGGCTGGAAGAAATCCTGGTGGTCGAGGAAAAGCGCCAGATGGTCGAGTACCAGCTCAAGGAGCAGCTCTACAACTGGCATCCCGACGTGCGCCCACGGGTCATCGGCAAGTTCGACGATCAGGGCGAATGGGTGCACCCGCGCGGCGAATGGCTGCTCCCCGCCAAGGCCGATTTCTCCATCGCGCAGATCGCCCGCGTCATCGCCGGACGCATCGGGCGTTTTCACCAGAGCGACCTCATCAAGGCGCGGCTCGCCTTCCTGGAGGCAAAAGAGGCGGTGCTGAACAAGGCGGTGAACACGCCGGTGCGCCCGCCGTACTACTGCTCGGGATGCCCGCACAATACCTCGACCAAAGTGCCCGAGGGCAGTCTGGCGCTGGCCGGCATCGGCTGCCACGTGATGGCGACCGTGATCTACCCGGAGCAGAACAAGAGCCCGACGCACATGGGTGGCGAGGGCGCGCCGTGGATCGGACAGGCGCCGTTCTCGAAGCGCACGCACATCTTTGCCAATCTCGGCGACGGCACCTATTTCCATTCCGGCTCGCTTGCGATCCGGGCCGCGCTCGCAGCCAGGGTCAACATCACCTACAAGATCCTGTACAACGATGCCGTGGCGATGACCGGCGGGCAGCCGGTCGACGGGCAAATTTCGGTGCCGATGATTGCGCAGCAGATGGCGGCCGAAGGCGTCGCGCGCATCGCGGTCGTAACGGAAGACCTCGCGCGCTACGAAGACCGCTCGCAATTACCGGCGCTGGTCACGCTGCATGACCGCAAGGACATGGAAGCGGTGCAACGGGAACTCAGGGAAGTTCGCGGCGTTTCAGTGCTGATCTACGACCAGACCTGTGCGGCGGAAAAACGCCGCCGCCGCAAGAAAGGCGAGTACCCGAAGGCCACGCAGCGGGTATTCATCAACGAAGCCGTCTGCGAAGGCTGCGGCGACTGCGGCGTACAGTCGAACTGCACTTCGATCCTGCCGATGGAAACCGAGTTTGGGCGCAAGCGCGCGATCGACCAGTCCTCCTGCAACCAGGACTATTCCTGCGTCAAAGGCTTTTGTCCGAGCTTCGTGACCGTGGAAGGCGGCACGCCGAGGAAATCGCGCGCGGGAAGACGTGAGACAGCCGCGCCGCTGGCGCCGCTGCCGGAACCGGCTACCGCAACGCTCGCCGAAACGCCTTACAACATCCTGATCACGGGAATCGGCGGCACCGGCGTCATCACCATCGGCGCGCTGCTGGGCATGGCCGCGCATCTGGAGGGCAAGGGCACCTCGGCGCTGGACATGACCGGAATGTCGCAGAAGAACGGCGCCGTCACTTCACACGTTCGCATCGCCCGCACGCCGGCCGGCATCCGCGCGCAACGCATCGCTACCGGCGAGGCCGACCTGATCCTCGGCTGCGACATGCTGACCGCCGGCGCACACGATGCCATTTCCAAGACCCGGCCCGGGCGCACGGTGGCGGTGATCAACATGCACCAGCAGCCCCCCGGCCAGTTCGCCCAGAATCCCGACTGGCAGTTCCCCGCAGAAGAAATCCGCGCGCTGATCGGTGAATCGGTCGACGGCCGCGCACATTTCATCGAGGCCACCCGGCTCGCCACTGCCCTGCTCGGGCGACTCGATCGCCACCAACCTGTTCATGCTCGGCTTCGCCTTCCAGAACGGTCTGATTCCACTGCAGCAGGCCTCGATCCTGCGCGCGATCGAGTTGAACGCCGTGTCCGTCGACGCCAACAAGCAGGCGTTCGACTGGGGGCGCCGCGCCGCGGTCGATCTCGACGCAAGTCGAGTCGATTGCCACACCCGCCCAGCCGGTGGTGGTGCAGATGCCGCAGAACCTCGAGACGCTGCTGCGCCGGCGCATCGCCTTCCTGACCGACTACCAGGACGCGGCCTATGCGAAGCGTTACGAGACCCTGGTCGACAAGGTCCGCCGTGCCGAAGCGCGAATTGGCAAGGGCGATGCGCTGACCAGGGCGGTCGCGCGATACCTTTCCAAGCTGATGGCCTACAAGGACGAGTACGAAGTCGCCCGGCTTTACGCGAATGGCGATTTCGAGAAGCGGCTGAACGACGCATTCGAAGGCGAGTTCAAACTGAAGTACAACCTCGCGCCGCCGCTACTGGCGAAACGCGACGCGCAGGGCCGGCTCGTCAAGTCGCAGTACGGCGCCTGGATGGGACATGCGTTCCGCTTGCTGGCCCCCTTCAAGCGCCTGCGCGGCACCGTCCTCGATCCATTCGGCCGTACCGCCGAGAGAAGGATGGAGCGCGGGCTGATCCGCGATTACGAAGCCTTGATTGAAGAGATCGCGGGCGCGTTGTCGAAGGACAATCATGAGATCGCAGTCGCGCTGGCCAGCCTGCCGGAACGCATCCGCGGTTTCGGCCATGTGAAGGAACGCAATGTCGAGGCGGTCGCAGCGGAACGCCAGGCCTTGCTCGCCCGCTTCCGCGCCCTGGCGGCCGAGGTCGAACATGCCGCGTGATGCGTACGCGTCGCGATTCGGGCAGGAGATCGTGCGAGCGACCAACGGTTTTTGGTTCAAGTTTACGTTAACGTGAACGTAGGCAATAATGGCTGCCCAGGCGCGATGACCCATTCCGGCGTCAGCGCGGAAATGCCCAGGCCGCGACAGCAACTGCAAACCGACGGGACCGCCCCATGACCGATCTCAGCGTACGCACCGCCGATCAAGACAAGCAGGCGAAGAACAAGGTGCGCTTCATCACCGCCGCCAGCCTGTTCGACGGCCACGACGCCTCGATCAACATCATGCGCCGCATCCTGCAGGCGAGCGGCGTCGAAGTCATACACCTCGGCCACAATCGTTCGGTGGACGAGATCGTCACCGCCGCGATTCAGGAAGACGTGCAGGGCATCGCCGTGTCCTCGTACCAGGGCGGACATGTGGAATACTTCAAGTACGCCATCGACCTGCTGCGCGAACGTGGCGCGAAGGACATCAAGGTGTTCGGCGGCGGCGGCGGGGTGATCGTTCCGGCCGAGATCGACGAACTGCACGGCTACGGCGTGGCGCGCATTTACTCCCCGGAGGACGGCGCGCGCATGGGTCTGCAGGGAATGATCACGGACATGATCCGCACCGCGGACCGCAACCTCTCCGCAGAGTTGCCGGCGAGCCTCGATGAAGTCTTCCGCGGCAATTTGCGCGAACTGGCGCGCGTCATCACCGGGCTCGAAAGCGCGACGCTGCCGGAGCCGCTGCGCCAGAAGCTGGCGAAGCGCGCGGCGGAACATGACAGCGTGCCGGTGCTCGGCATCACCGGGACCGGCGGCTCGGGCAAGTCGTCGCTCACCGACGAACTGATCCGCCGCTTCCGCATCGACCAGGACGATGCGCTCAAGATCGCCGTGATTGCCGTAGATCCGTCGCGGCGCAAGACCGGCGGCGCGCTCTTGGGCGACCGCATCCGCATGAATGCGATCAACCATCCGAACATCTACATGCGCTCGCTCGCCACCCGGGATGCGGGCAGCGAAATCGCCGCGTGCCTGCCGGACGTAATCGCCGCCTGCAAGTGCGCCGGCTTCGACCTGATAATGGTGGAGACTTCCGGCATCGGCCAGGGAGACGCGGCCATCGTCCCGCATGTGGATTTCTCGCTGTACGTGATGACGCCGGAGTTCGGCGCCGCCAGCCAGCTCGAGAAAATCGACATGCTCGACTTTGCCGACTTCGTCGCGATCAACAAGTTCGACCGCCGCGGCGCGCAGGATGCCCTGCGCGACGTGCGCAAGCAGGTGCAGCGCAATCGCGGCGCCTTCAAGGAGGCCGCCGAGGCGATGCCGGTATTCGGCACCATTGCCTCGCGGTTCAACGACGACGGCGTGACCGCGCTCTATCAGGCAATCGTTGCCGAACTCAGGACCCGCGGGCTCAAGGCCGGCGACGGCAAGCTCAAGCCGACCACCGTAAAGGCTTCGTCGGGGCAGAACGTTATCGTTCCGCCGGCGCGCGTGCGCTATCTGGCGGAAATTGCCGAAACCGTGCGCGGCTATCACGCCGATGTGGCGAAGCAGACCGGGATTGCGCGCGAGCGGCAGCATCTGCGGGAAGCAAAGCGGATGCTCCACCTCTCCCCGGCCCTCTCCCCCGCAAGCGGCGGAGAGGGAGTAACGGCGGCGCTGGATGTGCTCATTGCTGAGCGAGAGAAGACGCTGAGTCCCGAGGCAAGAAAACTGCTGGACGAATGGCCGCAGGTGAAGCAGTCGTATTCAGGTGACGAGCAGGTCACGAAAACCCGCGATCGCGAGATCCGAACGGTGCTGACGACGACGTCGCTGTCCGGCACCAGGGTGCCGAAGGTGGCGCTGCCTAGGTTCGAGGACGATGGCGAAGTCCTCAAATGGCTGATGCGGGAAAACCTGCCCGGCTATTTCCCGTACACGGCGGGCGTGTTCCCGTTCAAACGCGAGAACGAAGACCCGACCCGGATGTTCGCCGGCGAAGGCGATCCGTTCCGCACCAACGCACGTTTCAAATTTCTGTCCCGGGACATGCCGGCCAAGCGTCTGTCCACCGCGTTCGACTCGGTGACGCTGTATGGATTCGATCCCCACGAGCGCCCGGACATCTACGGCAAGGTCGGCAACTCCGGCGTGTCGATCGCAACGCTGGACGACATGAAGGTGCTGTATTCCGGCTTCGACCTATGCGACCCGGCGACTTCGGTGTCGATGACCATCAACGGCCCGGCACCGACCATTCTCGCGATGTTCATCAACACGGCGATCGACCAGCAGATCGACAAGTTCGTGGTACAGCATGGCCGTCGACCGAACGAGCAGGAAACCGCGAAGATCCGCGCCTGGACGCAGGAGAATGTGCGCGGCACCGTGCAGGCCGACATCCTCAAGGAAGACCAGGGGCAGAACACCTGCATTTTCTCCACCGAATTTTCGCTCAAGGTCATGGGTGACATCCAGGAATACTTCGTGCGAAACAGGGTGCGCAATTTCTATTCGGTGTCGATCTCCGGCTATCACATCGCCGAGGCGGGCGCGAATCCGATCTCGCAACTTGCCTTCACGCTGTCGAATGGCTTCACCTTCGTCGAGGCCTATCTGGCCCGCGGCATGAATATCGACGACTTCGCGCCGAACCTGTCGTTCTTCTTCTCTAACGGCATGGACCCGGAATACACGGTTCTCGGGCGCGTGGCGCGGCGCATCTGGGCCACGGCGATGAAGAACAAGTACGGCGCCAACGATCGCAGCCAGAAGCTGAAGTACCACGTACAGACTTCCGGCCGCTCTCTGCACGCGCAGGAGATCGCGTTCAATGATATCCGCACCACACTGCAGGCGCTGATCGCGGTCTACGACAACTGCAATTCGCTGCATACCAACGCCTACGACGAGGCGATCACGACGCCGACTGCCGAATCCGTGCGGCGGGCGCTCGCCATCCAGCTTGTCATCAACCGCGAGTGGGGCCTGGCGAGGAACGAGAATCCGAACCAGGGTTCGTTCATCATCGACGAACTGACCGATCTAGTGGAAGAAGCGGTACTGCAGGAATTCGAGCGCATCTCCGAGCGCGGTGGCGTGCTCGGCGCAATGGAAACCGGGTACCAGCGCAGCAAGATCCAGGAAGAATCGATGTACTACGAGCACAAGAAGCATGACGGCTCCTATCCGATCATCGGCGTAAACACCTTTCGCAATCCGGATGCGACAGAGGCAGGCGGCAGCATTCCGCTGCAGCGTTCGACTGAGGAAGAGAAGCAGGGCCAGATACGCCGGCTGCGCGAGTTCCAGATGCGCAACGCCTCCGAGGCACCCGCCGCACTGGAGAAACTGGAGCACACCGTTATCAACAACGGTAACGTGTTCGCCGAGCTGGTGAACGCCGTTCGCTTCTGTTCGCTCGGCCAGATTACGGATGCGCTGTTCGAAGTCGGCGGCCAGTACCGCCGAAGTATGTAGCGCAGGCCTGCCCGCCTGATGTCCTTAACCTCAACGGAGAATTAGAAGATGGCCGACTTCAATCTCGATCACCTGAACATGCCGGCACGCGATCCGGAAGGACTGGCGCGCTGGTATGCGCAGACCTTCGGACTGAAGGCGGATGGGCATCGCGTGCGCGGGCCCGGAGTTCTGATCGCCTTCCAGGCGGGGGAACCGGTCAGGCGCGCGCCCGAGCTGCACATGGGGTTCCGCGTCCCGAGCATGAAGGTCCTCAACGAATGGGCGGGCAAGCTCGGCAAGCCGATCAAGAAAGGCGAGGAGTTCAATTCCTTCCAGACCTTCGATCCTGAAGACAATTGTCTCGAGATCTATTGCAAGGCAGACAGTTGAACATGAGGAAATTCACCCTTCCGTACTATTATGGAGTCGCGCCCGCAACTGGCGCTTTTGTGCTTGCGGCCAACGTTTATGGCTGAGCCCCGCCTCCGAATGCTCGCCATCGGTGCGCTCGCGGTCATTCACGGCCTGGGCGCGCTCGGCGCACCCTTCGCCGCAGAACTCCATTTCGGTCAGGCTGGTGCGACCGCCCACCAGAACTTTCACGTGATTTGGGAGGCATTCAAGTACTTCGCCGCTTCGTCGGCATGCCTCGCGATTGCGCTCGGCCCGCTCCGCCGGGGCGAGCGCTGGGCGTGGTGGACCATGCTCGTCGCCTGCCTCTCGCTCTTCGGGGGCGTTTTCGTGGCGCACGCGCTGTCCGGGGGCGGGCCGGCTATCGATCACTGGTCCTACGGGACTTTCCTCGTAATTTCGATCGTTGCGCTCGCGGTGCTCGCCCGGGTTCCTCCCCGAGCGAACCGATAGGATTAAACCCCCGCCAGATTGCGCATTCCATTCAGCGCTATAGCGGTAGAACATTCTCATAGTAAGCTCTGAAAAAATCGGCGCGATCCCCTGCTGATCCGTCGACGCCGTATCCACCCATGGAGGAGACCTCTTGGCGCAGTCCACATCCGCCTCATCGCTGGCGGCCGACACTTTTCCGAAGCTGCTGTTGCAGCATGCCGGTGTTCGGCCCGACCGAGTGGCCATCCGAGAGAAAGACCTCGGCATCTGGCAGAGCTGGTGTTGGTCGCAAGTCGCCGACGAGGTCCGCGCGCTCGCCTGCGGCCTGGCCACCCAGGGTTTCAGGCGCGGCATGAACCTCGCCATCATCGGCGACAACCGGCCGCGGCTTTACTGGTCGTTCGCCGCCGCCCAGTCCCTGGGCGGCGTGCCGGTACCGTTGTACCAGGATTCGGTTGCGCAGGAGATGCTGTACGTGCTCGAGAACGCCGAAATCGAGTACGCCATCGTCGAGGACCAGGAGCAGGTGGACAAGCTGCTCGAGATCCTGCCGCATTACCCGATGCTCAAGCACATCTACTACGACGCCCCCCGCGGGCTGCGCAATTACACCCAGCCGCAACTGATGCCTTATGACCGGCTGCGGGAGCTCGGGATCGAGCATCACCGTCAGAACCCCGATTTCTTCACGAACTCCATCAACCAGATTCGGCCCGAGGACGTGTGCGTCATTCTCTATACCTCCGGCACGACCAGCAAACCCAAGGGGGTGTGCCTCACGCATGCCGCATTCATTGCCGCGGCTCGCGGTGATGTCGGTTTTGACGGCTTCACCGAGCGCGACGAGGTGCTCTCATACCTGCCGATGGCCTGGGTCGGGGATCATCTGTTCTCCTATGCACAGTCGCTGGTCGCCGGCTTCACTGTCAATTGCCCGGAATCTTCCGAGACGGTGATGACCGACCTGCGCGAAATCGGTCCGACATATTATTTCGCGCCGCCCCGGGTATTCGAGAACCTGCTGACGACGGTGATGATCCGCATCGACGACGCTAGCCGGATCAAGCGCCGCCTGTTCCACTACTTCATGGCTGTAGCGCGCCGCTGCGGAGCGGAGATCATGGATGGCAAACGGGTTTCGCCGTTCGACCGACTGTTGTATTGGCTCGGCGATCTGTTGATCTATGGGCCTTTGCGAAACGTGCTCGGTATGAGCCGTATCCGGGTAGCCTATACTGGCGGCGCCGCAATCGGGCCCGACCTGTACCGCTTCTATCGCTCCATCGGCATCAACCTCAAGCAGCTCTACGGTCAGACCGAGACCAGCGTCTACGTTTGCAAGCAGCCGAATGGCGCCGCCAAACTCGATTCGGTCGGCCGGCCGTTGCCAGGGGTGCAGATCAAAATCGCCGAAAACGGCGAAGTCATGGTAAGAACGCCCGGCATGCTCAAGGAGTACTACAAGCGCCCGGACGCGACCGCGGAGTCCATCTCTCCCGACGGATACTTCATGACGGGCGACGCAGGCTTCTTCGATGCCGACGGCGACCTGAAGATTATCGACCGCGCCAAGGATGTCGGAAAACTCGCAGACGGGTCGCTGTTCGCGCCGCAGTTCATCGAGAACAAGCTCAAGTTTTTCCCCTACGTCAAGGAGGCGGTTTGTTTCGGCGACCAGCGCGAGATGGTCTGCGCCTTTGTCAACATCGACATGCAGGCGGTGGGCAATTGGGCCGAGAAGCGCCACCTGCCCTATAGCGGATACGTCGATCTCGCCAGCAAGCTCGAGGTCTACGACCTGATCCAGCAATGCGTCGAGCAGGTCAATGCCGACCTTGCCAAGGAGCCGCACCTGGCCGGCTCGCAGATCCATCGCTTCCTGGTGTTGCACAAAGAGCTCGATCCGGACGATGACGAGCTCACACGCACCCGCAAGGTGCGCCGCAGCTTTGTCGCGCAAAAGTACGACGTACTGGTGGATGCGCTCTTCGACGGCAAGGCCTCGCAGTTCATCAGCACGCAAGTCAAGTTCGAGGACGGCCGCACCGGCAAAATCGACGCCGATGTAAGAATCCGCGACGCCGCCACTTCCTCGGCCGCGGCACGACGCATCAGCGCCTGACCGTGAACACGAACCCGGCGGACCGGCGTATCGGCGAGGTGATCCTGAAGATGGAGAACATCTCGCTCGCCTTCGGCGGCGTCAAGGCGCTCAGCGAGGTGAGTTTCGACGTGCGCGAACACGAGATCCGCGCCATTATCGGGCCCAACGGCGCCGGCAAGAGTTCGCTGCTCAACGTCATCAACGGGGTCTACCACCCTAACGAGGGCACCGTGACCTACAAGGGCAATACCCGCCGGCAGATGCGCCCCTACGAGGCGGCGAGCCAGGGAATCGCACGCACCTTTCAGAACATCGCGCTGTTCAAGGGGATGACGGTGCTGGACAACATCATGACCGGGCGAACTCTGAAGATGCATGCCGGCTTCCTGTCTCAGTGCCTGTATTTCGGCAGCGCGCAGCGTGAGGAATTGGAGCACCGCGAGAAAGTTGAGCAGATCATCGATTTTCTGCAGATCGAGTCGATTCGCAAGACGCCGGTGGGGCGACTGCCCTACGGCCTGCAGAAACGGGTCGAACTCGGCCGCGCGCTGGCAGCGGAACCGGAGCTGCTGCTGCTCGACGAGCCGATGGCCGGCATGAATGTGGAGGAAAAGCAGGACATGAGCCGCTTCATCCTCGACGTCAACGACGAATTCGGCACCACCATTGTTCTCATCGAGCACGACATGGGCGTGGTGATGGATCTGTCGGACCGCGTGGTGGTGCTCGACTACGGCCGCAAGATCGGCGACGGTTCGCCGGACGAGGTCCGCGCCAAGCAGGCCGTGATCGACGCCTATCTGGGCGTAGCCCATTGATGAACTCGGTGAGGGGTGAGGTGGGAGGAGTGAGGGGAAATGCTTTTACCCATTTCGCTGCGACCTCGGCCAAATTTGTCGCTGACGCAATCAATATCGTGAGGATTTTCCTCACCCCTCACTCCTCACCCCTTACGCATTGACTATGTCTTTCTTCTTCGAAGTCCTTATCGGCGGGCTGATGGCGGGAGTTCTCTACTCGCTGGTGGCCTTGGGATTTGTGCTCATCTTCAAGGCGTCCGGCGTGTTCAATTTCGCCCAGGGCGCCATGGTGCTTTTCGCCGCTCTGACGCTGGTGCGGTTGATGGAAATTCTGAAAGGAACGTTTTCTCCATTCCTGCTGGCACTTGCGATAACCATTGTCGTCATGATCGGACTTGCGCTGGTGATCGAGCGACTGGTGCTGCGGCCGCTGGTGAACCAGGCTGGCATCAGCCTGTTCATGGCGACAATCGGTATTTCCTATGTATTGGACGGTTTCGGGCAGGCGGTGTGGGGCAGCGACATTTACAAGCTCGATATCGGCATGCCCAAACGTTCGCTGACGTTGTTCGAGTCCGTATTCGAGGGCGGCGTATTGGTGCCCGGCGGGGACCTGGTCGCGACGCTGATCGCCGGTCTGCTGGTGGCGGGTCTGGCGATTTTTTTCCAGAAGACTCGCATTGGCCGGGCGCTGCGTGCGGTGGCAGACGACCACCAGGCCGCCCAGTCGGTCGGCATTCCGCTGAACTATATCTGGGTGATCGTGTGGACGGTGGCTGGGCTGGTCGCGCTGGTGGCCGGCATGGTGTGGGGTTCCAAGCTCGGCGTGCAGTTTTCGCTTGCGCTGGTCGCCCTGAAGGCGCTGCCGGTCCTTATTCTTGGCGGGTTCCAATCGATTCTTGGAGCCATTGTGGGCGGGCTCATCATCGGCGCCGGAGAAAAGCTTTCCGAGGTCTACCTGGGACCGCTGGTCGGCGGTGGTATCGAAAACTGGTTTGCCTACGTGCTGGCGTTGCTGTTCCTTCTCGTCCGGCCCGAGGGTCTGTTTGGCGAGAAGCACATTGATCGTGTTTGAGAAATGCGTGAGGGGTGAGGGGTGAGGGGTGAGGGGTAATTCGGTAGCCGATTTTCTTGCGGCGGGGTGGTCCGGACTTTGGAGCACCGGGCCGCTTTGTTTTTCCGTTTTGACTCCTCACCCCTCACCCCTCACCCCTCACACCTCACGCCTTTAGGGTCTGACAAGTGTTTTACAGAGAAGCGGGACAATTCAAGTCTTCCTACGCGGCCGACCAAGCGGTGTTCCCGATCCTTCAGGATCGAGTATTCATCGCAATCTGGCTTGCGGTCGGTTTCATTCTGGTGCCGCTGCTCTCGAGCGAGTATCTGTTCCGCGCGATATTCATTCCGTTCCTGATCATGGCGCTTGCGGCACTCGGGCTGAACCTTCTGGTCGGCTACTGCGGGCAGCTTTCGCTCGGCACCGGCGGGTTTATGGCTGTGGGCGCCTACGCCGCCTACAACCTGTGCGTGCGCATCCCGGGCCTGAATCCGCTGGTGGCGTTTCTGCTCGCCGGCGGCGTAGCGACGCTGGTCGGCATCGTGTTCGGCATTCCCAGTCTGCGCATCAGGGGCTACTACCTGGCCGTGGCCACCCTGGCTGCGCAATTCTTCCTGGACTGGGTGTTCAGCCGGGTCGCATGGTTCACCAACAACTCACCATCGGGTTCCATCACCGCGCCGCCGTTAACGCTATTCAGCCTTACCTTCGAAACCCCGGTCAGGAAGTACCTGCTGTGCCTTGCGATTCTGGTGTTGTTCGCGGTGGTAGCGAAGAATATCGTGCGCGGCCGCATCGGGCGCGTCTGGATGGCGACGCGCGACATGGACGTAGCCGCGGAAATCATCGGCATCCGCCCCATGTATGCGAAACTTTCCGCATTCGCGGTGAGTTCATTCTTCATCGGCGTTGCGGGTGCGCTCTGGGCGTTCGTTCACCTGGGGTCATGGGAACCGCTCGCCTTCGACATCAATCGGTCATTCAGTATCCTTTTCATGGTCATCATCGGCGGGCTGGGTTCGATCCTGGGCAGTTTGCTCGGCGCGGCCTTCATTACCCTGTTGCCGCTATTGCTCAACCAGCTACCCCAATGGTTCGGCATCGCGATTTCAACGGCGATGATCTCGCACCTGGAATCGATGATCTTCGGGGCTCTGATCGTTTTTTTTCTAATCGTGGAACCGCTGGGATTGGCGCGGCTGTGGCGCATCGGCAAAGAAAAATTGCGCTTGTGGCCGTTCCCGTATTAACTTGACGAGGAAGCAAACCACAGCCGGCCGCGGCACCATCTAATAAGGAGGCAACATCATGGAGAAGTTCTTAAGTCTCAAGGCCCTGGTGCTGGGAGTCACCGCGGCGGGCGCACTCTCGGCAGCAGCGCAGACGTTCGCGCAGGCCAATGAACAGTTCGTTCCGGCACTCGTTTATCGAAGCGGCCCTTATGCGCCCAACGGCGTCCCCTTTGCAAACGGCTATGCGGACTATCTGACCCTGGTGAACGAACGCGACGGCGGCATAAACGGTGTGAAGATCGTTTTCGAGGAATGCGAAACCGGCTACTCGACCGACCGCGGCGTAGAGTGCTACGAGCGCCTGAAGGGTAAGGGGCCCACCGGTGCGGCCGTGTTCAGCCCGCTCTCCACGGGGATCACCTACGCACTGACGGAAAAGGCGCCAGTGGACAAGATCCCGCTGATTACCATGGGCTACGGCCGCTCCGAATCCGTTGATGGGAGCGTGTTCGCATGGAACTTCCCGTTGCTGGGCACCTATTGGACTGCCGCCGACGTGATCATCCAGTACATCGGCCAAATGAACGGCGGCCTCGACAAGCTCAAGGGCAAGAAAATCGCACTGGTGTATCACGACTCGCCCTACGGCAAGGAGCCGATCCCGCTGCTCAACGAGCGCGCCAAGCGCCACGGCTTCGAACTGCTCACGATCCCGGTCACGCACCCGGGTGTGGAGCAAAAGGCGGCGTGGTTGCAGATCCGCCAGAACCGTCCCGATTACGTGCTGCTGTGGGGTTGGGGTGTGATGAACTCCACCGCGATCAAGGAAGCGGTGGCGGTGAACTATCCGCGCGACCACATGATCGGCGTATGGTGGGCCGGCGCCGAGCCCGACGTTCTGCCCGCTGGCGAAGACGCGAAGGGCTACAACTCCATCGCCCTGCAGCACTCGGCAGGCCAGATAGCGGTGCACGCGGACATCCTCAGGAATGTGTACGACAAGGGCAAAGGCGCAGGCAAGCGGGAGGAGGTGGGGCACGTGCTCTACAACCGCGGCATGCTCAACGCCATGCTGGTGGTCGAGTCGATCCGCGCTGCCCAGGGAAAATACGGCAAGAAACCGATGACTGGCGAACAGGTGCGCTGGGGCATAGAGAACCTCAACCTCGACCAGAACCGTATCAAGCAACTCGGTTTTGCCGGCATGCTGCAGCCATTAAAGGTGTCGTGCAATGATCACGAGGGCGTGCGCCATGCGCGTATCCACCAGTGGGACGGCGCCAAGTGGAAGTTCGTGTCGGACTGGATCGAAGGCGACAACACGCTGCTGCGGCCGATGGTGGACGAGGCGGCCAGGAAATACGCCAAGGAAAAGAACATCACCCCGCGCGACTGTACAAAGGCGTGAACGAAAGTGAGGGGGAAGGGGTGAATAAGCGAAGCGCTCCCCCTCCTCTGTGGCCCGGGGGAGAGGGCGCAGTGTGAGGGATCACGCATTCACCCTTCACGCATTCACCTGCCGATTGCCAACCTGAACATGTCAGTACAAGCTCCAGCCGCCCTCCTGACCGTAAATAATATCGAGGTAATCTACGACCACGTGATCCTGGTGTTGAAGGGCGTCTCGCTCAAGGTGCCGGACGGCACGATCGTGGCCCTGCTCGGCGCCAATGGTGCGGGCAAGTCCACCACGCTCAAGGCGATCTCCAATCTGTTGCGCGCCGAGCGCGGCGAGGTCACCAAGGGCTCGGTCGGAATTCGACGGCGAGCGAATCGATCAGCTCAATCCCTCCGACGTGGTCAAGCGCGGAGTCGTGCAGGTGATGGAAGGCCGCCATTGCTTCGCCCATCTCACCGTGGAGGAGAACCTTCTCACCGGCGCGTTCACCCGCAACGTGGGTCGCACCGAGATCGCCGCAGACCTTGACAAGGTCTACGACCTATTTCCCGCGTCTGAAGCAGCGCCGCAGCAGCCAGGCCGGCTACACCTCGGGCGGTGAACAGCAGATGACGGCGGTAGGCCGCGCGCTGATGGCACGACCGAGGCATGATTCTTCTCGATGAACCCTCGATGGGACTCGGCGCCACAGATCGTCGAGGAAATCTTCGAAATCGTGCGCGGGCTGAACGAGAAGGAGAAACGTGAGCTTCCTGCTGGCCGAACAGAACACCAATGTCGCGTTGCGTCACGCCGATTACGGCTACATCCTTGAGAACGGCCGCGTCGTGATGGACGGCCCGGCGGCCGATCTCGCAAATAACGAAGACGTAAAGGAGTTCTACCTCGGGCTTTCGACCTCCGGGCGCAAGAGCTTCCGCGATTCGAAGCATTACCGCCGCCGCAAGCGCTGGCTGGCTTGACGGCGGTGAGGGGTGAGGAGCGAGGGACGAGGGTAAGAGTAAAGGCGCATACAGCCTACGTCTGTCTATTTCCTCGACCCTCGCCCCTCGTCCCTCGCCCCCGAATCATGGACTACTACGACGACCTCGAAACCCGGGAGCCGGAAGTACGGGAAAGCGCGCTGTTTGCAGCGTTGCCCGGACAGATCGCGCACGCCAGGGCAAATGCTCCTTACTTCGCGCGCCTGCTGAAGGATGTCGAACCGAACTCGATACGCGACCGCAAGGCGCTGGCGAAGCTGCCGGTCACGCGCAAGTCCGACCTGATTGCACTGCAGAAGGACGCGCCGCCGTTCGCCGGAATGACGGCGGTTGCGACCGGCGCTCTGGGCCGGGTGTTCTCTTCACCGGGTCCGATTTACGACCCGCAGGGCGCCAGGGGTGATTTCTGGCGCATGGGCCGGGCGCTGTTCGCGGCGGGGTTCCGGCGCGGCGACCTGGTGCACAACACGTTCTCCTATCATTTCACGCCGGCGGGAATGATGATGGATCTGGGCGCGCAGGCGATCGGCTGCGCGGTGTTCCCGGCCGGCATCGGGCAGACCGAACTGCAGGTCGCGGCGATTGCGGACCTTAAACCGGATGGCTACGCCGGAACGCCTTCGTTCCTGAAGATCCTTCTCGAGAAAGCCGACGAACTGAAGGCCGACGCCTCGAGCCTGAAGAAAGCACTGGTGTCGGGCGAGGCCTTGCTGCCGCCGGTGCGCGACGTGGCTCAAGGCGCGCGGCATCGACGTGCGCCAATGCTACGGCACCGCGGACCTGGGGCTGATCGCCTACGAAACCGAACCGATGGGCGGACTGATCGCGGACGAAGGCGTCATCGTCGAGATCCTGCGCCCCGGCACCGGCGATCCAGTCGCCGAAGGTGAAGTCGGGGAAGTGGTGGTGACGACGTTATGCACCGAGTATCCGCTGATCCGCTTCGCCACCGGCGATCTGTCCGCCGTGGCCGTCGGCATCAGCCCCTGCGGCCGCACCAATACGCGCATCAGGGGATGGATGGGACGTGCCGACCAGACGACGAAAGTGAAAGGCATGTTCGTGCATCCTTCGCAGGTTGCGCAGGTGGTGAAACGCCACCCGGAGATCCTGAGGGCGCGGTTGGTTGTGGACCATGATGCCGAAAAGAACGATCGCATGACGCTTGCGCTGCGAAGTCCGCAACCGGAACGATCTGCTGGCGCAGGCCATTACCAATACGCTGCGCGAGGTGTGCAAGCTGCGCGGACAGGTCGAGTTCGCCGACGCCGGCTCGCTGCCCAACGACGGCAAGGTTATCGAGGATTTACGCAAGTACGACTTAGTAACCCTCAGCGCAAAGGCGCGAAGGCGTAAGGATCGAAAGAAGGCGAAACGATCGAAGAACGTCTAGGATCAGGCGCTCTGTTCGCGACTGTCTTCACTCCTCACCCTTCGCTCCTCAGCGCTTCACTTGGATTTGAAGCGAACGCCTAAATGTCCACTCACTCGATCAGCAAGTACCCCGTCCCGAAGCTCGAAGACCTGCCGCAGGACATCCGCGCCAAGATGCTGGAAGTGCAGCAGAAGGCCGGGTTCATTCCCAACGTGTTCCTGACGCTCGCGCACCGGCCGGACGAATTCCGCGCCTTTTTCGCCTACCACGACGCGCTCATGCTCAAGGACTCCGGGCTCAGCAAAGCCGAGAAGGAAATGATCGTGGTCGCCACCAGCGGGTTGAACCGGTGCCCCTATTGCGTGATCGCCCACGGCGCCATCCTGCGCATCTACGCGAAGAATCCGCAGATCGCCGACCAGGTCGGCGATCCATCACCGCAAGGCCGACATCACGCCGCGCCAGAAGGCAATGCTGGATTTCGCTTGCAAGCTCGCCCGCACTCCCGAGGCCCTGGCCGAAGCTGATCACGAGGCGCTGCGCAATTACGGCTTCAGCGCCGAGGATATTTGGGACATCGGCGCCATCACCGCGTTGTTCGCGCTTTCAAACCGCATGGCGCATCTGATCGACATGCGCGCCAACGACGAGTTCTACCTGCTCGGGCGCGTTCCGCCACCCGGCCGGTAATCAGCCGAACCTCCTGTACGGCAAAGGTTTTGCGCTGGCCCGCCGGTGATATAATTTTTGCCAAAATCGGGCGCGGCGTCACGAACACCGCAGTCCCGAATTACGACCGCAACCTCACCAAAGGCAGAAATCATGGCAGCGCTTCCGGATGACGATCCGCAGGAGACGAACGAGTGGCTGGATGCGCTCGACGGCCTGCTTCAGCACGAGGGCCCGGAGCGCGCGCACTATATTCTGGAGAAGCTGATCGAGAAGGCGCGCCGCTCGGGCGTGTACCTGCCATACAGCGCCAATACCGCCTACATCAATACCATTCCGCCCGGCAAGGAGGAGCGCTCCCCGGGAGACCACGAGCTGGAACACCGGATCCGCTCGTACGTGCGCTGGAACGCCGCCGCGATGGTGTTGCGCGCCAACAAGAAGTCCTCCGAACTGGGCGGCCACATCGCCAGCTTCGCCTCGGCCGCCACGCTCTACGACGTCGGCTTCAATCACTTCTGGCACGCGCCTTCGGAGAACCACGGCGGCGACATGCTGTTCTTCCAGGGACATTCCTCCACGGGGGTCTATGCGCGCGCCTTCATGCTCGGGCGGCTGACCCGGGAGCAGATGGACAACTTCCGCCAGGAAGTGGAGGGCAAGGGCCTGTCTTCCTATCCGCATCCGTGGCTGATGCCGGACTTCTGGCAGTTCCCGACGGTGTCGATGGGGCTGGGTCCGATCATGGCAATCTACCAGGCGCGCTTCATGAAGTACCTGCAGGACCGCGGCCTGGCCAACACCGAGGGCCGCAAGGTCTGGTGCTTCCTCGGCGACGGCGAGATGGACGAGCCCGAGTCGATGGGCGCGATCGGCGTGGCGTCGCGCGAAAAGCTCGACAACTTGATTTTCGTGGTGAACTGCAACCTGCAGCGCCTGGACGGCCCGGTGCGCGGCAACGGCAAGATCATCCAGGAACTCGAGTCGGATTTCCGCGGCGCCGGCTGGAACGTGATCAAGGTGATCTGGGGCTCCTACTGGGATCCGCTGCTGGCCAGGGACAGGAACGGCCTGCTGGTCAAGCGCATGGAAGAGTGCGTGGACGGCGAGTACCAGACGTTCAAGTCCAAGGATGGCGCCTACGTGCGCAAGCACTTCTTCGGCAAGTACCCGGAGTTGCTGGAGATGGTGGCCAACATGTCCGACGACGACATCTGGCGGCTGAATCGCGGCGGCCATGATCCGCACAAGATTTACGCCGCGTATTCCGCGGCGGTGAAGCACCAGGGCCAGCCGACGGTGATCCTGGCCAAGACCATCAAGGGCTACGGGATGGGCGAGGCCGGCGAGGCGCAGAACATCACTCACCAGCAGAAGAAGATGGGAACGACCTCGCTGAAGGCGTTCCGCGACCGCTTCAACCTGCCGGTCCCGGACGACAAACTGGAGGAAGTTCCCTACCTCACTTTCGAGGAAGGTTCACCCGAACTCGACTACATGCGCAAGCATCGCGAGGCGCTGGGCGGCTATCTGCCGTCGCGCCGCCCCAAGGGCGACGCACTGGAAATACCGGCGTTGTCCGCCTTCGAACCGCTGCTGAAGAGTTCGGAGGAGCGCGAGGTTTCCACCACGATGGCGTTCGTGCGCATCCTCAACATCCTGGTGAAGGACAAGAATATCGGCAAGCGCGTGGTGCCGATCGTGCCCGACGAATCCCGCACTTTCGGCATGGAAGGCATGTTCCGGCAACTGGGCATCTGGTCTTCCGTCGGCCAGCTCTATACGCCGCAGGACGCCGACCAGTTGATGTTCTACAAGGAGGACAAGCACGGCCAGATCCTGCAGGAAGGCATCAACGAGCCCGGGGCGATGTCCTCCTGGATCGCCGCGGCGACGTCGTATTCGACGCACGGCGTGTCGATGATCCCGTTCTACATCTACTACTCGATGTTCGGCTTCCAGCGCGTCGGCGACCTGGCCTGGGCGGCAGGCGACCAGCGCGCGCGCGGCTTTCTTCTGGGCGGGACTTCCGGCCGCACCACGCTGAACGGCGAGGGCCTGCAGCACGAGGACGGCCACAGCCACGTCCTGGCTTCGACCATCCCGAACTGCATTTCCTACGACCCGACCTTCTCCTACGAAGTGGCGGTGATCATCCAGGACGGCCTGCGCCGCATGGTCAGGGAGCAGCAGGACGTCTTTTTCTACATCACGCTGTTGAACGAGAACTACAGCCATCCGGCGATGCCGAAAGGCGCGGAAGACGGCATTCTCAAGGGGATGTACAGGCTGCGCGAGGGGAGAGGGGAGAGGGGAGAGGGGAGAGGGAAAAAGGACACCCCGAGAGTCCAATTGCTGGGCAGCGGCGCGATTCTGCGTGAAGTCATCGCCGCGCAGGACCTGCTGGAAAAGGACTTCGGCGTGTCCGCCGACGTGTGGAGCGCGACCAGCTTCAACGAACTGCGCCGCGAGGGTCTCGAGGTACAGCGCTGGAACCTGCTGAATCCCGAGCAAAGTCCGCGCGAAACCTACGTGAGCCGGTGCCTGAATCACGCGCCCGGTCCGGTGGTTGCAGCGACCGATTACATGAAGATTTTCGCCGATCAGATCCGGCCGTTCATCTACAAGCCTTACGTGGTGCTCGGCACCGACGGTTTCGGCCGCTCCGACTACCGGCGGCAGTTGCGCAAGTTCTTCGAAGTGGATCGCTACTACGTCACCGTGGCCGCGCTCAAAGCGCTTGCCGATGAGGGCAGCGTGCCGGCCGCGACGGTGGCCAAGGCGATCAAGAAGTACGCGATCGATCCGGGCAAGCCGAATCCGGTTACGGTCTGAACCGAGTGAATGAGTGAAGGGTGAACGAGTGAAGGGTGAAAGACTCAGAACATGACCAAATCGGGGATTCCCTGTTGACCCGGCGGCGCGGACGAACGCTTTACCCGTTCACCTTTCACGCCTTCACACATTCACGCATTCACCATTCACTCATTCACCCTCATCACTGATTCACCGCATAAAACATGGGAAGCTTACGCGACGTCCTCGTCCCCGACATCGGCGATTTCAAGAACATCCCGGTGATCGAAGTCCTGGTCAAGCCGGGTGATACCGTCAAGGCGGAAGACTCGCTGATCACGCTCGAATCCGACAAGGCGACGATGGAAGTCCCGGCGCCTTTCGCCGGCGTGGTCAAGGAAATGAAGATCAAGCCCGGCGACAAGGTATCGGAAGGCATGCCGATCCTTAGCCTGGAAATCAGCGAAGGTGCACGGCTTCCGCAGCCGCGGCCCCGCAGAAACCCGCCCCGGCACCGGCGCCGGCGACAGCCGTCCAGGCAGCCGCTCCGGCGGCCAAACCGGCGCCCGCACCTGCTCCCGCTCCCGCACCGTCCCCCAGCTTGCTGCCGTCGGGCCGATCGACGAGGCCGGCTTTTCCAAGGCGCACGCCAGCCCTTCGGTGCGCCGTTTCGCGCGCGAGCTGGGCGTCGATCTCGCCCGCGTCAAAGGCAGCGGCCCGAAGGAACGCATTCTCAAGGAAGACATCGCCAGCTTCGTAAAGAACGCGCTGGCGCAACCGGCCGGCGCGTCCGGTGGGGGCGCCGGTCTGGCGATTGGGACTCCCAGCCTGGCCGCAGGTGGACTTCGCGAAGTTCGGCCCGGTCGAAGACCAGCCGATGTCGCGCATCAAGAGGATTTCCGGCCCGGCCCTGCATCGCAACTGGGTGCATATCCCGCACGTTACCCAGAACGACGAAGCAGACATCACCGAACTCGAAGCCTTCCGCAAGAGCATGGCAGACGAAGCGCAGAAACAGGGCGTCAAGCTGACGCCGCTTGCGCTGATCATGAAAGCCGTGGTGGCCGCGCTCAAGGTCCACCCGGAGTTCAATTCCTCGATCGCGCCCTCGGGCGATGCGCTGATCCTGAAACGCTACTACCACATCGGGGTTGCCGTGGACACGCCGGGCGGTCTGGTGGTGCCGGTGGTCCGCGACGTTGATCAGAAGGGCGTGCTGCAACTGGCGAAGGAACTGGGCGAGATGAGCGCCAAGGCGCGCGACGGCAAGCTCGGACCCGGCGGACATGCAGGGCGGCACTTTCTCGATATCCAGCCTCGGCGGAATCGGCGGCACGCATTTCACGCCGATCATCAATGCGCCCGGAAGTCGCTATTCTCGGCGTATCGAAATCGACGACCAAACCGGTGTGGAAGGACGGCCAGTTCGTGCCGCGGCTGATGTTGCCGTTGTCGCTGTCCTACGATCACCGTGCGGTCGACGGCGCGCAGGGAGCAAGGTTCATTACCTACCTCAATAGCGTGTTGTCAGACATCCGCCGGGTGCTCCTCTGAACAACTCGGGGCGGAAGGCGGTTCTCGGCGCGTGACTTTGCCCGCTCTCGGTGTTCTCGGCGGAACGTTTGACCCCATCCATTTCGGGCATCTGCGGCTGGCGCAGGAACTTGCGGACGCACTCGGGCTGGCACGCGTGCGCTTCATTCCCACCGGCACTCCACCGCACCGAGACGCCGCCGACGGTTAGCGGCACGCATCGCCTGGAGATGGTGCGAATCGCGATCGCCGGCAATCCCCTTTTCGAATCGGACGACCGGGAGATACGTCGCGACGGTATCAGCTACACCTACGATACCTTGATCCGAATTGCGCGAACAGTTGGGAGAGCGGCCGCTGTGCCTGCTGATGGGTGCGGATGCATTTACCGCACTGACCACCTGGCACCGCTGGCAGGAGTTGTTCGACCTCGCTCATGTCGTGATCGCGCATCGACCGGGATTTCGGCTGCAGGAACTGCAGGCCTCGCTGCCGGCCCCGCTGCGACAAAATCTACTCTGCAACGCCTGGCCGGCGCACCGGGTATCGCTGCGCTGCACACGCCGGGTCGGTTCTTACCCGTGAAATCACGGCGCTCGACATCTCGGCCACCCGCATCCGCGCCCTGTTGGCGCAGGGCTCAAGCCCGCGCTATCTGGCCCCGGATGTCGTTCTCGAATACATTGACCACAACCACCTTTACAAGGATTCCGATGCACGTTGAAGCCATCAAGCATGCCGTCGTCGAAGCGCTCGAGGAAATCAAGGCCATCCGATATCACGGTGCTGGACGTAAGGCAGATGACCTCTCTGTTCGACTACATGATCGTCGCCAGCGCCGGATCGACCCGGCAGACCAAGGCTCTGGCGAACAACGTGCAGGACAAGCTCAGGCAGATCGGCGCGCGCGTGCTTGGCGTCGAGGGCGAGCAGACGGGCGAGTGGGTGCTGGTGGACTTGGGCGAGATCATCGTCCACGTGATGCAGCCGGCGGTGCGTGCCTACTACAATCTCGAGCAGCTTATGGGGCGGGACGCCACCGTCTCCGCACCCGACCAAATGGCGAAGCGCCCCCGGAGCCGAACCGTCACGCGCCCTGTGACCAACGCGGCGCTGCCAGCGTTGTGAAATTGCATGTCATCGCGTTAGGGCATAAGCCGCCCGACTGGGTTGCGGAGGGGTTCGAAGAGTATGCCCGCCGCATGCCGCACTCCGCACGCATCCATCTCATCGAGGTCAAGCCGGCCCCCCGCAGCCGCCAGACCCCTTCGGGAGCCTCGGTTGCCCGGATCCTTGCCGTAGAGAAATCCCGCATTCTTGCGGCCATTCCCTCCGGCTGTGTAAAAATAGCGCTGGACGAACGCGGAAAGCAGATCTCCACCGCCGATCTGGCCCGCAGGCTGGACGACTGGATGCAGGGAGGACGCGATGTCGCGTTCGTGATCGGCAGCGCGGACGGGCTGGATCGGGACCTGAAGGCGGGTGCCGATCTCCTGCTGTCGCTCTCGGCAATGACGCTCCCGCACGCGCTCGTACGCGTGCTGCTTGCCGAGCAGCTATACCGCGCGCTTTCGCTGATCCGAATCACCCGTACCACCGCGATTGACGGCGCCGCATCCGGCGCCAACCACAACGAGATCTCGAGAACAGCAAACGTGCCGTCGCTGGAAAAACACATCTACCTTGCCTCGCGCAGTGCACGGCGCCGCGATCTGCTCAAGCAGATGGGCGTGAACTTCGAAATGCTGCTGCTGCGCGAAGGCGCCGGACGGGACGCGGATTTCAACGAGTCCGAGCTTGCGGGGGAAACGCCGCGCGAGTACGTGGTGCGGGTGGCGCGCCTCAAGGCCGAGGCGGGCTGGCTGCGCCTGGAGCAGCGTCGGCTGATGCGCCATCCGGTGCTCGCGGCCGACACTACGGTCGCCCTGGGCGACACCATCCTCGCCAAACCCAAGGACCGCGAGGATGCGGTGGCCATGCTGAAGCAGCTTTCCGGAACAGTTCACCATGTCTATACCGCGGTGGCGATCAAGTTCTACGACTCGCTGAAGGAAGCGCTGTCGGTGACCGAGGTGCGTTTTCGCGAGCTCTCCGACGACGAAATCCGGCGTTACGTCGCAACCGGGGAGCCGCTGGACAAGGCCGGCGCATACGGCATCCAGGGCAAGGCATCGATGTTCATCGAGACCATCAACGGCAGCTACACCGGCGTGGTCGGCCTGCCGATATTCGAGACCGCGCGCCTGCTGGGCCATTTCGGCTTCCAGCTGCTGTGAACGAAGAAATCCTGATCAACGTCACGCCGCAGGAAACGCGGGTTGCGGTGATGCAGCAGGGCGTGGTCCAGGAACTGCACGTCGAGCGCATCGGCAGCCGCGGCCTGGTCGGCAACATCTACCTCGGCGAAGTAAGCCGGGTGCTGCCGGGAATGCAGTCGGCCTTCATCCAGATCGGGCTGGACCGCGCGGCGTTCCTGCACGTCGCCGACATCTGGGGCCACCGCCAGAACCAGGACGAGGCCAAGCCGATCGAACGCATCCTGCACGACGGCCAGAAGCTGCTGGTGCAGGTCATCAAGGATCCGATCGGCACCAAGGGCGCGAGGCTTTCCACTCAGGTGAGCATTGCCGGACGGCTGCTGGTCTACCTGCCGCAGGAATCGCACATCGGCATCTCGCAGCGCATCGAAGACGAGGCCGAGCGCGCGCTGCTCAGGGAAAAGCTGCAACACCTGATCCCGGCGGATCGAGCCGGGCGGATTCATCGTCCGCACCATGGCGGAAACCGCAAGCGAATTGGAACTGGGCAACGACATCGGGTACCTGCGCAAGCTCTGGTCCGACATCAAGGAGAAGGCCGTCACCGCCACCGCCCCGGCACTGCTGTACCAGGACCTGACGCTGAGCCTCAGGGTGCTGCGCGATTTCGTCAACGACCAGTGCGACCGCGTCCTGGTGGATTCGCGCGAAACCTTCCAGCGCATGCAGGCGTTCGCCAACGACTACACGCTGTCCTTCGCCGACCGCATCCAGCACTACTCCGGCGACCGCCCGCTTTTCGATCTGTACAGCGTCGAGGACGAGATCGAGCGGGCACTGGCCCGTCGCGTGCCGCTCAAGTCCGGCGGTTATCTCATCATCGACCAGACCGAGGCGCTGACAACCATCGACGTCAATACCGGCGGTTTCGTCGGAGGTCGCACTTTCGACGACACCATATTCAAGACCAACCTGGAAGCCGCGCAGGTGATCGCACGCCAGCTGAGGCTGCGCAACCTGGGCGGAATCATCATCCTCGACTTCATCGACATGGACAACGAGGTGCACCGCGACGCGGTGCTATCGGAGTTCAAGAAGGCGCTCGCTCTCGACCGCACCCGCATGACCGTGAACGGCTTCACCCAGCTCGGCCTGGTGGAGATGACCCGCAAGCGCACCCGCGAGAGCCTCGCCCACATCCTGTGCGAACCCTGCCCCACCTGCCAGGGACGCGGCGAGGTGAAAACTGCGCAGACGATCTGCTACGAAATCCTGCGGGAGCTGCTGCGCGAGGCACGCCAGTTCGATGCTCGCGAGTTCCGCATCCTCGCTTCGCAAATGGTGATCGACATGTTTCTCGACGAGGAATCGCAGAGCCTGGCAATGCTCGAGGAATTCATCGGCAAGCCGATTTCACTTCAGGTCGAGACGATCTACACGCAGGAGCAGTACGACATTGTTCTCATGTGAGGGTCTAGGCGCGAGGCATGAGGCGCGAGATCGAGGAGCGATCTTCGATTGCACTAAACGCCGTTCAAACACAACATGCCGCGCAGCGGCCTGTTGCAACGTAGGTTCATGTTTGGCTCGGAGGCGGCGAGATCAACGTTATGCCGAGGTCAATGGGTCCCGAAGGAATCAAAAGGAACGCAAAGGAAAACCGGGAGTCGCTACCCCATCAATCGGCCTTGAGCCCGGCAGCCTTAAGCCGTCCCCTTAGGCGTCCCACTTCCTCAATCAAATCCGCGACCAGGGCGGCGAGTTCCTGGTTGGCGTCGAAATCCCGTTCCAGTGCCGCAAGCCGGCGCGCGCGCGCCAAGTCGGCACTGACGAAGCGCCATTCGACGGATTTCAGCGAAGCGCTACCCAAGAGGCCGGCTTCCACACGCTCCACGATCCACCGAGGCTCGACTGCGCAGGCCCGGGCCAGATCCTCGAGGGTCAGCGCAACTTCGTCCAGCAATATGCCGGTCAGAATGTCATCTTGCGCCATTGGCTCATACCCCAAGTTTCTGACGCGGATTGAACGCGAGTTCACGGGCCATGGTTTCGTAAACTTGACGCGCCTTGTCGCTGTCGGCGGGCGGAAGCACCACGTCCAGCACCAGATATAGATCGCCCGGCGGAATCTCCGGGAATGCCTCGCCCTTTCAGGCGCAGCTTGCGACCCGTTTGAGAGCCGGCGGGCACCTTTACCTGCACGTTGCCGGAAGGCGTGGGCACTTCGATGGATGCGCCAAGAGCGGCCTCCCACGGGGTCACCCGCACGGTCTGGTATACATCCCGCCCTTCGACGCGATATCTGGGGTCGGGACTAAAATGTACTTCCAGATACAAGTCGCCTGCCGGACCACCACCCACGCCGGGACTGCCTTGACCGGCAAGACGAATGTGCTGGCCCTCTTTCACACCCTTTGGAACTTGCACATTGAGGGTGCGCTCGTCGGTGACGACGCGGCCTGACGCGTCATGCTTTGCCGCACGCAGGGCGATCGTCCGAGTCGCCCCGTGATATGCGTCCGGGAGATCGATCAGGATCTTGGCGTGATGATCCCCGCCTCGCATCTGATAAGTCTCCGGCGCCCCGGTCACCGCCGGCGCGGCCAAAGAGGCTGGCAAAGAAGTCGCTGAAGTCTGCCGGCCTGTGCGCCGTGAGCGCCGTCGCCGGAAAACTCGAATCCCGCGTCCCAGCCAGGCGGCGGCTGAAAATCCTGTCCTGTCTGCCAGCGGCTGCCTAGTTGGTCATAGGCCGCGCGCTTTTCAGGATCGGAAAGCACGGCGTAAGCCTCGTTGACTTCCTTCATGCGCTTTTCCGCATCCGGCTCCTTGCTCACATCCGGATGAAACTTACGGGCAAGTTTGCGGTAGGCCTTCTTGATTTCGTCCGCCGGCGCGGTTTTCTCGACACCGAGGACCTGGTAGTAATCCTTGAATTCCACTTGGCCGCTTCCCGAAGGTTATTGCGCTGTTGAGCCCGGCTTCGACTTCTTCAGAGGGTCAGATTGGGGCGGACTCCTATATTTCCCAGACCCACTACGGCAAAGAACCCCTCTCGAAGATCTCGACAGCGGGCGGATAGGCCATCCAGGGAACGGCGGACCTTGTCCAGACATGCCGCTCGACCGAGAGCCAACCAGGGTCATCGAACGTTCCTGCGGAGACCGTGCGGCCGCCAGGTGACTGTTCCGAGGTCAATGTCACGGTGGTGCCGCAGCGCGGGCAGAACTCGAGCCGGATCCAGCGATGGCTTTCGTCGGAGTGGTATTGATAGGTCGAGAGCGGGCCGCCGCGGATCTCGAGGTTCTCGTCCTTGAAGTGGGCCACAACCGCGAAGGCGCTGCCAGTGCGGTGCTGGCAGTGCGTGCAATGGCATACAGATACTCGCGCGGGTCTGTCTTTCGCCCGGTAGCGAACCGAACCGCAAAGACAGCCTCCTTCGTGGACCTCCGACATCGTCGCTACGCGACTTTGGCCACTTTCGCGGCAGCCGGCTCGCGCACCAGCACGTCACGGATCTGGGTGAGTTCCTCGACCTGTTTGCCGAGCTGCAATTGTTGCTGCTCCAGCTGTCGCACACGCTCCTGCAGCGTGTTGATGTCGCCGACAATCTTGCGCAGGTTCTCGACGCGCCGCTCCAGCAGCTTCTGGTGTTCCTTGAGCTGCATGGATAGCGGCAGGAGCGCCGACCTGATCCACGAGTCCAGCTCCGCGCGCAGCGCGCGGAACAGGTCGCGCGCATGCGCAACCAGCCCGTTGTAGAATCGCCGCACCAGGAAGTGCTTCTCGGTCATGACGTTGACCGGGTCCTTGCAGAAACGCTCGGTGCTCTGTTGCAGCGAGTGCATGCGCAGGATGTGGCGTTCGAGGTTGAGCGCCGGCGGAGTCATCCTGGGGAAGCCGTACATCTTGTGGAACTCGTTGTACACGCCGTCAACGTAGTTGCGGGTCTCGCCGGCGAAGTTGAGGATCTTCTCGGCCTGGCGCGAGAAGGTATCGAACAGCGCTTGCATGCTGCGCATCAGCCCCGCGGTAGTCCAGCTGCCCTCGATCGTCTGCTGGCTCTTGCTCATGATGTCGTTCAGGCGCTCGTCGGAGAGCGTATCGAGCAGCACATGGCCCTGCTTGAGCACGGTGCCATAGGAATTCTTGAAACTCTCCATGTGGTGCAGGTAACTGGCCCTGTCCGTCTCCAGCTTGGCGAGCAGCACCGTGGCGAGATCGCGGTTCTTGCCCGAGAGCTTGGACATCTCCTGCAGTTCGCTCTTGGCGCTGGCCAGTTGCGCCGTCACCGACTGCAGTGACGTTTGCACCATGCCGCCGATCTCCCTGGATACAGCGGCGCGCAGTATCTGCTGTTTCGACGGGATGATCTCCTCGGCCATCAGGCGTTCGAGATCGCCGATGCGGCTTCTCCTGAGCAGTTCTTCGTCGTCGCGGATGCGCGCAATCAGGCCTTTCTGCGCGGACAGCGCAATGACGTGATCAATCGGGAGATCCGAGTATTTTCGCGGTCTCTTCCCTCTGCCTCTCGATTCCGATCTCGATCTGATCCTCGCTCTTGAGGTCGTCCCACATGAGGTCGATCTTGTTGAGAACGGCGATGCGGCGCGTGACATAGGTCTGCACGTATTTCTGCCAGACGTCCAGATCGGATTTGGTCACGCCCGTGTCCATCGCCAGCAGGAACAGTACTGCATGCGCGCTGGGGATCATGGAAAGGGTCAGTTCCGGCTCGGTGCCGAGCGCGTTCAGCCCGGGCGTATCGAGGATCACCAGGCCTTTCTTGAGCAGCGGATGCGGATAGTTGATGAGTGCATGACGCCAACATGGGATTTCCACCCTGCCGCCGTACTTCACCACCACGGTGGTGGTCACGAAGTCCGATTCGTCGAGCAGGCCCAGCGCCCCGGCTTCGTCGACCGTTACCGACTTGACCTGGGCCAGACTGGACATGGCCTTGGTCATTTCTTCATGGGAACTCAGATCGAGCTTGATCTTCACCCACTCGACCGTCTGGTGCTTGAGCGCGGCAATGCTCTCGTCGCTCTTGCGCGATTCGATCGGCAACAGCTTGATGTACGGTTCTTCGGTGGCGTCGTAGTAGATTTCGGTGGGGCACATGGTGGTGCGCCCGACATCCGAAGGCAGCAGCCGTTGCTTGAAATCGGAGAAGAACATGGCATTGATCAGTTCGGTCTTGCCGCGCGAGAACTCGGCAAGAAAAGCGAGGATCATGCGGTCGTTGCGCAGGCTCTCGGCCAGATCGTAGATGCGCAGGCTGCGCTGGATATCGGCGTGACCGTGGTTCTCGAGCCAGGACTGGTAGGCCTCGATGCAGGCACGCAAGTTCGTCGCGCCATTGCTGGTACTGCGTTACCTGGTCTTCTAGGTCGCTGATCATCATTGCAGAAGTTCTTTCAATCGAACCAGCAGGGTCTGCCCGGGGTTCGAGATTTCGATGGTCTTGGTACGCCCGCGGCTGCCACGTCTAATGATAACCTGCCGGCCCGGCAGATCAAACTTTTTCTTAAGAAAATCAAGGAGCAGCGTGTTGGCCCGGTCCTCGATTGCAGGGGCGGCAACTCGTACTTTCAGGATGCCCGCCGTGGAACTCCGGCGATCTCGGTGCGGCTGGCGTTAGGCTGCACCCGGAGCACCAGTGTGAGCACAGTCCCGATCCGGGCTATAGCAGAACCAGGATTCGGCCAAGGCGTCACAGCATCCGGCTGAAGAGTGAGTATGAGCGGGGCAACCGGCCACATACAGCAACAACTGGCACAACACCAGTACGAACAACGGCGAAAGATCCACCCCGCCGACCGGAGGTATGCGGCGCTGGAACGGCCTGAGGAAAGGCCGCGTCAGGCTTACCAGGACGCTCATCGCCGGACTGCGCGGATTCACCCATGACAGGATGGCCTGCGCGATGACCGCCACCATGAGAATGTACAGAAAGCGCTTCAGCAGATTGACGACGGCCAGAAGAATCAATCCCGCGATCGCCGTGCCGACTGTCGGTCCCATTTCGAATCCGCTGATGGCCCTGATCGAGATGATCAGAAGAACTTCGACCACCCACGCCAGCAGAAGCGTGGACATGTCGTAACCCCACAGGCCAGGAATGACGCGGCGCGCCGGCCGGACCATGAAATCGGTCAGCGCGGCAAGGAACTGCGAAAGCGGATTGCGTGCCGGCGCGCGCACCGCCTGCATATAAAAACGCAGCAGAAGCGCGAGTGAGAACAATCCCAGAACGGTCTCGAGCAGGAATATCAATGCCTGGTTCATCTATGTGGATTCAGTCGTCAGGTCTTGCCGTATTCGTCGCCCAATTCGATCGAACGCCGGGCGGCGGCGCGCACAGCGTCCACCACGCGGCCCTTCAGCTCGAAGGACTCCATCACCTGGAGTGCACGTTCGGTCGTACCGCCCTTCGAAGTGACGCGAGCTCGCAACACTGCCGGCGGCTCGGCACTGCCGGCCGCAAGTTTCGCCGCACCGACGAAAGTCTCCACAGCCAGGTTGCGCGCCTGTTCTTCGCTGAATCCGAGCTCCTGCGCCGCCTGCTGCAACGCCTCGATGAAGTAGAAGACGTACGCTGGGCCGCTGCCCGACACCGCCGTCACGCCGTCCATTCGGTTTTCGTTATCCAGCCAGATTACGGTACCGACTGCACCCAGAACACTCTGTGCCGCTTTCCTGTCGGCGTCAGTGGCCATCGGTGCCGCATACAAGCCAGTGATTCCGGCGCGCAAAATTGCCGGGGTGTTCGGCATCGCCCGCACGATGCGGCCATGACCGCCAAGCCAGCGCGACAGATCCGCGGTACGAATGCCGGCTGCAATGCTGACCACCAACTGTCCGTGCAGATGCGGCCGCAACCTTTGCGCCACGTCGCGCAGGTGCTGCGGCTTGACTGCAAGCAGCACGACATCCTCCACGACGCCGGTTTCTGCGAGCCCTGCCTGCGCTACCACACCAAATGCCTGCCGCAGACTATGGCGCGCGTCCTCGGACACCTCGACGACGCGAATGTCGCTGGCCGCGAGCCCCTGCTTGAGCAGGCCGCCGATAAGTGCGGTGGCCATGTTGCCGCCGCCAATGAAAAGAATGCGCATGTTGGAAAACTGAAATCCGTTTGGCCAGTGGCTACGTTCGCGCCGGCAACACGTTGCCATCGGTGCGTCGCGCCGTCTGCGCGAAATCGTCGTCCCGATCAGTATATAGGCGGCCGTTATCCAGCGCTGGTACCGCGTTCGCCGAAAATGGCGCGGCCAACGCGGACCAGCGTCGCGCCCTCGGCGATTGCCGCCTCGAAGTCATCGGACATGCCCATGGACAGCGTATCGAGCGCGACTCCCCGGCGCAGAAGGTCGTCCCGGATCTCTCGCAACATGCGGAAGCGGCTGCATTGCAGCGCCGTGTCGGGCGTCGGTTCGGGGATCGCCATCAGACCACGCAGGCGCAGGCGGGGCAACTGCATGATCGTCTGCGCGAGGTCGAATATTGCATCCGGCGCCACGCCGCTTTTGCTGACTTCACCGCTAATGTTGACCTGGATACAGACCTGCAGCGGCGGCTTGGCGTTTGGGCGCGACACCGACAGGCGCTCGGCGATCTTCGCGCGGTCAATGCCGTGGACCCAGTCGAAGTTCTCCGCGATCGCCTTGGTCTTGTTGCTCTGGATCGGGCCAATGTGGTGCCACTCCAAAGGGCGGTGCAGGGGCCCCTCTGTGGATGTGATCCCGCCGGAGAGGCCCACGTCGCCCTGAGTTCGTTGATCATTTTGATTTGCGGATGCGACGTGCCGCTCGCGGACAAGGTGCGAGGAGGTCGAAAAGTGCGGCGATTTTCTCGATCCCTTCCTGCGCATAGTTCTCCCCAAAGGCGGTCTGGCCGGCGGCAAAGGCTTCGGCTATCGCCTGCGGCGGAAAGGTCTTGCTGACCGCAACCAGGGTGATCTCCCCGGGGGGCGCGCCCGGCAGCCCTGGCGGCCTCAGAAATGCGTGCTTTAACAGCTTGCAAGCGGGATGCTATTGTTGTCATAATCGTCTTGCAGATTTCAATGTAAGCATCGAATGCAACAAGCCTTTTCTGATCCGCGGCGTGGCCACCGGCACGCTCTTCGCACCCCCATCTTGCCTTTGTCGGGGAATTATAAATGGACATCTCTGAACTCCTCGCTTTCGTCGTCAAGAACAAGGCTTCGGACCTGCATCTCTCTGCCGGTCTGCCGCCCATGATCCGCGTCCACGGCGACGTGCGGCGCATCAATCTGCCGCCGATGGAGCACAAGGACGTGCACGCGATGATCTACGACATCATGAACGACGGTCAGCGCAAGTTCTACGAAGAGAACCTGGAGTGCGACTTCTCGTTCGCGATCCCGAACCTGGCGCGTTTCCGGGTCAATGCCTTCGTGCAGAACCGCGGCGCGGGCGCGGTGATGCGGACCATTCCATCGAAGGTGCTTACCCTGGAGGAGCTGAAGGCGCCTGCCATTTTCAAGGAGATCGCGAAATACCCGCGCGGCGTGGTGCTGGTCACCGGCCCCACCGGATCGGGCAAGTCCACCACGCTCGCGGCGATGGTCAACGACATCAACGAAAACGAATTCGGCCATATCCTGACGGTCGAGGACCCGATCGAGTTCGTGCACGAGAGCAAGAAGTGCCTGATCAACCAGCGCGAAGTCGGACCGCACACACTGTCGTTCAACAATGCGCTGAGAAGCGCGCTGCGCGAGGATCCGGACATCATCCTGGTGGGCGAGTTGCGCGACCTCGAAACCATCCGGCTGGCGCTGACCGCGGCCGAAACCGGCCACCTGGTATTCGGCACGCTGCATACCAGCTCGGCGGCAAAGACCATCGACCGGATCATCGACGTGTTCCCCGCGGCGGAAAAGGAAATGGTGCGGGCGATGCTCTCGGAATCGCTGCGCGCCGTGATCTCGCAGACTCTTTGCAAGACCAAGGACGGCGGCGGCCGCGTGGCCGCGCACGAAATCATGATCGGCACTCCGGCGATCCGCAACCTGATCCGCGAGGCCAAGGTCGCGCAAATGTACTCGGCCATTCAGACCGGCCAGAATCTGGGCATGCAGACGCTCGACCAGAATCTCGCGGAAATGGTGAAGAAAAACCTCGATTGCGAAGGAAGAGGCCCGCGGCAAAGCGGCCAACAAGGACAGCTTCAACTAAGCGCACGGCGTCGCGGAATATCCTGCCAGGAGCAATCGATGGAAAAAGACCAGGCCGTCAAATTCATACACGAACTGCTGAGGGGCATGGTGGCGAGAAAGGCATCGGACCTTTTCATCACCGCCGGATTTCCGCCGGCGTTCAAGGTCGACGGCAAGATGACGCCGGTGTCGAACCAGAGCCTGACGCCGCAGCACACCCAGGAACTGGCCCGCTCGCTGATGAACGACAAGCAGGCGCAGGAGTTCGAAGGCACCAAGGAATGCAATTTCGCGATCAACCCGCCCGGGATCGGGCGTTTCCGCGTGAACGCTTTCGTGCAGCAGCAGCGCGTCGGCATCGTGCTGCGGACCATCACCACGACCATTCCCAAGTTCGAGGAACTCGGCCTGCCCCCGGTGCTGAAGGACGTGGCGATGACCAAGCGCGGTCTGGTGATCTTTGTCGGCGGCACCGGCTCCGGCAAATCCACGTCGCTGGCGGCGATGATCGGCTACCGCAACGAGAACAGCTATGGCCACATCATCACGATCGAAGACCCGATCGAGTACGTGCATGACCACAAGAACTGCCTGATCACCCAGCGTGAAGTCGGGGTCGACACCGACTCCTGGGAAACCGCGCTGAAGAACACCCTGCGGCAGGCGCCGGACGTGATCCTGATCGGCGAAATCCGCGAACGCGAGACCATGGAACACGCCGTCGCCTTCGCCGAAACCGGCCACCTGTGCATGGGCACGCTGCACGCCAACAGCGCCAACCAGGCGCTCGACCGCATCATCAACTTCTTCCCGGAAGAGCGCCGCGCCACAGTTGCTGATGGACCTTGTCGCTGAACCTCAAGGGGCTGATCTCGCAACGGCTGATCCCGCTCAAGGACACCAAGGGCCGCGCCGCGGCGATCGAGATCCTGCTCAATTCGCCGCTGATCTCCGACCTGATCTTCAAGGGCGAGGTGCACGAGATCAAGGAGATCATGAAGAAGTCGAGGGAACTGGGCATGCAGACCTTCGACCAGGCGCTGTTCGAGCTCTACGAGACTGGAAAAATCAGCTACGAGGACGCAATGCGCAACGCCGACTCGATGAACGAACTGCGGCTGCAGATCAAGCTGCACGGCAAGGAAGCGCAGGACCGCGACCTCACCACCGGGGTGGATCACCTGAACATCGTCTGACGAATCGTCAGACGATATCAGGGATGAAGGCGGAAGGAAGGGCAAGAGACTGCTAAGAAAGGACTCTACGGCCTTCAATGCCGTCCGCTGTTATCTCACTTCATCCCTCATCCCTCATCCCTCGTCCCTGCTTCTCGCGCCGCATCGCGCCGGCAACGATCTTGAATTCGTACAGCCGGCACTCCAGCGGGCCGTTGTAAAGCGGGGTGCGCTTAGATGGTGACAGTCCGATCAGCTTGGGCAGGCGCAGATCGGCGGTGAACAGGTAGGCGCGCCAGCCGGCAAACTTCTTTTTGAGCACGTCCCCCAGCTGCGGATAGAACGCAGCCAGTTCTCCTGCTCACCCAGGCGCACGCCGTAAGGCGGATTGGTCACCAGCACGCCTTCGGCGGCCGGCGCCGAAATTTCCAGCACGTTGGCCTGTTTGAGGCTGACCGCATCGGCCAATCCTGCGGCAGCCAGGTTCTCGCGCGCAAGCTTGAGCGCGTCTCCGAACAGATCGCTGCCGAAAATCGGCGTCCGGGCGTCATTCCTGATCCGCGCTTCGGCATTGCCCCTGGTGCGGACCCACTCCGCAGCATCGAAGTTGCGCAGCTTCTCGAACGCGAACCTGCGATTGACGCCCTGCCGGAATGCCCCGCGCGATCTGCGCTGCTTCGATCAGCACCGTGCCGCTGCCGCACATCGGATCGAGCAGCGGGGTACCCGGCGTCCAGCCGGCAAGCGTCAGAATTCCGGCGGCGAGGTTTTCGCGCAAGCGGCGCTTCGCCCGCCATCTGCCGTGAACCGCGCTTGAACAGCGGCTCACCCGAGGTGTCGAGATAAATCGTGAACCGCTCGACGTCGAGAAAGGCGTGGATGCGCACATCGGGCTGCGCCGTATCCACGCTTGGGCGGCTTCCTGTTTGCCCACGGAACTTGTCGCAGGCCGCATCCTTGATCCGCAGCGTGATGAATTCCAGGCTCTTGAGCGGGCTCGCGACCGCCGCGACATTCACCCGGATCGTGAGGCCGGGATCGAACAGACGCTGCCAGTCCAGAGCGTACACGCCGCGATAGACATCGTCCTCGTTGCGGTAGCGGCCCGAGCCGATCTCCCACAGCACCCGGCTGGCGATGCGGCTGTGCAGGTTGGCGGAATAGGCGAGCGGCAGCGTCCCGCCAAAGCCCACGCCACCTTCCACCGTGCCGATGTCCGATGCGCCCAACTCGCCGAGTTCGGCGGCCAGCAATGCCTCGAGCCCTCGCGGACAGGGCGCAAAAAACCGTTCTTGCTTCAAGATAAAGCACCCAAATCAGACCTCAACGCAAAGACGCAAAGAACGCAAAGGAAACCCGGATAATGGGAACGAATGGTTCATGGCACCGATACTCTGATAGCCGTGCTTGCGGCGAACCGGGTCTGCAGAGCGATATTTGCGTCCATTCATCAGCATTTCTTTGCGTTCTTTGCGTCTTGCGTGGGAGATGGTAGAGTTCTAGAGGCCCAGGAAAACTTCGAACTCGATGCGCTTCCAGGGATCGCGATGCTTGGTCAGGCGCACGATGCGCGCTTGCAGCCGGTTGCCGCGGTCGAGCTGGCGGGCCACCGCTTCATTTTCCTTGCGCGGCACATAGCCGAGCTTGTGGCCGTTCCATTCCACGCGCACCGCCCGCGCATCATGCGCGTTGTCGGGCTCCCGGATCAGGGCGAGCACATCGCCGACTTTCATCTGCTCCCAGAGTTCCTTGCCTTGGTAGTACTGAAAGCCGGCCAGCGGGGAATTCTGCACCAGGATGCGCGCGGTGACCTGCGCCGCATGCAGCGTACTGCGCACCATAAGGCCGCGATCAGTAAGCCGCGCGCCAGTGATGTCATGGTTCTCAGAACGGCTGCAATTCCACCAGCAGCACGATGGCAACAAGCAGCACCACCGGAAACTCGTTTAACCAGCGGTAGAACACGTGGCCGTGGCGGTTACGGTCACGCTTGAAGTCAAGCATCAGTTTGCCGCAATACACATGGTAGGCGACCAGCACCGCGACCAGCACCAGCTTGGCAACCAACCATCCGCCGTGATAGCCATACCCCAGCCACAACCATGCGCCCGACAGCAGCGTCAGTAGCGCGCCAGGCGTCATGATGCCGTAGAACAGCTTGCGCTCCATGATCTTGAAGCGTTCGAGGCTCGGCCGGTCCTCGCTCATGGCGTGATAGACGAAAAGCCGCGGCAGGTAGAACAGCCCGGCGAACCAGGTGACCATGAAGATGATGTGCAGCGACTTGATCCAGAGCATTGCGAAATCGCAGTTTGTCGGATCGTCAGGATGCCCAGCGCCGGTAGAACGCCCGCTTCGCGCACTCTACCAGCAGCAGGTAAGTCACGACCATCCCCGCGAGCAGCGCGAAGAAAGCCGCGGGCGGCGTGACGAAACCGAGGTGGGGTGCGAGCGCGGTGAACGGCAATGCAACGGCGACGGCAACCACGGCCAGGGAGGTCGCCACCAATGCCGCGGCCGGCCGGCTCTTCAGCGGATTGCCGCGCGTGCGGATGACGAAAATGACCAGGACTTGCGTAGCCAGCGACTCGATGAACCAGCCGGTCTGGAAGAGCGCCCGGCCGGCATCGAACACCTCGAGCAGCAGGAAAAAGGTGAGAAAATCGAACAGCGAGCTCACCGGCCCCGCCACCCACATGAAGCGGCGCACGAAATCCATGTCCCAGGCGCGCGGCCGGGCGAGGTCCGCGTCGTCCACCCGATCCATCGGGATCGTCAGTTCGGAAATATCGTAGAGCAAGTTGTTCAGCAGGATCTGGGTCGGCAGCATCGGCAGGAATGGCAGAAACAGCGAGGCGGCCGGCCATGCTGAACATGTTTCCGAAGTTCGAGCTGGTGCCCATCATGATGTACTTCATGACGTTGCCGAAAGTGCGCCGTCCCTCGACGCACGCCCTCGTGCACGACCTTCAGGTCGTGGGCGAGCAGGATCATGTCGGCCGTCTCCCGCGCCACGTCGACTGCGGTATCCACCGACAGGCCGACGTCGGCGGAATGCAGCGGCGGGGCGTCGTTGACGCCGTCCCCAAGATAGCCGACGACCTGTCCGCGCGCTTTCAGCGCCAGGATGATGCGGTTCTTCTGCTGCGGATTCACCCGGCAGAAAAGGTTGGCACCCTCGACCACCGCCTGCAGGCCGTCGTCGTCCAGCTGCGCGATCTGCGCCCCGCTGAGCACGCCGCTGCACCTCGATGCCGAGCATGCGGCAGACGTGGCGGGTCACCTGCTCGCCGTCGCCGGTGACGATCTTCAGCGCGATGCCGTCGGCGGCGAGCATGCGCAACGCCTCGCGGGCGGACTCCTTCGGCGGGTCGAGGAAGGCGGCGAATCCGCAGAACGTCAGCCCGGTCTCGTCGTCTACCACGGCGTGCGGATGGTCGCGCGCGACCTCCTTAACCGCCACGCCGAGCACTCGGAAACCCTCGTCGCCCAGCGCGTCGAGCCGCTGCTGCAGGCGCGCGCGCGCGGCGGCGTCGAGGGGCGCGCGCACGACGTCGTCCTCGAAGTCGACCGACAGCCTCAGAATTTCCTCGGGTGCACCCTTGACCACCAGGAGGCGGGCGGCACCGTCGTCGGCCAGGACCGAGATGCGGCGGCGCTCGAAGTCGAATGGCACTTCGTCGATCTTCTGCAGGCCGCTTACGTCGATGTGGGTGTGCGCGAGGATGGCGTCGTCGAGCGGGCTGCGCAGCCCGGTCTCGAACGCACTGTTGATGTAGGCCAGCCGCAGCACGCGCTCGGATTCTCGGCCGCGGGCGTCCTCGTGGCGCTCCAGCCGGATCTTCGCCTCGGTGAGCGTGCCGGTCTTGTCGGTGCACAGCACGTCCATGCTGCCGAGGTCCTCGATCGCCGACAGGCGGCGCACCACCACCTGCCGCTGCGCCATGCGTCCGGCGCCGCGCGCCAGGGTCACCGACATCACCATCGGCAGCAGTTCCGGCGTCAGACCGACGGCGAGCGCCAGCGCGAACAGGAACGACTCGAGCCAGGGCCGGCCGAACAGCGCATTGACCAGCAGCACGAACAGCACCAGCAGCAGCGTCATGCGCAGGATCAGCATGCCGAAGCGGCGGGTGCCGCGTCTCGAAGGCGGTCGGGGGCGGCTCGGCCTGCAGGGCGGTCTCGATGGCACCGACCGCGGTGGCCGCGCCGGTGCGGCAGACCAGCAGCCGGGCGTTGCCGGAGATGATCGAGGTGCCCATCAACACCGCGTTGGTCGCCGCGTCCATGCGCTCGCCGCCGTGCAGGTCGCCGGGATGCTTCTCCACCGGATAGGGTTCGCCGGTGAGCAGTGCTTGTTGCACGAAGAGGTCGCGCGCTTCCAGTACCCGCGCGTCCGCCGGCACCAGGTCGCCAGCGGAGACTATCGACCACGTCGCCGGGGACGAGGTCCGCGATCTCGACTTCGCCCAGATGGCCGTCGCGCAACACGCGCGCGCGCACCGCCACCGAACGGCGCAGCCGTTCCACCGCCCGGCCGGCGCGGTTTTCCTGGACGAAATCCAGGGTCACCAGACAACACGACCATGGCCACGATGATGACGAAGCTCGCGGTCTCTCCAGTGATCGCGGCCACCGCACTGGCGGCGAGCAGCACCAGCACCAGTGGATTGCGAAAGCGCGCCAGAAACTGCAGTGGCAGGGGAATGCGGCGAATTTCCTGCAGTTCGTTGGGGCCGAAGCGCGTGCGCCGCAGGCGCGCCTCGCGTTCGCTCAGACCGGCTGTGCCGGTCTCCAGTTCGGCGAGTTGCACGGCAAGGGGCTCGAGCCACCAGACCTCGGAACATGGACTGGCGGCGGGGTGAGACATGTCAGGAAAGCAGCCGTCGCCGCGTCAGAACCAGTGCGACATAGAACGCGACCGCCGCGTAACCCAGCAAAACCAGCACATGAAATGCCGGCTCGGCCGGCGCGACGCCGACGACCAGCGGACGAGCCAGAAGGACGGCATGGGTAAGCGGCAGAACCGAGGAGACCACCTGTAGCGCCCCGGGAAGCTGGTCAGTCGGGAAGAACACGCCGCAGAGCAGCACCATCGGCGTGATCAGCAGCGTGAAATAATAAAGAAAAAAATCGTAGCTCGGCGAAACGGCATTCATGACCAGTCCGAGGCAGGCAAACGTCAGCCCCACCAGGAAGGCGAGCGGGACGATCCACAACGTGAGCGGCGAATGCGACAGCCCGAGCACCCAGATGATAATCAGGATCGCGCAGCCGGAAAGAAAGCTCTTGCTCGCCGCCCACGCCGCCTCGGCAGCCACCACGTCGTCGAGGTTGATCGGCGCGTTCATGATGGCATCCCAGGTCCTCTGCACGTGCATGCGTGAGAATGCGGAATACAGCGCCTCGAAGGTCGCGGTGTTCATGGTGCTGTAGCACACCGTGCCGGCCGCCAGGAAAGTGATGTACGGCAGTCCGCCGACCTTGCCGACCAGCGCGCCCAGGCCATAGCCGAGCCCGAGCATGTACAGCATCGGGTCGGCGAGATTGCCGAGCATCGATGGAATCGCGAGCTTGCGCCAGACCAGGAAGTTGCGGCGCCAGACATGCGCGAAACGCAGGCTCAGGGCCGGCGGACGGAAATCTTTCGCTCTCATCGCCCTTGTATCCGTATCCCGGTGAAACCGAGAGCGCTGTTGCCTTCGCCCCTCGCTCCTCGCCCCTCTTTCCTGTTCACGATCAGTCCCGCAGGTCGCGCCCGGTGAGTTTCAGGAAGACGTCCTCCAGATTCGCAGGCCGGTGAAGGTAGCGTAAACCCGGACGATTCTGCAGCGTGGCAATCAACGGTTCGGCGCGGTTGGTATAGCAGAATATGGTCTCGCCGGTATGCTCGGCTCGCATGGCAAGTTTTTCGCCGTGCTCAGCCGCCCATCCCGCAACGTCTTCCCCGTACACCTCCAGCACCTCCGGCTCGATGTGACGCGAGATCAGTTCGCGCGGGCTGCCGGTGGAAATGATGCGGCCATGGTCCATGATCGACAAGCGCCGGCAAAGGCGTTCCGCCTCGTCCATGAAATGCGTGGTCAGCAGGATGGTCTTGCCCCGGTTCAGCAACTGCTTGAGCCGCTCCCAGATCAGGTGGCGGGCCTGGGGATCGAGTCCGGTGGTCGGCTCATCCAGGAATATCAGGTCGGGGTCGTTGATCAACGCCCGCGCCAGCGACAAGCGCCGCTTCATCCCGCCGGAGAGGGTCTGGATCTTCGAGTTCGCGCGGTTGGTCAGGCCGGCGAACTCCAGAAGTTCGGGAATGCGGCTTCGCGTGACGGCGTCAGCCTGGCCGAAATAACGCCCGTACACAAGCAGGTTTTCGAACACGGTGAAGTCCGGGTCGAGGTTGTCGAGCTGCGGCAGTACGCCCAAGCGGATGCGGGCCTCGCGCGCAGCCTTCGGTACCGGAAGACCGAGCAGCGAGATCTCTCCCGCATCCGGATCGGAAAGGCCCAGGCACAGTCGCAGCGTGGTGGTCTTGCCGGCACCGTTGGGTCCAAGCAGTCCGTGGCACTCGCCGGCCTCCAGCGAGAGGTTCACGCCGCGCACGACTTCGAGGTCGCCGTAGGATTTGCGCAGGTCTTTGACTTCAAGAAGCGGCATGTGAAATACGAGATTAGTTCAAAGGCGTTGACGCAGAGGGCGCAGAGGAAACAAGAAAGGACACAAAGAAATGTTGGGATACGAACAATTTCAAGTTTTCAATAGCGTCCTTTCTTTTTTCTTTGCGCTCTCTCTGTGGTTCCCTCTGGCGGGACGTCTCTGCGTACAACGGCCCTTGAACTGGTTTCTCTGTTTGAGCTTGTTCGGGATCAGGCGCGACAGTGTCTTTCGACAAGTTTCTGCAGCGTCACCAGATTCCCATGGAAAAAATGGCCGGCGCCGGGAAACACCACGATCGGAAGCTGTTGCGGACGGGCCCAGTCGAGTGCGTCCTTGAGTGGCACCACGTCGTCTTCCTCGCCGTGCACCACCAACGTTCCCGCGGGAACCGTGCCGACCGGGAAGCGACCGACCGCGGGCGCCACCAGCACCAGATGCCTCGGCCCGAGTCGCTCGTGCGACAGAGGCGGCGACGAAGCCGCCGAAGGAGAATCCGCCCAGCGCCAACTCGCCCTCGCCGTAGGTGCGCCGCGCGTGCTCCGCGAGCGCCAGGAAATCCTCGATTTCGCCGCGGCCCTCGTCGAACGACGCCGTCACTGGCGCCGACGCCGCGGAAATTCAGTCGCAGCGCGCAGTACCCCGAGCGCGAAGAACGCCTTCGCCAGGGTCTGCACTACTTTGTTGTCGAGCGTGCCGCCGTAAAGCGGATGCGGATGCGCTACCAGCGCCACGCCGCGGCGCGCCTCGCCGGGATCGTTGGCGACGATCTCGAGTTTGCCCGCGGGCCCGTCAATCGAGAGCCGGCTCTGTGATGCAGATTTCAAATGCGCAGGCGCTCGACGATGCGGCCGTGGACCAGATGCTCGTCTATGATCTCATCGATGTCGCTCTTGTCCACGTAGGTGTACCAGATTTCCTGGGGATAGACAGCGATCACCGGGCCCTCGTCGCAGCGGTCCATGCAGCCCGCCTGGTTTACCCGCACCTTGCCCGGGCCGGCGAGTTGCAGCGACTTGACGCGGGCCTTGGCATAATCGCGCATTTCCTGTGCGTGATGATTGTTGCAGCACGCCGCACCGGGCTTCGCGCTGGTTGCAGCAGAAGAACACGTGATACTTGTAATGGCTCAACGGCAAGACCCGTTGTTCCGGGGCGCGTATTATAAGCCGCGCAGCGACCGGGTACTTGCGCGCGTTGATCGCCATCTTTTCCAGCGCCGCTTCCACCGGATCGATGTCCAGGACGTCCGCGAGCCGTACCAGGTAAAGCAGGACGTCGGCGATCTCGTGCGCCACGGCGGCGCGCTGCGACTCGGGCAGCGCTAGCGCTCTCGCTCCGGGGTCAGCCACTGAAAGTGCTCCATGATCTCGGCGGCCTCGATCGCCACCGACATCGCCAGGTTCTTCGGAACATGGAACTGCTCCCAGTCGCGCTCGGCGGCGAACTGCCGCAACCGCTCGCGCAGATCGTTCAGCGAATCGGAAGTTGAATTCATCGTCGTTGCCTTCCATTAGCCGCGGCGGCCGGCACGCCCCGGTCTTGCGCGCGCAAGCAGAATACAGGTAAGCGAGCGTGAGAAAGGGCCACAGTGCAGACAGCAGCCGCGTCATGCCGTTGAAGCTGACGTAATGTCCGTGCCGCCACACTTTCAATGCCGCGACGAGGTAGGGATTCTCCGGAGCGAGGTTCACCACGATCAATCCGAGCACAAGGCAGACCGCTGCCGCGTGGATGAGAACGCTCCTGTGCGCGCGCGCCAGCAGAAGCCACGCCGCGAGGCCGATCGCGAGCCCCAGCAGCGACCCCGGCGTCAGCCACAGCGACGGATTGCCGGGAATGAACAGTGCCGAGGAAGCGATCGTTTTCAGCGCCAGTGCCGCGGCGGTCAGCGCGGTGAGCGAGACCGCGGCACCGAGGAAGGATCGCGCGATCGCAGTGAGCAGAAAGGCCACGCCGGCAAAGTTGAGCGCGGCAACGCCGGCTTCCAGGTAACGGTAGGACTCGGCCGAATAACTCACGCTGACCTGACCCGGCACCAGGTGGCGCAGATCGCCGTTGCCGAACAGCCAGATTTCCGCGTTGAGCTGGGTCAACAGCCACAGCGCGAGCAGCACGAAGCCGTAGGCAGTCATTGCGCCGGGCAGAAAGTACCGTCCGCGCAGCCGGTACAGTTCGCCGGAAAGCAGCCAGCGTTCCCCGAACATGTACGCTGCAGCGGCACCGAGCACCGTTCCGCCCGCGTTGGTGAGCAGGTCCACGTTGGAAGCAATGCGCGAAGGCAGATAGCCCTGCGCCAGTTCGATCGACAAGACTGAACAGCGTTCCGGCCAGCACCCCGAGCACCGCCGCCGCCCATCGCGGCATGCGCCCCATGATAGTCAGGGTGAGCAGCAGTCCGAGCGGAAGATAGGCAAGAACGTTGAGCGTGATATCGGAAAGCGGTGACGTAAAAAGGCCAGTCGGCAAGAACGAACGCGGTGGCATTCTTCGACCGGCGCACGCGCCAGCCGGAGAACGGGATAGAGGCTGGCATACGCCACCAGCAGCGGGTAAGCTACCGTGAGGTAACGTACCAGCTTGGATCTGCGCGAGTAACGCGTCGGGAGGAGAAAAACGGACCGCTCATGTTCTTGTGTGGAGTGCGCCGGGCACAATCAAACGAGACCGCAGCCATCGGAAGCTCTGATTGAGATTCTATGACATCTTCAACGGCGACGCCGACGGCATCTGCGCGCCTGCATCAACTGCGACTTGCCGATCCGCGCGACGCGGAGCTCATTACCGGTGTCAAGCGCGATATCGAGCTGCTCGCTCGCGTGAGCCGCTGGTCCCGGCGATGAAATCACGGTGCTCGACGTTTCGCTGGAAACGAATCGCAGCGACCTGATGCGCATGCTGGAGGCCGGGGTGCGTTGCCGGTACTTCGATCACCACTTCGCCGGCGCGGTCCCCAGCCATCCTCTGTTCGACGCGCACATCGATACCGACGCCGTCAGTCTGCACCAGCCTGATCGTCGATCGCTATCTGCGCGGGAAGTACCGGGCATGGGCGATCGTCGCTGCGTTCGGGGACAATCTGCTGGAATCCGCGCTTGCCGCAGCCGCGAGCCTGCAAATTCCGGCGCACGATCTCGAAGTGCTGCGCGAACTGGGCGAATGCCTGAACTACAACGCCTACGGAGAATCGGTGGAGGACCTGCATTTTCATCCCGCCGAACTCTATCGGCGCTTGCGCCGCTACGCCGATCCACTGGTGTTTTGCGCGCACGCTCCCGAATTCGAGGTACTACGCCGTGCCTACGCCGACGACCTTGAGCAGGCGCGCGCGTTGCCGGTGGTGAAGCGAGGTGAGGGCTGCATCGCGGTGTTCATGCCGGACGAGGCCTGGAGCCGGCGTGTTTCCGGTGCATTCGCCAACGAACTGTCGCAACGTCATCCGGCACTCGCAGTGGCATTGCTGGTACGCGCGACAACGCGGGTATCGGGTGAGCCTGCGTGCGCCGCAAAACGCGACGCAGGGAATCGCATCTGGCCCGTCAAGTTCGACTCCGGCAGCGGCCGGGAACGCGCTGCCGGCATCCAGTTCCTGCCGGATCAGGACGTCGAACGGCTGCTTGAATCGCTCGAACGGGCCTACGCGGCGAAGACCCCGCCACCGACGTCTAAGCGGCGGCGCCCGTGCCGTCGTCGAGTTCTATTTCGCCTTGATCTCGGTCCAGATGCGGTTGAGCAGCTGGCGTTCCTTGGGCGTCATGTCCTTCAACTGCTCCAGCCGCTTCGCCGATTCCGCATCCGGGAATACCGCCTTGTTGTTCTTGATCTCCGGCTTGATGGTCTTCATTGCGTCGGTATTCGGATTGCCCGAGCCGATCATGTTGGTGAGGTCCGCGGAGTTCTTGCCGTCGAGCATGAAATTGATGAACTGGTGCGCAAGGTCCGGCCGCGGCGCGGTCTTCGCGATCACCATCGCGTCCAGCGCCAGCACCGCACCTTCCTTCGGCAGGCTGTGGCGGATGCGGAACTTCTGCTTGGCTTCCTGCGCCCCGAGGTCGGCCTGGAAGATGTCGTTCGAGTAGCCGTGCACCACCCAGAGATTTCCGGTGGATAAGTTCCTTGATGTAACCCTGCGCCATGAAGGCCGCCCAATAGGGCTTGGCCTTGACGATGACGTCGCTAGCCTGCTTCCAGTGCTTGGGATCGCGGTCGTTCACCGAGTAACCGAGGTACTTCAGCGCCGCCGCCATCAGCTCGCTCTGGCTGTCGAGTACGGTCACGCGGCCCTTGATCTTCGCGAGGATCTTGGGGTCGAAGATCACCGCCCAGGAATCGACCGTGATGCCCAGTTCCTTCATCTTCTGCTCGTTGTAGCCGATCAGCGTGATCGACATCGCGTACGGCGCCGAATACTTGTTGCCCGGGTCGAATTCGGTGTTCAGGTACTGCGGCATGACGTTCTTGAAGTTGGGGATCTTGCTCTTGTCCAGCGGCTGCAGCCAGCCGGCCTTGGCCATGCCGGCGACGTAGTTCGACGTCGGCACGATGACGTCGTACCCTTTGGCGCCGGCGGCAAACTTGGCGATCACTTCCTCGTTGTCGCCGAAGTAGTCCTGCACCACCTTGCATTTGCAGGACTTCTCGAAACGCTCCACCGTCTCCGGCGCGATGTAGTCGTTCCAGTTGTACAGATGCAATTCGTCCTTTGCCAGCGCCGGCAGGCTTGCGAGCAGCAGCAGGGACAGCAGCTTCTTCATGGTCGCTCTCCGTAGTTGTGGGATACCGATCCTCTAAACGCCTAGGTTATGAAATCACGCCCGCCGCAGTCCAGAGGCTATTCGGAGGATACATCCCGGCGCACCGGCGATCCGCGCGGAATCTCACTGACTGCGCAGTGCGCCGGGAGACAGCTTCGAGGCGATCAGTATCAGCGCCAACGTCAGCAGCATCAGCAGCGTTGACACGGCGTTGACTTCGGGCGTCACGGCGATCTTCACCATGGTGTAGATCTGCAACGGCAGTGTGGAGGAACCGACGCCCGCGGTGAAGAAGGTGATGACGAAGTCGTCGATCGACAGCGTGAACGCCATCAGCGCGCCGGCCACCACCCCAGGCATGATCAGCGGCAGGGTCACCAGGCGAAATGCCTGCCACGGCGTGGCGCCCAGGTCGCGGGCCGCCTCGGTCAGGCTCTCATCCATGCCGGCGAGCCGCGAGCGCACCACGATGGCGACGAAGCCGACGCAGAAGGCGATGTGGGACAGAACGATCGACACCATGCCCAGCGTAATGTTGAGCATGACGAAGAAAATCAGCAGCGAGACGCCCATGAGGATCTCGGGAATCGCGATCGGCGCCAGCACCAGCACCGGCAGCAGTCGCATCTTGTAGCGGTACATCGCGTAGCCGGCCATGGTGCCGAGGACGGTGGAGACCGCACTTGCGGTCAGCCCGATCACGAGCGAGTTCCATGCCGCCTTCAGCATCTTTTCGTTGCCGAAGAGCTTCTCGTACCAGGACAGCGTGAAGCCGACCCATTCGGCATTGAGCCGCGAATCGTTGAAGGAATAGGCGACCACGATCACCAGCGGCGCATACAGAAAAGCGTAGGCAAGGAAGCCGGCAAACCAAAGCCAGGGCGAACGGCGGTTCATACCCGCGCTCTCCTGCCCACCCAGGCGGCCAACCCGGCCAGCCCCACCGCCATGACGGTCAGCACCATCGACAGCACGCTCCCGAAGGGCCAGTCGCGGGTGTCGAGAAACTGCTGCTTGATCACGTTGCCGATCATGATGCCCTCGGTGCCGCCGAGAATGTCGGGAATGGCGAAGATGCCGAGAGCGGGGATGAACACCAGCGCCGCGCCGGCGTACACCCCCGGCAGCGACAGCGGGAACGTGACCCGCCAGAAGCGCTGCCAGGCGTTCGCGCCCAGGTCCTGCGCGGCATCGAGCAGCGCCGGGTCGTGCTTCTCCAGGTTGGCGTACAGCGGCAGCACCATGAAAGGCAGGTGCACGTACACCAGGCCGACGATCACCGCGAACGGCGTGAACAACAGCGACACCGGCTCGAAGCCGAAGAAGCCGATGAACGGCGTTCAGCGCGCGCACGAACACCGACTGCGGCCCGAGGATGATCATCCAGGCGTAGACGCGGATCAGGAAGTTCGACCAGAACGGCAGGATCACCAGCAGCACCAGCAGGTCGCGGTGTTTTTTCGGGCTGCGGGCGATCAGCATCGACAGCGGGTAGGCGATGACCAGGCATACCAGCGTGGTGACCGCCGCGTAGGCGAACGACTTGATGAAAAGCTGGGTGTAGAGGAAATCGGAAAAGAAGCGGCCGTAGTTCTCCGCGGTCAGGTCGAGATGGCCGCCGGCTTCGTCCTCGTAGAACAGCGGCGCCAGGCCGCCGAACTCGCCAGGGTTGCGGAACGACGCGACCACCATGATCAGCACGGGAATGGCGAAGAACACCAGCAGATAGGCGAGCGGCGGCCCGCTGATCAGCCACTTGTGCAGGCGGTTCTGTTTACGGTGTCATTTCTCGCTATGAGAACGGAAACCGGAACCGCCAAGACGCCAAGGCCGAAGAAGACCGAATTGATAATTGGTCATCGCGGATATTCCCTGAGAAGTTCGACCGTGAGATCCATCTCCATTGCCGTTCGCTCGCGTTTCCTCTGAATTCCTTGCGGCCTTGGCGTCTTGGCGGTTCAACTGATCTCCAAGCCGTCAGTCGTTCAGAAAATGCCCGGCGTCGTACGCCAGTTCACCTGTACGTCGTCGCCGGCCTCGAAGAATTTGGTGCGCCCCGCCGCGGAGTTGGGCAGCAGCGCCTCGATGCGCTTGCCGCCGGCAAGCTCGACGATGTACACGGTGACGTCGCCGAGATAGAGGAAGTCGTACACCTTGCCTGCAAAACGGTTCAGATCCGGCTCGTCGGGCAGATCGCGGCCGATCGCCACTTTCTCGGGACGCAACGCCAGCACGCCCCGCAACCCCGGTTGATCGCCTTCCACGTTGAGCGCGGAAACATCGCCGATGCCGTCGAGATGCACCGTCATGCGCTCGCCCTGCGCAGGCCTTGATTTCGCCCTCGAGCAGGTTGCACTGGCCGATGAAGTCGGCGACGAAGCGATTCTTCGGGAAAGCCGTAGATCTTCGACGGCTCGTCGATCTGTTCGACCCGCCCCTGGTTCATCACCGCGATCCGGTGCGACAGTGCCAGTGCTTCGCCCTGATCGTGGGTCACGTAAACGAAAGTGACGCCGATTTCTTTCTGCAGGCCGATCAGTTCGAGCTGCACGCTTTCCTTGAGCTTTGCATCCAGCGCCGCCAGCGGCTCGTCGAGCAGCAGCAGCTTGGGCCGGTTGATCGAGCGCGCGGGCCACCGCCACGCGCTGCTTCTGGCCGCCGGACAGTTCATTGGGATAGCGCCTGTTCATGCCGGTAAGGCGCACGTCCTCCAGCGCCTCTTCCACCCGCCGGCTGATTTGCGCCGGGTCCGCCTTCGCCATGCGCAACGGGAAGGCGATGTTGTCTTCGACGTTCATGTGCGGAAACAGCGCGTAGCTCTGGAACACCGTGTGGATGTTGCGGGCTTCCGGCGGAATGCCGGTCATGTCCTGGCCGTCGACGACGATCCTCCCGGCATCGGGCACGTCGAATCCGGCGATCATCCTCAACAGTGTGGTCTTGCCGCAGCCCGAGGGGCCCAGCAGGGTGAAGAACTCACCGGCCTCGATGCTGATGCTGACGTCGTTGACGGCGGCGAAATCGCCGAAGCGACGGGTGACGTTGCGAATCTCGAGTAGCGCCATGTCCTGCCCTGTGCTCCGCCCTGATTTTGCAAGGCGGCAATTCTAGCAAGGGCTTGAAAAAGCGGGGGGATTATTGAAGGCGCAGTCGCGGAACAGCGGCATCTGCAACCACGGCAAGTGGCTCGGGAGAACTTTGGGAATCACGGATATGCCCCTGGCGGCCGGCATAAAGAAAAGCCGCAAGACCTTGCGGACTTGCGGCTTCCCAGGAGAAACTCCGGCCACCACCCCGTTTCCGGGCGGTACCGGGTCGTTGGACCGAGCGCTAGAAGAATACGGCAGCGCGCAGGCTGATTACTTTTTCCGAGTCCTGGCGCGCGTGGCTCCCGCTACATCCAAGGGCGTCACCGCCTGGGCAGGCGATGTCGAGCTGGGCTTGAACTTGGTGTCGGCATAGTTAAGCATGAACCTGACGTTCGGATTCAGAAGCCAGTTGACAGCCCACAGTGAGCGTTTCGGCTTTGTCGACGTTCTGCTCGCGCGAACTCGCCGCCGCTGACACTGATATCGGAGGCATCATAAGAGATAGCCGCACGCCAAGTTGCCATGCTCCGGGCCCGCTACCGGGCTTGAAGTTGTTGTTCGGCTTGATTCCGGAGAATATGCCGCCGCGATAGACGTCCGACCATTTCTCGCCGGTGATGTTCCAGATCAGTTCGATGTAGTCGGTGTCCACGTCCCCGACGACCGTTTGGCCTGCTGACTGGTGATTCGCGTCGAAGGACGCGGTCACCATCTCGCCCTGGAACTTGAACGGGCCACACGCCAGCGCCACTCCAGGCCGGTCATTTCCTTGCTTACGTTGGCGTTGATTTCGTCGGCGGCACCGAAATCGGCTGTCGGCAAGACTGAGCCACCGATCTGTGCGTCGATAGTACGTTAGCTGAGACCCCGATTCTCGCTGCTGAATCCGACGATCGTCGCTCTGGTCGTGGCGCTGCTGCCGACGAGGTCTGCGATGAAACCGCCGGCCGGATCTGGTAATGACCGTCGGTGCCCGCCACGCCAAGGTGGACCACGCTGTTCGACATTTTGAAAAGCTGCGCGGCGTTCATGGTAAGCCGCGCGGCGCTCTGAAAGCCGTCGCCTTCGGACTGCTGTCTCGAATCCTGCTGGAAATGGGACACGGCATAAGTGAGGCCTCTCGATCGGCTCGCCATGGAGCATCACCCCGAGTTTCTTGGCGGGAACCAACTGGTTCACGTAAGAGCGTTCCATGAAATCGATGTTGTTGGAACTGGTCAGCTCTTCGAGGCTGAACGGCTGCTTGAAGCGACCCATCCGGAACTGAATCGGCTTGACGTAGCCAAGGTTCAACCATGCAGTATCGATCGATCGCCGCTGCCTACGAGGTTGGTCACTACCTCATAGGTGATGTCATTGAACATCTTGCCGTTGACGCCAGATCCGCGCGCGGCGAATCTCGAAGCCATCTCCAAGCGAAGCACTGTCGCGGTCGTTGAATTCACCGTACCCGTCCGGAAGATCCCGGTAGTCGAAATGCAGGCGGCCGACGACGGCGATCGAATGCTGGCCGTCAGCCGATTCGACCCTCAGCCCCGGGCCTGGGCTGACCTTGGCGCAAATCTTTTGCCTTGGCTTTTTGCTCCTCCTCGAGCGCCGCGTCGAGCGCTTCCTTGCGCTTCTCGGCGCGTGCTTCGGTGCGCATTTCCTGGTATTCCTCTTCGGAAATCACGCCCTTGTCGTGCAGCTTTTCGACGATGTCCTCCATGTCGACGGCAAACGCCGACAGGCGGAAAGCCACAGAACAGCGCTGCGATCGAGGCGGCGAGGGTGAGGCGTTTCGGCGCCCAGTTCCGGCAGGCTGGAGTTGTTCGTCTTGGTATTCGATCCCATTGATTTCTCCTAAGTTTAAATACCTGACGCGACCACCATTCGGAAGGCCTATGGAGGCGGCAGCGCCCGAATCTGGCAGGAAGTTGCATACGGCCGACGCGCCGGTACACCAACGGGCAGGATTTTGGCGACCGATTGTGACAATTTCATTAAACGTCACATAGAGACCGCCAAGGATTGCGGCGTAGCCGGCAGCGGCGGTCAGATCAGCCAGGCACGCGATCTGCAAGCAGCAGAACGATCAGGAGGACCGACAGGATTCCGGTCAGCAGGCGGTTGTGGCGCCGCTGACTTTGCAGCAAAGCATCCATTGCCGCGCGCAGGTCGTTGGCAGGACGATCCGATAGCGCGCGATGCACCAGGCGCGGCAACTGCGGCAGCAGCACCGCCCATTGCGGCGCCTCGTTGCGCAGGTTGCGCAACAGGCCGCGCCAGCCGACCTGCTCGGACATCCAGCGTTCGAGATAGGGTTTGGCCGTTTTCCACAGATCCAGGTCGGGATCGAGGTCCCTGCCCAGGCCTTCGATGTTGAGCAGGGTCTTTTGCAGCAGCACCAGTTGCGGCTGGATCTCGATGTTGAAGCGGCGCGAGGTCTGGAACAGACCGCAGCAGCACCTTGCCGAAGGAAATCTCCTTCAGCGGTTTGTCGAAGATCGGCTCGCACACCGCGCGAATCGCGGTCTCGAACTCGTCCACGCGGGTCTGCGGCGGAATCCAGCCGGACTCGATGTGGACCTCCGCCACGCGCCGGTAGTCGCGCCGGAAGAAGGCGAGGAAGTTCTGCGCCAGGTAATTCTTGTCCACCTCGGTGAGCGTGCCCATGATGCCGAAATCCAGCGCGATGTAACGCCCGTCCGGCGCGACGAAGATGTTGCCGGGATGCATGTCGGCATGGAAGAAACCGTCGCGGAACACCTGGGTGAAGAAGATCTCGACGCCGGCGCGCGCCAGTTTCGGAATATCGATGCCCTGTTGGCGCAGTCTTTCGACCTGGCTTACCGGCGTGCCGCTCATGCGCTGCATCACCATGACCTGGCTGCTGCAGAAGTCCCAGAAGATCTCCGGCACCCGCAGGAAGCGGAGAGTTCGTCGAAGTTGCGGCGCAACTGGCTGGCGTTCGCCGCCTCGCGCAGCAAGTCGAGTTCGTCATTGAGGTGCTTCTCGAACTCGCCGACCACTTCCCGCGGCTTCAGGCGGCGGCCGTCCTTCCACAGCCGCTCGATCAATCCGGCGGCGACATTGAGCAACGCAATATCTTCGACGATGATTCGGTCAGATCCCCGGCCTCAGGATCTTCACCGCCACTTCGCGCCCGCCGGGCAGTAACGCGAAATGCACCTGTGCCACCGAGGCGCTGGCGACCGCCACGGCGTCGAAGCGCTCGAACACTTCCGAGGCAGGCTTGCCGTAGGCGCGCTCCAGGGACTGGAACACCTGTTCGGCCGCGAACGGCGGCACCTGGTCCTGTAGTTTCGCCAGTTCGTCGGCGATGTCGAGCGGGATCAGGTCGCGGCGGGTGGACAGCACCTGGCCGAACTTCACGAATATCGGCCCGAGCGCTTCCAGCGCGAGGCGCAGACGCTCTCCGCGCGGCCGCTCGAGGCGGCGCCAGAACAGCAGCCCCGCAGTCAACACGCGCAATCCGCGCACCCTGGCATGGCCGAGGAAGAACTCGTCCAGCCCAAAGCGCAACGAGATGTACACGATCTTGAACAGCCGCAGCAGGTGCATGAAAGGTGACGGCGAGTGCGCCGCGCTTTCCTTATGTTCTTCTATCTGCCGCGGACCGGCCGCGACAGGCGCTCGATGCGCTTGTCCAGGCGCTCCACGGCATCGCGCAGTTCGTCTACCTCGCGCATGAACTCGGCGGCCTGCAAAGGCGTGACCAGCATACCGACGTTCTCCTCGGTGAGATATTCGGCGGCGTTTTCGGCCAGGCTCATGGCAGCCTGCTTCGGCCACGCGGCGGCCGCCCGTCCTGCCTGCGCCATGCGATGCGCCGCGATGTCGCCGACCACCCGGCTCAGGTCCTCCTCCACATCCCAGCGCAGGTTGGATGCGACCTGGGAAATGACCGCGGCAAAATCGGTATCACCGGTGACTTCGGCCTTGCGCCAGGCTTCCTCGCCGTCCGCCAATACCTCGAGCAGCGTGAGGTGCGTGAGCCGGATCGTCACCGCCGGCGCGGCTTCCGGCAGCGCCGGCTGCAATCTGCCGTCTGCCGCCACCGCCAACGCCAGCCGGGCCGGAAACACGTCGAAAAGCGCAGTCTTGCCGGCGTGTGCACTCAGCTTGGCACGCGCCCACGGCGCGGACTCGAGCAGGTGATTGGCGAATGCGACGAAACGCGGCGGCAAGCATCGGCATCAGATCTTGTGGCCGCGGTGCAAGCGCCACCACCCCGGCGTTGAGGTTGTAGTACTCGACGCGCGCGCAGCCGGCCTGTTCCATCATCCGCTTAAGTTCTTCCTGTCCGGGATGGCGGCGAATCGACTCGGCGAGGTAGCGGTAGCTGTCCGCATCGTCGGCTACCAGTTTTCCCAGCAGCGGCAACACCTTGAACGAGTAGCCGTCGTACAGCGGCTTGAGCGGCTCCCACACCTGCGAGAACTCCAGCACCAGCAGGCGCCCGCCGGTGCGCAGCACGCGCAGCATTTCCGCCAGCGCGGTTTCCTTGTGCGTCATGTTGCGCAGCCCGAAGCCCACCACCGCGCAATCGAAATAGTCGGCCGGGAACGGCAGGCATTCGGCGTCGCACTGCACCACCGGCACGACACGGCCGCGGTCGAGCAGCCGGTCGCGCCCGCGCGCGAGCATCTCGCCGTTGATGTCGGTCAGCCACACCTGCCCGCTCGCGCCGACCCGCGCCGCGAACAGCGCGGACAGATCCCCGGTGCCGCCGGCCACGTCCAGCACCCGGCCGCCTTCCCTCACCCCGCTCATCTGCACCGCGAAGCGCTTCCACAGCCGGTGCATTCCCGCCGACATCAGGTCGTTCATCAGGTCGTAACGCGGCGCCACCGAGCGGAATACGCCGGCGACTTTCTTCGCCTTGTCGTCCTCGGCGACCTGCTGGATATCCGAAGTCGGTGGTTTTCTTTCCATTCAGAGCTTCTTCCAGCCGGGTTTGGGTTGAGGCTGGGCAGCGGCCGGCACGACCTCGCGGCTGGCGCCTTCTTTCGCCATCCGGTCCAAGATATTCCTTCCACAAGCTTTCCTTGTCCACGCCCAGTCCGTAAAGATAGTCCCACGAGTACAGCCCGGTGTCGTGACCATCGCTGAAAACCAGCCGCACCGCGTAGTTACCCGACCGGCTCGACCGCCGCGATCTCGACGTCCTTCTTGCCGGTCTGCAGCACTTCCTGGCCCGGTCCGTGACCGCGCACCTCAGCCGATGGCGAGTAAACGCGCAACAGTTCGCACTCCAGGCGGAACGAATTGCCGTCGTCGAACGCGACTTCGAGGACGCGCGACTTCTGATGCAGCTTGATTTCGGTGGGGCGGGGCGCCCCGGGTTGAAGTCCTGCCACAGGAGTTTCTGGCGACGTCGAATCAGGTGCCCCGTGCTGCCGGGAGCGGGACTGCATGATAGCCGCGGGCGGGCATCCGGAACAGCCGGCTCAGCCAGCCTGTCGGCCTGGCAGAAACTGTCACGAGCTTGTAACATTTGCTTCATAGTATTGCAAACGCTCAAATCCGACTGGTACAGCAGCCATGGCAGCCACCATCCTCGTGGTCGAAGACGAACCGGCAATCCAGGAATTGATTGCCTACAACCTGAAACAGGCCGGCCACCAGCCATTGCGCGCCGACAACGCCGAGCAGGCGATGAACCTGGTCCAGAACGCGCTTCCCGATCTGGTGCTGCTCGACTGGATGCTGCCCGGGCAGTCCGGAATCGATTTTGCCCGCAGGCTGCGAAGCGACCGGCGAACCCGGACGGTGCCGATCATCATGCTTACCGCCCGCATCCGACGAGCAGGACAAGCTGACGGGCCTGGATACGGGTGCGGACGACTACATCACCAAGCCGTTTTCGCCGCGGGAGCTGAACGCGCGCATCAAGGCGGTGTTGCGGCGACGCGCGCCGCAGATGACCGACGACGTGGTGCAACTCGGCGGACTGAAGCTCGATCCGGCCAGCCACCGCATCTCCGGCAACGGCGACCCGGTGATCCTCGGTCCCACCGAATTCCGCTTGCTGCATTTTCTGATGACGCACCCGGAACGCGTGCATTCGCGTACCCAGTTGCTGGACCAGGTTTGGGGCGACCATGTCTTCGTCGAAGAGCGCACCGTGGACGTGCATATCCGGCGACTGCGCAAGGCGCTCGAACCCTCCCGGCTCGACCGCCTGGTGCAAACCGTGCGCGGTACCGGCTACCGCTTCTCCGCAACCTGACCTGCGGGGCCCCGCTCCGAATCGGCTCCGGCAAATTCTGGGATAATCCGCCCTGGCTAACCCAGAGGACGGAACGCTTGAAGTCCATGTGGGGGAGACCCCTCTCCACCGTCGTCCTGATCGGCATTCTGGCGCTGGTCTGCTGGCCGATTCTCGGCAGCGAGGGCGCCTTGCTGGTCCTCGCCGCGCTCCTTCTGGCTGTGCTTTTCCATCACCTTCTGAATCTCTCGGCGCTCTACCGCTGGCTCCAGAACCCGCGACTCGGAGAACGTTCCAGTGGGCAGCGGGGCCTGGGAGTATGTGTTCTCGCACCTGCTCAGGATGCTCAAGCAACACGAGCAAAGCGAAGTACGGCTGGGCGAGGCGCTGTCGCGCTTTCAACTCGCGGGCGCGGCGCTTCCGGACGCGGTGGTGATCCTGGGCGAGGGTGACCGAATCGAATGGTGCAACCCCAAGGCGGAGGACTACTTCGGTCTCGACAACGAAAGCGACCGCGGCCAGCAGATTACCTACATCCTGCGCCAACCACAGTTCGTCGAACACCTGTCGTCCGCCCATGTCGGTGAGTCGCTGGTGCTGCGGGTTTCGCGCGAGCTGGACGAGATCGTGCTGTCGGTGCAACTGGTTCCCTACGGCGACCGGCACAAACTCATTCTCGGACGCGACATCACCCGCTGGGAACGGCTGGAAACGACCCGGCGCGATTTCGTCGCCAACGTTTCGCACGAGTTGCGCACGCCGCTCACCGTGGTCGGCGGATTTCTCGAGACCTTGAGCGACATGAAAAAGCCGGACCCGGAAATGACGCGGCGCTCGATCATGCTCATGGCGCAGCAAACCAGCCGCATGACGCGGCTGGTGGATGACCTGCTGACATTGTCGCGACTGGAGAGCGCGCACAATCCGGTACGCGAAGAGGACGTCAACGTCCCGGACCTCGTCAAGGCGCTGCACCAGGATGCGGTGGCGCTTTCCGCCGGCCGGCACAAGCTGCGCGTCGGGCTCGAATCGAATGACTGGCTGAGGGGAAACACCGAGGAACTGCGCAGCGCCTTCGGCAACCTGATCAGCAATGCGGTGCGCTATACGCCGGAAAGCGGTGAGGTGGAAATACGCTGGGAAAGGCGCGACGGCGATTCCGTGTTCGCCGTGCGGGACACCGGCATCGGCATCGAGCCGCAGCACATCGACCGCCTGACCGAGCGTTTCTACCGGGTGGATCGCAGCCGCTCGCGCGAAACCGGCGGCACCGGGCTGGGACTGGCAATCGTCAAGCACGTGCTCAATCGCCACCAGGCGCGTCTCGAGGTCCAGAGCAGCCTGGGAAGCGGCAGCACCTTCTCGGTAATTTTTCCGGAAACCCGGCGCCTGCCCGCCAAAGGGCCGGCGGCGGCTTTGGTCCAGGAACCCGCGATTTCCCGTTAGGGTTTTCTCTCCAGCAACCCGGACAATTGCTGTTGCATCGAGCGGACGAATCCCGCCGGCAGCGGACGGGCGCCGTCCCGTTGCCTGGCTCCGAACACCGGGTTGGGAAAATGCGGATCGTCGGCAAAGCGCGGAATGATGTGCCAATGCAGGTGCGGCACCATGTTGCCGAAGCTGGCCAGGTTGATCTTCTCCGGTGCGAGGAGTTCGCGCAGCACGCGTTCGACGACGAACACGGTATTCATCAACCGCGCACGCTCGGCTTCGGTGAGATCGGTCATCTCTTTCGTGTGGGCATTCAGGATCACCCGGCAATAGGCGGGATGATCGGCATCGCCGATCAGCACCACTCGGGCGAAGCCGTCGTTCCAGAGCACTTCGCCCCCGGCTTGCGCGCACAGCGCGCAAGCAGTGACGGGTGACGAGTGACCGGTAACTGGAGAAACCTTTCCCGTACTGATTCTGGTCTTGGATCGGCTAGTCACAAGTCACCGCTCACTATTCGCCAGCGCCGAGGGGGGGTGGCGCTAATCGTGGACCAGCACAAACCGCGGTACCCAATCGACATAAGACTGCTCGGTGCGGATACTATTGTGCTTGACGCGCAGCCGACCGCGGATCTGGTCCAGGAGCTTCGGTTCACTGGGCGGGACCGGGTCGGGATCAGGGCGCATGGCACAGTCTCCGGTAATCGCAAAATGAGCAGGATCATGAGCTTGAGCACGGTACTGTATATTTATACACCTTCCAGGTGTCTTTACAAGCACCTCGAAGGTGTCTACTTCTAGTTAGGGCTCGAAGGAACCGCCGATGGTCGATCCGGATATCGAGAAGTTCGTTGAGATGATTGATGCAAAGGAGCCCCTCGCAGACGATGAGCACTACGTCACTTTCCGAAGGATGTTCAAGCGTCATAACTATTTTCTGTTGAAGGGACGCTTTCTCATCGTGAAGATCAGCCGCAGCGATAGGCCTTTCTGGGGTCTAGGGAAGGATTTCGTCGACTTCCTGAATGAGCTGAACAACTACTATTTGGTGCTGCTTACCTCGCCGCGCGAAGGTTGGGTCTTTCCGAAGGCTGATGTGAACGCGAACATTCGGTCGCATAAGTGGAAGCTTCGCGAGGCTGATAACAACTACAAGATCAATCCCCCGCTCCCTGATCGAGGGGCGTTCTCGGGCGCAAGTCGGTTCTATGAAAAGCTCGGAATCGAGCCCTAACCCCCGCATCGACACGGACCCTTCACAGCAGCGCTCCGCGCTGCTGTTGCGGGCCGGTCATGCGGATCGTTAGAGCGCACCCGCACCATGATGAGGATTACGAGTCCCGCCGCAAATGTGATCCGTGAATGGTTGCGGTGCTCGGCAATAGCTCATCCGGCCGTTCGCCTGATTCAAACGTCGAACGCTCCGCCTGAGATTCGGCAAGCCCTCGACCGCGGAGCCCACCGAAAGGAGATTGAAGAGATTGCGGTGAGGGAGCTTGCGAAGCAACCGAAATACCTCTATCCAGGTATTTATCCGCGCTCCCACTTCCTGTGGATCTTCACCGCGACTATCGACGGCTTTCGGTTTGCGTCTCCTTTCTTTCATCCACCATACGCACGCCGCGCGATGAGAAGAGGCGTCCTTGATGTGGCCGAACGAGGTTTGGTTCTTAAGGATGCTGATGGAACGGTTGTACTCCCCAAGCAGAGAACCGGTGCGCTCTAACTTTTCGCTGCAGTCGACGCCTATCGGCGCGGCTGAGCTAGTTCGTTGGGCGTCTGTCAGCTTAACCTCGGGTCGTTCTTCGCAAGCGCAGATTTTTACCTACCGAAACGCCTTCTGTGTGCGAGCGCCGGATCCGTTTGCGTCACGATGCTACCGGCATTGATCTCGTCGGATGGTCGGTACGCATAAGCTCCCACTTCCGGTCGCGCGTCGCGTGACGCAAGCCGTGGGTTCGTGGTCATGCGAGCGGCGGCGGTTTCCCGCAGGCAATGTTCTCTCGTGAAGGTCGCGCTATGCTAGCGTCAATGCCTTCGATCCCAGCCCAACCCGGCGCTCAACCCGAGCGCCCAACGGCGTCGCCGTTGGGTTCCCGCCGCGCTGCGCGCGTTGGCGCCCGGTTAGCTCTGCGTTAGAGATCATGAAACGCGACTCCGTGCCCCACAACCGCCCCGCCGACGGATTCGTCGTGATCACGAAAGCATTGTCAACTCTGCTGCTGTTCGTTTGCGCAATTGGTGTTTCACAGGCTGCCGACAACTCACAGGAGAGTTGGTGGCACAAGTTGTGGACCGATTCTGTTGCAACCTTTACTGGGGCCTTGTTTATCGCAACTGCGGCGTTAATCATTACGGGTTGGTTGCAGTGGCGCGAAACTCGCAACGTAGCCAAGAAGCAGTTGCGGGCATATCTCGGTGCTACGCCTCAAGATGTTAGGTTCATTGGCAAGAATCACCTCCAAACATACGTTGAAATCGCCAATACTGGGAGCACTCCAGCTCGGAATGTCTGCCAGTGGACACAGATTGAGATTCGCGACCCAACCGACAACAAACGTTTCCCCAGACCGAATCCAGGGTATGGCAAGAGACCAGTCGTTCCCGGAGCCAAGTGGTTGCTCGGCTTGGAATTGATTGTTACGGATGATCAGTTGCTCGAGCTGAGTGCCGGAAAGAAGGTTCTCTTTGTATGGGGCAGGGCCGAGTACACGGATATTTTTGGTACTACTCACTGGCTCGATTTTCGGTACCGCAACATCGGAGTCGTATTTGCCATGAATGCCCAAGGAGAGCGCACGTCACTCGGATGGGCACTATTTGCCGAGGAAGAGGGCAATGACGCAAGCTAGAGTCGTGAGCCGCGCCGCCCATGATGATGCACGTTGCGGTTCTGACATTCTCTCTAACCGCCGCATCGAGGCGGACCGTCGCCAGCGTCGCTTCGCGACCCTGGTTCCGTCCGCTCATGCGGGACGTTGGGTGTCTGTCGAGTGAACCTGGAATCGTTCGTCGAATGCGCAGATCTTCACCTACCGAATCGCCTTCCGAGTGCAGGCGCCGGATCCGTTTGCGTTTCGTGGCTGCCGGCACTGATCTCGCCGCAAGATCGGTCCGCGTAACCTCGCGCCTCCGGTCACGGATCGCGTGACGCAAGCCGTGGGTTCGTGGTCATGCGAGCGGTGTTGGTTTCCCGCAGGCGATGTGCTCTCGTGAAGCTCGCGCTATGCTAGCGTCAATGCCTTCGATCACAGCCCAACCCGGCGCTCAACCCGAGCGCCCAACGGCGTCGCCGTTGGGTACCCGCCGCGCGTACCGCGCGCCGGCGCCCGGATAGCTCTACGTTGGGCGTCTGGTTGAACCCGGAGTCGTTCGTCGAATGCGCAGATCTTCGCCTACCGAATCGGCTTCTGTGTGCAAGCGCCGGATCCGTTTGCGTCACGTCGCCACCGGCACTGATCTCGTCGCAGGGTCGGTACGCGTAACCTCGCGCCTCCGATCACGAATCGCGTGACGCAAGCCGTCGGTTCGTGGTCATGCGAGCGGTCGCGGTCTCCCGCAGGCGATGTACTCTCGTAAAGGTCGCGCTATGCTGGCGTCAATGCTTTCGATCACAGCCCAACCCGGCGCTCAACCCGAGCGCCCAACGGCGTCGCCGTTGTGTACCCGCCGCGCGTGCCGCGCGCCGGCGCCCGGTTAGCTCTGCGTTGGGCCTCCGTCAGTTGAACCTGGCGTCGTTCTTCGAATGCGCAGATCTTCACCTACCGAATCGCCTTCTGTGTGCAAGCGCCGGATCCGTTTGCGTCACGTGGCTGCCGGCACGGATCTCGTCGCAAGGTCGGTCCGCGTAACCTCGCGCCTCCGATCACGGGTCGCGTGACGCAAGCCGTGGGTTCGTGGCCTTGCGAGCGGTGGTGGTTTCCCGCAGGCGATGTTCTCTCTTGAAGGTCGCGGTATGCTAGCGTCAATGCCTTCGATCACAGCCCAACCCGGTGCTCAACCCGAGCGCCCAACGGCGTCGCCGTTGGGTACCCGCCGCGCTGCGCGCGCCGGCGCCGGGTTAGCTCTGCGTTGGGCGTAGGGATCACAAACTTGGAATACCTTCAACGAAATTGATTCCATCAAGAACACAAGCACCATCCACCGGGAGGGCTCGATATGAAACGGCGATACGTTTCTACACGACGTGAATTCTTTTCTCTTAGTGGCAAAGCGGCACTCGCGACAGTGGTTAGCCAGTATCCGATTTGGGCTTGCGGAGCACCAGCCGAGGGCGACTTGGCGGAGTTGACGACGGTGCAAGCCGCATCGGCGATCCGTGGCGGTGACGTAAAGGCGGAAGACTATGCCAAAGCGCTGCTGCGGCGATGCGAACGAGGCGCGGCGCTCAACGCCTTTATATCCATAGACCCCGAGCAACTCCTGGAAGGAGCACGGGCTGCAGATTTGAAACGCCAAGCTGGTGCACCCCTGGGCGCCCTGCACGGCGTGCCACTGGCAGTGAAGGACTTGATTCTTACAAAAGACCTACCGACTACGGGGGGCACCAATGCGCTTCGCAACTTCAGACCTAAGGAAGACGCGCCCGTACTGACTCGTCTGTTTGAACAAGGCGCTCTTCTGCTCGGTAAGAACAACACTCATGAGCTTGGCTTGGGCTGGACTAACAACAATGAGGCATTCGGTCCGGCGCGAAATCCTTATGATTTAAGCCGCGTCCCGGGCGGGAGCAGTGGCGGAACGGCGGTCGCAACCGCAAGTCGAATGGCGCCGGCGGGTATGGGCACCGATGCAGGTGGGTCGATCCGCGTCCCCGCGGGGCTTTGTGGCGTCGTTGGCCTAAGGCCTACCTGGGGACGTTATCCTCGGGGAGGTCTTGTCACCACGCAGCCGTCATTTGGCACGTCAGGTCCGATGGCGAGATCGGTCGCAGATCTGGTATTGCTTGATTCGGTGATCATGGGCGAGACATTCGTTCTTGCGCCCACAAATTTAGCTAGTGTTCGGCTTGGCGTGCCCCGAGGTTACTTCTATAACAACATCGATCCAGCGACGGCCGAGATCATCGAGACTGCGTTGCGCAAACTGCAGGACGCCGGTGTCACGCTGATCGAAGCAGACATACCAGAACTATTGGAGGTCCCCGCAACCTATTTTGCCATCGCCCAGACTGAGGCGAAGGCCGCTTTCACCAAGTTCCTGCAAGACAATGGCACGGGAGTCACTTTCGACGAGGTGAAAGAAAAGGCCAGCCCTCGAATCAAGGCCCTCATCGAAAACTTTTTTCTTGAGACGAGCAAGGCCTATCCATCCAGGGAACAATATGAGAAGGCCCTGAACGTGAACAGACCCGCGCTCAAGTCGGCAATCGAGAAGTACTTCCGTGATCATAGCGTCCAGGCGCTGGTATTTCCGCCCTTGATGATGCCGGCACCTCTCATCGGAGAGGAAACAGAGATCGATATCGGAGGCAAAAAGATCCCGTATTTTGTTGCCTTCGCGAGAAACGCACTCGTTGGTAGTTGTGCCTCATTGCCGGGTGTAGTCGTCCCCGCCGGCCTTACCAGGAGCGGTTTGCCGGTAGGCATAGAATTCGACGGCCCCAATGGACAGGATCGACAGTTGCTTGCACTCGTACTTGCAGTGGAAAAGGTGTTGGGACATCTACCACCACCCAGCATATGAAGCAGGTCGGCCCAAGCGGTCGCAGCGATTCGAGCGCTTGAGCATTGGCTACGCCCAACAACCACATGCAGCGGACCGTTCAACAGCGTCGCCCCGCGCTGCTGTCACCCGGCCGCTGATGTGGGGCGTTAGAGCGCACATGCGAGAGCGAGTCATCGAACTATTGCCGCTTCTGGCTTACGTCGGAGCGGGAGGCGGTGCGCTCGCTCTAGGCTGGTCGTCCGTGGACGCTCTGTGGATATTCACGGCCGTGGTGGGCACCCTCATAGCGACTGTGACCCACTACTTCGCCTACGGCACAATGATTAGCGACGATATGGGAAGGCCAAGGAGTAGTGCAGAGGTTGTGCGTGATATGTCATACGCAGTCGGGGCAGCATTTTCAGTCAGCGCTCCAATAGTGCTACTTCTTTCAGGTTCCATCCTTCTGTGGAGGGCCAACACAACCTGGGGAGTGCTCTGTTTGTCGGGAGGCCTTGTGGCTGTGCTGGTGGTAGTGCGCTCTAACCACCTATTGCAGCCGACCGGCCGCAAGCGGCCGACGGCTGAATAGGAACGTTGGGCATCATGAAGAAGAGTCCGTTACTCACGTTCGAGTCGTCAGCGTTTCCCATCGCGCCGGGCGAGGATGAAGAGACAAACCCGGGAATTTTCGGCAAGGCCCTTGCGCAATGGCTCGCAGAACAGCTTCGTGTCGCGGGGTTCCCGACGGATAAAGTCATCGCAGAGGATTTCGGCTGGTGTATCCCCGTCGAGTCCAAGCCTCATGTGCTCTATGTTGCATGCGCAACTGGCGGAGAGGAGCCTGATCAGTGGCAGGTGTTTGCATTTGCTGAAGGTGGTGTCATGGCACGTCTTTTTGGAAAAGACAAGAGTGCGGAGTCGTTGGCTAATTTGTACGCCGCTGTTCGGCGTTGCCTGGAGTCTGCGCAAGAAATACGGTCTGTTCGGGAGGAGGCCGCATGATGCCCAACCATGCAATCGACCGGAGAGCCGAACAGCGTCGCTTCGCTCGCTGTTCGGTTCCCGTCGCGCTTCGCGCGCCGGCGCCCGGTCATTGCGAACGTTGGGCATCTCTCAGTTGAATCTGGAGTCGTTCTTCGCGTGCGCACGTTCTGGCTCACCGAATCACCTTCTGTGTGCAAGCACCGAATCCGTTTGCGTCACGGCGCTACCCGCGCTGGTCTCGTGGCAGGTTCGGTACGCATGAGCCCGTGCCTCCGATCACGGGTCGCGTGACGCAAGCCGTAGTTTCGTGGTCATGCGCGGTCGTGGTTTCCTGCGGCGATGTTGTCTCATGAAGGTCGCGGTATGCTAGCGTCAATGCCTTCAATCCCAGCCCAACCCGGCGCTCAACCCGAGCGCCCAACGGCGTCGCCGTTGGGTTCCCGCCGCGCGTGCCGCGCGTCGGCGCCCGGTTAGCTCTGCGTTAGGGCTCAATGATGCGGCGAGGAATCTGCACAGCCTACCGATCGATGACCGCTCTCTGGCACAAGCGCCCTCCGGGCCCCGTAGATGGTGAAGCTTTGTTCGCTGACTGGCTTGACCAACGCTGCATCAGGTATGCGCGTCACCACGGGGTATCACCTGGTAACGTTGACTTCTTCATCAAGTTCTCGAAGTCGTCTGTGTATTGCGACGTGAAGGAAATTCATGCTTCCGCCGATCCCTCGGGGCAGCCCATCGATGCCGATGGTCACATCCGCAGTGACATCCGCAAGCTACGCGCAAAGTTCAAGTCCCGACCTACATCGCCAGTTCTTCTGGTGACAATGAATTTCTCCCCCGACTTCTTCACCGGCCTGACGGTTTGCCGAGCAATGCTTGGCGAACTCGGTGTGGTTTTTGACTCGAATACGCTCGAAGTCGTAAAACCCATACATCACTTGCCCAAGGGCAACGCTTCACTCACCGTCGCCCAGAATCGCTCTATTTCTGGTGTCCTAGTATGGACTGGGAGCGGTCGAAGGCACCTCCTTCTTCTCAACCCATTCGCTGACCACCCACTCGATACCTCTCTCTTCCCTGACACCGACGCGGTGTCTTTGACTCGAAGTGCACCACCAAACATCATCCACGGTCTTTCACAGAGAATGATCTGGCCTATCGACGATAAAACCGAATGAACATGGACACGATAGGCCAGCGCGAACCTGCCGCATTTCGGCGGCTTCTGGTTCGTTCAGCGCTTCTTGGGGCACTTGTGCCTGTTACGCGAGGAGAGCTCTGGGAAGTAAAGATCATTCAAATCATCGCTGCGCTCGTGGTTTGCCTCGTCCTTTACGGTTTTGAAAAGGCCATTCTGTGGCCATTTCGCAGTCGAATTACTATCAAACCACTTTATTTGGCCGCGTACAGAGGCGCGCTCCTTTACGGTCTGCTGATATTCGTAACGTCCGGCGATTGGGCCACAGGGCTTGGAGCCTGTATAGGCGGCGCGTTGGCTGCAATGTTGCTGTTTAAGTTGGAAGATGGAATCGTTAAATTGCTTGCGAAAAAACACACAGACTCCCTTCCTGACGTGTCAGTGAAAAAACAGACCACGAATGAGCCCTAACAACGCGTTCGAAAACGGACGCTCACAAGCTGCGCTTCGCTTGCTTGCTCGCGCCGTTCAACGCGGACGTTAGCCGTCCCGGCATGAAGTTGCCACGACGAGGAACGCGACGCGCGTAGTCGGATGAAGAGTAGTCGCGGGGCGGTGAGAAAACGGAGTTCATGCCACATGAGGAGATAGCGCCATGCGCAGAATTCGTCTGACCGCACTGTTCGTCGCATTCGTCGGCGCAACTGTTCTCGGTCCAACAACCCAGGCTTGGGCGCAGGAGAGATACACGATACCCCGCATGCCTGAAGGCCCAAACGAGTATTTGGAAGAGCACGCCATCGACGTGGGCGATCAGTCTGGGCATCAGCTGCGCATCTACCAAATTCGAATGGAGTACCCAAAACGTGACCTTGCGTTCGCTGGAGTCGTAGTGAAGGAGAGGATCATGACCGACTTCACCGATTTCATCGACCAAAGCGGCGCTTTCATTGGTTACAGTGTCTACACGCTCGAGGATGGCAACAAGGTCTTCAGTCGCTTTACTGGCACTACGCAAAGTGATAGCAGGGGAGGGCGCAAGTTCGTGTTCGTGGAGAATTTCGTCGGCGGCACAGGGAAATTCAAGGGCATGCGTGGTCAGTTGCACGGCAGCGGCGAGCGAGCGCCCGGGGCAAAGTCGCTGACAGCAGAAACGAGCGGCGAGTACTGGATCGAGCAGTAATCTCTTAGCGGGGCTGCCGTGCTGGTCGGCACAGCTGCAGAGAGACAAGAGGGCACCTGGCGAAATGATGACGGCTAACCACCGGCTGGAGGGGAGCGCCCAACAGCTGCGCTGTCGGGTTCCCGTCGCGCTTCGCGCGCCGACGCCCCCTCAGCCGGGGCGTTATAGGTTAAAGAATGCATACCTCATTTTTCTTCGTTTTTTTTGCTTTACTAGTGGTGCTCCTCGCTCTAGATGGCGCGGCAAGACCCTTTATTCGTAAACATGGTCTGAAAACCAGTTTTATTTGGGGCCTAGGAAAAGATTTTCTTTCGTTACATAAATTAACTTCTAGCGAATTCTCGCCAAAGGTTCGAACAAAAGCTAAGTTTTATTTAATATCGCTCATTCTTATTTATGTACTACTACTAATTCTGGTATTGGCTTTTGGCTTTTAATGTGCCACACCTATAACAAGGCGGTCGAGCGGACTGGCCGCGATGAAGTTAAGTTCTTTTTTATTTTGTGGGCGGCCACCCGCTCACCTCTGCGTTGGGCTTCTGTCGGGTGAACCTGGAATCGTTCGTCGAATGCGCAGATCTTCACCTACCGAATCGCCTTCTGTGCGCGAGCGCCGGATCCGTTTGCGTCACGTGGTTGCCGGCACCGATCTCGTCGCAGGGTCGGTACGCATAAGCTCGCGCCTCCGATTGCAGGTCGCGTGACGCAAGCCGTGGGTTCGTGGTCATGCGCGCGGTCGTGGTTTCCTGCAGGCGATGTTCTCTCGTGAAGGTCGCGCTATGCTAGCGTCAATGCCTTCGATCCCAGCCCGACCCGGCGCTCAACGCGAGCGCCCAACGGCGTCGCCGTTGGGTCTCCGGCGCGCTGCGCGCGTTGGCGCCCGGTTAGCTCTGCGTTGGGCGTCACGAAGGAGGTGCATGTGGTGCTGATTCATGCAAGCGCGCTGCGCGGCGATTAGGTGATGCGATGAGGCGGCGTGTGCTGTCGATGCTCGGAGCTGTACTCGCTGTGGCTGCGATGCCGACTCCGCTAACGGCCGAGCAACCCAACCAAAAGGTCGCTCGAGTGGGCTACGTCGACCCGATGTCTCAGGGGAAACGCAGTGGCGTCCCTATGCTCTGGCAGCGCCTGCGTGAGCTAGGCTGGGTAGAAGGCCAGAATCTCATCATCGAACAGCGCTGGGGGGAGGGGCGGATCGATCGGCTTCCGCGGCTTATGGAAGAGATCGTCGCTGCCAAGGTCGACGTCATTGTAACCTACACTACCCCGGGCACCATCGCGGCGAGAAATGCAACCAGCACTGTTCCCATCGTCTCCGTGGACATCGGCGATCCCGTAGCGGCGGGGCTCGCCGAAAGCCTCGCCCGGCCAGGTGGGAACGTGACAGGAATGTCCGTGGGCCTCGATAAAGCGCTCAGCGGCAAATATCTCGAGTTTCTCCAAGAGACCGTTCCGCACCTCTCATCCGTGGGGATCATTGGCAACCCGGCGAGTCCGTTTTCCATACAGGTGGCTGAGGACCTCCGGACCCTCGCAGTGAACCGTGGGTTGAAGGTTCGGTTCTTCAAGGTTCGGGAGCCCAAAGAACTTGATGGCGCCATGGATCAGGCACGACGGCAGACGCAGGCGGTCGTCGTGGTCCCCGATCCCCTTACTCGCGAGCACAGCAAGAAGATCACGGCGCTCGCGGCCAAGCATCGACTCCCCGCCATCTATGGGATGCCGGAGTTCATTGATGCGGGTGGCCTCATGGTCTACAGCCTCGACGGCGTGATGTTGTTTCGGCGCACTGCCGAGTATGTGGACAAGATCTTGAGGGGAGCTAAGCAGCCGACTTGCCTTTCGAGCAGCCCGCTCAGCTTACGCTGACGGTCAACCTCAGAGCCGCCCGCGCCCTTGGCCTCACAATCCCTGAGGCGATCCTGCTGCGAGCGGACAAGGTGATCCGATGAACCGCCGAGAAGGCCACAAAGGATGTGGGTGACGCCCAACCGTCAGTCGCACCGGAGCTGCGAACAGCGGCGCTTCGCTCTGCTGTTCGCAGCCCGGTGAACTGAGTCGTTGGGCCTTTGTCTGGACTCGCGCCGTGAAGGTAAACGGACCGCGAGCCGGATGCGCCACTGTAACTGGGCGCTGCAAGTTGACGTTATAGAGGGAGGAGTCATGCACAAAGCACTTTGTGTTTTCGTAACTGCCCTTACTGTCGCAACGTTCTGCACTGCCGCTGGTGCGCAGCAGCCTCCGAAAACCGGGAGCATCAACATTGATACTGGAGCGATCATGACAGAAGAGGAAGAGAGCAACTACGGGCTACTTCTGGAGTTGACCGCGGCATTCAATGCACACGACTTGGACAGGATCATGGTGCACTTTGCCGAGGACTCTTCGCTGGATATGCCCAGAGGCAACAAGCCGTGGGGTACTCGCTTCACCGGAAAGGACGCCGTGCGTAAGGGATTGTCGATGAGATTCGAAGCAACCCCTGACGTGCACTATGGCGAGGGTCGGCACTGGGTGTCGGGCCGCATGGGCGTATCAGAATGGTTGCTGACTGGAACGACGAGGGAGGGCCGCAAGGTAGAGGTTCGAGGGTCTGATCACTACGAGTTCCGGGGCGGGAAAGTGATCCGCAAGGACTCCTACTGGAAGATCGTTGAGTGAGCGGCCGGGAAGATAGGTAAGCCGCCCAACCAGTCATTCCAGCCGACGCCTAGCGGCGCGGCTGAATTCGGGCGTTGGGCGTCTCTCAGTTGAACCTGGAGTGTTCTTCGCATGCGAAGATTCTGCCTGTCGAATCGCCTTCTGTGTGCAAGCGCAGGATCCGTTAGCTGTCACGTGGCGCCTGCGCCGTGAACTATCGACAACTTGATCGGCAGCCCCTATATGTAATTGCCGGCGCGGTCATTGCCATCTTCGTCTGGCATTCAGTTTTTCCGAACGTGTTTTGGTTCCTGAAGTTCTGGGCAGGGGGTGTGACCGGCGCGTTTGTCGGCATGTTGCCGGCGACAGTGCGGGAATTTCGTTCCGGAAAACGGCTGCTGACTCTGAATCGAGGGGTGTTGGCGTTTTTTGTCGCCGTCACAGTATTTCTCCTGGTACCGGATTTTCAATCGCAGGAGTTGGAGCGCTCCAAAGTACGCGGCCTCGCCGCAGAAGATATAGCGGCGATTTCCATTCAACTCGGTCGCTCGCCACCTCGCAAAATCGAAGCTAGTGAGCTGATCGCATCATTTGCCGGGTACGCCAAGGATGCAGAGTTGTTCTACCCGAGCCATGAAGTATCTGTTACCGAGCTTCAACTTGGAATCCACCTGAAGAATGGCGCTTTGCTCGAATATGCTGGCCGCGTTCCGGAGCGTCATTTACATGACTTCTCTCTGCGTTTTCGCGGTTTCTTCGGGTGGCACGAAATCATCATTCCAAGAGGCAAACAGTGGCTCGAGAAGGTAGGACGGTGACAGCTAACTTTGCGCTGCAGCGGAGCGCCGCAAGCGGCGCCCGCTGAGCTGGTACGTTAGACCTCAAGGTGACATCGTGAGTGATTGGTTCTTTCAAGAATGCGTCGAGTCAGCCCAAGAGTCTCTGCTGCTCTCTGCCATTAGTTCAGGGGAGATAGGTATTGAACAACGCGACCGCATTGATCGAACACCACTCATGGTTGCCATCGAGTTTGGCAAGTCCGAATTGGTACGAACTCTGGTATCTCTGGGTGCAAACCCAAACAGCAAGTCCAATGATGGCGAAACGTGCCTTTCCCGTGCCATCGAAGCGGGAAACATAGCGTTAGTTGCGCTCTTACTAGAGGCTGGAGCCGACATTGAGCAAAGTGGCCCTAACTACCTCACACCTTTGGCCTTGGCTGCAGTGCGCGGCAATGACACCATGATCGAATACCTACTTGAACGAGGGGCGAATATTGAAGCGCGTGGCGAGATGGAAGAAACGCCTCTAATCGAAGCGTCTTTCTTTGGGCAGCAGGCAGCAGTCATCTGCTTGTTGAGAAATGGTGCAGACCGCTCGGCAAAGGACGCATTTGGTCGGACAGCGTTGATGGTTGCCAAAGAGCGTGGGAATTCAAGTGTTGTCGCTGTCTTGTCCGGGTGAGTCGGTGAGGTCTAACCCTGCGCTCAACCCGAGCGCCCAACGGCGTCGCCGTTGGGTACCCGCCGCGCTGCGCGCGTCGGCGCCCGGTTAGCGCTGCGTTAGGCCTCGCGCAGGCCCACACACTTCAGGAGAACTCATGTTTGACCACGTCAAATTCGGAGTCAGCGACTATGCAGCGAGCAAAGCGTTCTTCCTCAAGGCACTCGAACCGCTCGGCGTAGCTGTTGTCTCGGAGGGGCCGCCGACGTACGGTGTCGAGCTTAGCCCAAAGGGTAAGGCTTCATTGTGCCTGTACCAAACCGAGGAGAAGCCGGCGCATCTTCACTTGGCGTTCACGGCCGAGAATCGCCAGCAAGTCGAAGCTTTCTATCGCGCGGCTCTGGAGGCGGGTGGCAAAGACAATGGTGCGCCTGGTCTGCGCCCGCACTACCACGCGAACTACTATGCAGCTTTCGTCATTGGTCCGGACGGGCACAACATCGAAGTGGTTTGCCACGAACCCGAGGCCTAACCCTTCCATCGAGGGGACGTCCACAAGCGGGCTTCGCCCACTTGCGGCCGCCCCTCATGTCAAACGTTGGACGGACGATCCGGGAGGAGAGCGCGCGATTCCCTGAACGCAGTCTCCACCCCTCGAAAGGAACATCGCAATGTCGAAGGTTGTCGCAATCATGTCCATGTCGCTCGACGGCTACATCGCCGACCTCGACGATGGCGTGGCCGACGTTTTCGACTGGTACTTCACCTCGGGGGACGTCGAAATCCACACCGGAGGGTCGGACCCCATGACGTTTAAGGTGTCCGTGCCGAGCGCCGAGCACCTTCGCGGTCTCACGTCCGGACTCGGTGCCGTGCTCACCGGTCGACGCACTTTCGACGTCGCCCAAGGCTGGGGCGGAAATCACGCTTGGGGACCAGCATTCGTACTTACCCACCACATCCCCGCCGGATGGCCGCGACCCAACTCGACTGTCCAATTCGTGACCGACGGCATCGAAAGCGCCGTGAACCAAGCCAAAGCCGCCGCAGCCGGGAAGTCCGTTGGGGTCCACGGCGCTAACACCATCCAGCAGTGCCTGAATGCTGGCCTCCTCGACGAAATCCACGTCGACATCGCGGCGGTTCTTCTTGGCTCCGGAGTTCGACTCTTCGACCACCTCGCCGGCACGCCAGCCGTCCTTGGCAACCCGACGGTGATCCCGGGCGTCGGCGTTACACACCTGCGCTACCCGGTACGCAAGGCGTAGTCCTACCCCACACCTTTCTCGCACGGCGGTGAGCTTTGTCTCGATGAGACGTTTACGCGCGAAGCGCCAACGACGTGTCCACAAGTAGCGCGCCGCCCAACCCGCCGTTGCAGCGGACGGGCGAGAGCTTATACTGTGGGAAGTAAACGTGGAAAGGAGGTGTGTCAAAATGGCCAAGAAGAGCAGGGGCGGGAGAATGACGGCAGCCAAAAGGCGAGCGGCGAAATCGCCTGGTGGAAAGGGGCGCGTTAAAAAACGTAAGGCAGGTCGAAAAATTATGAAGACCTGAGAGCTGTTTCGCGACGGCCTTTTTGTCTGGCCTGGCAACGAGCCATGCTGGACTGAGCAGCAGCGGCATTGATCGGCCGTCTAACGTGCGGTTGCAGCCGACGCGAACCGCGTACTTCTACCTCGCAGCGCGCTAACTTACGCGCGCGGTTCGCGCGGCTGAACCGCAGCATGTTAGGTGACTGGGGCATGCGACACGAGTCTCCAAGCGCGTTCAGTGCTGTCCAGGTTCGCTACATAGTCTTTGTTTGGCTTCTTCTGGCGTTCTATGTGCCAGGAGCGGCGTTTTTCCTAAGTCAGTTCGAGATAGAGTGGCCCTGGTATTGGTGGGAGATAGGATATTTGTATCTGAGCCACGCCTTTCTTGCTCTGACGATTGTCGTCGTCGGAGTCTTGCTCGGGAAACTACCGGTCAAGGCATGTGTCGGGAGGCAACCGACTCGTGCAGAGCTCCTGGGTGGCCTTGAGTTGACCGCGTTTCTGTTTGTCGCCTCAATCGCCGCGCTGTATGCAACCTACTACCCGCTGTCCTTTGTAGCCCCGGGGTTTGTGGAGTGGTGGTACATCAATACTGCTGACGTCATCTATTTCGACGGCGTGAGCTATCCAATCCTTCCCAATCTCCTGGGTCTCCTCTCTCTGTGTGTGGTTACACCGGTTCTCGAGGAGATCGCATTCCGCGGGATGATCTTGCCCAGGTGGACTCGGAAGTGGGGGCTTCGAGCCGGCATCGTCGGTTCGTCCGCTGTATTTGCAGTAGTGCATTCGGACCCAATAGGAGCCTTTCTATTTGGTGTCGGAATGTGCGTCCTCTACCTAAAAACACACTCCCTTATCCTGCCGATCCTCTGTCACGCGTCCAACAACCTTGTTGTGTGGCTACTCGAGCTCTGGCATCGGATTGGTCAGGGCCCTGAGTATGTGTATACGTTGCAGGAGTTTCAAAGCGAGTGGATCTGGGGCGTCATTTGTGGGGTCGTAGGCGCATTTTGGGTTGCGCTCTATTTCAAGCGACCAAAGAGTCGTATTCCGTGGACGTTGCCAGTCACCTAACAACCGGTTGCAGCGCTCCGTGATAGATAAAGTGCCTGCATCCAAGACAAAGCGTCCGGGCGCTGAACCGGGACCTTGGGCCTCTGTCGGGTGACTCTAGAGTCATTCGTCGAATGCGCAGATGTTCGGCTACCGAATCGGCTTCTGTGTGCAAGCGCCGGATCCGTTTGCGTCACGTGGCTGCCAGCACTGATCTCGTCGCAAGGTCGGTACGCATAAGCTCGCGCCTCCGATCACGGGTCGCGTGACGCAAGCCGTTGTTTCGTGGTCAGGCGAGCGGTGGTGGTTTCCTGCAGGCGATGTTCTCTCGTAAAGGTCGCGGTATGCTACCGTCAATGCCTTCGATCACAGCCCGACCCGGCGCTCAACCCGAGCGCCCAACGGCGTCGCCATTGGGTCTCCGGCGCGCTGCACGCGCCGGCGCCGCGGTTAGCTCTGCCTTGGGCGTATCCTCCAAATGGACGGGCTGAAACTAGCGGCGTGTAAGCACGCGTTGGATCTCTTGAGTCCTGAAGAGATGGTTGCGCTTGCTGAGGAAGCGCTGAACGCCGGTCACTATTCCTCTGCAGTTGCAGATCTCGCCGATCTGCGCACTGAAAAGCATCCGCGAAGCACCGACGTTGCACCCCTGTTCTGGGCATGGCTTATTGAAACCGGTGTACTGGTACCTTCCGCCGAGGAAGCCACTTGGGAGTTGTTGCGCAGCTCGATCGGGCGAGTAGCCCGAGCAGAGCTGTCTGCCCTCAATGGACTCAAACAGGTAGCGGCGATTTGCCATTCTCGATCATTCCCTGACGCTCCATCGCGCTATATCGGCCAACCTTTCGGTGTTACTGCTCTCTATGGTGCCTACTCGGCGTATGAGGAGCTGAAGGCGCGCCCTGACGACGTTTCAGCTTTTGGTAAGTATGGAGCGGCGGGTATGGCCGCCTTGTCCCAACACGTTGTTGAACTTTCCCAGTTGTGGTGGAAGGTCCACGGTCCCTCGCCATCGCTGGCCGCTGACTCAGGTGAAGCCTCGCCGCTCCTTCTAGCTGATGTGCCCTTACATGACCGTCAACTCGGAGCACTGCTTTCTGTAAGGATGTTGCGCGAGAATTGGGCCTGGACTGTTCTAGGCCTGATTGCGGTCGTTGTCGCTATGTATCTGTGGCGCTAAGAACGGTAAGAGGATGAGCGGTTCCTGTGGAATGCCGCCCAACAGTCAGTTGCACCGGACCTGCAAACAGTGACGCTTCGCTCTGCTGTTTGCAGGCCGGTGAACTGAGTCGTTGGGCGGCGGTCAAGAACTGGACGCAAAGGCCTCGGGTAGGATGGGTCATGGCTTACGCAGACCCGGCCATAGTGTAGGCTTTCGCATGCTCCACGCCGTGCCTCGTTACGCCGCCTGTTACCTCGCTGCCTCGGTGGCGGCGGCGGTCCTTTGTGCGGCGCCGGCCGCGGCGCAGGACAAGGTGGCCGCCGCCAAGCAGCGGCAATTGAGCCTGCAGGTGGAGCCCTGGACGGGCGACTTCGACAAGATGCTCGAGCGGCGCGTCATTCGCGTGCTGGTGCCCTACAGCCGGACGCTCTACTACGTGGACAAGGGGCACGAGCGCGGTCTCACCGCGGAGCTCGTGCGCGAGTTCGAGCGCTACCTCAACCAGCGCTACGCGAAGCAGCTTGGCAAGCGCCCGCTGACGGTGTTCCTCATCCCCACCGCACGCGACAGGCTGCTCTCCGGCGTGGCGCAGGGCCGCGGCGACATCGCGGCGGGCAACCTCACAACGACCGAGGAGCGGCTGAAGCTCGTGGATTTCGTCGCGCCGGAAGACCGCAAACCGGTGCGCGAGCTGATCGTCACCGGCCCGGCGTCGCCGGCGCTCGCCACCTTCGACGATCTTTCCGGCAAGACGGTGCACGTGCGCAAGGCGACCAGCTACTACGAGAACCTGGCGGCGCTGAACCTGCGCCTGAAGACGGAGCGCAAGGCGCCGGTGAAGGTTGTCGAGCTGCCGGATGCCCTCGAGGACGAGGATGTGCTCGAGATGATCGCTGCCGGCCTGCTCGGGCTCGCCGTGGTGGACGACTGGAAGGCGCTCTTGTGGGCGCAGATCCTGCCCAAGGTCAAGGTGCGCGAGGATCTCGTCCTGCGCGCCGAAGGCCATACGGGCTGGGCGGTGCGCAAGGAGAGCCCCAAGCTGTCCGGCGTGGTGACGGACTTCTACAGCCGCGTCGTAAAGAAGCAGGGCGTGATCGAATCGCGGCTCGCGCAGCACGAAAAGCGCGTCAAGCGTGTCGGCAACAATACCGCGAGCGCGGAGTGGAAGCGTTTTCAGTCGACTATCCGGCTCTTCGAGAAGTACGGCGCGCAATACGGGTTCGACCCGTTGATGCTCGCGGCGCAGGGGTTCCAGGAATCGAAACTGCGCCAGGACGCACGCAGCCACGCCGGCGCGATCGGCGTGATGCAGATCATGCCGGACACGGGCAACGAGCTGAGCGTGGGCGATATCCACCAGCTCGAGCCCAATATCCACGGCGGGGCGAAGTACATGAACCGACTGATGACGCGCTACTTTCCCGACGCGAACTTCAGCGAGCAGGACCGCACCCTGTTCGCGTTCGCCAGCTACAACGCCGGCCCGGGGGCCATCTCGCGCCTGCGCCGCGAGGCCGCAAAGCGCGGTCTCGACCCGGACAAGTGGTTCGACAACGTCGAGGTCGTCGTGGCGCAGCGCATCGGCCTGGAGACCACGACCTACGTGCGCAACATCTACAAGTACTATGTGGCCTACAAGCTGGCGCTGGACGCCCAGGAGGCCGCGCGCAAAGCGCGCGAGCAGGTAGCGCCCCGCTAACCGACATCCATCGGTTCATCGGTAGTGAGAACAGCTAACCGGGGAAATGCCCAACCAGACGCTGCAGCGGACACGGTAAAGCCGTGCCGCTGAGCTGTGTCGTTGGGCTGCGCGCAGCGCCTACATGGGTTGAGCACAACGAGCACGACTTCGATAATCGACAGAGGTATGCGAACGATGTTTATGGTAAGCGGCGCTCCCTCGCGCGCAACCCCCGGGGCGCCACAAGGGCGGACGCACGCGTTCGTCATGAACACGCAGTTGAAGGAATTCCCGACCGTCGGCATCAAGCGGATCGTGCTCATGATTGCTGGGACGTCTTCTCCGTCGCTGCTGGTCCTCGCGCTCCTGCGCTGGGGCGGCTGAAGGCGCAAGGCACCGCCCCGGATCGCTGCCTGTGAATTCGCTCCGTTCAAAGGACAAGGCATGAACGGCTGGAAGCGTTGGCTGCCCGGACTGCAGGTCCTGAGCCGGTACGAAGCCGCCTGGCTGCCGCACGATCTGATGGCCGGCCTGGTGCTGACCACGATGCTGGTGCCGGTCGGAATCGCCTACGCAGTGGCTTCGGGCGTCCCGGGAATCTACGGCCTGTACGCCACGATCGTCCCGCTGCTCGCCTACGCGCTGTTCGGTCCCGAGCCGCATTCTGGTGCTGGGGCCGGATTCCTCGCTCGCCGCGGTGATTCTCGCGGTCGTGCTGCCGCTCTCGGGCGGCGACCCGATGCGCGCCGTGGCCCTGGCGAGCATGATGGCGGTGGTGTCGGGGCTGGTGTGCATCCTGATCGGGGTGATGCGCCTGGGATTCGTCACCGAGCTGCTGTCCAAGCCGATCCGCTACGGCTACATGAACGGCATCGCGCTCACGGTGCTGATCAGCCAGCTGCCCAAGCTGTTCGGCTTTTCGATCGACGGCGTCGGGCCGCTGCGCGACCTCGCTGCAGATCGCCCAATCGGTGCTGGGCGGCCAGGCCAACTGGACCGCGTTCGCGGTCGGCGCCGGCACGCTGGCGGCGATCCTGCTGCTCAAGCGCTTCGAGCGAATCCCGGGCATCCTGATCGCGGTCGTGGGCGCGACGGTCGCGGTCGGTGCGCTCGGCCTCGACGCAGAGCGCCGGGGTGAAGGTGCTCGGTCCGCTGCCGCAAGGCCTGCCGTCGTTCGCGCTGCCGTGGATCAATCTCGCCGACCTCGGCCAGGTGGTGATCGGCGGCTGCGCCGTCGCCATGGTGGCGTTCGCCGACACCAGCGTCCTGTCGCGCACGTATGCGGCCAAGACCCGCTCCCAGGTCGATCCGAACCAGGAGATGATCGGTCTGGGCGCCGCCAACCTGGCCGCTGGACTGTTCCAGGGGTTTCCGATCAGCAGCAGCTCCTCGCGCACGCCGGTCGCCGAAGCCGCGGGCGCGAAGACCCAGCTCACCGGCGTGGTCGGCGCCGTGGCCGTCGCCCTGCTGCTGTTACTGGCACCCAATCTGCTGGAGAACCTGCCCAGCAGCGCGCTGGCAGCGGTCGTGATCGCCGCGGCCATCGGCCTGTTCGAATTCGACGACCTGCGCCGCATCTTCCGCATCCAGCGCTGGGAGTTCTGGCTGTCCGTCGTCTGCTTCGTCGGCGTCGCCGTATTCGGAGTGATTCCCGGCATCGGCTTGGCGATCGTCATCGCGGTCATCGAATTTCTGTGGGACGGCTGGCGGCCACATTACGCCGTGCTGGGCCGAGTCGACGGCATCCGGGGCTACCACGACATCAAGCGCTATCCCGAGGCGCGGCTCATTCCCGGCCTGGTGCTGTTCCGCTGGGACGCGCCGCTGTTCTTCGCCAATGCCGAGCTGTTTCACCAGCGCGTGCTCGAGGCCGTGGCGCAATCGCCGACGCCGGTGCGGCGGATCATCGTGGCCGCCGAGCCAGTCACCAGCATCGACGTGACTTCGGCGGACATGCTCGCCGAGCTCGAGCAGGCCCTGCGCGAATCGGGCATCGAGCTGCGGTTCGCGGAAATGAAGGATCCGGTCAAGGACAAGCTGAAGCGCTTCGAACTGCTCGAGCGCTTCGGTGCCGCGAGCTTCCATCCCACCGTGGGCGCCGCCGTCGACGCCTACCTCGAAGAGCACTCGGTGGATTGGAAACCCTGAGAACAAAAAAGGCCCGGCCTCTTGCGAGACCGGACTTTTCTTGCCCAGTACCGCCTGAAACGCGTTGGTGAGCGACGCCTGCGCCGCGGCTCTGCGCGTTTCCTACAGCGCGCCACAACGCGGACGTTAGCCGTCTTAAGAAAATTCGGTGAAATTTAGGGGGCGCAGAGGAAAATGCGTATACGCAATGCAGTATTGCTACCCTTCATTTTCGCCGTCGTTGTGGTTCCTCTCGCGTTATTTGTGACAAGTGGCGCAGGGACGCATATGTCGCCACTTCTACTTTATTTACCAGCAGTTCCATGGTGGTTGGTATACCAGGGTGGATCTCTCGTAAGCGAAACAGGTGTGTTGATTATTGGATGCGCGATAAACACATTCCTGTTATATCTTTTGGGCGCTGCCGTGGACAGACGCACCAACAGCGACAAAAGAGACTTGACCCGCAGAGCTGAGAGCCGGAGGAATCCTGACAATGACGGCTAGCAACACGTTGGAAAATGGAGGTTATGAGGCATAAATGAAGGTGCTCCTGAAGGCTGCCTATCTCGTGTTGCTGCTTGTGGCTATCGTCGAAGCAATCAATGCGGCTTACTCGATTGTTGGGATATATATGGTTGTCGCGGGTAACGTCCAACCGGGAGAGCCAATGTACCTGAATGAACTAGCTCCTACCGTTTAGGACGCATCGCTCGCACTGTTTGCTAGCTTTGTTGTCATCGCGCTCGCCTTAGTTGGTTGTTGGCGTATGCGGCGTCGGTTACGCAGCAATGCTAATGCCCATAACCCGGCGCTGGTGCCGACCGCCCGCCTACGGCGTCCGGCCGCACAGGTGGGTCGTTGGAGCGTCCCATTTGCAGGGTCTGGCATTTCTGGCTATAATCTGGCCAGAATGCGATTTGCGATCATTCTCGCCCCGGAAGCCGTTGAAGATCTACGCAAACTCAAGGCTGCGCTACGCGCAGCGGTCCGGGAAGGACTCGAGACGCATCTGAGGCACAAACCGACGAGGACCAGCCGTAGCCGCATCAAGCGCTTGCGCGGCCTGTCCAGGCCGCAATACCGGCTGCGGGTCGACGAGGTGCGTGTGTTCTACGATGTATCGGGCTCGACCGTCGAAGTGCTGGCGATCGTGGCCAAATCGGAGGCTGAATCATGGCTGGCGCAATTCGGAAACCCGGACTGAGAAAAGTACCCCTGTCCGAGATCAAGGACGACCTGTCGCGGTTCCTCCGCGAGGCGGAGACGGCGGAAATCGTGATCACTCGCCACGGTAAACCCGCCGGGGTGTTGATCGGCTTCGAATCCGAGGACGACTGGTTTGACTATCGTCTCGAACACGACCCCCGCTTTCTCCGGCGCGTCGAGTCCGCGCGTGCGAGCCTGCACTCTGGACGTGGGGTCAAGCTGGAAGACGTGGAGTAACAGTGCGCTCTAACCGTGCGGTCGAGAATGACGCTCCGCGAGCGCCGCTCGCACGCGCGTCTCACCGCGGACGTTTGATGACTCAAGAAACGCGTAGCGCACATGCCTGCGGACAAATTTGATACAACACGCCGACGCCTGGAACTCTTCATGGCTACCGTCGAGCGACGCGCTGCAAACCCTGACGGTCCCGCGCCAAGCTGCTCATTCTGTCTCGAAGTAGGTAGCGATACGCGGCGTTTGATCGCTGGGCCTGGTGATGTGTTCATCTGTGACGAATGTATCGAGATGTGCCAGCAGGTATTGCGTGAAGGCTGAGTCGTCTAATCGCCGGTTCCTGGACGACACGTTTCGCACGCCGCTCCGCTCCTCGCACCGTCCGGCAAGACCGGAACGTCAGGCGATGCCGCTCGCAAGCGTACACGCGACGAGTGAAACAAAAACGTAGACTTGGCTTGTCCGCATGAATCCGTTCTTTTCGGTTTGCCTCGTCGCCCTTCTTATGTTGTCGACCAGTTCTTGCGGAGGGCGCAACAGCAGCGACTACCGGTCGTTCGTGGCGTCGCACGACTCGATCCGACTGGGTATGTCGATTCGGCAGGTGTTTGAAGCGGGCCTGGTCGACTATATGATCAAAGTAGGGGGCAAGAACATACCGGGCTCAACCGTGCCTGAGAAACAGCCAGTCAATGCGGAATGCCGGCGGCACGTGTTCGATGTGCACTATGGGAGCGGCGACCTGAGGGCGCCTGGCGGATACTACGTCCGTGTCTACTGCAACATGAACGGGCCATCGGACAGACACGTGACACCACAAGGCTCCTTCCAATCCAAACGCGATCTTCTGAGGGGACTCGAGACGTATTCGTCGTGGGCGAAGTCCATGAGTTTCAGAGTCGAGTCGCCACCTTTGAAGATCGGCGGTGTTTACGACAGCTACAGCTTTTCGACCGACGAGAACGGAAAGATCGTGACGGTGTCACCGATCAACAAGTCTTCGAACTAAGTACTTTGGCGGCCCGGCTAACACGGCGTTGTATGGCGTGCTCGGGGCAGCAGGTGGCTGGGTTGTCGCTGTCCGGCTCGCGTGACCACTGAGCGGAAGGTTGTGGCAGGCGGTACCCCTGACCCTAGCTGGTGCGGATGGGTGAGGCTGTACCGATTGTGGGCTAACGACGGGAGGTCGCAATGCGCACCGTGATCATCATTGTTGTGGGCTTTGTGCTGTCGGCAACGTGTCTTGGAGTTGCAAAGCTCCTTGCCAGTTCGAGCACATCGTCCATGACCACAGCGACTGTCGCGTTTGTCGTTACGTGGTTTGTCGCTGCTGCGGCGAACATGTGGATCGGTGTGTCGCAAGCAGGGTATTCGTTTCAGGAAGAGCTGCCAATTTTTCTGCTTATCTTCCTGTTGCCCTCCGCGGTGGCAATCTTTGTAAAGTGGAAGTTCCTTTGAGCACTGGGAAATTCTGAATGGGCAAGAGTCGGCTGGAAGCGTTCAGTGATGGCGTGATCGCCGTCATCATCACCATCATGGTGTTGGAGATGAAGGTACCCCACGGCGAGGAGATCGAGACCCTGGCGCCATTGATCTCCGTGTTCCTGAGCTACGTTCTTAGCTTTGTGTACCTCGGTATCTATTGGAATAACCACCACCATATGCTGCATGCGTGCGGAAGAGTCACTGGGCCGATGCTTTGGGCCAATCTGCATCTCTTATTCTGGCTGTCCCTCACACCTTTCGCGACGGGCTGGATGGGTGAGAATCATTTCGCGGCTGTACCATCGGCGCTATATGGTGTTGTTCTACTGATGGCTGCGATCGCATACTGGATACTGCAACAAGTGATCATTGCGTCGCAGGGTCCAGATTCAATTCTTAAAAGGGCTGTCGGTGGCGATTGGAAGGGCAAGCTGTCGCCCGTTCTTTACATCGTGGCCATTCTCTTGGCCTTTCGGTGGCAATGGGTCTCCCTTGGCCTGTATGTATGCGTTGCGCTGCTGTGGCTCATACCGGACCGGCGGATCGAGAACGTACTTAAGAAGGCAGAGACATAACCACCGGTTGCAGCGCCGACGCACCGCGGCGAAGCCACGCCGCGCAGATGAACCGGTACGTTGGGCGTCGACAAAGAGGTCAGCAGCTATGATTGCGAAAAACGTAAAGGCAAACGGTATCGATCCGTTTTGCGCAGACAATCCATAAGGAAAAGGAATGCTGAAGAAGTTTCTTGATGGTTTGATTTTCGGCTGCGGCTTTGCATTCGCATTGGCAGCCATATGGACTATCTGGACTATTGGTATGGCGTATTTCATGCCAAGAATCATGGAGTCCGTCGCCACAACAACCAGGGAGCCGGAGTTCAAAAAGCCCGTTGACGCACAAATCGTGGATCTCGTGCCCGGTGGCGAGCCCGAAGAGAGGGATTTCAGTTTTTTCAAGCACTCTGCAGATCGAATGAAGATCCCTCCGGGTGGCGGGATTCTGGCGATGTCGCCCATGAATACCGCGAAAGGGTCCAAGAGGCCTAGCACCTATCAGTTGTGGCTGACTGACTCAAAGCTGTGGCAGATCCGAACAGTCGAGGAGAAGGTCGAAATCGAAGAATTGCCCTATCCGGCGAACGCGAGCGTAGCCGATCTCGACAGTCTGATGCGCAAGAGTCTTGGGTTCGCCGCGCGACAAAGCACAATGACCGTTTCTGCCGACGAATTGAGCAGACTCAAGTCCGCCGATCGTTCATCGCGCGACGACTCGTTGAACGGAAAGCTCAGGATTACCATTGAAGGTGTCGTATTTGTTCAACCCAATACATATTGAACATAACCTGAGGACGAATGACGCCTAACCCCTCAATCCAGAGCGGACGGACCGCAGGAAACCGCGCCATTCAAGGGCCCAGTGGTCGGCCCGCCGCCGATTTACGACATTGGAAGTCATGACATCGCCCGCACGACTCAACACTTCCCTGGCTGCGTTCGTTTCGCTCATGCTCACAATCTCCATTGCTGGCGTGAGCGCCGAACAGTCAAAGGGCGGCGCACATCGGGTCGTGGGCCTCGAGTTCAAGGAACCGAAGCAGACAGAATTCCTGAAGGCAGTACTCAGATCAATGAACTTGCACTACGCCGTTACGGCCACGCCCGAGGGTCAGTTGGTCGAGTGGGCTTCAATAGATACCGCGCAAGAACTCGAGATACAAAACAGGGTGTCGCAGTTCTGGTTTATCTCAACGCAATGCGGCGGGATGCGTCCCCCGTTACCTACGCAACCGGCACTCGCCAGTTTGTCTTGCTCGAAATGACTTGTAACCGACCAGTCAACGCGGATGCACGCGCGAGCGCCGTGCTTTGCATGGGTTCGTGGGCGCGCGCCGGTTACTGGGAACGCTGGAAGTGATGAGAGATATGAGACGAAGGGCGCCATGGACACTCGCAGCCATCTTCGCGCTTTTTCACGTCCTCATTGTTGTGTCAGCACTTATTTCAACAGGGGGCAGCGGCGAGGGGCAGGCGTTCACAGTTGCTTTCCTTGACGCCCCGCTCGTTCTGTTACTTGGTGTTGTGCCGGGAGGAGGCTACATCCTCTATGACTCGGTTACTGCTTATGTATGGTTCTTCTGTATTGCCGGAACGCTGATGTATGGTGTCGTTGGTCTTGGCCTAGGTCTGCTGTTCAGTAAATTGCGAGATCTGATTTCTGCCAAATCAAACGATTAGCAGAGCTGAGATATGCAACAACGCCTCCGTCTGGACGCTCGAGGCGCCGCGAAGCGCGTGGCCATTCGCGCCCCTGAGCGCAGGCGTTCGGCGTCAATGGGGATCTCGGTACTCCAGGTAATTGATCAGGCCGCACCATCGCAATGTACCTAGAAGCCCTGGGTCGCTGATCGCCTGCCAACACACAGGCGGCGAGCAGCTCAGGCTGTCAGAAAATTGATGAGCGCCTTCACCCCAGCCACCAAAGCCCAACTCCATACCTCGCGTTGAGCCCTCTCGCGGCACGTGATATGGTGGGAATTTCTATCCGTCACAGGCCGTTTGCGCCAAAGGCAAGGGCATACTATTGATGAAAGATGTAATGATCATTGATAAGGCTGTGCCAACAAGCATCCACGACGTGCTTGAGAGCATTGCGCTTGGCGACAAGATCAATTGGTTTCGACAAAAACGGGCAACTTATGCCGAAGGTACTCCGGCGATTTTTCCGGTTACCCCCGATTCGTTTGATGTGCAGCAGTTTACGCATGCGATCTACGAAGAGAACCAGCCGGTGTCGAAGATGTTTGGGGCTATCCTGCCGGTGATTACAGCCATCCCGTACACGATCAAACAGATGATCCGGATCAAGATGAATCTGTGCGTGTATGCCCAGACTGACAATCCGAACGCTCACGGAATGCCGCATGTGGACTTTACGGAGATCAAGGAACCAATAATCTCGGCTATTTACTATGTCAACGACAGTTCAGGGGATACCATTATATTTGACCAAAGGTTTGGGCAAAGCGCTCCGCTGACGGTCAAGACACGAGTGGCGCCGAAAAAAGGACGGCTGGTAGTGTTTGACGGGGGGCTTTTGCATGCCGGCAACACCCCAAAAACCAACGCACCAAGGATAAACATAAATTTCAACGCCTTCGTGTACGAAGGGGCCCAGACCTTGTAGCCCTGTACAAGTTGAGTAATTCCCCGACACCCAGCACTCTGGGAGGGTAGAAGTCCAGGCCGTTTCTGCGTCGACAACCCTGCGGAAGACCAGTCATTCGGGATACTCCCGGCAATTGATTGGGTCGGACCTTCAATGTACCCAGAAGCCCCGGGTGGGTGCTAGCCTGCCCACACACAGGCGGCGAGCAGCTCAGACTGTCGGAAGACTACTAGACGACTTCAGCTCGATGGAACAGTGACACCGAACCAGCCCATACAGCGGACCGGGCAACAGCGCCGCTTCGCGCCGCTGTTGCCCGCCCGCTGATGGGCGTCTTGTTAGGCCCCACGATCGAGAAACTGTTATGTCAGCTGAGCGCAAGGACACATGGGCTGCCGGCAATTTCTACGAGCCCTATGTGGGTCGTTGGAGCCGGCTCGTCGCCAAGGATTTTCTGCGGTGGCTTGAGATGCCGGCGCAACTCGATTGGTTGGACGTCGGATGTGGAACCGGCGCCCTTACCGAAGTTATCTTGCAGCAAGCGCGGCCGCGAAGCGTAATCGGGATGGATCCCTCGGCCGGCTTCGTTGATCATGCAAAGGCACATATCAGCGACCCGAGAGCGACATTCGAAGTTGCCGACGCTCAGTCGCTGACCGTGGATTCGGCGCGCTTTGACACTGCAGTTGCCGGTCTCGTCCTCAACTTCGTGCCTAAGCCATTGCTCGCCGTTCAGGAAATGGCGCGGGCCGTGCGACCGGGAGGGGTGGTTGCAGCATACGTCTGGGACTATGCCGGAAAGATGGAATTGATGCGCTACTTCTGGGACGCGGCGGTGGCATTGGATGGAGATGCCTTCGAACTCGATGAAGGACGCCGTTTTCCGATTTGCCAACCGACTGCTTTGGTTGCGCTGCTCTCTGAATCGGGGTTGCGCGATGTCCAGACGCAGGCGATCGATGTCCCTACCACGTTTCGGGACTTCGATGACTACTGGACCCCGTTCCTGGGTGGTCAAGCCCCCGCGCCCGGTTACGCAATGTCGCTGAACGAGGAACGCCGTGGCGCTCTGCGGGATCGGATTCGTGCGGCACTGCCAATTGCCAGCGACGGCTCGATTCCGCTCATCGCTCGAGCATGGGCCGTACGCGGATGCACACTATAGGGGAGCGTTGCAGCCCAACCATCCGTTCAACGCCGACGCGCCGCAAGCGGCGTGCGGGTCAACGGCACGTTGGGGAAAAAACAACTGAAACAGGAGGTACAAGCCATGCCCATTCGCAAACTGAGATGCTCTTTCTGCCGGAAGACAGAAAACCAAGTTTCAAAGCTGGTTGGCGGGCCAAGATTGGCAGTTGGTCCTAAGGTCTACATATGCGATGAATGCGTAGCGGTAGCAAACTTGATTATGCAAGGGAACCCGCCCCCGATTCCGGAAGTCTCGAGTTCACTGCTGCAGAAGCTGAAAGAGCGTTGGCGCCAGCTCCTGCGAAGAAGCGTGGTGCGCGAGGCATCGGTTTCAAGAACTCCCTGACCTACGGCTCGAGGCGGGCGCGCGCTGCAACGGCAACGCCGCACCGGCAAGTGGTCCGTTTAGGAGAAAAATCCATGAAGATTCAGCGATTGTTGATCGCCCTCACCGTCGTTAATGTGGGACTCCTGCTATTCCTGCTGCTGTCGCAGATCGGGCCGACGCCGGCGAATAGCGCGGCGTCGGTAGTCCGGGGTCGTGCGCTTGAGATCGTCGACGATCAGGGAAGAGTTCGAGCCAGCATCAAGGTGCAGCCAGCAGAAACCTTCAAGCCGACCGGCAGGAAGTACCCTGAAACAGTGGTACTTCGGTTGATCGATCCAAACGGGAGGCCCGAGGTGAAAATCGTTGCGTCGGAGCAAGGCGGAGGTCTTTCGTTCGTTGGCGCTTCCGACGCGACCCAAGTCCTGCTGGAAGCTGACGGCACGGACAGTTCCTTGAAACTGGCGAACAAGGACGGGAGTCAGCAGCTAATCAAGCCGTAGAATCTGCCGAGACCCGAATTGAGCGCGCTAAGCAGGCGGATACAATCTTCAAGATCGCCGACTCGGACCAGCCTAGTCCAGCCCAAACTCGTGGACGTCGGGCGGCCTGCAGCCGGTAGGTATCTTGTCGAATTCGCGGTGCAGCAACAGCGACATGCGCATCAAGCAATCAGCCCCGCGATCACGCAATAACGCCCGAACTTCCCGAGCGCGATGAACAGCGCCGCCCACCACGGATTGAGCCGCAGCCAGCCGGCCGCCACGCATAACGCATCGCCGATCAGGGGTACCCACGAAAGCAACAGCACCGGCGTACCCCGGCGCCGCACCCAGTCGAGCGCACGCGCGCCGATCTTTTTGTCGGGCACAAGCCGCCCAAGGACGTAGGAGCTCATGCCGCCGAGCGTATTGCCCAGTGTGGCCACCGCCAACGCCGGCCACACGGTTGCAGCACCGGCCGTGAGAACGCCGGCGAAAACCAGTTCGGAACCGCCCGGAAGCAGCGTTGCCGCGAGAAAGCTGCTTACGAACAGGGTGCCGAGGCCGACCGATTCGTTCAATTGGACAGCGGGAAAATGAGGAGGAACAACTGAAGAATCTGGCGCGCCCGGCGGGAGTCGAACCCACGACCTTCGGCTTCGGAGACCGACACTCTATCCAGCTGAGCTACGGGCGCAATGAGGCGCTAGTTTACGGGCAAACAGGGTTTTGCGTCCATCGGGGTCCTGACTCGGGACGCGCGAATAACCTATAATTCGCCGCTTCCAAAGCGTCAAACCAAGGATTTTTTCATGGCCGAAGTCTACTTGAAAGAGCACTCATCGCCGATCAAGACGCCGAAACAACTGATTGTCGTCGTGGTGCTTTGCTTCCTGGTAACGGTGCTCGGGATCGTCATGATTGTACTGTTCGTCACTGGCGGGCTGAAGATTGATCCAAAAAGTTCGGCGATGAGCGAAGAAGCGGTTGCGCGGCGGCTCAAGCCGGTCGGCGAGGTCGTCATCGTGGAAGCCGGCGCCCCCGTGCCGACCGCCGCAACCAAATCCACGGCGACGACGGCCGGCGGCCCGGCGCAATCTGCGACGGTTGCGGCCAAATCGGCGGGAGGTGCGACGGACGGCAAGAAAACCTACGATGCGGCGTGTGCCATGTGCCACGCCGCTGGAGTGGCCGGGGCGCCCAA